>NZ_JBIAFV010000014.1:0-244972 GCF_042869435.1 Nocardia sp. NPDC006982 | reverse complement strand
GATCCGACCTGCCCTCACCTTGCACCCCACCATCCTCGTTGACCCCGACCCAAAGGACCGGGGACAACACGCCACGTTATTCAGCAGCGTCCTAGGCCTGGATCAAGATCAGGTGGTAGGGCTTCTCGGACGATGCCAGCATGGATTCCACCTGATCTTGAAATGTGGGTGCCGTCCATGGCCACGTCGACTGTTTGGTTGGCTGAGCTGCGGTGGGTCCTGTGGTCGGGCACCGACTCCTCGTGTTCGGTGGCCTCGGATAGTTTGCCGTCCTGTGGTTTTGCCGGGGTAATGCTGGGCGCGTCGAGTGCCGTACCCGGCTTACCTTCCGCAGTCAGGCGCAAAGGCCCGCACCTCCAGCTCAGTCGACCAGCTGTGGTTACGTTCTCGGGCATTGTCGAAGGTAGTCAAATGGTGGTTGGTGGTGGGGTTATGGGCCACCAATAGACTGCGCTCGATGAGCTCGAGCCGCAATTTGACTCCCCTCGGCGGGCGCGCCGGGCTGTTCGATGGTTCCGGCCCCGCGGAGAGCGACCCTGCTCAGCGACGATGCTGCTCAGGGACGATGCATCGTTTGCCTACGCTGTGCCGCGCGCGCCGACCCGGCCGATAAGCCAGCGGCCGGTTCCGACACCGGCGGCGACCAGCACCGCGACCTGCAGCGACCCGGTGATCAGCGCGAGGACAAGGCAGATGAGCAGACCGAGGGCGAGCGCCTCGAGTTTGTACATCGGCCACGCGCTGCCGGCGATATCCACCGCCGGGCGAGTCTGAAGGGGGACCACTGCCATGTTGTCAGGCTACACGGATGGGGAAGTTCGGGCCACCTAACATTTCGGCGGGAACAGAGGCGGCCGCCGAGTTGTTGCGGGTGTCATGCCATTGACAGGTGAGTACGCACCGAGCACATCCGATTGGGCCCGTGAACAGGCCGAGCTGATCGAGAATTCCGGCGGCACCGAGGGCCTGACCCTGCAGGGCAAGCCCGTCATCGTCCTGACCACCAAGGGCGCGAAGACCGGGCTGCTGCGCAAGACCGCGCTGATGCGGGTCGAGCACGACGGCGAGTACGCGGTCGTCGCCTCGCTGGGCGGCGCGCCGAAGCATCCCGTCTGGTACTGGAACATCAAGGCCGAGCCGCATGTCGAGCTGCGTGACGGCTCCGTGAACAAGGACTACACCGCGCGCGAGGTCGTCGGCGAAGAGAAGGCGCTGTGGTGGGAGCGGGCGGTCGAGGTCTGGCCCGATTACGCGAACTACCAGACCAAGACGACCCGCGAGATTCCGGTTTTCGTCCTGACCCCGCGGTAGCTCCGGCCGGGAAACCCGACCGATTGCCCTCCTCCGACGCCCACCCGGCGCGTCCGCCCGACGCGGCGGGTGGCACCATATTTCGAGTGTCCAATCCGCTTGAACTCCTCGACGACCAGTCCACTTCTCGTCCGGCGCTGACCGCACACGAGATCGACGCCGCCGCCAAGCGAATTGCCGACATTATCGAGCCCACCCCGCTGCAGCACAGTCCGCGGCTGTCCGCGCTGACCGGGGCGCAGGTCTACCTCAAGCGCGAAGACCTCACCGCCGTCCGTTCCTACAAGCTGCGCGGCGCCTACAACCTGATCGTGCAGCTCACCGACTCCGAGCGAGCCGCGGGCGTGGTCGCGGCCAGCGCAGGCAATCACGCCCAGGGCGTGGCCTTCGCCTGCAATGCGATGGGCATCAAGGGCCGCATCTACGTGCCGACCACCACACCGAAGCAGAAGCGTGACCGCATCCGGGTGCACGGCGGCGAGTTCGTCGAGCTGATCGCGGTCGGGGAAACCTACGACGCCGCCGCGGCCGCCGCCGCCGAGGATGTCGAGCGCACCGGCGCGACCATGGTGCCGCCGTTCGACGATCCGCGCACCGCGGCGGGACAGGGCACCATCGCCCCCGAATTCCTGGAACAGCTCGGCGGTCGGACCCCCGATCTGGTGGTGATCCCGGTCGGCGGCGGCGGTTGCCTGGCGGGCATCGGCACCTACCTGCGGGAGCGCTCGCCGAGCACCGGCATCCTCGGTGTGGAGCCGGCGGGCGCGGCCTCGATGACCGCGGCCCTGGTCGCCGGCGGCCCGGTGACGCTGCCGGAGATCGATCCTTTCGTCGACGGCGCCGCCGTGCGCCGGATCGGCCGCCTACCCTATGCGGCGATCGCCGCATTCGGCGGCCGGGTGGTATCGCACGGCTCGCTGCCGCTGCTGACCGCGACCGAATCACCAAGTGGTGCAGGCGCTTTTCGCCTGATGCAGGTCGACGAGGGCGCGATCTGCACCACCATGCTCGAGCTGTATCAGAACGAGGGCATCATCGCCGAACCCGCGGGCGCGCTGTCGGCGACGGCGCTGGCCGAGATCACGATCGAACCCGGTTCGACGGTGGTGTGCCTGGTCTCCGGCGGCAATAACGATGTGTCCCGCTACGGCGAGATCATCGAGCGCTCGCTGGTGCACCGCGGCCTGAAGCACTATTTCCTGGTGGACTTCCCGCAGGAGCCGGGCGCGCTGCGGCGCTTCCTCAACGAAGTGCTCGGTCCCGACGACGACATCACGCTGTTCGAGTACGTCAAGCGCAACAACCGGGAAACCGGTGCCGCGCTGGTCGGTATCGAACTCGGTGCGCCGGAGGGGCTCGGCCCACTGCTGGAGCGGATGGAAGACTCGCCGATTCAGTGCGAGCAACTGGATCCCGGTTCCCCGGCTTATCGCTACCTCACCTAGAAAACGCGCTCGACCCCGAACCGGCCGCGCGATATCGTCCGCGCGGCCGGTTCCAGCGTTTATGCAGCCGCTGGGGTCTCCACCACGGTGACGGACCGGCGGGTCGTGCGCACACCAGTCATGACCATCGGCAACAGCCAACCGGCCGCGGCCTGGTCGAAGCTCAGCTGCGCGGCCGAGAGGCGATTGTGGACGAATCCGACTGATAGGCCGAGGCGGGGTTCGGCCCAGCCGAAGGAGCCGCCGAGGCCGATATGGCCGAAGCCGCCGCGTGCGCTCGGCATCGGCAGTGAGTGATAGCCGAGGCGCCAGAGCATCGGCGCGTAGAACAAGGTGCGGTCGAGCCGGTAGGTCCGAATTCGACTGAGCGCCTTGATGGTTTGCGGCGTCAGATATTGCACGCCGCCCGCCATGCCGCCATTGGCCAGTGCGCCGTACATGGTGGCCAGCGCCGGGGCGGTGCAGACGCCGTTGCCAGCACCGAGTTCGGTATCGAGAATCGGCGGGATTTCGCCCTCCAAGATGGTCTCCAGTCCGGGCAGGAACAGGCACCGTGCGGCCGCGCCGAGCGCACCGGGCAGACCATAGCTGCGACCCAAAACCCTTGTGCTGACCGGCTTCCCGATCAGACTGAGCTGGGATCCCGCCAACGGCGCATAGACGGTCGACGATTGCGCGGACGGCCTGCCCAGGTGCAGCCCATCGATGCCGAGCGGTTCGGCGACCTCGGTGCGAAACAGCTCCGCCATCCCCTGGCCGGTAATGGCGCGGGCCAATCCGGCGAGCAGCCAACCGAAGGTGAGCGCGTGATAGGCCGGAGTGCCGAGCAAGCGATCGGGTTTCGCAGCGGCGAGACGCTGCTCCATCAGCTGGTGGTCGAGCACATCCTCGAGCCCGGCCGCGATCGGGTTGAGACCACCGAGTCCCGCGCTGTGCGTCATCACCTGACGAATGGTGATATCGCCCTTGCCGTTCTGGCCGAACTCCGGCCAGTACTCGGCCATCGGCGCTTCGTAGTCGAGCAGACCCCGATCGGCCAGCCGGTGGATGACCGTCGCGGTGATGCCCTTGGTGGCGGAGAAGATGATCGCGCCGGTGTCCTGGCTCCAGGGTTTGTCACCCGCGCTCCCGGTCCAGATATCGACCAGCGGCTCACCGTGCAGATGGACGGCCAACGCGCCGCCCGCCCCCCGACGGCGCCCGAAGACCTTCGCGAATGCGCGTACCAATGGTGCGAATTCGGTGGCGGCACTGCCACCCACCCCGTCGGGGAGATTCGCTAGGTCCCCGGGTGAAGCCACGTTGCTCATATTCCAAAGGTAATGGCGCTGGTCACACTCGGCAATATTGTGTCTCGGACAGTTATATTCAGGAGGTTTTCGGTAAACGCGTTCCGACCTGGGGTTCCGCTATGCGCCGGTGAGAATCACGAACGAGTGGCCCGGTATCCCCGTCGCGGAGACGCCTTCGGTCGCGGGTTCCCAAGACAGCAGCGAAAGACCAGCGATAGGCACGCTGACCTGCTCTTCGGAAAGATTGCACACCAGCGTCAGCGGGCCACGGCGCACCGCGATCCAGCGGGCATTTTCGTCATAGTCGACAGATACATGCGTGAGCCGCGGGTCTGTTATTTCGGCTCGCTCGCGTCGCAAACCGATCAGCTTTCTGTAACAGGACAGCAGCCGTATGTGGCGATCATGTTCGAGTTCGGACCAATTCAGCTTCGACCGCAGGAAGGTTTCGGGGTCCTGCGGATCCGGAATCTCGGCGCTGTCCCAGCCGTGTTCGGCGAATTCGTCCTTGCGGCCGGTGGCGGTGGCGGCCGCGATCACCGGATCGGTGTGCGAGGTGAAGAACTGGAACGGGGTGCGCGCGCCCCACTCCTCCCCCATGAACAGCATGGGCGTATACGCCGAGAACAGCACCAGCGCGGCCTTGATCGCCAGCTGTCCGTCGGTCAGGTAGGCGCTGGGCCGGTCCCCGATCGCCCGATTGCCGATCTGATCATGAGTGCAGGTATAGGCGAGCAATGCGCTCGCCGGGATGAGCCGGGTGTCGATCGGACGGCCGTGGATGCGACCGCGGAAGCTGGAATACGTTCCGGCATGGAAGAATCCGCGCGTCAGCGTCTGGGCCAGACAGCGCAACGAGCCGAAATCGGCGTAGTAGCCCTGGCGTTCACCGGAAACCGCGGTGTGCACCGCATGGTGCAGGTCGTCGTTCCATTGACCGGTCAGGCCATAGCCGCCTGCCGCGCGTGGGGTGATGAGCCGCGGATCGTTCAGGTCGCTCTCCGCGATCAATGTCAGCGGCCTACACACATGTGCGGCAAGGGATTCGGTGTTGGCGGCCAGTTCGGCGAGCAGGTGGGTGGCGGTGCGGTCGACGAGTGCGTGCACCGCATCGAGTCGCAATGCGTCGATATGGAAATCGCGCAGCCAGCGCAGGGCGTTCTCGATAATGAAGCGGCGCACCGGATCCGAGTACGGACCGTCCAGATTGAGGCTCTGCCCCCAGGTATTGCGGCCTTCGGTCAGATAGGGTGCGAAGCGGGGCAGATAGTTGCCGGAGGGACCGAGATGGTTGTGGACGACATCGAGGGCGACCGCCAAACCCCTTGCGTGGCAGGCATTCACGAAGCGCTGCAAACCATCTGGTCCGCCGTATGGCTCGTGGACCGCATACCAGAGCACACCGTCGTAGCCCCAGTTGTGGCTGCCGTCGAAGGCATTGACCGGCATCAACTCGACCATGGTTACGCCGAGTTCGACGAGGTGGTCGAGGCGCTCGACGGCGGCGTCGAAGGTGCCCTCGGGGGTGAAGGTGCCCAGATGCAGTTCATAGATGATCGCGCCCGCCAGTGGGCGGCCGGTCCAGTTCGCATCGGTCCACCCGGCCGGATCGAGGGCGTGCAGCGCCGAGCGGCCGTGCACGCCGTCGGGCTGGCGCGCCGAGCGCGGGTCGGGCAGGACGGTCGGGTCGTCGTCGAGCAGGTAGCCGTAGCGCGTGCCCGGTACGGCGTGCACATCTGCCCGCCACCAACCGTCAGGCGACCTTGTCATCGGATGCAGGGCGCCATCGACCTCGATGCGCACCCGTTCCGGGAGCGGGGCCCATACTTCGAACAAGGTCACCGAGCCAGCATCGCATGTCGGCGATCGGCAGGCTGACCATTGCCTGCGGCGCACCGACCCTGACAGAGTGGGATACGTGGGCATCTACAACGATCAGTTCGTGCCGCGACTGGTGAATCTGGTCTGCGGGGCCAAGATGAACAATCCGCAGCGCGAGCGCGCCTGCGCCGGACTGCACGGGCGGGTGATGGAGCTCGGCTTCGGATCGGGACTGAATATCCCGTTCTATCCGGGTACCGTCGAGTCGATCAGCGCCGTGGAACCCGCCGACCTCGGCTGGCGCCTGGCGGACAAGCGGCTGGCCAAAGCCACCGTGCCGATCGAACGCGCCGGACTCGACGGCCAGTCGCTGCCCTTCGCCGATAACAGCTTCGACTCCGCGCTCTCGACCTGGACTATGTGCACCATTCCGGATATCGCGGCCGCGCTGGCCGAGGTGCGCAGGGTGCTCGTTCCCGGCGGGACCCTGCATTTCGTCGAACACGGGCTCGCGCCGGATCCGGGCGTCCAGGTGTGGCAGCACCGGTTGAATCCGATCGAGAAGGCGATTGCGGGCGGCTGCAATCTCGATCGCGATATTCGCGGCACCGTCGAGAGCGCCGGATTCGAGATCCGCGAGTTCGACGAGTTCTATGCGGACGGACCCAAGTTCCTCGCCGCGCTGTCGCTCGGAGTCGCGGTCTCGCCGTAGCCCAATTCATATTGGACCGATTAATTCAAAACGTGCTAGCTTGAACCCATGGCACGACCGAAGGCATTCGACGAGGACCGGGCGGTGGACGCGGCCATGCGGGCGTTCTGGTCTGCGGGCTACGAGGGTACCTCGACCCAAGACCTCTGCGACGCAACAGGTCTGGGCCGCAGCAGCATCTACAACACCTTCACCAGTAAGCACGAACTATTCGACCGGGCACTGCGGCGATACATGAGCAGTAAGAACGCCTCGATCTTCGAAGTGCTCGACGGCGACCTGCCCGCGCGGGCGAAGATCCGGACGCTACTGCGCCAGACCATCGACACACCGGCCGACGACCCGATCGGCTGCCTGGTGGTCAACTCGACGGTCGAGTTGGCGCCGCGCGATCCGGAGGTGGCGGCGACATTGCACGCCGACCTGGAGCGCAGGCTCGACGCACTGACCACGGTTATCCGCGCCGGCCAGCGGTCCGGCGAGATCGATGCGGGCAAAGATGCCCGCACGCTGGCCCATTTCGTGATCACCACGATCAGCGGTATGCGCGTAGCGGCGCGGGGTGGAGCCGATAAGGGAACCCTGGAGGCGATCGCCACGACCGCATTGAGCGTCCTCTGACTTCGGCCCACCAACGTTCAGAGGACTTGCGAGGTGGCTGTCCGCTAGCGCCACCGCTGCAACGGATTCCGTTCACGCGAACGTGAGGCAATAGCCGGAACCAGACCACCAGCGCGCCGTGAAGTGGCTTGGCATAGCGTTCGCCCCGAGCAGCACATCGCCGTTACTCTTTGCCTCGATTTTGAACCGATCAATCCAAAATAAGGGAGGACTGCAGGATGCCATTCGCCGTCTACGTACTCGGGCTATCGATATTCGCCCAGGGCACCTCGGAGCTGATGCTCTCCGGCCTGCTCACCCAAATGGCCGCCGACCTCGGCGTCTCGATCCCCCAAGCGGGCCTGCTGATTTCGGCATTCGCACTGGGCATGCTCGTGGGCGCGCCCGCACTGGCCGTAATCACCCTGCGCTGGCCACGCCGCACCGCACTGCTGGTCTTTCTCGGGGTGTTCATCGCCGCGCATGTGGTGGCCGCGTTGACCCCGGGCTACTGGGTGCTCTTCGGAACCAGGGTGGTCGGCGCATTCGTCTACGCCGGATTCTGGGCGGTCGCCGCGACCACGGCGCTGAGTCTGGTACCGGAAAACGCGCGCGGCCGGGCAATGAGCATTGTCGCGGGTGGGCTGACCGTGGCCAATATCGCCGGGCTCCCGGCAGGTACGGTGATCGGCCAGCACTTGGGCTGGCGGGCCGCGTTCTGGACGGTCGCCATCCTCTCCGCGCTGGCCATGGCTGGGGTAGCGGCCAAGATTCCGGGCGGACGTCCCGCCGAAGTGCCGAACCTGCGCCGCGAACTGCGCACCATGATCAATCCGCGCCTTTGGCTGTCCTACAGCACAACCGCACTCTCGACCGGCGCGCTATTGGTGACCTTCGCCTACCTCGGCGCACTCCTGTCCCGCACCACCGGAATCGCGGAGAGCTGGATTCCCTTGGTACTCACGCTGTACGGCATCGGCGCGCTGATCGGCATCACGGCCGGCGGGCGGACCGCCGATGCCCATCCCTTCCGCGTACTGACCGTCGGCATGATCGGGTTGATCATCATCTCAGCAGCGCTGGCACTGACCGCGACCATGCCCGCACCGGTGGTAATCCTCGTATTCCTATTGGGCGCCTTCGGATTCGCCACGAATCCGGCCCTGAACACCCGCGTATTCGCACTGGCCGGGGCCGCACCCACCCTCGCGACCGCGGTCAACTTCTCCGCATTCAATGTCGGCATCACCGTCGGCCCGTGGCTCGGCGGCATGGCCATCGGCGGCGGCCTCGGCTATCCGTCGGTCGCCTGGATCGGCGTTGCCCTCGGTTTCGCGGCACTTGCCACCGTCGCTTGGGCGGCCGCGCTGCACCGTCGAGCTCAGCAAGTCGATGCGGTCAGGCCCGCGGATCGGGCAATGGCCGAATTTACTGTCTGAACGTGTAGCTCCAGGTGGAAGTCATCGCCTGGATCGTGGTCGCGGCACTGGCCACCGCTGGTTGGGCGACCGCGCTGCACTGCCTGCCCCAGCAGGCCGAGACCCTCAGCCCGGTGGATTGCGCGATGGTCGGACTCACGGTCTGAATACGCACCATCGCAACGCTTCTCGACCGGACCCCCGCCGACAGTGAATACCGCGCGACTGCCCAATCTTCGCCGTCGCCGCAATTGTCCGAACCCATGTGCGGGCTCGGACAATTGGGCATTTCGCCCTGTCCCAGTGGACTGCTCGGGGCCGCGCACAGTCTTCGCGCTGAGGTTCGCGCCGAAAGCACGCACGATCTCCGAGATGCGGCGGCCGCTGGCGGCCACCACGGTGCTGCGGACGATACCGTCGAGGCGGGCGATGGCGACACGAGAACATAGGAGCCGCCGCAATCGCCGACGCTACCGATTCATACGAACAGCATCAGCCCGCGAGGCAGCCTGGACCGAGCAGTGCCTTCAGGTCACCCATCAACGCCGAGGACGGTGAAACCCGCAGGCTGTCATCCAATTTCCACAGCGACGTATTGTCGCGTGCACCCACGTGGCGGACATGGACGTCCGCGGTGCCCGGATGTCTGGACAGGATGCGCTTGAGTTCGCCGATCTTGTCGGGGGTGCACAGCCGCGTCGGCATGACGACCGCCAGCGGCTTGGCCACACCGATCGAAGAGAGGTCGGGGACGGCGAGATCGTTGGCGATCAAGGAGATCCGGTCATCGCGCACCGACACCCTGGCCTTCACCAGGACGACCGCATCCTCCACTACATCCGCGCCATACACCGAATAGGCCTGTGGGAAGAACAGCACCTCGATACCACCGGTCAGATCCTCGATCTGCGCCGAGGCCCAGGCCAGGCCGTTCTTATTGATGCGACGGTTGACCGAGGCGAGGATGCCTCCGATGGTCACCTGGGCGCCGTCCTTGATATCACCTTGGAGAATGGCCGGAATCGCCGTATCCGCCTGTGCCGCAAGCACATGTTCGACGCCGTTGAGTGGATGCCCGGACACGTACAGGCCGAGCATTTCCCGCTCGAGCGCCAGCTTGTGCTTGGTCTCCCACTCGTCCTCGGGCACCTTCACATTGAAGACCGAGGCCACCGACTCGTCGCCGTCGTCCAGCCCGCCGAACAGGTCGAACTGGCCGATCGCCTCGGCCTTCTTGGTGGACATCACCGCATCGATGGCATCGGAGTGGATCAGCAGCAGACCCTTGCGCGGATGTCCGAGCGAGTCGAATCCACCTGCCTTGATGAGGGATTCGGTGACCTTCTTGGTGCAGGCGATGGCGTCGATCTTGTTCAGATAGTCGGAGAAATCGGTGAACTTCGACTTCTCCTTGCGCGCCTGGATGATCGAGGTGACGACATTGGCGCCGACATTGCGCACCGCGCCCAGGCCGAAGCGGATGTCCTTGCCCACCGAGGCGAAGTTCAGCTCGGATTCGTTCACGTCCGGCGGCAGCACGGTAATGCCGAGGCGGCGGCAATCCGACAGGTAGACCGCGGCCTTGTCCTTATCATCGCCGACGGAGGTGAGCAGGGCCGCCATATATTCGGCGGGATAGTTCGCCTTGAGATATGCGGTCCAGTAGGAGATCAGGCCGTAGGCGGCGGCGTGCGATTTGTTGAACGCGTAACCGGCGAACGGAAGGATGGTGTCCCACAGCGCCTTGATGGCCGCCTTGGAATATCCGTTGGCCTGCATGCCCTCCTCGAAGCCCTCGAACTCCGCGGCCAGCACCTCGGCCTTCTTCTTACCCATCGCGCGGCGCAGAATATCTGCTCGACCGAGCGAGTAGCCGGCCACTTTCTGCGCGACGTGCATGATCTGCTCTTGGTAGACGATCAGGCCGTAGGTCTCGCCGAGGATGTCCTTGAGCGGCTCCTCCAGCTCCGGATGGATCGGCTTGACTTCCTGCCGGTCGTTTTTGCGGTCGGCGTAGTCGTTGTGCGCGTTCATGCCCATCGGGCCGGGGCGATACAGCGCGCCGACGGCCACGATGTCCTCGAACGCGGTCGGCTGCATGCGCCGCAGCAGATCGCGCATGGGCCCACCATCGAGCTGGAATACGCCGAGAGTGTCACCGCGCGAAAGCAATTCATAGGTGCGCGAATCGTCGAGCGGCAGCCGGTCCATATCCAGGTCGATGCCACGGTTGGCCTGGATGTTCTCCAGCGCGTCACCGATCACGGTCAGGTTGCGCAGACCGAGGAAGTCCATCTTCAACAGGCCGATGGCCTCACACGACGGATAGTCCCAGCCGGTGATGAGCGCACCGTCCTGGGGCCGCTTCCAGACCGGGATCGCGTCGGTGAGCGGATCACAGGACATGATGACCGCGCAGGCGTGCACACCCGCATTGCGGATCAGGCCCTCGAGGCCGCGCGCGGTTTCGTAGATCTTCGCGACATCCGGATTGCTCGCGATGAGTTCGCGCACCTCGGCGGCCTCTTTGTACCGCTCGTGCTCCGGATCGGTGATACCGGACACCGAGATGTCCTTGGCCATGATCGGCGGCGGCAGCGCCTTGGTGATCTGGTCGGCGATGGCGAATCCGGGCTGGCCGAACAGCACTCGCGCCGAGTCCTTGATGGCGGCCTTGGTCTTGATGGTGCCGAAGGTGATGACCTGGGCGACCCGGTCGGCGCCCCACTTCTCACTCGCGTAGCGGACCATCTCACCGCGGCGACGATCGTCGAAGTCGATATCGATATCGGGCATCGAGACGCGCTCGGGATTGAGGAAGCGCTCGAAGAGCAGACCGTGCGGAATCGGGTCGATATTGGTGATACCGAGTGCGTAGGCGACCAGCGAACCGGCCGCCGAACCACGGCCGGGACCGACGCGGATGCCGACCTCGCGAGCGTGGTTGATCAGGTCGCCGACGACGAGGAAGTAGGCCGGGAAACCCATCTCCAGGATGACGCCGATCTCGTACTGGGCGCGGTCCAGATAATCCTGGGGCGCGCCGTCCGGAAAACGGCGCCGCAGCCCGAGGTCGACCTCGCGGCGCAGCCAGCTGGCCTGGTCATGTCCCTCCGGCACCGGGAAGATCGGCATCCGATCGCGGTGCTGCCACACCTCGTCGTAGGACTGCACCCGCTCGGCGATCAACAGAGTGGAATCGCAGGCGCCGGGCACCTCCATATCCCAGATCGCCCGCATCTCCTCCGCGGACTTCAGGTAGTAACCGTCACCGTCGAACTTGAAACGCGTTGGGTCACTGAGTGTTTTACCGGTCTGGATGCACAGCAGCGCCTCGTGGTTGGTCGAGGCGTCCTTGGTGACGTAGTGGCAGTCGTTGGTGGCCAGCGGCCGGATCCCGAGCTTCTTGCCGACCTCGAGCAGTCCCTCGCGGACCCGGCGCTCGATGGACAGGCCGTGGTCCATGATCTCGAGGAAGAAATTGTCCGGTCCGAAGATCTCCTGCCATTTGGCCGCGGCCTCGAGAGCCTCGCGGTCGTGGCCGAGGCGCAGGCGGGTCTGCACCTCACCCGAGGGGCAGCCTGTGGTGGCGATGATGCCCGCGGCGTGCTCGGCGATGATCTCCTCGTCCATGCGCGCCCACTTGCCGAGCTGACCTTCCAGCGAGGCGAGCGAGGACAGCTTGAACAGGTTGTGCAGGCCGGTCGCGTTCTCCGCGACCATGGTCATATGCGTGTAGGCACCGGAACCGGAGACGTCGTCGCCCTTCTGGCTGGGATCACCCCACTGCACGCGCTTGGTGTCGAACCGGGAACCCGGTGCGATGTAGGCCTCGATGCCGATGATCGGCTTGATACCGGCCTTCTTGGCGGAGTTGTAGAACTCCGAAGCCCCGTACATATTGCCGTGGTCGGTCATCCCGACCGCGTTCATTCCCAGCCGGTTCGCCTCGGCGAAGAGCGGAGAGATTTTGGCCGCACCATCGAGCATCGAGTACTCGGTGTGGTTGTGCAGGTGAACGAACGATCCGGACGAGGCGGCCAAGACGGTCCTTCCTCCCAAGGTCTCGACGGGGGTTGGTGTAGCGATTCTAGGGGTCCCCACCGACGAGTTCGGCTTCCCGCGCCGGGCTGACGCAGGTGCTCGGCGTGTCGGTGGTGAAGATCACCGGCGCGTCTCCCGACCCGGCATTGCGGCTGTCCGATTTCCGCGACAGTGGGGTGGTCCGCGGATCGCTCGACACTACGCGAGCCCTCGATCAAGCGCGCTTGCGCCAGACGAATTTCAAACCGGACCAATCGTTGTCGAGCGCGGCCACCTTCACATCGACGACGCCGATGGGGAGCAGCAGCTCGCGCAAATCGTTCTCGGCTATATCGCTGACGTGCCCGCTCGCCTTGCGCGGCCAGGCGATCCACAGCATCGCGCCCCGCCTCAGTCCGGCGGCCAGTTCCGGGGCCTCGTCGGCCAGGTCGGCGAGTTCACGAAAGAAAGCGAGGATGACATCCGCGGACTCGGGCACATCGGTGGCGATCGCGACGTCCGGTGGTAGATCCGGAATCTGCCAACCTGCGGGCGCATGCCGCAGCACTACACGGTGGCCGGATTTGATTCCGATCTTCTTCGCCAGCGGCGTCCCGGAGTAGCCCGCGGTCATGGACACGACTGTATCCGGCAGGGTCCCTGGGCTCCGCAAGTCGGCAACCAGCCCCAAGGGGATTCTGGTGGTGCCGTCAGCTCGATCAGCGCTGTCGGGCGCGGATTCTGCAGGCACTGTAGGACCAATCGGCGCGGATTCTGCCGGTGCTGTTGGGCCGATCGGCACCGTCGGGCGCGGATTCGGTGGGACCGCCGCGATAATCAGTCGATGAAGTGGCGCAGACGTTCGGTGAGCCCGCGATGACGACCGCCGGTGTCGCGGTTGTCGCCGGGGCGATATTGATCGTCGGCGCGCTGCTGGTCTGGTCGCGGACCCGGCGAGTGGTGACCACTCCGGCCGAGCGAGCGGTGTACAGCGCACTGCATACGGCGTCGCTGGCCGCGCGGCCGTTGCGGCAGGGGTTGAACGACCGGTCTGCCCAGGAGGCCGCGCCGCATCTGCGGACACTCACCGGGGCCGACGCGTTGGGCGTTGCCGATCCGGACGGCACGCTGCTGGCTTGGGACGGGCCGCATTCGGATCTGGCCGAGCCGTTCGCCGATGCGGCCAGGCGGGCGGTGGCGACCGAACGACCGGTACTGGTGTCGGGGCCAGGTCGCAGTGAACATGCCGGGCGAACACTCATCGCACAGCCGCTGCTCATCGAAAATGGCGGGGTGGCTGGGGCTTTGGGGGTGGTGACCACCGGGAAGCCGGAGCCCGGACGGCTGGGTGCGGTCGCGGAGGTGGCACGATACGCCTGCGGGCAGCTGGAGTTGGCGGAGTTGGACGCCTCGCGTGCCCGCCTCGATCGGGCCGAGGTGCGTGCGCTGCGGGCCCAGATCAGCCCGCATTTCATCTATAACGCCCTCAATACCGTTGCGTCCTTTGTACGCACCGATCCCGATCGGGCGCGCGAGCTGATCCTGGAGTTCGCGGACTTCACCCGATATTCGTTCCGCGCCGCGGGCGAATTCACATTGCTCTCCGACGAACTGCGCAATATCGAGCGGTATCTGGCGCTGGAACGCGCCCGGTTCGGTGATGCCTTGCAGGTGCGGTTGCAGATCGCACCGGAAGTGCTCGGCGTCGTGCTGCCGTTCCTGGCGCTGCAACCGTTGGTGGAGAACGCGGTTCGACACGGTTTGGCCGGGGCGACGCGCGGCGGCACGGTGACCATTGTCGCGATCGATGCGGGTACCGACTGTGTGATCAGCGTCGAGGACGACGGAATCGGGATGGATCCGGATCTGCTGCGCTCCGGCGCCCTCGACGCCATCGAAACCGGAACCGGCCCAGCGGGTTCCGGAGAATCCGCCCATGTGGGCCTGGCCAATGTCGACGACCGGCTGCGGGCGACCTTCGGCAATGACTACGGCCTGATCGTGGAGACCGCCCCCGGCGCGGGCACCAAGGTGAGCCTGCGCGTCCCGAAGTTCCGCGCCGGCATCCAGGCCTGACCACACACGCCTGCTCCGCACGGCACCCGGCTCCTGCGCGACCGCACGGCTCCACCGACGAACGCGCGTGCAGCCCGGTGTCGGCGTCCGGGTCAACGCTGAAGATGCTCCGCTTACGATGGAACAACTGTGACCCGGACCACCGACCAGTCCGCCGCCGCACTGCGCGTGCTCGCCGTGGACGACGAGAAGCCCGCTCTGGACGAGCTGGTGTATTTGCTGCGCGCGCAGCCGGGGGTCGGTGAAATCCACAACGCTAGCGATGCGACCAGCGCATTGCGGCTGATGCGGGCACACCCGATCGACGCGGTATTCCTCGATATCAATATGCCCGGACTGGACGGCATGGAATTGGCCGGCATCCTGTCCGAGTTCGCCAACCCGCCCGCGGTGGTGTTCGTGACGGCCCACGATGACCAGGCGATCGCGGCCTTCGATCTGGGTGCGGTCGACTATCTGCTCAAACCGCTGCGAGAGGCGCGGTTGGCTGAGGCGGTGCGGCGGATCGTCACGGCACGCACCACGCCGGCCCCGGCCGTCACGGCCCCGCGCACCGACCCGAATGAGGTGATTCCGGTCGAGCTGGGTGGGGTCACCACCCTGGTACACCGGTCGAGTGTGAGCTGGGTGGAGGCGGAGGGCGATTATGCCCGGCTGCACACCAGCGGCGGCTCGCATCTGGTGCGGATTCCGTTGTCGGCGTTGGAATCCCGGTGGGAGAACGCCGGATTCCTGCGGGTGCACCGGTCCTATCTGGTGGCGCTGCGGTTGGTGACCGGACTGCGCACGGTCGGCACCGGAACGGTGGTGCGGCTGCGGGCCGACGGCAATGCCGCGGCGGTGGAGTTGCCGGTCAGCCGTCGGCAAGTGCGCGAGCTGAAGCAACGGCTGGTGCACGGGCCGCGACAGCAGTGGACGAATCCGTGACCGCTCCGCAGCGTCCGACCAGACAGCGCGTCGTGCTCGCCGAACGCCGCGGTGCGCGACGCGTGCGGACCCGCACAGAGGTGGTCGAGCAGACCGAGATCGGCGAGGCACTGATCGGCGGGCTGATTCGGGCACAGTTGGGGTTGGCGGTGCGGGTCGGGTTGGTCATGGTGCTCGTATTGTGTTCGCTCCCGGTGCTTTTCCGGCTCGGATCGGTAGGATCGTTCGTTCTGCTCGGGGTACGGCTGCCGTGGTTGCTACTCGGTGTTGCGGTGTATCCGGTGCTGTACGGCGTCGGCCGGCTTTACGTCCGACTCGCGGAACGCAATGAGCAAGATTTCCTGGATTTGGCCGAGGACTGACTCTTATGTCCCCCGCCGCAACACCAGCGCTCACGGTTTTCGCCTTGCTGTTCGCCGCCCTCGCCACGGTCGCGATCGGCGTCTACGGTGTTCGGTTGGCGCGCACCACCTCCGACTTCCTGGTCGCCTCACGCAGTGTCGGGCCGCGCTGGAATGCGGCGGCGATCTCCGGTGAATACCTCTCGGCCGCTTCATTTCTCGGGGTCGCGGGACTGATCGCGAAATACGGCGCGGACGCGCTCTGGTATCCGGTCGGGTTCACCGCCGGATATCTCGGCCTACTGCTGTTCGTCGCCGCGCCGCTGCGCCGGTCGGGCGCATACACGGTGCCCGATTTCGCGGAGTTCCGGCTCGGCTCGCTGCGGCTGCGCAGGCTGGCGGCGGTCGTGGTGGTGCTGGTCTGCGGGGTTTATCTCATTCCGCAGTTCCAGGGCGCGGGGCTCACGCTGCACATCCTGCTGAATGTGCCGAAATGGGTCGGCGCGGTGGCGGTCGGCGCGATCATCATCGCGAATGTGGCCGGCGGCGGCATGCGGTCGATCACGCTGGTGCAGGCCTTCCAGTACTGGCTGAAGCTGACCGCGGTGGCGATTCCGGCACTGGTGCTGCTCGGACATTTCCTGGCCGAGGACCGTGAACTCGGCACACCCGCGCCACCGGTGGTCACCGAGCGCACCACGGTGGATGTCAGCACCGGCGTCATCGTGCAGGTAGGTGCGCCGCAACAGGTTTCGATCACCGGAACACTCGACGATCGCACGGTGGACGGTCCGGTTCTGCTCACACCCGGCGCACACGAACTTGCGGCGGGCACCGAACTGACCCTGGATGCGGGCTCCATCGTCCCGGTGGTGGCCGGAGCGCCGACGGACGGTGCGGCCTGGCTGGCGCCCGGCGGCGGATTCGGCGGCTCCCATCCCACCTACCAGGTGTATTCGCTGATCATCGCCACTTTCCTGGGCACGATGGGACTTCCGCACGTGCTGGTGCGGTTCTATACGAATCCCGACGGCCGCGCGGCGCGCACGACCGCACTCGCGGTGATCGGTCTGGTCGGGGTGTTCTACCTCTTCCCCATTTTGCTGGGGGTTTTCGCGCGGCTGTACGTGCCGCAGTTGCTGATCACCGGCACCTCCGATGCCGCCGTGGTGCTGCTACCCGGATCAGTGCTGGCGGGGCTGCCGGGACAACTGCTGGCGGCACTGGCCGCGGCGGGTGCTATCGCGGCGTTCCTTTCCACTTCGTCCGGGCTGTTGGTCAGCATCGCGGGTGTGCTCAGCACGGATATGCTGCGCGGACGGATTCGCGACTTCCGGGCCGCCGCGGTATTCGCCGGTGCTGTGCCCCTTGCTGTTTCGATCATGGTGGTCTCGCTGGATCTGTCGCGCACTGTCGCCCTTGCCTTTTCGGTCGCGGCCTCGACACTGTGTCCGCTGCTGGTACTCGGCATCTGGTGGCGCGGTCTGACGGCCAAGGGCGCGGCGACCGGACTGATCGTTGGCGGTCTGGCGGCGGGCGGCGCGACGGCGGTTTCGGTGACCGGCGGTATCTCCGACGAGCTCGCGGACGGCTGGCTCGCGGCCGTACTCGGCTATCCGGCAGCGCTCAGCGTACCGCTGGCATTCGCATCGATGATCCTGGTCAGCGTCCTGACGCGCGGTCAGAAAGCTCGCACGGTCGGGCGCATCTTCGTCCGAATGCACGCGCCGGAGCGGCTGGGTATGGGCGCGGACCGGGAGCGCGCCATCGGCCTGAGCCGCTGACCGTTCGTCGCGGCAGGCCGACCGTTCACCGCACAAACCGGCGCCTTCACAGAGTGATCCACGCCACATCATGAATCCCTCACGAGGGTCCCCTTATGGTCGGCGGACAGCAAGTCACGTCACACGCTAGGACCCTGCGATGACCAGTATCGACCTCGACAAAGATGGCACGCCACCGCGGCGCACGCCGACAGCGGAGGATTTCGCCACCGTCCAGTCGAGTCCCCAGTTCCAGGAATTGCGAAGCCGGTTGCGCCGCTTCATCTTTCCGATGACCGCACTGTTCCTGGTCTGGTACCTGAGCTATGTGTTGCTCGGCGCCTACGCGCACGACTTCATGGCCACGCAGGTCATCGGCAATATCAATCTCGGCCTGCTGCTCGGCCTCGGGCAATTCGTCTCGACGTTCGTGATCACCTGGCTGTATGTCCGGTTCGCCAATAAGGAACTGGATCCGCGCGCCGCGTCGATCCGCAACCACCTCGAGGGAGACCAGGCGTGAGCATCCAATATCTGTCCGCCGCCGAGAAGGTCGGCAACCCAGCCGCGAATATCGCAATTTTCGGCCTGTTCGTGGCGATCACGATGATCGTGGTGATCCGGGCCAGCCGCAATAATCGCACCGCCGCCGACTATTTCACCGGCGGCCGCGGCTTCACCGGCCCGCAGAACGGCATTGCCATCGCGGGCGATTACCTTTCCGCCGCAAGCTTTCTCGGCATCGCGGGCGCGATCGCGGTATACGGCTACGACGGGTTCCTCTACTCGATCGGCTTCCTGGTGGCCTGGCTGGTCGCACTCCTGCTGGTCGCCGAAATGCTCAGGAACACCGGCAAATTCACCATGGCGGATGTGCTGAGCTTCCGATTGAAAGAAGGTCCGGTCCGCACCGCCGCCGCACTGACCACGCTGGCGGTCTCGCTGTTCTATCTGCTGGCGCAGATGGCGGGCGCGGGCGGTCTGGTCGCGCTGCTGCTCGATATCTCCGATAAGACCGGACAGAGCATCGTCATTGCCGTCGTCGGCGTGCTGATGATCGTGTACGTGCTGGTCGGTGGCATGAAGGGCACCACATGGGTGCAGATCATCAAGGCGGTGCTGCTCATTACCGGCGCGGCGCTGATGACGGTGATGGTGTTCGCCAAGTTCGGCTTCAACTTCTCCGACATCCTCGGCTCGGCACAGGATGCGGTGCACGGTTCCAAGACCAAGGGCGTGGCCGCCCGTGACGTGCTCGCCCCCGGTGCACAGTACGGCGGCAGCGCGACCTCCAAGCTGAACTTCGTCTCGCTCGGCTTGGCGCTTGTGCTCGGCACCGCGGGTCTGCCGCATGTGCTCATGCGCTTCTACACCGTGCCGACCGCGAAAGAGGCACGGCGCTCGGTGGTTTGGGCGATCGGCCTGATCGGCGCGTTCTACCTGTTCACCCTGGTGCTCGGCTACGGTGCGGCCGCCATTGTCGGACCGGATCGCATTCTCGCCGCGGCGGGCGGGCAGAATTCGGCGGCGCCGCTGCTGGCCTTCGAACTCGGTGGCGTGATCCTGCTCGGCATTATTTCCGCGGTCGCCTTCGCCACCATCCTCGCGGTCGTCGCGGGCCTGACCATCACCGCATCGGCATCGTTCGCGCACGATATCTACGCGAGCGTGATCAAGAAGGGCCAGGTCGACGAGAACAAGCAGGTCAGGGTATCCCGGATCACCGCGGTGGTGATCGGTGCGCTGGCCATCGGCCTCGGCATCCTGGCCAATGGCCAGAACATCGCCTTCCTGGTGGCGCTGGCCTTCGCGGTCGCGGCGGCGGCGAATCTGCCGACCATCGTGTACTCGCTGTTCTGGAAGCGGTTCAACACCACCGGCGCCCTGTTCAGCATGTACGGCGGCCTGATCTCGACGATTGTGCTGATCGTGTTCTCCCCCGCGGTATCCGGGACGAAGACCTCGATGATTCCGGGATCGGATTTCGATTGGTTCCCGCTGTCGAATCCGGGAATCGTCTCCATTCCACTGGCTTTCGTACTCGGTGTGGTCGGCACCTTCCTAGGCGGACGTAAGCCGGAGGACCCGGCGAAGCAGGCCGAGATGGAGGTTCGCTCGCTCACCGGTGTCGGCGCGGAGAAGGCGGTCGTGCACTGACCGCATCCGACTGAGCTTGCCGCCCTTGTTGTTTCGAGAGGATAGATCGACGTTGACCAGTGCAACCACCGACCCGACCACCTACCCGCCGGATGCGGCATTCGCCGCGAGCGCCAATGCCGATGCGGCACTGTACGATCGCGCCGCAGCCGATCGGCTGGAGTTCTGGGCTGAACAGGCTCGGCGGTTGCACTGGCATCAGCCGTGGACCCGGGTCCTCGACTGGAGCGACGCGCCGGTCGCGAAATGGTTCGTCGACGGCAAACTCAATGTCGCCTACAACTGTGTGGACCGGCATGTACTCGACGGATACGGCGAGCAGGTGGCCATCCATTGGGAAGGCGAGCCGGGCGACTCCCGCGATATCACCTATGGCGAATTGCTCGCCGAAGTATCCAGGGCGGCAAACTACTTCACCGAGCTCGGGCTGCGGACCGGCGATCGCGTCGCCATCTACATGCCGATGGTGCCGGAGGCGATCGTCGCCATGCTGGCCTGCGCCCGGCTCGGACTCACCCATTCGGTGGTATTCGCCGGATTCTCGCCGACTGCACTGCGCCAGCGGGTCGACGATGCCGGGGCACGACTGGTGATCACCACCGACGGGCAGTGGCGCCGCGGTACCGCCGCACCGCTGAAGGCCGCCGTCGACGAGGCGCTTGCCGATGGCGAGCACACCGTCGAGCATGTACTCGTGGTGCGGCGCACCAACATCGAGGTGCCGTGGACCGATGGCCGCGATCTGTGGTGGCACGACACCGTCACCGACGCATCCCCCGATCACGAGGCGCAGGCCTTCGATGCCGAACATCCGCTGTTCATCCTCTACACCTCGGGCACCACCGGAAAACCCAAGGGCATCCTGCACACGACCGGCGGCTATCTCACCCAGGCCGCCTATACCCACCACAACGTCTTCGATCATCGTGCGGGACAAGATGTCTACTGGTGCACCGCTGATATCGGCTGGGTCACCGGACACAGCTATATCGTCTACGGGCCGCTGGCCAACCGCGCGACCCAGGTCGTCTACGAGGGCACCCCCAACTCCCCCGATGAGCACCGGCATTTCGACATCATCGAAAAGTACAGCGTCACCATCTATTACACCGCCCCCACCCTGGTGCGGACCTTCATGAAGTGGGGTCGCGCGATTCCGGACGCGCACGACCTGTCCTCGCTGCGACTACTCGGCAGCGTCGGTGAGCCGATCAACCCGGAAGCCTGGCGTTGGTACCGAGAGGTATTGGGCGGCAATCGAACTCCCATCGTGGACACCTGGTGGCAGACCGAGACCGGCGCCATCATGATCTCCCCGCTGCCCGGTGTGACGGCGACCAAACCGGGTGCGGCCATGACCCCGCTGCCCGGCATCTGCGCGAAGATCGTCGACGACGACGGCGCCGAACTCGCGTACGGCCGCTCCGGACTGCTGGTGCTGGATCAACCGTGGCCCTCGATGCTGCGCGGCATCTGGGGTGATATGGACCGGTTCCGCGAGACGTACTGGGACCGATTCGCCGATCGCGGCTGGTATTTCGCCGGTGACGGCGCCAAGTTCGACGACAGCGGCGACCTCTGGGTGCTCGGCCGGGTCGACGATGTCATGAATGTCTCCGGCCACCGCATCTCCACCGCGGAGGTCGAATCCGCACTCGTCGGACATGCCTCTGTTGCCGAGGCCGCGGTGGTCGGCGCGAACGATGCGACCACCGGACAGGCCATCGTCGCCTTCGTCATTCTCACCGCGGGCGCGCACAATTCCGGCGATGCGCTGATCGGTGAACTGAAAGCCGCTGTCTCCCAGGAGATCAGCCCCATTGCCCGACCGAGACAGATCCATATCGTCCCGGAACTCCCGAAAACCCGCAGCGGCAAGATCATGCGCCGCCTGCTCCGCGATGTCGCAGAGGGTCGAGAACTCGGCGATACGTCGACCCTCGTCGATCCGTTGGTCTTCGAGGCCATCGCCCGCGGATAGGCGCCGCCCCCAGCGGCGGACCCGGCCACCACGACGATGAGGGGGACCGGGTCCGCCGCTTCACGTCCCAGTCGAGACACGCCGTGGGTCGGCTGCCGCGATTGCCCCGTTTGAACCGCTCACCGGGTCTGCCACGTAGACAATTCGAACAGCGGTGCCGGCGGCCGCATATCGAGGAGACCCTATGAAACGACTGGGACCGTGGCTCACCCTGGCGGCAGTGGCCGTACTCGGCCTCGTCCTACTGGTCATCAATATGTCCAAGGACACCGAACCACCGACCGCGAATACGAATGCGGTGGTCACAACCACCCCCGTGGCCACGACACAGACGCCCCCGCCGACCACTGCCGCATCTGTTCCGTTCCCCGGCAAGGCCGACTATGTGGGCACCGTCCCGCTGGCCTCCGGCGGCACCATCACACTCGAGATCACCGTCGCGGGCGACGAGGCCATCGCCTATGCATGTGATGGCAAGAGCATCGAGTCCTGGTTGCGAGGCCCCGCCACGAACGGGTCCTTGCAGCTCACCGGCAAAGACGACGCGAAACTGAGCGGCGCCTTCGACGGCAAGGCGGTGCGCGGGACACTCTGGATCGGCGGTAAGCAGTGGAGCTATACCGCGAATCCGGTGCAACCACCCGCCGGACTCTATCTCTACAGCGAGTCGGGCACCCGCCAGAGCTGGATCGTCGATGCGAACGGCGGGGTCACCGGCGTCCAACGCAATCCCGACGGCTCCACCACCCCTGCCGTCGGTCTCGCGCCGGACGCGAACGGCCATCGTCAACGGCAAAAAGGTCACCGCGAACAAGGTAAGTGGTGGTGACAGTGTCGGCTGATCGAGAAGCCCCGACGGTCCGGGTGAATCCGGGCCGAGCGTCGGCCATCATCATTCCGTTGCTCGTCGGCGCGGCAGTCTCAGTACTGCTGGGCGTCTACGCGAAACAGCATGAGCCACGGTTCTTTTCGATCAATGTGGCCGGATTCTCCAGTCCGGTCGCGGTGAAGACCTGGCTGGCAACCCTGGCCACCGCACTCGCGCTGTTCCAATTGCTTTCCGCGCTGACCATGTACGGCAAGCTCGGCGCGATTTTCCCGAAGACCCCGTCCTGGATCGCACCTGCGCATGTCTGGTCGGGTCGACTCGCCGTCCTCGTCACCGTCCCGGTCGCCGTGCATTGCCTGTTCGCCTTGGGTTTTCAGGACTACGAGAACCGCGTACTCATCCATTCCCTGCTCGGTTGCTTCTTCTATGGAGCATTCGTCGCCAAGATGCTGCTACTGACCCGAAAGGGCCTGCCCGGCTGGGTCGTTCCCGTCGCGGGCGGCCTGGTACTCGCGGGGCTGACCGGCCTCTGGCTCACCTCGGCCCTGTGGTTCTTCCAGCACAACGGCATCACCTTCTGATCGGAGTCCGATATGACCAACGATGATCTCGTCCTCGACCGCCGCCGCGCCGTAATCGCGGGCGCCGGGGCAGCCGCGGCCATAACCGCATTGACCGCGTGCACCACCTACGGCAAGACCGACGCCCCCGCGGCCGAACCACCCAAGGCCGCCGCCGGATCGACCGGACCGAATGTCGCCGCCGGACAGCCGAATGCCATCGCCACCACCGCCGAGGTGCCGGTCGGCGGTGGTGTGATCAAGGGCGACGTGGTGGTGACCCAGCCGAATGCCGGCTCCTTCGTCGGCCTGTCCTCGACCTGCACACATGCGGGGTGCAAGGTCGCGACGGTTTCCGGCGGCACCATCAACTGTGCCTGCCACGGCAGCAAATTCGGTCTCGACGGTTCGGTCGTCAACGGCCCGGCCACCCAGCCGCTCGCCCCGAAATCCGTTCACGTCGAAGGTGACTCGATCGTTCTGGGGTAGCCAGCGCGGTATCTGCCGCGCGGCACGCCGACCGCGCGGCAGATCGCACAAACGCTCAGGCCCCGCCGAACAATTCGGCCATCCGCCGGTCCATCTCATCCGGCGGCACATCCTCGACGTGCGTGGCCACGGTCCACCGATGACCCCACGGATCCTCGAACGCACCACTGCGATCACCGTAGAACTGGGTGGTCATCGGGGTGAGCTCCTTGGCGCCCGCGGCGAGGGCGGCGCTGAAGGCCGCATCGGCGTCCTCGACATAGACGTAGAGATTGACCGGCGTGCCGCCGACCGTCTTCGGGTCGAGGAAATCCATATCGGGAGCCGGATCGCCGACCATGATGAGCGAATTGCCGAACGTGAGTTCGCAGTGTGCGATCTTGCCGTCCGGTCCTGGCATGCGCATCCGCTCCGATGCGCCGAAAATATTCTTGTAGAAGTCGATGGCGGCAGCGGCCCCATCGATTGCCAATCCCGGCGAGACCACCGGATAACCCTCGGGGATCGGTTTCACATCGGACATGGGATACCTCCGATCGAGGCGTTTGTCGGACAGGTGCGAGCCTATTCCTCACCCGAGGGCGACATGTCTGATCGGAGCAAAACAGCTACGGACTCATTCGTTCCAGGTGACCTGCGTATTGATCGTCTGCTGCAGCATGCTCGCGCTGCGCGGGTCGCGGTAGGCCTGGTGTCCGCCGAGTGTGATCGAGCCCGCGACCGGCAGCGGCAGACCGAGATCGACGGTGATCGTTCCCGAGCCCTGCATGACGTAGTCCTTGATATCGAGGGTGCCCGCATTATTGGGCAGCGACCACACCTGCGTCTTCGGTTTCTGCGTCACCTCGAGTTCGATGGTCAGCCGATCGCCCTCGCGCTTGGTCAGCGTCGCGGTGGTCACCTGATCGAGTGCGACACCGCCGTCGACCTCCTGCCGCACCGTCCACACCGCACCCTCACCGACCGGTTGGTCGGGAAAGGTGATCGAACGGTAGACCGCCTGGTAGAAAGCCTGTTCCAAGGCCGCGCGGGCGTTATTGGAGGTGTCCGGTGCCGGGGCGAGCCGCAGCGCGGTGATCGCGCCGAGTTCGCTCATATCGAATCCGGCGTGCGAACCGTCGGCGGCGGTGAGCGCCTTGGCCAGCGACGGATCCGGAGTCGAAATGGTGCCGAGGGTCAGCTCAACACCGTCACCGTTGGTCTGCGCCGTCATCGGAATCGTCAATGCGGGCGAGGAGAAATCGCTCGGCGGCTGATCATTGATCTGCTGCTCGATGTGGTGATCGGTGCGCAGCGTCACCTGCTGCACCGTGCCCGCCGGATAGCCGGGACGCAGCAGCGACCGCGGCTCCTCACCCGCCGAGACCACAGTGGCGACCGCGGCCGAAATCGGCACGGTCACTTCCTTGCCGATGCCGACCGGCTCGGTGCTGTCGGAATCGACGCGCGACTCGGCACCGTCACTACAGCCGACACCGAACGCGGACAGCCCGACCGCGAGCACCACCAGAAGCACACCCGAGCGCGCGATTCGGGGTACGTGGGAGGAAGACAACACCGTCACGAGCATCAGAGTACGACCGCTTCCTGAGTGTCAGCTGGGACATGCAGGTGACCGCGTGCGTAGCGCAAATCGTTACTCGAGAGATGATGGTCGGCGTGAGTGACGACCGGCCGCCCGAGGACAAGCCCGCCGATAGCGCGATGCCACCCAGCGACGACGCAGAAAATCCGACCCCGACCGCCGATCCGCGGAAGCCCGCCGCACCGCTGCGGCTACGCACGCTGCTGATCATCGCCGCGGTATTGCTCGGCCTGGACCTGCTCACCAAGACCATTGTGGTGGCCGAGCTGACCCCGGGCGATCCGGTGCCGATCATCGGCGATTTCGCGCGATTGTCGCTGGTACGCAACCCGGGCGCGGCATTCTCGATGGCCACCGGTATGACCTGGCTGCTGACCCTGGTCGCCGCGGCCGTCGTAATCGGGGTGATCCGTATCGGCCGCACGCTGCGCTCGCTGTGGTGGGCGATCGGGCTCGGCATGGTGCTCGGCGGCGCGCTCGGCAATCTGGTCGACCGGTTGTTCCGCGCGCCCGGACCACTGCAGGGACATGTGGTGGACTTCATCGCCGTCGGCTGGTGGCCGGTATTCAATCTGGCCGACTCCTCGATCGTGTGCGGCGCGATCCTGCTGGTGGTGCTGACGGTCTTCGGGTTCGAACCCGACGGCACGCGCGCCGGCCACGGCCACCACCCCGAAGCGACCGCCACCGAAACCGCCGCGGAGCCGGACAAGCCCTCGGACAACGGCGCCAACGGTGCGGCCAGCAGCAAGGGGAATGCGGCGTGAGCGAGCGCAGCGAGCGAACCATGTCACAGCGAGCTTCGCTCACGCCGGAACCGAGCGCCAGCGAGGTGCAGGCGTGAGAGAAACTCGGACCATGCCGGTACCCGACGGACTCGACGGGATGCGCGTCGACGCCGGGCTATCTCGGTTGCTCGGTCTGTCCCGCACCGCCGTGGCCGCGCTTGCCGAGGAAGGTTCGGTGCAGCTCGACGGCGTCGCCGCGGGCAAATCGGATCGGCTCGTGGCGGGGGCCTGGCTGGAGGTCGAGTTCCCGGAACCGAAGCGTGAACTCACCATCGAGCCCGAACCGGTCGAGGGTATGAAGATCCTCTACGCCGACGATGACATCGTCGCGGTCGACAAGCCGGTCGGCGTCGCGGCGCATACCGGCGTCGGTTGGACCGGGCCGACGGTGGTCGGTGGACTGGCCGCGGCGGGCTATCGCATCTCGACCTCGGGCGCGCACGAGCGGCAGGGCATTGTGCACCGGCTCGATGTCGGCACCTCCGGGGTCATGGTGGTCGCGCAGTCCGAGCACGCGTACACCGTGCTCAAGCGCGCATTCAAACAGCGCACCGTCGATAAGCGCTATCACGCACTGGTACAGGGACATCCGGATCCGAGCAGCGGCACCATCGATGCGCCGATCGGCCGGGCCCGCGGCGATGCCTGGAAGTTCGCGGTCACCGCCGACGGACGCCCGAGCATTACCCACTACGACACCGTCGAGGCGTTCCAGGCGGCCAGCCTGCTCGATATTCATCTGGAAACCGGGCGCACCCACCAGATCCGGGTGCATTTCTCCGCGATCCGGCACCCCTGCTGCGGTGATCTCACCTATGGCGCGGACCCGCGGCTGGCGGAGCGGCTAGGGCTGGAACGGCAATGGCTGCATGCGCGTTCGCTGGGATTCAACCATCCGGCCGACGGCCGGTATCTGGAGATCACCAGCGAATATCCCGATGATCTGAAGAACGCACTCGACGTGTTGCGCAATGCCTGAAACATTGCGCCGCATTGCCATTGCCGTCGGCGCCGTCGGCTTCGTAGTCCTGATCGTGGTGCTCGGTGTGCTGAATCCCCCGCGACCGTCCGGCATTTCGACCGACCGGCTCGGGCCGGAGCGGGGTGAGCACGTTGCGGATTACCTTGCGCGGGCACAGGATTCGCTGTCGGGTTCGGATGCCGAGGAGCACTGGGCCCTGGTCTCGTTCACCGAACCCCTCGCCCCCGATCAGATTCCGGCGCACAGCGGCGGCCTGCGCATTGCCGCGGCAAGCCACCATGTGTCGATCCCGCGGGTGAACACCCCGATCGTCACGGTTCAACTGCCCGCGGGAAATGCGGTAGCCGTGGCGTCCGCCGATAACGCCGCCTGGCAACTACTGGCTCAGCACGCGGCCGACGAACGCACCGACCGCATCAATGCGGTGTCGGCGGCTCGCTTGCGCGCCGGGTGTGCATGCACCGTCGGTCTCGTGGTCCGTGGACCGCTCCCCCAACTCCGAAATCTGGCGGCCCAGAATGGAATCCGAGCCGTGCAGGCCCTGCCTGCCGACGCGGTCGCCACCAGTTTCGCGATCGTTCCGCTGCTGCCGGAGTACGAGGACATCGCGCTGCCCGGTACGGACGACGGTCCCGTCCCGGATCAGTAAGGCGGCCGGGCTGGTCAATCCGGCAGTGCCACAACACCATCCAGATACCGGCGGCAGCGGCCGATGAGCAGTACCCGGTCGCCCGCGAGTTCACAGCGCAGCCTGCCGCCGCGCCGGGACAGCTGACGGGCGCTGAGTTCGGCGCGGCCGAATTCGCGGCTCCACAGCGGAACCAGCTGTGCGTGTGCCGATCCCGTGACCGAATCCTCGATCACGCCGAGACCCGGACCGAAGACCCGGGAGACGAAATCGACGGTATCGCCGGGCGCGGTGATCACCGCGTCGAAGGCAAGCGGTGGAAAGGCTGCGAAATTCGGCCGAGCCTCGCGCACTTCCCGTTCGGAACCCACCACGATCACCTCGTCGAATCCGGTGTAGGCACGCACCGCACGGACGCCGAGTGCCTCCACCAGCGCGGGATCGGGCGTGACCTCCTTGGATTCCAACGCGGGTAGGTCGAGTACGTATTCGTCGTCATCGGTTCGGTCGACGTGTAGCCAACCGCTGCGCGTGAAGAAGCTCACCCGGTCCTCGCCGGGATGGATGTCCTCGAGAATCTGCGCGGCCGTCGCCATGGTGGCGTGGCCGCACATATCGACCTCCCGGGTCGGGGTGAACCAGCGCAGGTGGACGGCGGGCCACTCCCCGGGGGGACCGCCCGCCTCGACGGGTAATTGCGAAGTGTAGAAGGCGGTCTCGGCGAGATTGTTCTCCTCGGCCAGATGTTGCAACAGCTCGTCGGGCAACCATGCCGACAGCGGCATGACCGCGGCCGGGTTGCCCGAGAACGGTGCGTCGGCGAACGCGTCGATCTGATGCAGCAATACCTCCATAGTCGAGAAGGTACTCCAACCCTGAATGATCGCTTCGCACAAGGTATCTCGCGGCGCGGCGGGTCGGGCGTCCAATTGTTCAGGCGCCCCCGCCCGGTGAGCTCGGAAGTAGCGTGTGCTTCTCCCCCTGAACTGCGGCAGCGATCCACCAGGCGGCCTCGACGAGCACGATGCCGACGGCGCCGCAGATGAACGCCGCGGCGGTGAGCCCGATATTCGAGGGGTCGAGTTTGAAGAAATGCCTGGTGAACGGGATTGTGAACAACAGCACATAGGCCAGGATCGATGCACCGATGAGCACCACTTTCCACCACACATACGGCCGGGCGACGATGGCCAGCACCCACACCGCGATCATGATCAAGGTGATGAGCGCCGTGGTACCTGCCTGCTCCTTCTGCTGCTCCAGGGAGTCATACGACCCCGCATTGGCGATCAGGTAGGCGACGAAAGTTGCGATGCCGATCACCATGCCGGACGGAATCGCCAAACGCATGACCCGCGACACGAATCCGGACCGGGCGCGTTCATTGTTCGGAGCCAGCGAGAGGATGAATGCGGGGATACCGATGGTGAACCAGGCCGCGATCGTGACATGCCTTGGCAGGAACGGATATCCGATAGCTTCGTAGTCGAAGATCTGCGAGCCGACACCGGCGACACCGATCAAGAAAGCGAGCACCACCGAGTACACGGTCTTGGTGAGGAACAGATTCGAGACCCGCTCGATATTGCCGATAACCCGGCGGCCCTCGCCGACCACATACGGCAGTGTGGCGAACTTGTTGTCCAACAACACGATCTGGGCGACCGCGCGGGTGGCCGGACTGCCCGAACCCATGGCCACACCGATATCGGAATCCTTCAGCGCCAGCACATCGTTCACGCCATCACCGGTCATGGCTACGGTGTGGCCGCGAGATTGCAAGGCGCCAACCATGGCTCGCTTCTGATCGGGGCGCACCCGGCCGAAGGTGGTCTCACGTTCGAGCACGTCGGCGAGTGCGGCACGGTCCTCGGGCAATTCGCGGGCGTCGACCGCGTGATCGCCGCCGCGCAGATCGAGCGAGGACGCGACCGCACCGACCGAGACGGCGTTGTCGCCGGAGATCACCTTGATCGAAACCTGCTGTCCGGCAAAGTAATCGAGGGTTTCGCGGGCATCGGGGCGCACCTTCTGCTCGAGCACGACCAGGGCCGCGGGGTCGACGGCGCCCGGTGCGTCGGCGGCATCGACCGGACGGTCGCTGCGCGCGAGCAGCAGAATGCGCAGGCCCGAGGAGCCGAGTTCCTCTGCGACACGGGCATCTTCGGAACTCGGGTCGAGCAGCACATCGGGCGCGCCGAGCAGCCAGTCGCCGTGCTCGCCGTAGGAGAACCCGCTCCATTTCTTCGCCGAGGAGAACGGCGCGACCGCGGTGTGCTGCCAATTCGGCTTATCGGTGAGCTCCTCGCCGATGGCCTGCACGCTCGCATTCGGGCGCGGATCGTCGGCGGCCATGGCGGCCAGGGCCTGTCGCACTTCGGCGTCGTCGAACGTGCCGAGCGTCTTGATATCCGACAGGCGCATCCCGTTCTCGGTTAGCGTGCCGGTCTTATCCGCGCACACCACATCGACGCGGGCCAGGCCCTCGATGGCGGGAAGCTCCTGCACCAGACATTTGCGCCTGCCGAGTCGCACCACGCCGACCGCGAAGGCGACCGAGGTCATCAGCACCAGGCCCTCGGGCACCATCGGCACGAGCGCGGCGACCATGCCGGTGACCGCGGGCCGCCAGGACTCCTTACTGGAGAACAGCTGGTTGTAGATGCTCAGCAGACCCGCCGGGATCAACAGATAGGTGATGACCTTGAGGATGGTGTCGATACCGCTGCGCAATTCGGACTTCACCAGCGTGAACTTGCTCGCCTCTTCGGACAGCTTGGCGGCGTAGGCGTCCCGGCCGACCTTCGTGGCACGGTAGGCGCCGGAACCGGAGACGACGTAGCTGCCCGACATCACCGACGCGCCGATCGACTTGTCCACCGGATCGGCCTCACCGGTGAGCAGCGATTCGTCGACCTCGAGCAGTGCGGATTCCTCGACCGTGCCGTCGACCACGATCTGGTCGCCGGGGCCGAGCTCGATCAGATCGTCGAGGACGACCTCCTTCGGCGCCACCTCGAGCGACTCTCCGTCGCGGCGAACGGTCGGCTTGGCCTGGCTGACAATGGCCAACTGGTCCAGGGTGCGCTTGGCGCGGATCTCCTGGATGATGCCGACCGCGCTATTGGCGATGATCAGCAGGCCGAACATGCCGTCGATGATCGAGCCGGTCGCCAGCACCAGGATGAGCAGCACACCGAGGATGGCATTGATCCGGGTGAAGACATTGGCGCGGACGATGTCGCGTACGGATCGGCTCGCCCGGTCCGGCACGTCATTGGTCAGCCCGTCGCGGCGACGTTGCTCGACCTCCGCCGCGGTCAGCCCGGTGACGGCCGTTTGGGGCACGGTAATCGACATGACCGCCAGGCTACCGAGAACTACCGTCGGTAGGGTGCAGCGAAGCAGAGCGGTCCCAGGTGTTGTGTTCGGTACAGGCGCATTTCTGATCTGGGGGCTGTTTCCGGCGTACTTCGGGTTGCTGGCCTTCGCCAATCCGGCCGAGGTGGTGGCACAGCGGATTCTGTGGACGTTGGTGCTGGTGCTGGTCGTGCTGGCGATAACCGGACAGCTCGGTGGGCTGCGCGGAATCGCCCCGCGGACCTGGCGGATGGCGGCGGTGGCCATCGCGGCGCTATCGATCAACTGGGGTGTGTACGTCTACGGCGTCACCTCCGGGCATGTGGTCGAGTGTGCACTCGGGTACTTCATCAATCCGCTGGTGACGGTGGCGTTCGGCGTGCTGATCTTCCGTGAGCGGTTGGCCAGGGCGCAGTGGGCGGCGCTGGGGCTGGGTGCGGTGGCGGTCGCCGTGCTCACCGTCGACTACGGCAGACCGCCGCTCATCGCGCTGACACTGGCCTGTTCATTCGCCACCTATGGGCTGGTGAAGAAGGTGATTCCGCTCGACGCGCTACACGGGATCGCGGCCGAGGGACTGGTCGCCGCACCGTTCGCGCTGGCCTTCGTGATCGTATTCGCGATGACCGGACGTAGTGAATTCGCCAGTGGCGTCGCACATTCCGGATTGATGATCTCGACCGGTCCGGTCACCCTGCTGCCGCTGCTGCTTTTCGCTGTTGCCGCGCAACGGGTACCGCTGTCGACCATGGGACTGCTGCAGTACCTCACGCCCGCGCTGCAGATGGCCTGGGGTGTGGCCGTCGCGCATGAGCCGATGCCCGCGTCGCGGTGGGCCGGTTTCGCGCTCATCTGGGCGGCGCTGGCGATTTTCACCGCTGACGCACTGGTGCGCGGCCGCCGTCGGGCCAGGACCACCCAGCCCGAACCGGCCAGTTCAACAGACCTTCGCTGATCTGCCCTTCCCAGCTATGGCTTCGTAGTGAGGGCACAGTTTTCCGCGCGATCGCTTGTCGAGTTCGACAGGACGGAACAGCCTATGTCCTCGGGTACATTGACCGCGAAAAACCGCAGGCGGCGGAAGGTTTCTTGATGCTGGACGATGCGCAACTGGATCGAGCGGCGGGTGTGCTGCTCGGCACCGCGGCGGGCGATGCGCTCGGAGCGGGCTACGAATTCACGTGGCCGGGAACGCAAGTCGCGATCGAGATGATCGGCGGCGGGCCCTGCCGGTGGGCGCCGGGACAGTGGACCGATGACACATCGATGGCGATCGCCATCGCACTGGCGGCCGATAAGGGGCCGGCCCCCGGCATCGATCTCGACGAAGTGGCAGCCGGATTCGTCCAATGGTTCGATTCCGATCCACCGGATATCGGCATCCAGACCCGCGCCGTGCTCTCGGTGCGCCCGCGCTCGGCCCGGGAGATGCAGGTGCAGGCAATGTCCTTGCACGGCAAGACCGGCGGCAACGGTTCGCTGATGCGCACCGCCCCCGTCGCCCTCGCCTTTCTCGGCGAGGCGGACGAATGCGTCCGCATGGCCGGTGCGATCGGCGCGCTCACCCATCACGACCAGCAGGCGATCGAGGCCTGCAAGATCTGGACCTACGGCATCCGGCACGCCGTGCTCACCGGAACCTTCGACGGTGTCCGCGAGTTCGTCGACGCCTCGCCGAGCGCCGCCTACTGGACCCACCTGCTCGACCAGGCCGAAGCCGGTGGCCCGCAAGACTTTTCGAACAACGGCTGGGTCGTGCACGCCCTCCAGACCGCGTGGTGGGCCATCACCACCGCCGACGCCTCCGATCCGGATCACCTCCCGCGCGCGCTCGAACTGTGTGTCCGCGCGGGCGGCGACACCGACACCACCGCCGCCATCGCGGGCGGCCTCCTCGGCGCCCGCTGGGGCGCCACCGCCATCCCGCACCACTGGCGTCAACTCCTGCACGGCTACCCGGGCTTCACCGCCGCCGACCTGACCGCCTTGGCCACCCGCATAGCGACCAACAGCATCACCCGCTAGTACGACGTGTTGATGTGGCCCGGTGTCCAGAGACCGGAGTGGTCCTGCTGGGTGATTTCGGGTTTCGCAGGGTCGGCCTTGGGATCGATGCGGACCAGTTGTTGGAGTTCGCCCCAGTCTCGCCGCCAGTCGTGGTCCAGATAGGTGGCCAGAGTGCGGGGACGCAGCAGCATATTTGACCAGCCGAGCGGCCCGCCGCCGTCGTGGCTCTGCCAGAGGGTGGTGATCTCGGCACCCGGACGGTCCGGGAGGATGCGGTAGGCCGGGACTTCGGCGATATTGTCGCGGTGGTCGTAAGGGCGCTGGTTGGGGAATTGCAGGCCCACCATCCAGTCGGTGAGAACCGGGACCTGTGAGCCGACAACATCGTTCAGCGTTCTGGTCTGCGGCACCCGCGGCGGGGTGACCGCCAGCCACTGCTTCGGATTGCGGTCGCGGTCGACTGCTACGATGCGGATAACGTCTGCGCCAGTGGGGATTTCGCTGAAGGGCACGCGCAGGTTACGCCAGGACGGCGCCGGTCCGATATCTATCGGGGTGACCTTGCCCATGGGCTGCGCAGTGGTTTCGGAATCGGTTGCGCCGTATTCGATTTCGAGGGTCTGCCCCTGCGTGACGATGCCGTCCGCGTCGACCGAGCGGATCCGGCCCGCTGCGGTCAGCGCGATAATGCCATTGCGGTCACCGGGTTCCGGAAGCCGGTACCAACCCGTGGTCAGATCGGCGGGGCCCGCGTCACCGGAACCGTAGCTGCCCAGCACCGGTGTGGTCGCCGGGCTCAGCCCGAAAGGCAGTGCGGCGGTGGCGGTTCCGGCGGTGTTCTCCGAGGCGGACTTACTGCTCAATGCGTCGGCGATACTGCCGGTCGGACTCGAATCGTCGTCGGGGCGCAGATCGGCGGCCACACCCGAACCGGTGAATCCGGTGCCGGTGCCCGACAGCGTGCTGACCGCGTCGCCGGTCAGCGGGCGCAGCATGCCCGCATTCGGATCGGTCTCCACCAGCACATGACCGGCCAGGCCGGCCGTCTTCCCGGTGAGCGCTTCGATATTCGAACGCGCCAGCGAGAACGCAGACCCCTGGGCCACGGCCGCCTTGGCGAAGGAGCCGACATCCCAGACCACGAGCAGCGCCAGCGCGATGGTCAGTGGCGGCAGCACCGACACCCGCCATGCCAGACGCGAAACCCGATGCGGGGTACCGGGTTCCGGCGACCGCACATGCCACCACGCGGCCACGGCCAGCAGTGCGGCGGCGGCAAGCAGGAACAGTTTGTTGAGCTCGATACCGGCGATCACCGGCGGCTTGTCCCACCACGGAATGCCGTAAGACGAGACGTACCACCACTTATTGGGCCCGGAGAACACCAGCGCGAGCAGGAACGCCACCACCGCGGCGAACAGCGCACGGTAGCGCGGCGCCCGCAAAACCCGTGGTGCGACGGCCATCGCGGTCACCATGGCGACGGCACCGGCCACGCCCGCGTACACACCGAAGTGATGAGTCCACTTGGTCGGCGTGACCATGATCAGCAGCAGCGCGCCGACGGTGACACCGAGAATGCGCCGGGTCGGCCCCGCGGCCAGCAGCGGAATCCGACCGCCCTTGCGTAGCAGGACGATGACACACACGATGAGCCCGGCGAACATCGCGAGCACACCGATCCGGCGGCCTACCGAGCCGTCGGTCTCGCCTTGGAAGAGGTACTGATAGCGCAGATAGTCGTTGAACCACTCGACATCCGGGCCGACGATGTGGTGAATCCGCTTCATCTCGAACATCGCCGCCAGCGGCTGATCGGCGAACATGATCGCCAGCGCGACGATACCGGCGGCCAGCAGCGGAGCGAGCAGCACCGCATAGCTCACCACCCGGGCACCCAATGTTCCCCGAGTTCCGGTGCGGTCCATGATGATTCGCGCGACCGGCCGCAAGCCCGCCAGCAGCGCCGCGATGCAGATCACACCCGACGGGCCGGCCGTGCAGGCGAAGGCCGCGACCAGGATCGCGAATCCGGCGGGCAACAAACGCCGCGTGGCAATGGCACGTTCGACCAGGCACCAGGTGAGCAGCAGTCCCAGCGCGACCGGCGGTTCCGGACGCAGCCCGTTGTCGTAGGCCAGCCAGATGGTCAGGAAGCCGAGCGCACCGGTCCACATCGCGACGCGGTTGCCGCGCACCGCGACCCCGAGCCGGGTCGCCACCTCGCGGCTGAGCAGCAGCCACATCAGCACACCGCAGCACAGTGCGGGCAGCCGCACCCACGGACTGGCGGTACTGATCTCCGTCATGATCCGAATCAGGTCGTAATACGGTGTGCCGACCGGATTTTCGGGCACCCCGAAGTAGGCGAAGTAGTTGGCCATATAACCCGCGACACCCGATGCACGGGCCATACCGAACTGATAGCCGTCATCGGAGGTGGTCGACCCGATGAAGTACCAGACCATCATGGTGCCCAGCACCACCGCATCGAGCAGCGTGAACGTCCACCAGCGCTGCGGCAGGAAACGACGCACCCGCCGACCGTCCAGCCGATCGAGCCGGTACAGCGCGACCAGCGCCACAATCGTGCTCAGCACCGCGAGCCAGATCGCCGCGCGCTTCACCGGAGTGGGCGTCGAGGAGAACCTGGTGTCGAGTTCGGCGGTGACGCGCGCACCGTCGGCCGCGGCCAGATCACTGAAGATGCCCACCATCTGCGGCCGGTAGTCGCCATTGAGCACCACCGGGAATCCGGGCGCTTCGAATCCGACCAGGGTGGCGGTCGCACTGGTGTTGTCGGCATGCACGGTGAGCTCACAGCCCGGAACCAGTTCGGCCACCGGCACACTGAGCAATGCCTGATTGCGCAGCACCACATCCAGCCGCGCCGACGTGTCGGCCCCGGCGTGCACGCGGGCGACGAATCCGTAGCGCTCGAGGTCCGGCGCGCCATCGGGTCCGGTCGCCGCGAGAGTGCCGCCCTTGGCGCTGAGCTGGTTGATCGCCGTGCACGGCAGGGTGGCGTCGAAAGTCAGTGGCGCATAGGAGATCAGCGGCGCCTCGATGCTGCGCGCCGAACCCGCCTGCGGCCAGGTCAGCGTCGCCGCGTCCACCCGCACGGGCAGCAGCGGCACCGCCACCGCGAACAGTGCGCCGAGCAGGCCCGCGATCAGCGCGATCGGCCCGGCCCAACCCCTCCGCGTCTTCGATTGTGCCGTCCCGAGTTCGGAGTGCTCGACGGACGGCTGCCCCGCCCACACCATCGTGTCAGCCACGGGGCCTGATCCTAACGGTAACTATTTCAAACGAAAGTTCTTGCCTGCGTGCGGCATTGATTCTCAGCAAGCACACAGCTGGCGCGGCCGACACGGGGTCGGCCGCGACCGCTGGTCTATCAGCTGCAGGCCACCGACTGCTGGCCGAGGTTGGTCAGCATGGTGCAGGCCCAGGCCTTCTGTATCTTCCACTTGCCGTTCTCGGCGACGAACGGCACGTCGATCATGTTCTCCTGGCCGTTGAGCAAGACCTTGGCCTTGGCATTGACGCTGTCGCCGAAGCTGGTCACATCGGTGACCGTGATGGTGACATTGGCGCCCTTGGCGGCCTCGGCCAGGCGGTTCGGCAGTTCCGGATCGGCCTCGGCACCCTGTACACCGTCGAGCTTCTCCGAATTGGGGATCGACGGATCGAGGGCACGCTGCAGCTGCGTGTTCAGTTCCGCGACGGAGGGGACCGGCGGCAGATTGGTGGCGCTCGCGCCGGGCGAGGCCTTGGCGCTGGTACTGGTCTTCGCGGCCGGCTTGCTGTCTTTGTCATCGCTGCAGGCGGTCATGCCGAGTGCGGCGACGACGGCCAGGGCGGCGATGGCGATGCGTCCAGTCTTACGAAGCTTCAACTGCTCGTCCTTTGCGTTCGAGTAGGTACATGTCGTTCCACCAACAGCAGCCTTCACCCGAATCGGCGACGCTGCACGAATGACCCAGGCTACCTGTCAGCGGAGACTGCCGAGCGGATCGGCCCGGGACAGACTGATGTCGTCGGCGGCAAAGGTACGCGCCGGACCGGGCCCTGTCGAGCTGGTCTCGAACCGAACAGTAACCACACCGAGCCCGGCGCCCTGCACCCACCCGTGCCCGAATTCGGGGTGCGTGACATCCAATCCTGGATACCACAGCGTGGTGTTCCGCACCGGCGAATCGCCCTGAGCTGCACCGACGCTCGGCTGCGTGGTCGAGGGGATCGGGGGTGTCGCGGTTACTCCCACCTCGACGCCTACCGCCCCGACCGACGCACCCGCGCCGAGCTCGACAGCACCGTCTTCAGCTCCGGACGGCCCTTCCTGTGCGCCCCAACCATCGGAGTGCGGCGTGTCGCCCTCCCAGATGCCGCCGTCCTCGACCGGCGCCTGATCCAACTCCGGAAACAGCGACTCCTGCCGGACCGTCGACAGCCCGCCGTAACCCACCCCGACCAGCCGGATCGGCCCGAGCTCGGCCGGATCGATGGCCGAGCGCTGTGCCGCCGTCGTCAGCGTGGCCAGCTCGGTCGTCGCGTACGGCAGGGTGAACGACCTGGTCACGATGCTCATATCGGATTTCTTCAACTTCAGCACCACGGTGCGTGCGGCCCGGCCGTCCTTTTCCAGACGACGGTGCGCGGCCGCCGCCATGGTCTCGATCGCCGGACGTAGCTGGGCCAGCGTGACGATATCGGTCTCATAGGTGTTCTCAGCGCTGATCTGTTTGGCCTCGGCCCGCTCGGCGACCGGCCGGTCGTCGATGCCGCGGGCCAGCCGGTGCAGCGCCGCGCCGACGCTGCCGCCGAGAATGGACGCCGCCTCCGATTCCGGCAGCGCCGCGAAGGCGCCGACGGTCTCGATACCGAGCGAACGCAAGCGACTGTCGGCGACCGGACCGATCCCCCACAGCTTGCGCACCGGCAGACCGGCCAGCAGTTGCTGCTGCTCATCCGGCGAAACCACCCGTACCCCATCGGGTTTGGCCATTCCGGAGGCGATCTTGGCGAGCTGCTTACCGGTACCCGCACCGACCGAGGCGACCAGGCCGGTCCGCTCCCGAACCAGCGCACGCAACCCCTCGCAGAATTCGCGCACCTGCTCGACGGTCGCGCCCACCAACTCGGCGGGCTCACCGAACGCCTCGTCGAACGACAGCGTCTCCAGCACCGGGATGCGGCTACGCAGAGCGTCGAACACCCGCGCACTGACCACGCTGTAGACCGCACCGCGCGGCGGCACCACGACCGCCGTCACTCCGACCAACCGCCGCGCCTGATGCATCGGCATGGCCGAGCGCGCACCGAAGACCCGCGCCTCATAGCTCGCCCCCGCGACCACACCGCGCCCACCGGTGCCGCCGACCAGCACCGGGCGACCACGCAGTGTCGGCCGCGTCAATTGTTCGACCGAAGCGAAGAAGGCATCCATATCGATATGCAGCACCCACCGCCGAGCCGTGCGCGCGGACGCGGACCCCACCGCGCCTCCCCCGGCGGCCACAGCGATGTTGTCGGTGCTCACGCACCGGAATCTACGCCGTACCACCGACAGGTCGGCCCACCGCGCAACACCGCGTCAACCTGTGAAGACGACCGGCAACCTGAGTGCCGGGTGCACGTCAGCCGAGTAGTTTCTGCGAGATTGCTATCGAACTTCGCGGCGCGACGAAGCGGCGAGCGCGGCGCTCTGCCCTGCCCAACCACGCGTGACCAGGTCCGATACCGATGTGTTGCCGCCTCGACATGGCCGGCCCAAGCCTGGGGATCACCGGTTCGGACCCGCTCGGGTATGTGATGATCGGATCATGAAGATCCGCAAGGCCGTGATACCGGCCGCCGGAATCGGCTCCCGGCTGCTCCCGCTGACCAAGGCCATCCCCAAGGAGATGCTGCCGGTCGGCGACAAGCCGGTCATCGAGCACACCGTCCGGGAGCTGGTCGCATCCGGAATCACCGATATCACCATCGTGGTCAGCAGCGGAAAGTCCCTGATCCAGGACCATTTCCGCCCCAATCCGGCCCTGGTGGCCCAGCTACGCGCCGACGGCAAGGACGCCTACGCCGACGCGGTGGAGGAGGTCGGCGAGCTGTCCCGGCTCGGGCATATCACCTACCTCGATCAGCACGGGCCTTACGGCAACGGCACCCCGGTGCTCAATGCCGCCCGCAATCTCGGCGACGAGCCGATGCTGGTGCTGTGGCCCGACGACGTCTTCGTCGCCGGGGTGCCACGCGCCCAGCAGCTGATCGACGCCTATGAGGCGACCGGCGCGCCGGTGCTCGCGCTGATGCCGATGGATCCGTCCGAATCCCAGCGCTACGGCGTCCCGGTCGTCGCGGACGACCAGGGCAACGGCCTGCTGCGCATTACCGGGCTGCGGGAAAAGCCGAAGCCCGAGGACGCACCGTCGAACTATGCCGCGATCGGCGGCTATGTCGTCACCCCCGGCATCATCTGCGAACTGCGCAGACAGACCGAGCAGTGGTACGAACACCGCACCGGCGAGGTGTACCTCACCGATGCGATCAATGTGCACGCCGCCGAGAACCCGGTCTTCGGCCAGGTCATCCAGGGCCGCTGGTACGACACCGGCAACCCGGCCGACTACCTGGTCGCGCAATTCGCCTCGGCACTGGCGCATCCGCAGTACGGACCGCTGCTGCGCCAGCTCGTCGATTGAGCGCGGGTTCGACCTGGGCACACAGGACGACGATCCCCGACCGGCGCTGGTCGGTGGAAACGTGGCGGATCCGGATCAGAAACGACGGATCGTAAAGATGTCGAAGTCGCGGAGCGGGTGCAGACCGACCGGAACGCCCCAGTCGTGCGCATCCAGGATCTGCCCGAAGCCCGCGTAGATGCCGACATGTGAGGCGTCGTCATTGAGGATGACGACATCGCCCGGTGAGAGGGCCCGGAACGGCACCGCAGCGCCGACCTTGGCCTGCTCGTAGGTGGTGCGCGGCAGCTTCACCCCGACCTGACGGAATGCCCACTGGACCAGCCCCGAGCAGTCCCAGGCGAACGGGCCGGTTCCGCCCCATTCGTAGGGTTTGCCGATCTGGGTGTAGGCCGCGGTGAGTGCGCCGAGTCCGGCGGTACTGGGCAGCGGCAGCGCCGCGGATCCGCTGGAACTGCCGGAACTGCCGGATGCGGAGCCGGAACTACCCGAACCGGACGCGCTTCCGGTATCACCGCGCGCCGGTCCGGCCAGGACGAGCGACATGACGATCGACACCAGAAACCCCATAGCTATCCCGCGAAATGCCTTCTTGTGCGCGCTGGTCATATGCTCGCCCCTTCCGTCGACCCGGCAAACACGCGGTACCGGCCTCGTCATCGGGGGGATGGAACCGCACGTCACAGAACCTGCGCTGCGGCACGTATCCGCATGTGGCGCAAGGTATTTCAGGTAGAGCAGTTCAAGCACGAACATTCACTGCCGTCACAGAAGTCGATCTGCGAACCAGCAGTAACATCCCGATTGTGCCGGGCATTGTTCGAGCACGACAAGGGAATCAGCTAATTCTTGGCATGTGATTTGCATCACATAAGAGCGGGCTATAGGCGCAAGTCGGGGCGGGATCTCAAGAGATCCCGCCCCGACTGCCGTTCGAACGACCGTGCTCCAGCCGAGCGGCCGGTCAGACCTTGGCGATCGACACCCGCACGCCACCGACGATGTCGGCGGCATCCGCGCCCGGATCACCGAAAGTCAGCTCGGTGGCGAGGATTTCGCCCGCGATGAGATCGCGATGGGTCTGTGCCCAGACCTGCTTATCGTCGGGCACCGCGAGCACCACGGTGATGCGATCGGATACGTCCAGCCCCAGGGACTTTCGCGTCTCCTGCAGATCGCGGATCACATCGCGGGCCCAGCCCTCGGCCTCGAGCTCCTCGGTCACCACCGAATCGAGCACGACCAGGCCGGCATTGCCGGGCAGGGCCGCGGTCGACTCCGGTTCGGCCGCGACCAGGCGCTGGGTGTACTCCTCCGGCAGCAGTTCGATGCCCGCCGCGGTGACCACACCGGCGGCGTTCTCGGACCATTCGCCCGCCTTCACCGCCTTGATCACCGTCTGCACATCCTTGCCGAGGCGCGGGCCCGCGGCGCGGGCGTTTACGACCAGCTCGAAACGGCCGTGCACTGCGACATCGGTGGTCAGGTCGACCTTCTTGACGTTCACCTCATCGGCGATGATGTCGGCGAACGGCCGCAGCCGCTCGGCATCGGGCGCTGCGATGGTCACCTCGGCCAGCGGCAGGCGCACCCGCAGGTTCTGCGCCTTGCGCAGGCTCAGCACCGTCGAGCAGACCACCCGGACTTCGTCCATGGCGGCGACCAGATCCGGATCCTCTGGCAGCTCACCCTCCTTGGGCCAGTCGGCCAGGTGCACCGACTGCTCGCCGGTCAGCCCACGCCAGATCACCTCGGAGATCAGCGGCAGCAGCGGCGCGGCCAGCCGGGTGACGACCTCGAGCACTGTGTGCAGTGTGTCGACCGCATCCCGGTCCTCCTCCCAGAAGCGCGAACGCGACCGGCGCACATACCAATTGGTGAGCGCGTCGGCGAAGGAACGCAATTCCTCGCAGGCGCCCGCGATGTCGTAGACCTCGAGCGCCTCGGTCATCACATCCCGGGTCGCGGCCAGCTTGGCCAGGATGTAGCGGTCAAGCACATGCGGTGAATCCGTGCGCCATACACCTGTTTTCGAGGCGTAGAGCTGCAGGAAGGTCCACGCGTTCCACAGCGGGCGCAGCGCATGGCCGATCCCCTCGCGGATGCCGCGCTCGGTGACGATGAGATTGCCGCCGCGCAGGATCGGCGAACTCATCAGGAACCAGCGCATCGCATCGGAGCCGTCCCGGTCGAACACGTCGTTCACATCCGGGTAGTTGCCCTTGGACTTGCTCATCTTCAGTCCGTCGTCACCGAGCACGATGCCGTGCGCGGCAACGGTTTTGAAGGCCGGACTGTCGAACAGCGCGGTCGAGAGCACGTGCAGGTTGTAGAACCAGCCGCGGGTCTGCCCGTTGTACTCGACGATGAAATCGCCCGGGAAGTGGCTGTCGAACCACTCCTTGTTCTCGAACGGGTAGTGCACCTGGGCATATGGCATCGAACCCGAGTCGAACCAGCAGTCCAGCACCTCCGGCACCCGGCGCATGGTCGACTTACCGGTCGGATCATCGGGATTCGGCCGGGTCAGCTCATCGATGTTCGGCCGGTGCAGATCGGTCGGGCGCACGCCGAAGTCACGCTCCAACTCCGCCAGCGAGCCGTACACATCGGTACGCGGGTAGGCCGGATCATCGGAGACCCACACCGGGATCGGGCTGCCCCAGTAACGGTTGCGACTGATATTCCAGTCGCGCGCACCCTCGAGCCACTTGCCGAACTGTCCGTCGCGGATGTGTTCGGGCACCCAGGTGATCTGCTGATTCAGCTCGACCATCCGGTCGCGGAACTTGGTCACCGCAACGAACCAGGACGGCACCGCCATGTAGATCAGCGGCTGGCCGGAGCGCCAGCTGTGCGGGTAGGAGTGCTCGATCGTCTCGTGCCGCAGCAGCTTTCCGGCCGCCTTGAGGTCCTTGATGATCACCGGATTGGCGTCGAAGACCATCAGGCCCTCGTACGGCGGCACCATCGAGGTGAACTTGCCGCCCGGATCCAGCGGCTGCACGAGTTCGATGCCGTTGGCGCCTGCGACATCCATATCCTCCTCACCGAAGGCCGGTGCGAGGTGCACGATTCCGGTGCCGGAGTCGGTGGTCACGTAGTCGGCGGTCAGCACGCGGTGCGCGTTGGGATGACCGACGAAGAAGTCGAACGGCGGTGCGTAGGCCAGATCCGAGAGGGCGGCGCCGTCGAACTCGCCGAGTACCTCTGGCTCATCGCCGAATTCGCGGGCGTAGTGCGAGACCCGCTCGGCGGCCAGCAGATAGCGCTTGCCGTCGGCGCCGCGCACATGCACGTAGCGCACATCCGGGTGCACCGCGATCGCGAGGTTCGACGGCAGCGTCCACGGCGTGGTGGTCCAGATGAGTGCGTTCGCGCCGTCGAGTTCGTGCAGCGGATGCTCACCTGGCACGCGTAGCACCATATCCACGGTGACGGCCGGATCCTGACGCATCTTGTAGGCGTCGTCGAGCCGGCTTTCCTGATTCGACAGCGGGGTCTGCTCGTACCAGCTGTAGGGCAGCACCCGGAAGCCCTGGTAGATCAGGCCCTTGTCGTACAGCGACTTGAACGCCCACATCACCGACTCCATGAAGTCGAGATCCAACGTCTTGTAGTCGTTGTCGAAGTCCACCCAACGGGCCTGACGCGTCACATAATTACGCCATTCCCCGGTGTAGCGCAGTACCGATGATTTACAGGCCGCGTTGAATTCCGCGAGCCCCATGGCATCGATCTGTGATTTGTCCGTGATACCGAGCTGCTTTTCCGCTTCGATTTCCGCGGGCAGTCCGTGACAGTCCCAGCCGAAACGTCGATCGACCTGCTTGCCGCGCATGGTCTGGAAACGCGGGACGAGATCCTTGACGTACCCAGTGAGCAGATGTCCATAATGTGGCAATCCGTTGGCAAACGGCGGTCCGTCGTAGAAGACGAACTCCGCCGCACCCGAACGATTCTCGATGCTGGCGCGGAAGGTGTCGTCGGTAGCCCAGGCGTCGAGTACCCGACGTTCCAGGTCGGGGAAGGATGCACCGCTGCCAGCACCCAGATCGACGCGCGGGTATGCGTTGCTGGAAGGTTCGTCCGCCATTGCGGATCCGTCTCCTCGTGCCGCCGCGCCGTGGCGCGTATGTGTCAGCACGGGGACGATGACGACGCCGGTTGCGTCGAAACCGCGGTACCACCCCGCTTGTCCGAGCGGCGCGCCGATCCGCGCGACCAACCAGGACCTCTCGTTTCGAGCTGTGACGGGCTCACCCGTTCGGTTCTACTGAGCGCGGCCCGCGCACCGTTCTTCCGAAGACTCCCCGGTGATGGCCGGATCTACGCCGATTACATGTTTGATTCTAACCAGGACGGTCAAACCAGTTTGTCGGGCCCAACGATTACCGTTTGGCATGCCGACCAGGTGGCGGCGCGGCATCGCCATCGGAGCTGCGCATAGAAAGCGCGCTCACCAGCAACAGCACAGCGCCCACGATACAGATAAGGATGCACCCCCAGGCCCACAGCACCGACCCGGTGGTCAGCGCGGCCACTAGCAGGGCGAACCCGATCGCCGCAAGGACGAGCGTCAAGACGAGCATTTTGACCCCCTAGGCATGCCAGGCGGCTCGGCGTACCTCTAGCTACTCGAACAGCAACTACAGCGGAGATATCTCTCTACTACGAGATTACTTGGCGCCCTTGGCGAACGAGGCGGGAGCGAGATTGTTCGCGGTATTGGCGTCGACGAAGGCCTCGCCACCATCCACCGGCACCGCCGAGCCACGGTTCTCCAGCTCCTCGAGCTGGGACTCCAGGTACGACTTCAGCCGCACGCGGTATTCCCGCTCGAAGGTCTTGAGCTGCTCGATCCGGCTCTCCAGCACGCTGCGCTGCTGGGTGATGGTGGCCATGATCTCGGTGTGCTTGCGCTCGGCGTCGGCCTGCAGCGCATCGGCCTTCTCCTTGGCCTGCCGTAGCTGGTTGTCCGAACGGGTCTGGGCATCCGACAGCATCGCGTCCGACTTCTGCCGCGCATCGGCGATCATCGCTTCCGAGCGGGTTCGCGCATCGCCGACCAGGCGTTCGGAATTGGCCCGCGCATTCGAAAGCAGGTTCTCCGCCTCGAGCTTCGCATCGCTGGTCAGCCGGTCCGCCATCTCCTGGGCGAGGCTGAGCACCTTGGCCGCCTGAAGGTTCGCATCGGCGCTCGGCGCATCCTTGGCTACCGGCGCCGCGACCGGCATCGGAGGTGGCGGCGGGGCCTGCTGCACCGGCGGCTTGATGGGCTCGGGCGGGGGCGGCGGGGCTTGCTGGACCGGCGCTTTCACCGCGGCGACATTGGCCGGACCGCGATTTTTCTTGGCATCGGCCAGTTCCGCATCGAGTTCGGCAACCCGCTGGCGCAGGTCAGCGTTCTCCTCGATCAGACGCGAGAGCTCCTGCTCCACGAGGTCCAGGAAGGCATCTACTTCATCCTCGTTGTAGCCCCGCTTTCCGATCGGCGGTTTGCTGAACGCGACGTTGTGCACATCGGCTGGGGTCAGCGGCATGGAAGGATCCCTTCACGCGTCTTTTGGAGATCTAGCAGATCTAGCAAGCTATCTTCTCGGTTCATTCTGTCACACCAGGGCTACCCGTCGGCGTGGCCGCCCACAAACGTCATCGAGATGAAGACGACGAAAAGCAGGACCATAATCGACAGATCGAGCCGAATTCCTCCCAATGACACCGGTGGTATCAACCGCCTCAGGAGTTTCACCGGAGGATCGGTGATCGTGAAGATCACCTCGAGGATGACGACGACGAAGCCGCTCGGGCGCCAGTCTCGGGCAAAGCTGCGGATGAACTCCACGATCACTCGGCTGATCAACAACAGCCAGAAGATGAACAGTACGAAGTACAGCACCGCAAACAAGGCCACGACCTCACTCTGCCCCAAAATCCGCGTCGCGCAAAATGACCACACCGCCCCATACGCAACGGGTCTAACAGAACCCCCGGATCACAGCGCTATTTCTGGTTGTAGAAGCCGGTTTCGGCGATCCTGCGACGTTCTTCGGCCGAGACATCGACATCGGCCGGTGAGAGCAGGAACACTTTGGTCGCGACCTTGTCGAATGAGCCACGCAGCGCGAACGCGAGGCCGGCGGCGAAGTCGACCAGCCGCTTTGCATCGGCATTGCTCAGATCGACCAGATCCATGATCACCGGGTTGCCCTCGCGGAAGCGCTCACCGATGATGCGGGCCTCGCTGTAGTCGCGCGGGCGCAGCGTCGTGATCTTGGACAAGGGACCTCCGTCCTCGAAGATCCCCGGCCGGCGTGCGGGCGCGGGCTCGGGGCGCACGCGCTCCTCCAGTCGCCGCTCCTCGGCCTCGGGATCGACGGCGAGCGCACCCCTGGTGGCTCCCCGCAGCATCGGCGCATTACCGCCCGCACGGAATCGGGACGCGCCCGGCGCGGCATCGATCCTGGTGGGACGCGGCCGCGCATCATAGCGGTCGTCCACATAGGGCTCATCGACATAATCGTCGCGCCGAGACACCGGGTATCCCGCCTTGTACGGCGACTTGTACGCCGGCTCAGGATAATCCGGCTCATCGTCGTAGCGGTCTTCGGCATAGCGGTCCGCGCCGTAACCGGCGCGCTCGGAATAGTCACGGGGCCGGGGACGACGTGAGCCGCGCTCGTCCACACCCCGCGGGGCCGGCTCGGCGACATAGTCGTCTTCGTAATCCTCGAGCGGAACCATGCCGAAGTACGCCTTGAACTTGTGCAGCGTGCTCATTTCATAGACCTTCCTTCGGCCCCGGTGGCGGCCGGGTGTTGAAGTCTTGCTCAGTCCTCTCCAGTCCCAGCATATGTGTCGAATGTGACTGATGAGGTTTCTTTGCTACGCCGAGGTTATCGGTCGAGCGCCCATCAAGGCGGTACCGACACGCACACAGGTAGAACCGTGTTCGATCGCCGATTCCAGATCACTCGACATGCCCGCGGAGAGTTCGGTCGCTTCCGGATGGTCCGCGCGTACCAGCGAGTGCAAATGCGCAAGGCGTGCAAAAGCGTCGTCGGGCACGGCGTCGAGCGGGGGAATCGCCATCAGGCCCGCGAGCTGCAGTCCCGGTGCGGTGGCCACCCGATCGGCCAGCGCCACAAGATCTTCCGGAGCGACGCCACCGCGACCCGGATCCTCGTCCAGGCTCACCTGTATCAAGACGCGAACCGGTTCGCCTCGCTCCCCCGCGTCCAACGCGGCCCGCGCCGCGGTGTCAAGGGCCGTTGCCAGGCGTTCGCTGTCGACCGAGTGCACCGCATGTGCCCAGCGCGCGACGATCCGAGCCTTGTTGCGCTGCAGCCGACCGATCATGTGCCAGCGCACATCCGCGAGCCCGGCCAGTTCGGCGACCTTCGCCGTTGCCTCCTGTTCCCTGGACTCGCCGAATTCCCTGCAGCCCAAGCGATGCAGGATGGCGATATCGGTGGCCGGGAAGAACTTCGTCACGGGCAGCAGCCGCACCGAATCCGGATCACGTCCGGCCGCATGACAAGCCGCGCCGATTCGCTTGTTCAGATCGGCGAGGTTCGCCGCGAGTTCGGCGGTCCGGCCGTCCATGGCCTCGGCCGCAACGGATTCCGTACTCATGCGTCCGCCTGTATCCAGATGACACCGGCCATGCGCCCGGTCGGTGCGCCGCGGCGATGACTGAACAGCGTCTTGTCCTCGATCGTGCAGCGCGGATCGATGGCCACCCCGCCGATTCCGGCTTCGGTCAGCTGTCTTTTGATTCCGGCGCGCAGGTCGAGTCCGGGGGTGCCGCGCGCGGTGGTTGTCGCGCTGCCGGGCAGATGCGCCTCGACATCGGCACGCATCGCGGCGGGCACCTCGTATTGACGGCCCGATGCGGCCGGACCGAGGAAGGCGCCGATCCGCTCGATGCTGGCGCCTGCCGCAACCATCGCGTCCAATACCCGCGGCACGATGCCGATGCGCGCGCCGATTCGCCCGGCGTGCACAGCCGCGATCACCCCCGCTTCGTCATCGGATAGCAGGATCGGTACACAGTCCGCGGTGAGCACCACCAGTGCCAGGCCTGGCACGGTCGTCACCAGTGCGTCGGTGGCGGGCACCGGTGCATCCGGTGGCCCATCGATGATTTCGACATTGCGCCCGTGGATCTGTTCCATCCACACGAGCCGATCCGGTGTCAGGCCGATCCCCTCGGCCAGCCGGTCCCGGTTCCGCTGAACGGTCGCCGGGTCGTCCCCCACATGATCCCCGAGATTGAACGAATCGTATGGCGGCGCCGAGAAACCGCCCGCTCTCGTGGTCGTCACTCGTCGAACGGTCAATGTCGGCGCTGTCATACCTCCGAGCCTAGTAGTGCTCGGAGGGTTGGGCCTTCCTACCGACGCATGAACGAAGGCACGTCGACATCGTCGTCGTCATCGGAATCCGGCGGCTCGATATGTGAGCGCGTAGTGTGCGTTGCCGTCGGCTCGGCCAGCGTGCGCGCCCGCTCGGAATCCCGGTAGCTGGGCACCGCACCCCGAGTGGAGCTGGTTTGACCTGCGGCGGAAGCGGTTTCGGTACGCGAGGCGGCGGCGATCTCGCTGGCCCGGCTGGTCTGGCCGATCTCACCGGCCCGACCCGACCCGATCGCGCCGCGACCCGCCTCGAAGGTGCGCCTGGCCGGACCGCCGCCGTCGAAACCGGCCGCGATCACCGTGACGCGAACCTCATCGCCGAGCGAATCGTCGATGACGGTACCGAAGATGATATTCGCCTCGATATGCGCGGCCTCCTGCACCAGCGAGGCCGCCTCGTTGATCTCGAACAGACCCAGATCCGAACCGCCCGCGATCGAGAGCAGTACGCCGTGCGCACCATCCATCGATGCCTCGAGCAGCGGCGAATTGATCGCCGACTCGGCGGCCTTGACCGAACGGCCCTCGCCGCGCGCCGAGCCGATGCCCATCAAAGCGCTGCCCGCGCCGGACATCACGCTTTTCACGTCGGCGAAGTCGACGTTGATCAGACCCGGGGTGGTGATCAGGTCGGTAATGCCCTGCACACCGTTGAGCAGCACCTCATCGGCGGAGCGGAAGGCGTCCATCAGGCTGACCGCCGCATCGCCGAGCTGCAGCAGCCGATCGTTCGGGATGACGATGAGCGTGTCGCAGGATTCGCGCAGCAGGTTGATGCCCACTTCGGCCTGGTTGCCACGGCGCTTGCCCTCGAAGGAGAACGGCCTGGTGACCACACCGATGGTGAGCGCACCGAGTTTGCGCGCGATGCTCGCGACGACGGGTGCACCACCGGTACCGGTGCCGCCGCCCTCACCCGCGGTGACGAAGACCATGTCGGCGCCCTTGAGCACCTCTTCGATCTCGTCCTTGTGATCCTCGGCGGCTTTGCGACCGACCTCCGGGTCGGCACCGGCGCCGAGACCGCGGGTGAGCTCACGGCCGACGTCGAGCTTGACGTCGGCATCGCTCATCAGCAGCGCCTGCGCGTCGGTGTTGACCGCGATGAACTCGACTCCCTTGAGTCCCTGTTCGATCATCCGGTTGACGGCATTCACGCCGCCGCCACCGATGCCGACGACCTTGATCACAGCAAGGTAGTTGTGCGGGGGCGTCATGGGCTCTCGCCTTCCTTCGATCTAAAGTCTGTCGTTTTCGGGTTCTCGACATTCGGCCTGTGACAGTTCGGGCAAACCCTAAACCTCAACCACAGGGTTAGCGTTATGTCAAGTATCCGACTGCTGCGGAACGCTATTCGCAGCCGCCGCGATAGACGCGCAGGCGCGCCGAAACGACTGACAGAATCTTGTGTGATCCCTCTCGTCTCACCGCGCAACACGTCGTATCGTGAACGGTTGCCCCCGAACCCCCGGTCTCGCTGGGCTGTTCCCACTGCGGTCACAGTTCCATCGAAAAACCCCTGGGCACAATGGGTATCGATCACTTTACCGTGACCAGATTCGGACTCGAAACATCGAACACCGTTCCATCGCGGGTCAACAGCGGCATCACCACGGCCGCCTTGCGTTCCGCGTCATTAGTTCCTCCCCACAGTACCGTGCGGCCGTCACGCAGGTTCAGCGAAATATCCGAAATCGACCGCGCGACAACCTCGTCCACTTGCACGACCAGCGCAGCGGGCAGTACCGACAGAACCGAGGCCGCTGCCCGGGTGACCGGATCGTCGCCGCCGGGATGTTCCGTGGTGAGCTTCGGAACGCCGATGGGCGCCTCTTCGATCGCGAACTCCACGCCCTCCGCATCCAGCAGATGCGCGCCTTGCGGACTGTCCCAGAACAGTACTGGCGTGCGCTCCACCACCGTTACCTTGACGGTGGACGGAAATACGCGTTGCACCCGTGCAGTGCGGACCTTCTGAATGCTCGCCACCCGCCTGGCCATCGCATCTGTGTCGATGCGCAACATCGAGCGGCCGGACGGGATCTCGAGTTTATCGCGCACCTGTTCCTCGGGCACCGCGACCAAACCGTCGATCTCGACCGTGCTCGCCGAAAGCACCGGGGTGAACCAGGCCAGTACAACGACAACGGTAAGGACGCACACACCGAGCAAACTCCACAGGCGCAGGCGACCCCGGTGTGCCCGGTCGAACCAGTCACCCGCGGTTCGCATCGCGGGTCACCGCCCGTATTGCGGACGAGCTCGCAGCCCATCGAGAATCTGGCTGCCGAGCATCGTCACATCACCCGCGCCCATGGTGATCACCACATCGCCGGGCAGTGCCAGACCCGCGACCTGACGACCGACCCGCGACATATCCGGCTGGTAGTGCACGGGTTTGGTGACGGCTTGGGCGACGAGTGCGCCGTTGACGCCGGGCAGCGGCTTCTCCCGCGCTCCGAAGACATCGAGCACGACAACCTCGTCGGCAAGGCTCAGCGCCGCGCCGAAATCCTGGGCGAAGGTGGCGGTGCGGCTGTAGAGGTGTGGTTGGAACACCACTATGACCCTGCCCTGTCGGGAGCGCGCACCGTCGCGGGCCTCCTGCTGCACCAGTTCCGCGGCCGCGCCGAGTACCGCACGCACTTCGGTCGGGTGGTGGGCGTAATCGTCGAAGACGCGCACCCCGTTTTCCCGGCCCACGAACTGGAACCGGCGGTGCACACCGCCGAAACCCTCCAGCCCCTGGATGATTTCGTCCACATCCGCACCGGCGGCGCGTGCGGCGAGCAGCGCGGCCAATGCGTTGAGCGCCATATGCCGACCGGGCACCGCGAGTCGCAGGGTGCGCGGCGCGGCCTCATCGGCGAGCTGGAACTGAGCCAAGCCGCCGACATCGCGCGGCTCCCAGCTGTGCAGCCGCACGCCCACCGGAACCGGCGCGTCGGACAGCTCACCCGACCCGTAGCCGAGTACCCGAACGTTCTTCTCCGCCAATCGCGCACCGACCCGCTCGGCCAGCGCCCGTGAACCGGGATCGTCCAAACACACCACCAGCAGCCCGCCGGGGCCGAGACGATCGGCGAAATCGTCGAATACCTGGACATAGGCCTCATCGGAGCCGAAGAAGTCCAGGTGATCGGATTCGATATTGGTGACCACGGCGACATCCGGGTCGTACTGCAGCAGCGAGCCGTCGCTCTCGTCGGCTTCGGCGACGAAGATCTCGCCGGTGCCGTGGTGGGCATTGGTGCCCGCCTCGTTGAGTTCACCGCCGACCGCGAAGGACGGATCGAATCCGCAGTGCTGCAACGACACGATCAGCATGGAGGTGGTCGAGGTCTTGCCGTGCGTGCCCGAGACCAGCAGCGTGCGATGTCCCTGCATCAGCGAGGCGAGTACGGCGGGACGCAACAGCACCGGAATATCGCGCCGATTCGCCTCGACCAGTTCGGGATTGGTCTTCGGGATGGCCGCGTAGGTGGTGACCACCGCGGTCGGGCCGCCGGGCAGCAGATCCAGGGCACTGGCATCGTGACCGATGCGCACCTGGGCGCCGCGGGCCCGCAGCGCGAGCACACCACGACTCTCCTTGGCATCCGAGCCGGAGACCGAGCCACCACGCGAAAGCAGGATGCGAGCGATGCCGGACATGCCCGCCCCGCCGATACCGACCATATGCACGCGCGCCAATTCGGGCGGCAGGGCCGAGCGCGTCTCGTCGGCACCGGATTCGACCGCCCCGTATTCGGTGGCATCGGCTCCCGTGGTCACCGGCCGCTCACCTCGACGACAATGCGCGCCAGCTCGTCGGCGGCGTCGCGGTGTCCGGCGCCTGCAGCGGACAGGCTCATCTCGATCAGCCGTGCGTGGTCGGTCAGCAAAGGTATCACCTCGTCGATCACGTATTTCGGGGTCAGCTCGGCATCGGGGACGATTCTGCCACCCCCCTGACGGACGATCGGCCTGGCATTGAGTTCCTGCTCACCGTTGCCGTGCGGCAGCGGTACATAGAACGCGGGCAGACCGACCGCCGACACCTCGGCGACGGTCATCGCGCCGGAGCGGCAGACGACCGCGTCGGCGGCGGCATAGGCCAGGTCCATCCGGGAAAGATACGGCACGGCGATATACCGCGCCCCACCCTCATCCGATTCCGCGACCTCGAGGGTGTTCTTGGGTCCGTGCGCGTGCAGCACCGAGACGCCCGCCGCGGCCAGCTGTGGCGCCGCGCCGGAGATCGCCTTGTTCAACGAGACCGCACCCTGCGAGCCACCGAAGACGAGCAGGACCGGTCCCTCGGCGGGCAGGCCGAAATGCGCACGGGCCTCGGCCTGCAGTGCGGCCCGATCCAGCGAGGTAATGGACCCGCGCACCGGAATGCCGATGACCTCGGCCTTGGCCAGACCCGAATCGGGTACGGCGGCAAGCACTCTGGCCGCGCGCCTGGCGCCGACCTTATTGGCGATCCCCGCCTTGGCATTCGCCTCGTGCACCACCACCGGTACCGCGCGCCTGCGGCCGAGCGCGCCACGGCCTGCGGCGAGATAGGCGGGCAGTGCGACATAGCCGCCGAAGCCGACGATCACATCGGCCTCGACCGCATCGATGACCGCCCTGGTCTTGGCCACCGAGGCCCGGACGCGGCCGGGCAGCCGCAGCAGATCCGCGCTCGGCTTGCGCGGCAACGGCACCGGCGGGATCAACTCCAGCGGATAGCCGCGTTCGGGCACCAGTTTGGTCTCGAGGCCGCGTTCGGTGCCGAGTGCGGTGACCCGGATCGAATCGTCGAGCCGCCGCAGCGCGTCGGCGACGGCCAGCGCGGGCTCGATATGTCCCGCGGTACCACCGCCCGCGACGATCACCGACAGTGGTTTGCGGGGTCGCTCCGCACTCACCTGGATCTTCCCCGATCTCTCGCATGGTTTATCGGATAGCTCGGCTCCCACGCCCTGGTCGCCCGCAGCGAACTCGTTCCCCGGCTCTCGGGCACGCGGCGTCGACCGGATTCGGACTGGCTGCGCCGTCCCTGCGGCAGTGCGGCCCGTGCCCGGTCGGCCTTGGCCCGTTCGGCCCGTGCCCGCTGTTCGGCCGCCTTGGCCTTGGCCGCGGCCGAGCGGGCACGTGCCGCGTCTGCCTTCGCCGGTGAGTACACCTCAGGCTTGGGCAATCGCAGCAGCCGGCTGAATCTGCCGTCCTGTCCGGCCTGCAGCGCCGAAATCGCCTCGGGCTCGTGCCGGGCCGCATTGGCGATGATGCCGAACATGAACAGGGTGATCGCCAGCGACGAACCGCCCGCCGAAACCAGTGGCAGCTGCAGACCGGTCACCGGGAGCAGGTTGACCACATAGCCGATATTGATCAGCGCCTGGCCGGTGATCCAGGTCGTCGCGGTCGCGGTGAGCAGGCGCAGGAACGGATCGACCGAACGACTCGCGATGCGCAGGCCGGTGTAGACGAACAGTGCGAACAGGCCCAGAACCAGTGCGCAGCCGAGGAATCCGAGTTCCTCGCCGATGATGGCGAAGATGAAGTCGTTGTGCGCGTTCGGCAGGTACTGCCATTTGGCGCGGCTCTGGCCGAGGCCGCGACCCCAGATCCCGCCGTCGGCCAGCGAGTACAGCGCCTGGCGCGCTTGATAATTGATGCCCTGCGGATCGTCGCCCGGATTGAAGAAGGCGCGCATCCGGTCCGAGCGATAACCGGCGGACAGCGCGAGGATGCCAGCGGCGATCATGCCCGAAATCGCGATGGTGACGAACAGCCGCACCGGCAGCCCGCCGAACCACAGCAGTGCGGCGAGCACGATGCCCAGCGCGATGGTGGTGGACAGGTTCGGCTCGAGCACGACGAGCAGACACACCAGCAGACCGGCAGGCACCAGCGGCACCAGAATGTCTTTCAAGCCGGCCTGTTCCGAGCGACGCGAGGCGAGCAGATGCGCACCCCACACCACCAGCGTCACCTTCACGATCTCCGATGGCTGCACCGAGACCGGCCCGAGGAAGAACCAGCGCCGCGCACCCTGCACCTCCGAGCCGATGCCGGGAATCAGCACCAGCAACAGCGCCAGCACCGAGATCGCGAACAGCGGAAACGACCATTGCCGCAGTCGGCGCAACGAAATCCGCAGTGCCAGATAGAACAGCACCGCACCGATCGCGGCGAACATGGCCTGCTGGATGAACAACGAATACGCCGACCCGCCGTCGACATACGCCTCGACGCTCGATGCCGACAACACCATGACCAGACCGAGCACCGTCAGCAGTGTCGCGATCGTGACGACGAGATGGAACGACGCGAGCGGGCGCGCCAGCCAGGCGCCGAACTTGGTGGCCGCCAGCCGATTCCGCCGGGTCGTCTCGGTCATAGATGCCGCCCGATGTCACCGTCTTCCAGCGCGGCCACCGCCGCGGCGAAACTGCGCCCGCGGTGGGTGTAGTCGGCGAACATGTCCAAGGAGGCCGCGGCCGGAGCCAGCAGCACAGTGTCCCCGGGGCGGGCGAATCCGGCCGCGGCGCGCACGGCGTGCGCCATCACGGCGTCGGCGCTCGCAGCCCCATCGATCCCAGCGTCACCCATTCCTGCATGGTCTCCCGCGCGGACCTCGACAACCGGGACCTCGGGCGCGTGTCGCGCCAATGCGGCCGCGATCACCGGCGAGTCGGCCCCGATCAGCACGGCCGCCACGAGGCGATCGGCGGTCTCCTCGACCAGATCCTCGACCGATGCACCCTTCAGCTGCCCGCCGGCGATCCAAACCACCTGCGGGTGACCGAGAATCGAGGAGCGGGCGGCATGCGGGTTGGTGGCCTTGGAGTCATCGATGAATTCGACACCGGACACCTCGCGCACGAAGGCGGCCCGGTGCGGACCGACCCTGTGCTCGATGAGACCTTCCCGCACGAATTGCGGTGCCACATCGATGGCCCTGGTCAGCGCGGCGGCGGCGAGTGCGTTGGCGACACCGGCCGGTCCCTTGGGGCTGATGTCGCCGACCTCGGCCAGGATCGCGGCCTTGGTGAAGGCGCGGTCGAGCAGTTTGCCGTCCACGACACCGAGTTCGCCGTCGGCGGGTACACCGATGCGGAAGCCGACCGTCCGGCGCGCTTTACTGCGCCGGGCCAGCGAGGCGGCCACCGGATCGTCGAGTCCGACGACACCGACTCGGCCGTAGAGCGCCCTGGACTTGGCGGCGGCGTAGGCATCGAGGCCGCCGTGCCAATCCAGGTGATCCTCGGCCACATTCAGCACCACACCGGCCTCGGGCCGCACCGAAGGCGCCCAATGCAATTGGAACGAGGACAGCTCGACCGCCAGCACCTGCGGACCGGGATTGCGGCGCAGCGCATCCAGGATCGGCAGTCCGATATTGCCGCAGGCGACACTGGCGATACCGGCCGCGCGCAGGATCGAATGCACCATCGAGGTGGTGGTGGTCTTGCCGTTGGTACCGGTAACCACCAGCCATTTGCGGACCGGACCGTAGATCCTGGCCTGATCGACCCACCAGGCGAATTCGACATCGCCCCAGACCGGGGTGCCCTCGGTCACCGCGGCGGCGAGCACCGGCGAATCCGGCCGCCAGCCCGGACTGGTGATGACCAGTGCGAAGCGGCTCCAGTCCGCGGTTTCCAGTTCGGTGCAGGTCGCGATGTCCAGACCGAGCCCGGCCGCCTCGGCCAATGCGGCGGCACCGCCGTCGGTGACCACCGGACGCGCGCCGATATCGCGCAGCGGTTCGATCAGCGAGCGACCCGAGACACCCCATCCGGCCACCAGAACGTCACGGCCACGCAGGAATTCGAGCATAGGCCCCGGTGTTCGCAGGGCCCGTGGAGAATGTTCGACCATCGCTACTTCACCCGACCGCTGAGAGATATTCGCTGTAGAACAGGCCGAGTCCGACCGCCGACGCCATCGCCGCCAACAGCCAGAACCGAATGATCACCGTAGTCTCGGCCCACTTGCTGAGTTCGAAGTGATGATGGAACGGCGCCATCTTGAATAGCCGGTTGCGGGTTGTGCGGTACACCGCGACCTGCAGCACCACCGAGGCGGTTTCCGCGACGAACAGCGCACCGATCACGACCATCAGCAGTTCGGTGCGGGTCGTGATGGACAGGCCTGCGAGCATGCCGCCCAGGGCCAGCGAACCGGTATCGCCCATGAAGATCTTGGCGGGCGCGGCATTCCACCACAGGAAGCCGACACACGCGGCGGCGGCCGAGGCGCAGACCAGTGCGAGGTCCAGCGGATCGCGCACGTTGTAGCAGCCCGCCTCCGGGATCGTCGCGCAGGCATTGCGGTACTGCCAGAACGTGATGATCACGTAGGCACCGAGCACCAGGCTCATCGAACCCGCGGCCAGGCCGTCCAGGCCGTCGGTCAGGTTCACCGCATTCGACCAGGCCACGACCAGCAGACAGACCCAGCACAGGAAGATGATCACGCCCATCGACACCGTGGTGATATCGCGGACATAGGACAGATGTTTGCTCGCCGGAGTCAATCCGTTGCCGCCACGGAACTGCAAGGCGAGGATGCCGAACAGGACCGCGGCGCTGAGCTGACCGACGTATTTACCCGCGGCCGACAGACCGAGATTGCGCTGCTTGCGCAGCTTGATGAAGTCGTCGAGGAAGCCGACCACACCGAGTGCGGTGGTCAGCCCGAGCACCAGAATGCCTGAGGCGGAAGGTCCGTCGGCGTCGTAGCCGATGCCGATCAGATGTGAGCCCAGGTAGCCGGCCCACATGCCGACCAGAATGGCCACACCGCCCATGGTCGGGGTGCCGCGCTTGGCCTGATGACTGGCCGGACCATCGACCCGGATCTCCTGCCCGAAGCCCTGCCTGGCGAAAATCCGTATCAACAGCGGCGTCAGCAGGATGGAGACCGCCAAAGCGATCCCAGCCGCGAACAGAATCTGCCTCATTCGAGCGCCTCCGTGCTACCCCGACTAATTCCCGCACGTTCCGCGCTGGTCAAATGTTCGGCGACCGCCCACAGTCCGACCGCCTTGGACGCCTTGACCAGCACCACATCGCCCGGTTCGACCTCGTTGTCGAGCAGCGCGACGGCCGCGCCGATATCGGGCACGAGGATCGACTCCTCGCCCCACGAGCCTTCCATTACCGCGCCCTGGTGCATCGCGTGGGATGGCCTTCCGGTGCCGACCACGATCAACCGTGAGACATCCAGGCGCACCGCGAGGCGGCCGATCCGGTCGTGTTCGATGACGGATTCCTCGCCGAGTTCACCCATTTCGCCGAGTACGGCCCAACTGCGGCGCGGGGCGTCGCCCGCACGCGACATGGTCACCAGCGCCTTGAGCGCGGCGCGCACCGAATCCGGATTGGCGTTGTAGGAGTCGTTGACGACGGTGATGCCGTCGGCGGTGGTCCGCACATCCATGCGGCGGGCCGATGCGGCATGTGCGCCGCCGAGTGCCTGCGCGACGGTTTCGAGGTCCGCACCGCATTCGAGTGCGACGGCGGCGGCGGACAGCGCGTTGCCGACCTGGTGTTCGCCGTGCACGGCGAGCCGCACCGGGATGCTGCCCTTACTTGTGTGCAGCGTGAAGCCCGCGCGTGCCTCGGCATCGAGATGTACATCGGTGGCGCGGATTTCGGCATTGCCCGCTTGGCCGACCGTCACCACGCGGGCCTGCGTGCGTACGGCCATCGCGGCCACCTGCGGATCGTCGGCGTTGAGTACGGCCAGACCCGTCGACGGCAACGCCTCGACGAGTTCGCCCTTGGTCTGCGCGATCGCCTCGCGACTGCCGAACTCACCGAGATGGGCGGTGCCCACATTGAGCACGACACCGATCTTCGGCGGCGCGACCTGTGCGAGCGCGGCGATATGGCCGGGACCTCGCGCGGACAGTTCCAGTACCAGGAAGCGGGTGTCGGCATCGGCGCGCAGTGCGGTCCACGGATGGCCGAGTTCGTTGTTGAACGATCCGGGCGGCGCGACGACCGGACCCAGCGGCGTGAGCACGGCCGCGAGCAGGTCCTTCGTCGAGGTCTTACCCGAGGAGCCGGTCACCCCGACCACGGTGAGTCCGCCTGCCGCGGAAAGACGTTCGACGCTCACCCGGGCGAGCGTAGCGAGCGCGACCAGCACCGCGGCGCCGGACCCGTCCGAATCACCGGCCAGCGCAACGGATTTCGCGGGCACGGTACCCGGACTGGGAGCCACCACGATCGCGGGCACGCCCACCGGACGGGCCGCGAGCACCGCGACCGCACCGGCGTCGACGGCAGCCTTCGCATAGTCGTGGCCGTCGGCCTGTTCACCGGGCAGGGCCAGGAAAAGATCCCCGGAACCGATTCGGCGCGAATCGAATTCGACCGAACCCGTTACCGTCACCTCCGGGTCGGGAGCGTCGTGCAGCGTGCCGCCGACGACCTCCGCGATCTCCCGCAGCGTCATCTCGATCATGAAACCGTCATGTCCTCCGCGTCCGACCCCTGCGGACTCTGCTCAGTATTGGATCGGCCGCGCTCGCGGGGCCCTACGTGGTCACGCTTCGCTACCGTCTCCGGGCCCGTCGCTCCCGCGGCGGTGTTGTCGTCCTGCGGGCCCCGGTCCCGTCGCTCCAACGCCGCCGCGAGCACCTCGCGATCGTCGAACGGATGCTTCACGCCCTGGATCTCCTGCCCTGCCTCATGTCCCTTGCCTGCCACCAGCACCACGTCACCGGGACGGGCCCAGTCGACGGCGGCGGCGATGGCCGCGGCCCGGTCCCCGATTTCGCGTACCTCACCGCGTTCGGCCTCCGGGACCGCCAGCGCGCCTCGGCGCAGCGCGGCGCGGATCGCGGCCGGATCCTCGCTGCGCGGATTGTCGTCGGTGATGATCAGCAGATCGGCGCCGCGCGCACCGGCCGCACCCATCAGCGGGCGCTTACCCGCGTCCCGGTCGCCGCCCGCGCCGACGACCACGGCCAACCGACCACCGGTATCGGCCGCCAGATGACCGCGCAGCGTGGCGATCACCGACTCCACCGCCGCGGGCTTGTGCGCATAGTCGACGATCGCAAGGAAGTCCTGTCCGCGCTCGACCCGCTGCATGCGGCCCGGCACGTCGACGGTGGCCAGTGCGGGCGCGGCGACGGCGGGCTCCACTCCAGCGGCGGTGCACACCGCGACCGCGAGCAGTCCATTGGCGACGTTGTAGCGGCCCGGAAGCCGCAGGCGCACATCGACATTCGCCCCCGGTCCGGCAGCGGTGAATTCCTGCTCGCCGCCGTGCGCGGACACCTCGCCGGTGAGCTGCCACGTGCCGGAACCGGTGGTGGATACGGTGATCGGATCCGTGAGATCGGCGGCGAGGCGCCGTCCCCATTCGTCATCGACGCAGATGACCGAGGTGCGTGCGGCGACCGGCGACTCCGGTTCGAAAAGCCTGCGCTTGGCGGCGAAGTAATCCTCGAAGTCGGTGTGGAAGTCCAGGTGGTCCTGGGAGAGATTGGTGAACGCGCCCACCGCGAAGCGCACACCGTCCACCCGGCCCAGCGCCAGCGCGTGGCTGGAAACCTCCATTACGACCGCATCCACACCCTGCTCGACCATCAGCGCGAACATGGCGTGCAGCTGCGGCGCTTCGGGCGTGGTCAATGCGCTCGGCACCCGGCGACCGCCGATCCTGGTCTCGATGGTGCCGATCAGGGCCGTTGACAGGCCGCCGGCGGCCAGACCGGCCTCCACCAGATACGCAGTAGTCGTCTTGCCCGAGGTGCCGGTGATACCGACGATGTGCAGCCGCTCGGACGGATTGCCGTAGAGCGCGCCCGAAAGCTCGCCGAGCACCGACCTGGGCTGCTCGCGCACCAGCACCGGCACGCCGAGCTCACCGGCGAGTTCGGCGCCCGCAGGGTCGGTGAAGACCGCGACCGCGCCCCGTTCGACGGCATCGCGTGCGAAACGTGCGCCGTGCGCCTGCGCGCCCGGCAGCGCGGCGAACAGATCACCCAGCTGCACCGCATGCGAGCGCTGCTCGATGCCGGTGACCTGGATCTGCGCGAGGTCGGCTCGCGACGAGCCGGCACCGGTCATGGCCAGTACGGTGGACAACGACGTCGACCGCGGATGGGTCGGCCGGAGCACGTGCTGGCTGGACTGCGCGGGCACAGGGCTCCTCTCGGGAATCGGCATGGACGGGACTGGGTGGATCTATAGGAAAGGCGGGAACGTCGAGTCAGGTTACCGACGTCGGCTCACGGCTGGGCAACGCGGCTCCAATCTTATGAAGCCTGCAGAACGAACCGTCGCGACGGCTCGGGTGAAGGGGGGATACGGTCGCGCTGCAGCGCCCAGGAGGCGATGTTGTGGAACAGCGGCGCCACCGACCCGCCACCGCTGCCGTCGGAGCTGCGAATCGGCGCGTCGAGCATCAGACCGATGACGTAGCGCGGGTTGTCCGCGGGCGCCATACCGGCGAAAGTGATGTAGAACGACGAAGTCGAATAGCAGCGGCAGCTCGGGTCGACCTTCTGGGCGGTGCCGGTCTTGCCCGCCACCTGATAGCCATCGATCGCCGCGGACCCACCGGTCCCCATCTGCACACCCATCGGATCGCGCTGCACGACCGCCTGGAACATGGTGCGCAGCGTGGCCGCGGTCTGTTCGCTCACCACGCGCACACCGTCGGGCTGTGGCTCCTCGGTGCGGGTGCCGTCCGGTGCGGTCTCGGATTTGACGATGCGCGGCGGAATCCGCACGCCGCCATTGGCAATGGCCTGGTACATCCCGGTCATCTGCAAGGTCGTCATCGAAAGGCCCTGTCCGATGGGCAGGTTCGCGAAGGTACCGCCGGACCACTGGTCACGGGCGGGCACCTGGCCCGGGCTCTCGCCGGGCAATCCGACACCGGTGCGCTGGCCGAGTCCGAAGCGGTTGACCATATCCGCGAACCGGTCCTCGCCGACCCGCTGCGCCAGCATCAGCGTGCCGACATTGGAGGACTTACCGAAGATGCCTGTGGTGGTGTACGGCAAAGTGCTGTGCTCCCAGGCATCGTGCACGGTGACCCCGGACATTCGGATCTCGCCGGGCACCTGCAGCACCTCGTCGGGATTGGTCAAGCCGTATTCGATGGCCGCGGCCGCGGTCACGATCTTGTTGACCGAACCGGGTTCGAAGGGGTCCTGCACCGAGGGGTTCTGCATCTCGGCATTGCCCCAATGCTGCGGTCCCAGCGCCGGGTTGAAGGTGTTGTCGTTCGACATCGCCAGCACCTGGCCGGTTTTCGCATCAAGCACGACGGCCGAGGCCGCGTTCGCGCCGGACATCTCCTTGGCCTGCTGCACCTGCTGCTGCACGTAGTACTGCAGATCCGAGTCCAGGGTCAGTTGGACCGAGTAGCCGTTCACCGCCGGCTGCTTATCGCGCCAGCTGCCCGGAATAACCGCACCGTCGGAACCGCGGTCGTAGGTCTGCGAGCCGTCGGTACCCGCCAGCAGCGAGTCCAGCGACGATTCGAGGCCCATCTGGCCGTGTCCGTCCCAGCCGGTGGTGCCGAGCACATTGGCGGCCAGCGAGCCGCCCGGATAATCGCGCACATCCTGGCGCTCGGCGCCGACCTCGGGAAATTGCACCTTGATATCGGAGGCTATGCGCGGATCGACATTACGGGCGAGATAGACGAACTCTGTATCGCTCTTCAGCTTGTCCAACAGTGCCGATTCGGCGGGCGCGTCCTTGCCGATCTTGTCGTGGATGGTCTTGGCGATCGCTTTGAGCCGCTCATCGGGATCCGGAGCCTTGGCCGACTTCTCCTTCGCATCGGTGAGTTGTTTGCGCACGACCACCGGCTGGAAGGTCAGCGCCTGCGCGCTCAGCGTGATCGCGAGGGACTTCCCGTTGCGATCGGTGATCGGCCCACGGGTGGCGTACTCGGGCTCGTGGGTGGTGCGCTGACTGGCCGCCTGCGCCGACAGGCTGGGCGCGGAAATGCTCTGTACCCACAGCAATTGCAGCGCGACGACCGCCAGTGCGATCAGCATGATCACCCGGCCGACACCGAGACGCAGGCGCAGCGGCCGATCCGGGGCGGCCTTCCGCGGTCTGGATGCGGTTGCCGTCCTCGATGTCCCGGAGGCTCTGGTAGAGCCCGCGGATGCCGACGGCCCGCGGCGCTGACGCGACGCGGGCCTGGTCTGCCGCATGCTCATCGGGCGCCCTCGTCAGGGGAGGGCGCTGGTTGGGGTGTCTCGGACTGCGGCGCTCGAGCTTGCGTCGGTACAGGCTGCGGAGTTTCCGGTTGCGGTGTCTCCACCGGAGCCTGCGCGACCTGACTCGGCGTCGGCGCCGGGCTCGCCGGTGTCGGGCTGGGCGTCGGACTCGCCTGTCCCGCAACGGCGTTCGCGGGCTGGCCGGTATTCGGCTGGGTGGGCGGTGCGGTCGGCGTGGTCGTCACCGGAACCAATCGTTCACCGCGGGCCTGGGCATTGCCCGTCGGCGGGACGGTCGGTGTTGCGGGCGAGCTGTTCAGCGGCGGCACCGGCGCGCCCTGCGCAGGAGTCGGCTTGCCGATCACCGTTACCCCGCCATCCGGTCCGATCACCAGCCGGGCCGGATCCTTGGCCGGGATCATTCCGAGTTCGCGGGCCCTGGCGGCGAGTTCGGGCGCGGAGTCGGCGGCCTCGACCTCGCGCTGCAGCGCCGCGCGTTCGTCGGCCAGCTTGCGGTTGGTCGCCCTGGCATCGCCGAGCTGATAGCTGTCCTCCGCCGAACGGGTGGTGAGCAGCAGGGTGAGCGCGAGACCGCAGCCGAGCAGCGCAATGATGGCCGCCACGAACGGAATTCGCGAAGCCATCGCCGATGCGCGCTGCTTCGGCAGATCATGCTGGTCCCCCGACTGCTCTGCCCGCATCCGACGCTTGGCGTAGGCCCGTTGTGCGGCACCCGATTTCACCCGCTCGGCGGCCTGAACCCGGCGAGCGATCCGGCCCGGCGCCTCGACGGTACGCGTGCGCACACTCATGCTGTCCCCTCCTGGATTCTCTCCGCCGCGCGCATCCGCACGGGTGCCGCCCTCGGGTTCTCTTCGATCTCTTGTTCGGTCGCCTTCTCGGCGCCCCGGGTCAGCAACTTGAATTCCGGTCCCATACCGGGCAATTCGACCGGCAGGTCGACCGGTGTCCGCGATGTCGTGCGCGGCGCCAACTCCTGTTTGACCACCCGATCCTCGAGCGACTGATACGACATGATCACGATCCGGCCGCCGACCCGCAGCGAGTCCAGAGCGGCGGGCAGGGCGGCCCGCAGCGAGTCGAGCTCGCCGTTCACCTCCACCCGCAGCGCCTGGAAGGTGCGCTTGGCCGGATGCCCGCCCGTCCGCCTGGTGGCGGCCGGGATTGTGGCATAAAGTAATTCGACCAATTCGGTACTCGTGCGAAACGGCTTCTGCTGCCGACGGCGCAGCACTTCGGATGCGATCTTGCCCGCGAAGCGTTCCTCACCATAGGTTTTCAGCACGCGCGCCAGATCACCGTGGCTATAGGTGTTGAGCACATCGGCGGCGGTGATGCCGGTGGTCGGATCCATCCGCATATCCAGTGGCGCGTCGACAGAGTAGGCGAAGCCGCGTTCGGCCTCGTCGAGTTGCATCGAGGACACGCCGAGATCCATCAGGATGGCGCTCACCGATCCGGTGGTCGGCAATCCGGCCTGCTTCAGCGCGGCCGCGATTCCGTCATATCGGATGTGTACCAAGGTGATTCGGTCCGCGAATGGCGCCAGTCGCTCGCCGGCCAATGCCAGCGCATGGGTATCGCGATCGAGTCCGACGAGGTGGATATTCGGGTAGGTGCGTAGGAAGTGTTCGGCGTGTCCGCCCAAACCCAATGTGGCGTCGACATATACCGCGCCGGGTTCGGCGAGTGCCGGACCGAGGAGCGCGTCGGCCCGCTGGAGCAGAACCGGAACATGGCGAGGACCGTCCTGTTCACGGTTCACCTCGACCTCCCGGAATCCTGCCTCGCGTCGTCGCGCATCGAGCCGTGTCAGTGGGATCACTCGCTGCGGGGTCGCCTTGTTACACAGCTACTTTCGAAAATACGAATGCCGCGGGGTCTCTGACCGGAGCCTCGGCACCTGGCGTCGGGGAAGTACGTCAGGGTCCGCGCGTCCGGGCAGAGGCCGCGTGGCACTCGTTCGCTCAGGGCTAGAAGATTCCGCCCAGCGACTCATCTCTCGCTTGCGCGTAGTCCTCCTCGTGCTCGGCGAGGTAGGACTCCCACGCCTGCTTATCCCATATCTCCAGGAAGTCGACCGATCCGATCACCACGCAATCCCGCGAAAGGTTCGCGTAGCGACGATGATCGGCCGACAACACGATCCGGCCCTGGGCGTCCGGACGCTGTTCATCCGTACCGGCCGCGAGTGCCCGGACGAACGCGCGCGCCTGTGGATTGCTTCGAGATGCCGCCGCGGCTCGCCGTGCGAGAGCGGTGAACTCTTCCTTGGGGTATACGGCAAGGCTGTGGTCCTGACCCTTCGTGACCATCAACCCTCCCGCCAGATCGTCTCGAAACTTCGCAGGCAACGTCAGTCGCCCCTTGTCATCCAACCGAGGTGTATAGGTACCGAGAAACAACCCGCTACCTCCCGGATCAACCCCGTGGTACGGGGAGCACGATCACCTCGGATGTATGCCCTTCCTCTTGTGCGCGCTCCACATTACCCCACTTTCCCCCACTTTCAATCGAAACGCGGGGTGATCTGGCTCCCCGCGTCGTCGATTACGCAGGTCATCCCAGCTATCACTGTGGTGGAGAACTTTTTCCGTGTTCTGGCGACACGCGCCACACGGCGAGACAAGGGCCCGACAACTATCAGCAAACGCCATGGTTCCCCAGGTTTCGGCCAGTCACGGGGCGGCGCGGAGGTGGGCGGTGGGAGGTTGTGGGGGAAGATCGTGGGGCGTTGTGGGGAACCGCGCGCGGCGCACCTTCAGCAGCCGGGCGGTTCACGCATGAGAACGCGCCGCCGCACCTGTTCGGTGCGGCGGCGCGTTCGATATGTAGGTGTCGGCTACGGGCGCGCTACTCCTGATCGAAGCGGCGGCGGAACCGATCCTCCATGCGCTCGGAAAAACCACCGGACTTGCGCTGTCGCCCACGTCCGCCCGATCCGCCACTCGCGCCACCGGATTGGGCATTGCCCGACCGGTCGCCCTTGGCGATGCCCTTAGAACTGCCGAGCAGCAACAGCACGCCTGCGGCGAACATCACGATGAAGCCGATCAGGCTGATGATCGGAAAGTCGCCGAGCTTCACCGGAGCGGCTATGCCGGCGACAAGTAGAAACAGGCCGAGGACGAACAGGGCCGCGGCCTGGAGTCTGCGACGACTCGAGGTCGAGCGAAGGCGTCCGCCGCGGACGGACGACGCGAACTTCGGATCCTCAGCATAGAGCGCGCTCTCGATCTGTTCGAGCATGCGCTGCTCGTGCTCGGAGAGTGGCACGGTACCTCCCCCGGCACTAGGCGTGGCTGTCGCCTCCGGGTAGGCGACAGATAACCAAGGTCGGCTATCTGCCACCAATGATACGAGTTCGATCAGTGCCGTACCACCTACTCGCCGATAACTAAGCGGTCATACCGCCGGACCAGCCCGGCGCGGGACGCAATCGAGCCCCGGCATTCACCAGATCTTCCACGTCGTGGAGGAATGCACCCACCCGCGAATAGAACTCGTCGGCCTGCCGATCATCCACATTGCGATCCAACCCCGCCTCCAGCGCCGCCCTGATCTCCGAACGGGCGCTGAAGTAGTCGGCCCACATGACGAATTCGGGCGCGGCGCGCTGCATCAGCACCCAGGCATTGCGCGAGCGCGCCCGCGGCGCTGCGTCTGCCCCGGTGAACGCGAGCACGGCCCCGGCCCCGCGCAGCGCGGCGAGATACGCGGTCCGAAAACGTTCGCGCGGGTCGTGTTCCCCCGCCGCCTGCATCAGCAAGCCGTCCGCCCGCTGCAGCAGCTTGCCCGCCTTGCCGGGTTGCCCCGGGTGTTCGATCCGACCAGACATCAGCCGTCCCTCCGAGTCGCTCACCTGGCCTATCCTGGGCGCGAATGCCGAGTTCCCAGCACCGCGGGGATCGAACAGGTATTCGAACGTTTGAATTGAGATTGAATATAGGGACACCCACCGACAACTTTCCGCGGACCGACGAGAGCCATGACAGCCGTCAAGCCCAAACACACCCCCGCCAACGCCCCTGTCGTCATCGACCTCTCCGTCGCGGCGCTGCGCTCCCGGCTGCACGACGCGCTCGCGGTGTACGTCGCGGCGATGGAATATCCGCACGGCACCGAACACCATCGCGCGCCGATGTGGACCGAGCACACCACCCGCGTCGGCTGGCAGGGCGTCGCCGCCGTCATCCCCGATGATTCCGGGCAGATCGACCTGCGGACCGCGCCGATGGTGGCCATCGCCTACGGCTATCGCGGCGCCGCCCACCAGTGGTGGCATCAGCAGGTGCACAGCGGGATGCGGCGCTCGGGCTGGCCGGAACATTCTGCGCGCGAACTGCTTTCGGACTATTTCGAACTGACCGAACTGCACGTGCATCCGTCGGCGCAGGGTCGCGGCATCGGCGGCGAACTGCTGACGCGGCTGCTGGCGAATCGCACCGAGAGCGCGGTGCTGCTGTCCACACCGGAAGTGCAGGGCGAGGCCAATCGCGCGTGGAAGCTGTATCGGCGACTCGGATTCACCGATGTGATCCGGAATTTCGTCTTCGCCGGGGATACCAGGCCGTTCGCGATACTGGGACGGCGGCTGCCTCTGTGACCGTTGTGGTCGTCGGGTCGGGCCATAACGCGCTCGTCGCGGCTTGCTATCTGGCACGGGCCGGGGAGCGAGTGGAGGTGCTCGAGCGCGACGAGGTGCTCGGCGGCGCGGTGTCGACGGTCGAACGCTTTCCCGGCCATCTGGTCGATCGCGGATCGTCGGCGCACATCATGGTGCGCCATACCGGGATCATCGAGGAACTCGAGCTGTCGCGCTTCGGGCTGCGTTATATCGATTGCGATCCTTGGGGTTTCACGCCCACGGGGCCGGATGGCGGTGCGCCGATCGTTTTCCATCGCGATCTCGATCGGACCTGTGCCGGAATCGCGGAGATTTGTGGTGCGCGGGATGCGGTGGCCTATCGACGCTTCGTCGAGGTCTGGGGGCCGCGGTCGGCGCGGGTGATGCGCGCGTTCGGCGGTGCGCCGACGCCCGGGCGGCTGCTGCGTTCGTTCTGGGGGCTGGACGCGGGCGATGGCGGGAGTGCGTTGTCGCGGGAGTTCCTGCAGACCGGCGACGCCCTGCTGGACAGCTACTTCGACGATGAGCGGCTCAAGGCGTCGCTGGCCTGGTTCGGTGCGCAATCCGGGCCGCCGATGTCGGAACCGGGGACCGCGCCGATGGTCGGATTCGCCGCGCTGATGCATACGCTGCCGCCGGGACGGGCGGTGGGAGGAAGTGGAGCGCTGACGACGGCACTGGTCGCGCGGCTGCGCGCCGACGGCGGTGTGGTTTCGGCGGGCGATGGGGTAACCGAGCTGCGGCAGGTCGGTGCGGGCTGGCAGGTGCGCACGGCGTCGGGACGAAGCCTGCACGCGGACACCGTGATCGCGGGCGCCCATGTGCTGACCACGCTGGATCTGCTCCGGGGCGGCGGATTCGACGATGCGGTGCTCGACGATTGGCAGCGGCGGATCCGGGTCGGGCCCGGTATCGGCATGGTGGTACGACTCGCGACGTCTGCGCTGCCGCAGTATCCCGGTAGTTCGACCGCTGAATCCGCCAATGGTCTGCAGTTCCTGGTCTCCGATCGGCGGCAGTTGCGGCGGGCGCACGGTGCGGCGCTGGCCGGCGATCTGCCGCCGCGACCGGTGGTCCTGGCCATGAGCTTCAGCGCGCTGGATCCGAGCATCGCCCCGGCCGGTGAACATCAGCTCTCGCTGTGGGCGCAGTGGCATCCGTACGAGCTTGCCGACGGGAGCGACTGGGCCGCACACGCGGAGTCGGAGGCCGATCGGATCATCGCCGAAGTCGACTCCTACGCACCGGGTTTCGGGACGTGTGTGCTGCGACGGTACGTGCAGACGCCGGTCGATCTGGAGCGCGAGCTCGGATTGCGCGGCGGAAATGTGATGCATGTGGAGATGTCGCTGGATCAGATGATGCTGTGGCGGCCGCTGCCGGAGTTGTCCGGGCAGCGAGTGCCCGGCGCACCCGGGTTGTATCTCACCGGGGCGTCAACGCATCCGGGTGGCGGAGTGTCCGGAGCGAGCGGGCGCAGCGCGGCACAGTTGGTGCTGCGCGACCGACGGCGCAACCGGTTTCCCCTACTGCGCAGACGATGACGGAGACCACCGGGCCAACCGTGCCGGAGCCGGACGAGCGACCCACATCAGGGCCGGAAAGCCCTGGTCCGGGGACCACCGGGCAAGTCGAGTCCGCCCGCGCAACGGATTCCGAGCTCCATAGTCCGGCGAGTCCGGAGACCACCCGACGAACCGAATCCTCCGACACAACGGACTCCGACGTCCGCGGTGCTGACGGGAACCCGGCAAGTCGGCGCGGTCCAGGTCGGCGCTCGCGGTCGGCGTCAGCCTTTCGATGGACGCCGCGGTTGCTGGCGCCCGTGGTCCCGGCGGTGCTGCTCGTGCTCGTGCAGATCAGTTATCCGCTTGCCTCGGGGGTCGCTCGCGATCGGGTGACTGTAGCGGTCGTGCTGTTGTCGGCGGGGACTGCGCTGGTGCACGCGGTGGTGACGCGTGGCATCAGGTACGCGTTGGGGTTCGTGGTGATTGTCTCCGGGCTCGGACTGGTTGCCGAAATCGTTGGCACGGCAACGGGTTTCCCATTCGGTAGTTATGAATATGCCGACGGCAGATTGGGGCCCGCGCTGATGGGAGTGCCATTGGTGGTCGCGCTGGCCTGGACCGGTGGGCTGTATCCGGTGTGGGTGGTCGCCGGGTTGTCGACTCGGCGGTGGGGCGGGCGAGTTGGTTTGACCGCGGTCGGGGCTGTGGGCTGGGATCTGTTCCTCGATCCGCAGATGGTGGCGGACGGGCAGTGGACTTGGGGTGCCGCCGGTCGAGGGCTGCCCGGGCTCGATGAGATTCCGTACACGAACTATCTGGGGTGGTTCGCGGTGGCGCTGGTGATGGCGTTGCTGCTGACCGGGTTGGATCGCGTCGCGGGGACGGGGAGTCCGAATACGTTTGCACCTGCGGCAGAGCGCCTGCCATCGACAGCGCAGACACCGGCGACAGCCCCTGATGAGGCGCAGGATGGAACATCGGCGCTGAAGTTGGGAACGCCTGACCCGACCGGTCCGGAGCACGGATCCCGAGGGCCGGTATCCCCGATCTCGGCAGCTGCGGTGGTCCCGGCGGCGGTGTTCATGTGGACCTGGCTCGGGTCGACGCTCGCGCACGCGGTGTTCCTCGATCTGCCGTATTCGGCCTGGTACGGGTGCATCGGGCTGGGGGTGCTCGGCGTGCCGCTGCTGGTGCGATCGGTCGCGGCCCGGCGGGTCTGAAGCGGTGCGGACCGGCTGTCCGATACTTCGGTCGGCGTGCGTTCCGCCCGTCGCGTGGCAATTCGGGGCGACCGCCTGGCACGATGTGAGCCGTGCAGCCGAGTCCTCTCACCGCGATGCCCGACACATCGGTTCGACCGCCACGTTCTCCCCGGCCCGGAGCACGGGTGGCCGCGGCAGTACTGCTGGCCGCGATGCTGGTGCCCATGCTCGCGGGCTGCCTGCGGGTGCAGGTGTCGATGGGTGTGTCGTCCAATGACCGGGTCTCCGGACGGATCGTGGCCGCGGTGGTGCCCGCGGACGCCAATGACAAGGGCCCGCAGCTGAAGGCGCCCGATTCGCTGGCCGCGAAGGTTCGGGTCGAGCCGTACAGCCAGGACGGCTATGTGGGCAGCAAGGTGTTCTTCGAGGATCTGTCCTTCGGTGAGGTCGGCCAGCTCGGCGCGCTCTCCGATCAGACCCAGGGCATGTTCAACCTGTCGTTCCAGCGCACCGGCGACCTGGTCAGCCTCAATGGCCGGGTCGATCTGAAATCCGTTCCACCGCACGGTTCGGATGTGCAGTTCACCGTGGCTTTCCCGGCCCGCGTCGCCAAGACCAACGGCAATCGCGAGGACGACTCGACCGTCTCCTGGAAACTGCCGCCCGGCGATGTCTCTACCCTGCGCGCCGAGGTCAGCTACGCGGACCCGAATACCCGCTCCTTCGCGGGCTGGGCAGGCATCGTCGGCGGTATCACCCTCGCCGTCGCCGCCATCATCGCCGCCATCGCCTACATGGACCGCAACCCGGCACCGCCCGGTGCACCGGAAACCAACTTCTCACCGAGCAATCTGTGGCGTTCGCTGACCCGCCGCTGACGCGAACCCTGCGCGCGGGCGCGGCGATCGCCGCGTGGACGGGCGCGGGTATCGCGCTGTTCGGTTGCGGGACAGCGTTGTTCAACCGCGTGACGGTGCGCAGGCTCTCGGCCGGACCGAATACCGTGATCGAGCCGGTGTCGGTGTGTATCCCGGCACGCGATGAGGCACAGCGACTGCCCGAGCTGATCAATGATCTCCGTGGCCAGGTGGGTGTGCCGCGACTGCGGGTGCTGATTCTCGACGACGCGTCGTCGGACGGGACCGAAGCGGCCGCGCTCGACGCGATTGCGGACGATTCGCGCTTCACGGTGTTCCGCTCCGAGACCGAACCCGCACCCGGATGGACCGGAAAGGCCGCGGCCTGCGCGCGACTGGCCGAGTTGGCCGATGCCACGGTGCTGATCTTTCTCGATGCCGATGTACGACTGGCACCGAATGCGGTCGCCGCGGCGACCGCCGAATTGCGCCGCAGCCGAGCCGCATTGTTGTCACCGTGGCCGTACCAGGTGACCGAATCGCTGGCCGAGGCGCTGGTGCAGCCGCTGCTGTGCTGGTCGTGGGCGACGAGCCTGCCGATCGCGGCCGCCAATCGCAGCCTGCGCCCCTCGACAGCCGTGGCCTGCGGCCAGTTCCTGGTGTTCGACGCCACCGCCTACCACGCCATCGGCGGGCATGCCGCGGTCGCCGCGAGCCCGACCGAGGACCTGGATATCGCTCGCGCGCTGCGTCGCTCGGGTCGCCGGACCGCGCTGGTCGCGGCAGGCCGAGCGGCGAGCACCCGAATGTACCGTGGCGCAGCCGAACTGGAGACCGGTTACAACCGTTGGCTGTGGTCCGCCTACGGCGGCACGACAATCGGCGGCGCGGCGGTGGGAGCCGTTGCGACACTGGCCTACTGGGCGCCCCCACTGGCCGCGATCGGCGGCCAGGGCTCCATACGCACCGCCGGTCTCATCGGCTACGGCGCCGCGGTCGCCAGCCGCCTGCTCGCGCGCTCACTGGAACGCGGCGCCACGACCCGCACCGACGCCCTTGCTGCCCTGGCACATCCGATCTCCATCGACGCCTACCTCCGCCTCTGGACCCGCTCCCGCCGCGCCCACCGCACCGGCGCGTTGACCTGGAAGTCCCGCCCCTTGACCCGCTGATCAAGATCAGGTGGGATCCGTGGCGGCATCGCCCGAGAAGACCCAGCCGCCAGTGCCACCTGATCTTGATCGGTCCTCAGGACTCTCAGGGATGGGGCGGGCTGCGCCGGCGACCGCAGTCGATTCCGCGGGGCCGGGATCTGTCCACGGGCCCCGAGCCTGTCTCGGCCAGGGCCCGTGGATCAGCGCACTGTGGTGAGTCCTATGGTCGGGACGAAGAAGCAGGACTTGGTGCCGTGGTCCACGGTGCCGAAGACGGCGGCGAGTACGGTGCCGGATCCGGTGTCGACGGGAACCGCGCGCACACCGCCGACCGGGAATACGGCGAAGAAGTCTTGGATGGCGCGTTCGGCCAGTGGCCTTATCTCGGTCGGGGTTTCGGCGGGCACCATCGTGCGGACCACATCGGAGATCGATCCCATGGCGGTGATGCCGCTGCGGCCATTGGCCAGGTTGACCCAGGCGACGTTCATGCCTGAAGCATTCGTGCTGTCCGGGCCGAGGCCGTAGGGGACGAAGGTGAACATGACCTGGCCCGCCTTGACGGCGCTCGGGTCGAGTCCCGGAATGGCCACCGTGGTTTTGGGCCACGGCCCGGGGACTGCGCCCGCAACCGCGGGCACCAGACCGAGGCTGCCGGTGTCGGAGCAGAACGGCGCGAGCGCCGGGTACAGGAACGGGTCGATGTCGAAGGTGCGCAGCGCGTCCACGACGGCTCGGTAACCGGCGAACAGATCACCTGGTGCGGTCGGGGTGGACGGTGCGGTCGCGGCCGGAACGGCGGGGGCGGGCATCGCCGCCGGACCCGCGGCGGCGATGCCGGGGGCGGCGAGAGTCAGCGCGGCCGTACCGGTCGCGATGGTGGCTAGCGTGGTCAGACGGCGCAGCAGGGTCACGGCGGACCTCCTCATCGTCGGGCACGAATCGAGGTCCGAGAGTACTCCGGCAAACCTTCGCAACCGCGTTTATTTTGGCGGTCGACACGTTCGCGCCGCGCGTCCCGATGGACCGCCGCGGCGCTGCCCAGGCGGGCAATCCGGACGAAGAGCACGCGGAAAACTTGCTCCGAAATGCCGCGATCCAATGCGCGACCGGACCAATAGTGACTGCTCACGACCATGCAAGCAAGGTCTGCGCTCACGCTGATTCGTACCCTTGTGCCGGACTTCGCCTGCTTCGCATGATATTTCGGCTAGACCCATTGACCGACCCGTGCTCGGCGTCGGACACACCATCCAGAGCGACCGAGAGACCTGGCTCGTCGACGTCGCAGCAACCCCCCGGTCACCGGGTGCGGGTGCTTCCGCCGGGAACGATGGAGGAACCGAAATATGAGCGCATCCGTCGCATCCGATACTCCGGTATCGGATGTCCCGATACCGGCTGCACCCACCGCCACCGTAAGCAGTACCGACGCACCGGCGATCGCCAAATCCTGGCATCCGTGGCGCTGGGTCGTCAGCGCCGTCGCGCTCGTGCTGCTCGCACAGTTCGTCCACGGACTGGCCACCAATCCGGGCTGGGATTGGTCGACGTTCGCCAAGTACTTCACCGCGAAATCGGTGCTGTCGGCGCTGAAGGTCACCTTGGAGCTGACCCTGTGGGGTACGGCGCTAGGCTTTCTGATCGGTACGGCATTGGCGATCGCCCGCCTGTCGAACAATCCGGTGCTGCGGGTGATCTCGTGGGTCTACATCTGGGCGTTCCGCTCGATTCCGCTGATCGTGCAACTGCTGTTCTGGTTCAACATCGCCTACCTCTACCACACGCTTTCGCTCGGAATCCCGTTCGGCCCTTCCTTTCTCACCTTCGAGGTGAACGGGGTGATCAGCGGTTTCACCGCGGCGGTCATCGGCCTCGCGTTGCATCAGGCGGCGTATGCGGCCGAGATCATCCGGGCCGGATACATTTCGGTCGATCCGGGGCAGCTGGAAGCAGCTGCGGCACTCGGTATTCCACCGGTCCGCCAGTTCCGCACGGTCATCGTCCCGCAGGCCATGCGCTCGATTCTGCCGAATGCGACCAATGAGGTGATCAGCCTGTTCAAGGGCACCTCGATCGTCTCGGTCATGGCGATCGCGGAACTCTTCTACCAGGTCCAGGTGATCTACGGCCGCAACGGCCGGGTGGTGCCACTGCTCATGGTGGCCACCGTCTGGTACATCGTGCTGACCACGATTCTGTCGGTGGTGCAGTTCTATATCGAACGCCACTACGCCAAGGGCACGCACCGCACGCCCCCACCGACACCGGTGCAGAAGGTCTGGCGCGGGCTGCGCGAAATCGCCGAAATCGGTTCCGCCGCACCGCGCGGAGCGACTCGATGAGCGCGCCGGTGGCCCAGGCCCCTGCGGTACAGGTGCGCGGTGTGCGTAAGTCCTACGGCAGCACCGAGGTCCTTGCCGGCATCGATCTGACCGTGCGGGCCGGTGAAGTGGTCGCCGTGATCGGACCGTCCGGATCCGGCAAGTCGACGCTGCTGCGGGTGGTCAACCATCTGGAGTCGCTGGATGCGGGCACCGTGCACATCGACGGCGAACTGATCGGATATCGGCTGCGCCGCAATAAGTTGCATGCGCTGCCGGACCGCGAAGTGCGAAAACAGCGCTCGCATATCGGCTTCGTCTTCCAGCAGTTCAATCTCTTCCCGCATCTGACGGTGCTCGACAATGTCACGCTCGCACCGATTTCCGCGCAGGGTCGCCCGCGTGCGGAAATCGAGTCCGAGGCACGGGATTTGCTCGAGCGGGTCGGCATCGGCGACCTGACCGACGCCTATCCGCGGCGGCTGTCCGGCGGACAACAGCAGCGCGTGGCCATCGCGCGGGCATTGGCGCTGCGACCGCCGGTGATCCTCTTCGACGAACCCACCTCCGCGCTGGATCCGGAGCTCGTCGGCGAAGTCCTCGATGTGATCCGCGACCTCGCCGACGGCGGGACCGCGCTGGTGATCGTCACCCACGAAATCGGTTTCGCCCGTGAGGTCGCCGACACCGTCGTATTCCTCGACGGCGGCGTGATCGTCGAACAAGGTCCGCCCGCCGCAGTACTCGACAACCCGCAACACCCGCGCACCCGCGCATTTCTGTCCCGAGTCCGCTGAGCGCGGTGCGCGCTCCCCGATGAACAGGTATTCGATGAAGCTCTCTGCCCTGGTCGGCCTGGCCGCCACGGTCGCCTTGCTGGCCACCGGCTGCGGCACCGATCCGGACGCGGAAAACTCCGCGCAGCCCGCCGGTTCGATCACCTTCGACCTCTCCCCCGGCCAGTCCGGCCGGATCCACGCCCCCAAGGTCGATGCCATTGCCGCCGAACTGCCGCAGGCCATTCGCGATCGCGGCACACTGGTCGTCACCGGATCCGGCGGTGCCGCACCGCCATTGCGGTTCTACGCCACCGACGATAAGACCATCGTCGGGTCCGAGATCGATTTCGCCTCGCTCATCGCGGACATCCTCGGGTTGAAACTCGTTGCGCAGGTGGCCGATTGGTCACAGAACTTCGTGCGGGTCGACTCGGGCGAGGCCGATGTCTTCATCTCCAACGTCACCGTGACCGAGGAGCGCAAGGAGAAGTACGACTTCGCCACCTATCGCAATGACACGGTCGCGCTGGAGATCCCGAAGCAGAGCACGCTCGATTACAAAGACCGTAAGAGCCTGGCGGGCAAGCGGATCGGCGTCGGCAGCGGCACCAATCAGGAGCAGCTGCTGGTGAAGTGGAACGAGCAGAATATCGCCGAGGGCCTGGCCCCGATCGATATCGCCTACTTCCAGCAGGTCACCGACTATTACCTGGCACTGGCCTCGCAACGCCTTGACGGCTACATCGGCCCGAACCCGTCCGCGATCTACCACAGCACCACCGCGAATCAGACCCGGATCGTCGCGACCTTCTCGGGTGCCGGTGACGCATTGCAAGGCGAGATCGGCGTGCTCACCAAGAAGGACAACGGGCTGATCGGCCCGATCAACAAGGCCATCAACAATGCCATCCAGACCGGCACCTACCAGCAGGTCATCGATCGCTGGGGGTTGAAGACCGAGACCGTGCCGAGTTCGCGGATCAATCCGCCCGGCCTACCGAAGAAGTCGTGATCGCATGAAGTTCCTGCTGTTCACCCTCGTCTCCCGGGTGCCGGATCCGAATACCGGTCGGCTGCCCGAGACCAGGGAGCGACTGCTCGATGTCATCGGCCAGGCCCGAACCGCCGAGGAACTCGGCTACGACGGGTTCGCCGTCGGCGAGCGGCACGAGGATCCGTTCCTCTCGGCCGCACCGCCGGTGCTCCTGTCCCATATCGCCGCGGTCACCTCGCGGATCAGTCTGTTCACCGCCGTCACCACGTTGAGTCTGTTGGATCCGGTGCGCGCGTTCGAGGACTATTCGACGCTGGACAATCTCTCCGGCGGCCGCCTCGAACTCATCATCGGCAAGGGCAACGGTGCGGCCCAGGCGAAGCTGTACCACGTCACCACCGAGGACCAGTGGGATCGCAATCGCGAAGGCTACGAACTGTTCCGGGCGCTGTGGGACAGCGACACCGTGACCTGGTCGGGCCGATTCCGGCCGGAACTGGTCGAGGCCAAGGCGCTGCCGCGGCCCTGGCAGCCGCGCATTCGCATCTGGCACGGCAGCGCGACCAGCCGCGATTCGGTGGAACTCGCCGCACGCCACGGTGACCCGCTGTTCTCGGCGAATGTCACCAATCCGATCGAACCCTATGCCGAACTGGTGCGCCACTATCGGGAGCGCTGGGAGCACTACGGGCACGATCCGGCCGACGCACTGGTCGGCGCGGGCACCGCGGGATTTCATGTGGCGCGCACCTCACAGGAGGCCCTCGATGTGTACCGCCCGATCTTCGAGGCACGACTGGCATTGGCGCGCAAGCTCGGGCTGCCGATCGTCTTCGAGACGCTCGACGATTTCGTCGCGCGCAGTTCGGCGCTGGTCGGCAGCCCGGAGCAGGTGATCGACAAAGTGGGTCGCCAGCACGAGGCCTTCGGGCACGAAGTGATCCACCTGTCCGCCGAACGCGACGGCCGCACCGAATCGCAACATCGCAGCGGCCTCGAACTCTTCCAGGCCGAGGTCGCACCCGAACTGCGCCGACGCATCCCGAGCCGACCACTGGCCACCGCCCCCAATACCGCACGTCCCACCGACTACGACATCGATTCCCGCGGCGAACTCGTCCGCACCGAAACATCTGGAGTACCACAGTGATCCGTCCCCGCCACCGACTCGCGGCCGTGGCCGCCGCCGTCACCGCGGCCGCGAGTCTCGCGGCCTGCGGCAGTGATTCGGCCACCAGCGGCGCCGACGCGGGTCCGCCACAGCCGGGCGGCACACTGCGCTATGGCCTTTCGCAGGCGCCGACCTGCTCGGATCCGGCGCAGTCCGGCACCAACCAGACGCTGTACGTGACCCGCCAGATCGTGGATTCACTGACCGATCAGGATCCGAAGACCGGTGAGATCAAGCCGTGGCTGGCCAAGAGCTGGGAAATCTCCCCCGACGCCAAGGTGTTCACCTTCCATCTCGCAGACGGCGTCACCTTCAGCGACGGCACCCCGCTCACCGCGGATTCGGTGCGCAACACCTTCGATTCGGTGATCAAACTGGGCGCGGGCAAGACACCGCTCGGCTCCAGCTATCTCACCAATTACATCGGCACCACCGCGGTCGACAAGCTGACCGCGCGGGTCGAATTCAGCAAGCCCAATGCCCAGTTCCTGCAGGCGTCCTCGACCGCACAGCTCGGTATTCAGGGCGATACTACGACGGCCAAACCCGCCGATCAGCGCTGCCTCGGCGACAACGTCGGCAGCGGACCGTTCACCTATGCGGCCTGGCGCCAGGACGCCTCGGCGACCCTGGCCAAACGCGCCGGATACCGCTGGGGTTCGACGGTCTTCGCCCATCAGGGCGAGGCCTATCTGGACAAGATCGAGTTCACGGTCGTGCCCGAATCCGGTGTTCGCACCGGCAGTCTCATCTCCGGGCAGCTCGATGCCGTCAGCGATGCGCTGCCGCAGGACGCACCGCAGATCGAGGCCGCGAGCGGGCGGGTGCTGAGTACCGCGAATCCCGGTGTGCCGTTCGGCTTCCAGACCAATGTCACGCGCGGGCCGCTGCGCGATGCCGTGGTGCGCCAGGCGCTGCTGCCCGCGATCGACCGGAAACAGCTGGTGGACACCGTCCTCGGCCCGCAGTTCAAACCCGCAACCAGCACCTTGGCCAGCAGTACGCCCGGCTACCAGGACCTTTCGGCCCGGTTGAGCTACGACCCGGCCAAGGCGCGCAGCATCCTGGACCAGGCGGGCTGGACGCCAGGCGGTGATGGTATCCGCGCGAAGAATGGTGAGCGCCTGTCCTTCTCGGTGCTCTTCAGTCAGGTGTTCGCGGGTAATCAGGCCATCCTGGAGCTGGTGCAGCAGCAGCTGCGTCAGGTGGGCGTCGAGCTGAAGCTCGATCTGGTGTCGGGGCCGGAGAGCACGGCTCGGCAGAACGTCAAGGATTTCGACACCACCTACTACAACACCACCCGCGCCGACGGTGACATTCTGCGCACCTCCTTCAGTGTCGACGGACGCAATCTCAACGCCCGCGAACGCATCCCGGCATTGGACGATGTGCTCGACGGGCAGCTGAGCGCCTCGGATACCGCCGCACGCACCGCACTGATCCGCACCGCGCAACAGGCAGTACTCGATGCGGGGCTGTGGATTCCGACGGTCGAACTGTCGCAAGCCATCGGTGCGGCACAGAGCGTGCAGGATCTGAAGTTCGAGGCCTCCGCCCGGCTGCAGTTCTTCGATACCTGGTTGAGCGGGCGGTAGTCATGGCTCGGTATGTGGTTGTGCGGGTCCTGCAGGCGATATGGGTGCTGTCGGCGGCCTTCACCATCTCGTTCGTGGTGCTCTACCTGCTGCCCGCCGATCCGGTCTCCATCGCGGCCGACGGTGCGGGTGCGGGCACCCCGATCGACAAGGCCGCGATCGCCGAACTCCAGGCGCGCTACGGACTGGATCGTCCGCTCTGGGAACAGTATTGGACAGCATTGACCCACGCGCTGACCGGCGACCTCGGCCACTCCATCGCCACCGGCCAGCCGGTCACCAGCGCACTAGGCGACGCGCTGCCCAATACACTCGGATTGGCCGGTCTGGCACTGCTCTTCGCGGTACTCGGCGGGGTGGGCGTGGCCTTCGCGGCGACCTATGTCCGCCGCCCGTGGTTACGCGACGCACTTAGCTCACTGCCCTCGCTCGGGGTTTCGGTGCCCACATTCTGGACCGGACTGCTACTGCTGCAACTCTTCTCGTTCCATTGGCGGCTCGCTCCAGCCTTCGGCGGACACGGTTTCAAGGGCACGATACTGCCCGCGCTCACCCTCGCCATACCTATCGGCGCGGTGCTCGCCCAGGTGCTTGCCGCCGGGCTGGCCTCGACCTGGCGTCAGCCGTTCGTCGATGTGGCACTGGCCAAGGGTGGCTCACGCGGTTGGGTGCTGCGCAAGCATGTACTGCGCCCGGCCAGCGTGCCAACGTTCACCATCGCCGGTGTGCTGGTCGGCAATATGCTCGCCGGATCCGTGGTGGTGGAAACCGTTTTCGCCCGTCAGGGCGTGGGTCGGCTCACTCAGACCTCGGTACTGGCCCAGGACATTCCGGTGGTGCAGGGCATCGTGCTGCTCACCTCGACGGTCTTCGTCACCGTGAATCTGGCGGTGGATCTGCTGTATCCGCTGCTCGATCCGCGCATCGCCAGTCGATCCCGCCGTGCGACAACCGATTCCGAGATCGCCGCGAACGATATCGCGGAGGAGGTGGTCGTCCGTGCCTGAACTACTCGTTACCCACGCCGGCGCGGCGTCCGGCCCTCTCGTCAGTGGCTTCGCGTCGTGGCCTGACCATCGACAGCAGGTGACCGATCATGGTTGATGTCGCCGATGAGTCGCGGCGGATCGCGCTTCCCGGACTCCACCGACCCGCCCTGCGATGGAAGTCGTTGCGCGGCAATGTCGTGGTGATCCTGTCCGGCGCCGTCGCGGTGCTTGCGCTCGGCTGGGCGCTGTTCCCTTCGGTTTTCGCCGGCGGTGATCCGCTGACCGGTGTGCCCGCGCAGAAATTCCAGGGCCCGAGTGCCCGGCACTGGTTCGGCACCGACAATCTCGGGCGCGATCTGTACACCCGGATGGTGCACGGCGCGGGACTCTCGCTCACCGCCACCCTGTCCGCGGTCGCCATCGCCCTGATCGCCGGATCGATACTCGGGCTGCTGTCCGGATCGCTCGGCGGCTTCGTCGACACCGTCATCATGCGGTTCGTCGATGTGCTGCTGTCGATTCCATCGCTGCTGCTATCGCTCGCCCTGGTCACCGCGCTGGGGTTCGGCACCCGCAATGTGGCCGTCGCGGTGGGTGTTTCGCTGATCGCCAACTTCGCGCGGGTCATGCGCTCGGAGGTGCTCAGGGTGCGACAGGCGCCGTATGTGGAGGCGGCACACGCTTCCGGGGTCCGCTGGTACATGGTGCTGGCCCGACATGTCCTTCCGAACTCCTATCAGCCGGTCCTTGCGCTGGCCGCAGTCGAATTCGGTATGGCGGTGCTATCGGTCTCCGCGCTGAGCTTCCTCGGCTACGGCGCGAGACCCCCCACCCCCGAATGGGGCTCACTGATATCGGAGGGACGCAATTTCCTCGCCACGGCTTGGTGGATGACCACCCTGCCGGGCCTGGTGATCATCGTCGTCGTCCTCTCGGCCCAACGCCTCGGCCGCGCCGTAGGAAGGAGTCACAGCGCATGAGTGAGTGCATTACGTCCGCCGATCCGACGGACGGTACGCCACATATCCGCGACGTCACAAATGGACCGGATGGGTCGGCAGCAGCACTGTTGCGCATCGACGGCCTGCACGTGCGCTACGCCTCCGACAGCGGCGATGTCGCCGCACTCAGCGGCGTATCCCTCACCGTCGCTCGCGGCGAGGTCGTCGCGCTGGTCGGCGAATCCGGTTCCGGCAAGTCGACTCTCGCCCAATCGGTGATCGGCTTGCTCGGCCCCAATGCCGAGATCACCGGTGGGACCGTCACCTTCGACGCAGAGACGGTGGATACCGGATCCGAGCGGGCACTGCGGCGGATTCGCGGTGCCCGGATCGGATTCGTGCCGCAGGATCCGGGACTGTCGCTGAATCCGGTACGGCGCGTGGGTGATCAGGTCGCCGAGGCGCTGCTCGTGCACGGACTCGCCGATCGCCGCGATGCGACCGCACGGGCGATCGAATTGCTCGCCGATGCCGGACTGGATCTGCCGGAGCTGCGGGCGGCGCAGTATCCGCACGAACTGTCCGGCGGCCAGCGGCAGCGGGTGCTGATCGCGGCGGCGCTCATCGCCGGACCGGAACTGGTGATCGCCGATGAGCCGACCAGTGCGCTCGACGCCACGGTCGCGCGGCGGGTGCTCGACAAACTCGCCGCGCAGACGGCGGCACGCGGTACGGCGGTGCTGCTGATCACCCACGATCTGGCGATCGCCGCCGAGCGGGCCGATCGGATCGTGGTGCTGAGCGGCGGGGAAATCGTCGAAACCGGGCCGACCGCAACGGTGCTCGCCGAACCGCGTCATCCGTACACGAAGCGACTGCTCGCCGCCTCGCCGAGTCTGGCCCCGTTCGATGGGTTCCGCCCGCCGCGGCTGAGCGCCGGTCCACCACTGCTCACGGTACGGGATGTGCACAAGCGCTTCCGGGCACCGGCCGGTGGTTCGGTCACCGCGGTGGCGGGTGTCGGATTCGAACTCGATCGCGGCGAAACCCTGTCACTGGTCGGCGAATCCGGCTCCGGCAAGTCCACCACCGCGCGAATCGCATTGCGGCTCACCGAACCCGATAGCGGCGCGATCACGTTCGACGGGCACGACCTGACCGCGGTGAAAGGTGGACGGCTGCGCGACCTGCGCCAGCGCTTCCAGGTCGTCTACCAAAATCCCTACGGCTCACTGGATCCGCGCTGGCGGGTCGGGTCGATCATCGAGGAACCGCTGCGGGCCTATGCCGTCGGCGATCGCAAGGCCAGGCAGGAGCGGGTACGGGAACTGCTCGGCCAGGTCGCGCTGCCGGAGAACTTCGCCCAACGCCGTCCAGCGGAACTGTCCGGTGGACAACGCCAACGCGTCGCCATCGCCCGCGCCCTCGCCCTGCATCCGGACCTGCTCGTTCTCGACGAACCGGTCTCGGCACTGGACGCTTCCGTCCAGGCCCAGATCCTGGAGCTGCTGGACCGCCTGCAAACCGAACTCGGACTGAGCTACCTGTTCATCTCGCACGACCTAGCCGTGGTCCGCCGCATCAGCGACCGCGTCGCGGTCATGCGCGATGGTCGCATTGTCGAATCCGGCTCCACCGCCGAGATTTTCGACAACCCACAGCACGAGTACACCCGCGAATTGCTGTCGGCCATTCCCGCACCGCACCTCACCGCGCCGGGGGCGGCCTGATGACCGGCACCCGACTAAGCCATCCCCATCGCAACCGCACACTCGAAGGAGTCAGAGCGTCATGACGACCAGCATCACCAGTCTTTTCGAAACCGAGTGGGCGCATTGGCATCACGCCAGGCAAGAGCAGTTGCGCGATCCGCTCGGCTTCCTCAGCCTGACCGGATTGCATTGGCTCACCGATCAACCCGAGCGCATCGCCGGACTCCCTGGCACCTGGTGGGTCACCGACGACAAGGTGTTCATCACCGCCCAGCCCGCCGATCGCTTGCGGTTCGAGGGCAGCGACATCGCGGGCGTACAGATCGTCACACCGGCCGAAGGCGCTCCGGGACTCGAGGTGCTGCACGAGAATCGGGTACTCGAGGTGATTCGCCGCAGCGGCCGCTACGCCGTGCGCGTGCACGACCCCGCCGCACCCACATTGCTGAGCTTCGAGGGCATCCCGACCTATGCCCCGGACCAGCACTGGGTGGTCGAGGGTCGCTTCGAACCGTTCGACGAGCCGCGCACGATCACCACCGGCGCCGTCGTCGACGGACTCGAACACCACCACACCGCCTCGGGCACCATCGAATTCAGCATCGGCGAGGTCACCGAGCGCGTCATCGCCTTCGGCGCGCCGACCAACCTGCGGGTGCTGTTCACCGACGCCACCAGCGGTGTCACCACCTACCCGGCGGCCCGCTCGCTGGCCGTCGAGGCACCCGACGCCCATGGGACCGTGCGTCTCGATTTCAATCGGGCGGCCAATCTGCCCTGCGCCTTCACCGATTTCGCCACCTGCCCGCTGGCACCCGCGCAAAACCGGCTGCGGGTCGCCATCGAAGCGGGCGAGCAGCATCCGCGCCTAGGACGGTCCGCATGACGATCCCGCTCTCCATTCTCGATCTGGCCCCGATCAGCGCCGGATCCACCGCACAGCAGGCCCTGCGCAACACCATCGATCTGGCCCAGCACGCCGAGCAGTGGGGTTACCGCCGCTACTGGCTTGCCGAACATCATTTCGTTTCGGTGGCGAGTTCCTCCTCCATCACACTGATCGGCCTGGTCGCGGCGGCCACCACCCGGATTCGCGTCGGCTCGGCGGCGGTTCAGGTCGGCCACCACACCTCGGCATCGATCGTCGAGGCGTTCGGCACCATCGACGCTCTCTACCCGGGACGGCTCGACCTGGGCCTTGGCCGATCAGGCCATCGCCGCACCCAGTTCGGTGCGCAGCCCGCGCATCCCAAGGGCGGTCACCCGGTCGTCGATACCGTGACCGGGCGCACCGAGGTCCGCGACGGTGTGGTGGTTCCGCCGCCGTTCGATCCCGGACGGATCACCGACCGGTCCATGTTCATCGCCTCGCTCAGCGCACTGCAACAGCAGGGCGCGCAGGCACCGGACTTCCCGGACCAGGTCGACGAGGTGCGCGCCCTGCTCAACGGCACCTACAAGAGCGCCGAAGGCATTGCGCTGCACGCGGTTCCAGGTGAGGGCGCACAGGTCGAGCTGTGGTTGTTCGGCAGTACGGCCAGCGAAAGCGCCGAATTGGCAGGCAAACTCGGTCTGCCCTTCGCCGCCGCCTATCACGTCTCACCCGGCACCGCCCTGGATGCGGTCGCGGCCTATCGAGCGGCCTTCCGTCCCTCGGCCGACCTCGCCGAGCCGTATGTGGTGATCTCCGCGGACGTGGTCGTCGCCCCCGACGACGCGCGCGCCCAACATCTGGCCGCCACCTACGGTCACTGGGTGCACAGCATCCGCAGCGGTGCCGGCGCCGCGGACTACCTCGATCCGGATACCGCCACCCCGCTGACACCGGAGCAGCGTCGACTGGTCGACGACCGCCTCGCCACCCAATTCGTCGGCAGCCCACGCACCGTCGTCGAACGTCTGCAGGCCCTGCAGCGGGTCACCGGCGCGAACGAACTCCTCGTCACCAGCATCACGCACCGCCACGAGGACCGCCTCGAATCCCACCGCCTCCTCGCCGATACCTGGGGCCTACGAGCGGCCCGCGCCGCCTGAACCAACGCCGAGGGGAGTCGAATGGTCGCTCCTGACTGCTGCTAGAGCCGCCATTCGACTACCTCGGTGATTTCTTCTCGACTGCTGAGGAAGCACGCGGCATGGAGATGCCTGCGCAACAACTGGTTCCGCAAGAGCATGGGCAACTCCATGTACGCACATCGAACTTGCTTGCGATTGGCATCGTTGTCAAGAGCGGACGGGGTTGGAGGTAGTTGGTGGATCTCTGCTAGGCCAATCCTGGACCGGGTGGCACTTGGTCGGGATCGAATCCCATCCCGATGTCGATACCGTATCGCCAGGACCACTGGACGTCAGTGAGTAACTCGGCGCCCTGCCGTACGGCGGCCTCGAAGTCCAGCGGTACCGGTTGGTCGTGTCGGGCCGCGACCTCGGCGACATCGACTGCGAAGAACGCCCCGGGAGCACTTGGGCTGCAACATAGTTCATCAATCCGAGCTGGCATGCGGTCGTGAACACCGGTCGTAAATCTGGTGCCGGACGGCCTACTCGACGGCGTGGGGCGGGTTGTCGCGCGAGGGTTTCGGCCGATACCGTCGCTCACCCGGCTGCTCGCGGCACCGGTGTATCCGTTGGGCTCGACGCCCATCAGCCGCTCGCCCGGCCGGCAACCGCCGTGACCTATTCGTGACATTGGGGTGGGCAGCCTGGCCGTAGACGGGTAGCGTCCTGACCTGCGACAGCCCCCCGGCGGCAAAGGCGCCGCCGGGGGCTGTTGTCCAGTCCAGCGGGCTCCTCTCCTCCGCTGTTTCCGCAAGTGACCGGGCATGCGCAAAGCGTGGCGCGACATGGCAGCGCAGACTTCTGACTTCGGTTTTGATCGTCTACCGGGTGGAGCGTACGCATTCCTGCCACGATCGAATGCCATGCACTTCGAGATCACCGTCGATATCGACGCGAGCCCCGAAACGGTTTGGCGAATCCTCACGGACATCGAAACCTGGCCGGAATGGACTGAATCCATGCGCAGTGTGCGACGGCTGGACAGCGGCAAGTTCACCACAGGCAGCCGAGCCGAGGTCCGCCAGCCTCGGCTACTCGCGACTATCTGGACAGTCACCGAACTGATCCCAGGCAGAAGTTTCACCTGGCGTGCGACAAGTCCGGGTGTCACCACTACCGCCAGCCATGAGGTGATCGACCGGACCGGTTTGGTGACCGTCCGCCTCGTCATCGACCAGGCAGGATCGCTCGCGTGGCTTTTCGGGCGGGCGACTGCGCGCCTTACCCGGCGCTACCTCGAGTTGGAATCCCACGGTTTGAAGCAGCGCGCCGAATCGGGACGAGAGGAACATCCTCTAGACGCGCGACCCAACGATCTATGAGGGGGACAGACCAAGTAAGCCCGAAAGCGGCAGGCCGCGGGTCAGCGACCCGTGTGCCATGACGGGTCGTGGTGGTGAGTGCTGACTGGCCGCGCGGACGGGGCTGGTTCGGGTGTCGCAGGCCGGGGCGGCCGGATCCGACCATGTCGCGGACAATCGCCGGGCTGGGCGCCGAGTCGACGCGGTGGATCGCATTGTCGAGCGCTCGGACTTCCGGCGTGATCGTCGGGGCGTTGACCATCTGGGCGAACTGCTGGAGGTTCACGCGACCGCTTCCCCGGGCCAAGCCGTGGCCGAGGCGGCCGCTGTATTCGGCGTGCGTTTCGGCTTCGTCACGGGTGGTGAACTCGTGGACCGGTGGGACGCCGTTCTGATCAATCGCGGTCCACGGTCCGTTATCGTCGAGTACGGGCGATACAACTCGAAGAGGAGCGCATGTCAGAAACCGAGGATCGGGTTGCGATCGCGGACCTCATCGCGGCATGGATCCACCGAGACAATCACGATTCCGACAAGCTGGCCGCAACCTTCCACGACGACGCCACGATCTCGGTCTCCTGGTTCACCGGCACCGTGAATGACTTCCTCAGCGCGAACCCGCTGGGCACGGCCAACAGCATGCTCAGCAAACACTTCGTCGGCTATCCCTACATGACAGTCGGGAAAGATCGGGCTCTGGCGGAGACCAATGTGATGATCCCGTGCGACAGTGTTCAGGTCGGCTTCGGATGTACGGTGCACGCACGGTTCTTCGACAGGATCTCGCGTCGCGACGGTGTATGGCGCATCGAACAGCGCAACGCGATCTACGATGTCGCCGACATCACCTTCCCCGATGGCCCGGTCGAGATCGACCGCGACGCACTAGCTCGTTATCCCAGGGAGTACGCCGCGTTCGCCTACTTTATGGACAAGTTAGGCGTGACCTTCACCGAGATACTCCCGACCCGTGGCAGTGAAAAGGAAGCCGCCATCAAAGAATCCGGACAGCAGTGGCTGAACGGAAACTGATCTCCTCACTTGGGCTCCAGCGGGCGACACCCCGAGGAACGCACGGCACCCGGTGGGAGGCAAACCAATTAGAGAGCCACACCAAAATCGACGGTGGGCAGCCGCGAGAGAGCACCCCACCGAGCACCTGAGCCAGATCCTGGCCGGGATCTGATCCTGACACCAGTCTCCAATTAGCCGCATATCGGTCGTTCGGGAACGAAGCGTTCGCCCATCGACAGCACAACAACCTGTTCCACTTCTGTTCCGAAGTCGGTGGTCCCACGACTGGCAACGCGGTGGTCCCACAACAGGGGTGGCAAACGACAGAACGCGCCGCACCCATCCTCCGTCTTCCCCCTGCACCCCGCCCCCTACGCTGGGCCCGGCCCGACCGGGCGATACCAACACACCGCATCATTCAGCACCGCCCGACACACACGTCGGCCGGATTCTTGACGACTGGATGGCAATTGGCCACAGAACGCACGGCACTGTCGGCCCAATGACCAGCGGCGATGCGTTCAGAGAGCACACTGGTAACTCGTCGGGTACGCCCAACACCCGACCCCTACCTAGCTGTCAGCCCGTGATGCCACAGGTGCGGCTCCCGCGACCGGCACAAGGCTCGGGAAACTGGGCGCGGCGGTTACGCCGTAGCCGAGGTTGGTCAGGACCTCACCGGTGGCCTTGGCGAAGTTCAGCGTGATGAAGTGCAGGCAGGGTGCGCCCTCTTCGATGAGGCGCTGGCCCATTTCGGTGGCGATTTCGATGCCGACCTCGCGGACCGCGGCATTGTTCTCCTCCGGCCCGTCACCGGCGGCCTCGCGCAGGCGCTCCATGACCGCGGGCGGCAGGGGACGTCCGCACAGTTCCTCGGCGCGCGTCACCGTGCGCAGCGAGGTGATGGGCATCAGCTCCGGAATGATCGGCTTCGCGCCCTCGATCGGGTCGAAGGCCGCGATGCGATCGCGCAGCCGCAGATAGTGCTCGACGTCGAAGAACATCTGGGTGATCGAATACTCCGCTCCCGCACGCAGTTTCGCGGCCAGGTACGCGGTGTCGTGCTCCAGATCCGGGGAGCGGTGGTGGCCCTGCGGGAACGAGGCGACGCCGACATGGAAGTCACCGAGGTCGCGCACGATGCGCACCAGTTCCTCGGCGTAGGCCACACCCTCGGGATGTTTGCGCCATTCGCCGAGCGGATCGCCGGGCGGGTCGCCGCGCAGCACGAGAATATTGCGGATGCCCGAATCGGCGTACGCGCCGACCAGTGAGCGCAGTTCGGCGACGCTGTGCTCGACGGCGGTCAGGTGCGCGACCGGCAGCAGCGTGGTCTCCTCGGCCAGCGCGCCGGTGATCCGCACGGTGCGGTCACGAGTGGTGCCGCCGGCGCCGTAGGTCATCGAGACGAAGGCCGGATGCATGCGCTCGAAGGTGCGCGCCGCGCGCCACAGCCGCGCCTCGCCCGCGGCGTCACGCGGCGGATTGAACTCCACCGAGAAGGGCACCGAACCCTCGGAATGGGTCCGCAGACTCTGTACAACCGAGGGTGTTCCAGAGACGATCGGTGGCGTCGGGGACGGCCGGCCAGGGGTCGAACGTCCCCGCACGTTATCGAAAGTCACCGGTCCAGTGTAGTGGTGGGCCGTCACCGGGCCGTCAGGTCGTCGCAACCGTACGCGTATTCTGCGAGCAAGCGACATGCTCGCAATCGCCGGGAACGACACGCGCGACGGTCACCGTCCGGCACCGAAGTACCTATAGCGCCCACGATCCACCGCGCACCAGCACCCGCACGACCTTGGAGGCTCCCCTGTCCGCCGGAACCGGTATCCAGACGCCTCACCCCACCCCGCCCGCGAACCACACGCCGGGCACCCCCGGATTCGTCGCGGCAGTCGAGGACGCGCTCAAAGCGTTTTTCCTGACCCGACGCCCGATCGTCGAACCGCTCGGTCCGGTTTTCGTCCAGGCCGCGGACGCGCTCGAACTGTTCGTGCTGCGCGGCGGTAAGCGCACCCGTCCGGCCTTCGCTTGGACCGGCTGGCTCGGCGCGGGCGGCGATCCCACCGGCCCGCACGCCGCCGCGGTCCTGAACGCCTGTGCCGCACTGGAATTGGTGCAGGCCTGCGCGCTGGTGCACGACGACATCATCGACTCCTCGCGCACCCGCCGCCGCTTCCCCACCGTGCACGTCGACTTCGAACAGCGCCACCGCGACCACGGCTGGGCCGGTGATGCCGAACACTTCGGCACCTCGGTCGCCATCCTGGTCGGCGATCTGGCGCTGGCCTGGGCCGATGACATGGTGCACGCCGCCGGACTCGACGCCGCAGCCCTCGGCCGCTTCGCACCGGTCTGGGCGCTGATGCGCACCGAGGTGCTCGGCGGGCAACTGCTCGATATTCACGGCGAATCGGCGGGTGACGAATCCGTCGCGGCGGCGCTGCGCATCAACCGCTACAAGACCGCGGCCTACACGGTGGAGCGCCCGCTGCACCTGGGTGCGGCACTCGCCGACGCCGATCCGCACCTGATCGAGGCCTACCGGACCTTCGGCACCGATATCGGCATCGCCTTCCAGCTGCGCGACGATCTGCTCGGCGTCTTCGGTGACCCGGCGGTCACCGGAAAGCCCTCCGGCGACGACCTGCGCGAGGGCAAGCGCACCGTCCTGGTCGCCGAGGCGCTGCAGCGCGCCGACGCCACCGACCCGGCCGCCGCCGACCTGCTGCGCACCAGCATCGGCACCGATCTGACCACGGACCAGGTCGAACGGTTGCGTGCGGTGATCACCGAACTCGGCGCGGTCGACGAGGTGGAGCGCCGCATCACCGAACTCACCGAACAGGGCCTGGCCGCGCTGGCCTCGAGTACCGCCACGCCCGATGCCAAGGAGCGGTTGCGCGCCATGGCCCTGGCCGCGACGAGTCGCACGCACTAGCCGCGACCGCGCGAGGAGATCCACATGAAAACCGTTGCAGGACCGACCGATCGCGTCGTGGTGGTGGGCGCGGGCCTATCCGGCCTGGCCGCCGCCCTGTATCTGACCGGGGCCGGGCGCACCGTCACCCTGCTGGAACGCGCCGATCATCCCGGCGGCCGAGTCGGCCTGTACCGCGGGCCTGATTACGAAATCGACTCCGGCGCAACGGTACTCACCTTGCCGGAGCTGATCGCCGACGCCCTCGCCGCCGTCGGTGCAACCCCCGAAACCTGCACTCCGCCACTGCGCATCCACCAACTCGCCCCCAGCTATCACGCCCGCTTCGCCGACGACTCCGCCATTCGCGTCTACGCCGATCCCGAGGCGATGGCCATCGAAGTGGCCCGTGTCTGCGGCAAGGACGAGGCACTGCGCTACCGACGGCTGCGCAACTGGCTCGCGGAGATCTACCAGGCCGAATTCACCGAGTTCATGGATACGAACTTCGATTCACCGCTCGATATGGTCCGCTATCCGGCCAAGCGCCGCGCGCTGGCCACGCTCGTGCGTCTGGGCGGATTCGGCAGGCTCGGCCCGCGCGTCTCCCACTTCCTGCGCGATCCCCGCCTGGCCCGACTGTTCACCTTCCAGGCGCTCTACGCGGGCATGGCCCCGGCGCGGGCACTGGCCGTCTACGGCGCGATCCCGCATATGGACACCTCATTGGGCGTCTACTTCCCCGAGGGCGGTATGCGCGCAATCACTGCCGCACTCGCCGACGCCTTCACCGCGGCGGGCGGCACACTCGAGCTGAACACCGAGGTCACCGGGATCGAATACGCGGACGGGCGGGCCAGGCGGGTCCGCACCGCGAACGGTCGCACCTTCGGCTGCGACGCCGTGGTGCTCACCGCCGACCTCGGCGCTCTCGAGCGCTTCGGCGTGCGCCGCCGTCGTCGACTGCGTGCCGCACCATCCGCCGTCGTCGCGCACGGCACCATCCCCGCCGCGATCGCCGAGACCTGGCCGATCCAAGCCCACCACGCCATCGATTTCGGCGACGCTTGGGACCGAACCTTCGATGAGATCGCCGCACGCCCCGGCCGCGGGCGTCTGATGAGCGACCCGTCGTTGCTGCTCACCCGGCCCGCGCTGACCGATCCCGGGCTCTACATCGACCGCGCCGACGGCAGGTACGAGCCGTTCTCACTGCTCGCCCCATGCCCCAACCTCGACGCCGCACCGCTGGACTGGGACCGACTCGGCCCCTCATACCTGCGTGAACTCCTGAATGTGTTGGCGGAACGCGGATATCACGGAATCGCCGAACACTTCACCGTCGATCATCTCGACACACCCGGCACCTGGCGCGATCAGGGCATGCTGGCGGGCACACCCTTCTCCGCCGCGCATCTGTTCCGGCAAACCGGTCCATTTCGTCCGCGCAATTTTTCCGGCGGCAGCGAAAACGTGGTTATCGCCGGTTGTGGCACTACTCCGGGTGTCGGCGTGCCAACCACCTTGCTTTCCGGAAAACTGGCGGCAAACCGAATTATCGGCATCACGCGAGCCACTCGGGATGAATCCCCACGCACCAGCGGGATAGTGTTCCCGGCGAGCCGATAAACTAACGGCCGACCTATCAGCCTGCGGTTGCGACCGCCGACCACTCCGGGGGGACCGACACCACATGCATCCCCCTGAGACGACGGCCGCCGCGCCCACCGACAACTCGATCACCGCGACCGAAGACGAGGCGCGTCCATCGAGCGCCCCGGCGCGCCAGGCACCGCCTACCGTCAACGAACACGGGTTCCGGGCCTGGCTGCGGACCACCGCCGACTTCGCCCGCAGCCCTGAGGGACATTCGGCACTGCTCGGTTTCTTCGGCGCGCTGATGATCACCTTCGGCGGATTCGGCGCGGGCAGCGTCCGAAAACGCGATCCGCTGCTCGAGGCGATGCATTTGTCCTGGCTGCGATTCGGGCACGGCTATGTGCTGTCCACCATGGTCATCTGGGTCGGTGTGCTGTTGATGATCACCGCGTGGGTGCGCCTTGGCCGGACCACGATCGGATTCGGCGATCGGCCCGACGCCGGGGTCACGCTGAACGAGCTGCGCGCGATCGTCGGCATCTGGATCTTTCCGCTGCTGTTCGCGGTGCCGATGTTCAGCCGGGACGCGTATTCGTATCTGGCCCAGGGCGCACTGCTACGCGACGGCTTCGATCCCTACGTTTCCCCGCCGGTCGCCAATCCCGGTGTGCTGCTCGACAATGTGAGCCCGGTCTGGACCACCACCACCGCGCCATACGGTCCGATCTTCCTGCTGCTCGGCAATGCGATCACCGCGATCACCGGCGATAACGTGGTCGCGGGCACCATCGCGCTGCGGCTGGTCATGCTGCCGGGACTGGCGCTGATGATGTGGGCGGTGCCGTATCTGACCAAACATCTCGGCGGTAAGCCAACGGTCGCGCTGTGGCTGGCCGTGCTCAACCCGCTGGTGCTTATTCACCTCATCGGCGGCGTGCACAACGAAATGCTCATGGTCGGGCTCATGTGCGCGGGTATCGCACTCGTGCTCGAGCGCCATCATGTGGCGGGAATCGTGGTCGTCGCGATCGGCGTCGCCATCAAGGCGACCGCCGGTGTCGCACTGCCATTCCTCGTGTGGATCTGGATGCTGCATGAACGTGAACGCCGGGCGCTGCAACGCGCAGCACAATCACCGGGTGCGACCCAGCAGGTCGAGAGCGCGGCCGAGCCCGCGCGACCGAGTGCGGAAGTACCGCATCCAGCGCTGATGTTCGCCAAGATCGCCGGACTCGGTTTGAGCGTGTTCGCGGTGGTCTTCGTGGCCGCCTCGGCCATCGCCGGGGTCGGCATCGGCTGGCTGACCGCGCTGTCGGGCTCGAAGAAGATCATCAACTGGCTCTCGCTGCCGACGATCATGGCGCATATGGTCCGCTGGGTGACACCGTTCCAGATGGATCCGGTGCTCGCGGTGACCCGCGCACTCTGCGCGCTGGCGCTGATCGCCGTGCTGGCGTGGACCTGGTGGCGGTTCCGGCACAGCGAGCGCGAGGCGGTCTTCGGCATCCTGATCGCCTTCGTCGCCATCGTCATCCTCTCGCCCGCCGCATTGCCCTGGTACTACTCCTGGCCGCTGGCGCTGGCCGCCGGGTTCGCACTGTCCACCACCACGCTGATGGTGCTGGTCGGGCTGTGTACCTGGTTGATGCTGGTCTTCCAGCCGGACGGCTCGATCGGGCTCTACAGCTTCGGCCACGTGGCCGCCGCGACGTTCGCCGCCGTGGTCGCGGCCCTGTCGCTGCGGCGGGTCGACCCCTTGCGATTGCGCGCCACCCCACCGGAGAGCAATCCGGTCGCCGTCACCCGGTCATGACCGAGGTCGCGCTACCTGCCCGCGGCTCGGAACTGGCCACGGCATACCGCGTCTGCCGGGCGATCGCCGCCGAACACGGACGCACCTACTTCCTCGCCACCCGCCTGCTGTCCGCACCACGAAGACCCGCGGTGCACGCGCTCTACGCCTTCGCGCGAATGGTCGACGACATCGTCGATCACCCGACGCACGACGCCGAACACGGCCCCGCGGGCGAACTCGATCTGGTCGAGAAACAACTGCGTGTCGCATTGGAGCAGGCAACGCCGCCCACCGACCGCCGCACCCAGGTACTGGCCGCACTGGCCGACACCATCCAGCGCTACGACATTGCGCCCCAGCACTTCTGGATCTTCCTGGACTCCATGCGCATGGATGTGCCGGGAACCGCGCACTTCCGCGCCGACTACGCCACCATGACCGAACTGCGCGACTACATGCGCGGTTCCGCGGCCGCGATCGGCCTGCAACTGCTGCCGGTGCTCGGCACGGTCGTCCCGGTAGCCGAGGCCGAACCCGCCGCCGCCGCACTCGGCGAAGCCTTTCAGCTCACCAACTTCCTGCGCGATATCGCCGAGGATCTGGACCGGGGCCGGATCTACCTCCCCACCGACGAACTCGCGGCCTTCGGCGTGGACGCGGACCTGCTGGTCCGCTGCCACCACGTCGGCCACACCGACCAGCGGGTCCGTCGCGCACTGGCCCACCTGATCGCGATCAACCGCGACCTCTACCGTTTCGCGAACCCGGGCATCGACCTACTCGACCCCCGTGTGCGCCCCGCCATCCGCACCGCGAGCACGCTCTACTCCGGCATTCTCGATGAAATCGAACACTCCGACTACGCGGTATTCGCGCGCCGCGCCGTGGTCCCCCGCCACCGACGACTGCGCGTCGCGGCGGTGGAATTCACCACCGCCGCGCTGCGCAGGTAGTAACTCAAAAAGGCTCGGCTGCCGCGCGGCGCAGGACCTCGCGTGCGAGCGGGCCGTGCAATGCGTCGACGGGCTTACCGGGCAGGCTCTCGTCGTCGGTGAAGATCCACTCCAGGATCTCCTCGTCGGTGTACTTGGCGTCTTTCATGACGGTGATCAGGCCCGGCAGCGACTTCACGATCGCGCCGGTATCGTCGAAGAATCGCTCGGGCACGCCGGCCACGCCATCGCGGCGCAGGGCGAGCAACTGGTGGTCGCGCAGCATCTGATGCACTCGGGTCACCACGAGCCCGAGCTTGTCGGCCACCTCGGGCAGCGGGATCACCGCCTCCGACTGAGGAAGAACATCGTCACTGCAAGGAAATGCACTCACCCGGATAACGGTAGACGGTCCCGCGCCGAGTGGCTCGAGACACCCTGGACCGTTCCCGCGCGATTCGACACCCCTCGTGGCTACGAACCATCGGTTTGCACACGAACCAACCACAACGGAGCGAGACACCAGGGGGCCGCGAACACGCCGCGCCCGCGCGGCCAGAAACAGAGCTATTCGACACGGCTACGATCGTGAGCGGGCCGCGCGAGGCGGTCAATCGCTTGTCGCATCGGAGCGAGGGTGAGAAGTTTGTGAAAGCCGGAGGACATCACTTGATCGGGCAAATCCTGGAGAGGCGCTACCGCATCGACGCGCCGATCGCGCGGGGCGGGATGTCGATGGTCTTCCGAGGGGTGGATACCCGTCTGGACCGTCCGGTCGCCATCAAGGTGATGGATCCCAAGTTCGCCGCCGATCCCCAGTTCCTGTCCCGGTTCGAATTCGAGGCGCGCGCGGTCGCCAAGCTCAAACATCCGTCCCTGGTCGCGGTCTATGACCAGGGTGTGGACGGCGAGTATCCGTTCCTGATCATGGAGTTGGTCGAGGGCGGCACGCTGCGCGAGCTGCTGCGCGAACGCGGTCCGATGCCACCGCATGCGGTGCGCGCGGTCGCTGAGCCGGTACTGGCCGCGATCGGCGTCGCACATTCGGCGGGCCTGATCCATCGGGATATCAAACCGGAGAATGTGCTGATCTCCGATTCCGGCGAGGTCAAGATCGCAGATTTCGGTCTGGTGCGTGCCGTCGCGGCCGCGAACACCACCTCGGCGAGCGTAATTCTCGGCACCGCCGCGTACCTGTCACCCGAACAGGTGACCGCGGGTACCGCCGATTCCCGCAGCGATGTCTACTCCTTCGGCATCCTGATCTTCGAACTGCTCACCGGCCAGGTCCCGTTCACCGGCGACACTTCGCTTTCGGTGGCGTATCAGCGCATCGAGAACGATGTGCCCAGCCCGAGCGAATTCATCTCCGGTGTCCCGCGGGAGTTCGACGAGCTGATCGCGCGGGCCACCAACCGCGAACCCGCGCATCGTTTCGCCGACGCCAACGAGATGGCGGCCGAACTGCATTCGATCGGGGTCGCGCTGAATCTGCCGCCGTATCGGGTGCCCGCGCCCCAGGAGTCGGCCGAACATCTCAGCGCCAGCTTCAAAGTTGCCGCACCGACCCCGCCGCAGGCCAGGGCCGCGGCACCGCCACCGCAGTCCGAGCAGCACACCAAGGTCGTCACCGCGGTGCGACCGCGGGTGCCCGACTACGGTCCGCCCGACAACTACGGGCCGCCGGACACCTACCGCGATCACTACGCACCATCGCATTCGCCGCAGCCGTCACCCTTCGCGGACGATCGGACCAAATCGCGCCGCACGGTCCTGCTTTGGGTCGCCATCGTCGCGGTCCTCACCTTGCTGGTCGGGATCGGCGGCTGGTGGTTGGGCATCGGGCGCTACTCGGCCGTCCCGTCGGTCGCCGGAAAGGATCAGGCCAGCGCGATTTCGGCGCTGGCCGATGCCGGTTTCGACACCGAGATCAGACAGAAGACCTCCGACACCATCCCGGTCGGCGGGGTGGTCGGCACCGATCCCTCGGCCGGATCCAAGGTCACCAAGGGTTCGACGGTGGCCGTGCTGATCTCCAGTGGCAAACCCCGGGTGCCGGATATCAAAGCGGGCGATGACATTTCGAAGGTCAACCAGCTCATTCGCGATGCCGGACTGCAACCGGTGGACGCGGGCGAAACTGGCAGCACCGCGCCCAAGGGCACCCTCGCGAAGGTGGATCCGGCTCCCGGCACCGTCCTGCCGCTGGCCGCACAGGTGAAGGTGTACCGCAGCAAGGGATCTCAGCCGGTGAAGATGCCCGATGTGCGCGGCAAGACCACCGAGGAAGCGAACAAGGTGCTCACCGCGGCCGGAATCACGGTGCGCGAGACCAGAACTCAGTACGACCGCAGCATCGAGGCGGACAAGGTCATCGCCACCGAACCGGCCGCGGGTGCCACGATCCAGTCCGGCGACGGCATCACCCTTATCGTCTCGAATGCCGTGAAGGTGCCCCTGCTGGTCGGTTCGAGCGTCGGCGACGCCCGCTCCAAGCTGCAGGCGCTCGGCCTGGTGGTGGCGGTGCGTCAGCTCGCCCCGTCCGACAGTTCCGTGGTGATCGGCCAAGTTCCGGGCGTGGGTTCCAATGTCGAGGCCGGCAGTACCATCTCGCTGACGGCGCTGCCCTGACGACAGGAGCGCCGCATGTCGCGGCGCTCCTGTCGGAAAGCCTTGGTCAGCGCAGCATTTCGGCGACCAGGAAGGCCAGCTCCAGCGACTGCTGGGTGTTCAGCCGCGGGTCACATGCGGTCTCGTAGCGACCGGACAGATCCAGGTCGGAGATGTCCTGCGCGCCGCCGAGGCATTCGGTGACATCCTCACCGGTCAGTTCGATGTGCAGACCGCCGGGATGCGTGCCGAGTGCATGGTGGACCTCGAAGAAGCCCTGCACCTCGTCGATGATCCGGTCGAAGTGCCGGGTCTTGTAGCCGGTGGAGGCCTCGTGGGTGTTGCCGTGCATGGGGTCGCACTGCCAGATGACCTGGTGCCCGGTCGCCTGCACCTTCTCGATAATGGGCGGCAGCACGTCGCGAACCTTGTTATTGCCCATGCGCGAGACGATGGTCAACCGGCCCGGCTCGTTATTGGGATCGAGCCGCTCGACGTATTCGACCGCCTGATCCGGGGTGGTGGTCGGGCCGATCTTGAGGCCGATCGGGTTGGCCAGCAGTTCCGCGAAGGCGATGTGCGCACCGTCGAGCTGACGGGTGCGCTCGCCGATCCATAGGAAGTGCGCGGACAAGTCGTAGAGCACCGGCTCGCCCGCCGGGTTCTGGCCGAGCCGCAGCATGGCGCGCTCGTAGTCCAGCACCAGCGCTTCGTGGCTGGCGTAGATGCGGGCCGACTGCAGGCTCGGATCGTTCACCCGACAGGCGGTCATGAAGGCCAGGCCGCGGTCGATCTCCCCGGCCATCGCCTCATAGCGCGCACCCGCGGGCGACTGGGCCACGAAATCCCGGTTCCAGTCGTGCACACGATGCAGATCCGCCATGCCCGCACCGGTCAGCGCACGCACCAGATTCATCGCCGCGCTGGCGTTGGCGTAGGCGCGCACAAGTCGCGACGGGTCGTGTTCGCGCACCTTCGCATCGGCGACCAGCGAGTTCACCATGTCACCGCGGTAGGACTTGAGGCCGAGCGCGTCGGTATCCGAGGAGCGAGGCTTCGCGTACTGGCCCGCGATGCGCGCGACCTTGACCACCGGCAGGCTGGCGCCGTAGGTGAGCACGACGGCCATCTGCAGCAGCGTGCGGATGTTGCCGCGGATATGCGGTTCGGTGTTGTCGGCGAAGGTCTCCGCGCAGTCACCCCCCTGCATCAGGAAGGCCTCGCCGCGAGCGACCTCCGCGAGCTGCCCGCGCAGCTCTTCCACCTCGGCGGGTACGCAGATCGGCGGCACACTCTCCAGCACGGTCCGCATCATTGCCGCCTGCTCCGGATCCCACGCCGGCTGCTGTAGCGCCGGACGCGCCAGCGCGTCGTCCAGCCGCCTCCGCAGCTCTGCGGGCAGCGGCGGCAGCTCCGGCAGGCGATCGATGGGTACGTCGACGGTCCAGTTCACCTGTTCAGAATACGGATACCCCGAAGCATGCAGGTACCCGGTATTGGGGGTGGATTCTGCCCACCTAGGGTGAATTGCCGGCAGTATCGCCGCACCGTACCGAGCTTTGGAGGAGAGACCGATCTCGCTTCGATACTTTTATGACTGCGAATTCATCGAGGACGGGTCGACCATCGACCTCGTATCGATCGGTGTGGTCTGCGAGGACGGCCGCGAATACTACGCGGTCTCAACCGAATTCGACCCCGAACGGGCGGGTCCATGGGTACGCAGATACGTGCTTCCGCAGCTTCCGCCGCCCGCCTCCCCGCTCTGGCGCAGTCGCGAACAGATCCGCAAAGAACTCTACGAATTCCTGGTCCCGCGCCCCAGCGTCACCCCCGAACTGTGGGCCTGGGTGGCCGCCTACGACCACGTCGCCCTGTGCCAACTCTGGGGCTCCATGATCGATCTGCCCAACGCCCTCCCCCGCTACACCAACGAACTGCGGCAACACTGGGAGGCCCACGGTCGTCCCGAACTGCCCCCGGTTCCCCCGGACGCCCACGACGCCCTCGCCGACGCCCGCCACAACCTGGCCAAATTCGAGGCCATCGAGGCCGCCCGCCGCCGGGTATCCCTTTAAAGCAGAAGGCCCCGAGTCGAATTCGACTCGGGGCCTTCTGTTCATCTGTCAGTGCGAGTGACTACCGTTCTGACCGTTCGCCTTCTCCTGGACCTTCTGCAGTACGGCGAGCTGCTTGTGCTCTTCCGCGTGGTCGTCCTCGAAGGCCTGCTCGATCTCGTGCGGCGGGTCGGCGCGCAGGAAGCTACCGGTGCCCGGCTTACCGGCCGAACCCAGCTTGTTCATCTTATTGGGCACGGGCGCACCCTGGTACTCCAGCGGGATCGGGTGGCCGTGATCGTCGACCGGGCCCAGCGGCTGGTGCACCTCGATGTACTCACCGTGCGGCAGACGCTTGATCACACCGGTCTCGATGCCGTGCTCGAGCACCGCCCGGTCACTGCGCTGCAGACCGATGCAGAACCTGTAGGCGAGGAAGTACGCCACCGGCGGCACGACCAGCAGGCCGATGCGACCCATCCAGGTGGTGGCGTTCAACGAGATGTCGAACTTCAGCGCCAGGATGTCGTTGACGCACGAGAGCGTCAGCACCACGTAGAAACCGATCGACATCGCACCGATCGCCGTGCGCACCGGCACGTCGCGCGGGCGCTGCAGCAGGTTGTGGTGCACATCGTCGCCGGTGAGGCGCTTCTCGATCCACGGGTACAGGATCAGCACCGTGAACACCAGACCCATGATCAGCGCCACCCAGAACACGGCGGGCACCGTGTAACGACCCAGGTAGAGCTCCCACGGCGGCATCAGACGCGCCAGACCGTCGGTCCACATCATGTAGAAGTCGGGCTGCGAACCCGCCGACACCTGCGAGGGGTTGTACGGACCCATGTTCCAGATCGGGTTGATCTGCAGCACACCGGCCATGATCGCCACGATGCCGAGGGTGAAGGCGAAGAACGCGCCCTGATCCGAGGCGAACACCGGCACGATGCGCGCACCGACGACATTGTTCTCGGTGCGGCCAGGGCCGGGGAACTGCGTGTGCTTCTGGTACCAGACCAGCGCGACGTGCGCGGCGATCAGCGCCAGGATGATGCCGGGAAACAGCAGCACGTGCGCGATGTACAGGCGCGGAATGATGATGTCGCCGGGGAAGTCACCGCCGAAGATCAGCCAGTGCATCCAGGTGCCGACGATCGGGATACTCATCGTGATACCGCCGAACGCGGCCCGCAGACCGGTACCCGAGAGCAGATCGTCGGGCAGCGAGTAACCGAAGAAGCCCTCGAACATGGCGAGGATCAGCAGCAGGCAGCCAATGACCCAGTTCGCCTCACGCGGCTTGCGGAACGCACCTGTGAAGAAGATGCGGAACAGGTGCACGATGATCGAGGCCGCGAAAAGCAGTGCCGCCCAGTGGTGCACCTGGCGCACGAACAGACCGCCGCGCACCTCGAAGGAGATGTTCAGCGCCGTCTCGTAGGCCCGCGACATGGTCACACCACGCAGCGGCTGGTAGGCGCCGTTGTAGACGACCTCGCTCATCGACGGGTCGAAGAACAGCGTCAGATAGACACCCGACAGCAGCAGGATGATGAAGCTGTAGAGCGCGATCTCGCCGAGCAGGAACGACCAGTGGGTCGGGAAGACCTTGTTGATCGACCGCTTCACGAACGCCGCGGCGCGATACCGCTCGTCGGCCTCGTGGGCTTGGGCTGCGGCTGAAGGACTCATGAACGACGCTCCCAGTAGGCCGGTCCGAGCGGCTCGATGAAGTCGCCCGCGGCGACCAGGTAGCCCTCGGAGTTGACGGTGATCGGCAGCTGCGGCAGTGCGCGAGCGGCGGGACCGAAGACCGGCTTTCCCCATTCGGTCGCCAGGAACTGCGACTGGTGGCAGGGGCACAGGATCTTGTTGGTCTGCTGCTCGAACAGCGACGTCGGGCAACCGAGGTGGGTGCAGATCTTCGAGTAGGCGAAGTAGTCGCCGTAGTTGAAGCTCTCCTGCCCCTTGCGCTTGATGGCCTTCTGCGCGTCTTCGGTGCGCAGCCGGATCAGCATGACGGCGTTGCGGATACCGCGCAGGGACTGCAGCGACGCGTGCTCGTCACCGCGCCACTTCTCCTTCCACGGGAACACCGTCTCCATCGCGCCCGCGTCCAGATCCTCCGGACGCACCAGCATGACGTCCTCGGGGCGACCGGTGTCGCGACGGATGTAGATCGTCTCGCCAGGGAAGTCCGGGGTCCAGCCCGAGACCCACAGCGGCGACTTGTCGCCCTTGGCCCACGGGTTCTTGATCATGCCGCCGACGAAGACCAGCAGCGCACCGATACCGAGCACGCCGACACCGGCGCCCGCGGTCCGGGTGATCATCTTGCGGCGACCCAGCGTGGAGGTGTCCAGCGCGTCCTGCAGCTCGGCGACCAGGGTGCGGCGCTCGACCTCGGGCGAGGGCCCGTCGTGGCGCACCTGGATGGACAGCTCGGCCGGGATGAACTTCTTGCGGATCAGCACGACCGCGACGCCGATGACCAGCACGGCGATGCCGAGGCTGAGGCCGACCAGCGGGGTGAACAGCGAGTAGGCGGCGTGGCCTTCCTCGTTCGAGCCCTTGAACTCCCATGGCCAGAACAAGAACACCCCGACCAGGACCGCGGCGGCGATACCGGAGACCGCGAACCAGAACGAGACCTGCCGCTCGGCGCGCTTCTCGGCGCGGGTGCCCGGCACCGGGAACCGCTGGCGCCGGTAGGCGACGTCGACGCCGTCGCGCTCGGTACCGAGCTTGACCAGCTCGTCGCGCGACATCGCGTCGAGTTCTTCCTCGGTGGGCTCAGCCGGTGTGGTGTTCACCTGCTCGTTCGACGGCTCCGCGCCGTCGTGGCCCTCATCCGGCCGACCCATGTCAGTTGGCTCCTTGTTTTCGCTCATGAACGTGATCCGATCCACATCGCGGCGCCGACGACGAGCGTGATGCCGACCACCCACATGGCCAGACCCTCGGTCGCGGGACCGAACCCGCCGAGATCCCAGCCGCCGGGGCTTTTCTCCTCGGTGGCGTTCTTGACGTAGGCGACGATGTCGCGCTTCTCTTCCGGGCTCAGCTGCCGGTCGGAGAACTTCGGCATGTTCTCGGGGCCGGTGAGCATCGCGGCGTAGATCTGCTGCTCACTGGCGGGCTCCAGCGGCGGCGCGTACTTACCGGAGGACAGCGCGCCGCCGCGGCCGGTGAAGTTGTGGCAGGACGCGCAGTTCATCCGGAACAGCTCGGAACCGCGAGCGATGTCCGGTCCGCGCAGCGATTCCTGCGCGATCTCGCCGTTGGCGTCGCGCACCACGGAGGGGCCGCCCCCGTTGGCGGCGACGTACGCGCTGAGGGCGTCGGTCTGGTGGGCATCGAACTTCGGCGGCTTGCGCGTGGCCTGAGCCTGGTTGGCGGCCAGCGGCATGCGACCCGAGGAGACCTGGAAGTAGACGGCCGCCTCGCCGACGCCGATCAGGCTCGGACCGCGGTCGGGCACGCCCTGCAGGTTGGCGCCGTGGCAGGTGATGCAGGAGGTCTCGTAGAGCTGCTTACCGTCGCGGATCAGCGCGGACTGGTCCTCGTGCGCGGTCGCGACCTGGGGGTCCGGCGTGATCGCGGTGGCGAGGAATCCGGCTCCGACGAGGCCCACCAACAGCGCAAGCCCACCCGCGATGCGACGCCGCATACGGCGTTGCTTGCGCGTCTTGGTTGCCTGGCCGGCCGCGACATCTTGGCGGCTGATCGCCGCGCTGAGGCTGGCGGGCTCTGGCGCTGACGGGGGAGATGAACTCATCTGTGTCCCTTTGGAGTAGACGGAACCGACTTGTGCAAAAGATTTGGGGTACTGGCCCGACTCAGCGGACGAAGTAGATCGTGGCGAACAACCCGATCCAGACGATGTCGACGAAGTGCCAGTAGTACGAGACGACGATCGCGGCGGTGGCCTGTGCCGGGGTGAACTTACTGACCTTGGTGCGGACCAGCAGGAACACGAAGGCGATCAGACCGCCGATGACGTGCAGACCGTGGAAACCGGTGGTGATGTAGAACACCGAGCCGTAGGCACTGCTCGAGATCGAGGTGCCTTCCTTGACCAGGTTGGTGTACTCGTAGCCCTGACCGGCAACGAAGAGCGCACCCATGATCAGGGTGACGACGTACCAGCGGCGCAGGCCGAACACATCGCCCTTCTCCGCCGCGAACACACCCATCTGGCAGGTGAACGACGAGGCGACCAGCACGGTGGTGACCGGCACGGCAAGCTTCAGGTTCAGCTCGGTCGGTTCCGGCGGCCAGTTGCCGTGGGCCTGGGCGCGCGCGACGAAGTACATCGCGAAGAGCCCGGCAAAGAACATCAGCTCGCTAGACAGCCAGATGATGGTACCGACGCTCACCATGTTGGGCCGGTTCAGCGAATGCACACGCTGAGTAATGGCCGATCCTGGGGTCCCTACTGCGGTCGTCACGGGGGTAAGTATGACTCGTCGTAGTACGACACAAGTACCCGGGTGCGAAACTTGTCCTCCCGTGTCGGAAAACGCACGGACAGACGGTGTCTGGACCGAGGTGGCCGACGTGTTGCTCACAGGCGCGCACAGCGGCGGCGCGGCACGTGGGACGACCTGCGTGCTCCCGTCCGAGCATGACAGGCGTGGGTAAGGAAAAGCTGAGATCAGGAGGCGGATGTGACGCGTTGGTGGCAACGGCTGTTCGGCGGGGACGAACCCGAACCGCTCGATCCGACCCGTTCCGATCTAGTAGTCGTAGCGGAGTGCTTCGATGACTCCGAGGCGTGTTCGACAACACTCGCGCGCGCTTCGGCTCTCAAAGCCGACGAGCCCGCGCTGCTGCGCCATCACTTGCGCATTCCGCCCGATCGGATCGATGAGGTGTGTGCGATCGCGGCCCAGGACGGTTATGCCGCGGCGCCGCGCACCGAAGGTCCACACGAACTGGAATCGCTGATCCTGCAACGGGTTCAGCTGCTCGACGCACTGCATTGTTCGCAGGAGCGGGCCAGGATGGTCGGTCTCGCCCAGCGCCATGACGGCGTCACGGACGGCTGGGACGCCCTGCAACCGGGTTCCGCGACCGCGCAGCGGTAATAACGTCTCGACCACTACGCTCTATCGCGACAGACTGGTGCGCGAACCAGTGGTGACAGGAGAAGTGGACATGCGCAGCTGGCCCCAAGTACTCGGGACCCTTGCCGATGGCGGCGATCTGGCAGCGGACGACACGACCTGGGTGATCGACGAGATCTTCACCGACAATGCGACGCAGGCGCAGATCGCCGCATTCGGTGTCGCGATGAAGATCAAGGGCCCGACTCCTACCGAACTGTCCGGCATGGCCGCGGGCATGCTCGGCCACGCCCGCCTGGTGCATGTCGACGGCGACGCGGTGGACATTGTCGGGACCGGCGGTGACCGGTCCGGTTCGGTGAATATCTCGACGATGTCCTCGATCGTGGTGGCCTCGGCCGGTGTGCCCGTTGTCAAGCACGGCAATCGCGCTGCCTCCTCGAAGAGCGGTGGCGCCGATGTGCTGGAGGCATTGGGCGTGAAGCTGGCCCTCGGCCCCGAGGCCGTGGCTCGCTGCGTGCGCGAGGTCGGCATCGGCTTCTGCTTCGCGCCGCTGTTCCACCCCGCGTTGCGCTTCGCCGGCCCGGCCCGCAAGGAGATCGGCATCCCCACCGTTTTCAATGTGCTCGGCCCGCTCACCAACCCCGCGCAACCGCGCGCCGGACTGGTCGGCTGCGCGTTCCCCGAACTACTGCCGGTGATCGCCGGTGTTTTCGCCGAGCGCGGCGCCAGCGCCATCGTGGTGCGCGGCAATGACGGCCTGGACGAGATCACCACCTCCGACACCACCGACGCATGGGTGGTATCCGGCGGAAAACTGCGCGAAACCACCATCGATCCGACCCGCATCGGCATCGCACGCGTCGAGCTGGACGCATTGCGCGGCGGCGACGCCGAGGTCAACGCCGGTGTCGCGCGCAGCGTGTTCGCTGGTACCACGGGCCCGGTGCGCGATGCGGTACTGCTGAATTCCGCCGCCGCCATCGTCGCGTACGAGTTGTCCCAGGGGGTCGGCGATCCGGATGCCGAAATCCACGACGTCATCGCCGCGGGCATCGATCGCGCCGCCGAAGCCATCGACACCGGCAGATCCGCAGCCCTGCTCGACCGCTGGGCCAAGCTCACCAACACCCTCGGCGACAACTGACTGCCGCGGCGCGAATCGTGCGCCGCATGCCGGCAGACCTCTTGTGGCGGTACAGGTTCGCTGAGTACGGCTCACTCGCCGAGGGAGAAGCCCGCTTCGACGTCGGCGCTGGAGTAGGACTTGAAGGCGATGTGGGTGGTGGTGCGGGCGACGCCGGGGGTCTTGTCGATCCGGCCGGTCACCACCTCGGCGATCTCCTCGTGATCGCGCACCCGCACGATCGCGATCAGGTCGACATCGCCCGCGCAGGAATAGACCTCGGTGACGCCCACGGTGTCGGCGACCGCCTGCGCGGTCTCCGGAATGCGGGCGTTCTCGGCCTGGATCATCACGATCGCGGTAATCATGGCTGTCAGCCTAGGCGGTCACTGCCCCTGTACTCCGCGAGTTCGGTCTCCGGCCCGCGCAGTCGGGCCCGTGCGGCCGCATCGGCGAGATCCGCCCACCCGGCCCAGCGTCCGGCACTTCGGATCGGATCGCCGTACCCCTCACTCGTGCGTACGATCCGCACCCCCGGCCGCCCCAGCCATCGCGTCACCAGACCGACCTCTTCCGGCGAGGCACCGCGCAACGGCGGCACCGGATCCGGCAGTACGGTCTCCGATGCCGCCACGATGCGTTCGATCACCGGCATGGGCGGCACACCCCGCACCGAGGTGCCTGCCCCCGCCAGCCGCCCATAGCGGATCACCGCGTACTCCCAACCGCCCGCACCGTCCGGATGCGCCGCGATCAGCTCGGCGATCCGCGCCACCGCGGCGAGTCGCTGGGTGCGGTGCAGTGCCCGCACCACCGCTACGGTTCGGTCGCGCAGCCGGGCGGCGGCCTCGAAATGTTCGGCGTGCGAATGGGTTTCGATGCGGTCGAGCATGGCCCGCAGCGCCGCGTCGGAATGCCCCGCGAACAGCGCCCGGACGGCCGCGGCGGCGGGTTCGTATTCCGCCCTATATATAGGAGTGCCGCTGACGGCCGCCGGACATCCGCCGACCACCGCGGGCGGACAGTCGTGGCGACCGTCGCGCGGCAGGCGCGTGGTGCAGGTGCGCAGACCGCCGTGCTCCGCGATGGTCAGCGCGATGTCGTTCGCGTCCATCCGAGAAGGGAAGGGCCCCAACGCATCCGCGGTCGGTGTGCGCGCGATCGCGAATCGGGGAAAAGGTTCGTCGGTCAGCGTTATCCACCAACCGCGCTTCGGGAATTTCGACCGCCGGTTATAAGGCGGCGTATGCGCGACGATCAGTCGCAGCTCGCGCACCCCGGCCTCCAGACCGTGCGCGCACACCACGTGGTCGACCCGGATGGCAAGGGAGACCATCTCTTTCATCCGGCCGCGGGTCTCGGATCCGGTGAAGTAATTACGCACGCGTCGGCGCAGGTTCACGGCCGTCCCTATATAGAGGACTTCGTCGGAGGGCCCGCGGAAGAGATAGACGCCCGGACTCGACGGCAGATCGTTGGCGAGCACGCGCTTGGCGCGTTGGCGCGGTGTGACATTCGGCAGATAGTCGAGCAGTTCGGTCAGGCTGTGCACACCGAGATTGCCGACCCGACCGATAAGGGCGTGCAGCACGTCCACTGTCGCCCTTGCATCGTCGAGTGCACGGTGGTTCGGCTGGGTGCTCGCACCGAGCAGCGGCGCGAGCACCCCGAGCCGGACCGAGGGGGCCTCGTCGCGGGCGAGGACGCGCCGCGCCAGCTTCACCGTGCACACCACCGGCCCGCTCGGCCACGGCGTGTCCATGCGGGCCGCAGCCGCGCGCAGGAAGGCCATATCGAACCGGGCGTTGTGCGCGACCAGCACCGCGCCCTTGGCGAATTCGAGAAAACCCGGCAGCACCGCCTCGATCCGGGGGGCCTCGTAGACCATCGCGGTGGTGATCCCGGTGATCTGCACGATCGCGGGCGGGATGGCCCGTCCCGGATTCACCAGGGTCGCGAACTCGCCCAGCACCTCACCGCCGCGCACCTTCACCGCACCGATCTCGGTGATGGCGTCGCCTTCGGGGCTGGTGCCCGTGGTCTCGAGGTCGACGACCACGAAGGTGGTGTCGTAGAGCGGCGTCTCGAGCTCGTCGAAGGCCAACTGCAGTGCGGCGGCCTGGCGCGGCGTCGGATCGGACACGGCGTGCAGCGTAGGGCCTCGGTACGACAGGAACCGCCGGGAAAGCCACCTGGGATTTCACCAGAGAAATGTCCGAATTACACGGCGAGGATTTCGCTCCGTTTCCCACGAAATGATCTAGAACACCAAAAAGTGGTGCACGTCACATTATTCGACAAATTGCATCAATCGGACGGACACGCCCGGGTGCCCGGCGTCGGCACCCTCGGCGTGCTGCCCGCGACGCCAACGAGAAGACCGTTCGGTCCGGATCGCCCGGCCACAATTGTACCGAGATGCCTTCGCGACCTGGGGAAATTCCGCTAATCTCAGCGTCTGAGACACGCCGCCCGCAGATGCCTGACAGGCCGGCGGCGGTGCCGCCATCCTTGGGAAATCACTCGTCGTTATCGTTTCGTGATTGGTGTGACATAAGTCGCACATATTCGGCGGAGAATTTGTTGAGCATCGCCATTTCGGATGTCTCCGGCTTTACAAAACACCGTGATGTGTTCGTAACCTTTTCGAGACCTCACGGAGTTCGGCGCACCACCCGACGGTGCTTCGACACGCAGTCCGCTGTACCACCGGGTGCGGCGTCGTGGGGCAGATTGGAAGTACCGCATCATGGCGACCAACACCGTCAAGCGACATGCCAAGCGTGCCGTCGCGGCCGGAGCCGTCGGAGCTGCCACGCTCGGCGTCTTCCTGTTGCCCGCCGCGCCCGCCTCGGCCCAGCCGGTCACCATCCCCGGCGTCGGCACCTTCGACGTGCCAAACGAAATCCCGATCCCGCAGGGCATCCCGGGCATCGAGGTGCCCAACCCCGGCCCGCTGCCGTTCATGGCCCCGAAGAAGTCCGTCGGCGATATCGCGCTCGACGCCGCGATGAGCAAGATCGGTTCGCCGTACGTCTACGGCGCCGCCGGCCCGAACGCCTTCGACTGCTCTGGTCTGGTCAAGTGGTCCTACCAGCAGGCCGGCCTGGAGCTGCCGCGCACCAGCGGTGAGCAGCTGAACGCGGGCACCCCGGTCTCGCTCGACGACCTGCAGCCGGGCGATCTGGTGTCGTTCTACGGCGGCAGCCACTCCGGCCTGTACGCCGGTGACGGCAACGTCGTTCACGCGTCCACCTCCGGCACCCCGGTGAAGCTCGCGCCGATCTCCTCCATGCCGGTCGCCGGCGCGCGCCGCTTCTGAGCAGCTCTTTCGAGCATCCCGCCCGGCCGTACGAGACGGCCGGGCGTCGGGACGGCATGAGTGATCGTTTTGTGGCCCACTGGACACAGACCTACGCCGTTCCGTAACCTAATCGAGACCTTCCCGGCTTGCGGGGTTCGCCGCAGAAGTTCCGCAGCTTGCGGAGGCGACAAGATCGCTTCACGAGAGAACGGGGCCTGGCGCGCTGTGACAGCACATCACCGGAGACATCGCAGGAAACGTCTGGTGGGAGGGGCATTAGCGGCCGCGATCTTGGGCGCCGCACTCTCCGGTGGCAGTCCAGCCGGAGCCGATCCGGCAGCCATGCCGACCACGGCCGGTGAGGCCGTACAGCGGATGATCGACCTGTCCCGCGAATCCGAGCAGCTCAATCAACAGGCACTCGACGCACAGGCCGACCTCGATACCAAACTCGGCGTGCTGCACGATGCCGACGCCAAACTCGCCGCGGCTACACAGACCGCCGATGGGGCCCGCGAAGAAGTCCGCAAGTTCCAGCCGATCGTCGATCGCACCGTGATCGCCGCCTACCAGGGCGCGCGCACGAGCCGACTCGCCGCTGTCCTGTTGAGCGATTCGCCGCAGCGTCTGCTGGACCAGATGTCCACCATCGACGTGATCTCGGCCAAGAACTCCGAGCAGCTCAATCTCTACCGGCAGGCGACCGCCACCGCGACCGAGGCGGAAAAGGCCGCACGTGCCGCCGCCGACACCGCCCGCGCCGCTTCCGATAAGGCCGACCAGGTGCGCGCCGATCTCGAGCGCAAGCGGGCCGGTCTGTCCGGATCCATCGCGCAGGTAGTCGAGGCGTGGGGTCAGTTGTCCACCAAGGACAAATCGGCTCTGGCCGGATCGCCGTTCCCGCCCGGTTTCGATACCGACACCCTGCTGCGCGGGCTGGTTCCCGGCAGCGGCACCAGCGCATTGGCCGCCGGACTCACCCGCATCGGCGACCCGTATGTCTGGGGCGCGACCGGACCGCACCAGTTCGACTGCTCCGGCCTGGTGCAGTGGGCCTTCAAACAGGTCGGCAAGGATGTGCCGCGGACCAGTTCACAGCAGGCCTCTTACGGCACCCCGGTGGACAAGGCGGATCTGCAACCTGGCGACGTCGTGTTCTTCTATTCCGATATCTCCCATGTCGGCATCTATGCGGGCAATGGAATGATGCTGCACGCCTCCACATTCGGGGTTCCAGTAGCCGTTGCGCCGATGGGGTCGACGCCCTATCACTCGGCTCGGCGATACTGATCAGCTATGAGTAGCTTTCGGCGGGCCCACGCCTGGTTGTTCGCGCGGCGCCGCTTCCAGTTCGTCGCCACCGTCGTGATGGTCACCGTACTGACGGGGACCTGCGGTGCACTGCTGATGATGCCGAATTCGGTACTGCCGAAACTGCGTGCGGCTCAGCCGACTTCGATCGGCAGTCTGCGCGCCGCCGATGACGATCCGCGCCTTTCCTCGGTGCGTCGCACGCTCGAACCTTTCGGGCAACTCGTCACGGAGCAGGTGCCGACCGGGAACGGCCAGGAGTCCCTCGTGGTCGGTCATCCGGCGCAGCGGGCCGAAATCGATACGCTCGCGGGCGAACTCGCCGCCGCGACCACTGCCGTCACCGGTGTATGGGGGCCGGGCTGGGCCCAGTCCGCGATGGTGGTGGTCGCGTCGAATCCGTCGGAGTTCGCCGCGCTGGTCCGCTCGGGTGCGAGCATGCCCGCCGATGTCGCCGCAGCCTCGGTCGCCGATCCGTTCGTGCCCGGCACTCAGCCGACCGGCCAGCGCGTCGTTTTCAGCTCCGATGCCGGACGCCGCCTCGACGCCGACGGTCTGCGCACCCTGCTGCGCCATGAACTCACCCATATCGCCACGCGAGCCCAAACCATCGACGGCGCACCGCAGTGGATGCTCGAGGGGTTCGCCGAATTCGTGGCCCACCTCGGCACCGGACATCAATTCGCCGATATCGCGCCGACAGTGGCCACCCGCATTCGCGCCGGAGATGTCCCCCGCGATCTCCCCTCCGCCGCCGACTTCGCGGGCAGCGGTGCCGTCACCGCCTATGAGCAGGCGTGGTCGGTCTGCGCGTTCGTCGCCGATAAGTTCGACCAACCGCGCCTGGTCGAGCTGTACCGCCGCATCGCCGCGGGCAAACAGGACCACGCGAGCGAGGACCGCATCCTGCGCGATGTGCTCGGCACCAGCCGCGACGATCTGGTCGCCGACTGGCGCAGTTGGCTATCGGCCCGAGCCACCTGAGTCGAGCGTCGTTGCACTCCTGACCACGACGGAGCGAGTCGTACGAGCGAGGAGTTCGCGGCCTATCTTGCGGCCGACCGACCGCAGTGCACGAAGCCCCGACTTCCACTGCTAACTCATCCCACACGGAGCGAGTCTTACGAGCGACGTTCGCGGCCCGTCTCGCGTCCGAGTGGCCGAAGCGCATGCGCCGCAAATTAGACACAGCGCCGCAGGCGCGGCAAATCCAACACAGTAGTTTGTTCGCATGGCCCGAACTCTGCTGGTTACCAATGATTTCCCGCCGCGGCCGGGCGGTATCCAGTCGTATCTGCAAGCGTTGGCAGGTGAGCTGCCGCCCGATGATCTGGTCGTTTACGCCCCGCGGTGGCGTGGCGACAGTCATCTGAAATTCGATGCGATGCAGAAGTTCCAGGTGGTGCGCCACCCGACCACACTGATGCTGCCGACTCCGCTGGTGCTGCGGCGGGCCGCGCGCCTGCTGCGCAGCGAGAACTGCGACACGGTGTGGTTCGGTGCGGCGGCGCCGCTGGCACTGCTGTCGCCGATGCTGCGGCGAGCGGGCGCCACTCGAATTCTGGCCAGTACGCACGGTCACGAGGTCGGCTGGTCCATGCTGCCGGGTGCGCGGCAGGCATTGCGCGCGATCGGTGAGCACACCGATGTCGTCACCTATGTCAGCAGATATACCCGTGGTCGGTTCGCCTCGGCGTTCGGGCCTGATGCCGCGCTCGAATATCTGCCGCCGGGAGTGGATACCGATGTGTTCCGGCCGGATCCGGCCGCGCGCGCGGAATTGCGCGAGCGCTACGGCCTCGGCGATCGCCCGACCATCCTGTGCCTGTCCCGGCTGGTTCCGCGCAAGGGCCAGGACGCGTTGATCGTCGCCATGCTCGAGATCCGCGCGCGGATTCCCGGTGCGGTACTGGTGGTCGCGGGCGGCGGACCGTACGAGGACAAGTTGCACGGGCTCGCGGCAGCCATCGGCGTCAGCGATGACGTGATCTTCACCGGACGGGTCCCGTCCAGCGAGCTGGCGGCCCATCACACCCTGGCCGATGTCTTCGCCATGCCGAGCCGCACCCGCGGGGCCGGACTCGATGTCGAAGGTCTGGGCATCGTGTACCTGGAGGCCTCGGCATCCGGAGTACCGGTGGTCGCCGGACGTTCGGGCGGTGCGCCGGAGACCGTGCTGGAGGGCAAGACCGGCCGCGTCGTCGACGGACGTAAGACCACCGAGATCGCCGACGCCATCGTCGAGATCCTGTCCGACCGCGACGCCGCCGCCGAGATGGGCGCGGCGGGACGCGCCTGGGTCGAGGAACAGTGGCGCTGGGACAGTCTGGGCGCGCGACTGCGTCAGCTGCTGCAATAAAGGCGACGGCGGCTCACAGGTTCGCGCTGTGATCTACTACGCTCGGGCTGTGAACGAGCGTCAGCGAGTGAACCAAAGACACAGCGCGCATTTGCGCACTGCGGAGCCGAGCGTCAGCGAGGCGCAGCCGTGAGCAGTATTCAGGTCGCTGATCAGACGTTTGTCGCCGCCCCCGGGGCCGCGGTCGCCGAGATCCTGGCCGGGGCGAACAATTGGCGCCGCTGGTGGCCCGATCTGACCCTCGGCGTCCGGGAAGACCGGGCCGACAAGGGTATTCGCTGGTCGGTCACCGGTGCGCTGACCGGAACCATGGAGGTATGGCTCGAGCCCGCACTCGACGGGGTGATCCTGCACTACTTCCTGCACGCCGAGCCGAAGGCGCCGACACGGGATCTGGCTGCCGCGAACCGGGCGCGCCGGGTCGCGGGCAAGGATATGTCGTTCGAGATCAAGACGAGGCTGGAGGCGGGCCGCGCGGCCGGTGTCGCGCCGGCACACGCCGCACCGACCGCCCGCTGACGCACAGCAAAGCAGCTGAAAGGAATCGTTGTCCGCCATGGCCGACAGGACCCAGAGGTCGATCATCATCGATGCACCGTCGCGGCGGGTGATGTCCGTCATCGCCGATCTGGAGTCCTACCCGGAGTGGGTCTCGGCGGCGAAAACCGTTGAGGTGCTGGAGAAGAGCGCCGACGGCCGGGCCCGGACCGCGCGCTTCGTGCTCGACGCCGGAGTCGTCAAGGACACCTACGTGCTGTCCTACACTTGGCGGCCCGACGATAAATCGGTCAGCTGGACGCTGATCAGCGGCGAACTGCAGAAGGCGCAGGACGGCACCTACGAACTCGTCGACCAGCCCGACGGCACCACCGAGGTGACCTATGAGCTGACCGTCGACCTGAATATCCCGATGATCGGCATGTTCAAGCGCAAGGCCGAGAAGGTGATCACCGATACCGCGCTCAAGGAACTGAAGAAACGGGTCGAAGGCTGATCACACACAAGCCCGAGGCGGCCGGTACTCGGGTCGAACTATTCATCGGCAAAGGCGGAGTCGGCAAGACGACGTTGGCCTGCGCTACCGCCATGGCCTATGCCCGGGCGGGGCAGCGGGTGCTGGTGGCCTCGCTGGATCAGGCGCATTCGCTCGGCGACGCGCTCGGCTTCCGATTTCCGCACGATGCCGGCACCGTGCCCGGGATCGCGAGCGTACTGTCCGGACTCGATGTAATCGAGGTCGATTCCCTTGCGCTGCTGGAGGATCGGTTCCGCGAGGTGGTGCGCGTGCTCGCGACCGGAACCGACCACGATCACGGCATCGACCTGGCCGCACTGGATCCGGCCGAGCTGACCGGGCTGCCCGGTGTGCAGGAACTGCTGATGCTGGTGGAGATCACCCAGTTCGCCGCCGAGGACGACTGGGATGTGATCGTCGTGGACTGCCCGCCCTCGGCGGATATGTTGCGCATCATCACCGCGCCGGAAACCCTGCTCGGATACGTGGAGCGGATGTGGCCGCCGCGTGCACGGACGATGAGCATGGTCGGCACCGATCTGCGGCGCGCGGTGCTGGCCACCACGGTCGAGCGGATCGTCAAGGCGGTCACCGAGGTGCGCGATCTGCTCGCCGATCACGGACGAACCGGTGCGCGACTGATCACTGTCGCCGAACAGGTCGCCATCGCCGAATCGGAGCGGGTGCGTTCGGCAGCGGCACTGCTCGGTCTGCGGTTGGACGCGGTGGTGGTGAACAAGGTGCTGCCCGCCGTGCCCCCGCCGACCGCACTCGAGGTGGCCGCCCATCCCGCCGTGCAGTGGTATGTGAATCGACGCGCCGAGCAATTGGATGTGGTGAACCGGCTGCAACGGGGTATGAACGAGACACGGGTGCTGATCGCACAGCACACCGGGCCCGAACCGGTCGGGCTCACGTCCCTGTCCGCGCTGTCGTATGCGATGGATTCGGGTGAGCGGTTGAATGCCGACTCGAAGCTGAGCGACAATCCGGCGGAGGTTCGCACAAGTTCCGGCGAGCCGGTGGTTCGATTGGAATCGGGCACCGGTCTGCATTCGGTGTACGCGTTGCGGATGCACCTGCCCGTCGTCGATCCGGCGACGCTGCGACTGGGACGAGTGGAGGACGATTTGATCGTGGGAGCGGACGGGGTCCGGCGCCGGGTGCGCCTGGCGCCGGTATTGCGACGGTGCACGGTCGACGGCGCCGAACTCGACAGCGGCTATCTGATCGTTCGATTCCACCCGGACCCGGAGGCGTGGCCGGTATGAGCGAGCGAATCATGTCACAGCGCGCATCGCGCATGCCGGAGCCGAGCGCTAGCGAGGCGCGGGCATGAGTGATTCGAACGACTGGCCCGGCGCTGCCGAGCCCGGTGACGGCCTCGGCGAATTCGCCGCGGAATTGAAACTGCTGGCCGAGGCGGTGCTCGAACGGGTCGAACCCGTGCTGCGGCGCGCCGCCGACGGAGAGCCGGACTGGTCGAGTTGCAGTTGGTGCCCGGTCTGTGCCGCCGCGGCGCTGGTGCGCGGTGAGCATCACGATGTGCTCTCGGTGGTGGCCGATCACGGCACCGCGATCGTCACGGTGCTGCGCGAGGCGCTCGCCGGTGTGCCGGTCGATCCGGTGATGCCCGAAGACGATGTGCCGCACGATCATTCGTTTGCCGCCGGCCAGCACGACGACCCACCGGACACGGAATCCACACCCGCCGACGCGGATACCCACACACGGCAGTCGAACTCGTCCGGGCGCCAGCGATCCCGCTATGTCGGCATCCCCGTGACGATCAAGGCATGACGGCGCGAGTAGCAGATGCGCGACCGCTGACCGTCGGAATCGACGTCGGCGGCACCAATATTCGCGCATCGGTGGTCGACGGCGACGGCGAGGTGCTCGACACCGTGGTCGCGCCCACACCGCATTCGGCGCGGGCACTGGAGAACGCGCTGGACCGCGCGGTCCGCGAACTGTGCCGCAGACATCCGATCAGCGCGGTCGGCCTCGCGGTGGCCGGATTCATCAACGCCGATCGCTCGACGGTGCGCTTCGCACCGCACCTGCCCTGGCAGGACACCCCGGTCGCGCAGCGGCTCACCGAACGCCTCGAACTACCGGTGATCCTCGAACACGACGCCAATGCCGCCATGTGGGCCGAGTACCGCTTCGGCGCGGCAGCGGGCGGGCACAATTCGGTGCTCGTCGCAATCGGCACCGGCATCGGCGCGGCGCTGCTCATCGACGGCGAACTGTATCGGGGCACGCACGGCGTCGCACCGGAGCTGGGGCATCTGCAGGTGGTGCCGCAGGGCCGGTCCTGTCCGTGCGGTAAACGCGGCTGCTGGGAAAGGTATTGCAGCGGAACGGCTCTGGTCGATACCGCGATCGAAATGCTGGCCACCGATCCGGTGCATTCGACGGTGCTGGCACGCGAGGTGCTGCGCGATCCCGGTTCGCTGACCGGACGCCGGGTGGCCGGGGCCGCCCAGGACGGCGACCCGTTGGCCGTTGCGGTCATGGCCGATTTCGCGCGCTGGCTCGGGCTCGGGTTGGCCTTCGTCAGCGATATCTTCGATCCCGGGCTGATCGTGATCGCCGGTGGCGTAAGCAGTTCGGCGCCGCAGTTTTTGGACGAGGCGCGCGAGGAGTACGCGCGGGCGATCACCGGCGCCGGGCATCGGCCGCTCGCCAGGATCCGCACCACACAGCTCGGTGAGGCGGCGGGGATGATCGGCGCGGCGGAACTCGCCAGGGCCACCCTCGCCGAGACCGGCCGCGGCCGTTCCTGGGCGGCTCGTTCCACCCACTGAGCGGTCGGTTATCAGTCCTCGAGAACATGTGGTGAGATACACCGCTCGGCTTGGATGTGATCTGTACCCAGCGGTAAAGTCGGCAACAGACGGTTGTACTCGTAAACGATCCCGGCCGCGGGGGTTAGGACGCCATGCTCTACTGGATGCTGAAGTACCTGTTCCCAGGACCGTTCATGCACCTCTACAACCGTCCGACGGTCGAAGGCGTGGAGCATATCCCCGCCGAAGGACCGGCCATCCTGGCCGGGAACCACCTGTCCTTCTCGGACTGGTTGTTCGCTCCGCTGATGAGCCCGCGTCGGATCAGCTATCTCGCCAAGGCCGAGTACTTCACCGCCCCCGGCTTCAAGGGTCGGCTGCAGAAGTTCTTCTTCAGCGCCACCGGCCAGTACCCGATCGACCGCAGCGGCGCCTCCGCGGCCGAGGACGCGCTCAATGCCGCACGCAAACTGCTCGACAAGGGTCACCTCGTCGGCCTCTACCCAGAGGGCACCCGCTCCCCCGACGGTCGCCTATACAAGGGCAAGACCGGCTTGGCGCGGCTCGCGCTCGAGACCGGCGTGCCCGTCATCCCGGTCGCCGTCATCGGTACCTTCGAGGTCTGCCCGCCCGGCCCGTTCCGCTGGCGCCGCCACAAGGTCACCGTCAAATTCGGCGCCCCCATCGACTTCTCCCGCTACGAAGGCATGGGCGGCAACCGTTTCGTCGAACGCGCCGTCACCGATGAGGTCATGTACGACCTCATGCAGCTCGGCGGCCAGGAATACGTCGACGTCTACGCCGCCAGCCTGAAGAAGGGCGTCCCCAGCGGCTCCGCCCCCGAAGCCACCCGCATCCCGGAGACGGCCGCCGGCTAGCCCCTTCCACTTCCACGAGCCCGGTGCCGAACGCACCGGGCTCGTTCGGTTTTCGGCGGTTCCACAGCCCGGCACATATCGTTGAGTCGTGACGGTGCGCGCAAAGATTTGCGGGATCAGATCCGAAGACGATCTGCGGATCGCGCTGGCCGCCGGTGCCGACGCCATCGGATTCATCTCCGGGATCACCCATTTCAGCGAAGATGCCCTCGATGCCGCGCGCGCGGCGGCGCTGTCACGACTCGCTCCGGCCTTCGTCACCCGTGTCCTGGTCACCCATCTGGAGGACGCGGCCGCCATCGTGGACTTGGCCGACCGAGTCGCGGTGGATGCGATCCAGGTTCACGGACTCGTCACCATCGACACCGTTCGTGAAGTCCGCAAGACCGCCGGTGGCCGGAAGGTCATCAAGGCGGTGCACGTCACGGGACCGGAAGCCGTCGATACCGCGCGTCAGGCCGCCGTGGATTGCGATGCGGTACTGCTCGATTCACGCACCGCCGACCGCCTGGGCGGCACCGGCTGCACCCACGACTGGTCGGTGAGCGCGGCCGTCGTGACAGCGCTGCACGAGCTGGGCTGCCCGGTGATCCTCGCCGGTGGTCTCGGTCCGGACAATGTCGCCGATGCCATCGCACGGGTGCGTCCGTTCGCGGTGGACGTCAATAGCGGCGTCGAAACTGCCACCGGGGATAAAGATCCCGACGCATGTGCCACGTTCGTGGCAGCGGCGCACGGGGCATTCGTACCTCGAGTTCCACGGCCATGAGCCCCCGGGTCCGGCGAGCAGCGTCGCCGCGGCTGCCCGCGATCACAGGGCCGACAATGGCCTTTTGCCGCCGATAATCCCGGTGGTCGTGGCATCCGATCGCCGCAACGCCCACCGGTAACCGCGTGCCCGTGGTGTCTCGGGAGCGAGCGATCTCGGCAACAGCTGGGTGCGGGTCTCACCGGGGAGGCACAATCACGGTGTGCGTGTTCCGAGTGCGGCAACTGCGGGCATGCAGTGGCGAAAGCTGGTGCACCGCAAGACGAGCGAGGGGGTCACGGTGTCGGAGGTAGCGCCGGATCTGTTGTTGTCTCTCGCCGTGGCGGCGGCGCATCAGTTGGGGTATTCGTGCCGGGTGGCGGCGGCCGATGACGTGATGTTGTCCGGGCCCGCTGGGGATGTGATGGTCGGGTTGACGAATTTGCGGCGGATGGCCGCGGATGAGCCGCCGGATCAGTGGCCGGCATTGGTGGCGGACTATCTGAGTACCGGACTGGTCGATCTGGAGGTCGACAGCGAGCCGCTCGATACCGGCGACTTCGCGATGATGCAGGGACTCATCCGGACTCGGCTCTACTCCGGGCACGGCGGTGCGCCCGATGTGGTGCGTCGCGAGGTCGCACCGGGCCTGATCCAGCGGGTACTGATCGACCAGGTGCACACCATGGCTCCGGTCACCTATCCGATGCTGCGGCAATGGCCGATCGACGAATACGAGCTGTTCGCCCTCGCCCAGCGGAACACCCGCAGCGACGGTGCATTGGATGTGCTCACTCATCAGATCGATACGCCGAGTGCCGACGGTGTCGAAATCACGATGCTGTCCGGCATCTCCGACTACATCACCGCGCACGCGTGCTGGCTCGACGCGTATCCGGTGATCGGACCGGCGGGCGCGGTATTCGTAGTGCCGTCGCAGCGCCATATCTACGCGCACCCGGTGGCGAATCTCCAGGTGGTCCAGGCCACCACGGTGCTGGCCCAGGTCGCGGTGCTCGATTACACGCAGCGCCCGTGGCCGGTCAGCCAGGACGTCTACTGGTGGCACGGCGGCACCATCGAGTTGGCCGCCGCCACGCAGCACACCGGTGAATCGCTCTGCATCTATCCGTCGGAGGACTTCCTCACCGCATTGAACGAACTCCCCGAGCCCTGACGAGATCTACGTCACACGGTAGTACCTCTCGCATCCAGGCCGTCACGTTTCGGACCGCTCGACCGTCTTATGCGTAGCCGGCTGTCGATCGAGAAGGAGATGACAATGCCTGTGCTGTTCATTCGTAACGAGGTGGCGCCACGCGGCTCGGACGGGAGCCCGCGATGAGCTCGAAGGCGGCGCAGCATGCCGACGCCGCGGACGAGCGGTACCGCGCCGCGGCCTTCGTGAAACGTTCGATCAACAAGGTCTTCCCGACGCACTGGGCCTTCCTGCTCGGCGAAATCGCCTTGTACAGCTTCATTATTCTGCTGATCTCGGGTGTCTACCTGACGCTGTACTTCGATCCGTCGATGACCGAAGTGGTCTACGACGGCGCGTATCAACCGCTGCGCGGCGTGCACATGTCGGCGGCCTATGCGAGCTCCCTCGACATATCGTTCGAGGTGCGCGGCGGTCTGTTCGTCCGGCAGGTACACCATTGGGCCGCACTGATGTTCCTGGCCGCGATCATCGTGCACTGCCTGCGGATCTTCTTCACCGGCGCGTTCCGCAAACCGCGCGAAGCGAATTGGGTGATCGGCTCGACCCTGTTGGTCCTGGCCATGTTCGAGGGCTACTTCGGCTACAGCCTGCCCGATGACCTGTTGTCGGGCACCGGCCTGCGTTCACCGCTCGGCGGGATCACGATGAGCATCCCGATCGTCGGAACCTGGATCCACTTCGCCCTTTTCGGCGGCGAATTTCCGGGCGAGGTGCTGATTCCGCGGCTGTTCATCACACATGTGCTGCTGTTCCCCGGCATCATGCTCGCGCTGATCGCCGCGCATATCGCGCTGGTCTGGTATCAGAAGCACACGCAATTCCCGGGACCGGGGCGCACCGAGGGCAATGTCATCGGTGCGCGCATCGTGCCGGTCTTCGCCGCGGACCAGGGTGCGTTCTTCATGTTCACCCTCGCCACCGTGGCGATCATGGGCGGGGTATTCCAGATCAATCCGATCTGGGAACTCGGGCCGTACAACCCGGCGCAGGTGTCGGCAGGTTCACAACCGGACTTCTACATGATGTGGACCGACGGCCTGGCCCGGCTCATGCCGCCGTGGGAGATTTACCTCGGCAACTACACCATCCCGGCGGCTTTCTGGGTTGCCATGGTGATGGGCCTGGTGCTCGTGATCCTGCCCGCCTACCCGTGGATCGAGAAGCGGCTCACCAAGGATTACGCGGCCCACAATCTGTTGCAGCGGCCGCGAGATGTGCCGGTGCGCAGTGGAATCGGCGCGATGGCGATCACCTTCTATCTGGTGCTGACGCTCAGCTGTGTCAATGACATCATCGCGTTGAAGTTCGATATCTCGCTCAATGCCACCACCTGGATGGGCCGCATCGGCCTGTTGATCGCACCGCCGATCGCGTACTTCATCACCTATAGGTTCTGCATCGGTCTGCAGCGCAGCGACCGGGCGGTGCTCGAGCACGGCATCGAGACCGGCATAATCAAGCGACTGCCGCACGGTGAGTACGTCGAGGTGCACCAGGCGCTCGGACCGGTCGACGAGCACGGCCATCCGGTGCCGCTGGTCTACCAGGGCGCGGCGATCCCGAAGAAAATGAACAAACTCGGTTCGGCGGGCAAACCGGGCACCGGCAGCTTCCTGCGACCCGATCCCGTGGCGGAATCCGAGCGACACTTCGAGATCGAGCACGCCGAGGAACGCAAACAGCTCGCCGTGCTGCAGAAGTACCAGGACCGAAGCACCGACGGCGAAAGGCACACCCCATGATGTGGCTCACGCGCTCGCATGAGCCGGCTACCGAGGACTACGGCCTGCTCGTCGCGGCCGCGACGGTGGCCGCCGAAGCCACCGCCCGCACGGTCCGCGACCTGTTGCGCGACAACGGAATCCGCGCCACCATCGGCCCGGCTCAGCCCGCCCGACACCGGGTACTCGTCTTCCCGGAAGACGCCGTGCGCGCATTCGGAATCCTCTGCGACAACACCATCTGAGGGTTCGCACCAGAAGGCCCCGAACCATCCGGGTTCGGGGTCTTCGGTCATCCGGCGTCCAGCCACGAAATGATCACCGAAGTGCAATGCTGTCAGGTAGACAGTTCCGAGCGGTATGGGAGCGAATCATGAGTTTTCAGAAGATTCCACCGGGGACCCGGGGATCCCGACCGCCGTCACCCAATCCGGTGTTCCGTTTCCTCATCCAGGCGATGGAGCGATACCACCGATTCCGCCACGACCGATTCATGGGCATGGACCTGGTCTATCTGACCACCGTCGGCGCGAAGAGCGGTCAGGAACGTCGGGTGACGGTGAGCCGGTTTCCGGCCGATGACGGCGGCTGGCTGATCGTCGCCTCCATGGGCGGCGCGATCCAACATCCGGGCTGGTATCACAATATCGCCGCGCATCCGGATCAGGTGTGGGCCGAGGTGGGCGGTACGAAGTACCACGTCACGGCCGAACAGCTGGACGAGCAACGGCGTGAGCAGGCTTGGAAGCAGATCACCGCTGTGCAACCGCGCTATCTCGGCTACCAGAAGAAGACCGACCGGCTCATCCCGATCATCGAACTCCGACCGCGCAACTGATACCAGGCGCCTGTTGGCCGAGCCGACGATGGGAGTTCACACGGTGTTGGACTCCCTGCGCCAAGGTGGGCCAATGACTGGTTCGGACTTCGGCATCTCCCGGCGCACCCTGCTGCGCTCCTCCGCCCTCGGTCTCGTCGCGGTCCCCGCACTCGCCGCCTGCTCGAACGACGGACCCACACTGGTCCGTCCGCGCCCGAAACTCACCCACGGCGTCGCGGTGGGCGATCCGCGCACCGACGGCGCGCTGATCTGGGCGCGCTCGGATCAGCCCGCGAAGCTGATCGTGGAGACCGCGGCCACCGAATCCTTCACCGACGCCAAACGATTCACCGGCCCGATGCTCACCCCGGACTCCGACGGCACCGGACGCGTGCGCGTCAACGGTCTGCCCGCAGGCCAGCAGGTGCACTACCGGGTCACTCTGGAAGGCGAGGACGGCGCCGCCTCCGAACCGATTACCGGTGTGTTCCGCACCGTGCCCGCCGGCGCGTCCGATATCAAACTGCAGTGGTCCGGCGATGTGGTCGGCCAGGGTTACGGCATCAACCCCGAAATCGGCGGTATGAAGATCTTCTCCGCCATGGCCGCGCGCGACCCGCACCTGTTCATCCACTCCGGTGACTCGATCTACGCCGACGGCCCACTGCAGGAATCGGTGACGCTGCCCGACGGCCGGATCTGGCGCAATACCGTCTCCGAGGCGAAAAGCGCTGTCGCGCAGACCCTGGCCCAGTTCCGCGGCAACTACGCCTACAACCTGACCGACCAGAACTACCGCCGCTTCAACACCTCGGTCGCCCAGGTGGTCCAGTGGGACGACCACGAAACCGTCAACAACTGGTACCACGGCGGCTTGGTCGCCGAGACCAAGGGCTACAGCGAGCGCAGCATGGACGCCCTCGCGACGCGCTCCTGGCAGGCCTTCCACGAGTGGATGCCATTGGAGCCCAAGGAGGCGGTCGACAGCCGCCTCTACCGCAAGATCTCTTACGGCCCGCTGCTGGACATCTTCGTCCTGGATATGCGGACCTATAAGGACACCAACGACATCGACAACGGACCCACCGGTCGCATCTTCGGCCCGGAACAGACGAAGTGGCTCATCGAGGGTCTGCGCGATTCCAAGGCCACCTGGAAAATCGTCGCCAACGACCTACCGCTCGGCCTTGTCGTCAAGGACGGTGAACAAAAAGTCACGGCCTACGAGGGCCCCGCCAATGGCGACAACGGCGCCCCGTCCGGCCGGGAAACCGAAATCGCCCAAGTACTCTCGGCGATCAAGGCGAACAAGGTGGGCGGCGTGGTCTGGCTGACCGCGGACGTGCACTACACCGCGGCCCACCACTATTCGCCCGAGCGCGCCGCCTTCACCGACTTCGACGAGTTCTGGGAGTTCGTGTCCGGACCGCTGAATGCCGGCGCGTTCGGCCCGAATCCGCTCGACGGCACCTTCGGTCCGGAGGCGGTCTTCGTGCACGCACCGACCGTTCAGAACGCATCACCGCTGGACAGCTTCCAACATTTCGGTGAGGTGCTGATCGACGGCAGGTCAAGGGAACTGACGGTCAATCTGTGCGATGCGACCGGATCCGTCCTGTTCAGCCAGCGGCTCGCGCCGCCGGTCCGGTAACCGTAGAGATCGAACGAGCATCGGAGGCCGCGCTGTGGTTAGCTTTCGGTCCATGAGCACGCCGCACACTGTCGCCGCCGAAGAATATCTACCCCGTGACACCGCGGATGTCGTTCGTACGGTGCGGAATTCACGCGGTCGCGCGGAAAACCTCACGGTGCGTGGCGGCGAACCGATCGACGACGGTCTGTCGTTACCCGATCCGCGCGCGGTGGTCTCGCTGCGAAAGATGAATGCGGTGCTCGATATCAACCTCGGCAGGCGCACCGTGCGAGTGCAGGCGGGCGCCAAACTCTCCGATATCGATCGCCGCCTCGGCGCACACGGGCTCGGTCTGCCGATCGTCGGCGACCACCGCGATATCACCGCAGGCGGTTTCGCCTCGGTCGGCGGTGTCAGCACGGCATCGCACAAGTACGGCATGTTCATCGACCAGATCGTGGACCTGGAGTACGTCGATCCGGACGGACGCATCGGCACCTGCGGTCGCAACCACCACACCGAGCGTTTCCACCGGATCCTCGGCGCGGGCGGACGCGCGGGCATCATCACCGCACTCACCCTCGATGCGGTCGATATCGATAAGGACCACACCTGGCTCACCACCGACGCCGACCGCTTCCTGGACTTCGACTCCTTCGTCGAACACGCCTACGCCGAAATCGCCCGGCCGGGCAATGTCGCATTGCAGGTCGGTCGTTGGGTCGATACCGCGCCACTGAAGGTTTCGCGCCCGGTCGGCACCGGCCATGTGCAGTTGGGGACCGTGCGGTTCGGTCAGTGGTCGAGCCTCTATCCCACCACGCCCACCCGCTCGCTGCGGGCGCGCCGTGAGGTCGGCACCAAGACCAGGAAGTCGTTGGGCGTCATCGCCTCTGCCGCGGGCGGCCGCGCGGGTGCACCGGTGCGCAATGCCGCGGCGGGCGCGCTCATGTTCGCCCCGAAGGTGCTGACATTGCGCGATGCGGAGTATCTGGCCGATACGGTCATCAGCTCCTCGGAACGCGGGCCCGCCTACCGGGTCGCGATTTTCGCGCCACTGTCGACCTACACCTCGGTTTTCTACAGACTGCACGATTTGTTTGCTGGACACCGGGAGCGGACCGGATGCTTCACCGTCATCTCCGCGATGACCTACGGCGTGCGCTCGAAGTACCTGCGTGAGGAGGCGCAAGCGCGCGGACTCGCGGTCGAGGACCACGGCCTGATCACCTTCACCTGCCGTTTGCGGCCCTCGGCGCTGCCCTCAGAACTGTTGCGCGACATCGTTACCGGAATCGATGAGATCTGCGCATCCGAACACGCCCTGCGGTACGACTCCACGGATTAGACTGTGTCGCGCCGCATATAGTCGCCAGCAAATAGCTTCACCGCCCATGCGGCGGTTCGGCTATCTGTTGGCGACGGCGGTCGACTCGGCACTGTCGGCGGGGTGTCGATGCGTTGGTTCAGCCCATCTACGGTGAAGGTTGCTCTGATGCTCGAATTCCGCACTGCCCCGACCCGTTTGCCGGATCGTAAGCGTCAGCGGCCCGAATCCGTCGAGGGGCTGCGGGTTCTCGTGACGGACGCATGTTCCGAAATCGGTCACGCCACAGCCACACTGCTTGCCGCACACGGTGCACAGGTGCTGCTGGTCGCCCGGCGCGGGGACCAACTCGTCGCCGGCTGCAATCAGATCGTCGATGCGGGCGGTGCGGCGAATTGGTTCCGCTGCGATATCTCCGCACTCGGTGATGTCGATCAGCTCGTCGACTGGGTGCTCAGCGATTTCGGCCGGGTCGATGTGCTGATCAACAATGCTGGCCGTCCGCTGCGCCGACCCGTATCGCAATCCCTGGACCGCTTCCGCGATTACCAGCGCATGATGGCGACCAACTACTTCGGTCCGCTGCGCCTGACGCTCGGCCTGCTGCCCGCCATGCTGGAATCCGGCTCCGGCCACGTGATCAATGTGGGCCCGTTGAGCCTGAAGACCGGTGCCACACCGAATTTCGCCTCCTACGCCAGCTCCCAGGCCGCCTGGACCACCTTCGGTCAATGCGCGGACGCCGAGCTCTCGCCACGCGGCATCCAGGTGACCGCCGTCCAATATCCGGCCGTCCAACCGGATACCGGAGCAATCGCGCACTACGTCACCGAGCCCGCTATGGAACCGACCGATGCCGCCCGGCTGATCGAAACGGCCATCCGCACCCGCCCGGCCCGCCTCCAACCCCGCTTCGCGCGCACCCTGCGCGGACTGGCCGGTGTCGCCCCCCGTTCCACCAACCGCATCCTGTCCCGCCTCGCCTCGCTCTGACCCCACGCGGCAGCAGCGCCGACGGTAGTCCAATGGTGGCTTCGAGGCCCCTCGGCAACCACCATTCGACTACCGTCGGCGACATCCCAGCCCCAGTAACGCCGAAGCGCCCCACCGGAATCCGGTGGGGCGCTTCGGAAAGAGCTATTCGCTCAGTGCTTTTCGGGGCCTAGGTAGTACTCGAACACCAGACCGGCGGCCGCACCGAGGATGCACACCACACCGATGCCGATCAGCCAGAACTGGAAGAACGCCAGGCCGAGGGCGGTGATGGCGCCCGCGCCTGCCAGGGTGATGGGCCAGAAGCTGCCGGGCGAGAAGAAGCCCAGATCGCCCGCACCGTCCACGATCTCGGCATCCTCGTAATCCTCCGGGCGCAGGTCGAGGCGACGTGCGACGAAACGGAAGTAGGTGCCGATGATCAGCGACAGACCGGCGGTCAGCACCGTCGCGGTGGTGCCCGCCCACTCGACACCGGTCCGCGACTGGCCGGTGAAGTAGCCGTACACGATTGCCACGATGACGAAGAACACCGTGAGCAGTTCGAAAATCCGCGCTTCGATCTTCATTTCAGATCAGTCCTCACTTGCTCTCTACCGCGGACGCGCTCTTGATGTCGCGCTTGGTGTTGAACGGCTGTGTGGTGGTCGCGACCGGGGATTCACCGATGGACTCGAGCGCCTCGGCGTTGGTCTTGCCCGCCTTGCGCGCATCCATGTACTTGGTGAACTTCTCCGGCGATACCGCACGGACCTCGAAGTTCATCATCGAGTGGAAGGTGCCGCACATCTCGGCGCAGCGGCCGACGAACGCGCCTTCCTTCTCGATCTTGGTGATCTGGAAGACGTTATCCGAGTGGTTTTCCTTCGGGTTCGGCATCACGTCGCGCTTGAACAGGAACTCCGGCACCCAGAAGGCGTGCACCACATCGGCCGCGGCCAGCTGGAATTCGATGTTCTTGCCGGTCGGCAGCACGAGCACCGGGATCTCGGTGCTGGAGCCGACGGTCTCGACCTTGTCGTAGTGCAGGTAGGACAGGATCTCGTTCTCCGGCTTGCCGTGCACCGGGCCCGGCTGCGGGTGACCGTCCTTGGTCCGCTCCTTGTACTCCTCGAGCTGCTCCTGGTTGGCGTCCTCGCGGGCCTTGTCGATGCCGTCGAAGCGGTAGCCGTCCTTGAAGTCGACATTGCGGTAGCCGAACTTCCAGTTCCACTGGAAGGCGGTCACGTCGACGGTCACGTCCGGGTTGTCGACCTTCTCGTGCACGTAGTTCTGCACGACCACGGTGAAGTAGAACAGCACCGCGATGATGACGAACGGCACGGCCGTGTAGGTCAGCTCCAGCGGCACGTTGTAACCGGTCTGGCGCGGGAACTCCGGGGAGTCCTTCTTCTTGCGGTGGAAGGCGACGGTCCAGAAGGTCAGACCCCACACCAGCACACCCATCGCCAATGCCGCGATGACCGACCAGGTCCACAGCTCCCGCATCCGGGTGGCCTGCGGCGTGATGCCAGAGGGCCAGCCGAATCGCAGCCAAACATTGTCGATCGAGCAGCCCGAGACGAGCATCGCGGTGATCCCCAGGGACACCGCCAGCCCGGCCCGTCGAAGGAGACGGCCCTGCCGACCCTTCACGGGTCGTGCCCCGATCTCTTCGCTCGCCTTGTGCGCCACGCTCACGCCTTCCTGGTCGCCACACATTCCGACAGTGCACCGCACGGGTTGCGATCGCCCGGCGGTACGTCCTAAGCACGTTTCAGGGCATTCCGTCGGCCGCTTGCTTCGCGCGCGATCCAACTGAGAATGTCCTGAGTACTACGCAGCGTAGACCAAACCGGCGCCCCGTTTGACGTCGGGTCGCATTCGACACTCCGCCGACGCGGGGTTGATCCGGTCACCCGGACATCGTCGCAGTACAAGGCGTGCGACGCGACCGGATCGGGCAGGTGCGATGCAGGCGGACACAACATTTCGCAGCGGAACTGTCCGGTGGGCGTGACACACGAATCCGCCCGGTGCGGCATACTCGGACACGAGATTTCGTCCTGCGCGCCCACCTATCGGGCGCAGCCACCCAATGAATCGGGCCAGCGCCCGTACCGAAGCGGAAACGAGGTTGCCGACGCCGTGTGTGGACTGCTCGGATTTCTGACATCTGATGCGGCAACCGAGGACGTGGTGGAGCGGGTGTACGACGCCCTGCACTGCGTGCGCCATCGCGGCCCGGACGAGCGCGGCACCTGGCACGACGATCATGTGATCTACGGCTTCAACCGGCTGTCGATCATCGATATCGAGCATTCGCACCAGCCGCTGCGCTGGGGTCCGGCGGAAAACCGGGAGCGCTACGCGCTGACCTTCAACGGTGAGATCTACAACTACATCGAGATCCGCGAGGAACTCGCGAAGGCGCACGCCGAGGAGTACCCGGACGGGAAGATCTTCGAGACCGAGGGCGATAGCGAGGCGATCGTCGCGGCCTTCCACTACTGGGGTCCGGAGGCGGTGCGCAAGCTGCGCGGCATGTTCGCGTTCGCGATCTGGGATACCGAAACCCAGGAGCTGTTCCTGGCGCGCGATCCGTTCGGGATCAAGCCGTTGTTCCTGGCGACGGGTCCCGGCGGCACCGCGTTCGGCAGTGAGAAGAAGAGCCTGCTGGAGCTGCTGCCCGCACTCGGGCTGTCCGATGCACTGGATCCGCGGGCTTTGGAGCACTACACGGTGCTGCAGTACGTGCCGGAGCCGGAGACCCTGCACAAGGACATCCGTCGCCTGGAATCCGGGCACTACGCGACCGTGCGGGCGGGCGAGGCGCCGCAGGTCACCCGCTACTTCGACCCGCAGTTCAAGGTGCGGGCGTTCGCACCCGGTTCGGCGGCCGCCCGCTATCGCGATATCGCCGAGGCCCTGGAGGACTCGGTCGCCAAACATATGCGCGCGGATGTGACGGTCGGATCGTTCCTGTCCGGCGGCATCGACTCCACCGCGGTCGCGGCGCTGGCCATGCGGCACAACCCGAAGCTGATCACCTTCACCACCGGCTTCGAACGCGAGGGCTACTCCGAGGTCGATGTGGCCGTCGAGAGCGCGGAGGCGATCGGCGCGCGGCACATCGTGAAGGTGGTCTCCCCCGCCGAATTCGCGGCCGCGATCCCCGAAATCGTCTGGTACCTCGACGATCCCGTGGCCGACCCGGCGCTGGTTCCGCTGTACTTCGTCGCCAAGGAGGCACGCAAGCACGTCAAGGTGGTGCTCTCCGGCGAGGGCGCGGACGAGCTGTTCGGCGGATACACGATCTACCGGGAACCGTTGTCGCTCAAGCCCTTCGAATACCTGCCGCGTGGCGTGCGCAAGCTGGCGGGCAAGCTCTCGGAGCGGATTCCGGACGGCACCCGCGGTAAGAGCCTGCTGCACCGAGGCTCGCTTCCCTTGGAGGAGCGCTACTACGGCAATGCGCGCAGCTTCAGCGATGCGCAGTTGCGTGCGGTGCTGCGCGAATTCCGGCCGGAATGGACCCACCAGGACGTCACCGCGCCGATCTACGCGCAGTCGCGCGGCTGGGACCCGGTCGCGCGCATGCAGCATCTGGATCTCTACACCTGGCTGCGCGGCGACATCCTGGTCAAGGCCGACAAGATGACCATGGCGAATTCGCTCGAGCTGCGCGTGCCGTTCCTGGATTCCGAGGTGCTGAAGGTCGCCGAACAGCTGCCCTACGAGCAGAAGATCACCAAGGAGACCACGAAGTACGCGCTGCGCCAGGCACTCGAGGGCATCGTCCCGCCGCATGTGCTGCACCGGGCGAAGCTGGGTTTCCCTGTCCCACTGCGGCATTGGTTGCGCGGCACCGAACTCTACGACTGGGCGCACCTGCAGATCGCCGAATCGCAGACCGATCACCTGCTGGACAAGGGCGCGATCAAGGGCATGCTCGAAGACCACCGCGCAGGCCGCGGCGACCACAGCCGCAGGTTGTGGACGCTGCTGGTCTTCATGGTCTGGCACGGGATCTTCGTGGAGAAGCGCATCACTCCCGACATCCAGGAGCCGGTCTACCCGGTCTCGCTGTAGTGCTGGTGCCGCGGTAACGCGGCACCGTCGTCTCGGTGCAACGCGATTGCGCCGCGCAAACCCTTCACACGACGCGCACGCCCGGTGAATCGCGCGCGGCACGCTATAGCGTGCGCGGCACCGGATGCACGGGCAGCGCTGAGCGGCGCGCGGTGAGCAGATGCGAACGGCCGCACCGGAATACGGTGCGGCCGTTGCGGTTGGCGTCGTTCAGAGCAGGGGCTTGATGTCGGCGGCGGCTTCGGGACCGTAGGCCTTGGTAAGGCGCTCGAGGGCGTCGTCCTTGTTGAGGGTCCACTCCTGGGTGCCCATGGTCTCGAGTACGAGAACCGCGATGAGCGAACCCAATTGGGCGGAGCGCTCCAGCGAGAGCCCGGTGGTGTGGCCGGTGAGGAAGCCCGCGCGGAAAGCGTCGCCGACGCCGGTGGGCTCGACCTTGTTCACCTCGGGGACCACACCGACAGTCACCTCTGTGCCGTCGCGGTCGACGATCTGTACGCCGTCCTTGCCGAGCGTGGTGACCCGGATACCGACCTTGCGCGCGATCTCTTCCTCGGCCAAACCGGTCTTCTGCAGCAGCAGTGCCCACTCGTACTTATTGGTGAAAAGGTATGCGGCACCGTCGATCAGCTGCACGGCCTGATCACCGTCGAGGCGGGCAAGCTGCTGGGACGGGTCGGCGGCGAACGGAATGCCGAGTTCACGGCATTCGGCGGTGTGGCGCAGCATCGCCTCGGGATCGTTGGCGCCGATGAGCACCAGGTCCAGGGTGTGCTGCTCGGCGAGTTCGCCGATCGAGATGTCGCGGGCCTCGCTCATCGCGCCCGGGTAGAACGATGCGATCTGGGCCATGTCGTCGTCGGTGGTGCAGACGAAGCGCGCGGTATGCGCCCGATCCGAGATCCGGACGGTGGAGCAGTCGACACCGTGCTTCTCGAGCCAGGCACCGTACTCGGCGAAATCGGCGCCGACCGCGCCGACGAGCAGCGGCGTGCGGTTCAAAACGCCCATGGCGTAGGCGATGTTGCCCGCGACACCGCCCTTGCGGATCTGCAGATCATCGACGAGAAAGCTCACCGAGACGTGGTCGAGCTGATCGGCCAGCAGCGCGTCGGCGAACCGTCCGGGGAAACGCATGAGGTGGTCGGTTGCAATGGACGCGGACACGGCGATAGACACGAGGCTGAGCCCCTTCGAGTAGGCGGCAGACGACGAAAGGCGCGGGACACAAAACCCGCGCCTTCACCGTATCAACTACTGCATCCGCCGAGCACTAACGACTTCTTCGCCCCGGCGACAACCGGCCGGGGGCTGAGGTGTCAGTTGAAGGAGTCGCCGCAGGCGCAGGAACCCGTCGCATTCGGGTTATCGATCGTGAAGCCCTGCTTCTCGATGGTGTCGACGAAGTCGATCGAGGCGCCCTGTACGTACGGCGCGCTCATCCGGTCGACGGCCAGCTTGACGCCGCCGAAGTCGACGGTCAGGTCGCCATCGAGCGAGCGGTCGTCGAAGAAGAGCTGGTAGCGCAGGCCCGCACAGCCGCCCGGCTGCACGGCGATACGCAGGGCGAGGTCGTCGCGACCCTCCTGGTCGAGCAGTGCCTTCGCCTTGCTGGCGGCGGCGTCGGTCAGAGTCACACCGTGGGTGGTCGTCTCGTCTTGCACAGTCATGAACTCTCCTCAGGACAGCTGTGTTCAACCCGTGAACAGCGCACGGCTCGTGGCTACAACACCACTCAGCGGGCTGTTATTCCCCCATCTTGCCACCACCGGGTACTGCGGTGGACACAACCTCCCACCGACCTCATTTCCCGCGGGGTACCGCATCGAATAGCCTGGTCGCGTGAAATTGTTCCGTCGCGGCGAGTCCAGCACCACCGACGAGAGCGCCGACCAGACGGCGGGCTCGGACGGCGGCTCGACCGCAGTCTCGATCACGAAAGCGGCCACCGCCACCGAGGGCAAGGGCCGACCTACTCCGAAACGCCGTGACGCCCAAGGCAAGCGGCGCGGCCCAGTGGCTCCGGCCCCGCTCACCGCGAAGGAGGCGCGGGCCCGGCGCAAGGCCACCCGCGGCAGCCGCGAGGACCGCAAGACGGCCTCGGCCGAGCGTCGACTGGCGGCCCAGGACCGGCGCGCGAGGATGCTGGCCGGTGAGGACAAATACCTGCTGCCCCGCGATCAGGGCCCGGTGCGGGCGTTCGTGCGCGACATCGTCGATGCCCGGCGCAACCTGGTGGGGTTGTTCATGCCGATGGCGCTGGTCCTGATCCTGTCGATGTTCGTCGCGCCCGCGCTGCAGACGATTGTGACGCTGGCCATGCTGGTGATGATGTTCTTCATGATCGCCGAGGGCTTCCTGTTGGGCCGGATCGTCAACGGACGGGTGCGTGAGCGCTTCCCGGAGAGCACCGATACCGGCTACAAGCTGGGGTGGTACGCCTTCGTCCGCGCCTCGCAGATCCGCAAGATGCGGGCGCCGAAGCCGCGGGTCGGCCCCGGCGACAGTGTTTGATTGCAGCGCCTTCGGCGCTGCGTGTTCGCGGCCCCCTGCTGTCTCGCGGCCGAGCCGTCGAGACTCGCGACTTCGTCGCATGCGCTTCGACGACTCGGCCGCGAGACGGGCCGCGAACGGTCGCTCGTAAGACTCGCTCCGTGGTGGCATCGAGAGCGGCGACGAGCCCACAGCCCATCGCACTCCAAGTCAGTGGTGATGCGAGTGGGCGATGATGGCGGACAGATCGGACTGCAGGCGCTGGGCGTCGCGATCGGTGACATTCGCTGATCCGGCGCGACCGCCGCCTCGTGTGATAAGGACCGCGAAGCCCACCACGACCGCCATGCTTACGAGAAAAGTAATCATGGCAGTAATTTTGCGCTCGGTGATTTACCGCCGAAAGTGGCTGTTCTGACATTGTTCGTAAAGATCCAGCCAGGTACGCTGTCCGCATGCTGTCCAAGGTCGCGGTGGTGCTGTCGGAGCGCCTGGCCATGTTCGAATTCGGTGTGGTCTGCGAGGTTTTCGGGCTCGATCGGACCGCGGACGGACTGCCCGGATTCGATTTCAAGGTGTGCGGGGCCAAGCCGGGGAAGCCGCTGCCGTCCACCACCCCCGGTATCACCGTCACACCGGAGTTCGGGCTGGAGGAGTTGGCGAAGGCCGATCTGGTGGCGATCCCGGCCTTCCCCGCATCGGCCTTGGAACAGGGGCTCGATCCGCGGGTCGTCGACGCGATACGGGACGCCTCGGACGGTGGGGCGATCGTGCTCACCGTATGTTCCGGTGCTTTCCTGGCCGGGGCGGCGGGGCTGCTCGACGGTCGCAAATGCACGACACATTGGCGCTATGTCGATCAATTGGCGGCGCGGTTTCCGCAGGCCACGGTCGATCCCGATGTGTTGTTCGTCGACGAGGGCAATCTGATCACCTCGGCGGGCACGGCCGCGGGCATCGACGCCTGTTTGCATCTGGTGCGCCGGGAGATCGGCAGCTCCGTCGCGAATGCGATCGCCCGCCGGATGGTGGTGCCGCCGCAGCGTGACGGCGGACAGCGCCAATTCATCGAGCGTCCGGTGCCAGAGTGCACCTCCGATAGTCTCAGCTCCACGCTGCAGTGGATGAACGAAAATCTCGACCTGCCGCACACCATCGACGATCTGGCCGCGCGTTCGATGATGTCCACCCGCACCTTCGCCCGCCGCTTCGCCGCCGAAACCGGAACCACACCGGTGAAATGGCTGACCAATCAACGCGTGCTGTACGCCAAGCATCTGCTGGAGGACACCGACGAAGGCCTGGAACAGATTGCCGCACAAGCCGGTTTCGGATCCGGTGCGCTGCTGCGGCATCACTTCCAGAAGGTCGTCGGCATCGCGCCGACCGAGTATCGCCGCCGGTTCGGCGGCGCGGAGGCGACCGAGCAGCGGGCCTGAGCGCGGCGGATTGATACGGTGCTGCCGTGTCGGATCGCTCATCTACCAGCAGCCGCGCGCACCGCATCCTCGTGCTCGGCGGCGCGCGATCCGGTAAGTCGGCATTCGCGGAGGTGTTGGCGGCCGAGGGCGGCCCGGTGCGCTATGTCGCCACCGCGATTCCCGATCCGGCCGATCTCGACTTCGCCGAGCGCATCGCCCGCCACCGCGACCGCAGGCCCGCGGACTGGAAGGTCCTCGAAAGCGCTGATCCGGCAACGGTTCTCACCGCCCCTTCCCCGGCCGGAACCACGCTGATCGACGATATCGGGACCTGGCTCACCGCCCGCATCGACGCGCGCGCGGCCTGGGATGCCCCGCGCGGCACCATCGCACCAGACACGGACGCCTTGGTCGCCGCGGTCACTGCCTACCCCGGCCGCTTGGTGATCGTGACGCCCGAGGTAGGTATGGGCGTCATCCCCGCCACCCGCTCCGGGCGCCTTTTCCGCGACGAGATCGGCACCCTCAACCAGCGCCTCGCGCAAACCTGCGATGAAGCCTTCTTAATTGTCGCCGGGCTTCCCCTCCGCTTGAAATAGGACCGCACGGCTGCGGCGATCATGTCACGACCTCGGCCGGCCGTAGGGCACCGCGCCAATTCCGCGGCGCAGGCAACTCCGGCGGCGACCACGCACCGCGGATCACTCGCGACAGCCACGCCCTACCGGTTGTCGCATCGCAACCGTGCAGTATGCGACGGCCGAGTGGGCCGGAAGCACGCGGGACGAGGCCTCGGGTAGGGCATGGGTGGTGCAGTCCGAGCGCACGGCTGCGGCGATCATGTCGCGTCACTCGCGGGAGCCGCGCCCTATGGGGTGTCATGCCAGCCGTGCAGGATGCGCAGTGCGGACCGTCAGGTCGGACCGCGAGCACGCGGGACGAGACATCAGGTAGGGCGCGGACGGTGCAGTCCGCCTCAAAATACGAGCGCATGACTGCGGCGATCATGTCGTGTCACTGGGAGCCGCGCCCTGTGGGGTGTCGTGCCAGCCGTGCACGCTGCGCCGTCGGACCGTCGGGTCCGACCGCAAGCGCGCGGGACGAGACATCAGGTAGGGCATGGGTGGTGCAGTCCGAGCGCACTGCTGCGACGATCATGTCGCGTCACCAGCGGGAGCCACGCCCTATCCGGTGTCATGCCAGCCGTGCACGCTGCGCCGTCGGACCGTCGGGTCCGACCGCGAGCACGCGGGACGAGACATCAGGTGCGGGGTGGTGGTGCGGACTGGCGGGTGTGGCGGCAAGATTGGGCCCGGTATGGACTGCGCGGTGTAGGAATGAACTGCCCCGACCCGGAAAGGCTCGATAGTGACAGACGGATTCGGACCGGTTGTGCCACCCGATGCGGGGGTTCGGGCGGCGGCGGAGCAGCGGCAGGCGCAGCTGACCAAACCCGGTGGGGCGCTCGGGCGGCTGGAAACACTCGGGAATTGGGTGTCGGCATGTCAAGGTGTGTGTCCGCCGAAGCAGTTCGAGCGGGCGCGGGTGGTGGTGTTCGCCGGGGATCACGGCATCGCGCGCCACGGCGTTTCGGCATACCCGAGTGAGGTGACCGCGCAGATGGTCGCCAATTTCCTCGGCGGCGGTGCGGCGGTGAATACGCTGGCCGCAGTGGCGGGGGCGAGCGTGCGGGTCGTCGATATTTCCGTCGACGCCGACACCGATCCGCAGGTCGCCAAGCACAAGGTGCGGCGGTCGAGCGGGGCGATCGATCGCGAAGACGCGCTCAGCGAGGATGAGATCCATGCCGCGCTCGCCGCCGGCAAGGCGATCGCCGACGACGAGATCGATGCGGGCGCCGACCTGCTCATCGCGGGCGATATGGGCATCGGCAATACGACACCCGCCACCGTCCTCATCGCGACCCTCACCGATACCGAACCCATCGCCGCTGTCGGCCGGGGCACCGGTGTGGACGATGCGGGCTGGATCCGCAAGGTCGCCGCGATCCGCGATGCCATGCGCCGCGCCCGCCCGGTGGCCAAGGACCCGGTCGAACTGCTGCGGGTAGCCGCAGGCGCCGACTTCGCCGCCCTGGCGGGCTTCCTCGCGCAGGCCGCGACCCGACGGACTCCGGTCATCCTCGACGGCGTGGTCGTCACCGCGGCCGCCCTGGTCGCCGAGGACTTGGCCGCCGGTGCCAGCGCCTGGTGGCTCGCGGGCCACCGCTCCACCGAACCCGCGCACACCCTCGCTCTGCGCCACCTCCGCCTCGAGCCCCTCCTCGACCTGGACATGCGCCTCGGCGAAGGATCCGGTGCCCTGACCGCCCTCCCCGTCCTCCGCGCCGCCGTAGCCACCCTCGCCGAGATGGCCACGTTCGCGGAAGCCGGTGTGAGCACAGCCGATTCGGCCGCCGAAGCCGAAGCCGAAGCCGAAGCCGAAGCCGAAGCCGAAGCCGAAGCCGAAGCCGAAGCCGAAGCCGAAGCCGAAGCCGAAGCCGAAGCCGAAGCCGGGACCAGCATCGCCGCCCAAGCGACCGCGCAACCGGACTTGCGGAAATAGACCTTGGCTGCCCGCGCCTCCAGCGACGAGCGAAACTCGCACCTCGGACCAGCGGACCGCGCTCTCGGTCGGAAGCACCGCGACGACCGCCATCACCCGCAGACGATCCCGTCCTGCAGGTCGATCCTGGCCGTTAGCGGCAACACACGCGTCGAGCGACAGGCGGACCTGGCACTCCGAGCCGGCGGAACGCTCAGCATGTACGCCGTACGGCGTACAGCGAGCGCGGCGGCGGTTTCGCTGCGTGGATCCGACGATGGCGACGGTCGAGCGATTACAGGTCGGCAAATATGAACGGTGTGCGGCTTGCGGTGTCGTGGCTGACAGTGCTGCCGGTGCGGGGGCCGGACAGTGTCGATCGGAGCGCGGCGGGGCGGGCGATTGCGTTGGCGCCGTTGGTGGGCGTGGGACTCGGGGCGGCCGGGGTCGGGGTGCTCTGGGCGTTGGTGTGGGGTGGGACGAGTGCAGCGGTCGCGGGGCTGGTGGTAGTTGCGGGGATGGCGCTCATCACCCGGGGGATGCACCTGGATGGGTTGGCCGACACGCTGGACGGGTTGGGGTCGTATGGTTCACCCGAGCGGGCCAGAGAGATATTGAAGAGTGGTGACACGGGGCCGTTCGGGGTAGCGGCAATTGTGTTCGCCGTTGGGGTCCAAGCGTTTTCGTTCGCCGCGCTGGCCCAGGCCGAGCGTTGGTTCGCGGTGCTGCTCGCGGTGGCCGTCGGCCGAGTGGTGGTGGTCCTCGCATGTCGGCGCGGCACCGCCGCTGCTCCCGGCACCGGCTTCGGCGCTTTGGTCGCCGGGACCCAGCACCCGATCACCATCGCACTCTGGTCCGCATTCGCCGTTGCCGCGGGCATACTCGCCGTTCCGGACCATCGCTGGCTCGGCCCCGCCGTTGTCCTTGTCGCCCTGGGCATTTCAGCCCTACTGATTCGACACTGCACCCACCGCTTCGGCGGCCTCTCCGGCGACATCCTCGGCGCGACACTCGAGATATCCGTCGCCATCACCGCCGCCGGACTGACCCTGGGCGCCTGAGTCGGCCAACGCGCACCAAGCACCGGCGAATACCTACATTACGGTGCCGCCCCGGACGTTTCGGCCTCTGTCATCGCACTTCACCCACCTTCGGCTGCATAACCGGCGATATCCGTAGCGTCACATAAGAGATATCGGTCGCCATCACAGCCGCAGGACTGGCCTCGGGCACCTGACTCGGCCGACCCGTGCCAGCAACGTGTTACCGTGCCGCCCTGGACATTTCGGGGATCGTGTTCCCGTACATCGCCCCGAACGCAGCGCCGAGGTGTGCGGACTCGGCGGAAAGGTGAACGCTCGGGCCCGAACGGCGGCGGTGTTCACTCGCATCGGGCCCGCGCCTGCCAGCACCGCAGCTTCCTCAGTCCGCTTATCACGCACACGAGCATGTCGTCACTCGCATGCGGACGCACTCCCGCGATGAGATAGCTGGCACGGTGCGCGCATTGTCTGGGTCAGGCAATACAGTGGACGGTATGTCTTCCGAGCGTCTGTATTTTCGTCAACTGCTGTCCGGTCGAGATTTTGCCGTGGGTGATCCGATTGCGACGCAGATGCGAAATTTCGCGTATCTGATCGGCGATCGGGAGACCGGCGAGTGTGTGGTGGTGGATCCGGCGTATGCGGCGGGCGATCTGGTGGATATCGCCGAGGCCGACGGGCTGCGGCTGACCGGGGTGCTCGCCACCCATCACCACCCGGACCATGTCGGCGGCACCATGCTGGGATTCACCCTGCGCGGGGTGCGGGAACTGCTCGAAAAGACGAGCGTTCCGGTGCACGTCAATGCCGAGGAACTGTCCTGGGTTGCCAATGTCACCGGTATCGCGCCGAGCGAACTCACCGGACACGAGCACTGCGACAAGGTCAGCGTCGGCGCCTTCGAGATCGAGTTGCTGCACACCCCCGGCCACACCCCCGGCAGCCAGTGCTTCCTGTTCGACAATCGCCTCATCGCGGGCGACACCCTCTTCATCGACGGCTGCGGCCGCACCGACTTCCCCGGCGGCGACTCCGACGCCATGTTCCGTAGCCTGCGCTACCTAGCCGACCTATCCGGCGACCCGGTCGTCTACCCCGGTCACTGGTATTCCCAGGATCCCTTCGCCGCGCTCTCCACGGTCAAGGACGCCAACTACGTCATGCGCCCGCAAACCTTGGAGGAATGGCGCACCTTCATGCCCAGCTGACCCACGAACGGCACACGGCTGCGGCGTTCACGAGACTGCCGCAGTCACATGCCGCGCATCCACCCGTGGATATCGGCGAAGGTGCCACGCTGGATCCCGGTGAGAGTGTCACGCAGCGCCATGGTGACCTCGCCCGGCTCACCACCACCGATGGTGAACTCACCATCGGCGGACCGAACCCAGCCGACGGGTGTGATCACGGCGGCGGTACCGCAGGCGAAAACCTCGGTGATCTCACCGGATTCGGCGCCCTTGCGCCACTCCTCCACCGAAACCTTGCGCTCCTCAACCACATAGCCCGAATCGGCGGCGAGGGTGAGCAGCGAATCGCGGGTGATGCCCGGCAACAGCGATCCGGACAGTTCCGGGGTGACCAGTCGGGCCTCGGAACCGGAGCCGAAGACGAAGAACAGGTTGTTGGTACCCATCTCCTCGACATAGCGGCGCTCACAGGCATCGAGCCAGACGACCTGATCGCAGCCCTTCTCGGAGGCCTGCGCCTGCGCCAGCAGCGAGGCCGCGTAGTTGCCTGCGACCTTCGCCTCACCGGTACCGCCCGGTGCCGCACGCACGTATTCGGTCGACAGCCAGACCCGCACCGGCTTCACACCGCGCGGGAAGTAGGCGCCCGCAGGCGATCCCAGCAGCAGGTATTTGTAGGCGGAGGCGGGCTTCACGCCGAGCCCGGCCTCGGTGGCGAACATGAACGGCCGCAGGTACAGCGACTCCTCACCACCGGCCGCGGGCACCCAGCCGCCGTCGACCTCGAGCAGCTGACGCACGGATTCGATGAATAGTTCCTCGGGCAGTTCCGCCATCGCCATCCGGCGCGCGGAGTTGCGGAAGCGCGTCGCATTCGCGTCGATGCGGAAGCAGGAGACGCTGCCGTCGTTCTGCCGGTAGGCCTTCAGACCCTCGAAGATGGCCTGGCCGTAGTGGAACACCATCGTCGCCGGATCCATCGCCAACGGCCCGTACGGCTCGACCCTGGCATTGCCCCAGCCTTCGCCCTCGGTGTAGTCGATGGAGACCATGTGGTCGGTGAAGAAGCGTCCGAAGCCCGGTGCCGCCAGAATCTCCTGTACCCGCTGCGCCGGGGTGGGCGCGGGATGCGGAACATGGGTGAACTGTGCAGCAACGGTCATGAGGCAGATCCTATCGGGCGCGATTTCGTCGCGGTGCGAGTGTCGGCGCGCCGCGAATGTACCCGCGTCCCCTGCCGACATCCGCGGTGCGCAGCGAGACGCCGACTATTTGGTCTTCGTGTCGACGAACGGCGGACGCACGACCTCGCAGCGCAGGCGGCGGCCGCGCACGTCGACCTCGACCTCCGCGCCGGGTTCGAGGCCCGCCGCGGTATCGAGCAGGGCGAGGGCGATACCGATCTGCAGCGACGGCGAGAAGGTGCCGGAGGTGGTTTCGCCGACGGGCGCACCGGCACGCAGCACGGTCTGTCCCTGGCGCAGCACGCCCCGATCAAGCGCCTTCAGCCCCAACAGGATTCGACGCGGACCGGCCGACTTCTCCTGCTCCAGTGCGGCTTTACCCCAGAACTCGGCCTTCTTCCAGCCGATCGCCCACCCGCAGCGCGCCTGCACGGGCGAAATCTCCAGCGACAGTTCATGTCCGTGCAGCGGATAACCCATTTCGGTGCGCAACGTATCGCGGGCGCCGAGCCCGGCGGGCTGCCCATCGTGCGCCCGGACCTGCTCGACGAGCGCGCGGAACAGCGGCTCGGCATCGGCCCACCGCGGCAACAGTTCGTAGCCGTGTTCGCCGGTGTATCCGGTGCGACAGACCCGAATCCGGCGGCCGTCCCATTCGGCGTCGGCGTAGGCCATGTACTCCATATCGGTCGGCAGCCCGAGCGCGGCGAGCACCTCCGTCGAGCGCGGTCCCTGCACCGCGAACACCCCGTAATCGCGGTGCTCGTCGGTGACCGTGATGCCGTCCGGCGCGACCTTCTGCAGTTCCGCGACCACCGCGGCCGTGTTGGCGGCATTGGGCACCAGGAAGATCTCGTCATCGCTGACGTAATAGGCGATCAGATCGTCGATCACACCACCGTCGGGCGCGCAGCACAGCGTGTACTGCGCCTTGCCCGGCCGGATCCGACCGAGGTCGTTGGTGAGCGCCGAGTTCACGAAATCCGCCGCGCCCGCGCCGCGGACAGTGGCCTTGCCGAGGTGACTCACATCGAACAGGCCGACGGTCGTGCGAACTGCCTGATGTTCGCCGACCGTCCCCGCGTATGACACCGGCATTTCCCATCCGCCGAACGGTGCGAACTTCGCCCCGAGTTCGACGTGGACACCATGGATCGGGCCTTGCAGCAGGTTCGCATCGGTCACCGGCCGAGCTTAGCCCGGCGGTGGCGTCGCGATGCGCCACCCGGAGCAGACCGAATAGCCTGTGCTCATGACCGCTGTTGCAGATCGCTCGCTCGGACCGGACCTGGACCTGGTCGACACCATCAGCGCCGACACCGATGTGTTGGTGATCGGCCTGGTGTCCGGTGACGACGGCCCGACGATCGCCACACTGGAGGACGAATTCGTCGACAACATCCTCACCCCGGAGGTCCGCGCGGCGCTGCAGGAACAGCTGCGTGCCGTCGGCGCGAAGGGTAAGGCCGAGGAACTCACCCGGATTCCCGCCCCCACCGGCCTCGATGTGAAGAGCGTGCTCGCCGTCGGACTCGGCGCCGCGGACAAGATCGATGCCGAACAGATCCGCCGCTCGGCCGGTGTCGCAGGACGTGCGCTGACCGGTGTCGGCCGGGCCGTGACCACGTTGTCGGGTCTCGAGGGCGGCATCGGCCCCACCGCCGAAGGGTTCTTCCTCGGCGCGTACACCTTCACCGCGTTCAAATCCGAGAGTGCCGACGGCAAGCCGGACGAGCAGCCGGTGCGCAAGGTCGAACTCCTGGTCGGCGATCCGAGCGTGTCCTACCGCAAGGGCTTCAGCCACGACTGGGTGATCGCCGAATCCATCGCCACCGCACGCGATTTCGTCAACACTCCGCCGAGTCACCTGTACCCGGCCGAATTCGCCACCCGCGCGAAGGCTTTGGCCGAGTCGGCGGGTCTGCAGGTCGAGGTGCTCGATGAGCAGGCGCTGGCCGACGGCGGCTACGGTGGCGTGCTCGGCGTCGGCAAGGGCTCCTCGCGCCAGCCGCGCCTGGTGCGCCTGACCTACAACGGCGGCGCCAAGAAGATCGCGCTCATCGGCAAGGGCATCACCTTCGACACCGGCGGCATCTCCATCAAGCCCGCCGCGAATATGGAAAATATGACCTCCGATATGGCGGGCGCCGCCGCGGTCATCGCCGCGACCATCGCCGCCGCCAAGCTGGAACTACCGGTCACCGTGATCGCGACCGTGCCGATGGCCGAGAACATGCCGTCGGCCACCGCGCAGCGTCCCGGCGATGTGCTCACCCAGTACGGCGGTAAGACCGTCGAGGTGCTCAACACCGATGCCGAAGGCCGCCTGATCCTGGCCGACGCCATTGTGCGCGCGGGTGAGGACGATCCGGAGTACCTCATCGACGTCGCCACCCTCACCGGTGCGCAGATGGTCGCGCTCGGCACCCGTACCCCCGGCGTGATGGGCACCGACGATTTCCGCGACCGGGTCGCGCGGCTGTCGCGGCTGGCCGGTGAAAACGGCTGGGCCATGCCGCTGCCCGCCGAACTGCGGGCCGATCTGAACTCCAAGGTCGCCGATCTGGCGAATGTCGCATCGCACCGCTGGGGCGGCATGCTCTCGGCCGCGATTTTCCTCAAGGAGTTCGTCCCGGAGGGTGTGCAGTGGGCGCACCTGGACGTCGCGGGTCCGGCGTACAACACCGGCGGCCCGTTCGGCTACATCGGCAAGGGCGGCACCGGGGTTCCGGTCCGCACCCTGGTCTCGGTGATCGAGGACATCGCGCACGAGGTCGCGGCGGAGTAATCGAATGCCGGTGCGGCGTCCGGATTCCCGGGCGTCGCACCGCGGGCCGCGAACAAATTGAACGAAACGAACAGCCCTACAGGTCGCCCAATTCGCGTTCCAGCGCCCGCTGGCGCTCGATCCGCTTGCAGGCGTCGTAGTCGCGCATCCGTTGCGGATAACCGGTCTTGCGGACGTCGTAAACGGGAATCCGCAAATCTCCGGCTAGCCGCTGCGCACCGCGCTCGCCGACGACGCGACGAGTCCATTCACCGTCGGCCGCGACCAGCACGACAGTGACATCGGTCACGGTCGTCTTGGGCTCCACGTAGCCCTCCACCCCGGTATGGGTACGCACCCACTCGGCGAGATAGCGCGCATCGTCGCCGCTACCCGAACCCGCACGTAAAGCCTTGCCTCCCCGCGCCGCGCCGCCTCGGAAACGATCCAGCAAACCCAACGACGCCGACCTCCTTCCACCGGTGACCGAGTGCTCGGCATCGGTCATTCCATCTTGCCAGCCCCGTGTAGTTCGCTGCCCTGTGCTACACGTCTCGCGGTCGAGTGCAAGGATGGATCGCGGTACAAGAACCACACAGATCTCCGGTGCCACGCACAATGATCGGTGGCTTTCGGACACCCATCGCGACCCGCGGTGGGTGTTCGCAGTGAGATCAACTGTTGTAGAACCCGTCGAGCAGTCAGAGGAGTCAACGGACATGGCCTTCTCCGTCCAGATGCCGGCTCTTGGTGAGAGCGTCACCGAGGGAACGGTGACCAGGTGGCTGAAGCAGGAAGGAGACACGGTCGAGGTCGACGAGCCACTGCTCGAGGTCTCCACCGATAAGGTCGACACCGAGATCCCGTCGCCGGCGGCGGGTGTGTTGTCGAAGATCGTCGCCGCCGAGGATGACGTCGTCGAGGTCGGCGGTGAGCTCGGTGTGATCAGCGAAGCCGGCGAAGCGCCCGCGCCCGCCGCCGCACCCGCACCTGAAGCCGCGCCTGCACCCGCCCCCGCACCGGAGCCGGAACCGGCCCCCGCGCCGGCCGCCGCCGCTGCGGCCCCCGCCCCCGCGGCTCCGGCCGCCCCCGCCCCCGCCGCCGCGTCGGGCACCCCGGTCAAGATGCCGGAACTCGGCGAGTCGGTCACCGAGGGCACCGTCACCCGCTGGCTCAAGCAGGTCGGTGACCAGGTCGCCGTCGACGAGCCGCTTCTCGAGGTCTCCACCGATAAGGTCGACACCGAGATCCCCTCGCCCGTCGCGGGCACCCTGCTGGAAATCTCCGCGCAGGAAGACGATGTCGTCGCCGTCGGTGGACAGCTCGGCGTGATCGGCAGCGGCGCCCCCGCGGCCGCCGCACCGGCACCCGCCGCCCCCGCACCGGCCCCGGCAGCTCCGGCCCCCGCGCCTGCTCCGGCTCCTGCGCCTGCGCCTGCTCCGGCCCCCGCGGCCGCCGCTCCGGCACCTGCCCCTGCTCCGGCTCCCGCCCCGGCACCCAAGCCTGCTCCGGCTCCGGCCGCCACGGCTCCGGCGCCGACCCCGGACACCTCCGGCAACGGCGCGACCCCGTACGTCACCCCGCTGGTCCGCAAGCTGGCCGAGGAGAACGGCGTCAACCTCGCCACAGTCACCGGCTCAGGTGTCGGCGGACGCATCCGCAAGCAGGATGTGCTCGCCGCCGTCGAGGCCAAGAAGGCACCGGCCGCAGCCGCCCCCGCGGCGGCCGCACCGGCTGCGAAGGCGCCCGCCCCCGCGGCCCCGTCGCAGCTGGCGCACCTGCGCGGCACCGTGCAGAAGGCGAGCCGCATCCGCCAGATCACCGCCACCAAGACCCGGGAATCGCTGCAGACCACCGCGCAGCTGACCCAGGTGCACGAGGCGGATGTCACCAAGATCGCGGCACTGCGCAGCCAGGCCAAGGCCGCGTTCAAGGACCGCGAGGGCGTCAACCTGACGTTCCTGCCGTTCTTCGCCAAGGCGGTCGTCGAGGCGCTCGGCGTGCACCCGAATGTGAACGCCAGCTACGACGAGTCCACCAAGGAGATCACCTACCACGCCTCGGTGCACCTCGGCATCGCCGTCGACACCGAGCAGGGTCTGCTGTCCCCGGTGATCCACAACGCCAGCGACCTGTCGCTGGCCGGACTGGCCCGCGCCATCGCCGATATCGCCAATCGCGCCCGCACCGGCGGCCTCAAGCCGGACGAGCTGGCCGGTGGCACCTTCACCATCACCAATATCGGCAGCCAGGGCGCGCTGTTCGACACCCCGATCCTGGTTCCGCCGCAGGCGGGCATGCTCGGCACGGGCGCGATCGTCAAGCGTCCGGTGGTGGTCACCGATGAGACCGGCAACGAGTCCATCGGCGTTCGGTCCATGTGCTACCTGCCACTCACCTACGATCACCGCCTCATCGACGGCGCCGACGCCGGTCGCTTCCTGACCACGATCCGGCACCGGCTCGAGGAAGCGGCGTTCGAGGCGGACCTCGGTCTGTAGTCGGAAAGGGTCGTCTGTCGCGTATGAAAGTGGTGATCGCCGGTTCGTCCGGGCTGATCGGGACGGCACTCGTCGCGGCGCTGCGCCGCGAGGGGCACGAAGTCGCCAGATTGGTACGCCGCTCACCCAACGCGCCGGACGAATACCGCTGGGATCCCGCTCGCGCCGAACTGGACGAGCGGGCCCTGCGGGGCGCCGACGCACTGGTCAACCTCTGCGGGGCGAGCATCGGAGGGCGGCGCTGGAACGGCAGCTACAAACAGGAGCTGCGTGACAGTCGGCTCACCCCGACCGATGTCCTGGCCAATGCGGTCGCCGCCGCTGGTGTGCCGGTGCTGGTGAATGCCAGCGGCGTGCACTACTACGGCGGTGCCACCGGCAACCGGGTGGTCGACGAAACCACCCCCGCGGGAACGGGTTTCCTCGCCACCCTCTGCCGGGACTGGGAGGCCGCGACCAAACCGGCCGTCGATGCGGGTGTGCGCACGGTGCTGCTGCGCAGTGCCGTGGTGCTGTCCCATCACGGCGGCATGCTCGGCATGCTGCAGCCGCTGTATTCGCTCGGCCTCGGCGGCCGACTCGGCAATGGACGGCAGTACACGCCGTGGATCTCGATGGCCGACGAGATCGGCGCGATCATCTTCGCGCTCACCCACGACAGCATTGCCGGGCCAGTCAATTCCGTCGGTCCGGCACCGGTCACCAATGCCGAATTCAATCGGGCCCTGGGCCGTGTGCTGCACCGGCCGGCCCCATTCGTGGTGCCCGCGTTCGCATTACGCGCGCTGATCGGCGAATTCGCCGAAGAGGCGATCCTGAACGGGCCGCGCGCGATTCCGACGGCGCTGGAGGAGGCGGGTTATCCGTTCCAGCACCAGACGATCGGTGCGGCGCTTGCGGCCGCCCTCGGCCGCGACGACGAACGCTGACGCCGCATCCGAAGACCCCATGGAGTAGATCGATGACCGAGCTGGACACCCGACCCGCCACCGTCATCCGTGACGCGCGCGCGGGCGATCTGCCCGAGATCCTGGTTATCCACAACGCGAATATCGCGACCTCCACCGCCATCTGGGATCACGAGCCGGTCGATCTCGACGATCGGCGCGCCTGGTTCAGCGACCGCACCGCCGCCCGGCTGCCGATTCTGGTAGCCGATATCGGCGGCGAGGTCGCCGGTTACGCCAGCTACGGCCCGTGGCGGACCCGATCGGGTTACCGCTTCACCGTGGAGAATTCGGTCTACGTCGCCGATCGTTTCCACCGCCGCGGTATTGCGAGTGCCCTGCTCACCGAGCTGATCGAGCGCGCCCGCCAGGCGGGTACCGTGCACGCCATGGTCGCCGCCATCGAATCCGGCAATACCGGTTCGATCGCGCTGCACGAGCGATTCGATTTCCGCACGGTCGGGGAACTGCCGGAAGTGGGCCGCAAATTCGGTCGCTGGATGGATCTGACGCTGATGCAGCTGACCCTGCCGGTCGAGGGCGACTGAGCCGCACGGACCAGTGCACCCACTTGCACCGATGCCAAACCTGGCAACCATGTGGCATCGCCCACATCGGGTTGGTTTATCGAATCGACACACTCGGCGTACCGTCGAGGACGTGAACGACACGCGCACCACCTGGTCCGCCAGATTCGATACGACCCCGATCGTGGTCGAGGATCTCGGACTCATCGATTACCACAGCGCCTGGGAGATGCAGCGGTCGATCGCCGCGCAGCGGGCCGCCGGTGAGGGGTCCGACTATCTGCTCCTGCTGGAGCACCCGTCGGTCTACACCGCTGGTCGCCGCACCGAGGCCGAGGATCTGCCGATCGACGGCAGCCCGGTGGTGCAGGTCGATCGCGGCGGCAAGATCACCTGGCACGGTCCGGGCCAGCTGGTCGGCTACCCGATCGTGCGGCTGGCCGAGCCGGTGGATGTCGTGCACTACGTGCGCAGGCTGGAAGAAGCGCTGATCACCGTCTGCACCGGCCTCGGCCTGGATTGCGGACGGGTCGAGGGTCGCTCGGGTGTCTGGCTGGCCGCGACCGAGCTCTACTCCGAGCGCAAGGTCGCCCAGATCGGCGTGCGGGTACAGCAGGGCGTCGCGCTGCACGGCATCTCGCTCAACTGCAATTCGGCGCTCGACGGCTTCCAGGCGATCGTCCCGTGCGGCATCCGCGACGCCGGTGTCACCACGCTGACGCGCGAACTCGGTCGCGAGGTCACGGTGGCCGAAGTCAAGCCGCTCGTCGCCGATGCGATCACCCGTGCGCTCAATGGCGAACTTCCGGTGACCGCACGCGACATCGTGCGCGCCGCACCGGTCGTGGAGCCCGCGAAAGCCGAATGAGTCGGCTGCTGTCGCGTTGCCCGGGACAGTGACGGACTGCATCCGACGGCGGCGCACGGCAGGCGTAAGGTCGATCGAGTGACCTCAGCTTCAGCACCGGCAGGACGCAAACTGCTACGCATCGAGGCGCGCAACGCGGAGACCCCGATCGAGCGCAAGCCTCAATGGATTCGGACCCGAGCCAAGATGGGCCCCGAGTACACCGAACTCAAGGGCCTGGTGAAACGCGAAGGCCTGCACACGGTGTGCGAGGAGGCGGGTTGTCCCAACATCTTCGAATGCTGGGAAGACCGTGAGGCCACCTTCCTCATCGGCGGCGAACAGTGCACCCGCCGTTGCGACTTCTGCCAGATCGACACCGGCAAACCCGCCGCACTCGATCGCGACGAGCCGCGCCGGGTCGCCGAAAGCGTCCAGGCGATGGGCCTGCGCTACTCCACCATCACCGGCGTCGCGCGCGACGATCTCGAGGACGGTGGCGCCTGGCTCTACGCCGAAACCGTCCGCGCCATCAAGGCTTTGAACCCGAACACCGGCGTCGAACTGCTCATCCCGGACTTCAACGCGGTCCCCGAGCAGTTGGCCGAGGTCTTCTCGTCACGCCCTGAGGTGCTCGCGCACAACCTGGAGACGGTGCCGCGCATCTTCAAGCGGATCCGCCCGGCGTTCCGCTACGAGCGCTCCCTCGCCGTGCTGACCGCCGCCCGCGAAGACGGCCTGGTCACCAAGTCGAACCTGATCCTCGGCATGGGTGAAACCCCTGAGGAAGTCACCCAGGCCATGCGCGACCTGCACGAGGCCGGCTGCGACATCCTCACCATCACCCAGTACCTGCGGCCCTCGCCGCGCCATCATCCGGTGGACCGCTGGGTCAAGCCCGAGGAATTCGTCGAGCACTCCCGCATGGCCGAGGAAATCGGGTTCGCCGGTGTCATGGCCGGGCCGCTGGTCCGCTCCTCGTACCGCGCGGGCCGCCTCTACGCCCAGGCAATGGCCCACCACGGCCGCGAAATCGCCCCTGCCATGGCGCATCTCGCACAGGAGGGCACCGCCTCACAGGAGGCCAGCTCCGTATTGGCCCGCTTCGGCGGCTAGTCGATCAACATCCCGGCTGGAACGGAAAGCACTGCGGTTCAGCCTGCCGAGCCGGAGCCGGTGGCTCCGGCGGCGCAACCGTCTCGGTATTCGGCACGAGGTGCGGCTGAAGGCCGCTACCGCGCTGGTTCACCCCCGCGGAAACCAGGATCCAGATCGTGCCGATGACGACCGCAGCGATCAGCAAGGTCGCGAGGTGTTGCGGGAGGCCGGGAATGAGCTCGACTCCTTTCGCCAACGCGGTCGAAGTACGCCTGCGCACTGCGGACACCTGTCGGCGAAACAGATCCTGGTTCGCCCGCTCGGCGGCGGGCGGGGTTGCCGGCCGCGGGGTTGCCGGCCGCATGGGTTCCGGCTCAGCCTGTGGTGGAGTCGGTATCGATTGCGGGTCGGAGTCGACCCACGACGACCACGCGTCGGCGTAGGGCGACGACGGTGGCGGTGCCGACTGCGCCTGATCGGCATCGACAGCGGCGATCGGTTCCGGCTCTGCCGGTAGCACGGATACGTGCGAATGCCCCGTATCCGAGCGAACCGCAAGCCGCGAGCGTTGCGCACCCCTCGCCTGAGCCCTGGCGATGTCGGCTGCGAGCCATGGTGGGTACGGAGCCGAGGGAGGCGGCTGCAGTCCGGCGGATACTGTCCCCGTATCACCTTTCGCGGACGAAACAGACTGCGCCCCATCGTGCTTCGACAGTGATACCGCTCCGACCAGCGCCGTCGAGTTGTCCACCGTCGTTGTCGAATGATCGTCGACAAGAACTTCGGTGACATCGGAAGGCCGCGGCAGGGCCGACTCGAACCGTGGTTCGGAGAGCCCATCCGCGTCCGGCTGTCCGGCGGCCACACTCGAACTGTCGACCGAAGCATAGATAGCACCGAGCGGAGCAGATGCGCGGGCAGCGCCGACCAGCGCCCTGGATTCCGAACGCATACGACGTCCCGACTCTGACGGAAATCCCTCGGCCGCGAGATCCTCGACGGTGACCACGTGCGACAGGTGAAGCTCACCGAGGAGCGCATGCACCTGCTCCGCGGTCCAGATCAGCTTCCGATTCGCCGTCCGATGAAACCAAGCCCGCAATCCGGCCGACGACCCGAGGACCACACAGTTGCCATGCTCGGACGCTTCGATATCCAGCATGACCGACGCGTCCCGAGCTGGCACAACCACGACCAATCCGTCGACGAAGGCGTCCGGATGCCGCTTGCGTACCAACTCCTCGAGATCGAGCACATGGCTCGTCACTCGGTCGAACGGACTGGTGTCGCAATCGCGGACAGGAACCGGATCGCCCTGGAACTCGAGGAGCCGCGAACGCCCGTCGGCCTGGCCCGAAACCCCGGTAGCCACCTCGGCGGCGGCCTCCTCGGCTTCGATCACGACCATCGCGCGTGGTGTGAGCACCACCAGGCCCGCCTCCCGCACAGTCTCCCCGGAGTCGCGGTCGGGCCGGGGCCATCCCGAAATAGCAAGCCCCACAATGACATATTGACCGGTCCACGTTCGCATCCAGTCGAGCACGCACTGCTCGGATCGCGTAACCGCCGCCCGTTCGTTGACAACCAGCATCGAGGTCACCCTCCCTCTCGTCCGCGCAGTCGACCCACCAACGGTATTCAGCGCGACCGCCCGACGAGAATTCGAAAGGCACCGTAAGAGTGTGGTTTTGGCGACAAAAGGTGTCACTACGCCGGCGTGGCGGCGACAGACGCGAGTGTCGCGGCGAGCCACCGGGTCGGTGTTGTCGGTTCAGAGGAGGCCGGATCCCCGCGGCGAGTCGAGTCTTCTCCCCCGAAGACATCGTCAAGAGCGGCAGCCGCGCGGACGAGCCGCCGCATTCTGGCGAGGTGCACGGAGTGGGCGTACCCAACCGGCCACTCGAATTTCACTGCCGCACTTGACTTTATCCAACAGCAGCGGGGATACGGTGCGGGTCAGGTGGTTGCAGAGTGCGCCGCCTGGACGACACCGAGTTGCTGCATCATCCCGAGTGTGTCCCAACATGCCCAGTTTTCGACGATCTTGCCGTCCTGGAAGCGACTGATTGTGATTCCCTGAACGACCGCTGATTTGCCGGTCGGGGACATGCCCATCATCTCGCCGTCGTTGGTGCCTGTCCCCGTCCACCGGGTGGTGACGAAATCGCCTTCGGCGATCTGTTCGTTGACCAAAAACCGTTGATCCGAGAACGCGGCGAGATACATCTGCACGAGCCTTTTGAAGCCGTCGGGGCCATGGACCTCGGCGAACGGGTTCTGTGGGTCGTGGTTGATGCAGTCAGCCGCGATCACCTCGTCGAATACATCGAGGTCTCGCGCGTTCCATGCGTCGAAGATGCGCTTGGCGGTGGCCTTGTTCTGCTCTGACATGGCGCTTCCCTTTCGATTGATAGTGCCGAACTGGCGGCGGCCATAGTCGCTACGGGCAGCATTCGCGGTGCCCGGCATTGAGTGTGGTTTGGAGCGCGGCCGCGATGCCAGCAGCGGATCCAGGCGCCGCGACCCGGTATGTGGACGCTCTCATCACGGCAGATGCCCGTCCGAATGTTGTCGGCGGACATCCAGCTACCCGCCGATCACAATCCCTGAAACCGGTGTACCGCAATCATTGTGCGCCTCTTTCGTACGCGAGGTAAGGGGCAACGGAGCCCGCGGCGGACCCGTCACGTGCTCGCATGATGTCTACCTGCGGGTGGATAGTTCGACAAGCTGATTTGAGATCAGCTATGAGCGACCTCGGCCAGGAAAACTGTGGGAATGCGGGAATCGGGCTCTACCAGACCCGGCGCCGGGCGCCGCGCCCGATCCAATGCCCTTGGGTTGCTCGATCCGTGGACGTAAGCATGGGCCTGCACACTAAGAAAACACCGGGATACCCGATATCGGGCCACTCCTCGCCAATGGCTGCTGTCAATCGGCGGGTACGAGTTCCCCCTCTTCGTCCACAACCAGCGCGGACAGCGGGGTGAGTGATGGCAGAAAGTGCGGATTCAGCGGAGGCCAGGCGTCGGTAGTCCATTCCACCGCCTGTACGCGTTTTCCGTTCGAGAGGAAGAGATAGTAGGCCGTCGTTGGGCCATCGGAATTCGTGCGATACGGGAGGTTCTGCCAACATGCTGCGGGCCGGTCGATCTGTGCCGCCTTGTTCAGTGCGTCGACCTTCTGATCCGCGTAGACCGTGATCATCCGGTCCCAACTGTCAGACCATCCGGCAGCGTGAGCGATATCGCCGAGGGTGGTCGCGGTGTTCGCCGCGGCTGCCTTGCCGATCTCCTCCACGAGGCGTCGACCAGATCCCAATGGTTCACTACGGCTGTTGAAATTGAAAATATCCGAGCCACATACTTCCTCCGCAGACGGCGGTACCTTCCCGAAGCACGCGCTCATCATCGGCATCACTACCGCAATGACGGCAAGAAACCGAATCTTCATATCAGTCCTCATCGCTTCCCGGGCAGCGGAAGCCCAACTCCGGATTGAATATCAGTAGTGCCGACCTGCACCTGATTGCTCCAGGTGATCTGCGGTTGAGATTGCCCGTCCGGCGTTTTGAGCACGACCGCATGCCCATCCCGAATCGACTCCGCAATCTTGGTCTGCAACTGTTCAGGGCTTGCATCGGGGTTATCGAGCGCGATTTCACGACCGAGCTTATTGTTGTACAGATCCATCGCCTCACGCGCCGGCGGATTTCCACCCGTCTTTTCGTGCGCCGTTGTATAATTTTGGGTCCATTCCGCACCGAATTCTTGCGTCATCCGCGCGTTCCAATACGCATGCCGGAACGCATCACCATGACCATCAGCGAGCACTCGTTCTTGCGTCTTCGGATCCAATCCCGAGAATTGGTCCTCAGCGGCCTGCTCTGCCTCGGTCTTGATGTCATAGAACTCCTTGAGCCCGATGACCCCGTGCCTGCCGACCAGGTTTTCCAGCGCGGTGGCTTCCTCACGCGGCATCGCACCCGCTTTGAAGGTCGGATCCCAGCCGCGGACGATATCGAGGAGCCAGCCGCTCGGCCACACCACGGTTTCTTTGGTGGCATCGGTTTGATAGTCGGTGAGAATCTTCGCCAGCTCGATATCGGCGGGTATAGCGATGAGCGCCTGCCGGGCCGAATTCGGGACCTTCTCGAGCACACCCTGAATCGTTCCCTCTGCCATCAAGTCCGCTTCCTGAATTCGGTTCAAGCAGACGCGCAGCCCACCGCCCAGCCGAGCCTCCTCCAATTCCTTATGCGCGATGGCCGTGCCCGGCGACCACCAGTACTTCTTCATCCACTCCCAATTGGACTTCCTCGACATCACCTCGCCGTCATCTCGGTAGAAGAGATCCCACTCGGAATCCTCTACCTCCTTGATCGCCGCGCGAATCAGCAGGATCATCCCTTCGAAAACGGCTGTCGTTGAATTGATGACCCCGGCCAGTTCTTGGTAGATATCGACGGTGGTGAGCGCGTCTTTGCGGTCATCCTGAGCGCGCTGACGAGCGGATTCACCGGACTCGCTGTCGAAGTACTCATACGAGCCGGCGAGCGCGCCGGCTGCAGCTTCGACTTCGGCTTCGACGTCCCCGGCAACCCGATTGAGGGCAGCGACCAAGTCCCGAGCCGGGTTGAGATTCCACGCCAGAACCTTCGAGATCGTCAGCGGCTCCGTTTCACTCATCGCGGCCCGGCCTGATCGAGTTCTACAGCGCGCTGCCTGTCCAACTCCTCGAACTCGTTCGCCGCCTTTTCCGCGAGATCCCCGATTCCAGTGAACCGACCAGCATGGAACTTCAGTACTTCATCGAGAGCCTTCAGCGTCTCCTCGGCCCGGGTCAGTGCCAGCGATTCCTTCGCCCCGGCACGGGCTTGATCGCGAGCCGGGACGGCCACCGGCGCCTTGCCTGCGATGGTGGTCGCGCGTCCGCGCACACCGTTTGCGAGTTCACGAACTCGCCCAGGATCGATCTCGAACATCCCACGACCTCAGACGACGTATTCGTGGTCGCCAAACGAACTGCGGTCAGTGCCGTTGTTGCCGCGGAGGTGCGTCGGGACGTACGTCGACGGCGCGGCCGATAGCTCCGTGAAGATCTGCTGGGCCTCGGCTTCGGCGTTCGTATACGCCACCCGATGCCGATCGGCGATGAGCATGGCCAGTCGGCTCATTCCATGCTCCACCGCCTGGGGTGCGAGTCGCAGATCCGTAATCGCCCCGCGGGCATCGGTTTCGACGTACACAGTGCCGTCGGCGGACTGCGCACGCCCCCGCACCCGTTCGGTCGCCTCATTGATCCGCTTGATCCGCGCGGCCAACTCTTCAGTGTCCTCGGTCATTCCGCCCCAACCACCCGATTATCTTCCAGCCGCGTCGATTCCGCAGATGTCCGCAAACGTAGCAGTTCCACCTATCGAGCCCGGCACGCCGCTGCCGATCTCCGGCGCTGCAGGAAAATTCGGCGCAACAGACACAACGCCCGCCGCCCCGGTCGTCGAAATGAGTGGATTCGCGGCACCGGGGTCCTGTATCGAACATGCGCTGAGCATCGCGCATTCAGTGCCACGCTTGACCTTGCCCGAGAGTCGCGGTCCTGGATTTGTCGCTGCGTGCACAACAAAGTGCCGCAACCTCGAGCTTTCGGATCTACCTGAGCGAGCACGGCGCTGACCAGGCCGCACGCCATCGGTATACGAGCCGGCCAAGCGAGAGCCAGCGGTCTGGCGCCGATTTCGTCCCCAAGGGGCGGTGCGGTTCGTTGGCATCCGGCTGGGCCAGCGTTGATCTTCGAACACCCCCGGACGCTCCAGTCTTGTACAGACTGGTCGGTCGACCTGACTTGCTGGAACGGCTCGCGCCCCGAGTTGTTATCCCGATTACGCGCAACAGCCGACCGCACCGTCGCGTCGCACACTTACACAGACCTGGGCCGCGTCTGGCCGGATGCTGAACCCCACGTACACGCCAACCCAAACGCAAATGAACACATCGGATCGCCCGATCCGTGCACGCGACGGGACGGCTGGTGGGAAGCTCGAAGGACCGTAAGTGTCGACCGAGAAAGCGAGACACATGGTCGAGAAAGCGAGTGCGTCCGCAGGGACCAACGGTAAGGCTGTGATGGCACAGCGGCCGGAGGACATCCGGAATGTAGTGCTGGTCGGGCACAGCGGGTCGGGTAAGACCACGTTGGTGGAGGCGTTGGCGCTCACGGCGGGCGCGGTGAATCGCGCGGGCCGGGTGGAGGACGGGACGTCGCTATCGGATTACGACGAGATCGAACACCGCCAGCACCGATCGGTGCAGCTGTCGGTGGTGCCGATGGTGTGGCACGGGATAAAGATCAATCTGCTGGATACCCCCGGATACGCCGATTTCGTCGGTGAGCTGCGCGCGGGTCTGCGTGCGGCGGATGCGGCCCTGTTCGTCATCTCGGCGGCCGAGGGCGCCGAGGCCGTGAGCGGTGCGACCCGCGCGCTGTGGGAGGAGTGCGCGGCGGTCGGGATGCCGCGGGCCATCGTGATCACCCACCTCGACACCGCACGCGCCGAATTCGACGAGATGACCGAGACCTGTCGACAGGTACTCGGCGGCGGTTCCTCGGAAAACATTCTGCCGCTGCATCTTCCGGTGTACGGACCGAAGAGTCCGGACGGTCATCGCCCGGTGACCGGATTGGTCGAGCTGCTGCCGCACTGCATCGCGGACTACTCCTCCGGCGAGGAGGTCCAGTGCGAACCGTCCGCCGATCAGCTGCCGCCGCTCGAGGACGCGCGCAACCGGCTGATCGAGGGCATCATCGCCGAGAGCGAAGACGAAACCCTGATGGAGCGCTATCTCGGCGGCGAGGAGATCGAGCTGGCGGCGTTGGTCGAGGACCTCGAACGCGCGGTCGCCCGGGGCAGCTTCCATCCCGTCCTGTTCGGCGCGCCCGCCCCGGAAGGGGCCAAACAGGGCCTAGGCACCATCGAACTGCTGGAGCTGATCACCGGCGGATTTCCCACACCGTCGGAACATGCGGTCTCGGCGATCAACACCTCCGACGGCGCGGCGTCGACACCCTTGCACTGCGATCCGGACGGCACCCTGGCCGCCGAGGTGATCCGCACCGCCTCGGATCCATATGTCGGCCGGGTCTCGCTGGTTCGCGTATTCTCCGGCACCCTGCGACCCGACGACACCGTGCATGTCTGCGGTCACGGCCTGGAGGACCGCGGCCACGAGAGCCACGATGTGGACGAGCGCATCGGCGCCATCACCGCACCGTTCGGTAAACAGCAGCGTCCACTCGGCCAGGCCATCGCCGGTGATATCGCCTATGTCACCAAACTGAGCCACGCGGAAACCGGCGATACCCTGTCCGGCACCGCCGCGCCGCTGCTGATCGAACCATGGCAGATGCCGGATCCCCTGCTGCCCATCGCCATTCAGGCGCGCAGCAAGGCGGATGAGGACAAGCTCTCCAGCGGCCTGGCCCGGCTGGCGGCCGAGGATCCCGCGATCCGGCTGGAACAGAATCCCGACACCCACCAGATCGTGCTGTGGTGCCTGGGTGAGGCGCACCGCGATGTCGCGCTGGAGCGGTTGCGCACCAGGTTCGGCGTGCAGGTCGACGTGATCGATCACAAGGTCGCGCTGCGAGAAACGTTCGCGGGCAAGGCGACCGGTAAGGGCAGGCACGTCAAACAGTCGGGCGGGCACGGACAGTACGCGGTCTGCGAGATCGAAGTGGAACCGCTGCCGGGCGGTTCGGGCATCGAATTCGTCGACCGGGTGGTCGGCGGAGTCGTACCGCGACAATTCATTCCGTCGGTGGAGAAGGGTGTCCGCGCCCAGGCCGGGCGCGGAGTGGCGGCCGGATACCCGCTCGTCGATATGCGCGTGACCCTCTTCGACGGCAAGGCGCATTCGGTCGATTCCTCCGATGCCGCCTTCCAGACAGCGGGTGCGCTCGCGTTGCGCGAGGCCGCGGCCGCCGCCGGTATCGACCTGCTCGAACCGATCGCCGAAGTATGGGTGGTGGTAACCGACGACTATGTCGGTCCGGTACTCAGCGATCTGTCGGGACGCCGCGGACGCGTCCTCGGCACCGAACCGCACGGCACCGGCCGCACCCGCATCCACGCCGAGGTGCCCGAACTCGAACTCACCCGCTACGCAATAGATCTGCGCTCCATCTCACATGGCGCGGGTGATTTCACGCGCTCGTATATCCGGCACGAACCGATGCCGAACGCGCTGGCCGGCTCGGTCCGCGAGCAGGCCAGGAAGTCGGGCTGATCCCCAGCGCCGCAGGATGTTTTCGCTAGCGTCGAAGGAGCCGGGTGAGCAGTCCAGAGCGTTTCGTCGTCGACACCGAGCATTTCGGCAAGATCGTGATCACGCGAACCGACGAAAAAGTGGTCGCCACACCGGTATTCGACGATGCCACTGCCGTGACCATCGAGCGGATCGGTCCACGCACTCGTCAGCGCGTTCCCATCGGTACGCGAAATGCCAAGCGGCTGCGGGCATCGATCAATGATCGCCCGATCAGGTTGACGGTCGGGCGCGGACATTTCTACTACCGGTGGACCTATCGCGTGGCCGCCGAGGTCGATGGCACGATTTTGCGGCTGATGCCGACGAATCTGCACTCCAGCGCCTTGGTGGTCGGACAGCGGGATCGGGGCGAGCACGTGCTCGGCGAATTCATGTTGACGGGGTCGCACCACATCGAGGTCGTCTGGGCATTGCCATTCACCGTGCGCGATCCCGGAGTAACCGTTCGCCAGCCCACCCTGGAGGACGCGCTCATCGCCTACGCGTTGGTCACAGCTTTCGGCACCGGAGGCGTATCGCTATGGGACCTGGTGGAGATGGTGCTCCCGATCTGAACTCCTGCTGTCGCACAGAGTGTGAGGAGTTCGCACAGGCTGTAGAGCCTGTTGCCGAATGCGCCGCGGGGCGGTTGTTCCGTCATATCAACGTCACAGTCGGGGGATCAAATCACTTCCAGCTGAGGATGATTGCACGGCAGCGGTTGAAATAGAGGCATGACCTATGTCACGACCAAAATCCGCGATAATCGGCAACAGGCTCTATACGGTGTGCGCGATCGTGATTGGTTGTGCGACGGTCCGAGGGCGGCGGACGCGGGTCGGGCCCACGCCTTCGGAAAGGGATGGGCCCGAACCGTTCTCGCTAGCTCACCAGGTTCTTCCGAAGTTGTACGAGGGTGCCGCCGTCGAGGCCCAAGCCCTGCGTCAGGAACTTCCCGAAATCGCCGTAGGCCTGCTCCATCGTAGCGATCGCGGTATCCAGGTACTCGTCGCTGACCACTTGCAGCGGAATCAGCAGATCGGGATTCTGCATCAGCCCCGCCTGCTTCACCTGCTCGCGCAACTTGGCATCCGCCGCGGCCCGATACTGATTCGACAGCAGATAATCCTGCCGCGCAGTCTGTTCAGGCACCCCGACGGCCCGCAACACCACATACGTCAGCCAGCCAGTCCGATCCTTACCCGAGGTGCAGTGGTACAGCGTCGCCCGATCGGTCGCCGCCAGATCCCGAATCGTCTGCCCGAACTTCGCCCGCGAATCATCGGTGAAGAAACTCCGATACACGTTCGCCATGATCTCCTCGGCCTTCCCGTTCCCGAGCAGCTCCTCCTGCATCTGCGGATCCCGAGACTGAATCGCCGCCAACATCTGCTGGAACAACCCGGTGTCATCAATCGGCCGCGCCACCTTCTGCACCCCCGCAGGCACCTTGTCGGCCCCCGCGAACTGCACCTCCGCCGGCGTCCGCAGATCAATAACGGCTTTGAGATTCAGGGTTCCCAGCTTCTGCACATCGGAGTCCGTCAACTTCTCCAACGAATCCGACCGAATAACCTTTCCCGCCTTGACCTTCGCCCCGTCATAAGTCCGATACCCCCCGATATCCCGAACATTGACCGCCCCCTGCAAATCGATCTTCCCACCGACCGCCGCAACACTCGGCTCAGCCACCGCCGAAGGCTGCACCCCCGTCGCAGTCAACGCCAACGCCGCCGCAGCAGCACCTATAAGTGAAACAAGTGAAATCCTCATGGCGCGGGACAGTAGAACCCACCCCACCCCTCGCGCGCCACTTCCCACCGATCCCGCCGCCGTTACCCCACTCACCGGTATTCCCATGCCGCTCAATGAGATTCAGACTGTTCCTTCGGCACTAACGCGGACCGCCAGCCAGCGAAACCCGAGATCGGTTGCGGCAGTGCCGAAGCAGTATATGCCTACTCGAAATTGATTGCACGGCACCGATTACCATTACCGGCTACCGCGCGTACGTTTTCCGACGCCACCGCCTCCCCCCGCGCTCGATCGAACTGCTCGCGCGCCCTTCGTAGTTCGTCTATGGGAAACCGCTTCGCCCATCATGGATTCCACATTCTGGAAGGCGTTCTCGGCGAACCTCAGACCCCGAGCGTCTGCTCGATTGCCGTCAGGAAAGCGGCTGTATCGGCGAGGCTGGAAAGGACCAGATCCGCCCCGGCGTTGGCGAGTACGTCGGCACTGTCACTGCCAGAAGCGACAGCGATAATTTTGGCTCCGCCGTCAAGGCCAGCGCGTAGGTCGTTCGGCGTATCACCGACCAGCACAGTGTTTGCGCGAGCAAACGACGCGCGTTACTTCTGAGCCGCACGACGTTGGGCAACGCCGACCAAGTTGGCCCGTACGATCCCGACGAAATCGCCGAGTGCAGGTCCGAGACCGTTTCGAAAACCGAGACACCCGAATACCATTGCGCCGAATCCTCCCGCAGCGCGATCAGCGGGTTCGATGAGGTCTCGGTCAATTCGACGCCCCGTCAGGGGTGACCGCCTTCAACTGTGCGGCTCGCGAGGCGTCGACGGTTTCGAAGCTGTCGGCGACGCTGCGGAGCTTGCCCGCATCTTCCCACAACGCCGTTTGCGCCGATTCAATCGCGTCGACGCCGTCGGTCTCCACCGAATCGACGAATAGTGGTGGGGAGGAAGGCACACAGCTTGCCGAACGCATCCGTCGGCAGTGATACCGCCTGCGCAGCCTCCAGTGCCTGCGACAAGGATTGGCCGACTTTCTCCACATTCGCGGCGTGCGTCCGCAACTTTTCCGGCTCTACCGAAACTTCGCTCGTCTACCCCCCTCAGCACTCCCGGTTCCGAATTGCCTTGTAACTGAACCGGTGTGCCCACTATAACCAGCGCTTCGAGCCAAAAGCTCCCCGAGAAACGACGGAGCCCCATCCGCCGAAACGGATGGGGCTCCTTGCCTTACAACGACTTACACGTCGAAGTAGAGCTCGAACTCATACGGGTGCGGACGCAGGTTCACCGGCGCGATTTCGTTTTCGCGCTTGAGGTTGATCCAGGTCTCGATCAGGTCCGGGGTGAACACGTTACCTTCGGTGAGGTAGTCGTGGTCGGCCTCGAGGCGGTCGATGACCGAAGCCAGGCTGGTGGGGGCCTGCGGGATGCCCTTGGCCTCCTCCGGCGGGAGCTCGTAGAGGTCCTTGTCGACCGGAGCCTTCGGCTCGATCTTCTTCTTGATGCCGTCCAGGCCGGCCATCATCATGGCGGCGAAGGCCAGGTACGGGTTACCCGAGGAGTCGGGCGCACGGAACTCGATGCGCTTGGCCTTCGGGTTGTTACCGGTGACCGGGATGCGGACCGCGGCGGAGCGATTGCGCTGCGAGTACACCAGGTTGATCGGGGCCTCGTAGCCCGGGACCAGGCGGTGGTAGGAGTTCACGGTCGGGTTGGTGAACGCCAGCAGCGACGGGGCGTGGTGCAGGATGCCGCCGATGTAGTGGCGCGCCAGATCCGACAGGCCCGCGTAGCCGGCCTCGTCGTGGAACAGCGGCTTGCCGTCCTTCCACAGCGACTGGTGCACGTGCATGCCCGAGCCGTTGTCGCCGAAGAGCGGCTTCGGCATGAAGGTGACGGTCTTGCCCTCGGCCCACGCGGTGTTCTTCACGATGTACTTGAACAGCTGCAGGTCGTCGGCCGCGCCGAGCAGGGTGCCGAACTTATAGTTGATCTCGGCTTGACCGGCGGTACCGACCTCGTGGTGGCCACGCTCGAGTTCGAAGCCCGCGTTCTGCAGGTTGGTCGAGATCTTGTCGCGCAGGTCGACGTAGTGGTCGTACGGGGCGACCGGGAAGTAACCGCCCTTGTTACGGACCTTGTAGCCGCGGTTCAGGGTGCCGTCCGGGTTGAACTCCGCGCCGGTGTTCCAGGAGCCCGAGATCGACTCGATCTCGTAGAAGGCGCCGTTCATGCCCGAGTCGTAACGGATGGAGTCGAAGATGTAGAACTCGGCCTCGGCACCGAAGTAGGCGGTGTCGGCGATGCCGGTGCTCTTCAGGTACTCCTCCGCCTTGCGCGCGACGTTACGCGGGTCGCGGCTGTAGGCCTCCCGGGTGAACGGGTCGTGCACGAAGAAGTTGAGGTTCAGCGTCTTGGCCTGGCGGAACGGGTCCAGCCGCGCGGTGCTGAAGTCGGGGAGCAGCAGCATGTCCGACTCATCGATGGACTGGAAGCCACGGACGGAGGAGCCGTCGAACGCTAGCCCTTCCTCAGCGAGGTCAGCGGTGAAAGCCTTCGCGGGGATCGAGAAGTGCTGCTGCACACCCGGAAGATCACTGAAGCGGATGTCGACGTATTCGACTTCCTCTTCCTTGATGTGCTTGATGACCTCGTCGGCCGTGCTGAACGTCACTTGTTCTCCTTACGGATCGGTTCCCAGCCAGTGTCGATTGCATGGGTTCGTCGCGTCCAGACGCTATGGACGCGATGTTTCCCAGCAATCAAGGCTGTGTTTCGCCAGTGTTACACGTGCGGCTGGCCGGGCGTTGATGGCCACCCGGGCTCGAACAGCATCGTAATCCTGTCCTTTTTACCAGCGCCCGCCGAGGTCACTTGGGTTAATGCGATGTCCTACGACCGGTCGTAGAGGCCTATTCTGGGGATCATGGCACGCATCAGCGGATCCTGGCTCTCCGGACCTTCGGCCGACCCGGGCGATCCGGCAACCCCCGAGTTCCCCGGTCAGCACCTGGGTCTGCCGCGCTCGGGCGCGGGGTCACTGGTCGGCATGTTGCGGCGCATCGTCGCGCTCATGGTGGACTGGTTCATCTCGCTCGGTGTGACCGCAATCATTGTTCGACCGAACCCGGACAAGATCATCGCCGGCATGGATATTCCGGCCGGGAAGCCGCGCCCGTCGAATTTCGAGGCGATTGTGAGTGCGCTCACCACACCCAACCTGCTCGTCTGGTTCGTGATCGGCGTCGTCGCGGTGTCGTTGTTCGGGTACACGCCGGGGCAGTACTTCCTGCGCCTGCGCGTCATCCGCGTCGATGCGCCGGTGGCCGTCGGCTTCGTGCGCGCGCTGGCCCGCCAGGTGCTGCTGGTCTTCGTGGTTCCGGCGCTGTTCACCGACGCCGACGGTCGCGGCATGCACGACCGCGCCACCGGCACCGCGGTCGTCCGCTCGCGCTAGCACCTCCGGGCGGGCGTCGGAACAGTACGCTGCGGCGGTGTCTCTGAATCCGGTCATGCTGGCGGTCCGCCTGTTCCTCGAACTCGCCGCCATCTCGTCGTTCGCGGTCTGCGGTTGGCTCGCGTTCGATTCGCCTTGGCGCTATGTGCTGGTTGTACTGCTGCCGCTCGCCGCCGCCGCGGCTTGGGGGACGTTCGCGGTGCCCGGCGATCCGAGCCGCAGCGGAAATGCCCCGGTCGCGGTGGACGGCTGGGTGCGTCTGCTGGTCGAGATCGTGGTGCTGTTCGGTGGCGCGGCGGCATTCTGGCTCGCGGGGCTGCCGCGTTGGGCCCTGGTCTTCACCGCGGTACTCGTCGTCTACCACGTCGTCGGCTACGACCGGATCACCTGGTTGCTCGGCACCGGGCGAACCGGAACGACTCCTTAGAAATGCGAAGGCCCGCATCCCATGGGATGCGGGCCTCGAAACAGGATCAGCGCCGGCGGATGGTGCGCTGCACCCCGCGCATCTTGGCGCCCGCGGGCATCGGGCCCTTGGGCAGTGCGGGACCGCTGCGCGAACTCAGCGCGGCCAGGCGACCCTCGATGAGGTCGATGCGCTTGGCGTCGATATTGCGGGGCAGCTTGGTGAGGTGCTTCTGCAGCTCCTTCAGCGGGATCTGGCCCTCATCGTTGCCGATGATGATGTCGTAGATCGGGGTGTCGCCGATGAGTCGCGCGGTGCGCTTCTTCTCCTGCGCCAGTAGCGACTTCAGCCGCTGCGGGGAACCCTCGCCGATCAGGATGACGCCCGGCAGACCGATCACCCGGTGCACCGCATCCAACTGAGTGGTGGCCGCGATGCCATTGCTGACCCGCCATTTGCCCTGCAGGTTGTCCAGCACCCAGGCCGCCGCACCCGCCTGGCCCTCGGCCTTGGCGTAGACATTCCGCTGCACCCGGCGACCGAAGATGATGAACGCGACGAGCACACCGAGCAGCAGACCGAGCGGCAGCAGGAACCACTGCAGCCCGAAGATCAGGCCGACCACCAGGAAAACGACCGTGATGCCGACGACAGCGCCGATCATCAAAGGCAGCAGCAGCTTGTCTTCCTTGCGCTGCATCTGGAACGCCTGCCAGAGCTGCTGGCGGCGTTCTTTCGACTGCTGCTTGCGGGCCGCCTTAGCCGCGGCCTTCGCTTCCTTCGACGGCGTGCCGCCCTTGCCTACTGCCATATTCACAGAATAGTGGCACGTCGGATGGGTGCCCCCACCGCGTCAGTTGACGCCGCGACGCGCGATCTCACCTAAAGCGGTGAGATCCAGATCACCTGAGGTCTCGGTCCACCCCATGGCACGCAACTCCGCGGGCGTGCCGACACCGAGCGCGTCACGCAGGCCGACCGCGACCGAGCGGGCGAGTCCGCGCAAAGTTTCCAAAGACAGTGGCCAGAGCAGGGTGCGAGTCCAATTGTCGATCTCGCGCCGTGCGACGGGTTCGCGCCAGCCGAGATCGCGCAGCATACGTTCGGCGGTCGGCGAGATGGGCTGGGCGAGATAGGAATTGCCCGCCAGTTCGACGGACAGTTTGATGTCGTATTGCACGAATTGGACGTATCGATTGCCGGGCGCGGCGATGACCAGCGTTGCCCGCGAAGGCAGTTCCGATAGGCACTGTGCCAGCGACCGCACGAATAGATCCCAATCCGTGGTCACCGGCTCACTCATACTCCCCCCGGGGACTCGCACTGGGCCGATCATACGCCGCGCTGCCTGGGACACCAGCCGAATCTGATTGACCGAATGTGCCGTTCCCGCTGGGCGATAGCAAGAGCAAATAGCCTGCCGTTCTCGCGAACGACAGGCTCCTGCCTCACGCGGTCGCGGCAATCCGCCGGGACGTCACAACCTCCGATTCCGCAACCCGGCCGAGCCCGCGGAAAACGGGCACGTCCAGCCTGCGGTTCGCAGGCCGCATTGCCCACGACGCCACCACACACAGCGCGAAAAAGCCGGTGTAGATCAGATGATTCGCGGCGGAACGGTGCGCGATATGTGAGGCGAATCCGCCGGTCAGGTCGAAAAACGCACCGGCATAGGCCCATTCCTTCACCAGCGGAAAGCGCGGGACCGCAAGTGCCATGGCGCCGAGCACTTTCCAGAATCCGAGGATGGTCATGACATAGGTCGGATAACCCAATTCCGTCATGCCCGCCGCGGTCCCGCCGCGATGCAGCAGATCGGCGATACCGCCCGATGCCAGGACGAATACCGTCAACCCGGTAGTGGTCCAGTAGCCGATCGATCGTGCGTTGCTCATGGTCCTGCCTCGTGCGCGAGCGTTTCCCGCTGTCACACCCCTGACCAGCGCGGCGGCCGAGATGTGACAGGCACGGGTCAGCCCACCTGCAGTTCCATGAGTGCCAAGGTCTCCGGGTCGGCCAGCAGGTCGATCGCCACGATCCGGCCCTCGGACACGGTGAAATCGAAGACCACGCGCGGTTCGCCACCAACGGACCACACGAGGCCCGCCCGTCCGTCGATGAGCGCGAGCTGCGCCGCCCTGGCCCGGCCGGAGAAGGTCTGCGCGACGGCATCCGCACCGGACGCGCCCGCGGCACCGGTGGCGATGGCCGCGGCGTCGACGCGCAGCACCACATCCGGATCGAGCAGGGTCAGCAGCGCCTCGAATTCACCGCTGCGCGAGGCGGCGAGGAATGCGTCGACCACCGCACGCTGGCGATCGCGGTCGGCGGCGGCTCTGACACCCTGCACCCGCCGCCGCGCCCGACTGGCCAATTGCCTTGCGGCCGTGGGAGTTTTGCCGACGATCGGCGCGATCTCGTCGAACGGCACGGCGAACATATCGTGCAGTACGAAAGACAGCCGCTCCGGTGGGGCAAGGGTGTCGAGCACGACGAGTAGGGCCAGCCCGATCGAATCGCCGAGCACCGCTTCCTGTTCCGGGCCGTGGACATCGGGCACCGGTTCGCATTCGTCGAGCGGTTCCTCGCGCCGCGTCTTGCGGTACTGCAGCATATTCAGGCAGACCCGGGCTACCACGGTGGTGAGCCAGCCACCCAAATTCTCGATCTCGTCGCTATCGGAACGGCTCAGTCGCAGCCAGGCCTCCTGGACGGCGTCATCGGCCTCGCTGCCGGAGCCGAGCATGCGATACGCCACCGCGAGCAGATGCGTGCGGTGCTCCTCGAAGCGCTCGGCAAGAAATTTCTCGTCCACTTGTCACATTCTCCCGATCGGGCTGGTCATGTACGTGAACCGGAAACCGCAACCGCGAACGAGGAGCGAATGATGACCACTGGACTGCAGACCATCGTGTACCCCGTCACCGACCTGGTCAAGGCGAAGAGCGTGTACGGCGCGCTGTTCGGCTCGGAGCCCACCGCCGACACCCCGTACTACGTCGGCTACCGGGTGGCGGGCCAGGACATCGGCCTGGACCCGAACGGCCACAAGAAGGGTATGACCGGCCCGATCGGCTACTGGACCGTCGATGACATCGACAAGCAGCTGGCCACCCTGGTCGAGGCCGGCGCCGAGGTGACCCAGCAGCCGACGAATGTCGGCGGCGGAAAGCTGATCGCGACCGTCGAGGACGCCGACGGGAATGTCTTCGGCCTGATGCAGCCGTAGGCGAGGATCGAACCATGCCCTCCGAGACCTATGACGTGCGCCCGATCGGCCGGGTGCGCTCGCCGCTGACCGATCCGGCGGATGCGCCGAAACAAGGCGACGAAGGCGCACCGCCCGCCGAGATCGTGCTCGAGCCCGAGGTCGCGGCGGGCGCGGCGGGCTTGCGGCCCGGCGCTGAGGTGCTGGTGTTCACCTGGTTGCACCGGGCGGATCGGGACGTGCTCGCGGTGCATCCGCGCGGCGACCCCACCCGCCCGGTCACCGGGGTGTTCGCGACGCGCGCCCCGCATCGACCGAATCCGATCGGGCTGCACCGGGTCACAATCGCCGATATCGATGGGGCGACGCTCACCGTGCACGGTTTGGAAGCGATCGACGGCACCCCGGTGCTGGATCTGAAACCGGTGCTCGGTCCGACCGCTGAGCGCTGAGTGACACCCCCCGTTCCGGGGGCTGGACTATCGACCAGTAGCGGTCGATAGTTCTCGGGTGACTGTGCTGTTGCGTGGTGTGGCCGGGGTTCTGTTGATGCTCGGATTGCTGGCGCCGGTATCGGCGGCGGACCCGGTCGGTGTGCCGTTCCAGTGGTCGCAGAGCTTCATCACCGCACCGGACGGTACCCGGCTGCACGCCGATATCCTGCGCCCGCAGGGCATTTCCGCGGATGCGCGCACGCCGGTGGTGATGACCGTCAGCCCGTATCGCTCGCATAGTGCCTATCTGAGCGTGCCGCGTCTCGAGGGTGGGCCGTCCACCGACGACCTGCACGTCGCGATGTTCCTGAATGCGGGCTACACCTACGTCATCGTGGATCTGCGCGGCTACGGCGGCTCGTCCGGTTGTCCGGATTTCGGTGGGCCGGGTGAACGCTCGGATGTGGCCACCGCCGTGGAGTGGGCGGCGGGGCAGCCGTGGTCGACCGGTCGGGTCGGCATGATCGGCACCTCCTACGAGGCCTGGACCGGGATGATGGGGCTGGCCGCCAAACCCGCGGGGCTGGCCGCCGTCGCGGCGTTCGGACCGGATGTCGACCCGTACGCGTACATGTACATGCAGGGGGTCGCATGGAAGTTCTCCGGTAAGCCGGTCACCGAGAGCGGCATTCGCCCAGCCGAAATGACCGGTTTCGAGCACCTGCTCATCGCCTCCACACCGGGCCGGCCCGACGACTCCCCCGAGTACCAGTCCAATGCCGTCCAGGTTTCGGCGGGGTGCTACGAGCAATTCGCGGCGAACACCACCAACCATGACGCCACCACTGCGTTCTGGCGCGATCGCGACCTCGTGGCAGAGTTGCGCGGCAATACCATTCCGCTGTTCGTCGGCCAGGGCTTCCTCGATTACAACACCCGGGCGTATCGCATCTTCGACGTCTGGAATGCGCTCGGTCCCGGCGATCATCGTGCTTGGTTCGGCCAATGGGGCCACAGCGATTGCGACAGCAAATGCGGCGCACCGGATTTCGATACCCAACTACTCGCCTTCTTCGACAAGCATGTCGCCGACCGCGATATCGAGGTGCCCGGCCCGCGCGTGACGGTCGGCCAATTCGATGGCGGCTGGCGCTCCGAAACCGCATGGCCGCCCCCTGACTCGCGCCGCATTCCGATCGACCTGCGCACCGGCACCTATACCGATCGCGGCCTGCTGCCGGGACCCGATCGCGAGATCTGGTCCATTTCCGAACAGCTGAGCACCACCCAGCACATCTCCGGAATTCCGACGGCGTCGCTGCGCCTGTCCGGTCCGCCGACCGCGACGGTCGCGGTCGAGTTGTTCGATATCGCTCCCGACGGCCGCGGCACCATCATCACCCGCGGCATTGCTCCGGTCGCCGATACCGCCGAGATCAGACTGTTGGCGCAGGACTGGCCGATCATTGCCGGGCACCGCCTCGGCGTGCGGATCACCGATGTCGTCGACGACGTCTGGTCCCACACCGCCGCCAATGCCCAGGTCACCGTCGTCTCGGCGCGCCTGGACCTGCCTCTGCTCAGCACCCCGCGTACCCCCGACCTCACCGCCGGCACCAGCGAGGCCTGGGCGAAGTGGCGCGACCAGAAGGTCCGCGCACTCGGCCCCGAGGTGTTGAATGCAGTGGTGCCCATGAACTTGCCGAATGAGACCGGCCCTCGATGACAGGTAACGCCGCGCAGACCCACACCACGCGGGTGGTCGTCGATACGCACGTCGCCGAACGCCTCGCGCAGGCCTTGCGCTGCGCGACGGTTTCCTACGAGCCATCGGATACCGCGGAGCCCACAGAACCCAGCGACGCAGCATTCGTCCGGCTGGGCGCGCACCTGGAACAGTCGTTCCCACTGGTCCACGCCGAACTGGAATTGGAGCGGTTCGGGCACAGCAGGCTGTATCGCTGGCCGGGCGTCGAACCGGATCGGGTGTCGGCGATTCTGCTCGCCCATCAGGATGTGGTGCCGGTCGATGATCTGGGGCGGTGGACGCATCCGCCGTTCGCGGGCGTGGTGGATGACGAATTCATCTGGGGCCGTGGGGCAATCGATGACAAGAGCCGGTTGATCGCGATTCTGGAGGCGGTCGAATCCGCACTCGCCGCGGGAGTTCGCCCGCGGCACACCATCTATCTGGCATTCGGGCACGACGAGGAGGTGTTCGGGGACGACGGCGCGGTGCGCATGGCGCAACGGCTGCGCGAATCCGGTGTGCACGCGGATCTGTTGCTCGACGAGGGTGGTGTCATCCTCGACGATATCGCCGATGGCATAGACCGGCCGGTGGCCTCGATCATGGTGGGCGAGAAAGGCTATGCGACCGTTCGCCTTTCGGTATCGGCGGTGGGCGGACATTCGTCCATGCCCGGCAGACAGACCGCGGTCGGACGGATCGCCCGCGCGGTCGGCCGAATCCAGGACCATCCGATGCCGCTGCGGTTGACGCCGGTGGTGTCCGACATGGTCGCCAGACTGCGCCACGTCATGCCCGAATATCGCCGCCTCCTGCTCCGCTTCGCCGGACTGGCCACGCCGGTGATCATCCGGATACTCGCGGCCCGTCCGCAGACCGAGGCAATGGTGCGCACCACGACCGCGCCGACGGTCATCCGTGGCGGCGTCAAACCCAATGTGCTGCCACAGCAGGCCGAGGCCCTGGTGAATTTCCGCATCCTGCCCGGCGATTCGGTCGAATCGGTGCTCGCACACTGCCGCAAGGTGGTGCGCGACGCGGACGTGCGGATCGAACTCGTCGGTATGACCTCCGAGCCCTCCCCCGGCAAACCGCCCGGCCCGGCATTCGACATGATCGCGGGCCTGGCCGAGTCCGTCGTCCCGGGCATCGCGGTGACCACCGGCATCGTCCCCGGCGCCACCGATTCCCGGCACTACGACGACCTCGCCGCCACCCGCTGCAACTTCGCCCCCATCCTGCTGACCAAGGCGGGTGTGGAAACGATCCACGGAACCGACGAGCGCATCTCCCTGGTGAACTACGCTCGGCTCATCGAGTTCAACCGGCGGCTGATAGATCAGCTCGCGGCGCCGACACCTACCCGAGGAGCCGATGCATGACAACCGATCCGAAGGCCGGCGAGTTCGCCGAGCCGACACCGGTCACCGAGGGCGAATTCGACGGCATCGGCAGCCGAATCGCTTGGCGCGCATGGCTTCCCGACACAACTGCGCGCGCGACGATCGTGCTCGTGCACGGCGTCGCCGAACACTCCGGCCGCTACGCCCATGTCGGAAAGCGACTGGCGGACAATGGTTTCGCGGTCTACGCGCTCGACCATCTCGGCCACGGCAAGTCGGCGGGCAACAACGCGAATATCGGTTCGATGGCCGGCTCCGCCGACAATGTCGCGGAGATGCTGAAGATCGCGAGCCGCGAGCATCCGGATGTGCCGCGGTTCCTGCTCGCGCATTCGATGGGCAGCCTGATCACGTTGTATCTGGCGGTCCGGGCGCCGATCGACGTCGACGGCATCGTATTGTCGGCGCCGCCGCTGGATATCGCGGTCGGCAATCCGCTGCAGCGCCTGCTCGGTCCGCTGCTGTCCCGGTTCGCGCCGAATGTCGGTGTGCTGAAACTGGATTCGTCGATGATCAGCCGCGATCCCGAGGTGGTGCGCGCCTACGACAACGATCCGCTGGTCTTCCGCGGCATGCTCCCGGCCCGAACCGGTATGGAGATGCTGAATGCCACCGAGTTCGTCAAGAGCCGTCTGGACAAGCTCACCGTGCCGCTGCTGGTGTTGCACGGCACTGCCGACGCCATCGCGGCACCGTCGAGCACCGATCTGATCGAGCAGGGCGCGGGTTCGAAGGATCTCACGGTGATCCGCTACGAGGGCCTCTACCACGAAGTCTTCAATGAGCCCGAACAGGACAAGGTGCTCGCCGATGTCCTGGAGTGGCTGCAGGCCCACGTAGCGGACGAGTGAGCCGCTAGCGGTAGTTCGTCAGGCAGGTCTGCTCGCCGTCGAGGACTCCGGTGCGAAACGCCTCCAACCGCTGGAACCCGCTCCCCACCACCTTGCCGTCCACATCACTGGCGACCAGACCGTCGGCGAGCAGTCCGGAGACCGCCTCGTCGAGATCGTTCGCCGACAGCCGCGGATCGCTGGCCGGTTCGCTCAGCTTGGTCGTCACGACTCCGGTGAGGCATGCGGTGCGCAATCCGGCGGACTCGGCCCCGGTGAGGGAGAGCTTGCGTTCCTGTTGCACCGCAAGGACATAGCGGGAGATGAACACGGCGAAGGCGTTGTAATCACCGTCCACCACCGCTGAGAGCGGTTCGTCGTCGCCCTTCATCGCCCCGCCGCGTTTGGCGAGTTCGGGCACATCGGTGCCGATCTTGTTCGAACTCGGGCAGTACGAGACCGGCTCGGTAGCAGTTACTTTCGAGCAGTTCTTGATGATCCCGTTGTAGTCGTACTGCGGCGCCTGCTGCAGCGGGAAGATCTTCGCCAGCGCCTTGCTCAGGCTGGTCAGCGATGCCACGTCGACCGGAAGCTGGGCGTCCTGTTCGCCGTTCTCGTACGTCGTCGGCAGGGTGCCCCGACGCTGCTCGATCTCCTTCTTGTTGATCTTCTTGCAGCCCTGGGCACCGTCGGTGTAGCCGATCTGCACCGCGGTCACCCGCTCGAAGGCCGAACCGTGCACATTCTTCGGGTTATCCGGATCGGTATCGCGCACCGCGATGGTCGCGCCGAGGACCGCATTGAGCCCGTCGGTCATATTCAACGTGAAATGCGCCGAATTCCCTTCCGCCACATGGCGCAGGAATACACCGGCCAGGCAGTCGGCCTGCTGCTCCTTCACCAGTGTCCCCGTGAAGAATCCGGCGATCTTGGCCTGCCCCTGAATGGAGTGACCGTATTCGTGCGCGAGCACCATCACGATCGCCATATCGCTGTACTTTTCCTGCAACAGCGGCAGCAGCACACCGCGGTCCCAGCCGATGGTGTGGTCCACGCTGCAGTAGGCGGCGTTGACCAGATGGTAGGTGCTGGACTTGCAGAATGTGATCGCCTGCTCCTTGGAGGCCTTGGCATCCCAGGAGATATAGCGGCTCACCGGCTTGAAGGTGCCGGGAAAGTTCTTGCCGTACTCGGTCTTCCAGAAATCTTCCAGATCGGCGATGGTGTTGAGGGCGAGTTTGTCGACCGCGCCGCCGTCGCCGTTCTCCGCGGTGAGCGGTGCGTCCGGGACCCCCTTGCGCGGGCCACTCGGACCGCTGTTGGAGACCGCGCCGGTCAGTTCCCACGGATTGTCCGCGGTCACCGCGCTCGCCCCCGGCCGGCCCGCCTTGCTGTCACAGCCGACCAGCGCCGCGCCGACCAACAGCAATACCGCGACCACCCCGAACCGCAGCCGTCTAGTCCTCATCAGGTCTTTCCTCCCCGAACTCACTGTGGGTCCGTCCTCGGCGAACCCCGACCCGATGGGTCATACGCCTGCCCGTCGAGCGATCACATGGTAATCGCAGAAACCCTTGCGCGCGTATACGTCTGAGCGCATTCGCTCCGTCAGGCGTTCAACTGCACCTGTGCCAGTATCGCGCGATGATCGGATCCGGGAATGGTAAGCGAGCGGACGTCGGCCGACGTGCCATCGGCGACCAGAATGTGGTCGATGCCGATCACCGGACCCCACCGGCGATCCGCCGGATAGGTGAGCAGCGGCCCGGCACCCGCCTGATCCGCCGCAGCGACGAACCGGCCGCGCAGCAGATCGCGAAATGCCGAATGATCGCGGGTGGCATTGAAATCCGCGCCGACGATCGCGGGACCCTGTTGCGCGTCCAGTATTTCGCGAATCCTGTCCAGCTCGGAACTCCACGCCGGGAAGTCGACCGACGGCGGCACCGGATGGAATGCGAACACCGCGACCGGTCCGCGCTGTGGATGCTCCATGGTGGCGGACAGATTGTTCATCCAGAATCCGTCGTATTTCTTGGTGTCCCGCAACGGATATCGGCTGTAGATCCCGGTGCCGTTGCCGCCCCCACGGGGCTGTAGGAACTGATGTGGCAGCAACTCTTCGATTCCGGCCGCCGCGAGTCGCTGCGCCACCTCCGGTGTCAGCTCGTCGACGGTGAGCACCTCGACCCGGTTCTCCCGCACCGCCCGAACCACCGCCGCCGCATCCGCCTTCCCGAACAACAGATTCGACTGCATGACCGAAACTTCCGGCCCACTCGCCGCCCGACCCTCCGGAACGAACATCGGCACCTGCATCCACAACACCGACGCGACGATCACGCCGGCCGCCGCCGCACTCTTCCACCCCCGCGCGATCAGCAACAACAGCAACCCCAACCCTGCCCCGAGCATCAAATACGACGCACCCGATGCCAACAGCACCAAAGCCTGCCGCCGCCACGTCCCGAAATGCAGCACGATCCCCAGAACTCCCGCCGCCAAGGCGCACCACCCCAGCCCGAGCACCACCCGGTCCACCCATTTACGCATGCCCCGACCCTAACCGGCAGCCATGGAGGCCACGTGCGGCGATTGTGGAGATCTCGTGTGGAAGCACGCCTCCTACACTGGCCTGCAGAGAGTGAGGTGGTCGCGATGTATGTCGAGGAGTTCACGGCGATGGGTACGCTCACCGCGGACGCGGCCGAAGATCTTGCCCACACCGCGGGCCGGTTCACCTCGCGGATCACGGTGACGTGCAACGGGCACACGGTGCTGACACCGGTGCTGCCGTCGTGTTGGGACGAGTTGCGGGTGTGCGCGGGCAGCACGGTATCGATCACCGCCGAGCGAGGGTACCGCCCGCCCGACGATGAGGACCGCATTGCGCTGCGGGAATTCGTGCGCCACTTCCAGGTGCTGACCGCGGTCGATCCGGCGCGACTTGCGCTCAGTGGCGGTGCATCCGCTCGACGAGCGTCGCGGCGTCCGTGGTGAGCGAGCCCCCAGCGAAAGCCAGTGTGGCCAAGGAACGTTCGGCCGCATCCGGATGGCCCGCGCCGCAGGCATCGGTCACCACAATCGGGAGATAGCCCAGGTCAAGGCTGTGCCGGACGGTGGGTTCGATGCCGACCTCCAGAGCGATGCCCGCAATGGCGTAAGTGTCGATGCCCAAGTCGCGCAAGGCGATATCGAGCGGAGTCGCCGAGAAGGCCGACATGGTGATCTTATCGATGACCACCTCGTTCGGACCGGGCGTCAGCTCGGGGACGAGCTGATACTGGGGCGACCCCTGCGGGAAGCTGGAATTCACCTCGTTAGCGTTGTCGACCCGCTGCCACTCCATGGCGGTGCGCAGTTGCGCGACACCGGCCGCCGCGGGCGGCAAGGACATGTGCCGGGTGTAGAAGACGCGAAAACCGTTCTCCCGCGCAGCATCCCGCAGCTGCACACAGGCCTGGACGATCTTGTCGCCGTCCGGCAGCTGCCGCACGATGCCGACCTGCATGTCGTAGACGATCAGCGCCATCCTGGTCGGATCGCAGGCATCCGCGAGAGTCTGCGGAATGCTCAGACCGTAGGCGTATTGCATCAGGCCGACCCCACCTTCGTCCTGTCGTAGGGCTCGGCGACGTCGACGGACGGATCCATCAGCGCCTCCAGCGGCAAGGGCGCCTGCACCGGAACGTAGGTCCATTCCAGGTGACCGGCCTTGGTCAGCGGGAAATCGGCGACATAACGTTTCGCCTCCTCGACGCTGTCGACCTCGAATACGATCACCACGCCCGGCTCATCGGCGCGCGCATAGTTCTCGCGCACGATGCCCGCCTTCCACAGCCGCCACACATTGGCGACCTCCTCGGGGAGATAAGGGGTGATGGTCTCCATCGTCACGCCGGGCTTGAAGCTGTCGAAAACGATGACTTTCACGGGAATCGAACTCCATGTCTGCAGAATGTGGTGCGGCCGCGCCGCAGTGCGAGTTCCATGTAAGCCCGATGATTACAGTGTTACAAGAACGCACTTTTTGGTGAGTACCGGGAGGCGAGCAATGCCGGAGAAGCGCTATTACTGCGCGGTGGAGGTGACCGTCGATCTCATCGACGGCAAATGGAAGCCGGTCATCCTGGCTCACCTCAAGGAGGGCGTGCGCCGCTACGGCGAGTTGCGGCGCCTGATGCCGAGCACCAGCGAGAAAATGCTCGTCCAGCAACTGCGCGACCTGGAGTCCGACGGCCTGATCCGCCGCACCACTTTCGATACCGTGCCGCCCCAGGTCGAATACGACCTGACCGAGGAAGGCTGGAGCCTGGTCCCGGTGCTCACCGCCCTCTACGAATGGGGCCAAAAACGCGCCGACCGCACAGGCATCCCCCTGCCCTGAGCGAAATCACGACGGTAGTCAAATGGCGGCCGCCGCGCCCACTGAGAACCACCTTTCGACTACCGTCGGCGCGGGTCAGCCGCCGAAGACGCGCTCCACCACGGCTTTTGCGCGGCGGGTGATGCGCATGTAGTTGTCCAGGAACTCGCTGCCGTCGTCGTTCGGCCAGCCGGCGACGCGTGCGACGGCCGATAGTAGACGGCCCGGGCCGGGTAGTTGATCGGCCGGCTTGCCGCGCACGAGCACCAGTGCGTTGCGTGCCCTGGTCGCCGTGATCCAGGCTTCGCGCAGCAGCGAAACATCTTCGATCGCAAGCAATTTGGTCTGCTCGATGACATCGAGGCATTCCAGCGTCGAGGTGTTGTGCAGTGCGCGTACATCGTCGGCGTAGCGCAGCTGCATCAGCTGTACGGTCCATTCGATATCGGCGAGACCACCGCGCCCGAGTTTGGTATGGGTCGCCGGATTCGCACCGCGCGGCAGGCGTTCGGCATCCACCCTGGCCTTGATCCGGCGGATCTCGCGCACCGCCTCCGCCGATACCCCGCCCTCGGGATAGCGCACCTTGTCGATGATGTGCAGGAACCGGACACCGAGGTCCTGGTCCCCGGCCACCTGATGCGCGCGCAGCAGGGCCTGCACCTCCCAGGGCTGCGCCCACTGCTCGTAGTAGGCGGCATAGGCGGCCAGCGTGCGCACCAGCGCGCCGTTGCGTCCCTCCGGGCGCAGTCCGGCGTCGACCTGCAGCGGCGGATCGGTACTCGGCGCACCGAGCAACCGCTGCACCTTCTCCGCAATGCCGATCGCCCATTTCACGGCCTTGGTCTCGTCCTCGCCGGGACGCGGGTCGCAGACGAAGAGCACATCGGCATCGGAGCCGTAACCGAGTTCCAGGCCGCCCAGTCGCCCCATGCCGATCACCGCGAAATCGGCCGGTGCCTGCGCCCCGAGTTCGACCTCGCTGGCTCGAATCACCGCGCGCAGCGCGGCTTCCAGCACCGCGACCCACACCGAGGACAGCGCCCGGCATACCTGCGGCACGTCCAGCATGCCGAGCAGATCGGCCGAGGCCACCCGCGCCAATTCGTGCCGGCGCAGCGAACGGGCCGCGGCCACAGCACGTTTCGGATCGTCGTAGCGTGCCGCCGCGGTAAGGATCCCGCGCGCAACGTCTTCCGGCTGCGGGCTGAGCAACAGCGGCCCGCCCGGACCGTCGGCATACATCCGGATCGTGTCCGGTGCGTTGATCAGCAGATCCGGCAGATATTCCGAGGAGCCGAGCACGATCATCAACCGCTGCGCGATCGCGCCCTCGTCGCGCAATTCGCGCAGGAACCAGATCTGATCGTCCAGGCCCTCCGAGACCCGCCGGTAAGCGAGCAGTCCGGCATCGGGATTCGGTGTGTCCCCGAGCCATTCGAGCAGGGTCGGCAAGAGCAGCGCCTGAATCCGGCCCTTGCGCGATACCCCGCCGGTGAGCGCTTTCAGATGTCCCAGCGCGTTTTCCGGGGCCACATAGCCGAGCGCCGCCAACTGCCGGATCGCCGCGTCCGGGCTCAGGCGCAGCGCGTCGGGATCCAACTTGACCACCGATTCGAGCAATGGCCGATAGAAGAGTTTGGCGTGTAATCGCCGCACCCGCACCGCATTTCGGCGAATCTCATTGCTCAGCACGCCGACCGCGTCCTGCCGTCCGTCCGGGCGGATATGGGCCGCGCGCGCCAGCCAGCGCATGCCCTCCTCGTCATCGGCGGCGGGCAACGTGTGAGTGCGCTTGAGCCGCTGCAACTGCAGCCGGTGTTCGAGCAGGCGCAGGAATTCATAGGAGGCGGTGAGATTCGCGGCATCGTCGCGGCCGACATAGCCGCCCGCCGCCAACGCCGTCAGCGCCTCGATGGTGTCCTGCACATGCAGGGTCTCGTCCACCCGTCCGTGTACCAATTGCAGTAGCTGCACGGCGAATTCGACATCGCGCAGGCTGCCGTGGCCGAGTTTGAGTTCGCGTTCGCGCAGATCGGCGGGCACCAGATCCTCCACTCGGCGCCGCATCGCCTGCACATCGGCGACGAAGTCGGGGCGCTCGGAGGCGGTCCACACCATCGGCATCAGCGCGTCGCGGTACTGCTCTCCCAGTGCCAGATCGCCGGTCATCGGCCGCGCCTTGAGCAGTGCCTGGAACTCCCAGGTCCTGGCCCAGCGCTTGTAGTACGCGATATGCGAGTCCAGGGTGCGCACCAGCGCGCCCGCCTTGCCCTCGGGCCGCAGTGCCGCGTCGACCTCGAAGAAGGCCGCGCTACCCACGCTCATCATCTCGGCGGCCAACCGGGTGGCGGTGGCATCGGCCGGTTCGGCCACGAAGACGACATCGACATCGCTGACGTAGTTGAGTTCGCAAGCACCGCTCTTGCCCATGGCGATCACGGCCAGCCGCACCGGCACCGGCGCGTCCTTGCAGACCCGGGACACCGCTACCGCGAGCGCCGCGGTCAGTGCGGCATCAGCGAGATCGGTGAGATGGCGGCCGACCACCTGATACGGCAGCACCGGCTCGTTCTCCACGGTGGCAGCCAGGTCCAGCGCGGCCAAGAGCATCAGCTGATCGCGATATCGCTTGCGCAGCAGCGCAACTGCCTCGGGACCGGACAGCTCGGCCCGGTACAGCACGGCATCCGCGTGCGGACTCTCGGCCGGTACCGCTTGCACAGCCGCCAACAGATCGGCGATCAGCTCCTCGCGCGCGGGCAACTTGTCGCGCAGCAGAATTCGCCATGCGGGAGGGTCTGCGACCAGATGATCAGCGAATGCGCTCGATGACCCGATGAGCGCGAAAAGCCTGCCGCGCAAGGCGGTATCGATCCGCAGCGTCGAATCGAGTTCGGACCAGTCCTCGCCGAGTGCCGCCTGCAACCGCGTCAGCGTCAGCAGTGCGAGATCCGCATCGGGCGCGCGAGACAGCGCCCACAGCACCGGAATGGAGTCGATATTGTCCCAAGCCAACTCTCGTAACGAGGCGGCGGCGGTCGGCTCGAGCAAGCCGAGCCGACCGACACCGGGGACAGCAGAACGAGCAGACGGCGGCCGGACCATAAGTCCAACTTAGATGGCCGATCATCTCTTTCCACCCGCCCGGGTGGAAAGAGTCGCAAACGTAGCCGACTGAGCCGGGTTTAACCGACTAGAGGCCGAGGTACTCCTTCAGCTCGTACGGGGTCACCTGGCTGCGGTAGTCCGCCCATTCCCGGCGCTTGTTGCGCAGGAAGAAGTCGAAAACGTGCTCGCCGAGCGTCTCGGCGACCAGCTCCGAGCGCTCCATCGACTGCAGCGCCTCGTCGAGCGTGCCGGGCAGCTCACGGAAGCCCATGGCGCGCCGCTCGGCGACGGTCAGCGACCACACGTCGTCCTCGGCCTCCGGCGGCAGCGTGTAACCCTTCTCGATGCCACGCAGACCGGCGGCAAGCAGCACGGCGAAGGTCAGGTATGGGTTGCAGGCCGAATCTGGGCTGCGGATCTCGACACGGCGCGAGGAGGACTTGTTCGGGGTGTACATCGGCACCCGCACCAGCGCGGAGCGGTTGGACCGGCCCCACGAGGCCGCCGTCGGCGCCTCACCGCCGTGGATGAGCCGCTTGTAGGAGTTCACCCACTGGTTGGTGATCGCACTGATCTCCGGGGCGTGCTCCAGGATGCCCGCGATGAAGGCCCGCGCGGTCGCGGAGAGGTTGATCGGATCGTCCGGATCATGGAAGGCGTTGGCCTCCCCCTCGAACAGGCTCATATGGGTGTGCATGGCCGAGCCCGGGTACTGGGCGAACGGCTTGGGCATGAAGGTCGCGCGCACGCCCTCGTCGATCGCCACTTCCTTGATCAGGTAGCGGAAGGTCATCACGTTGTCGGCCATGGACAGCGCATCGGCGTAGCGCAGGTCGATCTCCTGCTGCCCCGGGGCGCCCTCGTGGTGGCTGAACTCCACCGAGATGCCCATCGACTCCAGCGCGTCGATGGCGTGGCGACGGAAGTTGGGGGCGGAATCGTGCACGGCCTGATCGAAGAAGCCGCCCGAATCGGCCGGGATCGGCATGGAGCCGTCCTGCGGGCTGTCCTTCAGCAGGAAAAATTCGATCTCCGGGTGCACGTAGCAGCTGAACCCGACGTCACCGGCCTTGTTGAGCTGACGCCGCAGCACGTGGCGCGGGTCGGCCCAGGACGGCGAACCGTCGGGCATGGTGATATCGCAGAACATGCGCGCGGAGTGCTGGTGGCCTTTACTGGTCGACCACGGCAGCACCTGGAAGGTCGAGGGATCCGGCCGCGCGACCATATCGGCCTCCGACACCCGGGCGAAGCCCTCGATGGCCGAGCCGTCGAAGCCGATGCCCTCTTCGAAGGCGCCCTCCAGCTCCGCCGGAGCGATGGCAACGGACTTCAGATAGCCCAACACATCGGTGAACCAGAGACGCACGAAGCGGATATCCCGCTCTTCGAGCGTCCGCAGCACGAATTCCTTCTGGCGATCCATGTCGCCGAGCGTAAGCACCCGGCGTTAAATCCGTGTTACATACACGCTTAGGGATTGCAATCCCAACATTCGGAATGAATCGCACGGGGTGCAAGATCGCGTTGTGAGCCGGGGGATCAGCAGGTCAGACCGGCCTCAGGGACCTTCAGATCGGTGAGGTAGGAGATCACCGCGTCGTCAAGGCACTGGTCACCCGCGACCAGTGCCGCGGTGTGTCGGGTGCCCTTGTAGGTGATCAGTGCGGCTCCCAACTGGTTGGCCAGATCGACACCGGCTTGATACGGCGTCGCGGGATCCTCAGTGGTCGACACCACCACCGTCTTCGGCAGACCCGGCGCCGAAACCTTGTGCGGTGTGCCGGTGTTCGGCACCGGCCAGACGGCGCACAGTTCCAGCGGTGCGCTCCCGGTGCCGCGGCCGTCGTCCAGGAACGGCGCCGCCTTGCGGTATTCCGTGTCCTGTCGACCCACCACCGCACGATCGTTGATCGGCGGATCGTCGACGCAGCGGATGGCGTTGAAAGCCTCCTGCGTGTTGTCGTAGTTACCGTCGTCGCGGCGGCCGTCGTAGAGATCGGCCAGCTTGAGCAGCGTGTCGCCCCGCCCGTCGCGCAATTCGGACAGGCCGACGGTGAGCACCCGCCAGAAATCATCGGAGTAGAGCGCCTGCTGCACACCGGTGATGGCATCGCCGTAGCTGAGTCCGCGCGAATCGGTGGTCGCGGCCGGTTTGGTCTCCAGCGGATTCACCAGCGCGCGGAACTTCGCGACCGCCTGGGCCGGATCGGTGCCGACCGGGCAGTCCGCCTGCTTGGCGCATTCCGCGGCATAGGCTTCGAATGCCTGCTGGAAGCCCGCCGCCTGCCGCAGTGATTCCTGCACCGGATCCTGGGATGAGTCCACCGCACCGTCGAGCACCAGCGCGCGCACATTGTCCGGGAACTTCTCGGCGTAGGCCGAGCCGAGCTTGGTGCCGTAGGAGTAGCCGAGGTAGCTGAGCTTCGGATCGCCGAGGACGGCGCGGATCACATCCATGTCCTGCACCACCTCGCGGGTGCCGACATGGGCCAGGAATTCGGTGCCGGTGCGCTCGACGCAGTGACCGACGAACTGACGGTTCTCGTCCTCGGCCTTGGCGATGCCGTCCGGGGTGTTGTCGGTGGGGGGTTCGGCGCGTTCGGCGTCGTTCTGCTGCGGGGTCAGACAGGCGATGGTCGGGGTCGAGGAGCCGACACCGCGTGGATCGAAGCCGACCCTGTCGAAGCGCTCGGCCAGCGGCGTCTTACCCGCGATACCCGCCATCGACAGACCCGATACGCCCGGCCCGCCGGGATTGAGCAGCAGTGAGCCGATCCGCTTGCCGCTGGCCGGTATTCGGGCCAGCGCGATCTGTGCGGTCGCGCCGTCGGGCTTTGTGTAGTCGACGGGCACGGTGATGCGGGTGCATTCGGTATTGGGTGCGGGGCGGTCGTCCGGGGAGCCGAAATCGTCGCAGGAACCCCAGTTCGCGGTCTGGCTGTAGAACTTCTCGAGACCCTGGGGAGGTGTGGGTAACGCATTGTCCGGCGCATCCTTGGATGCGCTGCATCCGGCCGCCACCACCGCCAACGTCACCGCGACCAGCACACCACGCGACCCACTCCGCACCACAGACATGGGAAAGATCCTGCCATTGCCGTGCGTCCGGTCGCCCGGCGGCGCGGATACGGCTGTGACCAAATGCACCGTCATCGCCCTTAAGTCGCGATCGCACGGGTGGCAGACTGGATTGGTCACACAACCCGGGGACCCGGACGGGCCTCGAGGCGACAATTACGAAAGGGACGATGATGTCCGTATCCGAATCGGAGACCCCTGCCTACGGCGCTGCCCCCGCTGCCAAGCCTGCCAAGCGCAAGACGCGGGTACCTCATCTGCAGCAGATGAAGGCCGATGGCGAGAAGTGGTCGATGTTGACCGCCTACGACTATTCCTCCGCTCGCATCTTCGAAGAAGCCGGAATTCCGGTGCTACTGGTGGGCGACTCCGCCGCCAACGTCGTCTACGGCTACGACACGACTGTGCCGATCACCGTCGACGAGCTCATCCCGCTGGTGCGCGGCGTGGTCCGTGGTGCACCGCATGCGCTGGTGGTGGCCGATCTGCCGTTCGGCACCTACGAAACCTCGCCGCAGCAGGCGCTGGCCACCGCGACCCGGTTCATGAAAGAGGGCGGTGCGCACGCGGTCAAGCTGGAGGGCGGTGAGCGGGTCGCCGAGCAGATCGCGCTGATCACCTCGGCCGGTATTCCGGTGATGGCGCATATCGGCTTCACCCCGCAGAGCGTCAATACCCTCGGCGGTTTCCGGGTGCAGGGCCGCGGCGACGGCGCCGAGCAGCTCATCGCCGATGCCATCGCGGTCCAGGAGGCCGGTGCGTTCTCCGTGGTGATGGAGATGGTGCCCGCCGAACTGGCCGGGCAGGTTACCCGCAAGCTGACCATCCCGACCGTCGGCATCGGCGCCGGCGCGGAATGCGATGCGCAGGTGCTGGTCTGGCAGGATATGGCGGGCTTCACCAGCGGCAAGACCGCAAAGTTCGTCAAGCGGTTCGGCCGGATCGGCGATGAATTGCGTTCCGCCGCAGCCACTTACGCCGACGAGGTGCGCCGAGGGACCTTCCCCGGCCCCGAGCACAGCTTCTGAGTTCACGATGACCGGCCGAGCAGTGCACGCACCAGCGGCACTGCTCGGCCAACCCGTGCAACCGATGCTCGACTGGGCCACGGGCGTTCTCACCGATCGCGGCGTGAAAATCGTTGGTACGCCGGAGGAAACGCGACGGCGGGCGTGGTCGTTGATCGTGCGCATCCCGACCGATGCGGGTCCGACTTGGTTGAAGGCGAACGCTCGCGCCGGTGCACACGAGGGTCCGCTGCTGCGGGCATTGGCCCGGTTGCGGCCCGGCAGTGTGCTCGAACCGCTTGCGGTGCAACCGGATCACGGCTGGTTGCTCAGTCCCGACGGTGGTGCCACCGCGCAAGATTCCGCGGCCACGTGGTCAGAGTTGGTTCGCCGCTACGCCGACCTCCAGTTGGCGATGGGCGATCACATCGATGAGCTGCGCGCCACCGGCACACCGTATCTGCCACCGTCCCAACTGATCACGGTGTATCGGCATTTCGAGCCACGCGTTCCCGGCCTCGGCGCGGCGATCACCGAAGCCGGCGCGGCGCTTGCCGAATTCGGCAGGCTGAGCATCGAACACAATGATCTGCATCCGGGAAACGTGTTCACCGATTCGGACATGCTGTTCGACTGGGGCGATGCGGTAATCACCCATCCGCTGCTGTCCTGGCGCGTGCTGCGCGGTCCGCACCGCTCGGAATACCTGGACCGGTGGCGGCAGTCGTGCGCCGTCACCGATGCCGAAATCGCCCTTGTCGACCGGCTGGCACCGCTGGTCGCCCTGCATCCGTGGCGCACCATCGACGCGTCACCACCGCGGTTTGCGCGCTTCCTGCAGGGCTTGCTCGACGATCTGCGCGCGGGCTTCGGCCCGGTTTGATCGGCGGCGCACAGCAAACTCGCGCGGGCCAGGCGCGGCAAATAATGGCAGACTCGAAGCCGACAATGCCGACACGAGCAGAGGTACCGATGCCGCAACCCCGTTGGATTTCACGCAGCACGCTAGTGGTGGCGGGCCTATTCGCCGCCGCGGCGCTCACCGCCTGCGGGAGCGACTCGAGCCCGGCGCCCACCGGCAGCTCGAGTTCCACCACCGGATCGGCGACAGCCACCAGCGCGGGCAAGACCACCAGCGCACCGACGACGACCCTGGAGATCTCCGACGCGTCGGCCACCCAGCTGTGCGACATGATCCGCCCGGAACTGTCGAACTGGCGGGTGCAGGGTCCGACGCTGGGCCGGATCGGGCTCAATGCGCTGGTGCACGAATGGGCGCTGCGCAATGGCGGCATCAACGGCCATGTGCTCGCCGATAAGGCGATGATCGACCGGATCACCACCAAGAGCTGCGCCGATGTACACCAGCAGGCAATCGAGGCGCTGGAACTGCCCGATCTGGCTTCGGGAATCGCCTTCTGATGCGAACCCTCTACCCCGCGATCGAGCCGTACGAAACCGGCATGCTCGATGTCGGTGCGGGCCAGTCCGTGTACTGGGAGGTCAGCGGCAATCCCGACGGTAAGCCCGTGGTGTTCCTGCACGGCGGACCCGGTGGCGGCACCGAACCGTTCCACCGGCAGTTCTTCGATCCGGCCGCCTACAAGATCGTGCTGCTGGATCAGCGCGGCTGCGGACGGTCCACCCCGCATATCGCCGACGGTGCGAGCCTGGAGACCAATACCACCGCACATCTGCTCGCCGATATCGAAGCGCTGCGTATTCGTCTCGGCATCGACCGCTGGCAGGTATTCGGCGGCTCCTGGGGTTCCACGCTCGCACTCGCCTATGCGCAACAGCATCCGGAGCGGGTCACCGAACTGGTGCTGCGCGGGATATTCCTGTTGCGGCGCAAGGAAATCGACTGGTACTACAACGGCGCCGCGGGCAACATCTACCCCGACGAGTGGGAGAAGTTCCTGGCCCCGGTGCCAGTGGACGAGCGCGACAGCGATCTGGTGCAGGTGTACCACCGGCTGCTGCACTCCCCCGACGAGCAGGTCGCCGAAGCGGCCGCCATCGCCTGGTCCACTTGGGAGGGCGCGACGAGTTCGCTACTGCCGCACCCGGATCGGGTGCAGGAGAGCGCCCAGCCGCGGTTCGCGCTGGCCTTCGCTCGGATCGAGAACCACTACTTCGTCAATGGCGGATTCCTCGACGAGGGACAACTCCTGCGTGATATCGACAAGATCGCGCACATCCCGGCCGTCATCGTGCAGGGTCGCCACGATGTCGTCTGCCCGGCGACCAGTGCATGGGAACTGCATCGCGCGTGGCCCGGATCGGTACTGCACATCGTGGACGACGCCGGTCACGCCGCCGCCGAACCCGGAATCACCCACCATCTCGTCGAGGCGACCGACGGATTCGCGAAAGTGAGCTGATCATGGTCAGGGCCGGAACCGCCATCGTCGCGGCACTGCGCGACGACGTCGACCGGCTGCTGGCCGCCGAACCGGACGTCCGCGCCGACGCCTGGGATTCGGTGCACCAGATGCGAGTCGCGACGCGCAGACTGCGCAGCGTGCTGCGCTCGTACCGCACGCTCTTCGAGGCCACGCCGATCGCCGAGATGCAGGACGAACTGAAGTGGCTGGCCGACCTGCTCGGTGTTGCCCGCGATGCCGAGGTGCGGGCGGAACGGTTCGCGGCACTGCTGGCCGCACACGCACCGCAGGATGAATTCGCCAGGCTCGCAACGGAATCAGCTGTGCCAAGGGCGGCGGGCAGCGCCTATGTGCCCGGCACCACCGAGTACGTGCGCACCGATCTGGTCGACGCGGAGCGAAACCGGTACCGAAGCGCGCATGCCGAGATCCTCGACGCCCTCGATCACCATCGCTATCACGCACTGCGCCACCGTCTTTCGGCCTGGCGCACCGACCCGCCCCTCGATGCCGAGAAGTCGAAACAGCCCGCCGCCGAAGTCTTCGAACGCATCCTGCGCAAGGACCGCAAACGCCTACAGCGACTGGTCTACGCCGAACCCGCTGTCTCCCCCGCCGAGCGCGTCGAACTGCTACACGATATCCGCAAGGGCGCCAAGCGCCTGCGCTACTCATGCGAGGGTGCGACCGACGTACTCGGCAGTGCCGCAAAGGATCTCGGCACCGAAGCGAAACGTTTGCAAACCGTACTCGGCGACCACCGCGACGCCGTCGAATCTCGCGAAGCCATCCTGGCCCGCGCCGCCCAAACCCACGCCACCGGCGTCAACGCCACCATCTACGAATTGCTTGCCGACGCCGAAGAAATCGCGGCGGGCGAAGCGCTGGCCAAATACCCCGCCGCGTCGGCGTTCGTATCGGGTTGACCGCCGACCGGAGATCTCACGCATACGCCAACGCGGGCAACATCTTTCAACAAAATCAACTGTGGGGTGGCACCGCTACGCGGTTCCACCCCACACTTCACTTCGAAACAAGCCTAGGGCCGCAGCACCGACACCAGGAACTCGGTCTGGTCGTACACCGTCTGCTCGAAGACATCGTCGAAGTAGACATCGAAATGCCCCACCGGATAACGCTTTACGATCGCGTGCTTGGTGCGTTCGGCCGCGCGCAGTGTCGGCTTCGGCGGTGCGATGGTGTCGTTGTCCGCGATCGCGTAGAAAACCGGCATCTTCAATGCCTTCGCCCGGCGGCCGGGGGAATCGAACAGTGTCGAGAATGCCACGCGGGCGGCGACTTTCGGTTCGTAGGTCTCGCTCTCGTCGGCGAGCCTGCCATAACCTTCCGGCGCATCCGGCGCGCTCATCAGCGCCGCCGAACGCTTGCGCCCGGCCAACCGAACGCGAACGGGCTTGCGCCGGATCGGACCGACAAGTAGATCCGTGGCCGCGATGGTGGCCACCTTGGTCAGGCTGGTCGGCCCCTTCGCCACGGCCGATGCCCAGCCACTGGTGAACGGAACCTGAGCGACGACGGCCGCGATGTAGTCGTCATCGGGCGCGACCGTCAGCACATGGCCGCCACCGAAAGAGGTACCCCACAGCGCGATTCGGGTCGCGTCGAAGCCGCGCAGCGTACGCGCGTAAGCGATGGCCGAGCGCCAGTCCTCACGCTGCCGGGCGATATGTAGTAGCTGACGCGGCGCACCCTGACTGGCCCCGAAATGCCGGTAATCGAATACCAGCACACCCATCCCGGCGGCGGCGAAACGCCGTGCGTACCTATCCAGACCCATTTCCCGGTTGGCGCCGAGTCCGTGCCCCATCACGACAAGTGGGCGAGGCTTGGGAATGCCAGCGGGGGGATACAGCCAGGCAGCGCAGTGCTCGCTACCCGAGGGAAAACTGACCTCGACACGTTCCATGGCACCTCACCGTACTGTTTCGGTCCGAACTATTGCCCCCCGACCGATCGCGGGTCAGGCCAGTGAACAACGTACCCCTAGATCAAAGTAGGCTAAACGCTGCGGACGAGTTGGCCGGGCGGCCGCGGTGATGGGAACGGGCACGCGAGTGCCGCCGCCCGTCGCCGAGGAAAGTCCGGACTCCACAGAGCAGGGCGGTTGCTAACGGCAACCCGGGGTGACCCGCGGGAAAGTGCCACAGAAAACAGACCGCCCACGATCCCTCGGGATCGTGCGGTGAGGGTGAAACGGTGCGGTAAGAGCGCACCAGCGCCCCGGGTGACCGGGGCGGCTAGGTAAACCCCGCCCGGAGCAAGGTCGAAGGTCGCACCGTTCGCGGTGCGGCTGCGCAGGTGTTCGAGGGTTGCTCGCCCGAGCCTGCGGGTGGACCGCTCGAGGCACCCGGCAACGGTGTGTCCAGATGGATGGCCGTCACCCGGTGTGAACCGGGGACAGGATCCGGCTTACAGGTCAACTCGTCCGCCCCTGCAATCCGGTGCTCGCCGGTGCCATGATGGAAGTGACCGCTGAGCCGGAATTCGGTGCGGTCGGGCACTTCGCATGGGGTGTAGCCATGGATATTCTTTCTGTTATCGGGGCGATTTTCGGGATGGGGGCGATCGCGGGCGGGGTGCTCACCGCGATGAGCGCACGCGTGGTCAGCCAATACGAGAAAGGGCTGGTATTCCGGTTCGGCCGGGTGGTCGGAACCCGAGATCCCGGACTGCGCATGCTGATTCCGTTCGTCGACCGGATGCGCAAGGTCTCGACACAGATCGTCACCATGCCGGTGCCCGCACAGGACGGCATCACCCGAGACAACGTGACGGTGCGCGTCGACGCGGTGGTCTATTTCCGGGTGATCGATCCGGTGTGCGCGGTGGTTGAAGTGCAGAACTATCTGTTCGCCGTCGGGCAAGTGGCGCAGACGTCCTTGCGTTCGATCATCGGAAAGAGCGATCTGGACAGCTTGTTGTCCAATCGCGAGGAGCTGAACAAGGGGCTCGAGATCATGATCGATAGCCCTGCGCTCTCCTGGGGTATCCATATCGATCGGGTGGAGATCAAGGATGTCTCGATTCCGGATTCGCTGAAGCGCTCGATGTCGCGGCAGGCCGAGGCGGAGCGGGAACGGCGGGCGCGAGTGATTTCCGCAGAGGGGGAATTCCAGGCGTCGAAGAGGTTGGCGCAGGCGGGCGCGCAGATGTCGGAATCACCGGCGGCACTGCAACTGCGATTGCTGGAAACCGTGGTTCAGGTTGCGGCGGAAAAGAATTCGACATTGGTGCTGCCGTTCCCGGTGGAATTGCTGCGGTTCCTGGAACGCGGTACGCCGTCCGCGGCGAGCACCGCCGAGCCCACCCCGACCGCATCCGAATCCACACCGGAGATCAACCCGCCCGACCCGACACAGGCGCTCGGCCAGGGCAACACGCCAGCGGTCGAACAAGATGGAACGCGCCCGTAACACAACAGGCGTATACCGATACGGGTACGGCAGCTATTGAATGCCGTACCACCGCATCGGTAGCACAACGTAAGGAAACCGGGCCGATGTCCATACTGATTCCCGTGATCGCGATCATTCTCATGATCACCGTGGGGTATGTGTTGAAATACCTGCCCAATTACTTTCCGTGGCTGAAGGATTGAAGGTTTTCGCTCAGCAGAGCATCTTCGCCATCTGATAGATCGCCTGGGCCTCTTCCTTGGAGGCCTCGGTGGTGCCCTTCGTGCGCTTGATGACGTTCTGGACGACTTCGTCCTCGCCCTTGCCGCCCTTGATGTCCTTGCAGGTGTCGACCAGAATGCCGCTGATCTTGACGTCGTCTTTGCCCTCGGCGAGCTTGGGGAAGGCGCTGCGGTAGCTGACGACGAACGTCCCCGCCTTGATGTTGTCAATTGTCTCGCCGCCCGCGGACTTGGCCGCCGAGGTCGTCGCGGGAGCGGCGGAAGAGTCTTTGTCATCGCCGCAACCGGCAAGGAGCAGGGCTAACACGGCGGAGCTGGCCGCGATAGCGGCGGTAGTTCTGGTCACGCAGCGGGATGCTAGCGGCACTTGGGAAACGTCGCCTCCCGTCCGGTTAACGGAAGGCGACGAAAACCGCATCGTTGACGGTGAGGTCAGAGCGGGTTGACCATGAAAACCTGAGCCCAATACGCCGCCTGCTCGGGACCGAGCAGAGGCATCAGGTAATCGAAAAGAATCGTTGACATCAGTGGATAACTCCCAATTGTCGACGTACAGGTCACTTGCGAATGTGCGGGAAAAGCTCGATCCCGCCACGCCGGGGAACCCTAGCAGTCGGGATGTGACCTCGCCGGGCTCGGCGTGTCCGGCATGGCGATTCGGTGGGAACTGGCCTAGAACGTGAGCGACGTCATAGAGTAGGCGCCGTTGGTAAGACCCGTTGCCGGTCCGCCACGAAAATCACATTCTTCGATCACGGAAGCAGGTCACAACTCTATGCGGATTGTTCGTTCACTGGTCGCCGGTGCGCTGATCGCCGGGGCCGCATCGGTTTTCGCCATGCTGGGCACCGGATCCGCCTCGGCGGTCGCGGTCACCCCGCTGGCGGGTGGGGTCCAGGTCGACCTCAACCCGGCCGACACCGCCTGGGTGTACCAGAACCATATCGGGCAGACCATTGCCGTTCTGCCGCATCCGTCGGCGGCGTCGTTCGGCGAGGCGCTGGACGCGGCGGCCGGCGTTTCCACCAGCGTCCCGGGTGGCCGGGTGACCTTTACCGTGTACGGCCCGCTCAATGAATTGAACGGCACCATGTTGGCACTGCAGTAGAGACCGACTGCGACAGCGTGGAACTCCACCAGCGGATCGTGTCGGCGCCGGTCGATTTCGGCGCCATTCGATCCGAATTCGGATTGGCCTCGGCGTATCCCGCCGCGGCCACCGCGGCGGCCCGCGACGCGATCGACGCGTTCGCGGGCACTCGCGCCGATCGCACCGATATTCCATTCGTCACGATCGACCCGCCCGGCGCCATGGATCTGGACCAGGCGGTGCATATCGAACGCACCTCTTCCGGTTTCACCGTCCATTACGCGATCGCCGATGTCGGCGCCGTAGTAGACCCCGCAGGCCCGCTGGCCCAGGAAGCGGGCGTGCGCGGCCAGACCTTCTATCTCCCCGACGGCACCGTGCCGCTGCACCCGCCGATCCTGTCGGAGAATTCCGCAAGCCTGCTGCCCGACCAGACCAGGCCGGCCGCGCTCTGGACCATCGAATGCGATGAGAACGCGGAGCCGCAGCGATTCTCGGTGATCCGGGCCACCGTGCGATCGCGCGCCCGACTCGACTACGCGAGCGTCCAAGCCGACGCCGACGCGAACCGCCTGCATCCCTCGATCGCGGCCCTGCCGGAATTCGGCAAGCGGCGCATCGAGGCCGGGCTGGCACGCGGCGCGATCGGGCTGCGCCTGCCCGCCCAGAGCGTCATCCGTGACGACAAGGCCGTCGGCCACTGGCGTCTGGTGGTGGAACCGCGCACCGCCGCCGACGACTGGAACGAGCAGATTTCCCTGCTGACCGGCATGTGCGCGGCGCAAATCATGTTGAACGGCACCGGATCCGCTGGTGCGCCCAGTGTTGGTGAGCGCATCGCATTGCTGCGGACGATGCCGCCGCCCATTGTTTCGGCGATCGATTCGATGCGCAGGACCGCTGCGGCGTTGGGGGTTGCTTGGCCTGCGGAACAGTCCGTCGGTCGGATGCTTGCCGGGCTCGATCCGAATGCGCCTGCGACGTTGGTGCTGATGTCCGAGGCGACCGGGCTGCTGCGCGGTGCGGGATATACGGTGCTCGATGGGGTGGCCGGTGCCGGAGTGAATGGTTCTGGGGTCGGTGCTCAGTCGGCGGATGGTGCGCGGGCGGCGGGCGGCGCCGAACTGGAGGGCGATTCGCGGTCGGGAGGTTATGCCGAGTCGCCGGGCGGCGCGGGCTCACTGGGCGGCGCAGGCTCGCGAGACGGATCGGATTCCGTCGGCGGCGCGGGCGCGTCAGCCAGTTCGGATCCCGTCGGCGGCACGGGCGCGCCAAGCAGTTCGGATTCCGTCGGCGGCGCGGGCGCGCCAGGCAGTACCGGCGCGGGCGGCGGGCGGACCGGCGCCAAATCGGCGAGCGTCGCTCGGACTGTGAACAATCTGCAGCACAGCGCAATCGGCGCGCCCTACGCGCACGTCACCGCACCGCTGCGCCGCCTCGCCGACCGTTTCGCCACTGAGATCTGCCTGGCCCGCTGCGCCGGAACCGAAGTGCCGCAATGGGTCCGCGATGGCCTGGTCCCCACCGCCGAGTCGATGAAGCGCAGCGACAGCATCGCGGGCAAAGTGGAACGCGCCTGCATCGACCTCACCGAAGCCACCCTGCTCGCCGAGCGCAGCGGCGCGATTTTCGAAGCCGTAGTAGTACGCGAAGCCAACGGCACCCGCCCCGCCGAGGTCTTCATCGCCGACCCACCAGTAGTCGGCCCCTGCATCGGCGCACCCCCGGAAGGCGAGCAAGTCCAGGTCCGCTTGGTCGCCGCCGACCCCACCACCCGCAAGATCAGCTTCGGTTATCCCATCTGACGCCGTCGCGTCGGCTTCATGCGCCATCCACGTCCACGAAACGGATTGCCGCCCAACGGGCGTGGGTGTCCAGTCTGGACGCCCCCAACCGGCAGTAAGCCCCGGCGAAAACCGGGGCCTACTTCGATCATGGCCGAATGGCCGGGGTGGCTGATCTCGACTCCTGTAGTCCGGTGTTGGCAGGCACCCCGCGACCGGTATGGCGTCACATGTCACGGGGTGCAAGTCAGACGTTATGGAGCCGCAGCGGATGACAGCCAGGAGTGTGCACAACTGTGCTCAGATTCGCCTGTCTGCGTGCAAAGCCAGCGGAGCCGGGGAATCATGTAGATAGCACGGGAAAACTCGTGCTCAGAACTAGACAGGGGGCAGAACGATGCGCCTACAGTTCCTCGGCAAAGGTGGTTCGGACGTCGGAGGGTGCCCGACGCTGTACGCCACGGACCAAGGCTCTTATCTCGTCCAGGGATGGGAGACAGCCAAAGCGGATTCCATCGAAATCCCCCACCTGCTGACGGGTTTCGCTCAAGCCGATACGTTCATCGGCGCCACCATGACGGACACCGGCGGGGGCACGTTCACCCTGTCCGGCCGACCGGTCACCGAGCCTGAGACCCTGGCTCAGCTCGACCTTGCAACCAACGAGACAGCGATCGAAGTTCCGAAGATCAGGAGGACGTTCTACGGTGCTCTACCTTCAGCATGAGCCGCCGGACTGGGGCGCTCTGTTCCGCGATTGCAAGGCCGAAGCGTTCCACCTCGAAGTTCGGGACGCCTACGCCGTGCCGACCGAGTCGGACCGGTTTCGCCGGTTCCTCGCCGGAGAGCCCGCGTTGCCGGACGAGCACAAGAACCGTTGGAACGATCTCATCCGGGAGACGACCGGGCGGGGTGTGACCATCAGCCGGGTACGCGTGGTCACGGTCCCGCACACCGACTATCACCGTTGGTTGCTCTCAGTGACCGATACGAACACAGCGGCAGGTGAGGACATCCGGTACGTGCCCCGGCATCTCGCCGGGGAAGTACCCCCGGATGACTGGTGGCTCATCGACAACGAGCGCGTTGTCTACAACCTAGTTGGCGAGAACGGGAAGCCAGCGGGTCTGGCTGTGACCGCTGACCCGGGAATCGTCGGCTACTCCCGGAGTGTGAAAGAACGGCTGTGGGAGTTGGCTACCCCGTACGCGGAGTACGTCGGCAAGTGAGCAGTGTCCACGATGCGAGGGAAGCTCTCGGGGTGCGTCTCCGGGAGCTTCGCCGTACGGCCGGGCTCACCAACCGCAAGCTTGCTCAACTGTCAGGCTGGCATGAGTCGAAGGTGTCCAAGATCGAATTCGGACGGATCAAACCGTCTGATGACGACATCCGGGCGTACTGTCACCACGCGAACGCAGACGACCAGTTGCCAGACCTTCTGGCAACCCTGCACAACATCGAGGTCGCATACCTCGAATGGCGGAAGATCCTCGGAACCGGGCTGAAACGTCGGCAACAGAAGTCGCTGAAGCTCGAAGCGGAAGCAACTCACATCCGCGACTATCAGCCGCAGATCATTCCCGGCTTGCTGCAGACGGCCGAGTACGCCGAGGCCAAGCTACGTCGGGGTATCGAGTTCCACCAGGTACCCGACGACGTAGACGAAGCAGTGTCGAAGCGGATGGAACGACAACGCATCCTGTACCAGCGCAACCACCTGTTCCACTTCCTGATTGCTGAGCAAGCGCTCTACACCACCGTTGGCACCGGTGCCGTCATGATCGGGCAGCTTGACCGGCTGGCATCCATCCTCGGAATGCCCAGGGTCACTATCGGCATCGTTCCGGCCACGGCCGAGGCCCTTGTGGTGTCCACCAACTTCGCCATGTTCGACAACCGCCTGGTAATGGTGGAAGGAACAGCCGCAGAGCTGACCATCACGCAGCCACGCGAGATAGCGACCTACGGCCGCGCATTCAAAACCCTTGCCGGACAGTCTGTTACCGGCAAAGCCGCGCGCAAGCTGATCGGCGCAGCGCTCGACAAACGACGCGGACGGCCTCCGGACTGACGAACCGGGGGCTATCGGCTTGATTCCTCAGCGGGTGCGGCCATCGCGAGTGATGCCGCGATAGCCGCGTAGTGGCGGTTGGCTACGCCGTTCCGCGAGTGTGTGAACGAATCCACGGTGAACACCGCTCAGTGACAAGTTCGGCGCAGGAGGCGCACGAACCACGCAGACGATGCCCCCGCGCAATCCTGCGAGTTTATGCGCGGGACCGACGGTATGCTGGGACGATACGGCCGGTCGTCAGATTGACCGGCCACGTCGATGGCCCCGATGCGCCGCGAAGCATCATTGTTATGGAATTCATTGTGTGCCAAGGCTTCCGCTCCCTCGGGAAGGGTATTCCCGCGCACCGGTGACGGCCGCGCGGGTGCGCACCCGCCCCGAAATCCGCCGTCAGCGCCGTCCGCGTTCGCATGGCTGTTGGAATCATCTACTCGCGGCACCGCTTTGGCCCAAGCACGGTGTCAATCTCGGCACGCTGCTTCGCACCTGTGATGCGGTCGGTGCGTGCATGGCGGTGCCGCGACGGCCCTGGGTGCCCGATGCGCTCGACCACGGCAATACGCTGCGCCACCGCCAGTGCGTGCACTGGATCGATGGGCGGGTCGATCGGTGGCTGCAGCGTCAGCGCGACGGGGGTTCAGCCATCGTTGGCGTAGAACTCACCGACGAATCCATTCGGCTCGCCGATCTGCCCGTCGCCCGCAAACGCACCGTCATCGTGCTCGGCCACGAGTCCACCGGCATCCCCCCGGAAGGGCTGGAACTACTGGATATGGCCGTCGAGATCCCGATGGTCGGCACCGGACACAGCCTCAACGTGGCCGTCGCCGGATCGCTGGTGCTCTACAAACTCGCGGGGCTGTGCTGAGTTCACTAGCCTGAAACCACCTCCACGGGAGGCTCGGATGGGATCGATGTGGCGGATGGGCTTGGCCTGCGCGGTCGTCATGGTGGCGACCGGGTGCGGTACTCCCGCGCCGTCCGACGCACTGCCGCTGCGTCAGGTTGCGCAGCTCGATTTGCCCGGTGCGGCAGTCCGATTCGACTACATGAGCCTCGATCCCGGATCTGGCCTGCTCTGGGTGGCGCATATGGGTGCTGGCGCGGTTGTCGAGGTCGATATTCGCGCGCATCGGGTGGTGCGGACAATTTCGGATCTGCCGGATGTCCACGGTGTGCTGGCGGTCCCGCAGCGGCGGCGGACCTACGCGACCGCGACCGGACGCAACCGGCTCGCGGCCATCGATTCGGAGACCGGAGCGATCCTGTGGACCACACCGACCGGCGACTATCCGGACGGAGTCGCGTTCGATCCGCGACGCGGCACGGTGTGGACCACTGATCAACGCGCCGGGACCGAGACGGTCGTCGACGCGGATAGCGGAACCGTCCGTGGCACAGTGCCATTGGGCGGGGAGGTCGGCAATGTGGTCTACGACGCCGATGCCGATCGCATGGTTGTCGCGGTGCAGGGCACCGGCGATCTCGCGGTCATCGATCCGGAGACGCTGGCGGTGACCGATCGGATTCCGCTGCCCGGCTGCGGCGGACCGCACGGCCAGGCCTTGGATGCGGCCGATCGGCTGATGTTCGTGGGGTGTGAGGACAATGCCCGTCTCGTCACGGTCGATCTCACCCGTCGCAGCGTGGTCGGCGAGAACAGCGTCGGCCAGACTCCCGATGTGCTGGTTTATGACGGCTCGGCGCAGCGGCTGTATGTGGCCGCCGAGAGCGGTTGGGTGAATCTGTTCGAGCAGCGTGCGGGGCATACGAACGCGCTGGGATCGAGTCATCTCGCCGACGGCGCGCACACGGTTGCCGTCGATCCGCAGACCCATCACAGTTTCTTCCCACTTCCGCAGGGACCGGTACTGCTGGAGTTCGAGCCCTCGAGGTAGGTCGCGGTAGATTGCGGGGGAATTCGGAAGTGGGGAGCGTGCGATGACCGATCCGCTGGCATTGGAGGTTCGGCGGCAGCAGTTGTTTCATCGGCTGCGGGAACTGCGTGGGGAGCTGGCCGGGCTCGATGCCGATTACGGTTCGTTGCAGGCCTCGGGAATATTGGTCGATACCGAAGGGATCGGGGCGCTCACCACGCCGGCCTACTGTATTGCCGGGGCGCGAGAAGTCTTCGAAGAGACCATGATCGAACTCGATGCGGCCGCCGATGCGCTCGATCGCGCCGGGGTGTACACCACCCGGCTGCGCCCGGTCGTGCTCGAGTAGCAAACCTGTCGGTGCCTGCGGCTACAGTCACCTGCCATGAACCTCGCGACCGCGACCGTCGCCGATATCGTCGACGCGATCACGCCGCTCGATGCACTCGAGCGGCAGCATATCGAGGACACCGGGGCCTGGCTGGCCTCGACCGACGATGTGTTCCGTCGCGTCAAACCCGACACTCCCCCACGACATCTGGTCTCGTATGTGGTGCTCGTCGACCCGCGAGCCCGCAGCGTCCTGCTCGGCCGACATCTCCTGGCCGGACTGTGGCTGCCGACCGGCGGCCACATCTCGCCGGGAGAACATCCGCTTGCCGCGGCGGGACGCGAGGCCGCCGAGGAGTTGGGCATCGATCCCGAATTCACCGTCATCGGGACCGAACCGCTCTTCCTCACCATCACGACGACAATCGGCATCCACAGCGGACACCAGGATGTCAGCCTCTGGTACGTCATCCGCGGCGACCGCACCCGCGAATACACCTTGGACCCGGGCGAATTCGCACAAGCACGCTGGTGGGACATCGACACCTTCGACCGCACCGACGCCGATCCACATTTCGCGCGCTTCCTCACGAAACTCGAACCGCTACTCCCCGAAAGGATTCCGAACCTTTGAAAGACTACCGATCGGCCTCATCCGGCCCCACGTACTCGATTCCGGTGACAATGTCGGGCAGGATTCTGGTCACTCGATCACCGGAACCGACCGTGCGAGCGGGCAAGAACTGTTGGTAGTGCACGATTTCGTGCTGGTCGCGCACGGCGTCGGCGATGCCGGTCACGATCACGCACCAGCCGAGCGAGGTCTGGTGGTCGATCGCGTCCACCTCATAGGCCACAACCTGACGATCGAGCGAACCGGTCGTCGCAGCGTCGGCATAGATGACCAAATGGTCCTCGACCAACGCATGGCTGACCGGGCGAATCGCGGGTAAGGCGTAGCGCGAGAACGCGACACGCCCGAATCCGATCGTGCCAAGCAGGTGCAGTGCGGTATCGACCGACAGTTCGCGTGACTCCCGCACACCGTCTACTGCCATACCCCATTGTCCACCAGTTCGCGATGCGAAGCGGCCCGTATCGATCACCTCACTTCGGACAGGCGGTGATCATGTTGCCTACCAAGCAATTACACGGTACGAAGGATAAAACAGGTATCGGTTTTCCGAAGGAGCCGTTCGTCGCCGCCGAAAACGGCCGCACTAGAATGGTCACGTCTCCGGGGTCCCGAAACGTGGCTACAAAATACGAAGCAACGACTCAGGAGGATTTCGATGCCCGACGATGTGCGGTCGAGCTCCCGGACCGGCGCCCGCGTGGGCAGCAGCCGAGGCACGTGGCGTAGGCCGCGACGATCATTCGGCCCCACCAAGGAGCTATCCGGAACCGCCACCGCTTTCACCGATACCAGCGATCGGCTGGTGCGCCGCCTCTTCGACACCGGGCTGCGGCTGCACAAACTCCGTATGGTCTTCGATCGGCCGGATCCGAGCGCCGCCGAATTGCGGACAGCCAGCGATGCGATCGCCGCGATGCTCGACGACCTGGATGGGCTGATCCGCGAAACCGGACTCGCCATGCTGGATCTCGCCCACGAACGGGATACCGAGACAATCGAATCGCTGCGCAACCAAGCCATACACGATGGGCGACTGACGAATCGTCGCGGCCGACTACGCTGAGCCGACGACTCAGCGCATATCGTTCCGGATCGGCACGACGTCCAAACATGGCCGGACATCCATGCGGAGTCGCGGCCTCCACAGCAGACGTCTCTGGACCGGGTATCCAGTGGGCGCTTTCGTTCTGCCGGTGCACCCGACTGACCCAGGTGCGGCTCGCCGTGGCGGCACAGGCAGCGGATGCGATGCGGCGAACATCGCAATCATGTTGCTGGAGTGCATATTTCGGCAACATACAAAACCGACCGGCAAGTCCGAAAGCATGCGCGTTTGCGCGATGTAGCGGTGTCGGTACACGATCGCCGGATGAGAGTGCGGCAGTTGGGCGGGGATGAATGGCTGGTCGCCCGGGAGATCCGGCTCGATGCCCTGGCGGGATCGCCACCAGGGACGTTTGCCTCGACATTCGAGGTGGCAGCGCGGTGGAACGAGCCGCAGTGGCGGCAGTGGATGGGAACGCGGCTGCTATTCGTCGCCGAGCGCGACGGCAGGGTAGTCGGCTCGGCGGGCATCGTCACCAAGTCGGATGACAGACCGCCGATCGTGGTTTCGGTCTGGGTCAATCCGAGCGCACGCGGCACCGGGGCATCGGATCTCCTGCTGGCCGCCACCATCGACTGGACCAGGGCACATGGTCACGGCGAACTTCGACTCTGGGTTGTCGAAGGCAATCAGCACGCCGAGTCTTTGTACCTGCGAACCGGGTTCGCCTTCACCGGATGTCAACAGCGGTGCGCAGAGGATGATCCGCGGCTGGAGAACGAGATGTTCATTGCGGTGCCGTCCGATACCGTGCCGAGTTGATATTCGCGACGCCGAATACCCCGGTGCGCCATTGTTCTACCCACTCGACGAGTAACCGCCGCATCCCCGCGGGGACTCGCGGCGCACCCCCGTCGACGGATCAGATGGGTTGGAATCCGCTGCCGACACCGCCGGTGGCGTCGACCGCCTGAAGTATCTGATCGATCGGTGCGAAAAATGCCGGTGAGTGAATGGGATTCGCGGGGAAGATGCACGGGATATTGAATCCGATGCCGCCGATTCCGGTCAGCCGCCCCTGATTCATGCCGACCAGTCGATCACCGACGGTGACCGGACCACCGGAATCGCCCGGCTTGGAGCAGGATTGGTTGATGGTAGTGCCCTCCAGCGAACCCCAGACCACACCGCAGTCGAATCCGCTGCTGCGCCCGCTCGTGCACACCGGTTCGCCGGGTGCGGGTGCCGCACCGAATCCGGCGATGGTGGTCGGCCCGACATTGCGCACGGGCGTGACCTTGGCCGGATCGAATTGCAGCACCGCGAAATCGAGGCCTTCGCCCTCGTCGGAGTATGCGACCGTGCCGATCACACCGGCATCCAGGAAGCGCTCGGCACCGAATCGCGCGCCGGTCGGGGCGCAGTGCCCCGCGGTCAGTCCGACCAGGCGCCCGTCGCTGTCGTAGCCGATCGTGGTCAGCGAGCACGCGGCGTTGGTATCGAACACCAGACCGGAACTGCCGCCGACCACCGCATTTCCGGCAGCCTGCGCGGTACCGGCACCTGCGAATCCCGTGGCGGCCACAGCCGCCGAGCACAGCGCGATCGTTGCGAATCTCACGGCAACTACTCTCCTTCTCGAAAAGCGCTGGCCGACATCGCAATCGACTCAGGCATTGGCCAACCGCACACACGATGGAGAGCCGCCCCGACAGCTGCGGCCACCCGGAACTCTAGTTCACACTTCGTGAACAACTACCTGTGTGCCGCACCACAGCGCCTCGGCCCAACCGCTACCGGCATAGCGGTTGGGCCACACCGCTCAGGCGTCGAGCATTTCGGCGCCGAGCTCCCGGTCCGGATCCGGATCGGCCGCCGCGAGCGCCGAGTCCAACTGCACCGCGACCTCGCGAACGTGTGGTTCGGTCATCATGTGCAGGTGGTCGCCGGGCACCGGGACCAGCGTGAAGCGCCGGGCCGCGTACTGCTGCCACCCGTTGTTCGCGCTGTCGAACATGCTGCCGACGGCCTGGTGCGCGAGATCCACACCCGGTGGCAGGCCCTCCTCGGCGCGCAGCAGGGTGATATCGCGGTCGTAGGGTTCGAGCTGGTACTCCAGCAACGCCGTGTAGTTGGCGTAGAACACCTCGTAGAGCCGCCGGATCGCCTGCGGTGAACTGTCGGCGGGCAGAATTCCCGACCGGATCGCCTCGGCGAGCATCGCATCGAAGAGCTCCTCGGATCCGTGCACGCCGGGTTCGAAATCGACGAGCGCGGCCTGATTTCCGCGGGCGTACCACAGCAATTCGAGGAAGAACCAGCGAATGAGCTGTTCCTCGGCGATGGGTTCGCGGGCCTGCTGACGCAATGCCATGGTGTCCAGCAGCGTCACACTGGCCACTTCCCACTCGGGCAGTTGCCGCGCCATCTCCAGTGCGACATTGCCACCGAAGGACCAGCCGGCCAGGTGGTAGGGCCCCTCCGGATGCACGCGACGCACCGCCGCCAGATAGGACTCGGCCATCCCGACAATCGTCTTCTCCGGCGTACTGCCCGCATCCGCGCCCGCGGCCTGCAGGCCGTAGATCGCGCGATCCGGATCGAGGTAGCGAGCAAGGGTCAAGTAGCACAGCACATTTCCGCCGATCGGATGCACCAGGAACAGCGGGGGCTTGTGCCCGCCGACGGTGATCGGCACCAGCGGGTCGAAGGTGCGCCGGGTATTTCCGGACCGGATCAGCGCCGCGAGTTGGGCGGCCGTCGGCGCGCCGATGAACAAATCCAGCGGTATTTCGGCGCCGAAGCGCCGGGACAACCCCATCACCACGCGCATGGCGCCGATGGAGGTGCCGCCCGCGGCGAAGAAGTCGTCGTCGAGGCCGATGGAACGTAGACCCGCGTATTCGGCAAGTAGCTCGACTGCGGAGTGCTCGTATTCGTCGGCCGGTTCCCGTTGTGCGGTAATCGATTCCGGCGCGGATTCGACGATCGAGCGCAATGCGCCGTCGTCGCGTTTGCCGCTGGGAGTGCGGGGCAGTTCATCGAGGAAGACGAATCGCGACGGCACCATATGCGCGGGCAGTACGCCGCGTAGATCGTGGCGCAATGCCGCCAGATCGGTCTGCTCGGCGTCGCCGACCAGGAAGGCGATCAGCGCACCGTCGATGCCGCCGAATCCCCGTGCCACCACTGCCGCCTCGGTGATGGCCGGATACTTCTCGACCAGTCCGAGGATGCACAGCTCCACCTCGGCGGGCTCCACCCGGAAACCGCGGATCTTCACCTGACTGTCACTGCGGCCGAGGCAGACGAGATCGCCGGAGGCCAGCCGCACGCCGAGATCGCCCGTGCGATAGAGAATTCCGCCGCCATGGGTGGCCACGAACCGCTGTGCGGTCAGTGCCGCCCGGCCCTGGTAACCGCGAGCGAGGGAACGGCCGCCGAGGTAGATCTCACCGATCACACCATCGGTGACCGGACGCAGTGCGCTGTCGAGCAATTCGACGGTATCGCCGTCGACCGGCCGTCCGATCGGCGGCAGCGCCGGGTAGTCGTCGGGTGAGCCCGCAAGGGTGAATACCGTCGCGACGTGGGATTCCGTTGGGCCGTACTGGTTTTCCAGCAATAGCCCCGGCACCACTTTGCATAGCGCGCGGATCTCGTCGGTGATGCGCAATTGCTCACCGGAGGACGCGAGCACTTTGAGGTCGACCGGGAACTTTCGCCGGGCGACAACAGCCTCCGCGAAGGCCTGCAGTGCGACATAGGGCAGGAATAGCCGCTCGATACCTTCGCTGATCACGGTATTGAGTAATTCCTCGACATTGGCGCGCAAGTCCGCCGAACTCACCCGCAGCGTGGACCCCGCGGCCAGGGTCGTGAAGATCTCCTGGAACGACACGTCGAAGCTCAACGGCGCCAACTGCAATGTGCTGGCCAGATTCATGCCCGATGGGCTGCGGTTCTGCCAGTCCACCAGCGTGCTCAGGCCGCGGTGCGGCATGGCGACGCCCTTGGGCTCGCCGGTGGAGCCGGAAGTGAACAGCACGTAGGCGAGTGCATCGGGCGAAAGGTAGTCCGGGACAGCGAACTCTGTGCCACTGTCGGCCGTCGGATCGAACACCTCCGCCGTGTCCAGCACCAGTCGAACATTGTCGACGATTTCGGCGTAGGCGGCGTCGGCGATCACCCGGTGCGGGCGGGCGCGGTCGATCATCAGATTCAGCCGGGCCCGCGGGTAGCTGACATCGAGCGGGACGCAGGCCGCGCCCATTCGCATGAGTGCCAGCACCAACAGCACCAATTCCGGGCGACGGCTCATCAGGATGCCGATCCGGTCGCCGGGTCCGACCCCCAAACCGTGCAGCCATCGGGCGAGTCGTTCGCTGCGCTCGATCAGTTCGTCGTAGGTGAGGCTGGATTCGTCGCCCTGAACAGCGATGGTGTGCGGATTGAGTGCGGCCGCGTCGGCGACAAGTGTGCCGATATCGCGCGCGGTGGCCGGACCGGTGCCGCGATCTATCGCCGCATCCGGATCCGCGACGATCGCCGCCAGCATGCGCAGCTGAGTCACCGCGACGGTCTCGCACTGGTCCTTGGTCAGCGTGTGATCACCGTTGACCCGCACCCACATTCGGCCGTCGCGCGGATCATGGGCCACGGTCACCAGCAGCTGGAAATTGGTGTCCTCGCGAACGTCGAAGTCGCGCAGGGTGACTCGGTCCGTACCGAGGATCGGTGCGAAGACGTGGTAGTTGATGAAGTTGAATGCCGTCTCGAACGCCGGGCCGCCATCGGCCAGGATCGACCGCAGTGGATAGCGTCGGTGCGGGTAGGCGTCGCGATCCCGGCGCGCTATTTGCTCTACGGCCGTACGCCAGGTGGTGGCGGTATCGTCCAGCCGCATCGGCAGCGTGTTCAGGAACAGGCCCGCGACGCTCTCCGCGCCCGCCCGATCCGGTCGGCCGTGGCTGACCACGCCGGTGGTGATATCGGTGCGGCCGGTCACCGTGCGCAGGGTCAGGCAGTGCGCCGCCAGGTAGACCACCTTCTCCGGCACCTGATGCCGGGCCGCGAAGGCGGTGACCCGCTCGGCGAGCCGACGCGGCACCAGGGCGGCCGCCTGCGGGTCCTGCGCACCCGCACCCTCGTGGACACCGAGGGCGGTCAGCGCGGTCGGCTCGGCTCCGGCCAGCGCCTCGCGCCAGAACTCACGGGCCGAGTCATCGTGCACCGCGGCGATTTCGGACTGGGCGTATTCGGCGAGGACAGTGGCCGCATGCGGCGTGTCATCGATACCGGTTTCGATCAGTCCCAGCTTGTTCAGGTAGTCGACCAGCAGCTCGAGCACCGAGGTCGCGACACTCCATCCGTCGAGGATGGCGTGGTGGAAGCTGAGCACCAGATCGACGGTCTGCAGGGTGCCCTCGGACGGCTGCAGGAATACCCGGACGGCATGTAGCGGTGCGCGCGCGAGGTCGTACCGGGCGTGCCTGCGTTCCCGCGTGTAGTCCTCGACGTCCTGGTCGGCCAGCACCGGATCGAGATCGGAGACATCGACGATGTCCATCTCGTACTCGATCGCGGTATGCACGACCTGCAGCGGGACCGAATACCTGCTCAGCTCGAACGAGGAGCGCAGTGCGGGCTGACGGCGCACCAGCCGGTCGAATGCGGCGCGGAATTGCGCGGCGTTCCATGGCATTTCGAACCGATAGCGGAATACGTCCTTGTAGGTAGCCGAATCCGTGCGCTCGATGCTGTGGAAGAGCATGCCGAGCTGCAGCGCGGTGGCCGGGAAGGCGTCCTCGGCCTGATGCAGTGCGGCGCGGTCGATCAGCGGCACGGTCGCCAATGGATCGGCGATGCGAATCCGGTTGCCGTCCGGTCCATCCGAGACGATCCGAGCCAATTCGGCAATGGTCGGATGCTCATAGAAGGCATCCACATCGAAGAACAGTCCGGCGCGTTCGGCTGAAGTCCGTACCGATAGCGCGAGTATGGAGTCGCCGCCGTGGGTAAAGAAGTTGTCGTGTACACCAATGGAGTCGATACCGAGCACGGTCCGCCAGACCTGTGCCAGCTCGGCCTCGACCGGTGTCCGCGGTTCGACCGGCACGCCGACGAACTCCGCATGCTCCGAAACCGCCGCGGCCCGTGCCAGCGCCTTGCGATCGGCCTTGCCGTTGGGCGTCAACGGAATCCGGTCGACGCGCAGCAGCCGGGTCGGAATCATGTAGCGGGGCAGGCGAAGCGCGATCTGGTCGGCGATCTCGTCACCGGTGACGGCATCGCCGACGAAATATCCGACCAGATGCAGCCCATGCGTTTCGGACTGCTCGTCGACGACGACCGCGGCGCGCACACCCGCACAGCCCAGGATGGCGTTCTGCACCTCGCCGAGGGTGATCCGGTTACCGCGGATCTTGACCTGATCATCGAATCGGCCCAGGTACTCCAGGCTGCCGTCGGCCAGCCAACGCGCCAGGTCACCGGTGCGGTAGCGGCGACGGCCGGGCACGGTCAGATCGTCGACGAATGCGGCCGCGGTCAGGTCGCGGCGGCCGCGGTAGCCGCGCGCGAGGCCGACTCCGGCGATATTGAGCTCGCCGGGAACGCCGATGGGCATGCGACGACCGGATTCGTCGAGCACCAGCAGGTCGATATTGTCGATCGGACGGCCGATCGGCACCAGATCCAGCGAATCACCTTGCGGGCAATCGAAATACGAGACGTCTACGGTGGCCTCGGTGGGACCGTAAAGGTTCACCAATTGCGGTGGCCGCTGAGCGACCGCGGCGAAGGCGACGTGGAAGCGGCGCACCAGCGCGGGCGGCAGCGCCTCCCCGCTGCAGAACACCCGGCGCAAGCTCGCGATGCGCGGCACGATCGTGCGATCGGCCTCCAACTCGTCGACGAAGGCCGCCAGCATGGACGGCACGAAGTGCACGACGGTCACCGCATTCGCCTCGATGGCCTCGGCAATGCGGCGCGGATCGCGCTCGCCGCCGACCTCGAGCAGTGCGACCTTGGCGCCAGTGATGGCCCACCAGAACAACTCCCACACCGAAACGTCGAACGTGACGGGCGTCTTCTGCAGGATCACGTCATCGGCGAGCAGCGGGTAGCGGCGCTGCATCCAGGTCAGCCGGTTGACCACCGAGCGATGCTCGACCATCACGCCCTTGGGCACACCGGTGGAGCCCGAGGTGTAGATGAGATAGCTCAAATCGTGTGGATGCGAGACGTTTTCGACCGTGCCGCGCACAGTGTCGGCCACCGTAATAGGGGTGATACCGAGGTCTCGGTAGACCCGCGCATGCTCGCTTCCAGCGACCACGAACCGCGCTTCGCAGTCCGCGAGAACCGTTTCGATACGCGCCGCAGGGTAATCCGGATCGAGCGGCATGTAAGCGCATCCGGCACGCAGGATGCCGAGCACCGCGATAAGCATATCGGTCGAACGGGGCAGCACCACCGGAATGCACTCGTTGCCGGTGGCACCGAGCTCATGCAGCCTGGCTGCGAAACCGTCGACCAGACCGGACAATCGGGCGTAGGTCAGTTCGCGGGAGTCGGCGGATACGACCGCCACCCGGTCCGGATGGTCGGCGGCCTTTTCGGTGAAGAGCCGATCAATGGTGGTGTAGGGGAATTCGATACGCGGACCAGCCTCGAACGCCGCGACTTCGGCACTCGCCTGCGCCGAAAGCAGCGGCAGCGCACCCACCGGGGTTTCCGGATCGTCCAGCGACGCGGTGACCATTTCGCCGACGCTGCGCAGCGCCGATTCGATCGGGAAGCTCGCGTCGAAAATGTCTTTGTCATAGAACAACTGGAGGCTGAACGAGCCGTCCCGGCCATTTTCGGCAGTGACGATGGTGAGCGCGTTGGTCACCGAACCCGGATTGTGCACCGTCCACTTCGAGATCAGCTCGTGGACGTAATCGGCATCCGGCAGCTTCGTGTGGGAGAAGGCGACGTCGTACAGTGGCGGCGCGGCCGGATCCGGATTCAGCGCGCGGGTCAGCTCGCCGTACGGGAAGCGCTGATGCTTCTTGAGCTTCCGAATCTGCTGGGTCACCTGCTCGGCGATCCGCAAGAGCGGCACGTCGCGATCGACGCGCACCGGCAGCGGAACGACATTGGCGCGGTGGCCCTGCGTGCGATAGGTCTCCGCCGAGTGCCGGTTCAGCATCGGGACGCCGATCACCACCTGATCGGTGCGGTGGATCGTCGCGAGATACGTTGCTACCGCGGCGGTCAGATAGGCGAAGACGGTGACACCGGTGACGCGGACGCGATCGAGGTACTGCCCCGAGATCATCGTGTTGTAGTGTCCGCGGGCGATTCTCGGCGAGCTGGTCCGATTGGGGAACAGAGCGGGTTCGACGCCGTCGAGTGCGGCGAGCAGACCGTCGCGGTCCGCCGTGTACTGCTCGGAGGTCCGGTACGCCTCGTCGTCCTCGATGATCCGCCGATAGGTGGCCACGGAACGGTCGGTGTGCTCGTTGGCGGGCTCGGGCACCGCAAGCTGTTCGAGCGGAACGTCTTTCATCTTGTAGCTGGTGTCGAGCGTGGCGATGACCGGATTCATGCCGTAGCCGTCGGCCAGCGCGTGATGGAACGACATGAACAGGAAGAACCGGTCCGGCCGGTCCACCACCGCGGCCAGCCGCGCGGGCCGATCCGGACGCTCCGGCGCGCCGACCTCGCGCCACAACCACTCCTGGGTCGCGGCCTCGGGGTCGGGTGCTCCGGTCAGATCGATGACCTCGACCGGCGGAATCTCATTCGAAATCCATTGGCGGAATTCGCCGTTCTCGAACGCGAAGCGCAGACGCAACGCGTCATCGCTCATCAGAGCGCGCTGCCAGCAGGCCTGCAGCCGCTCGATATCCAGCGGCTCATCCATGCGCAGGCTATAGGTCTGCTGCGCAACGGGCTCGGGCGCCAGCCGGAACGCCAGGCCGAGTACGTCGCGCTGATATGCGCTGACCGGCCATGCTCCGATTGGTCTTTCGGGATTTGCGCTGGTTTCCGACGTCACAGTCACTCCTATCGCGACAGTCGCGGCACAGACCGTGCGCGAACTGTCCAGGACCCACCCCTGACGACGCCGAAACGCATAGCTGTTACCACTTGTATCCAGTTTTCAGATAGCGCGAATTACCGGCATCGACATCGATGCCGGGATTCGCCCTCGTTTATGGGTGTGCGAGCCCTGTCAGATCACCGACAGCAGCGCGCGCACACTCTCATCGCCAAGACGTTCGGCACGCTCACGCGACACCGCGGGCTCGACATAGCCGATGTTCAACGACAACTCGCCGTGCGTGGCATTGGCGGTGGCCATGATGAAGCCGCTCACCGACATGCCCGAGACGAATTGCGCGCCCGAGAGCTGCCACGCGCCGATCTTGTCCGGGAACGCGTAGCGCCCCAGATATGTCATACACAGGTGACCTGGACCGCGGGTGTCCATCAGCTTGACCGTGGATGCACTGGCGGCCACCGATTTCGGTGCGGCGACCTTCAGCAGGCTCAATGCCGCGAGATGGTCGCGACGGTCCATTCTTGCGCCGTACTCGCGCTCGATCTCGCCGGCGATCTGCCACAGCGAGGACCACGGCGCATACTTCGCCGGGGTCGCGATCATGCCCTGGTAGGTCCCGACCTCGGTATCGGCGACCGCGCCGTCGAGGTGGCCGCGGAAGTTCACCGAACTGCCGACGGTGTACCAGGATTCGGTGTAGGTACCCGACTCGCGGGCGGCCGCGATGAGCAGCGCCGCCGAGAGTGCGGCCTGCAGGCCGACGCCTTTGCGCTCACAGCCTGCGGACAATGCGTCGAGTCGATCGGCATCCAGGCTGCGGTGCACGACCCTGCTGCGTCGCCGCGACGGCGGTGCGAGTTCGGTCGGTTCGAGTCGGCGCGGCCGCTTCAGCTGCGACTTCTGGTCGCGCAGCAGCGATCCCACGGTGCGGCCGAAGCCCTTGGCGCCCTGGAACTTTGCCGGGAACAGTTCCTCCGGACCCGGCCGGACCGGTGCGGGCTCGAGATCGACGCCATCGCCCGCGGCGACCTGCAGCACCTGCTTGGCCACCGACATCGCGCTCTCGCCGTCGGCGATCGCATAGTGCAGGGTGACGATCAGATCGCTGGTCTCACCGGTCGCATCCGTGATGAGCACGGCGCGCGCGAGCGGACCGGAGTGCCAGTCGAAGGGTTCGCGCAACTCGACCTCGTCGACCTCGGTCAACCACGCATCCGGATCGGCGGATTTGACTACACGCAGCGGAATCGGCGTGGGCACCGGCACGAAACGCGGTGCGGTGCCGTCGGGTTCGGCCGTCACCGCAACACCGAGCAGCGGATGTCGGTGCTGCACTTCGTCGAGACCGGTGCGCACCTGCTCGGCGGTAATCGAGCCGTGCACCCGCACCCGGGCCAGAATATGCAGCGGCGCAAGCTGATCCGCGATCCAGTGCCAGCGCTCCACCGGGGACAGCTGGCGCGGCAGCCGCGCGGTCGGTCCCTCCAGCGGTGGGAACGACATCGGCTTGCCCAATTCGCGCAGGAAGAATTCGGTGGGTGCGTGCCGGAAGTAGGTGTCGCGCACCTTCACCAGCTTGGGGTCGGTCGTCTGCTCGATCTTGCCGAGCGACCACGAGCCGTTGACGAACATGGCGGTGCGCTCGGCACGCACCTGCTCGTAACGGCGCAGGCCCGCAACAGGATCCAGCGAGGACTTCAGTGTGTGGGCGAGCACGACCGCGTCCTCGATGGCCGAGTTGGCGCCCTGGCCCAGGCTGGGCAGCATGGGATGTGCGGCATCACCGAGCAGGGTGACCCGGCCGCGGCCCCAGCCGTCCAGCGGCGGACGGTCCTGGCAGGGCACGGCGAGCACATCGGCCCATTCGGTCTGATCGATGCAGGCGCGCACCTCCGGCGCCCAGTCGGCATACAGCCGCCGCAGATCTTCCTTGGTGCCCTGCCAATCGACGGCCTCGTCGCCCGGCATGGTCATGGTGCCCCACCAGTACACCCGGCCGTGGCCGATGTCGTGGATGCCGAAACGCATTCCGGTGCCCCAATAGTGGGCGGAGTAGCCGCGCGGCACGGCGGGATGTTCGAACGGGATGCAGGCCAACCAGGCGACGAAATTGCCGGGGCGCGGTTCGGCGCGGCCGTGCAATTGGGCGCGCACCACGGAGTGGATGCCGTCGGCGCCGATCAGCAGATCACCCTCGGCGATGCGGCCGTCGGCGAATTCGACGCGCACGTGCTCACCGTCGTCGATGAACCGAGTCGCTTGTGCGCCAACATGAGTCGGGGTATCGCCGATCGCGCGCAGCAGGATCGCGTGCAGATCCTTGCGGTGCAGGGCGACGCTCGGTGCGCCGAGCCGGTCGTCCTGGCGGTGTACCGGAAGCACGCGGATGGGCGTGCCGTCCGGGTTGTTGAAGCGGAAGGTCTCTACCTTGCCACCGCGCTCGAACAGTTCCTCCTCGATGCCGAGGCCGATTGCACGCAGCGCCTTGATCCCATTGGCCTGCACCGAAAGTCCGAATCCCTGGCCACGCAGCTCGGCAGCGGCCTCATAGAGTTCGACCGCGAAGCCCGCCTGTCGCAATGCGGCGGCGGTGGTGAGCCCTCCGATCCCCGCACCGAGCACGATAACCTTGATCGGACTACTCATTCGAACCTGCGCTTCCATCGAATCACTCGACCGCACAGGACTACTTCATCGTTCGAAGCGACCACCGAGCAACGCTGCTCGTCGGCTCTCATCCCCCCGAGCAGCACTGTTCGAAGACCTTCGTTATCCCCGACCAGACAGGCGGGGCGGGATGCCTGTGCCTGACCGACCGAAGCCTACCGCTATAACCGTGTCTGAAACGTTACCGTGTGAGATTCAACCCAAACGGGTCGTTTCGACAGGCCGAATCCATTGCGATGCGCCATAATTCACGGTTCGCGAAAAGATTCGGGTTTGGTCCGATGCCCATCTTCCTCAGAGGTAGGACGTGTCGTTGACCAACCGAACCGACGAACCGCCGTCCGGATAGAACTCCGCGATCGATAGCGACGCCAGGTCCAAGTGCAGGCGATACAGCAGCGACGGACCGACGCCGAGCGCCAACTGCAGCAACGTCTTGATGGGGGTCACATGACTGACCACCACGATGTTCTGGCCGGGATACAGGGCGAGCAGATCGCGCCGCACCGCCTCGACCCGTTCGCGCACCTGGTCGAAACTCTCGCCATTCGGCGCCGGAGTCGAGGGATCACCGAGCCAGCGAGCGTGTAGTTGCGGATCTCGTTGTGCCGCTTCCTGGAAGGTGAGCCCCTCCCAGTCGCCGAAGTCGGTTTCGGTGAGGCCGTCGAGGACGCGCACCGGGATATCGAGTGCGGTCGCGGCGGCTTCGGCGGTCTCGCGGGCCCGACCGAGCGGGGAGGTGACCACGGCGGCGATGCCACCCTTCGCGGCGAGCATTTTCGCGGCGCGGGCGGCCTGTTCACGGCCGAGGTCGGTGAGGGGTGGGTTGCCGCGGCCGGAGTAGCGGCGCTCTATCGAGAGGTTGGTTTGGCCGTGGCGCAGCAGGAGGAACCGGGTCGGGCGGCCCGTTGCGCCGGTCCAGGCGGGCGAGTTTTCGGCGACTCGGGTATTCGATGTGGTCGACTGCGCATCCCGGGCCGCATCGATCCGACTCGGCAAGTGCTCTTCGACGCCGCGCGCGGAGCTCTGCGGCTCGTCGGTCCAGCTGAGCAGCTGTTCTTCGGCCGCGCGCACCTCTTCCGCCAGGGTGGCGGCCGATGCGCCCGCGTCGAGCAACTGCCGCTCGGCGGCGTGCACCTCGCCGATCAGCGTCGCGTCATCCATCGCCTCGTTCGCCAGCCGGTCGGCATGGGAGTTCTCGGCGCGCGGAATCCAGGTGAACGTCACGCTGTCGAAGCCGGCGACGAGCCTGCGTGCCCGGTCGGCCAGCGGAATCATGGACGCGTGCTTGACCTTCCAGCGGCCGGACATCTGCTCGACCACCAGCTTGGAATCCATCCGCACCGACACCACGCGCGCGCCCAACTCCGCCGCCGCCTCCAAACCCGCGATGAGCCCGCGGTATTCGGCGACATTATTGGTGGTGATACCGACGTATTCCCTGCGCTCGGCGAGAATTCGGATGTGATCGGCACTGAAGACGACCGCGCCGTAACCGGCCGGACCCGGATTGCCCCGGGAACCGCCGTCGGCCTCGACGATCACCTCGTGCTCGGTCATTGTTTCCTTCGTCCTCTTCGACAGCCGACCATCCGTCGCTGGGAGCGGACCGACGCGAGTACTGATACCCGCACCGGAAACCTCACAAACCCGACTCTTTGGTGCGCACCAGGATCGCACCGCACTCCGGACACCGCATGATCACATCCGGCGCGGTCTTGGCGATCCGCGCGATCTCACCGCGGTCCAGTTCGATCCGGCACGCGCCGCACCGGCGGGCCTGCAGCAGCGCGGCGCCGACGCCGTGCTGGGTGCGCTGCCGGTCATAGATGCTCAGCAGTTCGTCCGGGAACAGCGCGACCAGATCCTTGCGGTCGGAATCGCAACGGCCCTGCGCCACATCGAGATCCGCCAGCGCCTCGTCGCGCAGGCGCTGCGCATCGGCCAGCTCCTGCTCGGTCTTGCTGAGCCGCGCACCCGCGTGATCATGATCGGATGCCGACGCCTCGCGGCGCTCCATCACCTCGAGCAACTCGTCCTCGAGCACCGAACGGCGTCGCTCCAAGCTGCCCAGCTCGTGCTGAATTTCCGACAGCTGTTTGGCGCCCACCGAACCGGCGGTCAGCATGCCGCGGTCGCGCTCCTCGCGTTTGCGCACCGCGTCGACCTCGCCCTCCAGCTTGCGGATATCACGGTCGAGATCGTCGAGCATGATCTCGACCGCTACCGCCGCATCCTTGTGCGCATTCCGCTCACCCTCGAGCCGCGCCACCTCCAGCTGCTCGGGCAGCACGGTGCGCCGATGCGCGATCCGCGTCAGTTCGGCGTCGACGGCGGCGAGCTGGAGCAGCTTGGCCTGGACAGGTGGTTCGACATTCAACGCGGACAAACTCCTGGACGCTGTGGACGGATGGGGGCACGCGAGGTGGCGATGCCAGTCTTCAACCGTACCCCGGATGGTGGGTGATCCGGTCCGGGCCAGGTGTGTGGCGGAGAAATGCGTGTAACCGAGGCCTGGCTATGCGGGTGAACATGCCCCGACCAGCGTCATGCACGCTCTCGGCGAGCCGGGTGCGGGCCAGATGCAATCTCGCATCGACTCGACCAGCCGATCGCGACGGTGGTAGCTCGGACAGTCAGCTGCCGGGGGCGCGGGTCTTGATGGCATCGCGGGAGATGAAGACGTCGTAGGTGCCGGGGGTGGCGATTACGGCGTTGCCGTAGGCGGAGCGGACGAACGGGTCGGTCCACCATTTGTGGTTGCGCATATCGTTGAAGAAGTCCTGGTCGTCGCCGTTGACGAAGATCTGGTTCTGGGTGGTTGCGACGCCGTCGAGACGTTGGCCATAGAGGCGGGTGACCTTGTAGCCGGAGTGGAAGCCGAGGGCGTTCACCCAGGGCTTCAATTCGACGATATTGGCCTGCAGCACCCACAGGTCACCCTCGACCTGATATTTCTCGTGCTTTTCCGGATGATGCTCGTCGCCGTAGAGGGTGAGGTCGACCTCGAGCCGGTGGTCTTGGCCCGCAACCTGATTCACCACCACGTGCGCGGCCTTGACCTCCCCGCTCAGTCCGAGGAATGTCTGCACGAGCGTGATCACCCACAGCAGCAGTACCGCGACGACCAGCAGCGCTAATCCGCCGGCGCCGCGCCCGAGCAAAACCCGCAATCCGACCTTGCGCACCATGACGAGCGCCGATATCAGCAACGCGACCGCGACCAGGATGATCAGCATCAGACCGATCTGCACGATCCCGAAGTCCACCGGGTAGTTCATGCGGTAGTTGTACCCCGAGCGGGCGCGTCAACTCACCTGAACCACATACCATGTCCGGCAACACGCCCCGAACACGCCGTCGCACTGGCTGGTTCGGTATCGGATTACGGGGCGGCGATCGTCCAGGGGTCGGTGCGCAGGGTGGAGATGCGGGTTTCGAGGTCGGGCAGGGCGGTTCGCACTGCTGTCTGCGCCTGTGCGCACCAAGGGAATTCGGTGGCCCAGTGGGCGGCATCGATCACGGCGGGGCCGCCGCTGCGCAGGTGTTCGTCGACCGGGTGGTGGCGCAGGTCGGAGGTGACGTAGGCGTCGACACCGAGGCGGGCGACCGTACTCAGATAGGAGTCGCCCGCGCCGCCGCACACCGCGATCGTCTTGATCATGCGGTCCGGGTCACCGGCCGCACGGACGCCCCAGGTGGTCGCTGGCAACGCGGCGGCGACCCGAGCGGTGAACTCGCGCAAGGACTCCGGTTCGGGCAGGGTGCCGACTCGACCGATGCCGAGCCCGGATGGCAACGCCGCACGCTCGGTGACGTGATAGGCGGGATCCTCGTAGGGATGGGCCGAACGCAGCGCCGCCAGCACTGCGGTGCGCGCCGAGGGCGGTGCGATCACTTCGAGGCGATCCTCGTCGACCTGCTGCAACTCCCCGATCGCGCCGATCGCCGGATTCGCCCCTGCCACCGGACGAAACTGCCCGACTCCCGGCACCCGCAAAGCACAGTCCCGATAGGTTCCGCTCCCACCGGCACCGGCTGCGAACAGCGCCGCCAGCACCGCATCCGCATGCGAACGCGGCACCTGGACCACCCAATTGTCCACGGCGGCTCGCGGTTTCGAATCCAAAGGTCCGGTGACGGTGAGACCGAGCGTCTCGGCCAGCGCATCGGAAACTCCCGGATCAGCGGAGTCCGCATTGGTATGCGCCGCGAACAACGCACACCCGGACCGGATGAGCCGATGCAGCAGAGCACCTTTGGGCGTATCGGCGGCGACGGTGTCGACCCCGCGCAACAGCAGCGGATGGTGCACCACCAAAGCCTGCGCCCGCCAATCGATCGCCTCATCCACCACGGCGGCAGTGGCATCCACCGCGAACAGCACCCGAGTCACCTCATCGGCCGGGTCACCGCACACCAAACCCACCGAATCCCACGACTCCGCCAACTTCGGCGGATATGCCGCGTCGAGCACCCCGATGAGATCCGCCAGCGTCGTCACCATCCGCCTACCTCCATATCCCGATTTCCGCCCGCACCAGCCGACCTCAAAGTCCTGCCGCACGGATTCCGGCTACCAACCGATCGACCTCGGCAGGACCGCGGACCGCGACGCGCAGGTAATCCGCTCCGAGGCCCGGGAAAGTGTCTGCGCGGCGGACCGCGATTCCCTGATCTGCCAGATGCTTTCGCAGGAGCTCACCGTCCGGCAGGCGCAGCAGCAGGAATGGCCCGGCAGCGGGGGTGTGGACGTGTATGCCCAGAGTGGTCAGTCGTTCGATCATCGAGTCGCGTTCGGCGGCGATCGTGTGTGCTCGCTGTTGTGCCGCGGCGACCGCATCCGGCTCGGCGGTCGCGATGATCGCTTCCAGTTGCAGCGTGCCGAGCGGCCAGTGCGCGCGGCCGTGATTCAGGCGGGCCAGCAGTTCGGGTGGGCCGAGGAAGTAGCCACAACGCAGACCCGCCACGGCCCAGGTTTTGGTAAGGCTGCGCAGAACGAGGATGTCCGGTCCGGCAGCAGCGGCCAGTGACTGCGGTTCGCCGGGAATCGCATCGGCGAAGGCCTCGTCGACCACGATGATCCGACCCGGTCGGCGCAGCGCACGGATGGTGTCGGCGGGGTGCAGGACCGAGGTGGGGTTGGTCGGGTTGCCGAGCACTACCAGGTCGGCAGCAGTGGGAACGAGCGCCGGATCGAGGGTGTACGGCGGCTCGAGTACGACGCGGGTCACCGGGATATCGGCCTCGCGCAGCGCCAGTTCGGGTTCGGTGAACGAGGGGTGCAGCACGGCGGCCAGTCGCGGTGCGAGTCGAGGCAGCATCGCGAAACCCTCGGCAGCGCCCGCCAGCAGCAACACTTCGTCGGTGCTGCGTCCGTGGCGAGCCGCCACCGCGGCGCGTGCGGCGAGTTCGTCGGCCGCGCTCGGATATCTGCCGAGGTCGTCGAGTCGCGCGGTCAGTCGGTTCCGCAGCCAGTCCGGCGGCGCACTGCCCTGCACATTCACCGCGAAATCGAGCATGCCGGGGCGCGCATCGACGTCACCGTGATGACGCAATTTCGCGTGATCGACACTCTCCGCTGACACGAGAAAACACCCTACGTGGCGGTCCATCGGGACGACCGGCCACAATGGCTGTCGTGGGTGAGTTGCACGTGTCGTTCGTCTGTACCGGCAACATTTGTCGATCGCCGATGGCGGAGAAGATGTTCGCGGTACACCTGTATCGCGAGGGGCTCGCCGACCGCGTGCGAGTCAGCAGCGCGGGCACCGACGGCTGGCATGTCGGAGCGGACGCCGACGCCCGCACCAATGCCACCCTGCTCCGCCACGGCTATCCGACCGGCCACGTCGCCGCGAAATTGGGCAACCAGCACCGCGACGCCGACCTGCTGGTCGCCCTCGACTCCGGCCACGAACGCCGCCTCGCCACCCTCGGCATCCCATCGGATCGCCGCCGCCTGCTCCGCAGCTTCGACCCCGCTGCCGACGCCCTCGACGTCCCCGACCCGTACTACGGCGACACCGCCGACTTCGATCTGGTCCACGATCAGATCGCAGCCGCCATCCCTGGGCTGTTGGACTGGGTTCGTGCCACCCTCGCCGCGCGTACCGGCGACACGAGCCGAGCCGCGGACCCGGGCGATGCCATCCGCTCGGCGCACTCGGTCGCACCCGTCCGCGGCCGGACAGTCGACGCATCCCGAGACGTCGTCGCATCCACGGACGGCTCCTTCGTTGTCGAAGAGCCTGGACACAAATCGGACCAATCAGTCTCTTATGAACCCGTCCCCGACGGACGCCTGTGATGCGCCGACTGACCTTCCTGCTGCGCCCGAGCTGGCTGATCCTGGCCGTGCTCGTGGCGGCCTTCGCCTACCTCTGCTTCACCGTGCTCGCACCGTGGCAGCTCGGCAAGAACACCACGACCTCGCACCGCAACCAGCTGATCGCCGATTCGGTAGACGCCGCCCCGATCGATATCGCCACCGTCCTGGACGACCAGAGCACCGATTCGCACGCCGAATGGCGACGTGTCACGGCGACCGGCAGCTATATGCCGAACTCGACCGTGCTGGTTCGCCTGCGCCACCTCGACGGCGCACCCGGCTACTCGGTGCTGGCCACCTTCAAACTCGACGACGGCCACATCCTGCTGATCGATCGCGGTCTCGTCGCGGCCGTCGACGGCTCCCGCCCACCGCAGATTCCGGATCCGCCCGCCGGACCGCAGAAGGTCGAGGCGCGAATCCGGATGTCCGAGGGCGTCACCCCCGGTAAGGACCCGATGGTCCAGGACGGCTACCGCCAGGTGTATTCGGTGGACACCACACAGGAGATGAGCGTCCTGCAGGTGCCCCTCACCGTCATCCCCACCGGCGAACGCGGTGGCTACCTGCAGCTCAGCGAAAACCAGCCCGGCGCCTTCACCCCCACCCCCCTCCCGCAACTCGACGCGGGCCCCTATCTCTCCTACGGCCTGCAATGGCTGGCCTTCGGCATCATGGCTCCCCTCGGCCTCGGCTACTTCATCTACGCCGAGATCCGCGAGCGTCGCAAGGGAAAGGCTATGGCCACCCCGGAACCAGCCCCGACCGAAACCCCAACCCCCGCACCGGCATCCACCAACGAGCAGCGCTTGGCCGACCGCTACGGCGGTACTCGCTGAGCACTAGCCGCTCACGTCTGAGACGAGGTCCCGGGAGCGGATCCTCAGACTGCTGGACGGAGGACTCGGACTGTTGAACAAGGGAACTGCCCTCGCCGCCGCAGCGTGAACATCGGCATGGATTCTATTCACCGGACTATCCGATAGCGGGTCTGCGAGCGGGTCAGCGATGCAGTACTGCCCAGAGCGCAGCGGTCAGGACTGCGCCGACCTGGATAGCCTCCGACATGCGTACAGCGCGACGGAGATCCGCGACCTGAGGCGCGGGACCGTCACCCAGGCTTGGACGCAGTTCGATGCCGTGCCGGTATTGAGTCCGCCCGCCGAGGCGGACACCGAGCGCACCTGCCATCGCGGCCTCGACGACCCCGGCATTCGGGCTGGGGTGTTTGGCCGCATCTCGTCGCCACGCGTGCAGCACGTCGGCCGGATGACCTCCCACGGCAGAGGCCAGGACGGCGGTGAGCATGCCGCTGACGCGCGCGGGCAACAGATTCGCCAGATCGTCGACACGAGCGGCGGCCCAACCGAAACGGAGGTACCGCTCGTTGCGGTAGCCGATCATCGCATCCAAGGTGTTGATCGCGCGATACCCGAGCAACCCCGGCGTCCCGGCGATCGCACCCCACACCAGCGGCGCGACCGTCGCGTCCGAGGTGTTCTCGGCAATGGATTCCAATGCGGCACGGGCCAATCCGTCCGCATCGAGCACCTCCGGATCCCGCCCGCACAGCGAAGGCAGCAGTGCTCGCGCACCCGCCACATCACCGGATTCGAGCCGGTCGGCCATCTCCCGTCCAGCGCGCACGAGGCTGCGCCCGCCGAGCACCGTCCAGGTCGCCAACGTGGTCGCAACTACCCCACCGCGCCGTAGCCCGAAGCCGAACGCCGTTGTCGCACCGACCAACACAAGTTCGTGTACGACTCCCGCCGAACGCCGATCGGCATAGGTGACCCGCTCCAGCGCACTTGCCGCCGTACCGAATCCGGCCACCGGATGCCACCGGCGTGGATCACCGAATACCCGGTCGAGGGCGAACCCGAGCACCAGCCCGGCCGCCGTACAAGTCCCCGTTCGCACCCGGCGAGGGTAGCCCGTCGCCACCTCCTACCCACGCCCACGCCCAGCGCACGTGTCCGCCCCGCGGGCGCTCGCATCCGCAACCGATGCGTACCGCTCGTATGGCCTTACGACCGATCCCCTGTGCGTCCTCGGGGCCGAACGCCGAATTGTCCAGGTAGCCGCTGCGCTGCCAGCCGATCGCAGCGCGACCCGCCAAACTCGCCCGGAGAGCGGTGATGTCACACTCGCTAGCCCTGTGTCGTCATCAGGGTGACGACGCATAAGCTCGCCCCTGACGGGGCCGTACGACCGAACGGCGAGACCAGTGACTGCAGACCACTCCCGCGAACCCATCGATCAGGCCGAGTTGGCTCGGCGTTTCGAGGAGCACCGGCCGTATCTGCGCAGGCTCGCCTACAGCACGCTCGGCAGTCTCACCGATGCCGACGACGTGGTGCAGGAGGCGTGGCTGCGGCTGCAGCGCCAGTACGAGGCCGGGACCGCGGGCGAGATCGAGAATCTGCGGGCCTGGCTCTCCACGGTCACCGGGCGGCTGGCCCTCGATCAGCTCGGTTCGGCCCGCGCCCGGCGCGAGCAGTATGTCGGTGAATGGTTGCCGGAACCCGAGGTCACCACCTGGGACGATCCGGCCGACCGGATCACCCAGGACGAGCGCGTCACCACGGCGCTGCTGGTCGTGCTGGAATCCCTCTCGCCCGCCGAGCGCACCGCATTCGTGCTGCAGGAAGTGTTCGGTATGAGCGGTCCCGAGGTCGCCGACGTCGTCGGGCGTACGCCTGCGGCCGTGCGGCAGCTCGCCTCGCGCGCACGCAAGCGCGTCGAGGACGGCACGCCCCGCTTCCCCGCCTCGCCCGACGAGCAGGAGAAGGTCGTCTCGGCCTTCGCGGTCGCCTGGCGCTCGGGTGATTTGAGCGCGCTGCTCGGCGTGCTCGACGCCAATGTCAGCCTGACCGCCGACGGCGGCGGCAAGGTCCCCGCTATCCGCCAGCCCGTGCGCGGCGCCGAGCTCATCGCGAAGATGCTGCTCGGCTGGTACCACGCGCCGTCCGCGGCGGGCGCCTGGGGCCGCGCGGTCCTGGTCAACGGCGCGCCCGGTCTGGTCGTCTTCGACGGCACCCACACCGGCGTCTTCTCCTTCACCATCGACAGCGGCCGCATCGTCGCCATCAATGTCGTCCGCAATCCGGACAAGCTGCACGACCTCCCCACCGAAGGCGCCCCCGACTGGTACCTCGGCCCGAACGCCGAGTAACCCACGCGGCCCGCACATTGCAATGTGCGGGCCGCCGGCTAGGCGGGCGCTCGGTCCACGGGCGCTTCTCGTTCGATATCGGTCCCGGATCGATTGCGCCGCAGCATGATGAGCCGGACACCGCGAGCGAGAAGAACACCCGCGCCCGCCACCGCGGTGATGCCGAGAAATACCACGAGACCAGGCCAGACGTAGGTCACCTGGAGAAAAGTCGGGGCACGGCCGCGGAAGACCAGACCGGCGAGCTGCGGTAGCGCGATGAGGATCGGGATCGGGGCGAGATAGGGCAATTGGCGCAGGGCGATCAGCCAGCTGGGCCGGGCGGTCTGCCGATCGGCCCAGCGGCGCGATCGCACCAGGCAGAGCACACCGAGAACGAGAGTCGCCAGCGTCAGCAGTGCCATGCCCCAGTCGGCGTAGATGCCCCACGGGCGGTGCACATCCGGTGACTCGCCCCGAGACAGCTCGACCAAGCCTTGCGCGATGATCCTGGGATCGTCCTCGAGCGCCAAGCCGGTATCGGCTATGACAGCGATCCCGTATCCGGTGTCGGGCACCAAGACCTGTGCGGCGGTGTAGGTGAACCAGTCACCGTAGTGCACGATCTGATCGGATTGTTCGCGCTGCCAACCCATTCCGTACTCGTCGTCACCGACTCCCGAAGGTGTGTGCATCTCGGTCACCGCCGCCGCGGACACCGCCCGGTGCCCATCTGGTGCCACACCACCGTTGTTCTGTGTGATCAGCCACGCGGCCAGGTCGGCGGCCGTGGTGATCACACCGTGGCTACCACCGACGAACCAATCGGGCTCGGCAACCGGTATCGCGAAGCCGTATGCCCGAATGTATCCGTGCGTCACATCCTCGGCCTCGCGCGGCGAATTCACCGTCGTGCTGTCGCGCATCCCGATGGGCCCGAATACATTTCGCCGCATATAGTCCGCGAACAGTTCCCCGCTGACCACCTCCACCAGCCGAGCGGCCACCTGGTAGTTCGGGTTGTGATAGTGGAATTCCGTCCCCGGATCGGCGGCCAGTTTCGCCGCGTGTAGTCGCTCGACCGCCCCGGCCAGCGAATCCGCCTGCGGCCGCCGCAGATCGGGAAAAGCGGTATCCGACATTCCCGACGTCTGATTCAACAACTCCCGCACGGTGATTCGATCACCGCGCGAATCGGCCAACCGAAAGTCGCTGAGGTACTCACGCACCGGCGCGTCGAGCCGCACCTTGCCCGCATCGACCAACTGCAGCACGGCCAACGCCGTCATGGACTTGCTCACCGAAGCGATCGGCATGCGCGACGTCGCGCTGATCGCCGCACCGCTCGAATCGTGACCGTAGCCCGCCACATACACCACCCGATCACCATGGGTAATGGCGATCGAAGCCCCCGGCAACCGTGTCCGGGAAAGGTATTCGGACATATACCGATCCACGGCCGCCGGATCGAAGCCCTGGGCCGGTGCCGCAACCGCCGTACCGACCGACGGCAACAACACCAGCAGTAATGCGATCACCACTACCCGCCGCAGGTATTCCGCAGTCACCGCTTTCGCCCTTCTCATCGCGCGTCCGCGGAACCACCATCGCACCACCTCAGCCCGCCAACCCAACCGGCTCGGGCATCGAATATCCGTGCGCCGCCGCAACCTCCGCCGACAACAGCCGCCCCTTATCCGCGGTGACCCCGTGTGCGAGATCGGGATGCACCGTGCACGCCTCCCGCCACCCGTGGTCGGCGATCGCGCGCACATACGGCAGCGTGGCATTGGTGAGCGCCACGGTCGCGGTATGCGGCACCGCACCCGGCATATTCGCCACACAGTAATACAGCGAATCAGCCACCCGGAAAGTGGGATTCGCATGCGTCGTCGGATGTGAACCGGCGAAACACCCGCCCTGATCGATGGCGATATCCACCAGCACCGACCCCGGCCGCATACCGCCAACCAGTTCCTCGGACACCAGCTTCGGCGCCCGCGCGCCGGGCACCAGCACCGAACCGATGACGAGATCCGCCGCCAGCACAGCCCGTTCGACCTCGACCATATTCGAGGCCACCGTCGAGATACGCCCTTCGAACCGCGCGTCGAGCTCGCGCAGTCGCGTCAAATTCGTATCCAGCACAGTGACTTTCGCGCCCATCCCGGCCGCGACCGTGGCCGCGTTCGTTCCCGCGACACCACCGCCGAGCACCACCACATCGGCTGGAAGCACCCCCGGTACTCCGCCGAGCAATAGCCCGGCCCCGCCGAGCGGCGCCATCATGTGATACGCGCCGACCTGTGGGCCGAGCTTGCCCGCGACCTCGCTCATCGGTGCGAGCAGCGGCAGCGACCCATCCGCCGCCCGCACCGTCTCATAGGCGATCGCGGTGATTCCGGACCGCAGAATCGCATCCGTGCACTCGCGCGACGCGGCCAGATGCAGATAGGTGAACAGCACCTGCTCCCGCCGCAGCCGCGGATACTCCAGGGCCATCGGCTCCTTGACCTTCAGAACCAACTCGCCCTCCCACCACACCTGCTCGGCGGCGGGCACCATCCGGGCACCGGCGGCGACATAATCCGCATCCGAAAATCCGGACCCCACCCCGGCACCGGCCTGGATCAGCACCTCGTGCCCGTGCCGCACCAGTTCCCCGGCACCGGCCGGGGTCAGCGCCACTCGAAACTCCTGCTCCTTGACCTCCCGCGGAATTGCGATCCTCATATCGCCATCGTGGACCACCGACGGTCCCGGCGCCATGACCGCCGCGCTGAGCGCACCGCCGGTTTTCCGAGGGCGCTCACACGGTGAACGTCTCACCCCGCTTCGGAATGCGCAGTTGCGCGGCCCGCCCCGCGTAACCGAAATTCCGCTCCAGGCGCTCGAGCGTCTCACTGAAATGCGCCCAGCCCTCGGCATGCACCGGCACGATCACCGCATCACCCAACACCTCGGCGGCCTGCACCGCGGTACGGGCGTTCAGGGTGAGATCGATATCGCCGAACCGGCCGACATTCGCGGCACCGGCGAACAGGATCGCGATATCGATCCGGCCGATCCGCGCCACGATCTGCTCGACGACCTCGACCGAGGCATTGTCACCGGATACATACACGGTCGGCAGCCCCTCGGCCTGCAATACGAACCCGGTGACCACACCGGTCTGCGACTCGCATCCCTCGGGCCCGTGCAGTGCGGGCACAGCCGTCACGCGCACGTCACCCAACGTGACGGTCTCCCAATTCGCCAGCCCCCGAACACCTTCGATGCGATCGGCCGCATCCGGCGTCGACAAGACGGTCGGCACGGTCGAGAGGAATTTCCGGCCGGAGTGATCCAAATTGTCGTCGTGCTGGTCGTGCGACAGCAGCACGACGTCCACCGGCCCCACCTGGTCCACCGAAACAGCAGGGCCGGTGAGCTTGTGCAGCGTGATCGGGCCGGGGTAGTCACCCGGAGCGTCGAAGGTGGGATCGGTCAGCCAAGTCAGGGTGCCGTACCGGAAGCGCAGGGTGGGCCCGCCGATGTGCAGGGCTTCGATGGTGGTGCGTGCAATCGTCTCGGTCATGGGATCAATACTTGTCGTCCCGATATTCGATCAATAGTGGCCCGTGAGCCTCTTAGCGATAAGATCGGGCCATGCGTTCCGTCGCCGCTCTGGCCTTCGACGGGGTTATCCCCTTCCATCTGTCGGTACCGACGCTGGTCTTCGGCCGGGTCGGCACCGAGGGCACACCCGACTATCGCGTCGAGGTGTGCGCTGAAAATCCCGGCACCCTGCGGACCCCCGCCGGGTTCGACATCGTCGTGCAGACCGGACTCGACGCCTTCGAGCGTGCCGACATGGTGGTGATCCCGAGCTGGCAGCGCGATATGGGCATCTCGGCGGAACTGCGCGACGCACTGCATCGAGCACATGCCAGGGGTGCCCGGATCGTCGGCCTGTGCCTGGGTTCCTTCGCGGTGGCGGCGAGCGGTCTGGCGGACGGCAGGGAAATCACCACGCACTGGGCCGCGGCCGCCGATTTGGCCGCGACCTATCCGAGGGTCCGGGTCCGCGCCGACACCCTCTGGACCGACCTCGGCGATATCGTCACCTCGGCGGGCGTTGCCGCCGCACTCGACTGCTGCCTGCACCTGGTCCGCGACGACCTCGGCAGCCGGGCCGCCACCGAACTGGCCAGATCGCTCGTGACCGCCCCGCACCGCAGCGGCTCCCAAGCCCAGTACATTCCGGTGGCCGTACCGGAAGCCGCCGACGACGATCCGGTCGAACGCGCAATGGTCTGGGCGCGAACGAATCTCGGCGAACCGATCGACCTGGACAATTGGGCTCGCATCGCGCTCATGTCACGACGCACCTTCACCCGCCGCTTCCGCGAACGCACCGGAACCAGTCCACAGCAATGGTTGCTGCAACAACGCGCCGACCGCGCCCGGCTGCTCCTGGAATCCACCACCGACACCATGGATCGCATTGCCGCCGAGACCGGCTTCGGCACCGCGGTCAGCCTGCGCCACCACTTCCACCGCATCCTCGGCACCAGCCCGGCCGCGCACCGCGCGCTGTTCTCGGGCACGCCGGTCCCGGCGGAGTAGCGGCGCCGGCTGCGTTCGCCCACCCCGCCGGCTCCGCCGCTTTCGGTCCCCCTATGTTTTCGACATGAGGATCGAGGTAAGCGGACATACGCCCGAAATCGACGAGACCGCGTGGATCGCACCGAACGCCACCGTAATCGGACGCGTGCAACTCGCCGCCGAGGTGAGCATCTGGTACAGCGCGGTTCTGCGCGGTGACCTCGAGGCGATCAGCATCGGGGCGCGCACCAATATTCAGGACGGCTGCGTACTGCACGCCGACCCCGGCTTCCCACTCACCGTCGGCACCGGAGTTTCGGTGGGACACAATGCGATCCTGCACGGCTGCACCGTCGGCGACGATGTGCTCGTCGGCATGGGCGCCACGGTGCTCAATGGCGCGGTCATCGGCGCGGGCAGTCTGATCGCCGCCAATGCCCTGATTCCGGAGGGTGCGCGGATTCCGCCCGGCTCGCTGGTCGCGGGGGTGCCCGGCAAGGTGCGCCGCGAGTTGAGCGAGGCCGAGCAGGACGGCATCCGACTCAATAGCGCTGTCTACCTGCACAACATGGCCAACCACCGAGACGCGAAACAGGTGTGAGACAGACCACACTGATCAATTGACCAAACTAAATCGCTGATAGCATTCTGCCAGCGTGCCCGGTATCCCGGGATCTCCCGCCGACACAGCTGTCGAGTGGCCTGTAGCGCGGAGGGCGAGCCCACCGGGATGGTGGCCGCAGAGCGTGCAGGCAGGAGGTAACACGGTGGCGTACGTGCAGCAGAGTATGCACCGGCCGTCGGGGCGGATCAGCGTGGCCGATATCGCGGCCCAGCCGGGTGGGATCGAGGCGCTACAGCGGCGAGTGCACGAGTTGCGCTCCAGCGGGGTGGATTTCGCCGCCAATGCGATCGAAAAGGAGATGGCGGAATTGGATCTGCCGCGCACATAGTCGCGCGTCTGTCTGTCGTCGGTCGAGCTCTGGTGCCGATCCGCGGTCGAACCGCCGCGACCCGGTGAAATAATGAATGGCACGCACCCGCACCGTCGCGACGCCCAGACACCATCGGCGTCCCGAGCCGATTCGACTGGAGCTTCGATGCCGACCGTTCCGCCCATCCTCCAGCGCATTCTGGAAAAGCCCGTCAGCGACGGGGAGAAGCTGCTGGAGAGCGCGCTGTCGGCGTTCCTGGACTTCGGCATCAAACGCACCAGCATGGGCGAGATCGCCCGGCGCGCCGGAATCAGCCCGGCCACCCTGTATCGCCGCTTCGAATCGAAGAACGATCTGGTCGAGGCGGTCAGCGTGCGCGAAGCGCAGCGTTTCGTCGCCGAGATCGATAAGCGGGTGCAGAAGGTCGACGGCGTCGAGGAACAGCTGATCGAGATCTTCGTCGCGGTCATCACCGAGATCGCGGGCAACGAACTGTTGCGGCGGCTGCTGCGCACCGAACCCGATCTCATCCTGCCCCGATTGACTACCGAGGCCGGACCGATCATCGCGGTCGGGCGCACCTATCTGGCGGAGAAATTGCGCGAACTCCGCAGCGGCGCGGATGACGACTTCGACTTCGAACTCGTTGCCGAGATCATGGCGCGGCTGGCACTGTCGCTGGCATTGACGCCCGACGGGCTCATTCCGATCGATGATGTGGCGGCCGGTCGGGATTTCGCGCGACGCACGTTGCTGCCGATGGTCGGCGTCCGGGCTACCGCATAACTCAACGCATTTCGAACATCCGGGTGCCGAAGGCGGCCGCCACCCATTCATCGAGCAGGCGGAGCGCATTCGCGTCGGGCTCCCTGCCGTCGTCGATGAATTCCCGTACCAGTTCGACGACGCCACCCGCCCGCATCGTGGTCGGATCCGGCAGCGGCAGCCGCGACACATACTGGGTGATCCACCGCCGCCGACCCGAATACAGCCGATTCCCGCACACCGCATCGTAGAACCGCAGGCCCAGCGCCGAATTCGCGACGCCCATCAGCAAATACGCCAACCGCTCCGCGGCGCCGTCCACGCCGAGATCGGCCAGCGATATCCAATAGCAATCCCCGTTCACCACCGCCCCGGACCGATCCAGGGCGAATCGCGGCCGCTCGCTGATATCGGGGAAGACCACCTTCGGCACCCGCCACAGATGCGGTCGCTGCGGCACCCAGATCTCGAACCACTGTCTGCCGCTGTCGGTCAGATACTTCCGGCCTGCCAACGTCTCCCGATGCGACTCCAAATATGCCGCGGCCGCGGGAAAATCTCGCAGGTCAACCGGCATTCGCGCGGGTTGCGCTGTGTCGTACGGATACAGCACCTGCACATCGCGCTCACGCGAGATCCGCCACGGATCGACATCCTGATGGGTGATCAAATCGAATAACAACTCCCCCTCCGGCCGCGGCCGCACCTGCGCCCACCGATCGGAAATGAACACCCGATCCGCAGTTGTCTTGATCCCCACCCGAATCCGCCCCACGGCGCCGAAGGTCCGCCAGGTCCCCGCCTCCACCTCGGCCAACCACCTGTCGACCTCCGGCCGGGACATTCGCCACGCGCCGCTGTGCCCGTCCGCGTCACAAGCAACGGTTTCCGGTGCGTCCACATCGTCACCGCGACCGGAAGCGGCGACCCGCCAGGCGACTACCGGGCCCGATACCACCGGATCGCTGCGGTTTGCTCGATCACCCGGTATCCGATCGCCGGATGACCCACGGATCACAGCCTGTTCGCCCGTCGCCAACGTACCGACCTCGACCGCGAAAGTGCGCCCGCAGTGCTCGACACAGTGACTGTGTTCGGCCGCCAGCGCCTCGAAAAGATCTGTTCCGCCTACGATTTCGGCGGCATCGACCTCGTAGGCCGAAACATAGCGGCAGACCGCGCGGGCTGCCGTCCGGGTGGCGATGGTGACCGCGGGCAGCACCGCCGCCTCGAACAACTTCGTATCACCGAGGTCGTACAGCTCGACCGGAGCCAATTCGGTGCGCAGCAGGCTGCGAATATTCGCACCGGCCTTGGTGGTGAGAAACCGATTGGCACACAGCAACCCGAGTACCCCACCCGACCGCAGCAGCCGCGGCGCGGCCGCGACGAACGGGTGGGTGAGATCGATCCGCCCCTGCAACCCGAATTGCTTGCTCAGCAACTGCGCGGTCGGCCCACCCAACTGCTGAGTCCGCACATACGGCGGATTGGTGATGATCGCATCGAACGACCCCGCCGCGATCCCCGCGGACTCGGTCAGGAAATCCCCGATATGCCACTCGATCGCGACCCCCGCGGCCGCCGCCCGCTCCCGCGCCACCGCCACCCCGGCCGCATCCAGGTCGTACCCCACCAATTCCACCCGCACCCCCGGCACCAACTCCCCCGCAACCTGATCCAGCGCGAGCAGCAGTTCACCGTCCCCACAGGCCGGATCGAGCACCCGGAGCACCCCTGCGCTCGGCGCACGGACCCCGGCGCCGAGGGCTGTCGTGTCCCGCACCCCTCCATCCGACGTCCCGGGCCCGGCTAACGCGTCCCGTCGCGCCTGCTGACCAAGTCCCGACACTGCAGCCCGCACGTCCGGCGCCACTGCATGAGCGGCTCCCGACGTCCCGACCTCAGTCGGCAGCGGCGCATGTTCGAGCAGCCGCTGCGCGAGAAAGCGCGCCAGGGCGGGTGGCGTGTAGTGCCTACCGTGCCGTTTGCGGTCGCGCGCGGCCGGCTCGCCGGGAGTCATGCCTGGGATTCTGCCTCGTCACGGCCCGACCGAGGCGGTAACGCGGTCGACCGGATCTCGCGCCGTCGCGGGCGGACGCACGGCGCGGCGGCCGACGAAGCGACGCATCAGCGGTTCGTCCACCCAGCGGTAGATCGCGGCCGCCGCCGCAATTGCGACGATCAGGCTCAGCCCGGCGAACCCCGACCGCCCGAACCTCGCTTCCGGCGCTCGGCGCGCCACATATCCCGAAGTGGGCCAACCATTTTCGCTACCGTGACCGGTCAATGCGTATGCACCCCAACCGGTTCCACGAATGTAACCGCCATATCAACTTCGGCAAGCAACACCATAAGCCCGATGATCCCACCTCGTCGGTTCCAAAAAGAGACCACAGATGCTAGCGTTCAGTCTCGAAATAAGACCAACTCGAGAGGGTGCCCATGAGCCCGACCAGCCTGCAGACCGACGAGTTCACGGCATTGAGCCACATCCTCGACAACAGATGGACCTGCCGTCAGTTCAAATCCGACCGGGTCCCCCGCGACACCATCGAGGCGCTACTGCGACTGGCCCAGCGCACCCCGTCCTGGTGCAATACCCAGCCCTGGCAGATCGTGCTCACCGACGGCGCGGGCACCGACCGATTCCGCAAGGAACTGCTCGAACACGTCGCGATCGCCGCGCCGGAACCGGATTTCGCCTTTCCCGCGCAGTACACCGGCGCCTACCGCGACCGTCGACGCGCATGCGGCCTGCAACTCTACGACAGCGTCGGCATCGTGAAGGGTGATCAGGCAGGCACCATGCGCCAAGCCATGCGCAACTTCGAACTCTTCGACGCCCCGCACGTCGCGATCGTCACCACCGAGGCCGACCTCGGTGTCTACGGCGCGATCGACTGTGGCCTCTACATCGGCACCTTCCTCCTCGCGGTCCAGAGCCTCGGCCTCGGTGCCGCACCCCAAGCCGCCCTCGCCTCCTACTCACCCTTCCTGCACACCTACTTCGACCTGCCCGAACACCGCCGAGTGGTCGCCGCGATCTCCTTCGGCTACCCGGACCCGGACCACCCGGTCAATGCTTTCCGCACCGCCCGCGAACACCCGGACCAGGTCGCAACCTGGCACAGCGCCTGAGGCCGCGATCCTGACTCGCAGGCCCACCCCCGACACCGTGCGCACCCACCGATCGGCAGCCGATCGGAGCCCTCCGACCGGACTGAGCCGCCCCACCCGTACCCCGATCTGCACGCCGACGGAACGTAGCTTGCGCGCCGGCCCACCGCGCTAGGGTGGCGGAACGAATCGGGGGTGGGTTCGGCAACCCCCTGCCGTTGATTGCACAACGAGGAGGTCGGCTTCTATGCGTTCCATCAGTGCACTCTCGACAGTCATCGCGGCCGCGGTTCTCGTGCTCGGCTTGGCGGCCTGCGACAAGGAGGACAACAGCGCCAAGGCCACGAGCACCACCGCGCGAGCGACAACCACACACCCCACCACCACCTATGCGGCGGCAACCCCGACCACCGAGCCGCCGGCCACGGCCACCACCCCAGCGGTCGCCGAGCCCACCACGATCTCCTGCGGCGCGGGCCCCTTCGACCTGGCCGTCTCGGCCGTCACCACCAGGGGCGACGCCGCCTGCCCCACCGCCGTCGCGGTCATCAATGCCTATGCCGTGCAATCGGATCTGTGGGACGTCGGCTTCGTCATCCCCATCACGGTCGGCACCACCACCTGGGACTGCCAGGAGCACATCGGCACCCCGAACCCGTACCAGGAGTGCATCAGCCGCGACAACCCATCCGAAAAGGCCCGCCTCGGTTCATAATTGGGCCGCCGGTTAGCCGGTCTGACGTCCGTCTCGGGAGGTGCAGCCGGGACCGGGCTCGGCGGAGATGTCGCGTGCGGTGAGTTCGGTTCCGCACGAGTCACATTCGAGTTTGATGTGTCCTTCGCCGGTGCAGTCCAAATGGCGGTAGTGCACCGGCGGACCGTCCGGCGCCATGTAGGTATCGCCCCAATCCCGGATCGCCATCAGGATCGGGTAGATATCGTGTCCCTTCGGCGTCAGCCGGTACTCCTCGTGCGTGCCGACGGCCGCCTTCTGTTTGACCAGAATCCCGTGTTCGATCAGCCGATCGAGCCGATCCTGCAACCGGCTCCGGGAGATGCCGAGCGCGCTCTGGAATGCGTTGAACCGCCGGACGCCCGCGAACGAATATTTCAGGATCACCAGGGTCCAGCGGTCGCCCAGGATCACCAGCGGCCGTGTGATCGAACACGGCTCATCAGCAAGTTCCTCGTAGCGCACCTGTCGATGCTACCGAGCCCGCGGTGCCCGGCGGCGGCTTTACCCGCCGGGCACCGAGGTCAAGCTTCTTCAGCGGTGTAGGCGACCATCGGATCCTTGTCTTCCAACGGCGGCACCTCTTCCCCGTCCAGTACCTTGCGCATCCGCTCCGAATCCAACTGACCCTCCCACTTCGCGACCACGAAGGTCGCGACGCAATTGCCGAGAAGATTCACCGTGACCCGCATCGAATCCATCAGCCGATCCGCCCCGAGCAACAGCGCGACCGCCGCCACCGGAATCGATCCGTGCCCGATCGCAGTGATCGTCGCCGACAGCGCCAGGAATGACGAACCCGGCACGCCCGCCATACCTTTCGAGGTCAACATCAGCACACCGACGGCCGTGATCTGCTCGCCGAGACTCAGATCCACCCCGAGCGCCTGCGCCAAGAACAGCACGCAGATGGACAGATACAGCGTCGCACCGTCGAGATTGAACGAGTACCCGGTCGGTATCACCAGCCCGGTGGTGGCTCGTGAGCAACCGGCTTCGGTCAGTTTGATCATGATCCGCGGCAGCACCACCTCCGTCGACGCGGTGCCGAGCGCGAGGAACAGCTCATCCTTGATGTATTTGAGGAGCTTCCACAGGCTCACCCCCGCGAAAACCCGCACGACCACCGCGAGCACCAGCAGGAACAACACCGCCGCCCCATAACAACAGGCGATCAGCTTGCCATAGCTGCTGAGCGCGGAAAGTCCATACTGCCCAACGATGTAGGCCATCGCGCCGAACGCACCCAGCGGCGCCAATTTCATGATCCAGCCGATGATCGTGAAGAAGATCTTCCCGATGTGATCGACCGTCTCCAGAATGACCGGCGGGCCGTGCTCGCCGAACTTCGCCAACGCCAAACCGAACAGCACCGCGAAGAACAACACCTGCAGCAGCGCATTCTCCGCGAATGCCGAAATCACCGATGCCGGAATGATATTCAGCAAGAAGTCGACGGTATGCGGCAGTTCGCCGTTCTTGGTGGTCTTGGCGATCTTCTCGGCACCGGTCGCCAGGGTCTGCGCATCGACATGAAAGCCCGCACCCGGCTGCACCAGGTTGCCGACCAGCAAACCGAAGAGCAGTGCGAAGGTGGTGATCACCTCGAAGTAGATCAGCGCCTTCACACCGATCCGGCCTACCGCTTTCATATCGCCGACATGGGCAATGCCCAGCACAACCGTGCAGAAGATGATCGGCGCGATCACCATTTTGATCAGCTTGATGAACCCGTCGGCCAGCGGTTTGAGATCCGCGCCGAAGTCGGGCCACAGCTTGCCGACCAGAATTCCGGCCACGATCGCCACCAGCAGTTGCAGGAATAGCGACCGGTACCAGGGCGGTTTGCGCACCGGGTCGGTTGCTGCGGTGGATTCGATCGTCACGCTCATGCGCGCAACGTACGAGCTATTCGTATCGCCACAGTTTCAACTACATTGCCGCGCGGAAACCCGAACGATATATGCCCGTCACCCCAGGTTCGACACCCAGAACAATACGAACGAAAGCGGGCCCCGGGAAATCCCGAAGCCCGCTTCTGCCATTGGTTTACAGCGGAATGTTCTTGTGGTGACTCTTGCGCACCGGTGCCGCCGCCAATGCCGCGGCAATGGTGCTGCGGGTCTTGGCCGGGTCGATGACCTCGTCCACGACACCGATCGCGATGGCCCGCTCGACACCGCCGGCGATGCGCTCGTGCTCGACCGTCAAACGCTCGTGCAGCGCCTCACGCTCTTCCTCCGGCGCGGCCGCGAGGGCCTTCTTGTGCAGGATGCCGACCGCGGCCTTGGCGCCCATCACGGCGACCTCGGAACCGGGCCAGGCGTACACCGCGGTCGCACCGAGCGAACGGGCATTCATCGCGATGTAGGCGCCACCGTAGATCTTGCGGGTGACCAGCGTGACCCGCGGTACCCGGGCCTCGGCGAATGCGTGCAGCAGCTTCGCGCCGCGCCGCACCACACCCTCCCACTCCATGCTGACACCGGGCAGGTACCCGGGCACATCGGTGAGCACCACCAGCGGAATGCCGAACGCGTCGCACAACCGCACGAAACGCGCAGCCTTCTCGGCACTTTCGGAGTTAAGGCAGCCGCCGAGGCGGATCGGGTTGTTGGCGAGCACACCGACGGTGCGCCCGCCGAGCCGTCCGAGACCGGTGACGATGCTGCGCGCGTAACCGCCCTGCAACTCCTCGAACGAGGACTCACCGTCGACGTTGTCGAGCAGTTCGTGGACGATCGGCTTCACGTCATAGGCCCGCTTGGCCGATTCCGGCATCATCGCCTTCAGATCGACATCACCGTGCGCGGCCGCGACCAGATCGAATTCGCCCTGTTCGGCGAACATCGACACCAGGCGCCTGCCACGGTGCAGCGCGTCGGCCTCGTCATCGGCGACGATGTGCGTGACACCGGACTTCTTACCGTGCGTCTCCGGACCGCCCAGGGTGGCCATATCGACCTGCTCACCGGTCACACTGCGCACCACATCGGGACCCGTCACGAAGACCCGACCCTCCGGCGCCATGATCACGATGTCGGTCAGCGCCGGACCGTACGCGGCGCCACCGGCCGCGAAGCCGAGCACCACCGAGATCTGCGGCACCAGGCCGGACGCGCGAACCATGGCCTCGAAGACCAGACCGACCGCGTGCAGCGCCTCGACACCCTCGGCCAGGCGAGCGCCGCCGGAATGCCAGATGCCGACCACCGGAATGGCGGAATCGATGGCGGTGTCGATCGCGTCGACGATGTGCTTGCAACCCTCTACACCCATCGCACCGCCCATAACGGTGGCGTCGGAGCAGTAGGCAACCGTGCAGACACCGTCCACCTCGCCGATCGCGGCGAGCACACCGGACTTGTCGCGCGGGTGCAGCGGTAGCACGGTTCCGGGATCGAAGAAGCGCTCGAGCCGCCCGAGCGGATCACGCGGATCGGTGGCAGTGTCTGGTCGGAACGCGGGAGCCACAATCGTCATCGCGTTTTCTCCTCACCTCAAGGAAATGCGCCGCTACCGCGGCTGCGTATGTCGAACACCGGTGGGGTCGACCGACTTTGGCGTTGGTCGACCCCACCGGGGATCGTTGTGCAGTCGATAAGGCGGCTATGCCCGACCGAAGGCGAGCGCGACGTTGTGCCCACCGAAACCGAACGAGTTGTTGATGGCGTACTCGATCTCCTGGCGGCGGGCCTCGCCGTGCACCACATCCAGATCGATCTCCGGATCCTGGTTCTCCAGGTTCAGCGTCGGCGGGACGAGGCCGTCGCGGATGCTGAGCACAGTCAGCACCGATTCGAGCGCACCGACGGCGCCGATCGAGTGACCGAGGGCCGACTTCGGCGCGTACACCGAAGCGTGGTTACCCACGGCCTTGTTGATCGCGTTCGCCTCGGCGGTGTCACCGATGGGGGTCGCGGTCGCGTGCGCATTGATGTGGGTGATGTCCTTGGGCGTCAGACCCGCGGTCTGCATCGCCCTGGTCATCGCCCGGGCGGCACCGTCACCCGTGGGATCGGGTGCGACCAGGTGGAAGCCATCGGAGGTGATACCGGCGCCGAGCAGGCGCGCGTGGATCGTCGCGCCACGAGCCTTGGCGTGCTCCTCGGTCTCGATGACCATCAGCGCACCGGCCTCACCGAAGACGAAACCGTCACGATCCTTGTCGAAGGGACGCGAGGCGCCCTTCGGGTTGTCATTGCGGGTACTCATCGCACGCATCATGGTGAATGCCGCGATCGGCACCGCGTCGATGAAACCCTCGACGCCACCGGTGACGACCATATCGGCGTCACCCATGACGATCATTCGCCACGCATTGGCGATGGCCTCGGAGCCCGATGAGCATGCCGAGACCGGAGTGACCACTCCTGCCCTGGCCTTCAATTCGAGACCGACGACGGCCGACGGACCATTCGGCATGACCATCTGAACAGCCAGCGGCGAAATCTTGCGATAGCCACCGTTCTTCAGCTTGTCGACCGAGTCGATGAGCGCATCACCGCCACCGAGCCCGGTACCGATCGCCACACCCAGACGCTCCGGGTCGACCTCGGGGCTGCCCGCGTTCTGCCAGACCTCGCGACCGAGTACGGTCGCGAGCTGCTCGACGTAGGCCATGCGCCGACATTCGACACGGCTCAGCAGGGTCTCTGGCCGGACCTTCAGGTGACCGCCGATGCGGACCGGAAGGTCGTACTCCTCGACGAAGGGGTCCTCGAGAACGTCGATGCCGCTCTCGCCGTTGAGGAGTCCCTTCCACGTCGCATCGACATCACCAGCGATCGACGTGGTCGCCGCCATACTCGTGACGACGACATTGGGGAAATTCCCGTTCAAGGTGGAAGGAGTGGTCACAGTGTCGGCCCTACTCGGCGTCGAACTTGGCCTTGAGCTCCGCGGCCGCCTCAGCGTTCTCGGCCTCGAGCTTCTGGATGTAGCCGACGGCGTCGCCGACCGTCTTCAGGCTGGCCAGATCCTCGTCCGGGATCTTCACGCCGTACTTGTCCTCGGTCTGAACCGCGATCTCGACCATGGACAGCGAGTCGATGTCCAGGTCATCGACAAAGGACTTCTCGATCGTTACCTCGGAGGGCTCGATACCGGTCACCTCTTCGATGATCTTGCCGAGTTCCTCGACGATTTGTTCCTGGGTCAGAGCGGCCACTTCGTGGCTCCCTTCTTATCTACTTTGTAGGGCTTCACTGTTGTTTTTCGAATCGAGCGAGCCGATGGTTACCGTCCGCTCGGTCACGATCGCGTATTGGGATACACGGTCGCGGGGGGAAAGCTAGCCGGAAGTGGTGAGCCCGGCCAACGCGGGGAGGTCTTCGGGGGTCTTCAGGGCCAGTGTTGGCGTGCCTTTCAGTTCCCGTTTTGCAATGCCGACGAGCGTGCCCGCCGGCGGCAGCTCCGCCACTGCCGAGACCGCCGCTTGCCGGACGGTCTCGGTGCACAGGTCCCACCGGACGGGCCGGGTGACCTGCGCCGCGAGCTTAGCGACAGCATCGGCCCCGGAGGTAACCGGCTTGCCGTCGAAGTTCGAAAGCAGGGTCCTGGTCGGCTCGTTCGGCGTGATCTTGGATATGGCGTCCGTCACAGCGTCCTGGGCCGGGGCCATGAACGCGGTGTGGAATGCGCCCGCCACGGGCAGCGCACGCACCCGCGCCTTCTCGGGCGCATCGGCGGCGAGTTCCGCGAGGGCGGTCAAACGTCCGGCGGCCACGATCTGACCCGCGGCATTGCGGTTGGCCGGGACGAGTTCGAGCTCTTCGAGCCGGGCGAGCACGGCGGCCTCATCGCCACCGAGCACCGCGGACATACCGGTCGGCTCGAGAGCACACGCTTTGGCCATCTCCGCACCGCGGATGGCGGCCAGCCGCACCGCATCGTCGGCGGAGATGACTCCGGCGACCGCGGCGGCGGCGAGTTCACCGACCGAATGTCCGGCCACGATAGTATCGGCCGGAAGGGCATCCGGCTCGATTTCCGCGAAGGCCAGCAGTGCGGCGGCGACGACAAGCGGCTGGGTAACGGCAGTATCGGTGATCTCCTCCGCCGTCGCGGTGGTGCCGAGTCGAACCAGATCCAGGCCGGAGGCCTTGGACCAGATGGCGAGGCGATCAGTCGCGCCGGGGAGGTCGAGCCAAGGCGCGAGCATGCCGGGTGTCTGGGACCCCTGTCCAGGGGCGAACAACGCGATCACACCTCTAAGAAAACACTGTGAGGTACGCCGCAGGAGATGTCGACGCGAATGAACCTTGCGGAGCGCTTTTGTGGGAGTCCCACAAAAGCGCATGTGGGTTGCCTCGATCGACCTATTCGCTGGATCCGTTACATGCCCTCGTGACTCACCGGGAACTGAGTGACTTCTGGGGTAGGAGTTGACGATTCGTTACGGGTTCGTGTCAAACGACCTACTGTGGCGGCGATCCGGAGCACGTACGCATCCCGCGGATTCATCGGATCACGGCCCGTTATCTCGGCGATCCGCTTAAGGCGATAGCGAACGGTATTTGGATGAACGTACAGCTGACGCGCGCACGTCTCGACCGCGCCACCGCAATCCAGATAGGCCTCGAGAGTGTCGGCCAGCGCCGATCCGGCGGCGGCCAACGGTAGGACAAGATACTCGTTCAACGCGTCGATTGCAGCTCGGTCACCCAAAAGAGCTCGCTCGGGTAACAATTCCGCAGCGTGCACCGGTCGCGGGGCCCCGCGCCAGCCGACAACGGCCTCCATTCCGGCCAGCGCCTCCACCGCGCTGGCATGCGCCGCGCCGAGGGTGCGCATGGTCGGGCCGATCACCACCGGACCGTCGGAGAACACCTCCGCCAGCAGATCCGCGAGAAAAGGGGAGGCATAAGAGGTATCGCCCAGATTCCCGCTGACCACCATCACCAGCCGTGAACCTTGGACCACGGCCAGCGCCGCGCGACCGTGCCGCGCGGCGATCGTGTGCACCGAGCCGACCATCGAGACGCCCTGATCCCCCGGTGGCGTGCCGACCAGCACCGTCGCCGGTGCGGTGGCGTCCCAGTTCAGGGTCGCGGCCCGCGACAGCATGTCCGGACCGGTATCGCCGCGGACGACCGCGTCCACGACCAGCGCCTCGAGGCGGGTGTCCCATGCGCCGCGGGATTCCGCGGCGCTCGCGTACACCGAGGCGGCAGCGAATCCGAGCTCACGCCCGTAGCGCAATACCGCCTCGGTGAGTGCGACCAGCTGCCGATCATTGCGCGCGAGCGCGGGCAGCCACTGTTCGAAGAACTCCATGGCCACACGGACCATGTCCACGGTCTGGCGCAGCGTCAACCGCCGCGCCAGGTCCTGCGGGATCACTTGGAAGGCGTCCAGGCTGAACCGGATATCGCTATCGGGATCCTGTAGCCATTCCAGGAAGTTCACCACCGCGGTCTGCACCAGCATCTGGACGCCTGCGCGTTGCGCGGCGTCCAGATCGGCGAAGAACGGCAACCGATCCTGCATAGACCCGACTGCCTCGGTGGAGAGACGTCCGGAGAACTGCTTCACGCGTTTGAGCAGCGTGTCCGGCAGTGGGTCGCGAGTTTGCCGGTTCGGGGAGAGCGCGCCCGTCGGCAGATACACCTCGTGCTCGGAGGAGCCTTCGGAGATCCGACGCGGCCGCGGCGGTTTACGTTCCACCATCCAATCGTCCGCTATGCGAGTTCATCTTCGGTGCCGGGAGCCGACTTCGGCGCGGCGGCGACATCGTCTATGCGGTATTTGGCCGCAGCCTCGACAGCCTTGGCCGGATCGATCTTGCCGGTGCGGCCGAGTGCGGCCAGGGCGGCGACCACGATCGACTGCGCGTCGACATTGTAGACGCGGCGCGCGGCGGGGCGGGTATCGGAGAATCCGAATCCGTCCGTACCGAGCGTGGTGAAGTCGCCGGGCACCCACTTGCGCACCTGATCCGGCACCGCGCGCATCCAGTCCGTCGCGGCCACATACGGACCCTCGACCTGGGCCAGCGCCTGGGTGACGTACGGGACGCCCGCATCGGTGCCCGGATTGCGCAGCTGGGCGACCTCCTTGTCGAGTGCCTCCTTGCGGAGCTCACCCCACGAGGTCACCGACCAGACATCGGCCTGCACACCCCACTCCTCGGCGAGCAGCGCCTGGGCCCGCACGCCGTCGGGCACCGTGACGCCCGAGACCAGGATCTGGGCGCGCACATTGCCCTCGCCGCCGCGCTTGTACAGATAGAGGCCCTTGAGCAGTCCGGCGATATCGAGATCGTCGGGCTCGGCGGGCTGTACATACGGCTCGTTGTAGAGGGTGATGTAGTAGAAGATGTCCTCGCCGCCGAAGCCGCCCGCGGATCCGTGCGGATGCGTGCCGGGCAGTGCGCCGGGACCGGGCTGCGGTGTGCCGCCGCCGTACATGCGACGCAGACCGTCCCGCACGATGTGCGCGATCTCGAAGGAGAACGCCGGATCGTAGGTGACCACGGCCGGGTTGGTGGAGGCCAGCAGCAGCGAGTGGCCGTCGTTGTGCTGCAGCCCCTCACCGGTCAGCGTGGTTCGCCCGGCAGTTGCTCCGAGCACGAATCCGCGCGCCAATTGGTCCGCCGCCGCCCACAATCCGTCGCCGGTGCGCTGGAAACCGAACATCGAGTAGAAGATGTACAGCGGGATCATCGGCTCGCCGTGCGTGGCGTACGAGGTGCCCGCCGCGGTGAACGACGCGGTCGATCCGGCCTCGTTGATGCCCTCGTGCAGAATCTGCCCGACGGCACTCTCTTTGTAGGCAAGCATCAATTCCGCGTCGACGGAGGTGTACAACTGCCCGAGGCGGTTGTAGATCTTCAACGAAGGGAACCACGAGTCCATACCGAAGGTACGGGCCTCGTCCGGAATGATCGGCACGATCCGCTTGCCGATCTCCTTGTCCCGCAGCAGCTCCTTCATGAGCCGAACCAGGGCCATGGTGGTGGCCACGTTCTGCTTGCCGGAACCCTTGCGCACCGACTTGTACGCCTCGTCTCCGGGCAGTTGCAGCGGCTTTGCTGCGGCGCGCCGTTCGGGCAGGAAACCGCCGAGCGCCTTGCGGCGATCGAGCATGTACTGGATTTCGCGCGCCTGCATGCCCGGGTGGTAGTACGGGGGCAGGTAGGGATCCTTCTCCAGTTCGGCATCGGAGATCGGAATCCGCTGCAGGTCACGGAAGTCCTTGAGATCCTGCAGGGTCAGCTTCTTCATCTGGTGCGTGGCGTTGCGGCCCTCGAAGTGCTTGCCGAGGGTGTAGCCCTTGATGGTCTTGGCCAGGATCACCGTCGGCTGACCCTTGTGCGCCATCGCGGCCGCGTAGGCGGCATAGACCTTGCGGTAGTCGTGACCGCCGCGCTTGAGGTTCCAGATCTCCTGATCCGAAAGATCCTGAACCAGGGCCTTGGTGCGCGGGTCGCGACCGAAGAAGTGGTCGCGCACGTAGGCGCCGTCATTGGCCTTGTACGTCTGGTAGTCGCCGTCAGCGGTGGTGTTCATCAGATTCACCAGCGCGCCGTCGCGATCGGCGCCGAGCAGCGCGTCCCACTCCCGGCCCCAGATGACCTTGATGACGTTCCAGCCCGCGCCACGGAAGAACGACTCCAGTTCCTGGATGATCTTGCCGTTACCGCGCACCGGGCCGTCGAGACGCTGCAGGTTGCAGTTGATCACGAAGGTCAGGTTGTCCAGCCCCTCGTTGGCGGCAACCTGGATCAGGCCGCGCGATTCCGGCTCGTCCATCTCGCCGTCGCCCAGGAACGCCCAGACGTGCTGATCGGAGGTGTCCTTGATGCCGCGATCGTGCAGGTAGTGGTTGAACCGCGCCTGGTAGATGGCGTTCATAGGGCCTAGGCCCATGGACACCGTCGGGAACTCCCAGAAGTCGTTCATCAACCGCGGATGCGGATACGAGGGCAGGCCGTGGCCCGGGCCACCATGGCTGTACTCCTGCCGGAAACCGTCCATCCGGTCGGTGCTCAACCGGCCCTCGAGGAATGCGCGGGCGTAGATGCCGGGCGAGGCGTGACCCTGGATGAAGATCGAATCGCCGCCGCCGGAATGGTCCTTGCCGCGGAAGAAGTGGTTGAAGCCGACCTCGTAGAGCGCCGCCGAGGACGCGTAGGTCGAGATATGGCCGCCGACACCGATACCGGGACGCTGCGCCCGGTGCACCATGATCGCCGCGTTCCAGCGGATCCAGGCGCGGAAGCGCCGCTCCACCTCTTCGTCGCCGGGGAACCACGGCTCGTTCTCGGTGGGGATGGTGTTGACGTAGTCGGTGGAGGTCAGGGATGGAATGGCGACCCTACGCTCACCGGCGCGTTCCAACAGCCGGAGCATGAGGTAACGCGCGCGGCCCGGACCTTCCCGGTCGAGCATGTCATCGAACGATTCGAGCCATTCGGAGGTTTCCTCCGGGTCGATGTCCGGTAGATAGGACGCCACCCCTTCGCGGATAACCCGCACCCGCCCGCCCGTAGGCGGCACCTGCGATCCATTCGGATCACGCGGCGCGGAGTCGGTGCCGGCGGATTTCGCTGGCGCGGAAGAGTGGATCAGGTCGGTCAAATCTGCTCCTCGTACAGGGGTGGACAAGCTGATAGGCGTCTGTTTCCCCGGGCGGCACACTTGGTTGGCGGACCACCCGTTTTACGAAAGGTTCGGGCGCACCTCCATCCTTGCGGAAGTTGTGGCCCAGGTCATCATGTCAGGGGCAACTGCAGTACGGTTCCGCAGGGAACGTGAGTCGAGGACCGCCGGTGACACAGAGAGGCACGGAGGACGATGAAGGTGCTGGACCCACGCGGGTTCGGAGCGGTGTGCGCGGCAGCGGCGGTCGTGGTCGGGCTGACCATCGCGGGATGCGCGAAACACGTTGACGGCGTTGCCAATCCGAATGCCTCGGAGCTGGCCGCCTACAAGACCGAGGCGGCCGCTTCCTCCGCCGCGGCGACCTCCTCGCGCAAGGCCGCGGCCCAGGCGCAGGCGATCAGCGACAACTGCGGTCAATTCCCCACTACTACAGGCGTCGGGGTTTCGAAGTACAACGAATTCGTGGATGCGCACGATGCGAACGCCGCGGACTACAACGCCAAGCGCGATACCGCCGCCAAGACGCTCGAGGACGCCGCGACCAAAGTCGAGACCGGAGTGAACAACGCCAACGGCGCGCTGCCCGCCGATCTGCAGGCCAAATTCGCCGAATACGTCGCCGCCGCACGCCAGCTCGCCGCGGAGACCCGCAAGATGACCTACACCGCCCCGGTCGGCGCACTCAACGAGGCGAGCAAGCGGGTCAACGACGCGCGCAACGCGGTCAAGGACGCCTGCCCGAAACGCTGAATTCGTCCCACGAACCCGGGTCGGGTGGCGAAAATCGGCCAATGACACGAGGTTGCAACGCGACATTCCATGGGTATTTCGTCCGATCAGCTTGCGCTCGAGGCGATAACCATGTTCGCTTGCAACTACCTATTGTCTGGAGTTGAGGAGGACACCACCGTGGTCGCCGCGGCGGACGCGCAGAACTACGCTCAGAAGCTTGGCATTACACACGGCATGGTTGTCCAGGAGCTGGGCTGGGACGAGGACACCGACGACGACCTGCGGGCCGATGTCGAAGAGGCCAGCGGTGGGGAGATGGTCGACGAAGACTCCGACGAGGTTGTCGACGCTGTCCTACTGTGGTGGCGAGAAGGCGACGGCGATCTGGCGGATGAGCTGATGGAAGTCATCAGTCCGCTGGCCGACGAAGGCTTCATCTGGGTGCTCACTCCCAAGACCGGGCAACCTGGTCATGTCGATCCGAGCGATATCGCCGAAGCGGCACCCACCGCGGGTTTGACGCAAACCTCGGCGATCAGCCTCGGTGCCTGGTCCGGCAGCCGCCTCGTGCAGCCCAAGGCACCCTCGAAACAGCGCTGACCGCTTTCGCTATGGTTTCGCCGGGCGGTGTTTCACCGCCCGGTGTAGCCCGACACGATGGAGGATCAGTGATGCCAGTCGAGGTTGGCCCGCTGGAAGTCGGCACGCTCGCGCCGGATTTCACACTCAAGGATCAGAACAACCAGGACGTCACGCTCTCGGATTACCGCGGCAAGAAGAACGTGCTGATCGTGTTCTATCCGCTTGCCTTCACCGGCATCTGCCAGGGCGAGCTGTGCAAGGTCCGCGACGAGTTGCCCAAATTCCAGAACGACGCCGCGGAAATCCTCGCCATCTCGGTCGGCCCGCCGCCCACCCACAAGATCTGGGCCGCCGAACAGGGCTACGTCTTCCCGCTGCTGTCCGACTTCTGGCCGCACGGCGCCGTCGCCCAGTCCTTCGGCGTCTTCAACTTGAAATCCGGCTACCCCAACCGCGGAACCTTCGTCGTGGACCGCGACGGCGTCATCCGCTTCGCCGAAATGAATGGCCCCGGCGAGCCCCGTGACCAGGCGGCTTGGGAGAAAGCGCTCGCCGCGCTAGAGTCCTAGACCGGCCCGTCGGTCACCCACCGACGGATCCCGGGCGTATAGCTCAGTGGTAGAGCTCTGGTTTTACACACCAGCGGTCGGGGGTTCGAACCCCTCTGCGCCCACCAAAGTCGATGCAGCTAGACAACGGTTTCATTGGCCCGCCCTGTTTGCTCCACGCTCATTCCGTGGAGCAAACGTGGAGCAGGTCCTTTACATCACATCCGAGCGAGCCTCGTTTGCCGCAGTAGCAACTAGATAGATCCACGAGCGATAAATCCGTTCAACGGTGGGCTGGCGATGCTTTTGCCTCCGGCAGCCTGACGGGATCCCCTGGCACCCATTGGCGCAGGGTGACTTCTCTGGGGTTTCGCGGGGTGTTCAACCGCCGAATCGAAGGAGTATCTGCAGCTCAGTGGCTTTCGCGCCGACTGTAACAGATCACCACAGGTGTGGTGCAGTAGTTGCCGCGGGAGGTTGTGGCGGTCGTTCGATCGGTCAGTTCTGGCGTCACCGCACTGGGGTTACTGGTACTGGTTGTGTCGACTCGGTCGGGCTGGCCGGGGTCAGGCGGCCTCGGGGTGCAGCAGGGCCGAGAGATCTGGTGGAGTCGGCATCGGCTGGCGCAGCCCGACGCGGGCGCGGCCGGTGTTGCCTTCGGGGTAGCGGCCTGACAGCGACCCAGGGGCGGCAACGATGATTCGGATGACCTGGCCGATGGCTTCGCGGCGGTCGCGCTGCTGCACGGCCAGGAAGAACATCGCGAGGTGGTTGCGGGTGTGCAGCCATGGGTCGGGCTGCGACAGAATGTGCGCGCGCTCGAGGTGGACCCACCGTTGACCGGCGGCGGCCGCGGCCTTCGCGGCCTGCATTTCCTCGTGATATCGGGCGCGGGCGGTGTCGGGGAGGCTGGGCATCAGCGGTCCTTTTCCGTGGGGTGGTCTCAGCAGCCGCAGTCGTGTCCGGCGGTCGGCCCGGCGGCGCCGATCGCGACCGGTGTCGGGCAGCAGGCGTCGCCTTTCCAGGCGTTGAGGCCTTCTTTGACCGCGATCACCGCGATCACCAGCGCGGCGATCGGGTCGGCCCAGGACCAACCGAACAGGCTGTTGAGCAGCAGCCCGACCAGCAGCACCGCCGAGAGGTAGGTGCAGAGCAGGGTTTGCTTGGAATCGGCGACCGCGGAGGCGGATCCGAGTTCTCGCCCGGCGCGGCGCTGTGCGGCCGACAGCACCGGCATGATGACCAGGCTGGCTGCGGCCAGCCCGATCCCGATCGGGGAATGCTGGGCTTTGCCCAGGCCGAGCAAGACGCGAATCGAGTCGACGGTGACGTAGGCGGCGAGGGCGAAGAAGGAGAACGCGATGATCCGCAGCGCGATCTTCTCCCGCGCTTCTGGGTCCCGGCCGGCGAACTGTCAAGCCACCGCCGCCGCGGAGGACACCTCGATCACCGAGTCCAGCCCGAACCCGATCAGCGCGGTCGAGGACACCCGGGTGCCCTCGGTGAGGGCGATGATCGCCTCGACGACGTTGTAGGAGATCGTCGCGGCGACCAGCCAGCGGATCCGCCGCGCCAACACCGCTTTGCGGCCCGGGTCGGGTCCGAGCGCCACCGCCGCCGGCGGCGAGGGCATGCCGAGCGAGGCCATCAGCAGCACCCTTCGGCATCCGAGGCCGGGCAGCAGGCCGGGTCGACGGCCAGCACCAGCCCGAGCAGGTCCTCCAACGCGGACGCGATGCGGGCGTCGGCCAGCTCGTAGCGGCTGCGACGCCCCTCGGGGACCGCGACCACCAGCCCGCACCCGCGCAGACAGGCCAGATGGTTGGACAGGATCTGGCGTGACACCCCGATCCGCTCGGCCAAATCCGAGGGATAGCCCGGCGCGGTGCGCAGGTTCAGCAGGATCTGGGTGCGGGTCGGATCCGACAACGCGTGCCCGAAGCGGGCCAGCGCGTCGCTGTGCAGCGCGGTTTCCATGAACCGATAATACATCCGTTTCTGTATTCAGCTAGATCTGGATCATTGGTCGGTGAGAAGAAGTAGATAGAATTTTTCATCATGAGGAGGGCAGTGTTTCCTTTATCAGAGGATGTGGTGTGGTGTCGGGTGATTGGCTGATCGGGAGGGATCGGGGCGCCGTGGCATCCGAGCGCATCTACGCTGCGGCAGCGGAATTGATCGCCCGGGACGGGTACGACAGGTTCACCATCGACGCGCTGGCGGCGAAGATCCATTGCTCACCGGCGACGATCTATCGGCACGCCGGGGGGAAGGCGGTGATCCGGGAGGCCGTGCTCGCTATGTTCGCGGCGCGGGTGGTCGATGGCGTGCGTGAGAGCATCCGCGATCTGGACGGTGGTGACCGTATCGTCACCGCGGTGGTGGTGGCGTTGCGGCGGATCCGGTCCGATCCGCTGGGCCCGATCATGATGAGCGGGGTGCGCGACGGCCGTGGTGGATCGTTGGTGACCTCGCCGGTGGTGGAGGCTCTGGCGGCGGAGATGATCGGCGCACAGCGCTCGAATCCGGCCGCGGCGCAGTGGCTGGTGCGGGTGGTCATGGCGTTGTGGTGTTGGCCGGTGCCAGATCCCGAGCTCGAAGAGCGGATGGTGCGCGAGTTCCTCGGGCCGGTCCTGGCCGGGTCCGCCGGACCCCGCGATGCCCTAGCTGATGCTCAGGTGCAGGCTCTGCACCCGGCGGATCAGGATGCTGGGTAGCCACGGCCCGACCTCGGCGGCCTCGATCCAGGTGGTGCGCTCCAGCAGCATGCCCAGCACGACTTCGGCTTCCAGGCGGGCCAGGGGCGCGCCGACGCAGAAGTGCGCGCCTCGGCCGAACGCGAGGTGGCTCTTGGCCGCCGGCCGATCGAGGCGGAACTCGTGCGGCGCGTCGAATTTGGCCGGGTCGCGGTTGGCGGCGCCCCACAGCAACAGCAGATGCGACCCGGCGGGCAGATCGGTGCCCGCGAGGGTGGTATCGGACAGTACGTGCCGGTAGTGGCCGCGAAACGGTGGCTCGTAACGCAACGTTTCCTCGATGAACGGCCCCAGCAGGTTCCGGTCCTCGCGGACCCGCCGCTGAACGTCGGGCAACTCGGTGAGAATTCGTACCGCACTGCCCAGCAGTGACGCGGTGGATTCCCCGGCCGCGCTGAACAGGGTGACCATCATGGCCAGCGCGGGGAGCTGATCCAGCTCACCGGCGGCGCAGCGGGTCGCCAGATCCCCGAGCAGCCCCGAGTCCGCGTGGTCGAGGTGCCCGGCGATATAGCCGCTCAGCTCCAGGGCCGCGACCCCAGACGCCGTCAGCTGGTCGGGGGTGACGATGGCGTTGAGCACCCCCACGCTGGCGTAGCTCCAGCGGATCAGCTGATCGACGTCCACGGCGGGCACGCCGAGCAACTCGGCAACCACCATCATCGGCAGCCGGTCGGCCACCGCGCTCATCCACTCGATCCGCCCACCACACACCCCCTGATCCCACAGCCTGCCCGCGGTCTGGGCCGCGAACGTGCGCAGCTGGCCGATGCGGCGAGCCGACAGGTGCGGCAGCATGATCTTGCGGTGGACTTGGTGCCGCGGATCGTCCGCTGTGGCCAGCACCTGTGCGGCGGCGTCGAGCGGGATCATCGGCTGTTCCGACAGGGTCCCGTCGTGGAACACCATCGCGGCGGTCAGATTCGAGGAGAAATCCTCGCAGCGTCCGACGGCGTTCACGACCGCGTCCCAACCACACACCGCGTGAAACGACGAACGGCCCAGACGCGACACTGGACCGGCCGCACGCAACCGGTCGTACACCGGATACGGATTCTGTACACCCTCGGCGCTGAACAACTCCAGGGCCTCATCGACAACCGCCATACGCCCACCTTGAACCGGCCTCTCACCAGGGTCAACACCGCCCGCCGAACCTGCGAGACCCACCATCGTGCGGCCCCGGAACCGGACCTCACTGCGCCGCTCCGACCAGCACGAACCCGCCGACGGCGAGCGGATTGTTTCTCACGATGAGAATTCGCGCAGCCGCAGCAACGGTCCGGATCGAAGGCGTTCGGTCGTCGCACGGGACGGATCGGATTGTTTCCTGCGGTCGAGTGTTCCTGGGTACATTCCACCTTGACGGGCGTGGAGCAGACCAACAGCAGCGTGGAGCAGGCGCATGTTTCAGCCTGTCGTTTCGTGTCGTTGACTGTCGACTACCCAACTCGCCGAAATACGCTGGCCTGCACAGATTTATGAACGCATCCGCAGTGGTCAGGGGCTCGCGCAGGGATTGTCGGCTGTGCTGGATTTACACACGAGCGGTCGTGGGTTCGCACCCCTCTGCACCCACCGAAGAACATCCAGGTAGAGACCGATTCCTATCGGACGCCTTCGCCCGGGCGAAGGTAGCCAACCGAAGGTCGAACTCGAGGTAGCGGTTCTCGGCACCGCACAGCGTATTTGCCAGCCTCCTTCGGCGGGTCTCGATGTCGTGTCGAAAACGACCGAAACCGGACAACAACGGCGATGGGGCGACATGGCGGCATTCCACGCCGCCCGTCGACGGGCCGTCGCGCACCGACGAATGATTGCGACAAAATAGCTATCAAGCGGTACGTAGGCCAACGATTTGCTCTGAAATGCGATATTGTCCGAAGGCGCGAAGATAGCCGGGAGCGATCCCAGTCAGTGCCGTTCGTCTGTGAAGGTCGAAAAATCGGAACGGATGGAAGTGTGGTGAAGATCAAGAAGCTCCTGGCGACTGCGAGCTTGGCCATCGCGGCCACCGCCACAACCACCGTCATGGCCAACGGGCAGGCCGGGGTGGCCTCGGACATCACCGTCGGCGCGAACGCCGGTCCCATCGCCTACACCACCGCCCTCGCAGCCGATCACACCAGCGCGCTGGTGCGGCTGGCCTCCGGCAGATTCACACTCGGCCCCGACGCGGTCACTGTGACCGCGGACGACGGCACCGTCGTCGGCACCATTCCGACGACGTTGCAGGCCCAGACCGGGCAGACATTCAACCTCACGCCGGCGCTGGACAACACCGGCACGGAATTGACGCTGACCCCCGCGTCGGCCCCCGTGCCCGGGCTGCACCAGGCACTGGGAAACTTCGCCGTCGTCGAGGTCGGCGAGATGATCGGTTGTGTCATCGGCATTCTCATCGGAATCTGGTTCTTCCTGGTGGGTGCCATCATCGGCTGTGCGGTCGGTGCGATCATCGGCCAGCTCATCGCCTAGGGCTTCCCCTCCGTCGGCTAGGGCTTCGCCTCCGCCAACCGAGCCGCCCGGCAGCCGGCGTCCCCGCTACCGTGGCGGGCTACCGTGCGGTATGGCCCGAATCGTGGTGGTGGGCAGCGTCAATAACCCCGCCCCTGAAACACCAGGCCCGCAACCAGCGCCGATAATGGATCTCCACATCGGCTGAGAGCACCAGCCGCGAACATTCGCACATGCCGCCTGTGAATCGTTCGGATCGGGTGACAACTGCAACCGATAGCGTCGAGCTAGGGTCATGGCTACGCCAGCGAATTCCGACGTCGTTCATCGATGAACCTGGAAGGACCTTCATGCGAGCCGTCACAGTCCGGGACCGCGAAGCCGGCATCGGCGGATTGACCCTGACCGATCTGCCCCACCCCCACGCCGCCGAGAA
>NZ_JBIAFV010000013.1:0-259008 GCF_042869435.1 Nocardia sp. NPDC006982 | reverse complement strand
GTTCGCGGCCCCCTGGTGTCTCGCGTCCGAGCCGTCGAGACTCGCGCCTGCGGCGCATGCGCTTCGACGACTCGGACGCGAGACGGGCCGCGAACGTCGCTCGTAAGACTCGCTCCGTGGCACTTGCGAGGGCGCACAAACGTGACACGCGCCCACGACAGCACCTCTTGAACAGACTATTCCGCTGACAGCATCGGCTCTGTCTGATTTGCAACGTCTGACGGGCTCGCGGCCGAGTGGCGCCACCACCGCAGTGTCAGACCAGAAGCGACTGGTGTCAGACCTTGTACTGGTAGAAGCCCGCGCCGGTCTTCTTGCCGAGCAGACCGGCCTCGACCATGCGCATCAGCAGCGGCGGCGCCGAGTACAGCGGCTCCTTGAACTCCTGGTACATGGAGTCGGCGATGGACTTCACGGTGTCGAGGCCGACCAGGTCGGTGAGCGCCAGCGGACCCATCGGGTGGGCACAGCCGAGCACCATCGCCTTGTCGACGTCTTCCTTGGTGGCGAAGCCGGATTCGACCATCCGGATGGCCGAGAGCAGGTACGGCACCAGCAGCGCGTTCACCACGAAACCGGAGCGGTCGGCCGAGCGCACGACCTGCTTGCCGAGCACATCGCCCGCGAAGGCCTCGGCGCGCGCGGACACCGCCTCGCTGGTCTTGAGCGTGGTGACCAGCTCGACCAGCGGCAGCACCGGCACCGGGTTGAAGAAGTGCATGCCGACCACGCGCTCCGGGTTGGCGGTGGCGACGGCGATCTTCATGATCGGGATGGAAGAGGTGTTGGAGGCCAGCACGGCGTCCGGATCGGTGACCACCTTGTCGAGTTCGGCGAAGATGGCGGTCTTGACCTTCTCGTCCTCGAGCACCGCCTCGACCACCAGCTGGCGGTCGGCGAAGTCGCCGAGGTCGGAGGTGAACCGCAGCCGCCATGCGGCCTGTTCGCGCTCGCGCTCGGTGATCTTGCCGCTGCTGACGCCGCGGTCGAGCGAGCGCAGGATGCGGGCGCGACCTGCGGCGGCTAGCTCCCGGGTCTGTTCGTAGACGAGCACGTCGATATGCGCCCGCGCACACACCTCCGCGATGCCGGCACCCATCTGGCCGGCACCGATGATGCCGACGCGCTGAATCTTCTCGCTGCTCACGTCCCGCTCCTGCTGTTTTGTCTGGCTGTCGGGTGGCTTGTGTTGAATTTTGACGCGATCGAGGCCCTGCGTTGTTACGCAAGCTTCCGCCTCCGTGCCCTGACGATCGCGTCGGGTCGAAGGTGCCTGCTCCGGTGTGAGCGGGCCTTCGATGGTTCAAGGTATAGGGATGCCCTCCCGGCTGGGGCTGTTCAGCCGGAAGGGCGGTACACCCCTACTGGAGTAGAGGGCTCGAGGTATTCAATTCGGGCACCTTCACAACCCCGCACGGGGTGAGCCCGACGAACCCGGTTCGCGGCCGGTTCGCTTCCGAGTACTCGAAGCGCATGCGCCGCAGGCGCGAGTCTCGAGTGCTCGGAAGCGAACCTTGGGGGCCGCGAACACGCGGCGCGGAGCGCCGCCATGTATCAGTGGAACTGACCCTCTTCGGTGGAACCCTTCAGGGCCGCCGTCGAGGTGTTCGGGTCCACGGTGGTGGCGATGGTGTCGAAGTAGCCGGCACCGACCTCACGCTGGTGCTTGATGGCGGTGAAGCCACGCTCCGCGGCGGCCTTGAACTCGCGCTCCTGCAGGTCGACGAAGGCGGTCATGCCCTCGCGGGCGTAGCCGTAGGCCAGGTCGAACATGCCGTAGTTGAGCGAGTGGAAGCCGGCCAGGGTGATGAACTGGAACTTGAAGCCCATCGCGCCGAGCTCACGCTGGAACTTGGCGATGGTCGCGTCGTCCAGGTGCGCCTTCCAGTTGAAGGACGGCGAGCAGTTGTAGGCCAGCAGCTGGTCCGGGAATTCGCCGCGGACGGCCTCGGCGAACTTGCGCGCGACCTCGAGGTCCGGCACGCCGGTCTCCATCCAGATCAGGTCGGCGTATGGGGCGTAGGCCTTGGCACGCGCGATGCAGGGCTCGATGCCGTTCTGCACACCGAAGAAGCCCTCGGCGGTGCGGGTGCCGTCCAGGAACTCACGGTCGCGCTCGTCCACGTCCGAGGTGATCAGGGTGGCGGCCTCGGCGTCGGTGCGGGCGATGATCACCGACGGCACGTCGGCGACGTCGGCGGCCAGACGCGCGGAAGTCAGGGTGCGGATGTGCTGCTGGGTCGGGATCAGCACCTTGCCGCCCAGGTGGCCACACTTCTTCTCGGAGGCCAGCTGGTCCTCCCAGTGCACACCGGCGGCGCCGGCGGCGATCATGGCCTTCTGCAGCTCATAGGCGTTCAGCGCGCCACCGAAGCCGGCCTCGGCGTCGGCGACGATCGGGGCCAGCCAGTTCTGGACCGAGGTGTCGCCCTCGACCTTGGCGATCTCGTCGGCGCGCAGCAGCGCGTTGTTGATGCGGCGGACCACGGACGGAACCGAGTTGGCCGGGTACAGCGACTGGTCCGGGTAGGTGTGGCCGGACAGGTTCGCGTCACCGGCGACCTGCCAACCGGACAGGTAGATGGCCTTCAGGCCGGCGCGGACCTGCTGGACCGCCTGGTTACCGGTGAGAGCACCGAGGGAGTTGATGTAGTCCTCGTTGTTGACGAGATCCCAGAGGATCTCCGAGCCACGACGGGCGAGGGTGGCCTCTTCGACGACGGTGCCCTGCAGCTTCGACACCTGATCGGCGGTGTAGTTGCGGGTGACGCCCTTCCAGCGCGGGTTGGTGTCCCAATCCTGCTGGATCTCCGCAGCGGTCTTCGGGGTGCCGGCGTTCGACATCTCTGACTCCACTTCTTCGTTTCGGTGCCCCACGGTCGAGCATCACTCGAACTGCTGTGGCGGCAATTTGCAGGCTTGCTAGGCCCATGGGGTGTACTTCCACACGATGGCACACCAGGAAATAGCCGTCTACCTGTTGCAAGTGTGAATCCGAGCTAGGTTTCGACTGGTCTTTGCTAACCTTGCGAAATTTGCCTGCGAATTGCACGCGTGAAACCTACCCGCCGGTAGCGCTGACATGCGGTTTTAGCGTAACGCTCGTACTGTTTGAGATCGCCCGACGGGCTGCCATCCGACGCGCCCGGAATTCCGGGTTGTGAGCACCTTCACAAGCCGCCGTGTGGCCTCCGCCACCTCGAAATGGGCGCCGATGGTTCGATTGGCAGACCGCGTTCATCGCGGACAGACGTTCCGTGTCCGAGAGGAGCCGTTATGCGGAAACTGTGGTTCGCCGTTGCCGTCGTATGTGGTCTAGGCCTGCAACTGCCTGCGGCGAGTGCCGATCCGGGCGCGGTGGAATCCGTCGCGCCGCTGGCCGCGGTGGCGACACCGCCGGGTTCGGCGAATTCCAGCCGCATCCTGTACGAGACGACCACCGCGAACGATGTCCCGACGGTGGCAGGCGCCGCGGTCTACTTCCCGCCCGGGGAAGCACCCGAGGGTGGTTGGCCGGTGATCGCGTGGGCGCACGGCACGGTCGGACTCGGCGACGACTGCGCCTACAGCATCGCCGGGCCGAGCGCGGTCGAGCGGGACTGGGCGTATCTGGAGACGTGGCTGCGGCAGGGCTATGCCATCGTCACCGCGGATTACGCCGGGCTCGGCACGCCAGGTGAACATCCGTATCTCAATGGCGTCGTGGTCGCGCACAATGTCGTCGATGCGGTGCGAGCCGCCACCAGGCAGTACTCGTCGCTGGCGAAGAAGTGGGTGGTCGTCGGTCAGTCGCAGGGTGCCGGTGCTGCCGTCTACACGGCGCGCTACGCCTCCGAATTCGGCGGACCCGAACTCGATTACCGCGGCGCGGTCGGCACCGGCATACCGGCGTATATCCAGGACATTCTGTTGCCGCTCGGTCCGCATGTGCCGCCGGTGAAATTGTCGCCGCACTCGTCGGCGTACGTGCTCTACATCCTCAACGGCCTGCGCACCACCTATCCGGCGCTGAAAATCGATTCGTATCTGACCGAGTCCGGCCGCGACTGGCTCGCCCGCGCCCGCGAGGCCTGCATCAACCCGCTCAGCGATGCGCTCGCGGCCGACGGCGTGGTGATCGGTGACCTGTTCGCACGTCCGCTGCTCGAGATTCCGGACCTGCACGGGCTGCTGACCGCATACCTCGGCCTGCCCGAATCCGGTTACGACAGGCCGCTGTTCCTGGGGCAGGGGCTGCGCGACACCGATGTGGTGACACCGGAGACACTGCGGTACGCCGCGGTGCTCGAGGCGAATCGGCAGCCGGTCACGCTGCACACGTATCCGGAGGATCACAGCGGAACCGTCAATGCGTCGCTGCCGGATTCGCTGCCGTTCGTGCGGAATCTGTTCGGCTGAGCTCACCCACCCTGACCGCTCCCGTCGCCCTGGACCGCCGGAAACACCCGACGCCAGTGCTCGGCGATATCGATGCGACGCGCGATCCACACGTCGGCATGCGACTGGACGTGGTCGAGGAAGCGTTCCAGCGCGGCGAGGCGGGCGGGGCGGCCGACCAGGCGGCAGTGCAGGCCGATCGACAGCATCTTCGGACTACCCTCCGCGCCTTCGCGATAAAGCACGTCGAAGGCGTCGCGGAGGTGGGCGAAGAATTGTTCGCCGCTGGGGAAACCCGCGGGTGAAGCGAAGCGCATGTCGTTGGTGTCGAGGGTGTACGGGACGACCAGATGGTTGCGGCCGTGCACGGTGACCCAGTACGGGAGATCGTCGGCGTAGGAGTCGGAGTCGTAGACGAAACCGCCGTGTTCTACCACCAGTTCCCTGGTGTGCGGGGAATCGCGGCCGGTGTACCAGCCGAGCGGGGCCGCGCCGGTGAGTTCGGTGAGGATGCGCACGGCCTCGGCCATATGTTCGCGCTCGGTGTCACGGTCGGTGAGCTGGTAGGACTGCCAGCGCAAGCCGTGGCTGGCGATTTCGTGGCCGAGTTCCCGAAAGGCGGCCACCGCCTCCGGATTTCGCTGCATAGCACGGGCGACGGCGAAGATGGTCAGCGGCAGGTCGCGGCGTTCGAAGGCGCGCAGTACCCGCCACAGTCCGGCGCGGGAGCCGTATTCGTAAAGCGATTCCATGCTCATGTGACGGTTCGGAAAGGCTTGCGCGGGAGTCATTTCCGAGAGAAACGTCTCCGAATGCGGATCGCCGTCGAGCACATTGTGCTCCGCGCCCTCTTCGTAATTGAGGACGAACTGGACCGCGATCTTCGCACCATCGGGCCACCGCGGATCCGGCGGCGTCGCACCATAGCCGACGAAATCTCGTTCGCCCATGCCGCTCAACCCCCGAGTTCGCCGTAGAGGCGCAGTCGCGCGAGTCCGCCGTCGGGGTAGATATCCAGGCGGACCTCCTCGACCGAGGCCGCCATCGGCGCGACCGCGAAGCGATGCCTGGTGTCGGGCAGCAGTTCGGTGCGCGGGAGCAGTTCGAGTTCGGTGCCGTCGGTGGTGCGGCCGGTGAGCCGGGCCGAGCCGGGGCTATTGCCGAGGAAGTACGACGTATCGATCTCGGCGAGGCGAATGAGGCCGGGTCCGGCAAGTCGAATGTGCACCCAGTCGTTGCTGTCGTCGCGGCGGCGGGCGGTTTCCCAACCGTCACCCATTTTTCGTGCCAGGCCGGGGTAGAGCAGCTGGTTCGGCGAACTGTAGAAGCGGTTGGAGCAGTCGAGGACCAGGGCGCCGTTTTCCAGCGCGGCCAGGTCCAGCGGGCCGAGACCGAGCAGTTCCGGGTCGGGCCTGCCCTCGCCGTGTACGCGCAGCCGGGCGACGCCGCCGTCGGGGTGCATGGTTAGTTTCACATGGGTCCAACGGTTTTCGTTCTCGATCGCGAACGGATTGCGGCTGTCGCCGGTTACCGGGGCGCGGTCGATCAGCGGCACCCAATCGTCGCGCTCGGCGATGGTTTCCGCGGGCGGATAACCGTCGATCTCGAGTGCGGAGACCGAAACCGCGGGCGGATAGTTGCCTTTGAACCAGGCGGTGTCCACCACGATGCCGCGGACGACACCGGGTACGCCCAAGCGCACGATGGCGGAATCGTCGCCGGGGCGGCCACGGTGCCTGCGGGTTTCCCAACCGTCGTAGATCTGGCCCTTATGTCCGAAGGTCGACGGCCGGTATTCCGACGGACCCGGATTGATCAAATTCTCCTTCTCCGCGAAGAATTCGTCATCGGCCCAGATGACCGATCCACCGAGCGGCCGCACCGCAAGGTCGGGCAGCAGCGTGAAATCCGCGTTCAATGGGCCTCCTGCGTCGTCGTTCACAGTGTCTCCTGCGGAATCGGCTCCCGCGCAACGAGTGCTCGCAGCACCTCGGGAGTCAGTTCCGGCGCGAGCGCACGCAGTTCATCGGCGGTGCGTGCACCGCAGTTCACGCCGCGTAAAACGGTGGCCGCCAAGGCTTCCGCGGTGGCGGGCTCGTCCATGACGTCGCCGGAGCGCCGGTCGAGATAGGCGACCAGACGCGGGACCGCGACGTCGATGGCGCGACGGAAGAATTCGTAGGTGGCCAGCCAGCGGGTGATCAAGTGGCCCGGATGCATGTCCCAGCCCTGGTAGTAGCCGAGGCGCAGCGCCCGGCCGACGAGCCGATGATGGTTGCGCAGTGCCGATTCCGGATCGCGGTCCGGCACGATCTGGGTGGAGCCGTCACAGATCCACACCCCGGTTTGGGCGGCAGCCACCTGCATGACCGACTTCGCGTAGTCCGCAGCCGGATGGTCGAGCGCCTGATCGGGCGCGGCGATACCGCATGCGGCCGTGTAGTCATAGGTGCCGAAATGCAAAGCACTGCAACGGCCTTCGGACATACTGAGCATCTTGGCGATCGGGGCGCTGCCGTCGGCGGCGATAATCGCCTGCGGGCTCTCGATCTGCAATTCGAATCGCAGGGTGCCCGCAGCGAGTCCGGAGCCGCGCTCGAGTCCGTCACACAGGGCGACCAACGCCGAAGCCTGTTCCGCCGCACGGATCTTCGGGACCGTGAAGACGAAACCCGCAGGCACACCACCCGCGGCGTCCAAGACCAGTTCGAGGGTGCGCAGGGCGCGAATGCGTTCGGTGCCCGCCAGACCCTTCATCCGAATGCCGAGGTTGGTCGGGCCATCAGATTGCTTCGCCCACTCGGCGAGTGCCGTCCCCGCATCGATGGCGGCCTCGTCCTCCTCGGCGTCGGCACGGAAGCCGTAGCCGTCTTCGAAGTCGATACGCAGATCCTGGATCGGCCGCTGCTCGAGTCGGCTGCGCACGGCGGGCAGCGCGTCGGTGCCGTCGATTCCGGTGAGCAGGTCGTGATGGCGATCGAGCAACTCGATCGCGGCCGCACCCCATTCGGTGGGGGTCGCGGCAGCGGCCCGGTCGGCCGGGACGTAGGCGGTGTGGATCGGCTGGACCCGGCCGTCGGGGCCCGGGTACCGGGTCCGCAACTCGGCGTCGACCGTGTCGAGCATCGCGTCGATGCGAGCGCGGACATTCTCGGGTAGCTGTATTGGATTTGCGCCGCTCCCGGGCCCTCCGTGGTTACGCACGCTGCCTCCTCCGGGCCTGACGCTCACGGCGCGGGGTTCGATTTGCGCCGCTCCCGGGCCCTCCGTGGTTACGCACGCTGCCTCCTCCGGGCCTGACGCTCACGTCGCTGGGTACTCACCCCTGGTCTCCTTCCTGAAGGGCGCGCCAGATCCGGTCCGCGGTCATCGGCAAACCGGTCTGTCGTACCCCGACAGCATCGCGGATGGCGTTTGCCAGGGCGGGGGCAACCGGGTTGTACGGGGATTCGCTCATCGACTTGGCGCCCAGTGGGCCCAGGTCATCGGCGGTTTCGGCGAAGTAGACCTCGGTGTGCGGCAAATCGGCGAACTGCGGGATGTGATAGTGCCGCAGCGTCCGCGTGGTTACCTCGCCCTGCACGGAGCGCATGTCCTCGTAGAGCGCGGTGCCGATGGCCTGCGCGACACCGCCGACCACCTGACCGCGGCACTGCACCGGGTTGAGCACCGTGCCCGCGTCCGCGGCCTGGACCGATTGCAGGATGCGTACCAACCCGGTGTCGGGCTGCACGGCGACTCGGAACGCCTGCACATTGAAGCTGACCGAGCGCGGGCTGCCCGCGTGTTCGCCGTGTCCGGACAACTCGCCGTCGGCCAGGAGTTCGGTGGCGTCGATCAGCCGATCGCCGCAGCGGACGCCATCGGCCACCAGGACGCACTCCGCTTCGGCACGACCGGTCAGTTTGGCGGCCCGGACCAGGATGTGCTCACGCAGTGCCACGGCCGCGGCGTAAGAGGCCTTGCCCGCGACGGTGATGCCGGTGGACCCGAACGCCCCGGTGTCGTAGCCGACGACGTCGGTGTCCGACTGGCGGATCACGATGCGCCGCACGTCGGTGTTCAGTGCCGTAGCCGCGAGTTGAGCGTGCACTGTTGTGGTGCCATTGCCGAATTCGACTGTGCCGACGCGGAGTTCGTAGCGTCCGCCGGGCAGCAGGGTGACAGTTGCCTCGGAACGGTGGCCGCGCGGTGGGATGGTCGCGATCATGGCCAGCGCCATACCGGTCCCCACCCGCCAGTCCGGACCTGGGGGGCGAATCCCGTTGCCGCGCAATAAGGCTCGTTCGGCAAGGTCGAGACATTGATCGAGGCCGTAGCTGCCGAAGTCCAGATCGCTGTCGCTGACTTCCGCGCCGACGAATGCGTCGCCGGGGACGATGACATTGCGGCGGCGGAATTCGAATGGGTCGATATCGAGTGCGCGCGCCAGTTCATCCAATGCCGACTCGACGCCGAAAATGATCTGCCCGAGACCGTAGCCGCGGAATGCCCCCGAGGGAACGTTGTTGGTGTAGACCGTCATCGCCTCGACGCGCTTATTGGCGCAGCGGTAGACCTCGATGGATTCGCCGACGCCGTGGAACAGCACGCCCACACTGTGATTGCCGTAGGCCCCGGCATCTGCGAGCACGTCGATCGACAGTGCGGTCAGTATGCCGTCGGCATTCGCGCCCGCGGTGACCGCGACCCGCATCGGATGACGGCAAGTGGCGCTGGTGAATTCGTCGGAGCGGGTGAATTCGTATTGCACGGGTCGACCGGTGCGCAACACCGCCAGTGCTATCAGATCCTCGGCCAGCATTTCCTGTTTGGCGCCGAATCCGCCGCCGACGCGCTTGGCGAATACCCGCACCCGGTCACGCGGTAGCCCGAAGATCTGGCACAGTTCGTCGCGCACCAGAAACGGGACCTGCGTGCTGCAGCGGACGACCAGCCTGCCGTCGGCGTCCAACCAGCCGATACCGCCGTGGGTTTCCAGATGTACGTGCTGGCCGCGCGGCGAATGCCACACACCACTGACCACCTGCGCCGCCGCGGCGAGGCCCGCCTGAACGTCGCCTACCTCGCCCTTGATCTCAGCGATCAGGTTGCGTTCGGGATCGGCGATGCGAGCCGAATCCTGCTTATCACCATGCAGTTTCGGCGCTTCCGGCAGCAATGCCTCGGCCGGATCGAATACCGCGGGCAGGATGTCGTACTCGACCTGTATCGCTCGGCAACCTGCGCGAGCGATATCCAGGCTCTCCGCCACTACGGCAGCGACCCGCTGTCCGACGAATCGCACCGTGCGATCCAGCACGTAGGTGTCATCTGGGTCGTCGACTCGAAGTTCGTGGCGTGCAGTGGAAAAGGCGATATCGGGAGCGTCGGCGTACGTGAGCACCGCATGCACGCCCGGCAGGTTTTCGGCGGCGGAGGTGTCGATGGCCACGATTCGCGCGTGGGGGTGTGGGCTCGGTAAGACGGCGATATGCAGTGGGCTCGTCGGCGGCGCTGTGGCGGCATCCACATCAGTGGCCGCATCCTGCGGACGGACATCGAAGGTGAACGGCTCTGTGCCGGTGACGACTCGCGCTCCGGCGGGCGCACCGACGTCGGTGCCCGCGTGTCCACGGGCGGGATGGTCCGGACAGACCTCCACCGCAGCGCTGATCCTTGTGCCACCTTCAGAGCTGTGGAGAGGGTCCTTCGCCTGGTCAGGCCCGATAGTCGTATCAATGCCCGGAGCGCTACTGCCCATGGTCGGGCAGTCAGTCGCAACACCGCTCGACGCCGAAACGCCACCCGTCCCCAAGGGCAGGCTCCCAGGCGCACGACCGCCTGGCGCCGAAGCGTGGCCCGTGCCTGGGATCGGGCCCGTATCACGTATCCCGGCAGCCTCCGGATCCGTGTCAGGAGTCCCACCCAACGCCTCGGCAATAGTGCGATATCCGGTGCAGCGGCAGAGGTTTCCCTTCATGAGCTCAGGCAATGCGTCCGAATCAGGGCCGGTCGGGCCGCCACAGTCGAGGCCCGCTGCGGTCACGACCATTCCCGCGGTGCAGAACCCGCATTGGAATGCGGCGGAGTCTACGAAACGTTGCTGGACAGGGTGCGGCTGCTCAACGGTACCGAGGCCGGAGGCGGTGGTTATGGTGCGGTCGGCAGCGCGGTAGGCGGGAATGATGCACGAGTGCACGGGGATTCCGTCGAGTTGCACGGTGCACGCACCGCAATCGCCCGCATCACAACCTTTCTTCACCGCGAAATAGCCGTGTTCGCGCAATAACGTGCGCAGGCATTGGCCGGGACGCGGTTGCGCATGTACCGACTGGCCGTCGACCTCGAATCTCATTGCCCATCACCGACTTCGGTGCGCAGCTCGGCGGCAACCGCACCGGCCAGCACCCCTGCGACATGGCGACGCCAGTCCGGCGCTCCGTGCGGATCGTCGAACCAGAGCGTCGGGTCGATGGCCGCTACCGCACCCCGCACCTCGGCAGCACCGGGCATCCCGTCGAAATCCAGCACTATCGGCCGGGTCGTCGCCGCGGTTATGGTCAGCGCGCAGCGGCCGTCCACCTCGCGTCGGCCCATCACAACCGCGCCGGAACGGCCGAGCGGAGCAAGCGCGATCTTCCGAAACGCAGTGCGCGCGTGCAGACTTCGAATCGGAACATCAATCGATCGCAACACTTCACCTGAGGTGAGCACATTACGTCCCGGCCCGAGCACGAACTCCCGCAAGGGAATCCGCCGATCGGAACCATCCGGGGACCACACCAGCGCGACGCCGTCCAACGCCACCAGCGCCCCCAACACCGCCCCGGCGGGCAACGACAGGCACACATTCCCGCCCACCGTCGCCGTCCGCCATATCTTGTGCGATGCCAGCAACGCCCGACACGACTGCGCGAACAACGCCGTCCCCGGCCAGTCCGCCCGCATCATTTCCACCCCCAACTCCCGCCCTGCCCCGGCCCCCGACAACTCCGCCAACGTGCAGGTGGCCCCGATCTCCAGCCCCTCGTGCGTCTCGGTCAACGCAGGCCACCCGAGCGCGCTGATATCGACCAGCCGATCCAACTCCTCCTGCGGCTCGGAGAACAAGAAAGTCCCCCCGGCGAGCACCCCACATCCCCCGCCCACAACAGCCAGGTCAGCCCGCCCCCGCGCCACAATCACATCCCGAATCGTGTCCAGATCCACGCCACACCTCGCTCCACTACCGCTGCCGCCACAGTAGAAGCCGTGGGTTGCCGCGATGTTGCGCGACGCCCGCCCCAGGTTGCGCGGTCGTTACCCGCTGAATAGAGCACCTGCGCCCTCAGCTTGGGCCACGCAGCCGCAGACGTCCGTAGTTCCAGTATCCAGCAATACCGTCTGATCAGGACATTCGTCTTGATTGCGGCAGATCGAAGTGCCCACCGAATACACGTTTGCCCCAGAGACCAGCCAGGCCCGATCCACACAGACGGACCGGGCTCGGTGATTAGTTGACGGAACCGCTACTTCTATAGCGCGACCTGCCGCGCCGACGAATTCGGCGGTTCGTTGTCGTCTTCCACGACGGTGGCAAATCGACAATTCGTATTCGGCCGGGCGGGCACCATCCGGAAGACTCGTGTTCTACACCCATTCTGTGGATGCACCGCAACAGGCTTCATACGGTCGGGCGCCGGGTACAGCCGTCGCACAACCGGAACCAGTTGCTCGAGCTGGTGGACGAATCTCCGGCGACTCCCGGCCGCGTTCGGTCGCGGCTGGGGGACAAATGCGCCCCGCCGGTTGACAGGGTCGATAAGCCGTCGCGCGCAAGGCGGGCGGGATCCGCAAGCCGGTGCGCCGGAGTCCGACCGATCAGCCGGGCACGCGTGGCCTCGGAGACGGCTCGATCAGCTCGTCCAGCTTTGGTTTCGGCCGAAAAGTAGAGCGCCAGGAGGTTTTCCGCGCTCGGCGCGTCGCCGGGACTGCCGTCCACATGGCTGGTGAACTCCAGGTGATATCCGGTGCCCGGCAGGCCGAGCATCACCCCGTCGTAGCCCGCGTGATTTTCGTGCGTTCAGTAATTGCGTCGGCGGCGGAGTCCTGGTCGGTCGACCGAAATATTCTGCGGCACTGACCTATTCAGCCATTTGTCCAGTGTGAAGACGTGCAGATCAGATGCCCCACAGGGGTGCGCCGGGTAATCATTCCGCGATAGAATTCGAACATGCTTTCGAACAGTGCGGACACCAGCGGACAGGCAGCTAGCTCGCTGCTCGCTGCGCTCTCCGAACTGCTCGAGCAGCCGTTGGTCGGATTGTCGGACAATGATGTGCTGGATCTGATCCGGGATGTGGAGCGATGCGCACGCAGCCTCACCGCACTGCAGCACCGCCTGCTGGTCGAGGCCGATGAACGCTCGATCCCCGCGCACACCGGGTCGAAGACGCTGAAGCGATTCCTGATGCAGACACTGCGGTTGTCGAGCGCCGATGCCGGAAGCCGGGTGCATGCGGCGCGGTGGGTCGGGGCTACCCGCGATATGGGTGGAGAACAGTTGCAGCCGCAGTTGCCCCGCACCGCCGGCGCTTTGGCGCGCGGCGAGATTTCCGCCGACCATGTGCAGGTTATCGCGCATGTTATGAACCGCGTACCGCGCGGGGTGTCCACCGAAGATCGGGAGGCGGCCGAGCAGATCCTGGCCGAGTTCGCGCGGTCGGGCTCGCCGGACGATATAGGCAAGATCGGCGACCGGATCCTGGCTCATCTGGACCCCGACGGCCGGCTCACCGACAACATCGATCGGGGTCGCATGCGCGGAATCACGGTGGGTCGGCAACGGCCGGACGGGATGTCGCCGATCCGTGGGGAGATCGATCCGGTGCTGCGAGCATTGCTGGATCCATTGCTGGCCAAATACGCCCGACCGGGCGTATGCAATCCCGAGGACCCCGACGGTCCCACCATCGACATCGACGCCGTCGATCCCCCCGCGCTGGCCGACGCCGCTCGGCGCGATCACCGCAGCGCCGCGCAGCGCAACCACGATGCGCTGACCGCCGTGCTGCGGTCCGGGCTCGTCGCCGAAGACCTGGGCAGCCACCGCGGCTTGCCAGTGACAACGATCCTGACGATGAAACTCGATGACCTGGAACGGATGTCGGGCGTTGCGACCACCGCCACCGGTGGGGTGGTACCGATTCGGGACGCGCTCGCCATGGCCGAGCGTTCACAACCGTACCTGGCAGTATTCGATCATGCGGGGCTGCCGCTGCACCTCGGCCGGATGAAACGTCTCGGGTCGCGGGCACAACGGCTGGCGCTGATCGCCGCCCTGCGCGGCTGCTCGCGCCCGGGATGCGACGCACCGGCCAGCCTCTGCGCGGTCCACCACATCCTGGACTACGGCAAGGATGGACGCACGGATATCGATAACCTCGTGCTGGCCTGCGACGCGTGCCATGCCCTGATTAACGATGGGCCGGGCGGCTGGAAAACCGTTGCGCAAGACAAGGATTCGGCGTTTGCAGGCCGCACCGCCTGGATTGCGCCGGAGCACATCGACCCCACCGGCGCCCCCACGATCAACCATCGCCATCACGCCAACGAATTACTCGCCGCCGCGCTGACGCGCATCCACGCCCGCAACGAACAAGAACGCGAAGCCCGCAGACGCCGTGAACGCGAACAATACCGGGATTGGCTGCGATCCCGATCCCGGCCGGACGCCGGCACCGCCGCATGAACGTTCGGCGGACAGCAGCAGCTGCCCGTCGGGGTAAACCTGCGCCTCAGCGGCGCTCGAGACTGGCGTCGTCCCGTGCGACAGTTCACGCACGGCTTAGGTGGGATCAGGCACAAATTTTGACCGAGAAACTCCTGATCGATATGCCAACCGCGGACTTCGCTGCGCTGGCGTGGCGCGATCACGGTGCGATCGTAGTCGCCGAAAACCTCGAGGCCGCATACGTTCTCGCCGACCGCTAGCTGCGAGCATGTTCACATCCTTAACTGGAATCCACGCGAAGCGTTGGACAAGATGCGCAACTACGGTGGGCTCTTCTTAGACGAGGAACCTGCGTTTCCTACGGTTGGCAGGTGACCGTCTCGAGGTAGATCCCGACCCCGAGACGACCGATCGCAGCTGGGCAGGCGAAGTCGACGCCAGCACCAGGGAAACCGCCGGACCGCTCCGCGACGGAATCGCTTTCGGTCGATGCGGGGGATTGTGTCAGACCTCGTAATTCTGGTGGTACGGCATGAGGACATGCCGAATATCCCGCTACCACCCGCACATCTGCCGTGCTACAGTAGGTTATCAATCGACCACTAACGTAGGAGCGAACATGACAGCCGAAGAAGACACAGCCGCCCGCCGCGCCGCCGCCCAGCACACCCTGGCCGAGCACCTGCGCCTCACCGCCGCCGGACGCGTCGAAGAATGGGTGATGCTGTTCACCCCGGACGCGGTCCTCGAGTTCCCGTACGCCCCGGCCGGCGTGCCCCAGCGGGTAACCGGGCGAGACGCACTACGCGCACACATGAGCAACTTTCCCGAGACCTTTGACGTGGAGTTCGTCGACCTGGTGTTCCACGAAACGGTCGATCCGAGTCTGGTGATCGCCGAATTCCGCTCGAAGGGCACGGCGCTGCCGACCGGCAAGCCCTACGAGCAGACGTGCATCTCCGTCGTCCGGACCGATGACGACGCGCGCATCACCCACTACCTGGACTACTGGAACCCGCTGGTAGCGATCGAGGCGCTCACACCCCAGGACGTGCCGTCCGACCCCGACCTCAGCGTGACTTTTGGGGGCTGATGTGGAGCCGTGTTTAACTGACGCCCATGCCCGCCGCCGGCACTAGCACCAAGAGCGACGAACGACGTCGGACCATCATGGCCGCCGCGGTCGAATGCTTCGCGCAAAAGGGTTTCTACGGTACGACGACGCACGAGATCGCAGACTGGGTCGGCATCTCTCAGCCGTATCTCTATCGCCTGTACCCGAACAAGGAAGCGCTGTTCGCGGCGGTGGTCGACCACGTGTCCGTCGTAATGACCGAAACGCTGGTCGCTCACTCGCCCGCCTCGGGTGGAGCCGAGCTGGCGCCCGAGGCCGCGTTGGACGCGGCGCGCGGCGCCTACGCCGCGCTCGTCGCGGACCGCAACATCCTGCGTTTCCTCATGCATGCGAACTGTGCCGCCGGCGAGCCGCTCGTGGCGCAGGCCGTGCGGCGATGCTACGCCAAGCAGGTTGACACCGTTCGGCATCTACTGGGCGACGACGACGCCGTGCGGCGCTGGTTCGGCGCCGGAATGCTCGACAACGTGGTCGCCGTGCTGGGTCTGGCCGACATCGATGAGCCGTGGGCACACGTCCTCACCGCTCGATGACCCGACACCGGCACTTCGGCGACGACGGCCCCGAGCCTTCCTCGTCAGCACGGCGGTGACCGCGTTCTGATCACGACGCAGGCCGCGGATGAACGAATGCAGCGCCGGTTGGTCGTCGGCGTCGAGGCAGGCCATCCACCGTTCGGGATTTTGGCCGCGGCGCTGGCTCATGATCTCGGCGAACTCGCGGACGTGCCCGGCCAGCTGGGCCAGGTCAGGACCGACTGCATCGAATCGAGGCCCGCCCGGTGTTCGGAAGCGATCTGGCGCAGCAACGTCATCCGGCTCACCGTGGCTGCCAGCTGCGTGGTCGATCGCGCTCCCCCGCGGTCGCCCAGGACGTCAGCGCACAACATGCGCTGCAAGATCAGTTTCGACGGGCGTGCCGGGCCGCGAGCTGCGGCACCGGCTCGGTGAAAGTTGTTTTGCCGCACTCGGAGTTGACCCAGAACAGGCTGCAGACCCGAACCCCGATCACGCGACCGGATCCTCACCCGTGGCGGCCTCGATCCGCACAGTTGAACCCGCCGCGCAGACCCCCTCGATCCGCAGTCCCTCAGATGCGGGAACAGAACACTCATCGGTCCAAGATCAGAACACCGGGGACATGATGAACTATCAACCGCCCCTTCGCATCTTCGGGCAATCACGAATTCTGTGCCAAATCGACAGTTGGGTCGGAGTTGACACGATGGGACTGGCCCGCCGCGAGCACCAACCGGATCAACGACAGCCCCGACACAACGCCCGCCAGACGGCATCGCCCAACCCATATCGAATAGCCGCGCACAGATGAGGGCGAGGAGTCCGGAGCGCCGCGGGCATCTACCGGATCAATGACGGCTGCGGCATAGCGGGTAGAAGAAATGCCAATGAGAGAAACAGCAACGGCCCCAGTCGGATACGCATCAGACTGAGGCCGTTGACCATGCTCGGCTCGGCTCGGCTCGGCTCGGCTCGGCTCGGCTCGGCTCGGCTCGGAGAAGCGCTAGACCGTTGGCCGGGCGAACTCACCGTCGTGCACGCATGACATGAAGGCATCCCAATCGGCCGGAGCGAAGACCAGCGCCGGGCCAGTCGGGTTCTTGGAGTCGCGAAGGCCGACGCCGCCGTTGCTCAGCCGGGCGACTTCCACGCATTCTTGATCGGCCTGGCTGTAGCTGCTCTTGAACCACGCAGCACCGGTAAAGTTCATTTTCACAGTTGATACTCCTTTGCTATCTTCCTCAGCAGCGCTCTGCTGTCGACGGGGTTCAGCGAGGCATCGTGCAGAGCCGCCGAGACCTGAAGATAGCGGTCGACATCAACCTGCTTCTGTAAGTAGATATTGGCGGTGACCACGCTCTCTATATAGACGATCGAAGGCTCGACCGGCCTGCCCTTGCTGTCGGTTCCGAAGTCCATGATCACGAACGGACCCGGTACCACCCCCAGCGGCATTCCCGCGCTGAAGGGGAGTATTCGAACTTCGACATTCGGCCACGTGCTGACGTCGGCCACGCGGCGCAGCTGATCGCTCATGACCTTCGGACTGCCGACGACCCGCCGCAGCGCGGATTCGTGCAGCACGACATCGAGCATGACCGGCTGGAACTTCCGTTTGACGATCACCTGCCGCTTCATTCGCAGCTCGACGCGGCGCTGGAGGTCGCCATCGGGCTCTCGCAGATTGTAGTTGCGCATAAGCGAGGCGGCATAGGCTTCTGTTTGTAGGAGCCCGGGAATGAGTTCCTGGTACGAAAACAGGTGCCGCGCCGCCCCTTCCAGCTCGATGTAGTTGTCGAAGTTGCCGCGCAGCACGTCGCTATACTCCGCGTACCAGTTCTTCACGGCCGCTTGCTCGGCAAGGTGTTTCAGCGCAGTGGTCTCTTCTGCACTGCGCTCGTAGATCTCGCACAGATGCTGGACTATGCGGACACGAATCTTGTCGGCCGTGCCCTTCTCGAGCCGGTGCAAGGTGGTGGTCCCGATCTCCACCAGCCTCGCTGACTGCGCCATTGTCATCCCCACCGCTTCGCGATGCTGGCGCAACATGCGCCCCAGCTGTCGCCGGGGCAGGGTGCTGTCTTCCTCGGCCATCTCTGATTACCCCTCGTTGGACGGAATATCGGACAGCAGGGAGCGGAACCAGTTTGCCACAGTTAGCGGAAACGTCTCTGGCACAACGAAAAATCTCCGATGGATTCCTGATCGACGTTGTGCCTGGTCAGAGTTGCTGATGTCGTTGTTTCTGCGCGGCACACGGTGATTGCTAGGGAGCAAACCGCATCGTTCGCGAGACCCCCAGCCGGTGCTCGAGGCGATCGGACTGACACCGCCGGGTGCCGCGCTTCAATCGACCATCACACCAGTGAGGTTCACCCATGTTCAGGACGACAACGATGAACTCGGCTCTTCGGTGCCCGCCGATCAGCACGCGGGCTACCGAGGCACCTATACCGAATGCCGCAATGATGCCGAATAAGCGAGTGGCAGAACGTTATGCACACCGACCGGAGCCGCCGAAGGCTATCGGGTTCACGCGCGGTGACTTGTCCAGACCGACACCGGTCGTCGTGGATGCGGCGTGGACATGATCGTGACGCCGCCGCAGGTGTGCGGATGCGCCGATGTCGAGCTGGCGCACGAACTACTGCGCGCGCATCTCGCCTGTCGAGTCGCGCGCTGCGTGTGGAAGGCAGCGGCTTACTACACCCTGATCGACGCGGGCCGACTCGTTCCGCAGACGGCGACGCCACGGGAGCGGGCCGCCGCGCGGGGAATCGCATTCCCGCCGCTGGACAGTGAGCCACTCCCCCAGAACGGACCGACCGTGCACACACTGCGCGAGGTCCTGGACAATCTCTCCGAACTGGCGCAACCGATCCCTCCGCGGACATCACCAACGGCGACGACAACTAACGCTTCAGTAGGGGATCGGGATGAGCGAGCATCGCACGGAGGTCGGCGACTGGGTAGCGCAATGGCGGATCGACCATCATCACATTCGGATCATGCTGGTACACAATGTCTCTGACCAGCGGCTGATGTCAGCCAGCACGCCCGCCGGCGCACCGGATCTGGCTGGGATGCGTGAGCGGTTTCCGGACCTGTCGCCGCTATGGGATGCGATCCGGCACGAGTATTGGGCGAAATTCTTTGTCACCCGGGAACCTTCACGAGGCAGGGTCCGATCACGCGAAGGCAACGTCTCGACCGACGCGCAACGAAAGGCAGGGCGGTGATATCTGATCCGGATTCCGTACGATTTCAGCTGCTCGTGGAGCGGGCCGAGCGGGCGGGCTACCGTCTGATGCGCGACCCCTGGACGCCCTGCACCTGGATCCTGCTCGACACCGAAGACGGCGAACCACTGCATTCGGCAGCGACGCTCGACCTCATCGAGCAATGGCTGGCCCTGTGAATGCGCCCAAGGCGCTTGCGTCCTGTGTGGCGCCGACAAACGGGTCGTTGATCACCGCAGTGCTTGATATGTCGGGATTTGGCACTATCTTAGAGCCGCGCGGCTCAGCGCTTCGGTCGCCGTGGGCGCTCATGTCGCCGTGGGGACGCTCACTTCAGCATTGCCGACGACGCGCTCGCTTCCCGCCATTAACCAGCACATGGCGCCCGCGATCAAAGCAGACCGGCCGCGGACCGAGAATCAGCGCGACTTCGCGACAAGCGCCGCCTGCGCCCGCGCGACCTTCCCACCGATCTTCTCCTCGTCAACCGTGCGTACCTCACCATCCTGAACAACCATGCGCCCATTGACGATCAACGCCGCTAATGGCGGTGCCGAGCCGAGAATCAGTGCGGTCACCGGGTCATCGATGCCCGCGTGGGCGGGCGTATCGAGCCGCCACAAAGCGAGATCGGCGAGTTTGCCCGGTTCGATCGACCCGATTTCGGACTCGCGCCCCAGCACCCGTGCACCACCGATAGTCGCCAGCTCCAAGGCTTTTCGAGTACCGAGCGCGCGTGGTCCGCCCTTGGCCCTGGCATAGAGCAGCGCATTGCGTGGCTCCTCGATCATCGAACTGGATTCATTGCTCGCCGCACCGTCCACGCCGAGCCCCACCGGTACCCCCGCCGCGACCAGATCCGCCGTGCGTGCGGTTCCCGCGCCGATCCGCGCATTCGAGGTTGGGCAATGCGCCACTCCGGTGCCGGTTTTCGCCATTGTGCCGATGGCAGCGTCGTCCAGGTGGATGCCATGGGCGTACCAGACATCCGAGCCGAGCCAGCCGAGGCGCTCCATGTACTGGGCGGGTGTGCAGCCGAATTTATCCGCACAGAACTCGGCTTCATCGATCGTCTCGGCCAGATGGGTATGCAGGCGTACGCCGAGATCGCGCGCCAGCACGGCGGATTCGCGCAGCAACTCGGTGGTCACCGAGAACGGCGAGCATGGCGCGAGCGCGATCCGCAGCATCGAGTCGAATGACGGATCATGCCAGCGCGCAACGGCATCCGCGCTCGCGGTGAGAATGGCGTCGAGAGTCTCCACCACCTCGTCGGGCGGCAGCCCACCCGAACTCTGCCCGAGATCCATCGAGCCGCGCGTCGGATGGAATCGCAACCCCACCTCGGCGGCGGCGGTGATTTCCGCGCCGAGCAGGTCGCCACTCGCGCGCGGGAATACGTAGTGATGGTCGGTGGACGTGCTGCAACCGGTGCGGGCCAGCGCGGTGAGCGCACCGGTGGCGGCGACGCGAACCGCATCTTCATCGATGCCCGCCCAGATCGGGTAGAGCGTGGTGAGCCATTCGAACAGCGTGTTATCCGCGGCCAGACCCCGGGTGACCCACTGATAGAGATGGTGATGGGTGTTCACCAGTCCGGGCGTGAGCAGGCAGCCACGGCCATCGATGCGGTGCGCATCCGCGCCGAGATCGGGCGCATCACCCGCACCGACCGCGGTGATCCGGTTGCCCTGCACCGTCACATACCCGCGGCGGTATTCGGTGCCGTTCGGATCGACGGTCGCCACGGCGCACCCGTCGATGACCGTCGTTGTCGTCATGTGCCTACGGTAGCCATGCGGGCCCGGCCGCCGGGGCATCTTCCCGCTGCACAGTGGCATGGATGAGTCCGTAGGGCCGGTCGTCGGCGTGAAAGACCTCGCCGTGGTTCTCGATGCCGAACCGACCGAGGTCGTAGTCGAAATGATGCTTATTCGGCGCGGCCAGCCGGATTTCGGCGAGCACCGGAAAGGCCTCGAGTGCGGCCTTGCCCATTTCGAAGAGCGTCTGCTGCATAGCCTTCGAATGCAGCGTCGCGAAGACCTCGACCATCCGCTGCCGGACGCCCGCGTACACCGCATCCCAGTCCACGCCGGTCGTGGCGGCGAAACGCCACTGTGCGACGAGGGAGGTCGCGAGCATCCGGTCGTTCGTCGGGGCGAGGACGGTGAAATCGTCGGTGAGGAAGTCGGCGAATTCCGAGCCGGTCGACTTGAGAATCACCAGATCCTTGACCCCGCCGATGACCCAGGCCTGCTGCCCGTCGTCCTTGCCCGACACCGTGACCGTCGCGGTCCGCACCTCGGAACCCTGCCGCACCCAGGTGTGATCGTGCTCGCTGCCGTCGACGGTGACCCGCTGCCAGGCATACTCCTCGACCTCGATGCGCGCGCTGTCGACGGGCGCGATCTCATCTACGAAATGCGCGGCGAGTGTGAGCGCATAATCCTCGATCGGTTGCAGCCCAGGCTTTTTCGCATACGCGTAGGCGGTCTGCTTCTGGGAATCGGTGGGCAGCACCTTCGACTGGTCACCGGCGACATAGGCATCGGCGAAATCGCCACGCAGCACCGTGGATACGTTCACATCGCGGATTTCGTGACGTGGCTGGTCCCGATAGATCCGGACGATGCGGTTCTCTGCCTTTCCGTACCGGTTGTCGGACAGCACGATCGGCCCAGTCAGCTCCATGAATGGCTCAACTCCCTCGGTAGGTGGAAAAGGCGAAGGGCGACAACAGCAATGGGACGTGATAGTGCCGCTCCTCGATGACGACGAACGTGATGGCAACCTCCGGATAGAACGATTCGACCCCGCGCCCGGCGAAGTAAGCGCCGGTATCGAATACCAGCCGATATGTGCCGGGTGGCAATGCCGCACCGAGCGAGGCGATCCGGCCATCGTCATCGGTGACTCCGGAACCGAGCACCTCGGTGTCCCGATATAGCACCACCGCGATTCCGGGCGCGGGCGCACCCGCGACGGCATCGAGCACATGCGTACCGATCGTGCTCATGACTGCACCTCGCTCGGCTCCGTCATGACCACCAAGCTGGCTGTGTTGAATGTTCGCTCGCTCATTCGCCATCCTCGACCAGCAGCCGCGCCAACCGAATCCGGTTGATCTTCGCCAATTCCGTTCGCATAACCCGCCTTTCGGTCTGCGGATCATTTCCGAGCCGGGCGGTGAGCAACTCCAGCAGCTCGTCGCCGGACTTACCGGTCGCGCACACCAGATAGATATGGCCGAACTTCGCCTCATAGGCCAGATTGCCCTCGGCCAATCCGATCCGCACGGCATCCTCGGCCCCGGCCACCCCGGCCTGCTCGCGCGCCGATGCCACGGTATCGGGCCGCGCGCCGATCCGCGGATGTCCGTCGAGTGCGCGATCGATCTGCGCCTCGGACAATTCGGCCAGCACCGCATCGGCCGTATCGAATATGGCATCGATATTCGCGTACGGCCGCCCCGCGACCAGCGCACGAGCCCATTCCGGCGAAGAGCAACACGCGAGCAAGGCCGCATTGGCCGCCGCTTCGGGCAATGCGTTGAATTCCGCGAGGCCCAACCCGTCGGGTGTCATCGGACCAGCATCGAATACGACCGCCCCGGTCGCCAGTCGAACGAGATAGATCACCTCCGGCGTGTCGTCAGCGTCTGACTGTCGACGTCAAAGCACTTTTCCGTAACCCATCGGCTACTCGGCCGGGCTACCGTCTTTTCATGGCTGCATCACCCGAACCGGTCTGCGCGGGCATCGTCTTGGCCGCCGGCGCCGGCACGCGCTACGGGATGCCCAAAGCATTGGCCGAGGGCGGCGCTTGGCTGCGGTCGGCGGTGGCGGCCCTGCGCGACGGCGGCTGCGATCCGGTGATCGTGGTGCTCGGCGCGACCGGACCTACACCGGACGCGGTCGACCTACCCAAGGGTGTCGATCACGTGTGGGCGGCGGACTGGGCGACCGGACTCGGGGCCTCGCTGCGGGCGGGTCTGCGAGCCGTCGCGCGCACCCCCGCCGAGTACGTCGCGATCATGCCGGTGGATACCCCCGATGTCGGGGCCGATGTGGTCGCCCGGGTGGTCGCCGCGGCCTTCGCGGCACCCACCGGCCTGGCGCGGGCTATGTTCCACGCCACACCCGGCCATCCCGTTGTCATGTCTCATAAGCACTGGACCTCGGTGTATCAAGCAGCTGTTAGAGATTCCGGCGGGCGCACCTATTTAGCCGGTAATAACGATATGGTGTGCGTCACGTGCGACGATTTGGCGACAGGCGATGATCGTGACTTCCCGGCCACGCCGCACGCGTGAGCGGAGCTGAACAGATGCGGGACATCGTCGACGACCTATTGCGGGTGTGGCATTCGGGCCGGACAGGTGGACTGGCCACCGTCGTGCGAACTGTTGGTTCCGGACCGCTGCCGGTCGGAACATCGATCCTGATAGATGCCAATGGCGCGGTCTACGGTTCGCTCCTCGGCGGGAGCGTCGAGACGACCGTGATCGAGGCGGCCGCCGACGCCGCGCGCAGCGGTCGACGCGGACTGCACCGCTTCGGCGTCCCGCCGGGCGAGCCCGGATTGGACTCCGGCGGCATGGTCGATGTTTTCGTCGAGCCGTTCTCGCGCCGGGACTTCCCGGAATTCCCCTCCATAGCCGCGGAAATCGCCGCGCACCGCCGAGTTACCCTCTTCACCGTGGTGTGGAATCCGGATCCGGATCTGATCGGACAGCATCTGATCACCCCGCAGCGTCATGCGACGGAACTGGTCGCGCTGCCCGAATCCGATGTATTCGTCGCCTCGTTCCCGCCGCCACCGCGACTGATCATCTTCGGCGCCAACGCTTTTGCCGCGGCGCTGACCGTCCAGGCCAAACTGCTCGGCTACCGCGTCACGATCTGCGATTCCCGCGAAACCTTCGCGACACCCGATGCCTTCCCGGGTGCCGAGGTGGTCGTCGACTGGCCGCACCGGTACCTGAACACCCTGTCCGCGGCGGGCGAAATCGATAGCAGCACGGCGATTGTCGTCCTCGGACACGATCCGACGTTCGAAATCCCGCTGCTCACCGTGGCGCTGCGACTACCCGAACTGGGTTACCTCGCCGCAAACGGCTCCTGGTCCGCACACCTGAGACGCATCGAAGATCTACAAGCGGGCGGCTTCGACAACGCGACGCTCGCCCGCCTGCACTCCCCCGCCGGTCTCGATATCGGGGCACGCACCGCCGCCGAGGTCGCCGTTTCGATCGCCGCCGAACTGCTTGTCGCCCGGTCCGAAACCGAACGGCGGATCACCGAAAACCGGGACGCCGAACCGCAATTCAAGGAATTCCCGGCCAACGCCCCGGTGGCGCTCTAGCGCTACTTCAGGCCCGGATTCTCCGCGTACACCTCGCGCAGCACCGAGAGGTCGAACAGCTGGTCGGCCTTGATATCGATCTTGGCATTGCGCAACGCGGCGATATTCTGCTCGATCAACTGATCGGTCATGGTCAGCAAACCATTGGCGGTCGAATCCGCGGAGACGACGAGGCCGTTCTGCGCGGTCGCCTCCTGGGTCTGTTCGTTCAGATCGAGTTTCTGATCCTTGCCGTATACCTCGACCGCGAGTCGCGCCGATTCGGCCGGATTCGCGACCGCGTCCTTCCAGCCCTTGATCTCGGCGATCAGGAAGGCCTTCAGCTTGTCGCGTTCCTTATCGATGGTGGACTGCTTGACCGTCAGGGTCTCGGCCACCAGCGGCAGGTTGTAATCGGCGAAGAGGAAATTCGTATTCTGGAATCCCTTGGCGGTCAGCGTGATCGGCTCATTGGTCACATAGCTGACCCAGCCGTCGACCTCACCGTTGGCCAGCGGAGTCGGATCGTATTGCGCGGGCACGATGGTCACATCGCTCGGCTTCATGCCATTGGCGTTCAGCAGCGCGTTGAAGATCAGCTGATTGGTGTCCTGGACGCCGATCTTGCGACCCTTCATATCCTGCGGGGTCTTGATGGGCCTGGCGGCGGAGCTGACGATGCAGAACGGGTTCTTCTGATAGGTGGTCGCGACGATCTTGGCGGGTAGGCCCTCCAGGATCGCGGGCGCGGTGGTCTGCGGGGCCGAGGTGCCGAGCCAGACCTTGCCGGTGTCCAGGCCCGCCTCGACCGAGGTGCTGGCCGCGCCACCGGCGATCAGATTCACCGAACCGAATCCGGCCTCCTTGTAGTAGCCCTTGGAATCGGCGAAGTATTCGCCCGCGAATTCGATGTTCTTCAGCCAGGACAGCTGGATCGCGACGGAACCGTACTTGGATCCGTCCGCCACCGACCCGCCCGACGAGTCTTTCGAATCATCGCCACATGCGGCAAGCAGGCTCGCACCGCCCAAGGCGGCGCCGGCCAGCGCGGAGTAACGAAGCAGGGATCGCCGGTTCAGGTTCGGCCCGAACGAAGAGCGTTGTACGGGGTTCATGGGCCGAATCTAAGGGGATTCCGTTTCGATTTCTTTACTTTGGCGTTCCGAGCATTAATTTGCGAAAAACTGACCGGTCAGCGGCGACCCGCCTCGGGGCCGAAGCGGGCCAGCACCAGATTTTCGATGACGCCGACGATCGCGTACAGCAGCACCGAGACGACGGTCACGATCACGATCGAAGCCCACAGCTTGCTGTATTGGAAGGTCGGGATGGCGCGAATCAGACTGGCGCCCAGTCCCGTGCCACTACCCAACCATTCACCCAGCAATGCGCCGATCAGCGCGCCGGGCACCGAGATTCGCGCCGCCGCGAAGACCGACGGCAGGGCGGCGGGCACGGCGACCATGCGCAGTCCGGTCCAGCGGGAGCCGCCGTAGGCGGCCACCAGATCCATCGCCTGCCGCGGTGCATTGCGCAATCCCGCCATGATCATCACCAGCGCCGGGAAGAACACCACGATCGCCGCGAGCACCGTCACGCCGGCCAGTCCGCGCCCGAAGACCAGCACGATGATCGGGGTCAGCGCCACCAGGGGCACCGACCGCAACAGCATGGCGACCGGCATGAACGTCTGCTCGACCACCGCGAACGAGACGAACAGTGCCGCGACGACGAGTGCGGCCAGCATGCCGACACCGAAGCCGATCGCGGCGTCGCGCAGGGTGATCTGCAGGTCGTCGAAGATCGCCTGACGTGCGGTGTGTGCGCCGGAGGAGTTGAACAGGTACTTCCAGATATCGCTGGGCGTTTTGCCTACTCGCGGGCCGACCTGGGGGAAGGACTTCAGGAAGACGTACCAGATCACCAGCATCAGCAGGAGTGCGGTGACCAGAGGAAACAGGAAGCGGCCGATCCTGGTCAGCACAGCGAGCGTCCCCGCGGCGGCACCGCGTTGGGGCCGCGTGCTCTCCACGGCGGGCGGTGCGGGGGCAGTCACGTTGTCCACCGGCCCGAGTTCGTCAGTCATCTCACTCCTCCAAACGGGGGGCTCGGCGGCGCGCGCGGTCTCGTCCGGCGCACACTGTTTCGCCCACCGCGCGCCTCCTGGCTCGGCGCACGCCAACATGTTCGCGCCAGAATTCGTCCGGCGACCGCGGGGCGCTGATTTGTGCGCGGCTCATCTCTGCTCCTGCGCGGTCCACGGGGTGACCAGTCGAGCGACCAAAGCGACAATCGCGTAGCCGAGTCCCGCGAGCGCGGCGGCGGCCAGCGCCATGCCCCAGGTACGCGGCACGTTGTACGCGGTCTGCGCGGCGGTCAGCGCGACACCGATGCCGCTGTCCACTCCGCCGAGGTATTCGCCGATGATCGCGCCGAGAACGGCCGACGGCGCGGCAATCTTCAACGCCGCGAACAGATTCGGCAATGCCGCGATCGCCTGCACCCGGTACAGCTGCTGCCAGCGACCGCCGCCGTAGGCGCGGATCAGGTCGAGGCTGGTGACATCGGCCGAGCGCAATCCGGTGACCGTGCCGACCATGGTGGTGAAGAAGCAGTACATCGCCGCGAGGAAGACCGTCGGGGTGCGTCCGCCGAAAACAACCAGGATGATCGGCCCCAGCGCGAGCAGCGGGATGCAGTAACTGAGGATGGCGAGCTGGGTGGCCAGCGGTTCGATCCACGGGATCAGCACGATCAGCATCGCCAGGCCGATGGCCAGCGCATTGCCCCAGATGAAGCCTTTCAGCGCACCGAGCGCGGTGATCCGGAAGTTGGGGCCGTACAGATCCCAGCCGTCGGTGTACATGGTGTGCAGGACAGTCCACGGACTCGGAATCGTGCCGCCCGCGACCTCCAGCGCGGCCAGCAGCCACCAGATCGCGATCAATCCGAGGACGCCGATCAGTCCGCCGAGCCGTTTCATGCCGCACCCCCTCGACGGTGTCGGCTGCACAGCACCGATCCGGTCCAATGGCGCTCGGCTGTGTTCATTGTTCGCTCGCTGCGCTCGCTCATGCGACTCCCCCTTTGCCGGACTTCCCGAAGAGCAGCTCCGATAGGTAGTCGTGCAGCCTGTGGAATTCCGGCGTGCGCATCATCTCGGGCGTGCGCGGGCGCGGCAGATCGATCTTCACCAGTTCCAGCACCCGGCCCGGCCGCGGACTCATCACCGCGACGACATCGGAGAGGAAGACCGCCTCGGCGATACCGTGCGTGACCATCAGGGTGGTCGCGGGCTTCTCGGTCCAGATCCGCAGCAGTTCCAGATTCAGCCGCTGCCTGGTCATATCGTCGAGAGCACCGAACGGTTCATCGAGCAGCAGCACGGTCGGCTTCACGACCAGTGCGCGCGCGATCGAAACACGTTGGCGCATGCCGCCGGACAGCTGCGCCGGTTTGGCCTTCTCGAAGCCCTCCAGGCCGACCAGCCGCACCAGATCCGCGATCAGTCCCGGATCCGGCGAGATGCCCGCGACCTGTAAGGGCAGTTTGATATTGGATTCCACCGAACGCCACGGCAGCAGCGCCGAATCCTGGAAGGCGATGCCGAGTTCATGGCGGCTGCGCAGTTGGGCGGGGGTCTCACCGTCTATGAGCGTCTTGCCCGCGGTCGGTGTTTCCAGTCCGGCCAGGATGCGCAGCACCGTCGATTTGCCGCAGCCGGATGGTCCGAGCAGGGACAGGAACGCGCCCTGTTCGGTATGCAGCTCCACATCGTCGAGCGCCTGCACCGTCTTCCGGCCGACCCGGAATGTCTTCGTCAAACCGCTGATGTGGATGCCCGTCCCGCCGGTGGGCTCCTCGGTACCGCTCGCCTTCATGACCAAAACACTAGGAGCAGGTCGTTGCACGGATATTGCGAATCGCCACCCCAGATTGCGCAATCGTTACGCGACTTTCGATCCGCGTGCGCCGAACCCGCAGGTTGGGATGAGATATCGCCCCGCCCGGGTTACAGCGGGGGTGAACCCACTTTTCGCGCTGCTCGACGCCAAGCTGCATATCGCGGGCTCGGAGATCCTCTGGCGCGAGATCATCGGCAATGGTTTCGGTCTGGCCTCCGCGGTCGGCGGTATGCGGCGACGGGTGTGGGCATGGCCGATCGGGATCGCGGGCAATGCGCTGCTGTTCACCGTTTTCGTCGGCGGAATCTTCAACACGCCACAGCATTTGAATATGGCCGGACAGGCCGGTCGTCAGTTGATGTTCATCGCGGTCAGCGTGTACGGCTGGTGGAGTTGGTATCGGCATGCGCGGGCCGAAACCGGACTCGAACATCGCGGCGTCGTGCCGCGCTGGGCCAGCGGGCGGGAACGGCTGGTGCTGGTGGCGGCGATGTTGGTCGGCACGGCCGCATTCGCCCGATTATTCGCGTTGATCGGTTCCTACGGGCCGTGGGCGGAGGCGTGGATCTTCACCGGATCGGTGCTGGCGACCTATGGCATGGCGCGCGGGCTCGCCGAATTCTGGCTGATCTGGATCGCCGTCGATCTCGTCGGTGTGCCATTGCTGCTGAAAGCGGGCTATTACCCGTCCGCGACGCTGTATCTGATCTATGCGGGCTTCGTCGCGTGGGGCTTCGCCGTATGGGCGCGCACCCTGCGTAAATCGGCTCCTGTGGTCGCCGATCTCGCGCCTTCGCGTCCCTAGAAACTTTTTTACGACCTCCGATGAATCGGCGCTGCGGCGCCGGTATGTACCCGCAAACCCATCGGAGGAATGCAATGAAGATGACCACGGGACAGCGCTGGGTACTGGCGCTGACATCGCTCGCGGGTTTGATGATCGTGCTCGACGCACTGGTCGTCACGACCGCGATGCATGCGATCCAGCTCGATCTGCACGCATCGATCGGCGAGCTGGAATGGACGATCAATGCCTACAACCTGAGTTTCGCGGTGCTGTTGATGGCGGGCGCGGCGCTCGGTGACCGGTACGGCCGCCGACGGGTGCTCATCGGCGGGCTGGCACTGTTCAGCGCGGCGTCGGCCGGATGTGCGCTGGCACCGACTCTGGGTCTGTTGATCGCCGCGCGGACGGCGCAGGGCATCGGGGCCGCCGCCATCATGCCCGTGGCGGTGGCCTTGCTCTCAGCGGCGTTCCAGCCCGAGCAGCGGACCAAGGCGCTCGGATTATTCGCGGCGGCAACCGGACTGGCCACCCTCGGCGGACCGCTCGTCGGGGGTGCGGTGGTGCAGGGCCTGGCCTGGCAGTGGATTTTCTGGTTGAACCTGCCGATCGGGGCGGTGCTGATTCCATTGGTGCGCACGCGGCTGGCCGAAAGTGTGGGCGAGGCACGCAGATTGGACTTTCTCGGAATCGCATTGGTGAGCGTCGCCGCCTTCGGCATCGTCTGGGGTCTGATTCGGGGCAATGAATCCGGTTGGGCCGGCATCGAAGTCGTGCTTGCTTTCCTGGCAGGTGCGGTGGCACTGATCGGATTCGTACGCTGGGAGCTGCGCACCACCGCGCCGCTGATTCCCATGCGTTTCTTCGCCTCGCGCGCCTTCTCCGCGGGCAATGCGGTCGGATTCCTGCTGGCCGCCTCGATTTTCAGCGGTGCGTTCTTCTTCGCCCAGTTCCTGCAGATCGTGCAGCAGCAAGGCCCACTCGGTGCCGGGCTGCGCCTGGCGCCGTGGACGATCACCCTGTTCCTGGTGGCGCCGATCGCGGGCAAGCAGGTCAACCGGTTCGGTGAACGTCCGCTGGTTGTCACCGGTTTGCTCATGCAGGCCGTCGGCTACGGGTGGATCGCCATCACCGCCGGACCGGACCTGTCGTACACCGCAATGATCGCGCCCTTCGTCATCTCCGGCGTCGGTGTGTCGATGGCGATTCCCGCCGCGCAGAGTGCGGTACTGCGCGCGGTTCCGATGCCCGCCGTCGGCGCCGCGTCGGGCACCTACAACACCCTGCGCCAACTCGGTGGCGCCTTCGGAATCGCGGTCCCCGCGGCTGTTTTCGCGGCCGTGGGCGGCTTCACCGGCGCGCGGGACTTCAGCGACGGTTTCGCGGCCGCCATCGGTACCGCCGCATTGCTCGCGCTCCTCGGCGCCGCGATCGGCCTGCTGATTCCGGCCGGTGCACCCATTCCCGCACCGAACACCACTGAGCCGGTTTCGGCCGACCCTGCGGGACCACCGAGCGACGGGTTGGCCTCCGCCCCTGCGGGCACACCGAACGGCGCGATGACCTCCTATTCGGCAGCTCGCGAGGACCGCACCGGGGTGAAGGCATGACCAGCGCCACAGATTCCTCGGTAGGTTGTGCACCCATGACGGTCAGCGCGGATTTCGCGGCGCGCACCGCGCCTTACCGGCCCGAACTCCTCGCGCACTGCTATCGGATGCTCGGCTCGATCCATGACGCCGAGGATCTGGTGCAGGAGACGATGCTGCGAGCATGGCGCTCAGCCGACCGCTATGACGAAGCGCGGGCGTCGCTGCGCACCTGGCTGTATCGGATCGCCACCAACGCCTGCCTGACCGCGCTCGAACAGCGCGGCAGGCGGGCGCTGCCCACCGGACTCGGCGGGCCCAGCGATACCGTGGTCACCAAACCGGAGCGTCATCCCGAAATCCCTTGGCTGGAACCGATTCCCGATGCCCTGCTCGGCACCGCCGCCGACGATCCGGCAACCGTGATCGCGGCCCGCAGCGGCATCCGGCTCGCATTCATCGCGGCCCTGCAATATCTACCCGCCAGGCAGCGGGCGGTATTGATCCTGCGCGACGTACTCGCCTGGTCCGCGGCCGAAGTCGCCGACCTGCTCGAAACCACTACCGCCGCGGTCAACAGCGCACTGCAACGCGCCCACGCCCAATTGGAGAAAGACGCCCCCATGCTCGACCGCATATCGGAATCGTTGAGCCCGGACGAACGCGCGATGATCGACCGATACGTAACCACGTTCGGAAATGCCGACATGGCTTCATTCGCCGAGCTCCTACGCGACGATGTCGTCCTCGAAATGCCGCCCGCCCTCCTCTGGTTCGCCGGCCGCGCCCACGTCGTCGAATTCTTCACCGACAAGTGCGGTTCCACACCCGGCGAGTGGCGCGCAATCCCGACCTCCGCCAACACCCAACCCGCGATCGCCTACTACCGCCGCGACGAAACCGACACCTACCACGCACATTCCATCCACCTACTCACCCTCCGCGACGCGGCCATCGACCGAATCACGGTCTTCCTGGATGCCACCCTCTTCCCCGGCTTCGGCCTACCGACCGCCCTCTGAACCGTTCTTCGAAGTTCGGGTCGGCTGGATTGTCGAGCTTGTCCGCGGCGGATGGTAAGAACGGTGCGTGGACTTGCAAGCCGCCGCCGCAGCGCTCGCCGATGCGTCTCTGCGAGATGAAGCGGTGGAAGCGATGGTGGCCGCGGGTGGCTATGTGATCGAGCCGCTACTCGACGAGTTGGTCGATCCGGATTCGTGGCTCGACCGGTCGGGCATCATCGCGGTGCTGCGGCGGTTCGGGCCCGTCGCCTATCGCCCGCTGATCGTGCAACTCGCGATCGCGCAGTCTCCGGACGTCGTCGAGTTGTGCTGTCAGGCATTGGGTATCGCGGCGGCTTCGGATACCTCGGATTTCGCGCTCCAGGTTTGCAGCGAAGATGCGCAGGTGCGAGCGGGCAGCGCCTGCGTGCTCGGCTACCGTCGCCGCAGTGAGTACGCGCCCCTGCTGGTTCCGTTGCTGGCGGATCCGGTGCAGCGGGTGCGTGCCGAAGCGATCGACGCATTCGGCCGGCTGGGTCGTTCCGCGGTGCCGTTGTTGCGTCGGGTCCGAGGTTCTCGGGCGCCCGAGCGGCGGTACGCACTGGCGGCGCTCGCCCAGATCGGCTGGGACACACCGGAACCACGCGACCTAGCGGTATTGGCCCGGCTGATGCGGGCCAAGATCGCGGCAGATGTTCCCGAACCCTTTGTCCCGCAAGATGGCTGGTATGCCATCGAAACCACGGACCGGGCCGCGGTACTGGACGCGTTCGGCCTGTCCGATCCGGTGGCGGTGACCTGGTCGATGGGCACCGACATCTGGCGGGGCCACGACTCGAGACACAGCCGCACCGCTTACGACAACCATGCCGATTGCGCCCGGATGTATGTGAGTCCCGTACTCGACGGTTGGACCTTGGTGTTCGGCACACCTCTTGCCGATGGAGAACTCGCTCGCCACGATCACGAGTTGCACCAGCTGCTCGACATCGAGGGCGATTACACCCCGGACGGCCGCGAACACCAGCAGCGGCAAGCCCGCTGCGCGGCCCTGAGCGAGCGGTTCGGGCAGGCGCACTGGTACGGCCAGAACTACGAAAGCGGCTGCGGCGACTGGTGGGGATGGTGCCTGGCAGAGCACGGCAAGGTGCTGCGCTACTACTACCGGGACTGGAGCGAATGCGTCGAGCCGATGCAATCCGGCCCCGGACACGCAGCGGAGACCGGCTTTTCGACCGTGACCGAAGACAGGTTCCGGCCGCAAAACGGAATTCCCGACACAGTGCGACCAATGCTGATTGCCGGACGCACCTCGGTCGATCCGTCGCGCATCGACGCGCACACCCGTGCTCGAGGGCACGGCGTGCTGGCATTGACCGCCTGCGGGCGTCGCCTGGGACACCGCGGCGCCTTCAGCATCGAGAGCTCGGCCTGCTAGCGAACCGGCCTAGACCACGTCCACCCGAACCCCCGCAGCCCGAATCGTCGCCACCGCACCCGGATCCGCATCCGAATCCGTCACCAGCACATCGACCTGCTCGATCCCGCAAATCCGAGCCAATGCCGAGCGCTCCAGCTTGTCCGCGGTGGCGACAACCATCACATGCCCGGACCGCCGCACCATCTCGGTGGTTACCCCCGCTTCGTCGATGTGCCGACATTGCGCGCCACCCTCGGCGGAAATCGCATTCACGCCGAGAATCAGTGCATCCAAACGCAATTCGGCCAATGCCCGCTCGGCCAGCGGCCCGTGCAGCTCATAGGATTCCCGCCGCGCCACCCCGCCGAGCACGATCGTGCGCATATGCGGTCGCAGCACCATCTCACCCGCGATATTGAGCGCGTTGGTGACGATGGTCAGTTGGTCGCCGGCAGCATTCGCCAAATCTGCCCGCCCGGCCAATGCTCGCGCCACGGCGGTCGTGGTTGTGCCACCGTTCAATCCGACTACCGCATTCGGTTCGATAAGTCCCGCAGCATGTTCCGCGATCCGCTGCTTCGCCTCGTCGGCACCCTGGCGGTAGCGCGCGGGCAGGTCGTAGGCGACCGAAGTCGCGACCACACCGCCGTGCGTCCTGGTCGCCAACTGCTGTTCGGCGAGTGCGGTGAAGTCGCGGCGCACCGTCGCCGGGGAAACTCCGAGGCGTTCGGCGGCTTCTTCTACCGAGAGGCGCCCGGTTTCGGCGAGCAGTTCCAGCAGTCGGTTCCATCGCTGCGGCCGGTCCGTCGGTCCGGTCATTTCATATCTTCCGGCCCGCGCGGACGACCTGCCGTTTTTCCATGCACGTGAACAATCTGACCACAGGCACGTGCCGACGGTAGAGATTCGGCCGCCGTAGTGCCAAGCCGGACACCTTCATCACCGCGCCCGCAACCCATCGAGCACGAGATCGACCACCCGGCGAACCGTCTCCGGATACGACTCACCGGTCCGGGTGTAGATCTGCAACGTCATCAGCCCGGCCACCTCGCCGGGCTCGATATCCGCGCGCATGGCACCGGCGGCCTGCGCCTCCCTGGTCATCCGCGAGACCGACTCGACAATCCGCCCCCGCACCTCGTGTAACCGCGGATCGGCCTGGATCTCGGCATGCAGATTCGGCTCGATCGCCGCCGCCAGCGCCCCGACCCGGCGCTGCGCGCACTCGTGCAGGAACCGCGAAAGCGCAGGCCACGCCGCGCCCTCCTGCTCCAATGCGGTCGCCGCTAATTGGGCCAGATCCGCGAGGTAGGACTGGGCCGTCTCAGCGATCAAAGCATCCCGGTCCGGGAAGTGCCGATACAGCGTGCCGACACCCACACCCGCCCGATCCGCGATCTCCTTCATGGGCACATCGACACCTTGCTCACGGAAGGTCACCAGCGTCGCGGCAATGATCTGATCCCGGTTGTTCCTGGCGTCTGCCCTCTTCGGACCGGTCGTCGCCCTCACCTCCAAGTCTAAGTGGACGAAATTCTTCCGCTTACTGTACGCTCCGTTTAACCGGACGAAATTCGTCCACTTAGCCGGAAGGTGTTGTCATGAACAAGACGGTTCTGATCTCGGGCGCGGGCATCGGCGGCTCGACCCTGGCGTACTGGCTGGCCGACCGCGGCTTCCAGGTCACGGTGGTCGAGCGGGCGACGAGCCAACGCTCCAGCGGAAATCCGGTCGACGTAAAAGGACCCGCCATCGATGTGGTCGAGCGCATGGGCATCATGCCGCAACTGCGTGCCGCGAATTCCGCTGTGTCCCAGATGAATTTCGTCAATGCGAGCGGCCGCCGCGTCGCCCGTGTCGACCTGAAAGCTTTCCAGGGATCGGCGGGCGACCGCGAAGTCGAGGTCCCGCGAGCCGATCTCGCCGCGATCCTGCTCGACGCCAGCCGCGACAATGCCGAATTCCTCTGGGGTGACTCCATTACCGGCCTGACCCAGCAAGCCGACGGTGTCGATGTCACCTTCGAACACGCCCGACCCCGCCGCTTCGACTTCGTAATCGGCGCGGACGGCCTGCATTCGGTGGTGCGCCGCCTGACCTTCGGCGACGAATCCGAATTCGTCCGGCATATGGGCATCTACATCGCCACCATCCGGCTCGATGCACCATTCGGCAGCGACCGCGAAGTTCTCATCTACAACACACCTGGACGGGCGCTGTCGGTGCACCCGACCAAGGACCGCGCCCTCGCGGCATTCATGTTCCGGCACAAGGGCGTACCCGGTTTCGACCACCGTGATATCGAACTGCACAAGCGCCTGGTCATCGAGGCCTTCACCGATCAGGGCTGGCGGGTCCCCGAATTGCTGGACCGCGTCCGCGACACCGATGACCTGTTCTTCGACTCCGTCAGCAAGGGCGAGCTGCCGGGCTGGTCGAACGGACGCGTCGCCCTGCTCGGCGACGCCGCATCCTGCGTCTCACTGTTCGGTGACGGCTCCACCCTCGCGATCTCGGGTGCGCACACGTTGGCGGAGGAACTGGCGGCCACACCCGAGGACCACGAGGCGGCGTTCCAGCGCTACGAAACCCGGCACCGGGTGCTGGTCGATCCCAAACTCAATGGCGTTGCCACTGCTGCATCGATGCTCATTCCGGCGACGAAGGCCGGAATTGCACTGCGCAATACCGCAACTCGGATCCTCCCCGCTGTGACGGCCATCCGCGATCGGGCCCGGTGCGCCGCTTGAAGCACAGGCCGAATCCCGCCGTCAATTCAGCGCAAGCCCGGAATTCACGAAATACGCGATCTCCTCGCATATTTCATCGAGTGACACCTCGGTATCGGGATGGGTGGTTCGCACCAACTCCTGGGCCAGCGAATTCACCGCGCCGATTACCGCGAGCGCGAACAGATCGAACCGGCGAGTCTTGGTCTCGCCGCGCTCGACGGCTCGCTCCGCCTCGCTGATCAGCAGCGATGAGAGCAGGCGGCGCTGCTGCCTGCGCCAATCCTCCACCGCCGAACTGACGCCGACCACTTCGACGTAACACACCCGCGCCGACCGATGATCGGCGCAGGTCACCTCGAGGTAGGCACGAAAGCTGTCGACGACCCGCCTCGAAAGCGGTTGGCCCGCGGTCTTCGACATACTTTCCAGCGACCGTTCGACCGCATGCGCGGTGATGCGATTGACCAGCGCGATCAACAAGGCCTCGCGACTGCCCATATCCTCGTAGAAGCTGCGGGTGGAAACATTCGCGACGGCACACAGCCGTTCGATCGAGGTGGCCGCATAGCCCTGGGTGCCGAATAATTCCAGCGCGGCATCGATGAGTCGTGCCTGCCGCTGGGCTACCCGCTGTTCCTTGGACAGCCCGCCGTAATTGCGGCCCTCCTTGGGTCCGTCATCCTGCCGTGCCACGGATTAGATGCTACCGGTCGGAAGCGCCTACCCCGGGCCATGGACATCCGGCCGCCTGCGCATTCATCGTCGAAAACGGCGGGGGCACAAGACCACCCGCCGTCGGACGATTACTTGACGCTGCCCGCGGTAAGCCCCGCGACCAGGCGCTTCTCGATGAACGCGAACAGGATGACCACCGGAACGATGCCCACCGTGGAGATCGCGAAGACGTACTGCCATGCCGTGTCGTACTGTCCGACGAATTTCGTCAGCGCCACCGACAGCGGCTGGTTCTCCGGCGTGGTCAGCACCACCAGGCTCGCCGCGAATTCGTTCCAGCAGGCCACCACCACGAAAATCGTCGCGGTGACGATGCCCGGCCAGACCAGCGGCAGGCTCACCCGGACGAGGATCTGCCAGCGACTCAGACCGTCGAGCTGCGCGGCCTCCTCGATCTCCACCGGAATGGCGGCGAAGAAGCTGTGCAGGATCCACACCGCGAACGAGAGGTTGAACGCGGCGTTCACCAGGATCATGGCCAGCCAGGTGTCATTGATGCCCAGAGTGAAGAACTGCCGGATCAGGCCGGTCACCAATACCGTCGGCTGCAACATCTGGGTGACCAGCACCAGCGCGAGGAATATCGCGCGTCCCGGAAACTTGTGCCGCGCCGTGTAATACGCGGCCGGGATGGCCACGAAGAGCACCAGCAAGGTGGCGCAGACCGAGATGACTACCGTGCTCACCAGGTTGTACGGCAGCGGTGTCTCCGGCGTGTCCCACATGGTGGAGTAGTTGTCCGGATGCCAGGTCTCGGGCAGATACGTCGGCGGGATGCGCAGGATTTCGGCGCGGCTCTTCAGCGAGCCGAGCACCATCACCACGAACGGGGTCAGGAAGATCACGGCAAGCACGACCCCGACCGCGGTAAGTTCCCACCGCCGCCGCCGAGTTCGGCCGGTCGGGGCCTCGACATCCGTGGTGTCCGGCGGGATGTCCACACCCTCGATGTGAATGTCGGCCTGTGTCGTCATGCGTCCACCTGCTGGGTCGGCTTGATGACCTTCACATAGATCGCGATGATGACCACGATCAGCGCGAAGTTGAGCACGCTCATGGCGGCGGCGGTGTCGAGCTGCTGGTTCTGGCGAATCAGCTTGAAGGTCAACGTCGTCGTCGTATCCGCACCGAAGCCCGCGATACCGCCGGTGATCACCTGCAGGATGGGCAGCGAGTTGAACACATTGATGATGTTGATGATCGTCGCCACCGCGATCGCCGGACGCAATTGCGGCAGGGTGAGATGCCGATAGCGCTGCCACGCATTGGCGCCGTCGACCCGGCCCGCCTCATCGATCTCGGCCGGAATCGATTGCAGCCCGGCCAGGATCGTGTAGGTGGTGAACGGGATCGATACGAAGACCGCGACGCCGATCGCCACCAGGAAGGCCGGTGTCGGCTGTTTGGTGAAGCCGTAGCCCCGGTCCAGCAGCCCGATATCGACCAGGAACCGGTTGGCGATGCCGACATCGGGATCGAGCATGTAATAGAAGATGGTCGTCGTCATCACGACCGAGGCCGCCCACGGGACCAGGATCGCCATCCGCACCGCAGTGCGTCCCGGGAAATCCTTGTTGAGGAACTGCGCCAGGCCCGCCGAGAGCACCAGGGTGATCAGCACGACGCTGACCACCCAGACCACGGTATGTGCCAATACCGATCCCAATTCGCTGATATCGAACAGGTTTCGGTAGTTGGCCAGTCCGGCGGGACCGCGGTCCTGTCCGTAGGCGCTCAGGTCCCGGGTGCTGGTCCAGACCATATAGCCGACCGGGAACGCGACAATCGCCGCGATCAGCACCAGAGTCGGCCCGATCCAGGGGACGGCCCGCAGTGTCGAATTCTTCCCTGAAAGTACCCGGGTTGCTCCGTTCAATTTGCGGCCCTCCCGGGGCCCTGCGGGGTCACGCTCCGCCACCTCCTCCTGGCCCGTCGCTCGGTCCGCTGGGCGCCCCACGCTATTTCGCTGCTTCCTGAATCCGCTGCAACACCTGAGCCGGATCCGCACCCTGGGCGATGGTGCCCATCTGCTGATGCATCGCGCCCTGCACCGCAGCCCATTTCGGGTTATTGCTCGGGTAGAACTTGGCCACCGGCAGGGTCGCCGCGAAGGCCTTGGTCACCGGGTCGTCGGCGAGCACCGCGGTGGCACTGGTCGTGATCGGGATGAAGTGCTCGTTCTTGACGAAGTTCGAGTACACATTCGCCGAGTAGAAGAAGTCGAGGAACTTCTTGATCGTCTCGGCCTTCTTGCCGTCCTTCTTGAATGCCATCAGGTGATCGGCCACGCCCAGTGTGACGGGCGCACCGTCCTTGGTCGGCGTGGGCGCGGTCGCGTACTTCAGACCCGGATTCTTATCGGCGATCTGGGCGATGGTGGGCGGCAGCCCCTCGATCATCCCGACCTTGCCCTGGATGAAGGAGTTGATGACGTCCTTGCGGTTGGTCGCACCCGGATTCGGCTGGGTGACACCGGCGTCGAAGATCTCCCGCATGGCCTTGACCCCCTCCAGATTCTGCGGGGTATCCACGGTGATCTTATCGCCATCGGACCAGTTGCCGCCGGCACCGAAGGTCCACAGCGACGTCTCGGCCTGCGATTCCTCACTGCCCAGCGGCAGACCGTAGCCGGAAACACCGCCGCCGAGCGCCTGGATCTTCTTGGCGGCATCGGTCAGCTCGGCCCAGGTCTTGGGCGGCGTGCTCACCCCCGCCTTCGCGAACAGGTCGGTGTTGTAGAACAGGGTGCGCGTGGAGGCGAACAGCGGCATCGCGTACTGCGTGCCGTTCAGCGACGCGTTCTTGGCGAAACCGGGCTGCACATCCGACAGCACATTCGGGGAGACGACCTCGGACACCGGATAGAGCATGCCGTCACCGGCGAAGCTGGCGTAGGCATCGATATTCAGCAGATCCGGGGTGGTGGACTTGGACTGCAGCTTGGTCTTCACCACATCGTTGATCGACTCCCAGGACTCCATCTGCAGGTTGACCTTGTAGTCGGGGTTCTGCTTCTGGAAATCGTCGATGATGCGGTCCCACAGCGCCTTCGTGCCATTGGCACCGTCGCTGTAGGCGGGAGCCAGGAAGTTGATCGTCGTATCGGAGTCGGCCGAATCCTTGGAGCCGAAACCACAGGACGAGACGGCGAGCGCGAGGCCAGTGACCATCGCGATCCCCGCGAGGACGCCGTGGAGAGGTCTTTTCACGAGCAGAACCTTTCAAATTTTCACTCCGGGCGCTACTGAAGCGCCGATGATGGAGCGAACGAATCGCTTGACCAACAGGCTAGACCCAACCGTGATCACATGTGACTGATTTGCTCGTTAATTTGACATGAACGATCACCGAGAGTGATCCTGTTGTTGTGCCGATTTCCGCTCACCCCACTCCCGTGACTCATCTGGCCGCCGAAGTCGCCACCCAGCCCGACGACTGGGTTCGCGCCGAGACCACCTCAGCCGAACACCGCGCCGTACTGCCCCAGCCGGGCGAGCGTGTCGCCGTCATCGGTTGCGGCACTTCGCTGTTCATGTCCCGTGCCATCGCGTCACTGCGCGAGAGTTCGGGGCAGGGCATTACCGACGCCTGGCCCGCAAGCGAAGTCCGCGGCGATCGCGATTACGACCGCTACCTCGTCATCTGCCGCTCCGGCACCACCACCGAGGTGGTCGATGCCATGCGGGCGATACCGGCGCACATTCCGCGCACCGTCATATGCAGCAGTCCGGGCACCCCGGTGCTCGACCTGGGCGATTCGATCCTGATCGACGAGGTCGACGAGCAGTCGGTGGTACAGACCCGTTTCGCCACCACCGCGCTGGCGATTCTGCGCTGGCATCTCGGCGAGGATCTGCGTCCGGCCATCGAGCAGGCCAGGGCCGTACTCGCCGAGGATCCAGCTACGGCACTGGCCGACGTGCGTCGTGCCGAGCAGATCAGCTTCGCCGGGATGGGTTTCGCGGCCGCGATCGCCGAGGAGGCGGGGCTCAAGCTGCGCGAATCCTGCCAGTCCTGGACCGAGTCGTATCTGCAGACCGAATACCGGCACGGACCGATCAGCATTTCCGCCCCTGGCCGCGCCGTCTGGGCCTTCGGACCGCTGGTCCCCAATTTCGCGGAGGACGTGGCCGTCACCGGAGCGCACTTCGAACATCGCGATATCGATCCGATGGCCGATCTGGTGCGGGTGCACCAGCTCTGTGTGCTGCGCGCCGCCGACCAAGGCCTCGACCCGGATCATCCGCGTAACCTCAACCGTTCCGTCGTTCTGGATCGGTGAGCGGTCGCTACCAGGAACTACTGTGCGGATATGGGAACGGAACAGCCCCCGACCACCGTGCACCGCGACGATCTCGCGGAGCGTGCGGTCGTGGCGACCTCGGCGGTGCCGGACGCCGCGGCAGCGCCGGGGCCGGTAGCGCAACAGCAACCGGTCACGGCGTTGACCGATAATCTGCTGGTGCTCGGCCTCGATGTCGGCGGCACCACGATGAAAGGTGAGGTCACCGATGCCGCGGGCACGGTGCTCGCATCGGGGGTGGTGGCCACGCCGCAGGGCGAGGCGGCCTTCGAAACCATGGGGGCACTCGGCGATCAGTTGCTGGCGGAGTTGACCGATGACCAGCGCGATCGCGTCGCGCGCGCGGCGGTACTACTGCCGGGCATCGTCGATCCGGTCCGTTCGATCGCGGTATTCAGCAGCAACGTCGGTTGGCGCGATGTGCACATCGGCGATCGGTTCACCGATCGCTGGGGTATGCCGGTGCTGATCGAGCACGATGTCGCGGTGGCGGGCTGGGCCGAATGGCGGTTCGGCGCCGGGCGCGGCCACGATGACGTCTGTGTGGTCATTCTGGGCACCGGCATCAGCGGCACCCTTTCCGTCGGTGGCCGTTTGATGCGCAGCGGGTACGGACAGACCGGCGAATACGGACACATCCCGGTGCGGCACGCCGACGGATTGCGCTGTCCCTGCGGCAATATCGGCTGCGTGGAGACCGTGGCGTCCGGCGCAGCCATCGCCCGCGCGTACGCGAAGCGAACGGGTCACGAAACAGCAAGCGCGGCTGATGTTTTCGCGATACTGGATACCGATCCCGATGCCAAAGCCGTGGTCGCCGAAGCGATCAGCGCGCTTGCCGACGGACTGCTCGGCCTCATCCATGCAGCCTGTCCGGAACTGATCATTCTCGGCGGCGGCCTGGCCGGGGCCGGACCCGCGCTGACCGAACCCCTGCACCACACCATTGCCGAACGCCTGCGCGTGGTGCCCGCGCCGCGGGTTGTACTCGGCGAGTTCGGTGTTCGCGCGGGGCTCATGGGTGCGGCATTGTTCGCCAGACAGGGAGCGCTCACGTGACTCGCGTCGAGAGCAGTGCTGGTCCAGTGTGTCGGCGGCGGCGCATCGAACCGATGGATTCGGCCCCACGCTACGAAAAGCTGGCCGGCAATATGGCGCTCGCCCATGCAAGGGTGCCCGCATGAGTCTCGAGATTCGTGGACGGATCGTATCGGCGACATCCGAATTCGACGACGGCGTCGTGTCCGTCCGCGCAGGCCGCATCGACAGAGTGCGCTCGCTCGTGGACTGGATTGCCGCGCATCCGGATTCGACCGTGCCGCCGTTTTCCGGCACCGTACTGCCCGGCCTCGTCGATATTCACAACCACGGCGGCTTCGGCCATCGATTCGACACCGTCGACGGCGCCGAAGCCCGCGCGGCCGCCGAGTTCCATCACACGCACGGCTCCACCACCGTGCTGGCCAGCGTTGTCACCGGCGCCGCGCCGGACATGATCGCGCAGGTCGCGACGCTGCGATCCTTGGCGGCCGACGGCACCATCGGCGGAATCCATGCCGAGGGACCGTTTCTGGCCGCCGCACGGTGTGGTGCACAGGATCCCCGGTATCTGCGCGATCCCGATCTCGAGCTGACCGAACGGCTGCTCGCTGCCGCCGGCGGGCATCTGCGGGTCATGACGCTCGCCCCGGAGCTGCCGGGATTCGACAAGGTCGCCCAACGTCTTTCCGACAGCGATGTGGTGGTGTCGCTGGGCCACAGCGATACCGATTTCCCCCAGTTCGGACAGGCCCTGCGACCCAATGGATTCGGGAGTCTGGTCACGCACTTGGCGAATGGAATGCCGCCACTGCATCACCGAACGCCCGGTCCGGTGGCTGCCGCACTCGTCGCCGCGGCGCAGCGCCAGGTCGTCGTCGAGCTGATCGGCGACGGGGTGCACATCGACTCCGGCTTCGGCGCATTGGTTTTCGCGACCGCACCCGGACGGGTCGCGCTGATCACCGACGCGATGCAGGCAGCGGGCATGCCCGACGGCGAATATCAGCTCGGTCCGCAAGTCGTGCACGTCGCCGATGGCGTGGCCCGGATAGCCAATGGATCCATCGCGGGCGGCACTGCCCACCTCCTGCGCTGCCTCGCCTGGACGGTCCAGGAATGCGGTGTGCCGTTGCGCGAGGCTGTGATCGCCGCCACTTCGGTACCGGCCGCGGCGGCGGGGCTGGCCGATGTGGGCGACCTCAGGACCAACCTTTTCGCCGACCTGCTGATAGTCGATGACAATCTACAGTTGCGCCGGGTGCTCAGACGTGGACAGTTGTTGACGTGATCCTCACCGTGACAATGAATCCCGCCTACGACATGACCTACCGGGTAGAGCATTTCGAGCGCGGCCAGGCCCATCGGGTCCGTTCGGTCGAGCAGCGCATCGGCGGCAAGGGCATCAATGTGACGCGGGTGCTCAATCAGCTCGGAAAATATGCCAGGGCGACGGGATTCGCCGACCACGCCTTCGCGGCCGCCGCCGAGCTGGAGATGCCGGTCGACTTCGTGCACGCACTGCCCTGGGTCCGGCGCACGGTGGTGATCAGCGAATCGGGCGACGGTACCGCGACCGCACTGTGGGAGCCGGGTGCACGGGTGTCGAATCCGCATGCAGCCGAACAGCTCTCGGTCCGCGTTTCGGGCATGCTGCCCGATATCAACGGCCTGGTCATCTCGGGATCACTGCCGGGCGGCATCGCCCACGGCCTGCCCGCCGAAATCGCGCGCACCGCCATTGCCGCCGGTGTGCCGACCGTCTGCGATCTCGACGGCGAGTCACTGCGCTTGGCCGCACAGGTCCCCGGCATCGTGCTGATGCCGAATACCGAAGAGCTGGAACGTCTCACCGGACGGGTCCCGGTAACCCCCGGCGAAGTCGCCACGGCCGCACTGCCGCTCATCGAACGCGGCGTGCGCGCCGTCATCGCCACCCGCGGCGCCGAAGGCATGGTCGCGGTCACCGCCGAGGGCGCGTGGTCGGCGGCCCTGCCCGAACCACTCGCCGGAAACCCCACCGGCGCGGGCGATTCCGCGACAGCCGCGGTGATCGCGGCCCTGTCGGATGCGAAGGACACCCCCGACTGGCCCGCCATTCTGGTAGACGCCGTCGCCACCTCGGCCGCCGCGGTCGTCATCCCGGTGGCCGGTGAAATCGACCGCCGCCTGCGTACCCAGATCGCACCGACGGTGATCGTCGAACGACTAGCCACCCCGCAGGAGACCTCCCCATGACCTCGAGACCCGTCGCGGACCTGATCGCGGCCGCCCGCCCGGGCGGTCTCGGCGCCTTCAATGTGATCACCATCGAACACGCCGAGGCCATCGCGGCGGCCGCCGAGGCGGCGAAACGGCCGGTGCTGCTCCAACTTTCGGAGAATACGGTGCGCTACCACGGCAATCTCGCCCCGATCGCGCTGGCCTGCTCGAGCATTGCCGCCGACAGCAGCGCCGATATCGCCGTGCACCTGGACCATGCCACTTCGTTCGAACTGATTCGCACCGCGGTCGACCTCGGTATCGGCTCGGTCATGTACGACGGCTCCACCCTCGACTACGCCGAAAATGTCGCTGCCACTGCCGATATCGTCCGCTGGTGTCACGACCGCGACGTCTTCGTCGAGGCCGAACTCGGCGAAGTGGGCGGTAAGGACGGTGCGCACGCCCCTGGCATCCGCACCGATCCGGACGAGGCCGTCGAGTTCGTCGCGGCAACAGGTGTGGACGCCCTCGCCGTGGCTGTCGGCTCCTCGCACGCCATGCAAACCCGCACGGCCGAACTCGATAACGACCTGATTGCTCGGCTGGCCGCGAAAGTCCCTGTCCCCCTTGTACTGCATGGCTCCTCCGGCGTCCCTGATGCCGGTCTGCGGGCCGCCGTCGAGCACGGCATGACCAAAATCAATATCGCCACCCGGCTGAATGTCGTTGCCACTGAAGCGATTCGGACCGTGCTCGCGGACAGCCCCACCGTTGCCGACCCGCGCAAGTACTTGAAGCCCGCTCGCGATGCGATCCGGTCCGAGGTCGAACATCTGCTGCGGGTGCTCGCGGGGTAGATCTCACCACCCCGGGGAAAGTATGGGCAGCCGTCGTTGGGCAGCGATGATACGATGGATTGCCTTTAGTTTAGCTAAGGATTTGCTGTCCGCTAGAGCTGTATCACCTGATGAAGGAATAACAACTCCATGGCTGTCATCCTGCAAACAGGAGAACAGCGCGCTGCCGGTGCGGAGACGCAGCTCGAGGTCTCGCACAAGTTAACGCTCAGTGCCGCAATAGTATTCGCCTCCCTGTCCATCGGCGCCTGGCTGCTGTTCGTGCGGCCCAACTGGCAGATGTACTGGCACCAAATCGATCTACAGGTCTACATGTGGGGCGGTACGGCCGCGGCGACTCATCCCGCGCTGCTGTACGACGGCCGCGGACCGATGGGCCTGCCCTTCCTCTATCCCGTTTTCGCCGCATGGATCTGTGCCGAACTCTCGCGATTCCCGATCAACTACATCGGGACCGGCGTCACGGTGCTCACCATGGTGTCGCTGTTCGTAAGCGTCTGGAGCGCGGCCAGACTCCAGCAAATGCGCCGCGGAACGGGTTTGCTGGCATTGAGCATCGCCGTCGCCGGCGCAGCGATCTGGTTGGAGCCCGTCCAGCAGGCGTTCCGGTTCGGTCAGCTCAGCGCGATCCTGATGGCCTTGGTCCTGGCCGATCTCGCCATGCCCAAGGAAAGCCGATATCGGGGCATCCTCATCGGCATCGCGACCGGACTGAAGCTGACCCCCGCGGTCTTCATCGTCTATCTGCTCGTCACCCGCCAGTTCCGTGCCGCCGCGACGGCCGCGGCGACCTTCGGCGCCACGGTCGCGATCGGCTTCTGGTACCGGCCGACCCAGGCACTGCAGTTCTGGACCACGACCACGACCTCGCAGAACCGAATCGGCTTCGCCTATGTGCAGAATCAGTCGATCAACGGCATGTTCGGCCGCCTGGAATGGTCGACCTGGGGCGACACCACGTCCTCGTTCGTCTGCGCCGGACTGCTCGGAGTCGCCGGAATGGCGGCCGCGCGCATCGCCCACCTGCGCGGTGACCAATTGCTGGGCGCACTGCTCGCGGCCACGGTAATGCTGCTGGTCTCGCCGATTTCCTGGACCCACTACTGGGTGTGGATCACACCGGCACTGCTGTGGCTGATCCACGTGCTGCGCCATCGGCCACTCGCCGTCCGTATCGCCGTACCCGGGCTCATCTACCTGTTCGTCTTCGCCTGGCCACTGCGATCCGACCAGGTCGGCGCATGGGATCCGGATCTGCCACTGCTGCCGCAGGGGCTGATCTGGCAGGTACCGCAGACCGATGGGCGGGAATTCCGTTGGACGGTATGGCAATTCCTACTCGGCGATTCGTACACCCTGCTCGCCACCATCGCACTGGTCGCCGCGATCGTCTGGCTGATCCCGCTCCGGCTGAACACCGTGGAGCTGCCCGACGAGGGGGTCGCGGACCGGCGGCGCGAGCGAGGGATGGGCGCCGCCGGTCGGCGGGAAGACGGTCCGAGCAGTGAACCGCCGGGGTCGAGCGAGTTGGAAGCCGTGGGGTAAGGCTCCTGTTTTACGAGGAGCCGCTTCGTTCGCCGACATTGATCATCCTGCTCCGATCACCTCGAGAATGCTGGCAATCCAGCTGTGAATCGTCTGGGAACCGATCAGCCGAAGCTAACAATCTGTCGGATCGGAAGATTCGGTATCGGTCAGTGGGGTCGCCAGCGGCCAGCCGCCGGCCGCCAGATGTGAGGCGACCCTGGCGATATCGTGCGCGTCCGGCTGCTCCTTGGCCATCCGCGCGATCGCCCCTTCGATATCGGCGTGGCTGATCTCGCTGTCCGGATTGGAGTCCACCAACTCCTCGGCGATCACCACCACCTCGTAGTCGGTCAGGTGGCGGTGCAGCACCGCGAACAGGGCGACGTAGTCCGACCGCGGAATCCCCTGTGGATAGCCGGCCCGCAGCCAGCCGATGACCCGGCCGAGCAGATTCGGCCGGACCTGAGCGAATTTCGCCGGATCAGTCACGGGTCACCCTTCTCACGCTCCGAACAGATGGATACCGAATCCAGCGGCCAGAAATGCCTTAGCGGTGTAAAGAATTCCGGTGACGATCGCGGCGACGATCAGCGCGAAACAGACGTAGGCACCGGCCAGTATCGAGTAATTGCGTTGGGCGGCACCGCCTTCCGCAGGCACCGTGTCGGCAGCCGACCAGAGCCGGACTCCGACGGCGAAGACGATCGGCAGGCCTGCGCCGAGCAGCAGAGCGGCGACGGTCACCTTCCACAGCGCGTCCAGATTCGTGACGAGTGTGTGCACGATGCGCCTCCTCAGACCTGGGCCGAACGATCGGTGGTTTCCGGCGCGGGCGATCCGGCGGACACGTCACGTGCCCCGTCCTCGACGACCGGCGTGGCGTCCTTCGCAACCTCGGTACCGGCGTCCGGCGTGTCGCCGGGCCACTCGTTGACATTGCCGGTGTCCACCGGATCCCGCCGCGACCGCAGGTACATCCCCGACGACAGCGCGATCAGCAGTGCGAATACCACCAGCACACCGGGCAGTCCGCCGATGACATGCGCGATGGCCCAGCAGATCGCACCGGCCAGACCCGCGAGCGGCAGCGTCAGCAACCAGGCGACCGTCATCCGGCCCATCACACCCCAGCGCACCTCCGCGCCCTTGCCGAGTCCGGTGCCGAGGATGGATCCGGTCGCGGTCTGGGTGGTCGAGAGCGGCAGCCCGAAATGGGCCGAGGTGAGGATGATGGCGGCGGAAGCCGATTCGGCGGCCAGACCCTGCGGCGAGTCGATTTCGACCAGTCCCTTGCCGAGGGTGCGAATGATCCGCCAGCCGCCGAGGTAGGTGCCCGCCGCGATGGCGACGGCACAGGCCGCCATTACCCACAGCGGCATTTCGTCGTTCTTGGTCAACGTGCCGTGCGCGACCAATGCCAGGAAGATCACACCCATGGTCTTCTGCGCGTCATTGGTGCCGTGCGCCAGCGAGACCAGCGACGCCGAGCCGATCTGGCCCCAGCGGAATCCCTCGTTCACCTTGTCGGGATCGGAATTCCCGGTGATCCGGTAGACGCCCCAGGTGCCTATCGCGGAGACCAGCGCCGCCACGATCGGCGCGAGCAGGGCGGGCAGCACGATCTTGGTCAGCACGCCGTCCGCGCCGTGCGCCCAGATCACCCCGCCCCAGCCGAGTGCGGCGATGGTGGCGCCGATCAGGCCGCCGAACAGTGCGTGTGAGGAACTCGACGGCAGGCCGAACAGCCAGGTGAGCAGATTCCAGAGAATGCCGCCGACCAGACCCGCGAAAACGATGACGAGCAGCGCCTCGCCCTGCACGGCGTCGAGCCGGACGATGCCCTTGGCCACCGTCGCGGCGACCGCGACCGACAGGAATGCGCCGAGCAGATTCAGGACCGCGGATACCGCGACCGCGACCCGTGGCCGCAGTGCGCCGGTGGCGATGGAGGTCGCCATGGCATTGGCGGTGTCGTGGAAGCCGTTGGTGAAATCGAATGCGAGTGCCGTGACGATGACGATCAGAAGTACCAATAGGTCCGCGCTCACCCCTCCAGTGTGCGGCACTCATGATCGGGATTGCCATGCGGTTGCCGCTTGTCGGGACGCATTTTCGATCGGCTACCGTGAATCTTCGCGCTATCTGCTGACCTTCGAGCAGCCGACCGGTTCGGGCGCACCGGCGAAGCGTTGATCGATCCAGGAATTGGCGGCCGAACCCCCGGTGTCGGCGACGATCAGATGCTCGCCGAGATGGGCCTCGAAGCGCACCGGAACCCCCAACCGGCACCAGTCGTCGTAGAGGTGTTCGGCCCCGGCGAACGGAATCCACACCTCGTTGATGCCGTGATACAGGAAAACCGGCACCCTCGGCGCGGCGGTGCCGAGGCGGTTCTCGGCCAGGATCTCCCTGATCATCGGCAGCTCCGTCGGGTGGGCCACATCGGTGAGCGTCTCCGCGGTTATGGGCGCGAGTACGCCGGCCAGCGCCGCGTTCAGAAAGCAGAGATCCTTCGCGAATTGCGATAGCCGCCAACCGTTGTCATTGAACAGGCCCATGATCTCCGGATACTCCCTGGCCAGACCGAGGGTCGCGGCCAGGAATACGCCGGAGGCGGCATTGGCGCCGTTCATCGTATTGATGAGCAGGCCGAAGTCGGCGGGCACGCCACCGACCACCGCACCGGCGAGGTTCAGCTCCCCCGCGTATTCCGGTGCGAGTTGCGCCGCCCAGCCCGAGGCGATGGCACCGCCGGAGTAGCCCGAGACCACCGTGGGCGCATCGGGCGACAGACCCAACTCGGGCGTCTGCACGGCGGCGCGTATCGAGTCCAGCACCGCATGTCCGGCCATGCGACCGGCCGCGTACGCCTGTCGCGGCCCCTGATGATCGGGCACGATCACCGCATAGTTCTTCGACAGCGACAGCTGTACCGAGCGGAGACCGGCCGCTAGCCCCAGCTTGAGCTGCTGCGACGGCGCACAGAGATGGCCGAGTGAATCGATCGGCATGTTGTAGGCGACGAGGGGTCGAGGCCCCGAACCCTCCCACGGTGCGAGGGGCACGAGCATGGTGGCGACCACCGGCACCGGACGCCCCTTGGCATCGGTCGACCGGATCAGCAGTTCGGTGGCGGTGACCGGCGTCGGCTCCGGCCCGATATCGACGACACGGGCCGCGACCACCGCACCCGGACGCAGATTTTCGAAACCCCGCGGCGGTGTATAGAAGGGGTCGGCAAGCGGCGTCGGCATGACGGAGGCGGGATCACGCGCGGGGCGCAAGATACCGGCGACCGGATCCGGCTCAGCCGCAACCGTTCCCGGCATACCGACCGCCACCACTGCCCCGATACAAGTCACCGCACCGAGCACCGCCACCTTCCGCATCGGCCGACCGATGGCCGACCACGTTCCCATCCATCGTTTTCGTGCCGCTGCGCGCAACGCCGAGTCCCCGTTTCCGAGCCTGTACCGGACCGAACCGGAGCCAGTCTGGACTATGACCAGTACAAATGCCGGGAGCAGGACCGCTGGGCCCGCATAACGATTCGGACGCTCGCGCGGATCCCGATGCGGGGCGTGGCAGCACGGACCGCCCGATCACGGCAGCAGCGCGCGGACCGTTTCGATGGTGTCGGCATCGGCGGCGGACTTATCGGGTCGATACCGCACAACGCGGGCGAAGCGCAGGGCGACACCCCCCGGATAGCGCGGACTCACCTGGACGCCGTCGAGGGCGATCTCGACCACGAGTTCGGGCCAGAGGTAGACGGTGTATTCATCGCGGGCACGCTCATGCCGCGGGAATTCGGCGGTCTGCCACTGCAATAGCGCATCGGTGAGGCCCTTGAAGGTCTTGCCGACCATCACCGGATCACCAGTCACGGAATCGCGCGCTCCGAGGTGCAGATTCGACAGATAACCGGTGCGACGGCCGTAACCCCATTCCGCGCCGAGCACCAATAGGTCCAGTGTGTGCGTCGGCTTGATCTTCTGCCAGGACCGGCCGCGGCGACCCGCGGCGTACGGCGCGGTCAACGACTTGACCATGACGCCCTCGTGCCCGGCGGCCAGCGCGCCGTCGAAGTACTCCGCGGCCGCCTCGGCATCGGGTCGGATCAGGGCCGGGATACTGTGTGCGGCCGCGACTTTGGTCAGCGCCGTGCGGCGCTCGTGCAGCGGCGCGTCGAGCAGATCTTGACCGTCGAGGTGCAAGCAGTCGAAGAAGTACGGGTGCAGCAGTAATTCCCTGGTCGAGCTGACCTCGGCGAAGCGGCTCATCGTCTCCTGGAACGGACGCGGCCGTCCGGAATCGGTGAGCGCCAACGTTTCTCCGTCCAGCACCACGCTCCTACAGTCGAGCTGGGCGACCAGATCGACCAGTTCCGGCACACCGGCCGTGATATCGCGCAGTGTCCTCGTGAACACCCACACCCGCGAACCCTCCCGATGCACCTGGATGCGCGCGCCGTCCAGCTTGTGTTCGACACTCACCTCGTCGCCGAATTCGGCCATCGCCTCGTCCAGCGTGGCACCGGGCGAGGCGAGCATGGGTTGGACCGGGCGGCCGACCTCGAGCCGGAATTCGCCCAGCGCCTCGGCCCCGCCGGTCAGCGCGGCGACGGCCGTGACCGGTAACTGCCCGGAGAGCATGTACGCCCGCCGGACCAGTTCGATCGGCACCGCCGCGGCCACCGCGACCGCCTCGGCGACGATCGCGGTGAGCGCGCCCTGGCGCAACTCGCCGCCGAGCAGACGCATCAGGAAGGCCTGCTGGTCGGCGGTAGCCGCGGTCCACAATCCGCGTAGCAATTGCTTGCGCCGGTTGGTCGAGCCGGGGCCGGAGGTGGTGGCCAATTCGCTCAGCGTGCCGTCGACCGACGAAACCGTCAGCGTCGCAAGCTCACTCGGCTCACATTCGAGTGCTGTCAGCGTACGCCAGCCGGTGCCGATGCGCCCCTGCCGTAGTTCACCGGAAACCCAGGCGACCACCGGCTCCAACTCGTCCGGGGCGGCCTCGGACAACAGCGCGGCCAGGGTCGCTATCTTCGTCTTCCGGGACCGGGTCGCACGGACGGTTTCCGAGGCCTGCACGACATCCGAGAACAGCATCACTCGACGGTAACCCGCCCCTGTGACATATCGCTCAGCTCTGCTGCTAATTACCCATTGGCAGGTTTGCGAATCCGCCCATAAACTGGACATATGGCCAAGACTTACGTCGGGGCGCGGCTTCGTCAGCTGCGGACCGAACGAGGGCTGAGCCAGGTCTCACTCGCCCAGAAGCTGGAGATCTCGGCGAGTTACCTCAACCAGATCGAACACGATGTGCGCCCGCTCACCGTACCGGTATTGCTGCGCATCAGCGAAGTGTTCGGCGTCGACGCGACCTTTTTCTCGTCCCAGGACGACACCCGGCTCATTGCCGAACTCCAAGAGGTCGTGATGGACCAGGAGCTCGGCATCGAGGCCGATACCCAGGAGATCGCGGATATGGTCTCCGCGCATCCGAGCATGGCGCGCGCACTGGTCAATATGCACAACCGGTACCGCAACACCTCCGCGCAGCTGGCCGCCGCCACCGAGGACCGCTTCGCCGACGGCTCCGGCAGCGCGGCGATCAGCAAACCGCACGAGGAAGTGCGCGACTTCTTCTACCAGCGGCAGAACTACATCCACGAATTGGATACCGCCGCAGAGGAACTCACCGCCCGCATCCGCTTCCACGGCGGCGATGTGAACAGCGAGATCGCCCGCCTGCTGCGCGCACACGATGTGCACATTATCGAGCGCATCGATCTCGGCGAAGGCGTATTGCACCGCTACGATCCAGAGACTCAGCGGCTGGAGATCGCGCCGCATCTGTCCGGTGGTCAGCGCACCTTCAAACTCGCCGCCGAACTCGCCTACTTCGAATGTGGCGACCTGCTCGAAAAGCTGGTCGAAGAGGGCAATTTCGCCTCCGAGGACACCCGCAAGCTGGCCATGCTCGGACTGGCGAACTACTTCGCCGCGGCAACCGTCTTGCCCTACACACACTTTCACGAGGTCGCCGAGGATTTCCGCTACGACATCGAGCGGCTCTCGGCCTTCTTCACCCAGAGTTACGAGACGATCTGCCATCGCCTCTCCACGCTGCAGCGGCCCAAGCTGCGCGGCGTTCCGTTCTCCTTCGTGCGCGTCGACCGCGCGGGAAACATGTCGAAACGCCAGTCCGCCACCGGTTTCCACTTCTCCTCCAGCGGCGGCACCTGCCCGCTGTGGAATGTCTACGAAACCTTCGCCTATCCGGGCAAGATCATGACGCAGATCGCCCAGATGCCCGACGGTCGCAAATATCTGTGGGTGGCCCGCACCGTCGAACGCCGCGCGACCCGATACGGCCAGGCCAGCAAGACCTTTGCGATCGGTCTGGGTTGCGAGCTGCGGCATGCGGGGCGCGTCGTCTACGCCGACGGCATCGATCTCGACGTGGCCAAGGCCACGCCGATCGGTGCTGGCTGCCGGGTCTGTGAACGCACCAATTGCCCCCAACGCGCCTTCCCCCCACTAGGCAAAGTCCTCGACATCAGCGAACACCGCAGCTCAGTCTCCCCCTACGTCCTCAAATAGCCCCACCCAGCACCCCACCCCGCCGAGCGTAGCGATCAAGATCAGGTGGCAGTGGTGGCGGAGGGTTCTCGGGCGATGCCGCCACAGTTTCCACGTGATCACATGTCCAACTGGGAGGGTCCGGTTCCTGGCGGCGTTCGGGTTGAGGGCTGCGGTGGGTCCTGTTGTTCTGCACCGACTTCTCGGGGTTGCTGGCCCCAGAGGGTTGGGCGTTCCGTGGTTTTGCCGGGGCAGTGCTGGGCGCGTCGGGTGCCGTACCCGGCTTACCTCCCGCAGTTGGGTAGGCAGGCCTGCGGCTTCCAGCTCGGTCGACCGGCTGTGGTTGCGTTCTCGAGAGGTTGCGCAGGGTAGTCAAATGGTCGTTGATGATGGGGTTTTGAGCCACCATTTGACTGCGCTCGACGGCCGCCCCCTTCTGGGGGCGGCCGTTGCGGTGAGTGGTCAGGCTGGTTGGGTTGGGCGCTGGATTTGTGTGCCGAGGAGGGTGAGGGCTAGTGCCAGGACCAGCAGGATTGCCAGGGTCCAGGCCAGGACCGAAAAGCCGTGGGGCGCAGCGGCTGCGGCGACCAGCGGGCCGGCGGTGGCGCCGACGTAGAAGCTGAACATCGCGACCGAGGATGCGGCGGCGCGAGCTTCGCCGCCCAACTCCCCCGCGGTCTGCAGGACCGCCGGTGCGATGACGCCCAGTCCACCGACGAGCACGGCGAGCAGGATGGTCAGCACCGCGAGATGGCTGCCCTCGAAGGTGGCGATCACCATGGCCGTCGCAGCGACCAGCACACCGAGCACCATCTGCCCCGGCTTGGTCAGACGCGAGAGTGGGATGGCCAGCAGCGGCAAGGCGAACATCACCGGCAGCGCACCCGCCCGCAGCGCGAGCAGTTCACCGGAACCCTTGACCAGACCGGTGATTTCGATGCCGGTGTACACACCGACCATCACGGCCATGGCCAGCGCGCCCGCGGCCAGCATCGGCAGCAGCGCCTTGATCCGCAGCACCGCGGGGATCGCAGCATAGCTGTGCACGAGCGGCTTGTCCCGTCCAGTGGGCGCGTCCTCGAGCATGACGGCGCGCAGGATGAATGCGAGCGCCACGAAGACTACGGCCGAGCCGATGAACATGGTGCGCCACGGGAACGAGGCGACGACGGCCTGCGAGGCGATCTGTGCCAGCACGGTCGCGGCGAGGAAGGAGGTGGCGACCGACATGGTCACCACTGCCCGATGCGCCGGTGCGATGCGGGTGGCGATATAGGCCATGATCGCGGGCGGAATCGAACCGACGACAAGTCCCTGCGCGACGCGCAGGCCGACCGCGATCGGCGCACTGAACGATAGACCGGTCAACAGTGTGACCACCGCCGCGGCGATCATGCCGGTGACCAGTACCCGGCGGTGGCCGTAGCGGTCCGACAGCGGGCCGAACAGCACGAAGCCACCCGCATAGCCGAAGGCGAAGGCGCTGATGATCCAGGTCATGACGCCCGCGCCCACATTCCAGTCGGCCTTCATGGCCGTGAACAGGGGGATCGGGATGTACATCTGGCCGGTGGCCAGCAGTGCGGACAGGACGAAAACGGGGAGGGTACGCCCGGTGTGCGCGCGTGGTGAGGCGCTGCGAGTGCGTGCCGGAGCCGGGATACCGGCCGGAAGCTGAAGAGTCGGCGTTGCCATGTGGACGAAGTTAGGCCCATGGCCGAGCAGTTGTCAACCAAATAGTTGGTTTAATGGGATGGTAAAGTCGCGGTCATGACGGTCACGATGAAACGGAGCGACGCGACCAAGCAGGCCCTGCTGCGCGCCGCGCGCGACGAATTCGCCGAACACGGCCTGGCCGGCGCCCGGGTGGACCGGATCGCGGAGGCGGCCGGGGTGAACAAGGAGCGCATCTACGGCCTGTTCGGCAGCAAGGACAAGCTCTTCGACGTCATCCTGATCGACACCATGCGCGAATTCTTGGATGTGGTCCAGCCCCTGGCCGAGACCGAACCCGGCGAGTACGTGGGCAAGCTGTTCGACTACCACCGCGAAAATCCGCAACTGCTACGGCTTTTGCTCTGGGAGGGCCTGCATCGCGGCACCGACGCACACGATATCGACGGCTGGCGCGCCCAGCACTACCTGCGGAAATTCGACCGCGCCAAGGAGCAGTTCGACGTCGACGCCAGCCACGCGGGCCGACTGCTGCTCGCCCTGTGCGGCCTGTCCAACTGGAGCCTCGCCGTCCCGCAGACCACTCGCCTGCTGCTCGGCGCGGATGCCGAGAACCAACAGGCGACCCGCGAATTCATGATGGAATTCGCCAGGGCGGCGCTGCGAACGGATAAGTCGATCCCGCACCGCGAGCCGGTCAACGAGTTGACCACCGAATCGACCAGCGTTGACGGCGCACCCGCGGCCGATGTCCCGACCGATCCCATAGACCGCGCCACGCAACGTCTACGCGAGGCCCAGGCCGCCGCCGACGCTGCCCGCGACGAACTCGCCACCGCTCTGCGCGACGCCCACACCGAAGGCACCAGCGCCAACCAACTCGCCCGCCAGGTGTCGGGCACCCTGTCCCGCCCCGTCGTGCTGAAGCTCCTCGCCGATTGAGCGCATTTCGGTTCTGACACAAGCGATTCGCGGTATCGACGCCGCTCAGGTCACGGCCGAACACTGATCGCACAACATCACGGAAAAGGCATCGAGAGGCCCAATAGACCTTGCGCCTCGCAATATTTGCGACTATCCCGCTTTCTGGTCCTACATACTCGGCACCTTCATCCCCTTCTTCTTCGCACTCGTCTGGGGTGTGCTGTTCGCCGCGATCTGGCCCTATATGCGCAGGCTCGGCCTCGAAGCAACCCTGGTAGCCCTGGACTACGCGATGATCGCGTGGATCGCGATGCACGTGTCGATCGCGATCGTGTCGAACAATCACCCCGACTAGGCGACCCCGCCGTGATCATCGGCGGCTTCTTGTCGCACTTCTGCTGCGCGATTCCTCGCCCGGATCGTGAAATACCTGCTGGCCGACGAGTCAATCTCGCACGGCGCGTGAGAGTTTCGTGAACTCGATCGCCTGCTGGGCGCGCGCGAGTACGTGGGTGCGCGAGCTACCGATGTGCGCGGTGAGCGTGCGCAGGGCGGCAGCGGGATCGCCATCGAGCAGTTGTCCGGCGATAGCGATGTGCTCGGCGGTCATGGTGGCGATCCGCTCCGGCGTCGGCACGTCCAGGGTCCGGACCGGGCGGACCCGGACGTAAACACCGGTGAGCGCGTCCGCCAGCGCTGTATTGCCCGCCGCGGCAAGCAGAGTCGTGTGGAAGTGCTCGTCCGCGGCGACCAGCGCGGGGCCCGGTTCGGGCGGATCGTCGCGAAATCCGCGCCAGACATCGAGTTCCGCACGCACCAGGGACAAGTCGTGTGCCGGTGCGGGTTCCCCGACGATGCCCATGACTCGCTGAATTCCCCTGGTCTCCAGAACAATCCGCAACTCGAACAGATTGCCCAGCTCCTCCAATCGCGGTCGATACGGATACAGTCCATCGGCGTGCCGCTCCACCAATCCGTCGGCCTGCAGCCGGGCGAGCGCTTCCCGCACGGGGGTGCGCGAAACCCCGTACGTCTCGGCCAGGCGTTCCTCGCCGAGCCGTTCGGTGGGCACGATCGTCCCGGTGGCCAGGTCCCGCCGCAGCGATTCGTAAACCTGCTCGCTGAGCGGAACCCGCCCCCTGCGCGTCATGGCGGCCAGCTCAGATCGCCATCGCCGAGCGAACCGAGGTCTCCGCGGCCGCTCCGCCCTCGCCGGCGGACGTCACGCGTCCGGACTGCAGCACGTAATAGCGTTGCGCCGCTTGCAGTGCGAAGCCGATGTGCTGTTCCACCAGCAGCACGCTGAGTCCGCCGCGACCGGTCAAATCGATGATGGTGCGCTCGATTTCGGCGACCACGGACGGCTGGATGCCCTCCGTCGGTTCATCGAGAATGAGCAGCTTCGGCTCGGTGATCAGCGCCCTGGCGATCGCCAATTGCTGGCGCTGGCCGCCGGACAGCAGGCCCGCCTTGCGATTCAACAGTTCGCGCAGCGCCGGAAACAGGTCGAGCGATTCGTCGATCAAGGCCTTACCGCGCTTGCGGCCATCGGCGACGACCTGCAGATTCTCGGCGGTGCTCAGCTGTGGGAAGCTCTGTTGCCCCTGCGGTACGTACGCGATTCCACGCTTGACCCGACGCGACGGCGACATCTTGGTGATCGCCTCACCGTTGAAGTTGATCTGTCCGGATTTGGCGCCGATCAGACCGACGGCCGTGCGCAGCAGCGTGGTCTTGCCCGCGCCGTTGTGCCCCATGATCGCCACCACGCTGTCGTCGGGAACGGTGATCGAGACACCATGAATCACCTCGGTCCGGCCGTATCCGGAATGGATGTCGATGAGCTCAAGCATCGGCGGACTCCTTCGCGATCAGCTCCTGCGCGGTCTGCGCGTCTTCGAGTTCGGTCCCGATGGCCGCGGCGGTGCCGAGGTAGACCTGCTGCACCTTCGGATCGGCCTGCACCTGTTCGACGGTGCCCTCACTGAGCACCTTGCCTGCGGCCAGCACGGTCACCGAGGTCGCGAAGGACCGCATGAAATCCATATCGTGTTCGACCACCAGGACAATGCGTTCACCGCCGATGCGCCGCAACAGATTTCCGGTTTCCTCGCGTTCCTCGGCGCTCATGCCCGCCACCGGTTCGTCGAGCAGCAGCACCGAAGCGTTCTGCACCAGCAGCATGCCGATCTCGAGCCACTGCTTCTGCCCGTGCGCCAGCACACCGGCAGGCTTATCGCGCAACTCACCGAGCCCGGTGATCTCCAGTGCCTCTTCGATACTCGGCAATACCGACTTGCGGCGGCGCAACAGCGTCAGCGCCGAACGGCCCGCACCCGCCGCGATATCGAGGTTTTGCAGCACGCTGAGTTGTTCGAAAACGCTTGCCGTCTGGAAGGTTCGGCCGATGCCCAGCCGGGCGATCTGGTGCACCTTCTTCCCGAGGAATTCGACACCGGACTTCTGCGCTGATCCGGTGGCGGGCACCAGGCCGGTGATCGCATCGATGAGGGTGGTCTTCCCCGCCCCATTCGGTCCGATCAGGAACCGCAGATCTCCTTGCAGCACAGTGAGATCCACATCGGAGACGGCCTTGAAACCATCGAAACTAACCGAGAGTCCGCGGATTTCGAGGTACTCACTCGACATGCCCGCGTTGCCGCCCAGCTTCGGGTCGTGCGCGTTCATCGGGATTCCACCTTCTCCTCGGTCACGACTTCGGGCAGCGGTTCATCGACCGCCACCGGAGTATGCGCGGCGGACTTACGAAACTTACTGTCCAGCAACCCTTTCAACATCGGCCATACCCCCGCCAGACCCGCCGGAATGAACCCGACGACCACAATGAACAGCACACCTTGCAGATAGGTCCAGCTGGACGGGAACTCCTCCGAGAGCGCCGTCTGCGCCCACGCGACGCCGATCGCGCCGAGTACCGGGCCGAGCAGTGTGGTCCGTCCGCCGATCGCCACACCGATAATGAATGCGATGGACGGCACGACACCGATATCGGCGGGCGAGATGATGCCGACGATCGGGGTGAACAGCGCACCCGCGATGCCCGCGAAGAATGCCGCGACAACATAGGCCACGATCTTGATATTGGCCGGGTCGTAACCGAGGAAGCGCACGCGTTCCTCCTGATCACGCACGGCGACAAGTAATTCGCCGTAGCGGCTGTGCATGAGCTGACGCACCGCGGCGACCACCACCAGCAGGGTGCCCGCCGCGATGAAGAACAGCATCTGCCGGTTAACCGGATCCGAGAGCTTGAAGCCGAAGAAGGCACGGAAGTCGGACAATCCGGTGAACCCGCCGATCTTCTGCTGTCCGGTCAGCAGAATCGCGAGCGCCGCGGCCAGGGCCTGACTCAGGATCGCGAAATACGTGCCCTTGACCCGGCGCTTGAATACGCCGTAACCGAGTGCCGCCGCGATCAGCGCGGGCAGCACCAGAATGCCGATCAAGGCGACCGGCGCCGACGCGAAAGGCCGCCAGAACGACGGCAATTCGCGAATACCCGCGATCTCCATGAACTCCGGCACCTCATTGTGCAGCCGGGCCGCATCGGCCATCTGCAGATGCATCGCCATGATGTAGGCGCCGATGCCGAAGAACACGCCTTGACCCAGCGTCAGCATTCCGCCACGGCCCCAAGCCAATCCGATGCCCGCCGCCACGATCGCGAAGCACAGGAATTTGGCGAGCAGGTTGAGCCGGAAGTCGCTGAGCACGGCGGGCGCGACCGCGAACAGCAGGATCGCGGCCACGATGAAGCCGCCCCACGCGGTCATGGAAGGATGTGCGCGCCAACGTTGTCCGAGTGTGGTCATGCCAGACTCCTCGTCCGAACGGTGAATAGCCCCTGCGGACGAACCTGCAGGAAAATGACGATGACGACGAACACGATCACCTTCGCGATCGAGGCCGTCGTGGAGTACTCGATATACGAATTCAGCAGTCCCAGTGCGAACGCCGCGATCACGGTGCCCTTGATCTGCCCGAGCCCGCCGATCACGACGACCAGGAAGGCGTCGATCAGGTAGCTCTGCCCGATGGTCGGGCTGGTCGAACCGATCAGCGTCAGTGCGACGCCCGCGACCCCGGCCAGGCCGGAGCCGATGAAGAAGGTGCTGATATCGGTGACGCGGCTGGAGACGCCGCTGGTCTCGGCCAGACCCCGGTTCTGCACGACCGCGCGGATGCGCCGACCGAGCGAAGTGGTCTTGAGCACAAGGGCCAGCACGGTCACCGCGACGACCGCGAGCACGAGGATGAAGATGCGCGTCTTCGGCACCACCGCACCGAGAATGGTGACACCGCCGCTGAGCCAATCGGGTGCGAGCACGTTCTTGGCGGGAGCGCCGAAGATGTCACGCGCGGCCTGTTGCAGCACGAGTCCGACGCCGAAGGTGACGAGCAGGGTGTCCAGCGGCCGGTCGTACATCCAGCGGATCAGGCCCATTTCCAGGGCCGCGCCGAGCAGTCCGCCGACCAGGAAACCGACGAGCAACGAAACGACCAGCGATACCCCGGCCGACGAGATTACCTTCTGCACGACATAAGTCGTGTAGCACCCGGCCATGATGAATTCGCCGTGCGCCATGTTGATCACGCCCATCTGACCGAAGGTCAGCGAAAGGCCCAGCGCCGCAAGCAGAAGAATGGATCCCAGACTCAGCCCGGTGAAGAGCTGGCCGATCAACACGTCCATATTTGGATTCCTAACGGGGTCGGCCGGGTGCGGGCACCCCCTAACAGAGACCGCACCCGGCACTAGTCGACTACTTCAGGCCCTTGGCCCACTCGTAGGACGTCAGGTACGGGTCCGGCGTCACAGCCTTGCCCGAGTCCCACACGGTGTAGATCAGTCCGTCCGGACGAATTTCGCCGATGCGAGCGGTCTTGGTGATGTGGTGGTTGGAACCGTCGACGGTGACCAGGCCCTCCGGGGCCTCGAAGGTCACGCCGTCGGCCGCGGCCTGAATATCGGCCACCTTGAACGACTTCGCCTTCTCCACGGTGTTCTTCCACAGGTAGACCGAGGCGTAGGCCGCCTCCATCGGGTCCGAGGTCGGCTTGTCGGCACCGAATGCGGCCTTGTAGTCCGCGACGAATTTCTTGTTAACGGGCGTGTCGACCGTCTGGTAGTAATTCCACGCGGTCAACTGTCCGGCGATATTCTGCGCGCCGATACCGGCGACCTCTTCCTCGGCGATGGATACCGAAACCACCGGCATATCAGTGGCTTTCAGTCCCGCATTGGTGTACTCGCGGAAGAACGCCACATTCGAGTCGCCATTGAGGGTGTTGAATACCGCGCCCGCCTTGGCATTTCGGACCTTGTTCACAATGGTGGAGAAGTCGGTGGAGCCGAGCGGGGTGTAGTCCTCACCCTTGATCTCGATGCCGTTCGCCGCCGCGTAGGCCTTGATCTCCCGATTGGCGGTCTGCGGGAAGACGTAGTCCGAGCCGACCAGGTACAGGGACTTGATGCCCTTCTGCTTCAGATAATCCAGCGCGGGCAGGATCTGCTGATTGGTGGTCGCGCCGGTGTAGAAGATGTTCTTGCTGTCCTCCAGGCCCTCGTACTGGACCGGGTAGTAGAGCAGCGAGTTCAGGCTCTCGAACTTCGGCTTCATGGCCTTGCGGCTAGACGAGGTCCAACCGCCGAAGACCGCTGCGACACAGTCGGAGCTGATCAGCTTCTCCGCCTTCTCCGCGAAGGTCTTCGGATCCGAGGCACCGTCCTCCAGCACAAGGTCGAGCTTCTTGCCGAGTACGCCGCCCGCGGCGTTGATCTGGTCCACGGCCAGCTTGGTCGAGTTGGCGACGGTGACCTCGGAGATCGCCATGGTGCCCGACAGCGAGTGCAGCGAGCCGATCTTGATCGAGTCCTTCGAGGTATCGACGCAGGACGAGGCGTTGGACCCGCTGCTGGAGGCGTCATCCTTGGCGCCACAACCGGTCAGCAACAGACCGGCGAGTGCGACGGCCGTCGGCGCGACCAGCGCCTTGCTGACGCGACGCGAGCGCGATCGACGGATATCACGGGATTCTGGCATGGAGCGCCACCCTTCTCACTTCATCAGGTGTGTTCGGCGGCGCTGCGTGCGCCGCACCGAATACGTCCGCCTTTGCCCCGGTCACAGCTGTAGACGGGGTTGTATACAAAGGCTGTATTCGTGGTGCGAACGTTAGACAGAAGTTGTTGCGCCGGAATATCTCTCGGTGACGAGTCCGTTTCGCACGTTTCCGTGATGTGAACGTTTGCGGAAATCACTCGGCAAACCGCTGTGAGGAGCCCCACCTGCCTACGGTTGCGTAGCAAGACAGCGGTACGGCAGGCTCTTTTTGTACAACGTCAAAACGCCGATTCCGCGGCTGCCCGGTCGTGGAGGCGTGAGTCCGAGGAGGACCGGTGGGTCACTACAAGGCGAACGTTCGGGATATCGAGTTCAACCTGTTCGAGGTGTTGGAACTGGACAAGCTCCTTGATACGGGTGCCTATGGCGATCTTGATTCGGAAACCGTGCGGGAGATCCTGGCCGAGGTGAAGCGGCTGGCCGAGGGGCCGGTGGCGGAATCCTTCGCCGCGGCCGACCGCGATCCGGTGGTCTACGATCCGGCCACCTTCTCGATTTCGGTGCCCGAACCGCTACGCAAGACCGTCCAGGCCGTGCACGAGGCCGACTGGAGTCGGCTCGGCATGCCGGAGGGCATGGGCGGCACGCCCGCGCCCGCCGCGGTCATCTGGTCGATCAACGAGATGCTCACCTGCGCCAATCCGGCCGCGAGCTTCTTCAATATGGGCCCGGTCATGTCCTCGGTGCTGTTCAATGTCGGCACCGAGCAGCAGAAGCAGTGGGCCACAAAGGGTTACGACCGCGGCTGGGCGGGCACCATGGTGCTGACCGAGCCCGATGCCGGTTCCGATGTCGGCGCGGGACGCACCAAGGCGGTCCGGCAGGAGGACGGCTCCTGGCATATCGAGGGCGTCAAGCGCTTCATCTCCGGCGGTGATGTCGGTGAGACCGCCGAGAACGTCTTCCACCTGGTGCTGGCTCGTCCGGAGGGTGCAGGTCCCGGCACCAAGGGCCTCTCGCTGTTCTATGTGCCGAAATTCCTGTTCGATCACGAGACGCTGGAGCTGGGCGACCGCAATGGCGTCTACGTGACCGGCGTCGAGCACAAGATGGGCCTGAAGTCCTCGCCCACTTGCGAACTGACCTTCGGCGCGACCGCTGTGCCCGCCAAGGGCTGGCTGGTCGGCGAGGTACACAACGGCATCGCGCAGATGTTCCAGGTGATCGAGAACGCTCGTATGGTGGTCGGCATCAAGTCCACCGGCACACTGTCGACCGGTTACCTCAATGCGCTCGACTACGCCAAACAGCGTGTGCAGGGTGCGGACCTGACGCAGATGGCCGATAAGGCCGCTCCGCGCGTCACCACCACCCACCACCCGGATGTGCGGCGTTCGCTGGCGATGCAGAAGGCCTACGCCGAAGGTCTGCGGGCGGTATATCTTTACACCGCCGCCCATCAGAATGCCGATGTGGCGCAACTGGTTTCGGGTGCGGATGCCGAATTGGCGCACCGGGTAGACGATCTGCTGCTGCCGATCGTCAAGGGTGTGGGTTCCGAGCGGGCCTACCAGTACCTGACCGAATCGCTGCAGACACTGGGCGGTTCGGGCTATCTGCAGGATTACCCGATCGAGCAGTACATCCGCGACGCGAAGATCGACTCGCTCTACGAGGGCACCACCGCCATCCAGGCGCAGGACTTCTTCTTCCGCAAGATCATTCGGGACAAGGGTGTGGCGTTCGCGCACGTCAACGGGCAGATCACGGCCTTCCTGGAGGCGAAGACCAGTCGCTTCGAGACCGAGCGGGCGCTGCTGGCCACCGCGGTCGCCGATGTGCAGGCGATGGCGGCCACGCTGACCGGCTATCTGATGGCCTCCCAACAGGATCCGAAGGAGCTGTACAAGGTCGGGCTCGGCTCGGTGCGCTTCCTGCTCGCGGTCGGCGATCTGCTCATCGCTTGGCGACTGCTGGTGCAGGCCGAGATCGCGGCCGCCGCACTGGCCGCCGAAGCACCGGAGAAGGATCGGGCGTTCTATTCCGGAAAGGTCGCTGTCGCAAGCTTCTTCGCGAAGAACGCACTGCCCGAATTGACCGCGGTGAAGAACATTATCGCCGCGATCGATAACGACATCATGGAGCTGGACGAAGCCGCGTTCTGAATCAGCAGTTGGTCTGGAGGGGCCAGCACTCAGTCGGACGGTACGGCGGCGGCGAGGGCGTCACGCTCGTCGTCGAGGTCTCCGGGTCGCGCGCCGGATTTGCCGAATCGTGCGCGAGCGAGCTCGCGATCACGATGAGGACCACCACCATTCCGACCAGGGCAACCGCGAAGACCACCCATCCCGCCGCCGTCTGCCGCCTGCTCGGCGGCAGCGGCGCGGGGATGACGTGCCTGCGCAGCTCGCGCGCCGACGGCGACGGCGCTTTGGGCTGTACCTCGTCGAAGCCGTCCGCGAGCAGCTCGGCGCGGGAAGGCTTTTCGGTGACGCCGAGCGCATCACAGGCCGCGGCGACCCGATCCGCGGTCCAACTGCGCGGTCCGGCGGAGAAACCCTCGAGGTAGATACGGAGTTCGGTCGCGTCACGAGCATTCGAGACGACGATATCCATGCCGGGGCGCAGGCTGGTTCGAGCAGGCCGCACCGCGACCCCGCGGAACGGCACGAGCACGATGGCGCCGCAGATGTGGCCTGGATCGATCAGCGCCCGCTCCAGCCGGGTCTTCACCGCATGCGTGCTGTGCTCCAGCTGATCGACGGGATCGCCGGAGATCTCCTCGTCCAGATCGGCGGGCTCCGCGCTGATCGTCCACGGACCGTCGCCCGGAATGCTCAGGATCCCGCTCTGGCGGCGCCGGAAGCCCTTGATATCGGTCACGGTAATGCCGCGCGGGGTCAGAATGATCGCATCGACTCGACGAGATCCGTGATCGCCGACCTCCAGGCCGACCAATGCGACACCGGTCGTCGGATACGACCGCAGGCATTCGACGAATTCCTGTTCGGCCCCGGAGAGATCAGCTCCGGTCTTGATCTTCACCAGCATCGCGTATTCCCTACCCTCATCCGGTTCGACCCGGCGTCCCACCGTCCACCGCGCCGGTACTGATGATGACCTGCCGTAGCCGCGAAGACCACCGGAAAGCCAAGAAGACCAGCACAATTCAGCTATAGCAAACCGGCCAGTCGGATATATCATTACTGGCCGATCCCCTAGCGGTACCCCTAGGACCGCGCGGATAAGCCGAGGTCCCGGAACCACGCACCGCACATTCGGTGCCGCCGGGCCGCCGATCGCCGGCCTACCCGCTAGTACGCTCGGATTCGGTCCGGCAGCACGGACCCCGCCACCGGCGGCGGACAAGGAGGCATGAGCATGGTTTCGGCGTTGCAACCACGCATTTCACCCGGTCGGTTCCGCGAGCTGGGGCCGATCAATTGGGTTGTCTGGCAGATACTTTCACGCGCGGCGGGGACGGACGACGCACATCTGTTCAGCACACTCGGCCGCACCAAGGGACTGTTCCGCGGCTGGCTGCACTTCTCCGGGCGATTGATGCCGGGCGGCCGACTGCCCCGGCACGAATCCGAGCTGGTCATCCTGCGCGTCGCACAACTGCGCGACTGCGCCTACGAAATGGACCATCACATTCGACTCGGCAGGCGGGCGGGCGTCACGCCGGAGATCCTGGACCGGGTTCGCACCGGCCCCGCGGCCGACGGGTGGTCGGATAAGCATCGCGCACTGATCACCGCCGTCGACAAGTTGGTCGAAACCCGCGATATCGACGACGCCACCTGGTCCGCACTTGCCGAGCACTACGACGAGCGCAGCCTGATCGAAATCGTGCTGCTCATCAATCAGTACGAGGGGCTGGCCGCGACCATCACCGCGCTGCGGATCCAGCGCGACGGCGTCTGAGCGACTGCGGCGTTGGCGCAATTCGCCACCTCTCGCCAACGCTGCCCATTCTCGATTTAGCAATTCCAGAGCGATCACCCCCGACAGCCCCTAAACTGAAACGCGACACGCACAGAGTGACGATTTCATCCCGTCGTCACGCAGTAACCATAGCTTTCGAGACACATACCGACGTGTGTCGCACGCCATAGTGTGACGGCACCAGGATCGGAAACCCCTCCATCAAGCTAGCTGACCATTTGCTGTCGGCTCGATAGAGAAAGGGGCCGTCATGACTGTCAGCCTCGTGTTGATCGTGGCGGGATTCATTCTTCTGTCCATCGTGATCACCAGCTTCCTGCTTCCCAGCGGTGCGGACACCGCGCGGCATCCGAAACCCCACAACGAGACCGGTGATCAGTAAGCCCTGCGGCTCAGCGGTTTTCGATGAGCTGGGCCAGGCCGTCCAGGACTCGCACCAGACCGAATTCGTAGGCGTGGTCGGCACTGTAGGCGGAGTCGTGCGCCTGCCCCGCGACCGCGCCGACGCGGGCGGCCAGCGGATAGCGCTCGGCATCGAAGAACTGAGCCAGTAGCGGGGCGGCACGTTCCCACCATTGCCGGTCGGACATGGCGCTCTCGGCGGCGGCGCGTTCGGTGTCGATGGCGATGCGCGCCACCGACGTAACGAAGCCGAGGACGTAAGTGACGGCGGCGTCCATTTCGAGGTCGCCAAGACCAAGGCCGTCGAAGGCGCGCAGTTCGTGCTCATATTTGGCGGCGACGCCCGGGCCGAGCGGTGGCCGCGTGGTCGGCAGATAGGCGACCCACGGGTGGCGGACCAGCATGGCGCGATTCTCGGCGGCGATCGTCGTGACACGATCGCGCCAGGGCAGGTCGGTCAGGTCGGCACGCGACATCTCCCGATAGACAGCGTCGATCATGAGGTCGACGAGTTCCGCCTTGCCCGGCACGTAGGTGTAGGTGGCCATCGGGGTCAAGCCCAGCTTGGTGGCGACGGCTCGCATGGTGAGCGCGCCGATCCCATCCGCATCCGCGATTTCGATCGCCGCCGCGACCACGGCATCCACACTGCTGCGCTGCTTCGGTCCGCGCACCGATGCGGCGGGCACACGCCACAGCAGCTCCAGGGTGCGCAAGGGATCGCCCGCGCTGCTGCGGTCCCGTGACTGCTCGGCCATGCCGCCTCCTCGTATTCGCGAGATCCCTTGCGCGAAAAGCTGATCGTATCGACGTGACCCACATAACAGTGCAGCCACTCGGAAATTCCTCTACAACGTACAGCGTACTTAGTAGAGTGTTCGAGTCTCGTTCCCGAGGAGGATCTTGTGCAAATCACCGCTTCCGCCATCTCGCTCAATGTCGCCGATCCGCAGGCCTCGGCAAAGTTCGCCATCGACCACCTCGGCTTCACCGAGCAGATGTCGGCCGACGGTTTCGTCTCGGTCGCCCGACCCGATGCCGGTTTCACCCTGTGCTATCTGCGCACGGGTCTCGACAGCTTCAAGCCGAAAGACAAAGCGGGGAGTGCGGGCGAGGGACTACTTGTCGCATTCGTCGTGGATGACATCGATGCCGAGTACGAACGGCTCCAGGGCGAGGGTGTGCCGATCGTCACCCCGATCGAGACCGAACCCTGGGGTGAGCGCTACTTCCAGACGGCCGATCCGAACGGCATCATCCTGCAATTGGTGCAGTGGGTCTGATTGGAGTCGAGGTCGGTTGATTCACCATGGGCTTGCATGTCGTGTCAACGTCTCGCGGCCGCACCGCGCAAGCCCGGCGAACCTACCCATGGTCGCGTAACGCTGCGGCGGCGTAAGACCCCGCTCAGCTACCAATTCCATTGACATATAACGGGATTGCACGCCGTAACGACGAGCGCGGACAACGCGCGGCCGAAATACGGCGTGCAAGTCCGGTGTCCTGCCTTTCGATGCGTGGAGCTGGGGCGGCATACGACCTCGACGTCTTGGTCAACCAATTCATTTGATGCACACCGGATTTGCACGCGTATCGCTATGTTGCGACGGCGGCGTGCAACCCGGTGAACCCACCCCTGGATACCTCAGGCGAGGGCGGCGCGGAAGACCTCGACGGCGGGGGTGGAGGGGCGACCGAGCAGTTTCTGGAGGTCGCCGGAGTCCACATCGAGGATGCCGTCGCCGACTCCGGCGTCCGCATCCGCGAGCACCGCGGCGTAGTTGCCGGGCAGACCGGCCTGCTCGAGCGCCGCGCTGTAGTCCTGCTTGGACAGGTTTTCATAGCGCACCGGCTTGCCGGAGGCCTGCGAAATCACCTGGGCGAGTTCGGCATAGGTGAGGCGTTCATCGCCGCCGAGTTCGTAGATCCGGCCCGCGTGACCGTCGGTGGTCAGCACCTTGGCGGCCGCCTCGGCGTAGTCGGCGCGCGCGGCACCGGCGACGCGACCCGCACCCGCGGCGCCGTGCAGCACGCCGGACTCGACCGTGTGCCCGAGTGCACCGAAGTAGTTCTCCCAGTACCAGCCGTTGCGCAGGAGTGTGTGCGGGACAGTCGATTCCGCGAGCACCTCCTCGGTGCCCCGGTGCTCCTGGGCCAGGATGAGCGGGTTCTCGGTGGCGCGCGGAATGCTGGTGTAGGCGAGCAGTTTCACGCCCGCACGCTCGGCGGCCCGAATTACGTTGGTGTGCTGGGTGACTCGCGCACCGAATTCGTTGCCGGAGACCAGCAGCACCCGGTCGACACCGGCCAAGGCGCGGTCGAGCGCTTCGGCGTCGTCATAGGAGGCCTGCCGGACATCGACGCCCCGCTCGGCCAGATCGGCGACCTTCTGCGGATCACGCACGATCGCGACCACCGGCGTGGCCCCTTCGCGCAACAGCGCCTCGACGACGAGACGGCCCAACTGCCCACCGGCTCCGGTTACCGCGACGGTCATGACTTACCTCCATGGGTCTGTACGTTTCATCAAGTACTAACTAATAGTTAGCACTATGCATTCTGTAGACACTTTGGTCAAGTTGGGTACTATCGATTCCATGACGACTCAGCGCAAGCCGTTGGTGGATACCGACGATCCGACGCTGGAAGCCGACGTATTCGCCCGGAACTGCACGTCACGACCGGTGCTCCAGAATGTGGCCAGCCGCTGGGGCACCCTCGCCCTGGTCGCGCTGCGCGAGGGGCCGTACCGGTTCAGCGCCCTGCGCCGTCGCGTCGACGGTGTCAGCGAGCGCATGCTCTCGCAGACCCTGCAGGCCCTGGAGCGCGACGGCATGGTCCATCGCGAGGTACAGGAAACCATCCCCCCGCGAGTCGAATACACCCTCACCGAACTCGGCGCCCTGGTCGCCGAACGCCTCGAAGACCTCATCCAGATCCTCGAAACCAACATGCCCCGCGTCCACGAAGCCCAAGCCGCCTACCACCGCGACTGACCTCCACCGCGCAGGTCACGACTTGCTCGACCGATGCGCGCCCCGCCGAGGGGCACTCTGGTCGAATGTTCACTATGTACCGGTGGTGGAGGTCTCTCGACCGATGCCGCAACCATTACATGGTGATCAACTGACCAGGGGGAAGGTCGGGGAGTTGTGGTGGGTTGGTGTGGGTATGGAAATTTCCTCGGCTGTTGATTTCGCGCGGACCACGAAGCGGTCCGTGCTCACGACGATCCGGCGCAATGGTCGCCCACAGCTGTCCAATGTGCTGCATGTAGTCGGTGACGACGGGATCATCCGCATCTCCATCACCGCCGACCGGGCCAAGTATCACAATCTGGTGCGCGATCCGTGGGCCGCCATCCACGTCACCCGCGACGACTTCTTCGCCTACGCCGTCATCGAGGGCACGGTCGATCTCACGCCCGTCGCCGCCGATCCCAACGACTCCACTGTCGACGAACTGGTCGGCTACTACCGAGCGGGCTCGGGCGAGCACCCCGACTGGGACGAATACCGCAAGGCCATGGTCACCGACCGCCGCGCCCTCGTTCGCCTTACACCCACCCACGCCTACGGCATGCTCTGACCATTCTCAGTGCTTCAGAAGCTCCGACACCGTGACGAATTGGTAACCGGCGGACCGGAGTTCGCCGACTATGCGCGGAATGGCGGCGAGGGATTCGTGCCACTGGCCCATGACATGCAGTAGGACGATGGAGCCGGGCCGCACCTTGGAGACGGTTTCGGCGACGATGGCGTCGGTATCGGCCTGCTTGCCCGAGTCGGGTTCCACATCCCAGGTGATCGTCGTGCGGTCGTGGTCGGAGAGATACTTCGGGAGCGCCCAGAGCTTCTTGCCGTACGGCGGGCGGAAGGTGACCGGACCCTGGTAACCGGTTTTCGCGATTTCCGCGTCGGTTCGTTCGATCTCGTCGCGGACGGTATCGCCGGAGACGAGCACCATGCGGCGATGGCTGTAGGTGTGATTGCCGATTTCGTGACCGGCCTGCGCAATGGCCCTGCCGTATTCGGGATGCGCGGCCAGATCCCGGCCCATGAGATAGAAGGTGGCCGGAATTTGGGCTTCGGCAAGGACTTTCAGCACTTCCGGCGCTTTGTCCGTTGGTCCGTCGTCCAGGGTCAATGCGACCACCTTGTCGGTCGTATCGACCCGGTTCACCAACCGCCCCGCCAGTTGGAAGGTGCGCGAGTTCATCAGGTAGTAGCCGCCGACCGCCAGCGCCAACGCCACCACGAGCACCAGCGCACTACCGATCAACCATTTGCGTCGCATTGTTCAGCTCCAATGAAAAACGGTGGCGCCCGGACCTTTCGGCCCGAACACCACCGTCTTCGACACGGATCAGAAGTTGATCATGTGGCCGGCGAGGCCGTGGAACGCTTCCTGCAGGGCTTCGCTCAACGTCGGGTGGGTGTGCACGTTGCGGGTCAGCTCGTTGACGGTCAGGTCCCACTTCTGGGCCAGGGTCAGCTCCGGCAGCAGTTCGGAGACGTCCGGACCGATGAGGTGGCCGCCGAGCAGTTCACCGTACTTGGCGTCGGCGACCAGCTTGACGAACCCGGTCGGATCGCCGAGGCCGTGCGCCTTGCCGTTGGCGGTGAACGGGAAGGTGGCGACCTTCACGTCGTAGCCCTCGTCGCGGGCCTGCTGCTCGGTGAGGCCGAAGCTGGCGACCTGCGGCTGGCAGAAGGTGGCGCGCGGCATCATCCGGTAGTCGCCGAGGGTGACCGTCGGCGCTCCGGCGATGGTCTCCGCGGCGACGACGCCCTGGGCCTCCGCGACGTGAGCCAGTTGCAGCTTCCCGGTCACGTCACCGATGGAGTAAATGTGCGGCACATTGGTGCGCATGTTGTCGTCGATGACGATGGCGCCGCGCTCGAGCGCGACACCGGTGTTCTCCAGGCCGTAGCCCTCGACCCGGGGCGCGAAGCCCACGGCCTGCAGCACCTTGTCGACGGTGACTGTCTCCAGGTTGCCGGTCTTGTTGTCCTTGATCGAGACGGTGACCTTGGAGCCGTCGTCGTCGATCGACTGCACGGCCGCACCGGTGGTGATGGTGATGCCGAGCTTCTTGTACTGCTTGGTGATCTCCTTGGAGACGTCGGCGTCCTCGTTCGGCAGCGCACGGTCCAGGAACTCCACGATGCGCACGTCGACGCCGTAGTTCTTCAGGACGTAGCCGAACTCCATGCCGATCGCGCCAGCGCCGACGATGAGGATCGAGCCGGGCAGGTCGCGGGTGAGGATCTGCTCCTCGTAGGTCACCACATTGGCGCTGAGCGAGGTGCCCGGCAGCAGCTTGGTGACGGTGCCGGTGGCGATGATCACGTTCGAGAAGGTGATCGTCTCGGTGCCGCCGCTGGACAGGGCGACCGAGAGGGTGTTCGCGTCGGTGAAGGTGCCCTTACCGTCGAACTCGTCGATCTTGTTCTTCTTCATCAGGAAGTGGACGCCCTTGACCCGGCCGTCGGCGACCTTGCGGCTGCGGTCGAACGCGACGCCGAAGTCGAAGCTCACGTCGCCGGAGATGCCGAAGGTCTTGGCTTCCTTGGTGAAGATATGCGCGAGTTCCGCGTTGCGCAGCAGCGCCTTGGAAGGGATGCAGCCCACGTTGAGGCAGACACCACCCCAATACTTCTGCTCGACGATCGCGGTACGGAGGCCAAGTTGTGCCGCGCGGATGGCGGCGACATAACCGCCAGGACCGGCACCGAGAACGACAACGTCGTAATGGGAAGTCACGCCGTCGAGCCTAACTCTGTCGAGCAAACTTCACCCACCGTCCCCCCGCAACTATGCGATACGCGCCACATAGTGCCGCGGCTTTCGGGTGCGCGGACCGATACGGAGGCAGATATCGCCTTGGCTGTCGCGCGCGGCCCAGTTCGGCGGTGAACTAAATCCGCTCGTACCGCCATCAGGTTCAATAGCCATTGGCTCTCGGCTCCGTGGCACGCCGGTTGATGTACACGGCACACCACAGCGGCTGTCTCGTGAACATTATTTACTCGAGACGGCGCACTGCCGCACACCCGCGACCGACCCCGGTTCCGAACTGAGGCGGCTTGTCGCCGGCGCGCGACCAGGGACCTCAGTCGCGCCAGACCTGCCGTGCGATACGGGCGAAGTTGCCACCGAACACCGCCGCTCGATCGGCCGCACTGAATCCGCGATCGGCGAGTACGGCATCCAGGCCGGGTAACTCACTCAGTCCGAGCAGATCTTCCGGCGGCACCCATTGCAGCGGCCCCCACTTGGTATACGCGTCGGAAAACGCCCCCGGATCCTGCGTGAGCATGTCGTTGAAATCCTCGGCATCGAAGGAGTAGTCGGATCCGATGCCGATATGTTCGATCCCGACGAGTTCCGCACCGTATTCGATATGCGCGGCCATTGCCGCGACCCGGTCGGCCCGGCCATCGATCGCATTCTGGCCCAGGAAGATCCCCACTCCATTGATACCGATAACGCCACCGGTCCGGGCACAGGCCCGCGCCTGTTCATCGGTGATATTGCGCGGATGCGCCCACAGCGCGGCGAAATTGGAATGGCTGTAGATCATCGGAACTTCGGTGCATTCGGCCAGGTCCAGTCCGGTGCGGCGGGAGCAGTGCGAACCGTCGACGAATATGCCGACCTCGTTCTGTTTGCGGACCAGATCTCGGCCGTAGGCGGTGAGTCCGGTGTCGTCGGTATCAAGACAGCCGCAACCCGCCGCATTGGCGTGGTTGTACGTCGGCAGCATTGAGCGAACGCCCAGTTCGTAGAACATCTCGAGGTTGTCCGGATCACCACCCAGCGGCCCGGAATCCTCCAGGTCGAAGGCCAGCGAAATGGTATCGGCGGCACCGATATCGGCGAACCGCTCGACCAGCCGGAACCGACCGTCGCCCAGCGCATCCCGGCGAAACTTGTGTAGCAGCGCGAGCGAATCCTCGGTCGACTGGTGTGAATACCCGACGTTCACCGATAAATACGACCCCAGCGGATACCGCGCCAGGTCGGCGATCCGAGCGGAATGCAGTAATGGCAGGCAGCAGTGCTGCTCCCAGAGAAACTGTGGCAAACCGGCCACCTTCCGCCTCGGTTCGGTATCGGAGCAGCGATCCTACTGATCCGACCGGTACGTATGTCACTACTCGCACCGATGTCTAGCAACCGGTAACAGGCCGCCCGAATTGCCCGATTCATCGAGTGATATCTCACCTTTAAAGCCTCTCGGCAACAATGTGGACATGACGGGCGTTGAGCAAACTGTGACCGATCCCTACCTGTGGCTCGAAGAAGTAACCGATGAGCGGGCCCTCGACTTCGCCCGCGCGCACAACGAGGTGGTTGTCGAGCGGTTCGCCAGCTCCGATCGGTTCACCGAGCTCGAGCGCCGCATCCTGGACATGCTCGACACCGACACCAAGATCGCCTACCCGGGCCGGCGCGGCCACTGGCTCTACAACTTCTGGCGCGATGCCGAACATCCGCGCGGGCTGTGGCGGCGCACCACCTTCGCCGAATACGCCAAGGAAGCGCCGGACTGGGACGTGCTGATCGACCTGGACGCGCTCGGCACCGCCGAGGGCGAGAACTGGGTATGGGGCGGCGCCGCGGTGCTGCGGCCGGAACAGTCGCGTGCGCTCATCAGCCTGTCCCGTGGCGGTGCGGATGCCAAGGTCGTGCGCGAATTCGATATCGAAACAAGGGAATTCATCGAGCCGGCCGACGGCGGTTACTTCCTGCCCGAGGCGAAATCCGAGATCCGCTGGATCGATATCGACTCGGTGTACGTAGGCACCGATTTCGGGCCCGGTTCGCTCACCGATTCCGGCTATCCGCGAATCGCCAAGCGCTGGCGGCGCGGCACCCCGCTCACCGAGGCCGAAACGGTATTCGAGGGCGAGGCGGGCGATGTCGCGGTCTCGGCAGGCTACGACCGGACACCCGGCTATGAACGGCATTTCGTCGGCCGCGCCACCGACTTCTTCAACGAAGAGGTGTATCTGCTCGAAAGCGACGGCAGTCTGCGGCATCTCGATGTACCGACCGACGCCAGCGAGTCCTGGTACAAGGATTGGTTCCTGGTCCGACTGAAGTCGCCGTGGGAAATCGGTGACAAGACCTACCCGGCCGGTGCGCTGCTGGCCATGGACTTCGAGAAATTCCTTTCCGGCGCAAGGGAATTCGAGGTGATCTTCACCCCGGACGAGCACACTTCACTGCACGGCTACGGCTGGACCGAGAACCATCTGCTGCTGATCACCCTCGAGGATGTGCAGACCAAGCTCTACGTCCTCACCCCCGGTCCGGACGGCTGGCAACAGGAGCCGCTCGCCGACACCCCGCCGATGGCGACCACCAGCGTGATGAATCTCGACCCGCTCGAGGGCGGCGACGAATTCATGCTGACCACAAGCGGATTCACCACTCCCGCCACCTTGCTCGCCAGCGCGGTCGGCGGCCGAACCGAACAACTCAAACAGGAACCCGGCTTCTTCGACGCCGACGGCATCGAGACCGAGCAGTTCTTCGCGCGTTCCGATGACGGAACCATGGTGCCGTACTTCGTGATCCGCCACCGCGACCGTAAGGACTCCCCCGGCCCGACAGTGATGTCCGGCTACGGCGGCTTCGAGGTATCCCGCACCCCCGCCTACAGCGGCGCCTCCGGCATGGGTTGGCTGGAACGCGGCGGCACCTGGGTGATGACCAATATCCGCGGCGGCGGCGAGTACGGACCGCAGTGGCACACCGCGGTGCAGAAGGCCAACCGGCACAAGGTCTATGAGGACTTCTCCTCGATCGCCAGGGATCTGGTGGCCCGCGGCATCACCACGCATGAACAACTGGGTGCGGTAGGCGGCAGCAACGGCGGCCTGCTCATGGGTGTCATGCTGACCCGCTATCCGGAACTGTTCGGCGCCATCGTCTGCCAGGTCCCGCTGCTCGATATGCAGCGGTATCACCTGCTGCTGGCCGGCGCGTCGTGGGTGGCCGAATACGGCGATCCGGACAAGCCCGAGGAGTGGGAGTACATCAGCAAGTACTCCCCCTACCAGAACGTCCGCGCCGACGCGTCCTACCCGCCGATCCTGCTGACCACCTCCACTCGCGACGACCGGGTCCACCCGGGCCATGCCCGCAAGATGGCGGCGCTGCTGGAGGAACAGGGCCACACCATCTGGTACCACGAGAACATCGAGGGCGGCCACGGCGGTGCGGCCGACAACAAGCAGTCGGCATTCCAGGCCGGACTCATCTACGAGTTCTTCACCCAGATGTTGATGGAGCGGTAATCAGGTCCAACCGGCCCGGTGCATCCTGCACCGGGCCGACCTGTTGCGGCGGTATGTCTACGACGTAGACTCGGTCTACGCTGTAGACAAGGAGTCGTCATGCGAATCGTCGATACCCCCGGCGCGCGACTGCACACCGAAGCGGCCGGAACCGGACCGGATCTGGTCCTGATCTCCGGTGGCGGTGGTGATGCCGGAATGTACGAGGCCGTCGTTCCCCTGTTGGCCGACCGCTACCGCGTCATCACCTTCGACCGGCGCGGCAATTCGCGAAGCCCGCTCACGGATTCGCACGCCGCGATCGATGTCGCGACGCAGGCGGCGGATGTCATCGCGGTCCTCGACGCCTACGCGATCGAGCGCGCACACGTCTTCGGCAGCAGCGGTGCCGCGATCATCACGCTCGAATTGCTCGCCGCACACACAGATCGGCTTATCGATGCAGTCGTGCACGAACCGCCGCTGGTCCAACTGCTGTCCGTCGAAAGCCCTGCGCGGCAGGAGATCGCCGACATTGGCGCACTCGCCGTTGCGAAGAGTCCGATGCGCGCGTTCGCGGCATTCGGCGTTATGACCATGCCGAATGTGCCACGGATCCTCCGATCGAATGCGGGACAAGCCCTGATGGCCGGTGCAAGTCGCGCATCGCTCGCGATCGGAGCCGCACTTCGCCGGATCACCCGAACTCAGCCGGCGACCATGAGCCGCCAACTGAACAATGCCGACCTGCTGCTGCGACGCGAACTGCCCGCCTTCTGCTTCGACTACCACCCGGACCTGGCCGCCCTCCGGAAGGTCGACGTGCCGTGGCAGCTGGCGACCGGACGCGAGAGCGTCGGCAAGCCGTACTACGTCGCAGCGCACGCACTGGCCGACGAACTCGGCCGCGACTGTGTGGAATTCCCTGGCGGACATGTGCCCTACCAGTTGCAGCCGAAGGAGTTCGTCACCCGGCTGGTGGAGCTGATCAGCGCATGAAAAAGCCGACTACCCGGATCGCACTGAATCGCGACTATATCGCCGCGGTGGCGCTGACCGTCATCGATACCGCCGGACTCGACGGCTTCACCATGCGGAAATTAGGTGTGGCTCTGGGGGCGGACCCGATGGCGGCCTACCGGCACTTCACCGATCAGCAGGACCTGTTCGACGGCATCGCCGAAGCGATGTTCGACGAACTCGAAATGGAAACCCTTCCGTGGCAGGAAGATTGGCCGGACTTGATGAGCGCCTACGCACATCGCCTCCGTTCCACACTCCGCCGCCACCCGAACGCCGTCCCGATCTTCGCAACAAGACCGGTCCGCAGCGCCGCGGCAATCGAAACCGGAAACTGGATGGTCGAACGCCTCCAAGGCGTCGGCTTCACCCCCACGGTAGCCCTGCAATTCGCCCGCTGCCTACGCGAATACGTAGTCGGACACATCCTCAGCCACACCGTAGCCGCCGTAGCATCCCAACGCAGTCGCAAACCCGCCCCGAACACCCCCGCCTACAACACCCTCGCCGCCGCCGACGACGCCACCGCAAACACCGACCACTTCGAAATCGGCCTAACCGCAATGCTCGACGGCTTCGCAAAACACCTCAGCGAAACCGCCGACCCCACTTAGGAATTGCCGTTCGCCGGAGCCAGGATGACCACCGGGATCTGCCAGGAGACCTTGGCCTGGAAGTCGGCGAGGAATGGCGCGTCGACCAGCTTGCTTTCCCAAAGCTGTTGCCGCTCATCGCCTTCCGCAACCGATGCGAACACCGGCCACGATTCGGTACCGACTTCGACGACGGCCTCGGGGTGCGCGGTCAGATTGTGGTACCACCCCGGACGATTCGGCCGGCCGCCATTGGCGGCGTAGACCACTACCCGGTCACCGTCGCGCTGAAAAGCCAGTGGCCAGGTTCGGGATTCGCCGGTGCGGGCGCCGGTGGTGGTCAGCAGTAGCAGCGGTATGTTCGCGAACTGCCCGCCGACCTTTCCCGCATTGGCGCGGAATTCCGCGATGACATCCAGATGTAGTTGCCGCCGTTGCTCATTCGACACGAGCACCAGCTTATGACAGCTTGCTCGATTGCGCTTCGTCGCGACGTAGGCGCGCGCGGTCCCCATCTAGCGGTCCCGCAACCACTTTTCGATTTGATCGACCGTGCTGCCGTACCGACGAATCCAGCCGTTGTGCCCCAATGGTTCCGGTTGTACCCAGGTGGTCACCTCGGCCTCGGGCATCTTGGCCAGCATATGTGCGGCCGAACTGCTCGGCGTGAGATCGTCGCCGGTCATGGTGATGGACAGCACCGGCAACTTCAGTCTGGCGATCCGCTCCTCGTAGTCGATATCCGCATCGACGGGCACGAAGCGGCCGGTGCGGGCCAACCGAGCCCAGTCCGACATCAGCACCTTCGACTGCCGTCCGAAGCCGCCGAGCGAGATGCGGTCGCCGGGCCAGAAGCCGGCCAGATTGGCCGTCAGCGACATGACCGCGGTGCCGGCCAGCATGCCAGGACCCAAAATACCCCGGAATCCACGGTGATACGGGGTGCCGGAGGCGATCAGGATCAGCCCACCCAGGCGGCCGCGGATCCGCGACGCATACAGCACCGCGAGCTGGCCGCCCATGCTGTGGCCGAGCAGATACGGGGTGCTGTCCGGGAACCGGTCGCGCACCACCGAGAAGATCGCCGGGAAGTCGACCGATGCCAGTTCGTGGTAGCCGAAGGTGCTCGCGGCGCTCGGGCGCGGGCGACTGTCACCCGTGCCGCGCAGCTCACCGATCGCGGCATCGAAGCCGCGCGCGGCCAGCTCCTGGGCGAACAGTTCGTAGTACCCGGCCGGGACACCGAGGCCGGGCACCATCACCACCACCGGACGCGGCGCATCCGGGCGCACCGGATGCCGATGCGCACCGGTCGCCGGGAACAGCCGCACCGGCACGGTGGTGCCGTCCGGCATCTGGATGGGAACCGTCTCCACAGAACGCACGCTAGCCGACGGCCGCCGCAACTACGCGCCGACCGCGCCCATGATCACTCGGCTGAGCACCCGGATCACGTCGTCCAGTGGCGGCCGCGGATCCGAACCGCTCCAGGAATCCACCACGTAGTTGACCGCGCCGATGATGGCCAGCACCCGCATCTCGTAGTCGCCCGTTGGGATTTCGCCGTGCAAGGCGGCATCCTCCGCGGCGCCGGCGAGTAGCGAACCCCAGACGCGACGCAACTCCAGCCGGAACTTCTCCACCTTCGGCCCGGCGCCGACGACCTCTACCAGCGCCACCCGCGCCTTGCGCGGATCGGAGCCGATGGATTCGACGTAGGCGCGCACCGAGGCATCGATGATCTCCAGCGCGGTCGCATCGGATTTCTTCTCGAGGGCGGCGGTCACCGCATCGCGCGATTCCCTATCGATCTGCTCGTAGAGTTCGAGTAGGAGGGATTCGCGGCCGGTGAACTCCTCATAGAACTGCCTCGAGGAGAGTCCGGCGTCCTTACAGATAGCGCCGACCGAACTATTGGCGTAGCCATCGCGCGCAAAGACCGTCAGGCCCGATTCCAGAAAACGCGCACGCCGCTGACGTTGCCGGTCCTCTACGGGTTGCCCGGCATACATTCGTCCCGTATTCGCATCCTGTGACATTGGGGCAGACAATACCGAAGGGCCCGATCCCCTCGTCATGGATCGGGCCGTTCGTCTCAACCTTCGGCCAAACAGGTGTTAGCCGAAAGTTGGCCGCTCGGTTGCTATTGCGCTTGCCGGATGCCGTGCTCCGATCTAACTGCCGCCACAGCGGGCGTCACTGACTGTTTGCCGCAACGGAGGATACCGAGAGGTTCGGCACGCCGAAAGTATTTTGCAGGACTTTTTTAGAATAATTCTTTCGACAGACCTTTCAACAACGCGAGCAGTTCCGCGACGGAATCGATGACGTGATCCGGCGCGGCCGAAGCCGCCGCCAGAACGGCGGGCCGGAATTTGCCGGTGCGCACCAGAACTCCGGTCATACCGGCATGTTGGGCGGCGAGCACATCAGCGTGCAGATCGTCACCGATCATCAACACCTCGGCAGGCTCGAGACCCATAAGGTCAGCGCAGGTACGGAATCCGGCCGCCGCGGGCTTGCCGACCACCGCGATCTCGGCATTGCCCGCCGCCTCCAGACCCGGCAGATACGCGCCCGCGTCGATGCGGAGCCCGGTATCGGTGGCCCAGGTCAGGCCGCTGTGCATCGCGACGACCGGAATACCGTCCAGCATCAGCTCGGCCACCCGGCTCAGCGCATCATGTGTGAATTCCGCACCGGCGCCGCCGATTACGATGACATCCGGATCTTCGTCGTCGAGAGTCAGTTCGGCGAGGTCGGCCGCGATATCGCCGTGATTGAGCACCCATACTGCCGCATCCGGGTAGCGGCGGCCCACATATTCGCCGGTGAGCCGGGCGGCGGTGACGATCTCCGCGGTATCGACATCGAACCCGGCGTCGCGCAGTCGCTCGGCGATCTCATCGCAGGTGCGGGAGGTGGTATTGGTGAGAAACCTTCGGCGCAAGCCGCTTTCGCGCACGCGGCGCACGGCATCGACCGCACCGTCGATCTCATGCCAGGAGGTCACCAGCACGCCGTCGATGTCGTAGAGCACACCGCGTATGTCGCCAGACATGGGTTCAGCCTACGACCGCAGAACAGAGTCGTCCCCGCATCCGTTCGAAACGGCGCGTCAGCGGGCGAAACTGCGGGCGGCGCGCGCGAGCATCCACGGCACGACGCGACTGTGGAATGGCCGCACGACGGCGAAATACCTTCGGCCCCAGTTATTTCGATACTTGACCAGTGAAGTGATGGTGACCGTACCGTCGTCGACGAGAACCGAGACGACAAAGTCGAGGACCGTCATCGCATCGGCGGTCACATGCTCGCGTTCATCGCATTCGCGATCGGGAAAAGGGTTGCCGAAGAATATCTTTCGGGTCCAATTCCGAGGATCGACGGGTGCGCCAGGTGGCAAAGTTATTACGTAGGAATCGATGTAATCCCAATCGGCCTCCGACGAACGCGCCAGCGTGGCTCGTTCGGGAATTTCGACTCGTCGATAACTCGGCATCGCATTCCTCCGATTACCCATACGGGAGCGTATGGAATGACCATACGGTAGCGTACGGGAATGGCACAAGGGGATGCGACCGCGAAGACACGGCTCAGCGCCGGCGATTGGGCACAGGCCGCACTAGACGCGCTGGCGGAGGGCGGTCTGGCGGCAGTCGCCGTCGAGCCCATCGCCAAGCGGCTCGGCACCACCAAGGGCAGCTTCTACTGGCATTTCAAGGACCGCGCGGCCCTCGTCGAGGCGGCACTGGCGCGCTGGGAGCAGCGCAGCACCGACGATGTGATCGCCGAGATCGCCATCGAGACCGATCCGGCCGAGCGGTTGCATCGACTTTTCGCCCAGGTCATCGACTACGCGGCCACCGGACGCATCGAATTGGCGCTATTGGCCTCGGCGGACCAGGCATCGGTCGCCGCGACGCTGCGCCGGGTCGCGGACCGGCGCATCGAATACGTGGCTGAACTGCTACGTGAATTGGGACTGACCGCCGGGCAGGCGCGGACCAGAGCGGTTGTCGCCGTGAGCATTTACCACGGCTTCAACCAACTGGCCCGCGTCTCCCCCGACGCGCTCCCGAGTACCGAGGAACAGCGAAGGATGTTGGTGGACAGCGCATTTCAGAGTCTGCTGCCGGACTGAATCAGCTGCCGCCGCCACAACCACCGCCGCCGCCTCCGCCACAGCCGCCCCCACCGCAGCTAGAGCCACCACCGCAGCTGGAGCCACCACCGCAGCTGGAGCCGCCGCCGCAGCCGCCGCCTGCGTCACCACCGCCGCCCGCGGCCCATCGACTCCGACTGCGGCGGTTGCGGCGTCGCAGATTGTCGCGGTTCGCGCGATTGATCATCACCAGCGCGCCGAACAACAGCACGATGCCGATCACGATCACGACCATGAATCCGTTCATTGTCCCCACCCCCGAGTGACGTTCAAGGCTTGTGCCCACCCCAAGTGCACCTGTTACGGAATCGCCGGTAAAGCCAATACTTTTGGGGCGTTTGAATAGCAGGCGGTCGATGCGCTCGGGTCAGGATTGCGAGCCGTTGATGATCGCATCGAGCAGGCCGGGGAAACGTTCCTCCAGCTCGTCACGCCGCAGTTCGACGAGTCGGTTGCGGCCGGAGACGTAGGTGGTCGTGACACCCGCGTCGCGCAGCACCTTCCAGTGGTGCGATGCGGTAGCGGCGGTGATCTCGACATCGAATTTGTCGATGGCACAACTGAGCGGTTCGCGGACCCCGGCGAGCGAGCGGATCAGCTCCAGCCGGATCGGATCGGCGATGGCGCTGAGCACCCGGATCAGGTCCAGGTCACCGGTGCTCGGCTGCGGTAGCTGGCGCACGTTCATCCTCCGATCGTTTGACAACCATCGAATTATATCTCAGCATCATAAGATGCTTCGACAATCATCGAACAATCTGTACCGATCTCTGATCCCGCTCGCCGTCGGCACCTTCGTGCTGGGCACCGACGGTTTCGTCCTCAATGGCATGCTCCCGCTCATCGCCCGCGACCTGGATGTTTCGGTGGCCACCGCGGGCCAGCTCACCACCATGTTCGCCTGGACCTACGCCATCGCCTCGCCGATCATCGCGGCGCGACCGGGTCCTGGGACCGGCGCTGGGTATTGGGCGGCGGTGCGGCGCTTTTCGTCATCGGCATGATCGGACAGGCTGCGGCGCAGGACTTTTCGGTGATGGCCGCAGCACGCATCGTTGCCGCGATCGGCGCGGCGGCATTCCAGGCCAATGCCTTCGCCGTGGCCGGGGTGGTCGCCGACGACGCGCACCGCGGCCGGGCGCTGTCGGTCGTCACCGCCGGAATCACGCTGTCCGCCGTCGCGGGCGTGCCGATCGGCATCTTCGTGGAGCGTTGGATCGGCTGGCGCGGGGTGCTCTGGGCGATCGCCGCGGGCGGCGCCATCGCGGCCGCGCTGGTGCTGCTGCTGCCGCGCGTCACCTTGCCGAGTACCGGATTGCGCGATCGCGTCGGCGTGCTCGCCCGGCCCGCCGTACTGCGGGTTCTGCTGGTGACGACGCTGCAGATGACCGCGGCCTATACGACCATCGTCTACCTGCCGGTCGTCGTTGCCCCATCGGTGCCGCAGGGACAACTCGCGTGGCTACTGCTGGTCATGGGCATCGGGCAGGTCATCGGCAACTCCCAGGCGGGCCGGGCGGTGGACCGCTTCGGCCCGGCAGGCACACTGACCGTCGGACTCGTCGGCAGTCTCGTCGGCCTGATGCTGCTCGGCCCGGCCACCCACGCCCACTGGGCGGTCTTCGCGGTACTCGGCCTGACCGGTCTCTTCGGATCCGCGATCCTGATCCCGCAGCAGTTGCGACTCTTCGCCATTGCCCATGATGCGCCGACCGTCGCGCTCGGACTCAATGGCTCGGCCATCTACCTCGGCAGCGGCATCGGTTCATTGCTCGGCGGCACGGTGCTCGATTCGTCGGGCGCGAGCTGGCTCCCGTGGACCTCCGCCGCGGTCGGCTTCGTCGCCCTCGCGCTAGGCGTCGCAACCCTGCGCCGACCGGAACGCGCCGAAACGGCGGTGGTCGTTCCGGCGTGAAATCGCCTGTACCCCAATAGCTCCCGGGTCGATACGAGCCGGGAGCTATTTTTTCGGCGCGGATTCGGGGCGGATGGAGTCGAGCAGGTCGGCGCAGCGGGTGAGCAGTTCACGTAGCGCGGCATGTTCGGCCTCGGTGAATTCGTCGGCCAGTGCGCGTTCCACGCGGACGGCATTCACGTCCGCCTCCTGCGCGAGCGCCGCCCCCGCTTCGGTGAGACGGGTCTCCAGGACGTTCTTGTGCCAGGCATGCGGGGTGCGCTCGATGAGCCCGCGGTCCTGGAGATTGGTCAGGATCGTATTCATGGTCGGCGGGGTCACCCCGCACAGCCGGGCCAGCGCGGCGGCATTGATACCCGGATTTTCGATGAGGAACAGCAGGGCCCCGTACTGGGGAACGGTGAGGCCCGCCGGTTTGAGCGCCGCGCTCTTCGCCGAGTTGAGGGCCTGTTCAGCGCGCTTGATATACGAGCCGAGGCGCTCGGAGGAGTGCATGGACGTCATATCCGCATGGTAACTGCCCGTCTACTGATTAGACTCTTGACGTTGATTAGAGTTCTAATATATGTTCGTGAACATCTTAAGATGTGAATGCATCCAGATGTTCGACTATCAGGAGCCAAGGGCATGTTCCGCACCATCTCGACCATCGCCACCGCCATCGCCTGCACCGCCGTCACGGCGTGCGGCACCGCGACGCAGGCCGCGAGCCAACCGGCGAGCCACATCAGCACCGCCTACGAACTGCCCGGTGATCGCGTCTACCCGGAGGGCATCGCCGTCGATCCCCGCACCGGTGACACCTACGTCGGCTCATACGCCAACGGCGCCGTCTACCGCGCAACACCCGGCGCAACGCGAGCCGAAATCTTCCTGCCCGAGGGGACCGACGGCCGCAAAACCGCCAATGGTTTGAAAGTCGATGCGGCAGGACGACTGTGGGTAATCGACTCGACCGCCGGAGTCGCGGTGTACGACACCGGCAGCCGTGCGCTGGTCGCCCGCTTCGATATCACCGGCACCGAACCGAGCCTGGTCAATGATCTGGCCATTACGCCGGACGGCAGCGCATATCTGACCGACAGCCTGCGACCGGTGGTCTACCGGGTCACCCCGGCGCAGGTCACCGCGGCGCACGGCGGAAAGGCGGATCTGACAACGCAATTCGACCTGAGCTCCATTATCGGCCCACACGCGCCCGACGCATTTACCTTGAACGGCATCGTGTCCGACGATTCCGGCCGCTATCTACTGATCGTCGATATGAACTCCGGTGAGCTGTATCGCGTTGCGACCGCGGCGAATTCGCCGGAAATTCGCAAGGTGACCATGCGCGGCCCCGACCTGAAACACGGTGACGGACTGGAACTGCACGGCAGCACGCTGTGGGCGGCCCAGAATGCGAGCAACACCATTACCCGCTGGAAGATCAGCGATGACGGCGCGACCGTCGAGCTGGAACGCACGGTCACCGATGACTCCCTGCGCATTCCCACCACATTGGTACACAGCAATGGTCGAACGCTGGTCGTCTCTTCCCAATTCGATAAGGGCGGGCCGATGGGCCCTGGCACCCCGACCATGCCATTCGCTGTCCTGACAGTCGACGGAATCTGATCCCGCCGCACGGCCGGTTCGTTCAGCGGACCGGCCATCGGCCTATTCGCCATATGACAACTTGATCTAAATCACGACGAAACGCCCGCACCCATCGCAGGTATGCCGCCGCGATGACGTAAGCTCGGCCGACTGACCGGGCACGCGGCTGGGGTGGCGACCTTCGGGCGAGTGTCATACGCTTCGCCGCGGAGGAAAACCGCCTCATGGAGGGACAATTGACCACTCCGAGCCATGGCGATGTCGGAACCGGCGGGCCACAAAAGGTTCCACTGTCGCAGCTGATCCACTTGATGGCCGAATATCAGAAGCTCGGCACGCACCGACAGACCTTTCTACCGGCGCCTGCGAGCGATACTTTCGTGCGTGGCTGCGGGATCGTCGCGGGCGGGTTCACAGCCGTCGGAGTAATCTGCGTGACGGTCGGGGCCTATCCCGGTGCGCTCGCGGTCGGTCTCCTCGGCCTGGTGCCCGCATCGCTGGCATTCTTCCGCGGGCGGCGCAATCGGCGGCACCGCGCCGCGCGGCTGGATCTTTTCGATGTCGGCATGACCGTGTACCGCTCCGGTGAGCAGGTGGCCGGGTTCCGCTGGGACAGTGCCGAAGTGCGGCAGCAGGTCATCCCGTTCCAGAATTCCGCGCACACCGAGTACTCGCTGCGGATGTCGGGCCCCGATGGTGCCGAGGCCGCATTCGACGACACCCTGTTCGGGGACGCGCGTGAGTGGGGCAGGGCCATTCAGTCGGCCGTCACTCTGGCCCAGCTCCCCCGCGCCGTTGCCGCCATCGATGACGGCGCGACCGTCCATTTCGGCGAAATCGCCCTCGACCTGGCCGCGCTCTATTTCCACAGCCGGGCCTACGCCTGGGAGCAGATCCAATTGATCGACGCCCGAAGCGGTTTGGTCCGCATGAAGGTCGACGGCAACTGGGTCTCGCTCACTCCCGTTGGCCAGATCCCCAACTTCTACATCTTCAACGAACTCGCCGAACGTCTACGCCTGGCCGCCGCCGCGGAGTTCGCCGCCGAATCGGCCGCAACCGAACCCGCGGATCCCGAACTGCCGACCGTCACACCGGCCGCCGAACCCGCTCCCCCCACCCCGGCCGTCGACTCCGATCCACTCACGCCGGTAGTCGAATCCAACCCACCCACGCCGGTAATCGACTCCGATCCAACAGTCGACAATGCGCCCGAGACAGCTGCCGATCAACAAATCGAACCCCCCACCCCAGCGGCCAAGGGCACCTCTAAAACCCCCAACCGGCCCACCCCGGACCTGAGCGCCGCCTCGAATTAACCCCCGCCCCAACCATATCCACCGAACCAACAGTCTGGATCCGTTCGGCTATCCCGATTCCATTCATCGTTCTGATCGGCCAACCAAAGACCGAAGGCCGGTCCACCATTGGTGGACCGGCCTTCGGGTCTAGATGTGTTGCAGAGAGGCGGGACTCAGAAGTCCATGCCGCCCATGCCACCGGTCGGGTCGCCGGCGGGAGCGGCGGTCTTCTCCGGCTTGTCGGCGACGACGGCCTCGGTGGTGAGGAACAGGGCCGCGATGGAGGCCGCGTTCTGCAGGGCCGAACGGGTGACCTTGACCGGGTCGGCGACACCGGCTGCCAGGAGGTCCTGGTACTCGCCCGAGTCGGCGTTCAGGCCGTGGCCGGCCGGGAGGTTCGAGACCTTCTCGGCGACAACGCCGGGCTCGAGGCCCGCGTTGAAGGCGATCTGCTTCAGCGGAGCCGACAGCGCGACACGCACGATGTTCGCACCGGTCGCCTCGTCACCGGTGAGCTTGAGGTCGTCCAGCGCCGGAGCCGACTGCAGCAGGGCCACGCCACCACCGGCGACGATGCCCTCCTCGACGGCGGCCTTGGCGTTGCGCACGGCATCCTCGATGCGGTGCTTGCGCTCCTTGAGCTCGACCTCGGTCGCGGCGCCGGCCTTGATCACCGCAACACCGCCGGCCAGCTTGGCCAGACGCTCCTGCAGCTTCTCCCGGTCGTAGTCCGAATCCGAGTTCTCGATCTCGGTGCGGATCTGCGCGACGCGGCCCTTGATGGCCTCCGCGTCACCCGCGCCCTCGACGATGGTGGTCTCGTCCTTGGTGATGACGACCTTGCGGGCCTGGCCGAGCAGCTCGATGCCTGCGGTCTCCAGGGAGAGGCCGACCTCTTCGCTGATGACCTCGCCACCGGTCAGGATGGCGATATCGGCGAGCTGCGCCTTGCGACGGTCACCGAAGCCCGGCGCCTTGACGGCAACGGACTTGAAGGTGCCGCGGATCTTGTTCACGACCAGAGTCGACAGGGCCTCGCCCTCGACGTCCTCGGCGATGATCAGCAGCGGCTTGCCGGCCTGGATGACCTTCTCCAGCAGCGGCAGCAGGTCCTTGACGGTGGAAACCTTGGAACCGACGAGCAGGATGTACGGATCCTCGAGGACCGCTTCCTGACGCTCCGGGTCGGTCACGAAGTAACCGGAGATGTAGCCCTTGTCGAAGCGCATACCCTCGGTGAGCTCCAACTGGAGCCCGAAGGTGTTGCTCTCCTCGACGGTGATGACGCCTTCCTTGCCGACCTTGTCCATGGCCTCGGCGATCAGCTCACCGATGGACGCGTCGCCGGCCGAGATACCGGCGGTAGCGGCGATCTGCTCCTTGGTGTCGATCTCCTTGGCGGTCGCGAGGAGCTTGGTGGTGACGGCCTCGACGGCCTTCTCGATGCCGCGCTTGAGACCCAGCGGGTTGGCGCCGGCCGCGACGTTACGCAGGCCCTCACGTACGAGCGCCTGAGCGAGCACGGTGGCGGTGGTGGTGCCGTCGCCCGCGACGTCGTCGGTCTTCTTGGCGACTTCCTTGACCAGCTCGGCGCCGATCTTCTCGTACGGGTCCTCCAGCTCGATCTCCTTGGCGATGGAAACACCATCGTTGGTGATCGTGGGGGCGCCCCACTTCTTCTCCAGGACAACGTTGCGCCCCTTGGGGCCCAGCGTCACCTTGACCGCGTCGGCGAGGGCGTTCAGACCCCGCTCGAGGCCGCGACGGGCCTCTTCGTCGTACGCAATTGTCTTGGCCATTGCGTTGAGATCCTCCACATGTATATGGCTGACACACAGGTCGATCGCAGGTTGGATCGCCCCATTTACGCTGGCCAGGTTCGGTGCCCGCGACGGACGACCGAGGGTGTCGATGTGACCCGGTCTCACCGTCCCGACCTGGCACTCACACGTCGAGAGTGCCAAGCCCTTTTTAGCACTCTGGGGTATCGAGTGCAAGGTCCGACCCGCTGCTCAGCACCGACTCAGGCCGAGCTGCGGTCGTCCACCCGGAGTATCAATGCGACGAAAGCATCGGCCCGGCGCTCCTCGGGCGTGCGTGGTTCACCCTCATCGACCGTTACGAGTTCCGCGTCGTTCAGCAGCAACTCCGCCTCCACCCGCATGATCGCCCGAATGAACGGTGGCGCGACATCGGGCGGCAGGTCGCCGTTGATGATGTAGCTGCCGTCGGGCTGCGATTCGGTGGAGACATAGGTCAGCGCACGCTCGAGGTCAGCGCGTCGCTCCCCCGCAACTAGGTCGGAATCCATGCCATCCGCCATTGCTATAGCTTACCGGTGCGCCGGATCAGCCCTTTCCCGACAGGCCGACCAGTCCGGGATCCGTGGCGCCGACCCGGGTCGTACGAGCAGCAAATCGCTGTCCGGCAATGGCTTACGATCCGCCGATCCAGCGCAGCGCGGCGCATGATCGGCGCCGACCTTATGGTGTCCAGGTGAGTGAAAGTCCGGGCTGGAACGCTATCGACGCCGCGTTGGAGCAGCTGTACCACGACACCGCACCCAGCCATTGGGGGACGGGGGTCCCCTGGTCGCTCGGCGGGCCCGATCCGCTGGACGGCATCAGCGCCTATCCGCGCACCGAACCGGTCCCGCACTGGCACTACATCAGCTACGGCATGACCGAGCTGTACGAGAAGGAATGGGATAACCCGGACGAATCGGGCTGGGGATTCGAATTCACCTTCCGCTTGCTGCGCACCCCGGCCGACGAGAAACCGCCGGTCTGGCCCGCGAACTTCCTGCAGAATCTGGCCCGCTATGTGTTCCAATCCGGGAATTGGTTCGAACCGGGCCACACCATCAAGTCGAACGGCCCGATCGCCGCGGACCATCCGGATTCGGATATCCAAGCCGTCGCCTTCACCGTCGACCCGGAGCTCGGCACCATCGACACACCGCACGGGCGGATGCAGTTCCTGCAGATCGTCGGCCTGACCATGCCGGAGTACCGGGCCGCGCAGGGCGGGCACACGCTGGCGGTGCTCGACGAACTCGCGCCGCGGCTGCCGCTGTTGGTCACCGATATCGAGCGCGGACCGCTCATGGAGGAACCGAAGACCAAGGCGAAATGGCCGCGCTGGGGCGGGGGCCTGACCGGGCGGGCGTAGATTTCGCCATGGAGGAAGATCAACGATCCCGAAGGGGGACGCCCGTGCCCGCATTGCCGTTCGATTCGCTCTATCGACACGGGTTCGCGCGGGTGGCGGTCGCGGTGCCGCGGATCCGGGTCGTCGATCCCGCGTTCAATGTCGAGCAGACGCTCGAGCTCGCTCGGCAAGCGGCCGCCGACGGCGCGGTGCTGACGGTCTTTCCCGAACTCGGACTCTCCAGCTACACCGCCGACGATCTGTTCCACCAGGATGCGCTCGACGACGCGGTGGCCGCGGCAATCGAGCAGCTCGTCGTGGCGAGCGCGGAGATCGATACGGTGCTGGTGATCGGTGCGCCGGTGCGGACGCAGGGGCGACTGTTCAATTGCGGCATCGCGGTATGCCGCGGCACGGTGCTCGGCGCCGCACCCAAGAGCTATCTGCCGAACTATCGCGAGTTCTATGAGAAGCGCCAGTTCGCGGCGGCACGCGAGACCCTGGACGACCACATCACGATCGCGGGTCAGCGGGTGCCGTTCGGATCCGATCTGTTGTTCACCGCGACCAATCTCGACGGCTTCGTATTCCACCTGGAAATCTGTGAGGACGGCTGGGTTCCGTTGCCGCCCAGTGGATATGCCGCGCTGGCCGGTGCGACGGTGCTGGTCAATCTGTCGGCGAGCAATATCGTCATCGGTAAGGCCGACTACCGGCGCGCGCTGTGCACCTCGCATTCCGCGCGCTATCTGGCCGCCTATCTGTATTCGGCTGCGGGACACGGTGAATCGACCACCGATATGGCCTGGGACGGACAGGCGCTGGTTTGTGAGAACGGGGATCTACTCGCCGAGGGCGAGCGGTTCTGCGACCATCCCCAGTTGATCACCGCAGATCTCGATCTGCAGCGACTGGCCGCGGATCGCATTCGCACCACCAGTTTCGCCGACAATGTGCACGATCACCGCGACCGGCTGGTGCGGCTGCGGCGTATCGAGGTCGAGTTGCCGGTTCCGACGAGTGCCATCACCCTTGGGCGCGAAATCCAGCGCTTCCCTTACGTTCCCAGCGATCCGGCCGCGCGCAACGAACGGTGCGCAGAGGTGCATCACATCCAGGTCGAGGGCCTGAGCACCCGGTTGCGTGCGACCGGCAGTCAGCGCTTGGTCATCGGTGTATCCGGTGGATTGGACTCCACCCAGGCGCTGATCGTCGCGGCCAAAACCATGGACCGGCTCGGACTGCCGCGCGCGAATGTGCTGGCCTACACCATGCCCGGCTTCGCGACCAGCACCCGAACCCGCACCGACGCACACGCGCTGATGGACGCGCTCGGCGTGACCGCGCAGGAGATCGATATCCGCCCGTCCGCCACCCAGATGCTGCGCGACCTGAATCACCCTGCCGCCGAAGGTATTCCGCAGTACGACATCACCTACGAGAATGTGCAGGCGGGCGAGCGCACTTCGCATCTGTTCCGACTTGCCAACCAGCACAACGCACTCGTGGTCGGCACCGGCGATCTCAGCGAACTCGCCTTGGGCTGGTGCACTTTCGGCGTCGGCGACCATATGGCGCACTACAGTGTGAACGCCTCGGTCCCCAAAACACTGATCAAATATCTGATCGCCTGGGCGGTCGACACCGATCAGTTCGGCCCCGAGGCGGGCCGGGTGCTGTCATCGATCCTGCAGACCGAGATCTCGCCGGAGTTGGTGCCCAGCCACGATTCCACCGCACCGAGCCAGAGCTCCGAGGCCACCGTCGGCCCCTACGAACTGCAGGACTTCCACCTCTACTACATGCTGCGCTTCGGTTACCGCCCGAGCCGGGTCGCCTACCTGGCCCGGCACGCCTGGTCCGAGCGCGACCGCGGCAGCTGGCCGGACCTCATTCCGGCCGACCAGCGCAACACCTACGACCTGCCGATCATCAAACACTGGCTCGCCGAATTCCTGCGCCGCTTCATCCAGACCAGCCAGTTCAAACGCTCCACCCTGCCCAATGCCCCGAAAGTCGGTTCGGGCGGCTCACTTTCACCGCGCGGCGACTGGCGTGCGCCGAGCGACGCCTCGGCCGCCGCCTGGCTGGACGAACTCGCCCGCAACGTCCCGGAGAACTGAGCCACCGTCAGGCAGCGACCGGCTCACGGTATTCGAGCGGGATCCGTGAGCGCACCGACATACCCCGCGATCGGATGGCCCTGCGCTGCCGTGTCCTGGCCGCGTGCGCAGATCGAACGCCGATGACTATCCAGGCAATTCGACGTCGTCCAGCGATGAACGCGGCCCGGGTGTTCATGACTTCTCGGCGGCGATCACCGACAGCAGTTCGGACAGATCGGCTTCGGCCTTCGCCTTGTCGACGCCGAGATCGGACAGGATTCCGGAACCGTTCTCCTGTTCGAGCAAAGCGAGCAGGACATGTTCGGTGCCGATGTAGTTGTGTCCCAAGCGAAGTGCCTCACGGAAGGTCAGCTCGAGCACCTTCTTGGCCTCGGCGCCGAACGGAATGAGCGCAGGCACCTTCGCCGGATCGGCTGGCTGCCGGGCGATGGCGTCGTTTGCCGCATCCCGGACCGCGTCGAGTTGCACCCCTTGCGCGATGACCTCCCTGGCGCCGAGGCCTTCCGGTTGGGACAACAGGGCCAGCACCAGATGTCCGATGGAGATCTCCAGATGACCGGAGGTGCGAGCCGCCTCCTGCGAGGCCACCACCATCTTCCGCGCGCGCGGCGTGAACTTCGCGAAGCCCGCATTGGGATCCATGGCCGCCGGATCACCCGGCCCCTTGGGGACGAACCGCTTCTGCGCGGCCTGTTTGGTGACGCCCATGCTGGCGCCGATATCGGTCCACGAGGCGCCGGAGCGGCGGGCCTGATCCACGAAGTGGCCGATCAGATGATCGGCCACTTCGCCGAGATGCCCGGCCGCGACCACCGCATCGGAGAGTTGGTCGAGCACATTGTCCGGACGTGCCTTCTTGATGCCCTCGATCAGATCGTCGAGTCGTACGTTGATTGCCATACGTCAACCATAGGTTGACGATCCGGTACCGTCAACCGTTAGTTGACGATATTCAGGGACGCGCCGCCCCAGCCGCACCACGCACGATCTGCTCCTTGAACCAGGCCGCCGTCCGCCCGGTGAGCACGGTCCGCCCCGGCGAGTCGTCCGCGTGCAGAAACTGGATGACGCCATCGCGCCGACCAAGGCTGATGCACTGGAAGAAGTACCGGAACCGCAGCTCACGTGGTGCGCAACCGGCCAGCCGTGCGACAACGGCATCGGCCGCGTACTTGCCGGTGGGCAATGCCGTCGCACAGGCCATCCGCAGTTCCCGACCGCCCGGACCCGCGATGACGGCAGCGTCGCCCGCCGCGTAGACATCCGGATGCGATACCGACCGCAATGTCTCGTCGGTCAGCACCCGACCATGCCCGTCCACGGCGAGCCCGGCCCGCTCGGCCAGCTCCGGCACCCCGAATCCGGCGGTCCACACCGTCGCTGCGGCCTCGACGACCGACCCGTCGGCCAATCGCACGCCCTCCGGCGTCACCTCGATAACCTTTGCATCCGAACGGATCTCGACACCCAGTCGTTCCAGCACCCGTCGCACATGGTCGCGCGCCCGCGTCGACAGCCAGGAGGCGGGCTCATCCGAGCCGAGCAGCACCACCCGCGAATCCGGCCGGGCCTCGGCCAGTTCCGCGGCCAGTTCGATACCGGTGGCACCGCCACCGACCACCGCGATCCGCTCCGCCGGAATACCGGACCGCAGAAACTCCGAATCCTCCGGTGTGGAAACCGAATACGCGTATTCGGGCACACCTTGCACGCCCGCCGGATCGTTCGTACTGCCCAACGCGTAGATGAGCGAGTCGTATTCGAGATCCGGTGCGCCGTCGAGGATCACCTGCTTGTGGTCGGCGTCGATCCCCTGCGCCCACGCCAGCACGAAGTGGATTCGCTTGGGTTCGAGCAACTCTCGCAGATCCCATTCCGGAATCGACTGCCCCGCACTGTATTGGTGCAGCCGCACCCGTTCGACGAAGGTCGCGCGGGCGTCGACAACGGTGATGTGGGCGTCGCGGGCGGTGCGCGCCAACCTGCGGGCCGCCGCCAACCCCGCGTATCCGGCGCCCAGGACGACGATTCGATGCTGTCCGGTCATGATGTGGCTCCCTTTCGATCGGCCGACACCCCTTAGACTGGGCAGCCCTCCGATCCCTGACAGCCTCGAATAATGACCCGCGTCACTCCCGCCCGATATAGGAAAGCTTCTCCGGATTGACGATCAAGCGCAGCGCCGTCACCGCATCGTCGAGGGTGTCCACGCCGACGACCAGCGCAGGTTCCCCCGCCAACCGCACGACGACCCCGAGCGCGCCGTTGATCTCCTCCAGCGCCATCACCATCCCCGGCACCTCCCACCGGAACAGTCCGGCCACATACCGCGCGACCGCGGGAGCCCCGACGATCGGGCGCCGCGCCGCGGTGACCTGACCGCCGCCGTCCGCGGTCGAGACGACATCGGCCGCGAGCATCCGCTCCAGTGCCTCGATATCCCCGATGCGAGCCGCCTTCAGGAAGCGCTCGATCAGCTCGCGGGCTTGATCGGCCGGAACATCGAAGCGCGGGCGCCCCTCGCGCACCCGGATACCGGCCCGGCGGAATATCTGCTGCGAATTGGCCTCGGATACCGCGAGCATGTCCGCGATCTCCCGGTGGGCGTATCCGAATGCCTCGCGCAGCACGAAAACCGCCCGCTCGATCGGGCTCAACCGTTCCAATGCGGTCAGCAGCGCCAGCGACACCAGCTCGCGCTCCTCCACCGTCTCCAACGGCCCGAGCTCGCCGCGCGCGGTCGGCACCGGCTCGGGCAGCCACGGTCCGACATAGGTCTCGCGGCGGGCCCGGGCCGAAACCAGCCAGGTGCGGCAGAGATTCACGACCGCCGTGGTCAGCCAGGCCTCGGCCGAGCGAATCGTGCTGCGGTCGGTGCCATCCCAGCGCAGGTAGGTCTCCTGTACCGCGTCCTCGGCCTCGATCGCGGAGCCGAGCATCCGATAGGCGAGCGCGAACAGGCGCGGGCGATGCGCCTGGAATTCGCGCAATCCATCCGGTTCCACCGCCACCTTCTTCCGTGCTCGGCCGCCGAAGATGACGGTACCGGTCGGGATCCATCCGGCCTTCGACAGTTCGGTGGCCGACCCGATGGTCCGGCCACCACCGAGAACCCGACCCAGATCGAATCCCCAGAAGCCCAAACCACCAAGTGCCGCAACGCTGCTCATAGCCGCAGCATTCCCGCGCGACCTAGACGATTCCTTAAGGAATACCAGGCAAGCCCCAACAGCTCAGTGGTGCAGATCGTCCGCCCGACCCTCTTTACCCGGACTGCGCAGCCGCAGGCGGCTCGCCCCGCGGATCGCCGGACGCCGCAGTGCGGGTCGTCGCCGCTGCGCCCGCCGCTGGGCCCGGCGTTCGGATGGCTTGTGCTGCCAGGTTTCCGGACGCGCGGCCACCCAGCGCTGCGAATGCCAGGCGAACGGGATATGCCCGAGGTACAGCGCGACCAGCACCAGCAGCAGCACGATCGGATAGGTGACCAGCAGCGCCGCCGCGAGCGCAGTCAGCACCAGCAGCCCGGCAGCCGCCTGCGGCGCCACCGATACCGACTTCATGGCCAGCGTCGGAATCGTGCTGACCGCCAGCGCCGCCGCGAACAAGGTCCAGGCCGCGACCTCGTAGTAGCCGACCCACCAGCCGTCACCGAACTGCACGTACAGCCCGATCGGCACCAGCGCGATCAGCGCCGCCGCCGGTGCGGGGACACCGACGAAATACTCCCGCGACCACTGCGGTCGAGTGTCGTCGTCGAGCAGAGTGTTGAACCTGGCCAGGCGCAGCACAAGGCTCACCGCGAAAACCAGCGCGATGATCCAGCCCGCGCTGTTGCTGTCCAGCAGCGCGATGTAGATCACCAGACCGGGCGCGACACCGAAGGAGATGGCGTCGGAGAGCGAATCGAGTTCCGCGCCCATCTTGGTGGTGGCGTCCAGCATCCGGGCGAGCCGGCCGTCGAGGGTGTCCAGTACGGCCGCGGCGCCGACCATCGCCAAGGAGATATCGAGCCGGTCGTCCAAGGCGAACTTCACCGCGGACAGCCCGGCGCACAGCGCCATGATCGTCACGATGCTCGGCAACAGCCGGATGGTCCGGCGCCTTCGCTGCGGTGTGGGCAGGGCCTGCTCCATCATGAGTCGGTGGAAAGTACGGCCAGCACGGTCTCGCCCCCGATCGTGCGCTGTCCGGGTTCTACGAGTAATTCGGTACCCGCCGGGAAGTACGTGTCGACCCGGGACCCGAAACGGATCAGGCCGTAGGTATCGCCGATGGTCAGTTTGTCACCGGCCTGCGCGTCGCAGACGATGCGCCGCGCCAGCAGACCCGCGATCTGCACGACCACGAGCTGCGCGCCACCTGCGGTGTCGATGACCATGCTGTTGCGCTCGTTCACCGCACTGGCCTCGGGCAGATCCGCCGAACGGAACTGACCGGACTGGTGCAACACGGTGCGCACGGTGCCGGAGATGGGGGTGCGCTGCACATGGACGTCGAGCACCGAAAGGAAGATGCTCACGCGCGGCAGCGGCGCATCGCCGAGACCAAGTTCGGCGGGCGGCGTCGCAGTATCGACCAGAGCGATCTCGCCGTCGGCCGGGGCGACGACCACGCCCGCCCGGTTCGGCGGCACCCGGTTCGGATGCCGGAAGAAGGTCGCGCAGGCCGCTGCGGCCAGCAGACCCGTGCGGCGCACCCACTTGCGCTTACCCCCGATGACCGCCACCGCAAGCGGCGCCGCGACGAACGGCAGCCCGGCGGGGTGCAGCGGGGGGATCGCGGCCCGGACCAGATCGACGACATGGCCGACTCCGGTCGTTTCGGGCGTGCCGGGCGGGGTGGGACGGCGTGCCACAGGCTCCTCTTTCGTGCTCGATGCAGACGGTTTGCGCCCTTCAACGATAGGTCCGGCGCAAGCGTTCACACCTTACGGGAACGGAGCCTGTGGCACTGCGGCGTTTGCGTCAGGCCCGAAGGAGGCAGCCTGGGTGACCACGCAGGGCCCGCAAACGTCGCAAATCCAACACAGCGGTCAGCTCATGGCTTTACGGCCGGTGAACAGCCGCACCAGGAACAGCAGAATCACCGCGCCGCCGAGGCAGGTGAAGAAGCTGAACCAGAGTCCGCCGCCTTCGACATCGACGCCGAGCAATTTGAGGAGGAATCCGCCTAGCAGGCCGCCGACCACGCCGACCACGATATTGAGGAGGATGCCTTGTTGCGCATCCGTCTTCATAATCTTGCTGGCGATCCAGCCGGCGAGACCGCCGATGATGATCCACCCGATAATCCCGAGTCCGAGCATGGTGTCCTCGAATCACTAGTTGGGGCAGCGCGCCGCACCACAGGGCGTGCTTCGGAGGTATACCCGCCAAATGTGAGAATACGCACGCCCAACACACGCGACACGGGCTAATATGAGGGGGCCTCATGTCTACGGTGACGTAGGCGGCCGGCCGATGAGGGACTCATTTCGATGCTTTCGGGGTACAACCCGGCGGCGCCGCCGCAGGTACATAGGAGACGCATTATGGCTGCTCAAATCACCCAAACCACAGGGGCTGAGCACACGGCGATCCTCGGGCTCGGCGTTTACCGCCCCGCTCGAATCGTCACCAACGAAGAGGTCGCCGGACCCATCGACTCGAGTGATGAGTGGATCCGCACCCGTTCCGGAATCAAAACGCGGCGCTTCGCCTCGAAGGAGGAGACGATTCAGAGCATGAGCGTCGCGGCCTCTCGTGGCGCGCTCGAATCCGCGGGAATCGAGGTCGAGCAGGTCGACTGCGTCATCGTCGCCACCTCCACTCACCTCTTGCTGACTCCGGCGGCCGCGCCGCAGATCGCGACCGAACTCGGCATGAACGGCACGGCGGCATTCGATATTTCGGCCGGATGCGCCGGCTTCTGTCACGCGCTCGCACTGGCCTCGGATCTGGTGCGCGCCGGAACCGCCAGCCATGTGCTGGTGATCGGCGTGGAGAAACTGACCAACACCGTCAATCCGAAGGACCGCGCGACCGCCTTCCTGTTCGCCGACGGCGCGGGCGCGGTGGTGGTCGGTCCGTCGGAGGAACAGGGCATCGGCCCCACGGTCTGGGGTTCGGACGGCACTCAGCACCATGCGATCCGCCAGGACAAGGATTGGATGGAATACTTCGCCGAAATCGAGGAGAAGGGCCTGGACGCGGTGCGGCCCTACCTCGCTATGGAGGGTACGGCGGTATTCCGGTGGGCCGCACATTCATTGGAGAAGGTCTGCCGCGACGCCATCGATCGCGCGGGCCTATCCACCGACGACCTGGACGCGATGATCCCGCACCAGGCCAATGGCCGGATCATCGAGATCATGGCCCGGGTGCTGAAGCTGCCCGAGCACTGCGCGCTGGCCAACGATATCGAGGAGACCGGAAATACCTCGGCCGCATCGATCCCGCTCGCCATGGAGGCGTTGCTGCGCAAGGGTGAGTCGAAGCCGGGCGATACGGCGCTGCTGATCGCCTTCGGTGCCGGTCTCTCCTACGCCGCGCAGGTCGTGACGCTTCCCAACTGGCAGTAACTCAGCCCAGACCCCAGGTGGTGACCTTCACCTTGAAGGTCACCGTCGGGGTGCCCGGTTCCAGCGCCTGCCTCGACAGCGAATTCGACCGCAAATAGCATTCCCCGAACCGGAAAAACGCCTGGTCCGCATCATCGGATCCAGGCCTGACTCGTGTCCGGTTGGCTGTGTTCCCATTTGACGCCGGATGCGATGGGATCTACGCGGCGGCCTCGACCGCGGACTTGATCTTGCCGAGCGTTTCGTTCATCCCTTGCTCGAGCAGTTCCTCGAACGGCGCCTCGCCGCCGAGCGCGGCATCGATGGCCCTGCGGGAGAACCAGCTGGTGCCGTTGGGCACATCACGGCGTTCGATCAGCCGCGTGCCGGTGGCGGTCGGCTCCAGCGTGTAGCTCCAGATGCTGCGGTTCTCGTTGATCCGAAATGCGAAGGCCTGGTTGGGCTGATAGCGCACGATGCGCGCGGTGGTCGGCCAGTACTTCTTGCCGTCGGTATTGAGGTTGATCGTCCAGGTGCCCGCCTTCGGTGTGCCGAGCGCGAGCATCCGGACGCACTGCGGGCTGAACTCCGGCATCCGCTTGAGATCGGCGACGACGGCCCAGACCTGTTCCGGCGGTGCGGCGATCTCGATCGTAGCTTCGATATTTTTCGGCAACGTTGCCTCCGGAGAACTGTGCGACGGACGTCCGTGTAGCACGACCTGACGATTTGGCAACAGCCTAGTCGGCGGCTGTTGGAAGACAAATGTGTCACTTTTTCGCGATTTGTTTACCCGGCCGTGTAATGGCGCGCGCACAATGGCGGATAGACGAAGCATCAGACACTGCCACAAGCTTTTCCGTCAAGCGTGAGGTGATCGGCCGTGAAACTGCGCTCGCTCTTACATCATCGGCACGGGGATCAGGTCCCGCTGCTTCCCACCATCACACCCGAGACACCCGCTACTCGAGACATCTTCGCGCCGCGTATCGCACGCCCGACATTTCCCGACGAACAACTGGAGCGCCTGCTCACGCCCACCGAACTCGACTTGGTGCGCGAGCGTCGCGTTTGACGCGCGTTCCATACTCGATAGGTGACTGCACCCGCTGCTACGAAACCGGCCATCCTCAGCGTCGACGACGATCCGGGAGTCTCCCGCGCGGTCGTTCGCGACCTGCGCCGCCGCTATGGGGCCGAGTACCGGATTCTGCGCGCGGAGTCGGGCGCGGACGCACTCGACGCACTGCGTGAGATGAAACTGCGCGGCCAACCGGTCGCGGTCCTGATCGCCGATTATCGGATGCCGGGCATGGACGGCATCGAATTCCTGGAGCAGGCCATGGACCTGCACCCGTATGCCCGTCGCGTGCTGCTGACCGCCTACGCCGATACCAGCGCCGCGATCGACGCGATCAATGTCGTCGACCTCGACCACTATCTGCTCAAGCCGTGGGATCCGCCGGAGGAGAAACTGTATCCGGTGTTGGACGGACTGCTCGAGGCCTGGCGCAGCAACGACCACAAACCCGTCACCGAGACAAAGGTTGTCGGCAACCGCTGGTCCCCGCGGTCGTCGGAGGTGCGCGAATTCCTGGCCCGCAACCAACTGCCCTACCGCTGGTACCTTGCCGAGGAACCGGAAGGCGCACGGCTGCTGGAGGCGGCGGGCGCCGATCCCAATATCTGTCCGGTGGTGATCACCCCGGGTGGGCAGGCACTGGTGCAGCCGAGCGACGGCGAGCTCGCCGAAAGTGTCGGGCTGAACACCAATCCGGCCGGTGACTTCTACGACCTCATCGTGGTCGGCGGCGGACCCGCCGGACTCGGCGCGGCGGTATACGGCGCCTCCGAGGGACTGCGCACGGTGCTCGTCGAGCGCACCGCGACCGGCGGCCAGGCCGGCCAGAGTTCGCGCATCGAGAACTATTTGGGCTTCCCGGACGGGCTATCCGGCGCGCAGCTGGCCGATCGGGCGCGACGGCAGGCCGCGAAGTTCGGCGCCGAGGTGATCACCACGCGCGAGGTGGTCGGGCTCGAGGTGAACGGGTCCGCGCGCACCGTGCGGTTCGCCGACGGCGGGCGACTGTGCGCGCACACGGTGATCATCGCGACGGGTGTGGACTACCGGCGTCATCCCGCCCCGGGTGTGGACGATTTCACCGGGCGCGGTGTCTATTACGGCTCGGCCATGACCGAGGCCTCCGAATGCGCCGACCACGATGTCTACATCGTCGGCGGAGCGAATTCGGCGGGGCAGGCGGCGGTATTCCTGTCCCGCAACGCGCGCACGGTGCATCTGGTGGTCCGGGCGGATTCGCTGGAGAAGTCCATGTCGCATTACCTGATCCAACAGATCGCGCAAATACCGAATATCCGCGTGCATACCGATACCGAGGTGATCGCCGCCGACGGCGACGATCACCTGCAGCAGATCGTGGTGCGCAACAACCGGACCGGCGCGGAAGAAAAAGCCGAGGCCGAACGGTTGTTCCTGTTCATCGGTGCCGCACCACAGACCGACTGGCTCGACGGCGTGGTCAAGCGGGACGAGGCGGGCTATGTGCTGGCCGGTCCCGATCTGCTCGTCGACGGAACCAGACCCGCGGGCTGGGAGCTACCCAGACCGCCGCATCACCTGGAGACCAGCGTCCCCGGCGTTTTCGTCGCGGGTGACGTGCACGCCGATTCGGCGAAGCGGGTCGCCTCGGCGGTCGGCGAGGGTGCGATGGCGGTCATGCTCGTGCATCGGTACCTGGCGTGATAGGAGGCTGGACCATGAATTCGAAGGAGACAGCGGATCGCAGCAGTCATCTGGTCTGCGATCCCGAGGAGCTACGCAGCCTCTTTCTGTTCGAGAAGCTTACCGACGAACAGCTGGAGTTGCTGTGCGCTCATGGCCGCATCGAGATCATCGAAACGGGACTGGTCTTCCGGGAGGGTGATCCGGCCACCTGCTTCTACGTGATGATCGAGGGCGAGGTGCAGCTCACCAAGCTGTCCGGCGGCACCGAGATCGAGATGTCGCGCACCGACTATCGCGGCGCGTACGCGGGTGCGTGGACCGCCTATCTCGGCGACAAGGTCGACCAGACCTACACCGGTTCGATGTACGTGACCCGTCGGTCCCGGTTCTTCGTACTGGATGCGGGCGCCTTCGCGCGGATGATGCACGACTGGTTCCCGATGGCCGTGCACCTGCTCGAGGGCGCATTCTTCGGTAACCGCAGCAACATCGAGCGGATCGCCCAGCGCGAACGCCTGCTCGCATTGGGCTCCTTGTCGGCGGGTCTGACCCATGAGCTGAACAATCCAGCCGCCGCCGCGGTGCGCGCCACTTCCGGCCTGCGCGATCGGGTCGCGGGCATGCGGCACAAATTGGCCATGATGGCCCAGGGCAAATTCGATACCGAATCCCTGGAAGCGCTGGTGCGCCTGCAGGAGGAGGCCGCCGCCCAGGTCGCCAAGGCGCCGGAGCTGACCACGCTGGAGGCCTCCGAGCGCGAGGACAGCCTCAGCGAATGGCTGGAGGACCACGGCATCGAGGACGCCTGGAACCTGGCCCCGAATTTCGTGCAAGCCGGTTTCGACGTGGACTGGCTGGAACGGGTTTCGGCCACCCTGGAGGACTGCCCCGACCAGGTCTTCCAGGGCGCGATCCGCTGGCTGAACTACACCATCGAGACCGAACTGCTGATGAACGAGATCGCCGATTCGACCACGCGCATCTCCACCCTGATCGGCGCGGCCAAACAGTATTCGCAGATGGACCGGGCGCCGTTCCAGGTGGTCGACATCCACGAACTGCTCGACAGCACGCTGGTGATGCTGAGTCGCAAGATCGGCGACGGCGTCAAGGTGGTCAAGGAGTACGACCGGACACTGCCCGAAGTGCCCTGCTACGCGGCGGAATTGAATCAGGTGTGGACCAACCTGATCGATAACGCGGTGTACGCGATGAACGGCGAGGGCACGCTCACCATCCGGACCAGGCACGAAAACGACTGCGCCGTGATCGAGATCGGCGATACCGGCCCCGGCGTTCCGGCCGACGTGCGCAGCCGTATCTTCGAACCGTTCTTCACCACCAAGCCGGTGGGCGAGGGAACCGGTCTCGGCCTGGACATTTCGTTCCGGATCGTGGTGAACAAGCACCACGGCGATATCCGGCTCGATTCCGAGCCGGGCAATACCCGATTCACGGTCTGGCTCCCCCTGAGCCGTCCCGAGGAAATGCCGGATTCCGGCGACCGTTCCGAAGCCGATGCAGGAGGTCAGTGATGACGCAGGAGTTGGAGGGTATCGATCCCGCGGTCGCGCCGAGCGGTCCGGGCTGTATGGAATGTGAAGCGGCCCAGGGCTGGTGGGTGCACCTGCGGCGCTGTGCGCAGTGCGGCCATATCGGCTGCTGCGACACCTCGCCGGAGCAGCACGCCTCCAAACATGCCAAGGACACCGGACATCCGTTCATCCAGAGCTATGAGCCGGGCGAGGATTGGTTCTTCGACTTCCGCTCCGACGAGATGTACAGCGGCGGACCGGAACTGGCACCGCCGACACATCATCCGGTGGACCAGCCCGCCCCGGGGCCGCGCGGCCGGGTGCCCGCCGATTGGCAGAGTCGCATCCACTGACAACGCTCCCACCCGGTACCCTGCTCCGGACGCGCCGGAGACTCCGGCGCCGCGAGTCACCGGGGAACGCACGTGATCAAGCGAGTTACCGCCATCGTCCTAGCCACCGGGGCGGTGGCCGTCGCGCTGGCCGGATGTGGCAGTTCGGACGATTCCAGCTCCGACGCGAATGGCCTGCGCAAGGGCGCGACGGGCACCAGTACGCCCGCTGGCACCACGTCCGCGACCGGCGCGGCGCCGACCACGGCCGCCGCCGCACCGACCACCACCAAGACCACGGCGAGCTACCCCTCGCTCGGCACCGCGTCGAGCACCACCTGCGGTGAGTTCAAGAAGTTGGACAGCACCGAGGAGAAGGAGTTGATCGAGAAGGTGCTCGCGGAGAATCCGGGCAGTGAGTTCGAGGGCAGCCCGAACGTCGCACTCGGCACCGCCAAACTCGTCTGCCTGGCCCCCACCTACGCCGATACCCCGGTCGCGGTGGCCGCCGGAATCGTCGCAAAGGACAAGTAGGGCCGCGCTGCTCGGTCGCGGCATCGACGGCACATAGACAGAACGCGCGTACACAGCGGGCAGGCGCTGTGTACGCGCGTTCTACTTATGGCGCGACGATCAGGGCTGACCGGTGGCGAACGCGATCACGGCGTCGAGGAACTCCTGGCCGCCCATGACGTATCCGCCGATCAGCGCACCGGCCGGGATGCTGATGATCCACAGGAAGGGGATGAAAGCCCCGATGACGGCACCGATGACGATGCCAGGCAGGTTCTTGTTGACCTGCTCCATCAGCCGGTCGTAGGAGCTGATGTCCTTCAGCCCGGCAATGTCGTTCAGCTTCGCGGTGTCCGCCGGGGTCATCGTCGAAGCCAGCGCGACGGTGCGGCCGTCCGCGCTGATCTGCTGGCTCACCGCGATCGGGAGGCCCGCGACCTCGGAGTGCAGCGGCACCTGGTCCACCGTCGCACCGTCGTCGGACTTCAGCAGCACTGCGGCACCGTCCGAGGCGAGCTCGAACCGGCCGCTGTCAACCGCCCAGGTGATGGTCTTATCAGTTGGGGAAACCGTTGTGTGGTAGTTGATTCCGTGTACAACACCAGAAGTCACGTCCCCCCGCGTCACTGCCGCCGGCTGGTCGGTCGCCACGGCGGGCTGCCCATTGGCGGTAGCCGCGGTAATCCCCACCGCGGTGACGGCCATGAAGACAGCAGTAGTGATCTTTCCGAACTTCATTTCTTGAATTCCCTCCACTTTGTTGTCCCGCCCGGACAAGGGGCGGGACCAGAACGTTAGCGCGCGGAAATCGTTGTCGCACATCGGGGTTCGTCAATCATGAAATCGTGACAATTGCCGAAGTTTAGCTGTCCGCAGTTCGGCGGTTCGATTTGAGATGCAGTCAGGCAACGTGAGTGACGTTTCACATTTGCTCGAGCCGAGCTTCTAACTCGGCAACGGTCGCCCGTCATATCGCGAGTAAGCCGTAGATACCGGCCGATCCGCGGTGGTCGGCGTGATTAACCGAGTCCAATGAGCTCAACTCGGACAGATGTACCAGTCTCCGGGGCGAAATCACTGGTCAGAACGCACTGCCGCGACTACACGTCCGATCGGGAATATCGACGACGTTTCGCGGACGTTTTCGGTTCCGTGAGTACATTCACAATTTCGGATTCAGGGCGCATTAGCGGATCGGGGCACTCGCCATCGACGATTTTCCGCATGATCTCGGATCTATCCGACGGACCGCCGACCAACCGGGGCCGGACGCGGGCAGAATGACACGGTGGCAGAACTCGCGCTCACCGCTCGACTGAATCCCTCCGCCGCAGATGCCAGGCGCGGGGTGGTCCGGTTACATCCGGAGGCGCTGACCGCGCTCGGCCTGCGGGAGTGGGACGGTATCGCGCTGATCGGCGCGCGGCGCACCGCCGCGGTGGTCGGTGTGGCCCCGTCAGGTACACCGGCCGGGGTGGCACTGCTCGACGACGTCACGCTGTCCAACGCGGGGCTGCGCGAGGACGCGAACGTAGTGGTCTCCCCCGCGACGGTGTACGGCGCCAAGCAGATCTCGGTGAGCGGTTCGGTGCATGCCACCAGGACCATTCCGGCGGCGACGCTGCGGCAGGCGCTGCTCGGCAAGGTGGTCACGGTCGGCGACGCGGTATCGCTACTGCCCCGCGATCTCGGTCCGGATATCAGTTCTTCGGCTGCCACCCAGGCACTTTCGCGCACCTTCGGCATCGCGTGGACCACCGAGCTGCTGACCGTCACCGCGACCGATCCCGGCCGTACTCCGGTGAGTGTGCAGCCGAATACAGCGGTGGTCTGGGGCGCGAGTGCGGTGGCGGCCCGGGATTCCGCCGATCGGGCGGCGGCCGGGCTGCCGGTACCGGCGGGTGAGGCCGCGCGTGGGGCCACCGAGGCCGCGGCGCTGGCCGCGACCAATGGGGCGGGCGCGGGTTGGACCGCGAGCGTCGGCGAGTCGGCCATTCCGGTCGAGGACCTGGCTGGTGCGCATGGGCAGGCGGCGAAACTCCAGGAGTGGCTCAGCCTCGCGCTCGACGAACCGGAACTGCTGAAGGCCCTGGGCGCCACACCGCATCTCGGGGTATTGATCACCGGCCCGGCCGGGGTCGGCAAGGCCACGCTGGCGCGTGCGGTGGCAGCGCCACGACGCATTGTCGAACTGGATGGTCCGACGGTCGGCGCGGCCGAAAGCGGTGCACGGTTGCGCGAGGTCGCGGCCGCGGTCGCCGAAATCGGTTCCGGGCGGGGCGGAATCCTGCTCGTCACCGATATCGACGCACTGCTGCCCGCACCGGCCGAACCGGTCGCCACGCTGATCCTGGACCAGTTGCGCGCGGCGATCGCCGAGCCCTGCGTGGCACTGCTGGCTACCACCGCGCATCCGGCCGGTGCCGATCCGCGGCTGCGCGCACCCGATCTCTGCGATCGTGAACTCGCACTCGCGCTGCCGACCGCGGCCGTACGCAAGGCACTGCTCGAGCAGCTGTTGCGCAAGGTACCGACCAAGGACCTGAAGCTGGACGAAATCGCCTCGCGCACACCCGGATTCGTGGTCTCCGATCTGGCCGCGCTGTGCCGGGAAGCGGCACTGCGCGCGGCCTCGCGGGCCAGCAAACAACAGTCGGAGCCGGAGCTGACCCAACCCGACCTGCTCGGCGCCACCGAGGTGATCCGGCCGCTATCACGTTCCGGGACCGAGGAACTCGCGATCGGCAGCCTCAGCCTGGACGACGTCGGGGACATGGTCGAAACCAAAGAAGCGCTCACCGAAACCGTGCTCTGGCCGCTGCGCCACCCGGATTCGTTCGCCCGCCTCGGTATTCGTCCGCCGCGCGGCGTACTGCTCTACGGCCCGCCGGGCTGCGGTAAGACCTTCCTGATCCGTGCACTGGCCGGGACCGGTCAGCTCAGCGTGCATGCGGTCAAGGGCGCCGAGTTGATGGACAAATGGGTCGGCGCTTCCGAGCGTGCGGTGCGCGAATTGTTCCAGCGCGCACGCGATTCCGCGCCATCGCTGATCTTCCTGGACGAGGTGGACGCACTCGCGCCGCGGCGCGGTCAGAACAGCGACTCCGGCGTCGGTGACCGCGTGGTCGCGGCACTGCTCACCGAACTCGACGGTGTGGAGCCGCTGCGCGATGTGGTGGTACTCGGCGCGACGAACCGTCCGGAACTGATCGATCCCGCACTGCTGCGCCCCGGCCGATTGGAACGGCTGATCTTCGTGCCGCCGCCGGATGGCGATGCCCGACTGGAGATCCTGCGGGCAGCCGGGAAATCGGTGCCGCTGGCCGCCGATGTCGACTTGGCCGCCCTCGCCGCCGATCTGGACGGCTATTCCGCGGCCGATTGCAGTGCGATGCTGCGCGAAGCCGCATTGGCCGCGATGCGCCGGGATGTGGACGCCGCCGATGTCACCGCCGGGGATGTCGCGGCGGCCAGGGCGGTGGTGCGTCCGTCACTCGATGCCGAGCAGGTCGAGTCGTTGCGCCGGTACGCGGACAACCGTCGATAACCGATCGGCGCAATCTCCCGGTAATCGCTTCCTTCCTGCACTTTCCGCATTTTCCGACATATTCGGGCAATATGGGCGCAATCACCGGTTCCCGCGTCGAGCGCGGGTAAGTTCGACCAGGTGCACAAGATCGGCAATGCGATCGACACGATCACGGCCTTCTTCGGGGCCGTGGTCGCGGGCGTCGCAATGTTCCTGCCGATCACCTTCAGTTGGAGCGCCGACACTTCGCCGTATCGGTTGGCCAGCCTGAACAACAGCGTCCCGCGCGGTGCCGCGATCGGGGTGATCGTCGCGGTGGCCGTCGCGGTGCTGGTGATCACCTTCCGCAAGCCGCTGGTGGCATGGGCGGCAGCACTGTTCGGCGCGATCGCCATGGACATCAATCACTTCGCCGGACGCCATGTTTCCTCGGCCGACCTGCTGACCACCCAGAACTATCTGGATTCGATTCTGGCAGGTGTGCTGCTCGGCGCATTGGGCGCGGCGGTGCTGCGCCGACCGGGTCCCGCGGCCGGCTTCGCGATCGGCGCCGCGGGGTTCTTCGTCTTCGGTGATCTCGCTGAACTGCTGGAGATCGCCGACAACAATCCATACGCGGTGCTCGAGACACCGCCACGCTGGCTCGTCAGCGTCGCGGTGGTCCTGCTGATCATCAGTACGCTGCGCAATCGGTCCCAGCCCGAGAGATCGAAGCCGCAGCGGATCGCTGTCGAGCTTCCGGTCACGCCGATCCTGGCCTCGATGGTGCTGGCACTGGTCATCCTGGCCATTACCGAATGGCTGGCGCGGCAGTATCAACATGCACCGAACGTCAGCCATGCGGTCGAAATCGGGATGGCGGTCGCCGCGACGATCATCGCCGCCACCGCCGCGGCCATGCTGCTACCCGGGCGTGACGGCACCGGGGTGTATCTGGCGGTGAGTCTGGTGGCCGCCGCCGAGGCGATCGGCGGCAATCCGCGACCCGGGTGGAGCGTCGCCGCGCTGATCGCGGCCACCGCCGTCGGACTGCTGATCGGGGTCCGCCTGCCCTCGACCTTCATCGCCATCCTGTTGATCACCGGACTCGCGGTATTCGCCCTGGTGAAATCCTCCGACGCCCATCGCTATGTGACGGCGGCGGGCAGTGCGGTCCTGGCACTGACGGCCGGTTACTGCTGTGGCACCGCGCGTCCTCGCTACGCACCGAGCGGGGTGCTCGCCATTTCCGCGCTGTATCTGCCGTCGATCATCACGGCCTTGCCGCACGACACCGCCGAATGGCCGCTGAACGGGGGCGCCGACCATCAAGCGCTGGCCGGCCGGACCGCGCTCGCGATCGCCGTCGGTTCGGCCCTCGGGTTGTTCGTGCTGCGCCGATTCCGGCCGCGCAGTCGACCAAGGCCGGGGCGATCCGTCGACGACGAAACGTTAGCGGATATATAGCCCACCCGGCAGGAGATGGCATACGCCATATTCGCTCGGCCGACGAAACCCCCAGGCTCCAAGTAGGATCATTCGGTATCACCCCGCCGCAACTACCCGACGGAGTGCAGTTTGCTCGGAATCCTGCTCGCGCTCGTGACAGCCGCACTTGCGGCACCGTTGTGCGTGCGGGCGTTGGGGCGCAACGGTTTCTACGTACTCGCGCTCGTGCCGTTCGGCTGTCTCGGCTGGGTAATCGCGAATTGGGATAGGACACAGCGGGTTCGGGTCGGTTGGGCGCCGAGCATCGAGATGAACATCGAGCTGCGCTTCGATTCGCTGGCCGCCATCATGTCCGCGCTGGTGCTCGGCATCGGCGCGGTGATTCTGGCTTATTGCGCACGATATTTCGAGGACGACGAACCGCGACTGCAGGTGTTCGCGGCCCAGTTGGTCGCCTTCGCCGGGGCCATGTTCGGCCTGGTCACCAGCGATAATATGTTGCTGCTCTTCGTCTTCTGGGAAATGACGACGGTGTTGTCGTTCCTGTTGGTCGGCCACCATGCCGAACAGGCGGTGAGCAGGCGGGCCGCGATCCAGGCACTCTTGGTGACCGGGGCGGGCGGGCTGGCGATGCTGGTCGGGATGATCATCCTCGGTCAGGTGAGCGGCAGTTATCTGCTGTCGGATCTGCTCGCCGGACCGCCCTCCGGCATCGCGGTGGATGTCGCGGTGGTGCTGCTGCTGGTCGGGGCATTGAGCAAATCGGCGATCGTGCCGCTGCACTTCTGGCTGCCGGGTGCGATGGCGGCGCCGACACCGGTTAGCGCGTATCTGCATGCGGCGGCCATGGTGAAGGCGGGCGTCTATCTGGTGGCGCGGTTGGCGCCGGCATTCGCGGAAAGCCCGGCCTGGCATCCGCTGATCCTCACCCTCGGCGTGGCGTCGATGGTGCTGGCAGGATTGCGGTCGTTGCAGGTAACGGATCTGAAGCTGGTGCTCGCCTTCGGGACGGTGAGCCAGTTGGGGTTGCTGATCATGCTGGTCGGGCTGGGGACGCCGGATGCTGCGCTGGCCGGTGCGGCCTTGATCGTGGCGCATGCGCTGTTCAAGGCGTGTTTGTTCATGGTGGTCGGGATCATCGATCACGGGGCCGGTACACGGGATCTGCGGGAGTTGTCGGGGCTGGGGCGGCGTGCGCCGGTGCTGTGCGGGGTTGCGGTGTTGGCGGCGCTCAGCATGGCCGGGATTCCGCCGCTGCTCGGGTTCGTGGGCAAGGAAAGTGCGCTGGCGGCGGTGTTGGATGCGGGTGTGCTTGCCGAACCAGCCAGGGTCGCGTTGGCCGTCGGGGTGGTGCTGGGGTCCATGCTGACCGTCGGCTACAGCATTCGGTTCATTTGGGGAGCCTTTGCAGATAGGGAGTTGCCGTCCCGCGAGCCCGAGAGTGGAGATCTGCACGGGGACGTGCGCCTTGCGGAGCAGGGTTATTCGGAAACTGGTCACTGGCATGCTCCGGGCGCGCAGTTCACAGCTGCGCCCGCCTTGCTCGCGGTTGGGAGCTTGGCAGCGGGAATCTGCGCGCCATGGATGGACGAACTGCTGAGCCCCTACGCGAAAACCCTTCCCGGCGTGCTCGATTCGCATCTCACACTCTGGCACGGCTTCAATGTGCCACTGGCACTGACGATCCTGATCATCTGCGCGGGCATCGTGGTGTTCCAGCTGCGTGGTCGCATCGGCGAATCCGCGACCATGCTCGGAAATGCCGACCGTGCCTACGACGCCACCCTGCGCGCCATGGACCGGCTGTCGCTGCGGATGACCGGTGCGGTGCAGCGTGGTTCGCTGCCACTGAGTCAGGCGGCGATCCTGGTGACCTTGATCCTGCTGCCGACGGTGCTGCTCGCGCTCGGCACGCGCACCGGAGTTCGCCTACGCCTGTGGGATTCGCCGTTCCAGGTCGCCATCGGCGCGATCATGGCCGTCATGGCGCTGGCCGCGACGGTGCTGCGCAACCGGTTGGCCGCCGTGCTCGTCGTCGGCGTCACCGGCTACGGCTGCGGTGTGATCTTCGCGCTGCACGGTGCACCCGATCTTGCGCTGACCCAATTCCTGGTCGAGACACTGACCTTGGTGATCTTCGTACTGGTGCTGCGGGCCTTCCCTGCCGAAATCGACGAAAGCCGCACGGCCGCATTCAAAGTACGTCGGGCGATCCTGTCGGCACTGGTCGGTGCGTCGGTCGCGGTGCTGGCCGCCTTCGCGGTCGCGGCCCGCTCCACCGAACCCATCTGGCGCCTGATCCCCGATGCCGCATACACATTCGGCGGCGGCAAGAACGCCGTCAATGTTCTGCTCGTCGATATCCGGGCCTGGGATACCCTCGGCGAGATCTCGGTGCTCGTCGTGGCCGCGACCGGTGTGGCATCGCTGGTGTTCCGCAGCAGACGTTTCGGCAGCGCGCCGCGCGCGGCGGACTCCCCGGACTACGATCCGGACCTGATCAGCTGGTTGCCCGCGGGGCGGCTGGTGGATCGGCGCGAACGATCGATGGTCCTGCAGGTCACCACCCGACTGGTCTTCCCCACCGTCATGGTGCTGTCGGTGTATTTCTTCTTCTCCGGCCACAATGCGCCGGGCGGCGGTTTCGCGGGCGGACTGACCGCCGGACTAGCACTGACGCTGCGCTATCTCGCGGGCGGCCGCTACGAACTCGGCGAGGCACTGCCCGTCGATGCGGGTCATCTACTCGGCGGCGGGCTTGCGCTGGCCGCGGGAACCGCGAGCACCTCACTGCTGCTCGGCGCACCGCCGCTGTCGTCGGCGATCGTGGAGGTGACGGTGCCGGTGATCGGGCACGTCAAGGTGGTCACCGCATTGTTCTTCGATCTCGGCGTCTATCTCATCGTGGTCGGGCTGGTCCTGGACGTGTTGCGCAGCCTCGGCGCGCGCCTGGACAGTGAGCTGGCCACCGACGAGGACGCATCCGCTTCGGCGCAAGGACGTTTCCAGTGAGTGCGAATCTGACCCTGCTGATCCTGATCGGGATTCTCGTCGCATGCGGTGTCTATCTGATCCTCGAACGCGCGGTCTCGAAAATGCTGCTCGGCATGATCCTGTTCGGCAATGCGGTGAATCTGCTGATCCTGACCGCAGGCGGACGGGACGGTCGGCCACCCATCCGTGGTGAGGGCGAGGACATGGCCGATCCGCTGGCCCAGGCCATGGTGCTCACCGCGATCGTGATCACCATGGGTCTGGCGGCCTTCGTGCTCGCCCTCGCCTATCGCTCCTACATCCTCACCACCACCGACACCGTGCAGAACGACCCGGAGGACGCCGAGGTCGCGGCCAGGCGCGAGGCAGAGGATCCGGAGCATTGAGTCTGCTGACCACGCTCGCGCCGCTCCCGGTCCTGGTGCCCCTGCTCGGGGCGGCGGGCACGCTGGTTTTCGGGCGGCGGCCGAGCATCCAGCGCTTCGTCATGATTTTCGTGCTGTCGGTCGTGGTGGGCATCTGCGGTGTGCTGTTGTATCTGGTCGATCGCGACGGGACCACCGCGTTGCAGGTCGGCGGTTGGGGTACGCCGATCGGCATCACGCTGGTGGTCGATCGACTATCCGCGGCCATGCTGCTCGTCTCCGCGATCGTGCTGCTCGCGGTCTCGATCTACGGTGCGGGCCAGAACATCCGCGACGGTGACGAGCGCCAGCCGACCTCGATCTATCGACCGACGTATCTCGTACTCACCGCGGGTGTTTCGGCCGCATTCGTGGCCGGTGATCTGTTCAACCTGTTCGTCGGCTTCGAAATCCTGCTCGCCGCATCGTTCGTGCTGCTCACCGTCGGCGCGACCGCGGACCGGATCCGCGCCGGTATCGCGTATGTGATGGTCTCGATGGTTTCCTCGCTCATCTTCCTGACCGGCATCGCGCTGGCCTACGCGGCCACCGGAACACTGAACCTGGCCCAGCTCGCGGTGCGAATGGGCCAGGTGCCCAACGGTATTCGAATGGCCGTCTACGCGGTGCTATTGGTTTCCTTCGGCATCAAGGCGGCGGTCTTCCCGCTCTCGAACTGGCTGCCCGACTCCTACCCCACCGCACCCGCACCGGTGACCGCCGTTTTCGCGGGCCTGCTGACGAAGGTCGGTGTGTACGCGATCATCCGGACGCACTCTCTGCTGTTCCCGGACGGCGGATTCGACGATGTGCTGCTGGTCTGCGGCCTGCTCACCATGGTGGTCGGCATTTTCGGTGCCATCGCGCAGAGCGATATCCGGCGTCTGCTGTCGTTCACCCTGGTGAGCCACATCGGCTACATGGTGTTCGGCATCGGGCTCTCCACCGTCGAAGGCCTTTCCGGCGCGGTGTTCTATGTGGCGCACCACATTCTGGTGCAGACGGCGCTGTTCCTGGTGGTCGGACTGATCGAGCGGCAGGCTGGATCGGTATCACTGCGACGACTGGGTGGTCTAGCGGCGGCGAGTCCGCTGCTGGCGATCCTGTTCCTGGTGCCCGCCTTGAATCTCGGTGGGATACCGCCGTTCTCGGGATTCATCGGCAAGGTGGCATTACTGCAGGCGGGTGCGGCGGCCGGCAGCGTACTGGCCTGGGTGCTGGTCGCGGGGTCGGTGCTGACCAGCCTGCTGACGCTGTATGCCATGGCGCGGGTGTGGAGCAAGGCATTCTGGCGACCGCGCGTCGAGGCGCCGGAGGGGCATCTCACCGCGGCGAAACCGCCGACGCTGGTGGAGGATTCGACCGATGTGCTCTATGACGAGCGCACCGATCCGGGGCGGATGCCGTTGCTGATGGTCGGCTCGACGGCGGCGCTCGTGGTGGTCGGTCTGTGCCTGACCGTATTCGCCGGTCCGATTCTGCGCATCGCGGACCGCGCCGCCGACGATCTGAGCAATCCGGCGGTGTATGTCGGTGCGGTGCTCGGCAATTCGCATGCCGAGGCGAAGGGAACGACCCGATGAGCACCGTCGGTCGCCTTGTCCCGAATCGATCGACGGTCGTGCGCATAGGCGTGCTGTTATGGCTGACGGGGGTGTGGTTGACGCTCTGGGGCGATCCCAGTGTGGGCAATCTGCTGGCCGGTCTCGTCGTCGGTGCATTGATCATGCTGACCTTGCCGCTGCCGCGCGTGCCGGTATCCGGACGCCTACATCCGCTGTCGCTGATCGAATTGATCGTCGTCAGTTCGTATTACGCACTGGAATCCAGTCTGCAGGTGGCCTGGTTCGCGATCCGTCCGGCGCCGCCGCCGGTCTCCGGTGTGCTGCGGGTGAATCTCAGTGTGCGATCCGATCTGGTGCTGGTGCTGTGCGCCGATGTGCTCAATCTGATTCCGGGCACCATGGTGCTGGAGATCGACCGGCAGCGCTGTGTCTTCTATGTGCACGTCCTGGACATGAGCAGCGAAAAGGCGGTCGATTCGTTCTACCGGATCACCCGGCGGCTGGAGCGGCTGCTCATCTCGTCGTTCGAACGCCCCACCGAATGGCGTTCGGCCCGAACAACTCCGGAGGTGGAGTCGTGAACGTTGTCGCGATTGTGGCGGGCATCATGCTGATGGCCGCCGCGGTGATCGTCAGCTACCGCATCCTGGCCGGTCCGAGCACCCTGGACCGAGTTGTCGGCATCGATTCGCTGATGGCCATCGCCGCCTCCGGCCTGGCGGTCTGGGCCGCCTACAGCGACGACACCACGGTCGTTCCCGCGATCGTCGCGCTGGCCCTGGTCGGCTTCCTCGGCTCCGCAGCGGTATCCCGATTCCGCGTTCGGGATGACGTATGAATCTGTGGCACTTGGCCTCCGGCGTCCTCATCCTGAGCGGCGCGACACTCGCGCTGACCGCGTCGATCGCCATCGTGCGCTTTCCGGACACTCTCTCGCGCATGCACGCCGCCACCAAACCCCAGGTCGTCGGCCTGATCCTGGTTCTGGAAGGGGTGGCGATCCAGTTGCGCGGGCACGGCAATATCTGGCTGCTGGCGCTGGTGGGGCTGTTCACGCTGCTCACCGCGCCGGTCATCGCGCATCTGATCGGGCGCACGGCGTATCGGGAGCAACGCTACCGCGACGGGCTGTTGCGGGTGAACGAACTGCGAGACGACACGTTGTAAGCGCGATAGCGCTCAGAGCTATCGAGCAGCGCCGACCGGAACCTCTTCCGCCTCGACCACCGGAGCCCCGGCAAACCACGTCGCATGGAATGCCGCGGCCATAGCGGCCAGCAGCGCGAGCACGACAGTCCCGGCCAGCACCGGATATTCGGCCATCGAAACCGCCAGATAGCGGAACGAGAGCAACAGCGAGCCCAGGATCACCACACCGAACAGCACCAGGCGCACCCGGAACCACCCCCAGCCACGCTCGGGATCGCGCAACGCGGATTCGACGGTCAGGCACAGCACCGCACCGGCGACCAGATCGACGCCGTAGTGGTAGCCGAATCCCAGCGTCGCGGTCAGTGTGGCGGCCAACCAGAACGCGCCGAGGCAGCGCAGCCACAGCGGAGCCTGCGAGCCGTCCGTGTCCCGGCGGGTGTGCACGAAGACCGACAGCGCCCAAGCCGTGTGCATGGAGGGCATGCAGTTGCGCGGCGTGAAGGCGTCGAAGGACAGCGGCGCCGGATCCCGATCGATCGGCGGGACGAAATCGGGCCAGAAGTTGCCCACCTGCATGCCGTGGCCATCCGCACCGTAACCGAACATCGGGCCGACCACCGGGAAGATCACATAGATGACCGGACCGAGCAGTCCGAGCACCAGGAAGGTGCGCACCAGATAGTGGGTCGGCCACACCCCGCTCGATGCCACCCGGCGCAGCTGCCACACCGCGACGACGATCGCCGCCACCGGCAGTTCGATATAGACCCAGTGCAGCACCGCATAGACCACCGGTCCGAGCGCATCCACCACGCGGCCCATCACCCAGGACGGATCACCGAGCGCATGGTCGGCCAGCGCCACATAGACGTCGTAGACCCGCGGCCGGCTGACGACCGTAATGTGCAGCCACACATCACCGACCTTGGTGGCCAGCACCAGCAATGCACCCAGCGCGGCGGCGTGCAGCGCATTGCGTCGCTCGGCTCCGCTCCAGCGGAATCCGGCGACCAGCGCCAGACCGGTGAGCACGAGCGTCGGCCCATTGCCGATGGCGAACGACTCGCCGCTCAGCAGTCGAATACTCGCCCACACCACATCGATACCCGCCGCGATGCCGACCGCGATCATCCTGCGGCGCTTGGAGATTCCGACCAGGGCCAGAATGAGTCCGGCCCACGGCACCGACATGGACTTGGGTGTGCCGACGTAGTCGTGCCACAGACTGCCGAGCGGCCCCTCGAAATCGTGCCCGATCGAACCCACCTGTAGGGCGATGAGCAGCACCGGCACCGCCGCGATCGCGGCCGCCGTCCAGATCCGCGAGCGCGGCACGCGCACCCACTCGGTATTCGATTTGCGGCGCTCCCGGATCCCTCCGTGGTTACGCTCCGCTACCGCCTCCGGGCCCGTCGCTCGCGCCGCGGAGACGCTGCCACCCTTTTGACTCGGATCTTCGACAAGCACGTCGACCATAGTAAACGGCGGATGAACGCCATCCCCCTGACCAGCTGAACGTCAGCCGACCTTTCGGCCAGGCAGAACTACTGGTCCAACTCCTTGACCAGGGCATCGACCACCGCGACCAGATCGCCCTGGGTGCTCGCGGCCACTTTGCGCTGCCGCTGATACGACGCGCCGCGCTGTGGGATCTCCGCCACCAAGGCGAGTTCGTCCGCACAACCGAGCCGCTTGGCGGTCGGCTCCAACCGCTGCAGCAGATCCATCAGATCATCGGTGACCAACCGTTCATTGCTGTCGTCGTCCACGATGACGATCGCGTCGAGGCCGTAGCGGGCCGCGCGCCATTTGTTCTCCTGGACATGCCACGGCGGGATGGTCGGCAGTGTCTCGCCGTTGTCGAGGCGCTGATCGAGATCGACGATCAGGCAGTGGATGAGCGCGGCCATGGCCGCCAGCTCCGCGCGGGTCGAGATCCCATCGCAGACGCGCACCTCGATGGTGCCCCATTTCGGCGCGGGCCGGATATCCCAGTGCATGCCGCCGAGCTGTTCGAAGACCCCGGTCTTCATCTGGTCGTGCACGAAATGCTCGAACTGGGTCCAGTTTTCGAATTGAAACGGCAGACCGGCGGTGGGCAGCTGCTGGAACATCAACGTCCGGTTGCTGGCATAGCCGGTATCGGCGCCCGCCCACATCGGGGAGGAAGCGGACAGCGAAAGCAGATGCGGATACGACAGCAGCAGCGAGTTGAGGATCGGAAAAACCTTCTCGCCGTGCGAAACTCCGACATGCACATGGACGCCCCAGATCATCATCTGGCGGCCCCACCACTGGGTGCGATCGATCAGTTCGTCGTAATGCGCTGAGCGCGTTAATTGTTGGGCCGACCACTGGGCGAACGGATGAGTGCCCGCGCAGAACAGATCGACGCCGAGCGGATCGGCGGCACGGCGCACGGTATCCATGGTGCCGCGCAGATCGTCGACCGCCTCGCCCACGGTGTTGTGCACACCGGTGACGAGCTCGACCGTATTGCGCAGTAATTCCTTGGTGACCTGCGGGGTTCCGTCGTGGGCGTGTAGGTCACCGAGCGAATCGAATACGGCCGCAGCGGTATTCGACAGATCGCGGGTCACCTTGTCGACGAGCGCGATCTCCCATTCGATACCGATGGTGGGCCGGGGCGACCCGGGGAAGGGAACCCGCGCGATTGCTGTCCCGGCCATATCGGTGACCTTGCTACTGGATTACACCGCAGGCGATGCGACCGCCAGCGTCGCCCGTCGCCAGTGTGGTGTCGTCCGGGCCGGCAACGCCGTCGGCGCGGACATAACGGTTGGGGATATTGCCGAAGTTATCGGCGTCGGCGTGGATCATCAGGGCCTTGCCCTTGATGTCGTCCAGCGTCACCGCATCGGTGGTGGTGACCAGTTTGGCCGAACCGTCGGCACGGACCTCGAGCGAGGTCAGGTCGCCGCTGGCCGGATGGGCGTTGGCGCTGCCGACCTGCAGGTGGCCGCCGGCCGACAGGAAGTCACCCGCGGGTCCGCCGGTCGGCGCGACCGAGTTGGGCTCGCACTTGCCGACCTGGTGGATGTGCAGGCCGTGGAAGCCGGGACGCAGGCCGTGCGCCTCGATGCTGACCTGGAGATGGTTGCCGTCCTTGGTGATATTCGCGACGGCGACCGAGGAACCCGCGGGGTCCTTGAGGTCGACCTTCACCCCGGTGTTGGCATTCGGGGCGCCGGTCTCGGTGCCGGATTCGCCGGCCGGTGGGGCGGACGCACCGGTCCACACGGGCGGCGTAGTTCCCTGGACGTCGCTCGACTCCTGGCTGTTCGAGCAGGCGGCGAGGCCGAAGACCGCGACAGCGAGCACCGGGGTCACAGTGCGCCAGGACGGGCGACGAGTTGTGGACGGGGCCATCGGGGGAACTCCTTTACGAGTACCGAGTTTACGAGTAAAGCTGGGTGGACACGTTCGTTACCGGACAAGATGATGCCACGCCCGCCGTGTCGCACCCGTGACCGGGCCGTGTCGCGAGCCCCCGGACTGGTCAGTTGCCCGTGACAACTACCGTCACGCCCGAACCGGACCCACCGGAGCGCGGCTCCGCGGTCGCGCCCAGTTCATCGGCTATGGCCAGTGCGGCTTCTTTCTCACCGGGGTTATTGCCGTAGTACACAGTCGTATTCGTGAGATTGGGGCCGGGATAGTTGCCGACTTCGGCGACCGTCCAGCCGTTGGCGGTGAGCTCGCCCGCGGTGCGCGAGGCCAGTCCGACAATGGTGCTGTTGTTCAGAACATGTACCGGGACAGCACGATTCGCCGTGGTTGTCGTCGGCGACGTCGTCGTGGTCGACGGCTTCGTGGTGGCCGGCGCCGAACTGCTCAGTGCCGCACTCGTGGTCTGCACCGGCGCGTTGGTCGTCGCGACCGCCGTATTGGCGGCGGCCCGACTCGTTGTGCTCGAGGGATCACCCGCCCCCGAGGTATCGGAATCCGAACTCGATAACGACATCGCGCCGAGCCCCGCGAAAACGATGGCCAGCGCGATCAACACCATCGCCAGCGCGCGCAACGGCGGCCCGCCGGAGGTGGGATTCGGGTAGCTCACGGCTGCGCCTCGCTGGCGCTCGGCTCCGCCGTGCGCCACGGCGCGCTGTGCCTTTGGTTCACTCGCTGACGCTCGCTCACGGCTGCGCCTCGCTGGCGCTCGGCTCCGCCGTGCGCCACGGCGCGCTGTGTTGACGGTTCACTCGCTGACGCTCGCTCACGCTACTGACCCTATCCGCAAACCGGCCCCTGTGGTCTCTGCGCAGGGTCCGCTTTTACGGCGGCGCGTCATACCTGGAAGCCGAGCCTCCGAGCGGCTCGCGCCTTCTGCCTGCTCGCCCGCAGTCGGCGCAACCGCTTCACCAGCATGGGATCGGCCGCAAGTGCCTCCGGCCGATCCACTACCGCATTGAGTACCTGGTAGTACCTGGTCGGCGACATGCCGAACAGTTCACGAATGGCCTCTTCTTTAGCCCCGGCGTATTTCCACCATTGTCGTTCGAAGGCCAGGATGTCGTGTTCGCGACGGCTGAGACCGTCACCGTCACCATCGACCTGCTTGGCTGCCGTGACATCTTCGCTCGCAGAAGGGCCGTCCTGGATCCCGGAAAGATTCCGAGCCGCTGCGCCGTCCATCTTGCTCCCTCGCCGAGTGACCACCAGAGGAAAATGATGCTTGTACGTCGCGGATCATTCAACCACGGGCCGCGGGATTGCCCCAGCACCATCGCGGCGTGTTCGCTACCGGTCGGTAGCGAGTCGCGACCACCCGCGATCGCGGCGGCTGCGACCCGTGCGAGCCCATCGGCAATAATTGCCCCCATGGCAATCCTCCCCATCGTGATCGTCGGTGACCCGGTTCTGCACAATCCGACCGAGCAGGTCACTCAGACGCCGGAGGAACTGGCCGAGCTGATCGCGAATATGTACGAGACGCTCGATGCCGCCAACGGCGTCGGACTGGCCGCGAACCAGGTCGGCGTGCCGCTGCGGCTGTTCGTCTACGACTGCCCCGATGTCGGTGCCAACGGTTCGGCCGTGCGGCGCAAGGGCGCGGTGATCAATCCGGTGCTGGAGACCTCCGAGATTCCGGAGACCATGCCGGATCCCGATGACAATGACGAGGGCTGCCTGTCGGTGCCCGGTGAGCAGTTCCCCACCGGTCGCGCCGAATGGGCCCGCGTCACCGGCACCGATGAGCACGGCGCACCGGTCGAGATCGAGGGCAAGGGTTTCTTCGCCCGCATGCTGCAGCACGAGGTCGGACATCTCGACGGATTCCTCTATGTGGATGTGCTGATCGGCCGCAATGCCCGTGCGGCCAAGAAGGCGATCAAGCGGAACGGTTGGGGCACACCGGGACTCAGCTGGATTCCGGGCACCGTGCCCGACCCGTTCGGACACGATGACTGATCCTGCGGGTGATTCGTCATTGCCCGATATCCAGTTGGGTCGGCGCGTGGTGCTGCGGTACCGGTTGCCTGCGGGTTATCCCCAGCCACTCACAGATGTGATCGGCGAACTGGTTTCGCTGGATCCGCCTACCGTGCGGGCCGCGGACGGGCAGGTCGTCGCGGTCGCGGTGGATCGCGTGGTCGCGATGAAAGCGTTGGGGCCGAGGCCGATTCGCACGAGGGAGATCCGGGCGCTGGAGGCCGCGGCGGCCTACGGCTGGCCAGGTATCGAACAGGGTTGGATCGACGGCTGGCTGCTGCGGGCCGGAAACGGCTATACCAATCGCGCCAATTCCGCTGTGCCGCTCGGCAGCTCGGACGGTCCGGCGGCGCTGGGCGCGGATACGCTGCAGCGAATCGGCGAGTGGTACACCGCGCACGGGCTGCCGGTGCAGCTCGCACTGCCGGATCGGCTGGCGTCGCTGCCACCGGGCTGGCGCAGTTGGCGGGAAACCCAGCTGCTGGCGATCGATATCGAGAATTTCGTACTGCCGCAAGGGCCGCGGATGGTGCGCATCGTGCCCGCACCCGATGACGCCTGGTTGTCGCTGCACCGCTACAGCGGCGAAGATCCTGCGACACAGCCTGTTTCGACGCCGCCGGTGGTGCAGGTACTCACGGCCGTACACGACGGCGAAGTGGGTTTCGCCTCACTCGGATTGCCGCAGCCCATCGCGATCGGCCGCGGCGCGCTCACCATCGCACCGGACGGCCGCCGCTGGATCGGCCTGACCTGCGTCGCGGTAGCGGCCGAACACCGCAGGCACGGATTGGGTTCGCTGATCTGCGCGGAGCTGATCCGCTGGGGCGCCGACCGCGGCGCCACCCACGCCTATCTCCAGGTCGAGGCCGAAAATACCGGGGCCATCGCGATGTATCACGAATTGGGCTTCCTCGACCACCACACCTACCGCTATGCCGTGCCGGACGGCTCTCGCTGAACCTGCGGTCCTGCGGTACAACAGACCTATAGCCCATTGCGAAGGAAGGCATCCGTGCGTCTCGCGACCTGGAACGTCAATTCGATCCGCTCCCGCCTCGACCGGGTCGCGGCCTTCCTCGACCGCCAGGACATCGATGTGCTCGCGATGCAGGAAACCAAATGCCGCGACGACCAATTCCCTTTCGAGCGCTTCGACGAACTCGGCTATGAGGTCGCCCATATCGGGTTGAACCAGTGGAACGGTGTCGCCATCGCCTCTCGCATCGGCCTCGACGATGTGGAAGCCGCATTCCCGGACCAGCCCGGCTTCGACAAGGATGCGGCCGAATCGCTGATCAGCGCCCCGATCGTGGAATCGCGCGCACTCGGTGCGACCTGCGGCGGAGTGCGAGTGTGGAGCCTGTACGTCCCCAACGGCCGCACCCTGCACGACCCGCACTACACCTACAAACTGGAATGGCTTGCCGCCCTGCGCGCCAACGGCGCCCAGTGGCTCGCCGAGAATCCGGAGGCGCAGATCGCCCTGGTCGGCGACTGGAATATCGCCCCGACCGACGACGACGTCTGGTCCGTCGAATTCTTCGCCGACAAAACCCACACCTCCCAACCCGAACGCGACGCCTTCAACGCCATCGTCGAAACCGGCTTCGCCGACGTCATGCGCCCCTACGCCCCCGGCCCCGGCGTGTACACCTACTGGGACTACACCCAACTGCGCTTCCCCCGAAAAGAAGGCATGCGCATCGATTTCATCCTCGCCTCCCCCGCCCTCGCCGCCCACACCAAGGACGCGATGGTCGACCGCGAGGAACGAAAAGGCAAGAGCCCCAGCGACCACGCCCCGGTGATCGCCGAATTCACCGACTAGGGGCGCGGCCGCAGGGGCTAGGGGTTCATCTCGTATCCGCCGGCGTGCGCTCGAGCCTGCGCGAGTACCTGATCGAAGCGCGAGCGGGAGGGGATCGGGCGGTGGACGAGGTCGAGGGCGCGGGTCTGTTGGGGCTTGGTTGCGGTGGGTTTGGTGTGCAGGGTCAGGGCGTTCTTGGAGAATTCGCGGACGAAGACGTCGAAGAGTTGGTCCAGGATATCTGTTGTGGTGCCCTCGATTTCGGCCTGTTCCAGGATGAGTTGGGCGTAGGGCACGGCGGTGAACAGTTCGCCCAGGGCGAAGAGGAAATCTACGTCGCGCTGCTGTGCTGGGGTCGGTGCGGCGGCGGCCAGCAGGGTCTGGAAGGCGAGTGCCTGCTCCAGGAAGACGGCGACGTTCGGTACGTGCGCGAACTTTTCGAAGACCGGGCGCCAGTCGCGGAAGCGGATTCGGCCGAGGCCGCTGCTCGGGCCCTGCCGGAACAGGAATTCATCGTCGGCGGCATCGCGGCGGGTCGGCACGGGATCGTAACTGGCACCTGCCAATTCGGCGCGCAGCTTGGGTACCGCCGCACCGGCGCGCGGGGTGAGCTTGCGGCTCGACCAGCTCAGCGCACCGGAAACAGCCCGGACCGTCCCCTTGGGCGCGACACCCGCACCGGGTAGGTAGCGCAGCGCGACCAATCCGGCATCGGCGGGATGGAACATGTAGTTGGCCATGAATTTCAGCGACAGCGCCATATTCACGTGGACGGTGCCTTCGAGCCGCGGCAGTCCGAAGAGCCCGAGCATCGCCATCGGGAAGTACATATCGTTTTCGAAACCGCGGGCCGCGATCACATCCGCGAGATCCTCGGTGATCCGCTGTCCCTGCCGGGTCACGGTCATTTTCTCGATCGCATTGAACAGCAGGTAGCGGCGGTCGTCCGGGGATGCGGAGCGCATGTAGTCGATGGCGCGCTCGCTGTAGAGCTTCATACCGAGCAGCCGCGCGTAGGAATCGGTCAGCAGCGATTGCACCTGCGGGAACTCGGTGACCCGGTGCCCGAACAGGATTCGGTTCTCGGCGTGGGTGATCGCCTCGTAAAAGGCGTGTTCACAGGCGCCGACCGCACCGAAACCGAGATTGAACTTGCCGACATTGACCGTATTCATCGCGGCGTGGAAAGCATCCTCGCCGCGATGCAGGATGTCTTCCTCGGCGACCGGATATTTCTCCAGATCGAAGGCCGCCACATACATCTGGCTGTCGACGACATTGCGGCGCAACTTGTAATTCTTGTGTTTGCTGTCCGCGACGAAGAACAGATACCCCTCGTAATCCTCCCGCGTCGGCTTGCTTTCCAGCGCCTTCGCGCTGTCGATGATGGGTTTGTCGGCCCGGCGACCGAATACCGACACCATCCCGGCCAGATTGCCGTTGCCGATGTAATGCTTGCTGCCGGAAGCCGTATAGCCGCCACCGAGCTCGGGTGTGAGCACCATATCCGTGGAGTAGACGTCCGCGCCGTGCTCCTTCTCCGAGAGTCCGAAGGCGAAGATCTCACCGGAATCCAGCAGTGCGGCGGCCTGCTGCTTGGCGGCCTTGTTCTCGCTCTGCCAGATCGGGCCCAGCCCCAGAATGGTGACCTGCCAGACGTACCAGTAGGACATGCCGTAGAAACCGAGAATCTTGCTCATCATTGCGATCCGGCCGGTATCCCAGCGCTTGTTCGGATCGCCATTGGCCTCGGCCGCCGGGGTGAGGAAGGTGGCGAAGACCCGCTCCCGCTTCACGAAATCGAGGAAGTCGGCGTACCAGATCCGCTCCCGATCGTCGTGCTTCAGCGCCGCTTTACCCCTGGCCTCGAACCACTGCACGGTGGCGCGCAGGAGCCTGCGGGTCTCCGCATCGAACTCGGCGAATTCGCAGGTCTTCGGGTTGAACAAGGTTTCGGTCATCGATGACTCCTCATTGATCCGGACTATGAACCGGCCACTTCATTCGCGACTGTAGCATTATTATTCGTCGGTGTAGGAATTCGACCTTCAGGCCCGGTACCAGCGCAAAACCGGCGAACAACGCTGATATCTTGGTGCCCATGGGTAGCGAGACGGCCGTGCAGCCACGGCAGCGGGCGCAGCATCTCGGCCCCGAGCGGCGTCGCCCCCAGGTGCTCGACACCGCGCTGGCGATTGCCGTCGAGCACGGCGTCGCGGCGGTCACCATGGCCGCGATCGCCGATCGGATGAATGTGACCCGACCGGTGGTCTACGCCTGCTTCCCGGATCGCGTCGAGTTGATCGAGGCGCTCATCCAGCGCGAGGAGAGCTTCCTGGTCGGCGGCGTGCTCGAGGTGCTGCCGCCCCGCGATGTCGACGCGGGCGAGACCGTTTTCGTGGACGGTTTCCGCGCACTGCTGGAGAAGGCAGCCGAGCGACCGGATGCGTGGCGGCTGCTGTACGGCAATCCCGATCCGGCCGTTGCGGATTCGTTCGGGCGCGGTCGCAGGCTCGCCATCGAGCGCTGCACCACATTGCTGCGACCGACGCTGCGCGCGTGGGGCACCGAGGACGCCGAGCGCAAGTTGCCGGTGCTCGTCGAGCTGTGGGTGTCCGCCGGTGAGGGCGCGGTGCGCACGCTGCTGGCGGGTGAGGGCGGATGGGATCCGCAGAGCCTCGGAGCCTTTGTCGGAGCGGCCGTGTACCGCGCATTGCGTCACGCCTGACAATTGTTCAGCACTTCACCCCATCGCTAGGCGAAATGCCGCAGAAGACGGCAGAGTACCGGCAAAATGTCCACCGGACCGGCCCTTCCGGCACTACGATGGAAGTAAATCCAGCGGTCCAGCCGGAGGTGCGGTCATGGCGTTCTATCGGCAGGCGGGAGCGGTGCCACCGAAGCGGCACACCCAGCATCGAGACGCCCAGGGACGGCTCTACTACGAAGAGCTGATGGGAGAAGAGGGCTTTTCCGGCGATTCCTCACTGCTGTATCACCGCGGCCTGCCGCCCGCCATTGTGGATTCGACGGTATGGGAGCTGCCGGACCAGACCCTCACCCCGAATCATCCACTGCGCCATCGCCATCTGCGCCTGCACGAACTCTTCCCCGGCGATACCCCGGCCGGAACCGATCCTATTACCGGACGTCGACTACTGCTGGGCAATGCGGATGTGCGGATCTCGTATGTGGCGGCCAAGGGTGCATCACCGCTGTACCGCAATGCGATCGGCGACGAGCTGGTGTATGTGGAATCGGGTGCGGCCGTTGTCGAAACGGTCTTCGGTACCATCCCGGCCCGGCAGGGCGACCAGGTGCTGATTCCGCGCGCGACCACGCACCGCTGGCTACCGAGCGGCCCGGAACCGCTGCGCGCGTATGTGATCGAAGCATCCAGCCACATCACGCCGCCGAAGCGCTATCTCTCGAAGTTCGGTCAGCTGCTGGAACATTCGCCGTACTGCGAGCGGGATCTGCACGGGCCGGGGGAACCGCTGGTCGCCACCGGAACCGATATCGAGGTGCTGGTGAAGCATCGACCCGGCGGTCAGGTGGTCGGCACGCGGATGATCTACGCGACGCACCCGTTCGATGTGGTCGGCTGGGACGGCTGCCTTTATCCGCTCACTTTCAATATCGCCGATTTCGAACCGCTCACCGGCCGGGTGCACCAGCCACCGCCCGCCCATCAGGCATTCGAGGGGATCAATTTCGTGGTGTGCAATTTCGTACCGCGCAAGGTCGACTACCACCCGCTATCGATTCCGGTGCCGTACTACCATTCCAATGTCGACAGCGACGAGATCATGTTCTACTGCGGCGGAAACTACGAGGCGCGCAGGGGTTCCGGCATCGGGCAGGGTTCGGTATCGGTACATCCCGGCGGTTATGCGCACGGTCCGCAGCCGGGCGCGTATGAGCGCAGTATCGGCATCGACTTCTTCGACGAACTCGCGGTCATGGTCGATACTTTCCGACCGCTCGAACTCGGCGAAGGCGCGCTGGCGTGCGAGGATCCCGGATACGCGTGGACCTGGTCCGGTCGCGGACCGCAGTCCGACGGATTCCGGCAACCGAATCAGCGCCCGCACGCGAATGAGCGCGGTGGACCAGCATGAAGACCCGCATCGAGGTTCCCGACAACACCCTCTTCGGTCCGAACAATCTTCCCTACGGCGTCTTCGCGCCGGAGGGCCGGGACTTCCGGGTCGGTGTGCGACTCGGCGAGCAAGTCATCGATCTGGCTGCGGCACTGGAGGATCCGATATTTGCCGAGCCGAGTCTCAATGCCTTCATGGCGGCGGGGCCACGTCGGTGGCGCGAGGCGCGCGAGCGGATCCACGAGCTGATCGCTGACGAAATCCCCGGGGAGGCAGTACATCTACTGCACAATGTGCGTACCAAGCTGCCAGTAGAGATCGGTGACTATGTCGATTTCTACGCCAGCATCGACCACGCGACGAACCTCGGCAGGCTGTTCCGCCCCGATGCCGAACCGCTGCTGCCCAATTGGCGGCATCTGCCGGTCGGATATCACGGCCGCGCGGGCACCGTCGTCGTCTCGGGGACCGAGGTCGTGCGGCCGCACGGCCAACTCCGAACCACCTCCGGCACACCGGATTTCGGCCCGTCGCAACGTCTCGATATAGAAGCCGAGCTCGGATTCGTGGTCGGAGTCGGATCCGAACTAGGCACACCGATCGATATCGACCAGTTCGCCGAGCACGTCTTCGGCGTCGCGCTGGTGAACGATTGGTCCGCGCGCGATATCCAGGCCTGGGAGTATCAGCCGCTCGGACCGTTCCTCGGCAAGTCCTTCGCGACCTCGCTCTCGGCGTGGATAACGCCGCTGGCCGCCTTGGAAAGCGCCCGCATTCAACTGCCGAAGCAAGAACCCGAACCACTGCCCTATCTGCGGGGCAGCCAGCGGTGGGGCCTCGATATCGACCTGGCCGTGCACTGGAACGGCCAAACCGTCTCGCATCCACCGTATTCCCGGATGTACTGGTCGCCGGCGCAGATGCTGGCGCATCTCACCGCGAACGGCGCTGCCACGCGCACCGGCGACCTCTACGCCTCCGGCACCATCTCCGGATCGCAACCGGACCAGCGCGGTTCGTTCATCGAATTGTCCTGGGGCGGAGCCGAACCCGTCACGGTGAACGGACTGCACCGGACCTTCCTGGAGGACGGCGACGAGGTAGTCATCACGGCGTCGGCCCCGGGTGCGAATGCGCGGCGCATCGGCCTCGGCGAGGTCCGCGGGCGCATCTGGCATGCGCGCGAATGAGGTTCAACGCGCGGCAGTTCGAACACCCGCATCGACAACGGCGATGAACCGCTGCAGATCCTCGATCAGCGTATCGACCATATCGGGCGCGCCACCGTCGTCATGATGGTGCAGCCAGTCCGCGACGAGTTCGAACATGCCGCCAATGGTCGCCAGCGCCAAGGCGATTCGCCTGCGCTGCTCCTCCGGATCCGATGCGGGCGCCCCCGACCACTGCTGATCGAGAAAGGACGCCGACCAGCGCCGATTACTGCGCCGCTGCTTCTCCACCGCAGGTGAGATGCCGCCCGCCTCGCCGAATGTCACCTTGGCCAGCCGCGGATCATCGGCAATGGCATGTACGAAGGCGGCGATAATGGCCTGCGCGCGCTCCGGCCATGGCAGTTCGGCGGAGGCGGTGGCCGCCTCGATGGCCCGCTGCTGAATCTGTTCGGTGATGTGGGTGAGCAGCGCGACGTAGCACGCTTCCTTGCTGTCGAAATGATCGTAGAAACCCTTGGTCCCGACGAACGCGCGCTGACAGATCTGTTCGATCGACGTACCCGAAAAGCTTTGCTCGGCAAATAGTTCGGTGGCCGCGTCGAGCAGTTGGCTGCGCCGTTGCGCGCTGCGCTGCTCGGCATCGAGACCACGGATGCGGCGCCGCGCCGGAGTCGGATCGGGCCGCGCGGCGGATTTGCTGCGGGTCATACCTCGACCATAGTCGAGGCATTTTCAGAAAGCCTTCTTGTTGGTAACAGGCAGTCGTGTTGTAATCACTGTCACGTCGATGAGGAAGGGACAGACGTGTCAGTGATGAATGGGGATCCGACCCGCATGCGTCGGCGCGGATTGCGCGCGGCGGCCGCGCTGGTATCGATGGCGATGACATTGATGGTCGGGGGTGTCACCGCCTCGCCGGCCACCGCCGTGCCTGTGCCGCAACAGGATTCGTTCTATCAACCGCCGGAGGGCTTCGAGGCGCAGGAAGTCGGCACGATTCTGCGCTCGCGCGAGGTGCAGCTGGCGGTGCTGACCGTACTGCCGCTGAGCGTGCGCTCATGGCAGCTGCTCTACCGCAGCACCGATCTGTTCGGACAGCCGACGGCCGCGGTCAGCACCGTGATCCTGCCCGCGGGCGCGGATCCGAACCGGTCGCGTCCGCTGGTCTCGCTGCAGTTCTACTACGACAGCGCCAGCATCGCCTGCGCACCGTCGTTCGTACTGCGCCAGGGCGCCGGGCTGCCGGGCGTCGAAGGCATCCACTCACAGAGCGAGCTGATCGCGATCGCCGCGCTGATCAGCCAGGGCTGGGCCATTTCGGTGCCGGACTACGAGGGCCTCAACGGACATCTCGCGGTGGCCGAGGAGCCGGGATATATGACCCTCGACGGCATTCGGGCCGCCGAGCGATTCGAACCGCTCGGCCTCGACGGCGCGAATACCCCGGTGGCGCTGTGGGGTTATTCCGGCGGCGGCATGGGCAGCGGCTGGGCCGCAGAGATGCAGCCCGGCTACGCGCCGGAGCTGAACGTGAAAGGGGCCGCGCTCGGTGCGCCGGTCTCGGATGTCGAATCCCTGCTGCACGTCAACGGATCCATGTTCTCCAGCCTCATCGGCATCGGCGTCTCCTCGCTCTACAACGCCTACCCCAAGTTTCGCGAGGTGACCGATCAGTACCTGACGCCCGAGGGCAAGGCGCTGATGAACCGGACCAACTCGCAGTGCCTGCCACGCAACGCACTGACCCAGATGTTCACCGATTACCAACGGATTCTGACGATTCCGATCGCGCAGTACCTCGCGCTACCGGAAATCCGCGAGGTCTTCGACGCGACCGTCCTCGGCAAACACACCCCGATCGCGCCGCTGTTCATCTATCAGGGTGTCCTGGACGAGGCCGTGCCGATCTGGACCACCGATCGCCTGAACCAGCAGTGGTGCGCGGACGGTGCATCGATCGTCTACAAACGCGACCACCTCAGCGAACACCTGACCCTTCCGTCGCTCGGCATGGCCGACACCTTCAACTGGTTGAAGTCCCGCCTCGCTCCGGATGCGCCGGATCAGGTCGGCTGTCGCACCGAGAACGTGGTTTCCATGCTCGCCGATTTCAATGCCATGCTCACCCAGATCGAGATCAACTTGAACGCCACCTTCGGCGCCCTCGGGTTCCCGATCGGCCCACGCGAACGCTGATCACGCAACCTCTCGGCATCGATTTGTGCGAATCCACTCCTGAGCGGCGGATTCTTCGTGTACCTTCCAGAGAGAAGCCCCGGACCACTCGTTGGTCCGGGGCTATCGCCATTTTTACGACACGACCGGCAAATACACCTGTGCGCCGTGGTCGGCGAATTCGGCGGACTTCTCCGCCATACCGGCTTCGATCGCCTCGGTATCCGAAAGCCCCTGGCGCGCGGCGTATTCCCGCACGTCGGCGGAGATGCGCATGGAGCAGAACTTCGGTCCGCACATGGAGCAGAAGTGAGCGGTCTTGGCGGGTTCGGCGGGGAGGGTTTCGTCGTGGTACTCGCGGGCGGTATCCGGATCGAGGGAGAGGGCGAACTGGTCGCGCCAGCGGAATTCGAACCGCGCCTTGGACAACTCGTTATCCCGGTCCTGGGCGTGCGGATGGCCTTTGGCGAGGTCAGCGGCGTGCGCGGCGATCTTGTAGGTGATCACGCCGACCTTCACGTCGTCGCGGTTGGGCAGGCCAAGGTGCTCCTTTGGAGTGACATAGCAGAGCATCGCGGTGCCCGCCTGGGCGATGATGGCCGCGCCGATGGCCGAGGTGATGTGGTCGTAGGCGGGTGCGATATCGGTGGCGAGCGGGCCGAGGGTGTAGAACGGCGCCTCCTCGCACAACTCCTCCTCCAACCGCACGTTCTCCACGATCTTGTGCATCGGCACGTGACCCGGGCCCTCGATCATGACCTGCACGCCATGCGATTTCGCGATCTTGGTCAGCTCACCGAGGGTGCGCAGCTCGGCGAACTGGGCCTCGTCATTGGCATCGGCGATGGAGCCGGGGCGCAGGCCGTCACCGAGGGAGAAGGTCACGTCGTAGCGCGCGAGGATCTCGCAGAGTTCGGCGAAGTTGGTGTACAGGAACGACTCCTGATGATGCGCCAGACACCATGCGGCCATGATGGATCCGCCGCGCGAGACGATGCCGGTGACCCGCTTGGCGGTCAGCGGCACGTAGCGCAGCAGCACACCGGCGTGCACGGTCATATAGTCGACGCCCTGCTCGCACTGCTCGATCACGGTGTCGCGGTAGATTTCCCAGGTGAGCGCGGTCGGATCGCCGTTAACCTTCTCCAGCGCCTGATAGATCGGCACGGTGCCGACCGGCACGGGCGAGTTGCGCATGATCCATTCGCGCGTCTCGTGAATGTTCTTGCCGGTGGACAGATCCATGATGGTGTCCGCGCCCCAGCGGGTGGCCCACACCATCTTCTCCACCTCCTCCGCGATCGAGGAGGACACGGCCGAATTGCCGATATTGGCATTGATCTTCACCAGGAACTTCTTGCCGATAATGGTCGGCTCCAGCTCCGGATGCTTGTGGTTGGCCGGGATGACCGCGCGACCGGCGGCGACCTCGTCGCGCACCAGTTCCGGCGTGACGCCCTCGCGCGCGGCGATGAAGCGCATCTCGGGGGTGATGATGCCCTGCCGCGCCCAGGCCAGCTGGGTTGGCGGACCGTCGACCTCGGGCTTGGTCCAGCTATCGCGCAGCTTGGGTAGCCCGGCCTCGAGATCGATGGACGCCGCGGCGTCGGTGTACGGGCCCGAGGTGTCGTAGACGTCGAAGTGCTCGCCATTGGTCAGATTGATCCGACGCACCGGAATGCGCAGATCATCGACCTGCTGGTAGTGCTTGACGCTGCCTTCGATCGGACCGGTGGTCACGGAATCTACAGGTGTGCCCATGAATATCCTCCCTACGCCGGCATTACCCGGTCAGGTTCATACGGTCGACGGCCCTGAACGCCCGGATTGGGCTAGCCGTCCTCTCAGCCCGCTGGTGCGAGCCCCCGTTGGTGTGTGAAATTTTCCCGCCCGACGATACCTTTCCACGTCCGCGCCCCGCCGGGCGATCGGAGGAACATACAGCGAAGCGCCCGAGGCCCGACCAGGCGCCGGTACATTCCTCAGGGTGAAATTCATCCTGGAGGTAGATCTGGATGCCCTGCCCGACGGCTTGGCCGCGCCGGCCGATCTCGCCGATGAGCTCGGTCGGATCCTGCGCTATTGGGGCGGCAATATGAAGCACTACCAGATCACCGAGGGTGACAGCTCCGCGATCTACAACTCCGGATACCGCGAGGTCGGCTCCTGGCAGATCAGCTGATCTTGCCCTCGTAGGCGTCCCGCATGCCTTGCAGGTCGATCTTCTGCATACCGAGCATCGCCTGCATGGCGCGGTTCGCGGCCGCGCGGTTGGTACTCGTCAACAGGGTGTCGGCTTCGACGGGCCAGATCTGCCAGGGAATACCGTATTTATCGTTGAGCCAACCACATTCGATCGGCTGGCCGCCGTCGGCGAGCAGTGCCGTCCAGAGTCGGTCCACCTCGTCCTGGCTGTCGCAATTCACCAGCAGCGACATGGCGTGGGTGTAGTGGTAATCGCCGCCGCCGTTGATGGCGGTGAACTTCTGTCCGTTGAGTTCGAAATCGACGAGCATCGTCAGCCCGGCTTCGCGCGGACCCACCTCGGAGTAGGGCACGACATTGGTGATCTTCGAATCCTCGAACAACGAACAGTAGAACTCGGCGGCCTCCTCGGCCTGGGTGTCGTACCAGAGGTTCGTGACGATTTTCTGCATGGTGGTCCTCCCGATCGGTGTGCCTGTATTAGTGCCGACGGTGCTGGCGGACGGAATTCATCGCCCGTCAGTAGGACTGGAGCTCGATCAGGGTACCCGCTGGGTCGCGCAGGTGGGCTGTGCGCAGGTTCGGACCCCAGTTCGGTCGATCGGTCGCGGCGGCGGCCAGGGTCGCGCCGTTGCGCAGGCACAGGTCGAGGCTCGTGTCGACGTCGGGCACTCGGCAGACGAACATCACGGCATCTTGCGCGGGTGCGGCGGTGACGGGCAGATCGGTGGTGCCGACGACTTCGGACATCGCGCCGCGATCGAAGAGCACGAGTACCGCTTGGTCGTCGACATCCCAGTTCGCATAGGGGCCCGCCGCGGTGCCTTTGATCAGCTTCGCGCCGATGAGCTCCGGGAGGACGGCGTAGTAGAAGTCGAAGCATTCGGCGAAACGGGTGACGAGCAGTCTCTGGTACAGGGCGTCCACGCTGTCTCCTTATTAGTAGGTGTAACCCTATCGTAGGTTCCACCCTATAATTTGTCCCATGGACTCCGCGCGTGCACTTCCGCCGAGCCTGCTCGGCCTCGAGACCTACCTGCTGTCGCGGGTGGGCAAGGTCGCGCGGGGCCGGTTCGCCGATCGGCTTGCGGCGCGCGGGCTTCGGCTGTGGCATATGGCGGTACTCGCCGCGCTCGCCGATTTCGGGCCGCATGTGCAGCGCGATCTGGGCATTCGGCTCGATATCCATCCGAGCGATGTGGCGAAGATCGTCGACGAATTGGCAAGTGCCGGTCAGGTCGAACGCACCCGCGATCCCGCCGATCGCCGTCGAATGTCGGTGCGGATCACCAGGACCGGCCGGACCTTGTTGCGAGCCCTCGACAAGGAGGCGGGACAAGTACGCGACGAGATCCTGGCTCCGCTGCGTCAGCAGGAGCGAATCGCACTGGCGAACATGATGATTCGACTGTTCGAACACACGCATCCGGACACCGTGGCGGATTGATTCTCGACATGGCGCCTGCCCGATGCCAGCGCGATCGGGCAGGCACGATGGCCATTTCAGGCAGCGGCTTTGCTTTCGGGTTTGTCGATGGCAACCGGCTCGGGAGCCTTGCCGCGCAACGGAACTTCTTCGATGAACCAGGCGATCACAAAGCCGAGTGCGCAGATGGCGGCGGCGGCCAGGAAGACGCGCCCGGTGCCGGTGGCGAAGGCCGCGAGGTAGCCGTGTCCCTCGGTGGGCACATGGCCCTGTAGCGCCCTGGTGAACAGGGATCCGAAAGCCGCGACACCGATTGATCCGCCGAGTGTGCGAAACAGTGTGACCGCACCGGAGGCCGCGCCGATATTCGCCATTTCCACGCTGTTCTGCGCGACGGCGGTGGACAGCTGCATGGAGAAGCCGAGTCCGGTGCCCAGCAGCGTCATGGCGAAACCCGTTGTCAGACGGCCCGTTTCGGCGTCAAGTGTAGAGAGCAGTACTGCGCCCGCGGTCAGGAACAGCCCGCCGAGAATGAAGAAGATCTTGTACTTGCCGGTCGCGGTCATCCGCTTCCCGACGATCTGGGAGACCACCAGCAGCGGCAGCATCATCGGCAGCAGGAGCAGTCCTGAGTTCGCGGCCGAGGCGCCCTGCACCGTCTGCTGGAACAGCGGCAAATACAGCACCGATCCGAACATGATCACGCCGCCGACCAGGGCGGTCAGTGCGGCCAGGGTGAGATTGCGGGCGCGGAAGATCCCAAGCGGAATCACCGGGTCGACGGCCCGGCGTTCGATGACCAGGAATGCGGCCAAGGCAGCGACCGCGAGCACGACCAAGCCGATGATCTGCGCCGAGAGCCACGCGTAGTCGACACCGCCCCAGGTCGCGATCAGCACCAGGGCGGCGATCACGGTCGTCAGCGCGAGAATGCCCGCGTAGTCGATGGTCACCTTCCTGCGCGCGACGGGCAGTTCGAGCCGCCACCACGACCAGGCGAAGGCCACCAGCCCCAGCGGAATATTGATGTAGAAGGCCCAGCGCCAGTCGAGTCCGTCGGTGATCACACCGCCGAGCAGCGGTCCGCCGATGGTGCCGACGGCCATCGTGGTCGCGGTCATGCCCTGATACTTTCCGCGTTCGCGCGGCGGGACCAGCGCGCCGATGACGGCGAATGCGGTGACCGCGATACCACCCGCGCCGAGGCCCTGCAGTGCGCGGAAACCGATCAGCGCAGGCATGGACCAGGATGCGCCCGCCAGTACCGAGCCGATCAGGAACACGCCGATGGCACTGAGGAACACGGTCTTTCGGCTGTAGAGATCGCCGAGTTTCGCCCATACCGGCGTCGAGATCGCCGACAGCAGGGTGTAGGCGGTCACCACCCAGGCGACGTGGGACAGTCCGCCCAATTCGCGCACGATCGTCGGCATCGCGGTGCCGACGATCGCGTTGTCCAACATTGCCAGCAGCATCGCCAGCAGCACCCCGGCCAGTACCAATCGGATCTGTCGCGTGGGTGCGGTCTTCGTCTCGGTCATTTCTGCGGACATGGCCGCTCACCTCCTTCTCGGCAGCTCGGGGACTGCCGACCGCTTCAGAAAATCACAGTCGATACAAAAGTACAACTGCTCCGACTTTGGTGCGGATAGCCTAATCGAGTAGAGTTACCGCATGACCGCGACGACCGGGCGCAGGGAGCGCAAGAAGGCACAGACGCGGCAGGCCCTGGCCGATGCCGCGACACAGCTGTTCACCGAACGCGGATACGACAACGTCGGCGTCCGGGAGGTCGCCGAGGCGGCGGATGTATCGCTGAGCACGCTGTTCAAGCATTTCCCCAATAAGGAATCACTGGTCTTCGATCTGGACGCGGATATCGAGGCCGACCTGGTCGCGGCCGTCCGCGACCGAACCGCCGGGCAATCGGTCATCCACGCACTGCGCGACTACCTGATGCGCACCCGCACCGCGCGCAGCGACGATCCCGGAATCGTGGCCTTTCATCACCTCGTCGACTCGACGCCCGCGCTGCGCGAGTACGCACACCAGATGCTGCTGCGGCACGAATCCGCATTGGCGGCCGCGATCGCCGAGGCGACCGGCGTACCGGCTGGTGATCTCGCGGCCGCGGGACTCGCCCACTTCGCACTGGAAGCCGCCAAAGTCGCGAGCACCAGGGAAGATCCGGCGAGCGCGTTCCGCGAGTTGTTCGACCTGCTCGAAAACGGCTGGGGTCGATAACTTCCCGGTGACCCGAAACCCCTTGGGCACCAACCACACCGCCAGTACGGTGACGGTCGCGACGATGGCCGCCGAGCCGTACGAGGTGGTCATCAGGGCTGCGTCGCCCGCGATGCCGAGGATTTGAGCGCGCGTCGAAACATCCAGATCCGTCGCTATTTCCACCGCGCACCCACTGAGCCCCGCACCTTTTCCAGATCGGCACCGCGCAGCGGAATCCCGACGTCAGCGTTTCGGGCAATTCAGTTAACGACAACCGGGCCGATCGAAGCGACGGCATGCGGAATACCGGTAACGGTTGACTAAGAGTTCTAGCGTTGCTAGATTCTCTATCAACGCTACAAGCACAGAACGGAAGAGCTCATGATCACCACACTCATCCAGGTCGTCGCCATCGTCTCGGTCCTCGCGAACGCCGTCGTCTACGGCACCGATGCCTGCTTCGCACTGATCACGCGGTCGGTGTACGACAAGCTGGACGACCGGACCGTGACCATCTCGGCGGGTTGGGGGCACTACTACGGCGACCGCCGGATGCCGATCGTCGGGATCAGCGGTGTGGTAACCGCCGTTGCGGCAACGGCTCTCGCGGCGATCGGCGGCCACGCGGCAGCCGCGATCGCGGCGGGTATCGCCGTCGTGGCGCTGGTGACCTGGCTCGGCATCTACGTTCGCGTCGCGAAGCCGGTGAACACCCAGCAGACCGCCGCGGCGCACTCCGGCGTCATTCCGACGAATGCCCGTGCGCTGCAAGACAAGTGGAACAGCGTGATCAACGGCCGAGTGGCCCTGCAGTTCACCGCCATCGCCGCGCTCTGCGCCGCGATCGCCCTCGCCTGACGCGCCTCATCGAAACCCTGTGTCGGCCGCACCCGCAAGGTGCGGCCGACACAGGGTTTTCGCTTGCTCGATGGACCGGGGTTGTATCAACGCCGTCTTCGAAAGCGGCCTGCACCGAAATATGGTGCCTAGCGGATGGTTTGGTCGATCAACCTGCGCGCCGCCCGGTCGGTGCGCTCCACGTCACCGGTTATCAACCGATCCTGAATGATGCCGCGCAGCCCCGAAACCAATAGCGTAGCAACGGCTTCCGGATCATCGATGGATTCGATTCGGCGCAGCGCATCCGCGAGCGTCCCGATGAAGGTCGCGATCGCGGCATTCGCGTATTCGCCATAGGGGCTACCCGGCGCACAGGCCGCCCCCAGCACCTGTAGCAGCACCCGCACACTCGTCGTGGCCTCCCCCGCGATATTCACCGCACAGAATTGGCCGAGCCGCTCGCGCAGCGAAGCCGCATCGGAGACCCCCGCGAAAACCGCGGCGATATCCGGGCGCTGCGTAGTCAGCGCCTGTACCAGCAGTTCTTCCTTCGTGTTGAAGTAGTGGATCAGCATGCGCGAGCTGGTGCCGAGTTCGGCGGCGAGCGGGCGCAGCGACAGGTCACCGAGGCCGTGGGCAGCGATGTATTCGACGACGCCGGCCAGCAGGTCTGCGCGTTTCGCGTGGTCGAGTGGACGGGCCATGAGTTGACTGTAGCGATTGGTACAGGTATTCATGACATCGTGACTGTAACAATCGCTTCAGAAACTCGCCCGGCCGTCGTGGTCACCGCGGTCGCCGCGACCACCTCAATCGCCGATGACATCGACGAGACCTGGTCCGGACTGCTCGCCGGGCACAGCGGTATCGGCATGCTCGCCGACGATTTCGTGGCCGAATACGATCTGCCGGTCCGCATCGGCGGCAAGTTGAAGTCACGGCCGGGTGATCAGCTCACCCGCGTCGAACAGCGCCGCCACTCCTATGTCGAGCAGATGGCACTGGTGCTGGGCCGCAAGGTCTGGCGCAACGCGGGCGCACCCGAAGTCGAGGGTGAGCGGCTCGCGGTCGTCATCGGCACCGGGCTCGGCGGCGGCGATGCGCTGATCAATGCCGTCGATTCGATGCGCGGCGGCGGCTACCGGAAGGTTTCGCCGATGTCGGTGCCGATGGTCATGCCGAATGGTCCGGCCGCGACGGTCGGGCTCGAAATCGGTGCCAAGGCAGGGGTTTTCGCGCCCGTCTCGGCCTGTTCTTCCGGTTCGGAGGCGATCGCGCATGCCTGGCGGCTGATCACCACCGGCGAGGCGGATGTGGTGGTGGCCGGTGGCGTCGAGGGGCATATCGATGCGGTGCCGATCGCGAGTTTCGCCATGATGCGGGCGATGAGCACGCGCAATGACGAACCGGAGCGGGCATCGCGACCATTCGACCGGGATCGCGACGGGTTCGTCTTCGGCGAAGCGGGAGCACTGCTGGTGCTGGAGTCCGAGCGGCATGCGCGGGCGCGCGGTGCGCGGATTCACGGCCGGGTTTTGGGCGCGGGGATCACCTCGGACGCCTATCACATCGTCGCGTCGGAGCCGGAGGGCATCGGCGCGGCGCGCGCCATGCGCAAGGCGATATGCACTGCCGGACTGGAGGTTTCGGATATTCAGCACGTCAATGCGCACGCCACCTCGACATCGATCGGCGATGCGTCGGAAGCCAATGCCATCACCGCGGTGACGCCGGAGGCATCGGTCTACGCGCCCAAGTCCGCACTCGGCCATTCGATCGGCGCGGTCGGTGCGCTCGAATCCATCCTCACCATGCTGACGCTGCGCGACCAAATCGTCCCGCCCACATTGAATCTCGACAATCGGGACCTGGAGATCGACCTCGATATCGTGGCGGGCGCGCCCCGCGAGCAGCGCATCGACTTCGCGCTCAACAATTCGTTCGGCTTCGGCGGCCACAATGTCGCCCTGGCTTTCGGCCGGGTGTAGCGGTGGCTGCTCGTTGCCGCGAGGTAGCGTCGTAGCAGAATCGTTAACCGTACGAACAATCCAGCGGAACGGGACAACGACGTGGCCGACGCCTTCTACACCCCAGATCCGGCGAACCCGAATCGGTTCGTCTCGACCGAACTGACCCGCGGTCCGTGGTCACCCGACGCCCAGCACGCCGGACCACCGTCCGCGCTACTCGGGCACGCGATCGAACGCTGTGAGCCGCGGGCCGGATTCCAGGTCGGCCGGGTAGCGGTGGAAATCCTCGGCCCGGTTCCCTTGGAGCCGCTGACGGTGCAGACGCGGGTGGCCCGCCCCGGACGCAGTGTGGAGCTGATCGAAGCGACGCTGTCCACCGACCGCGGACCCGTCATGCGGGCGAACGCCTGGCGATTCAAACTCGCCGAGCCGGAGCTCGAACTGCCCGAACAGTTCCTGCCGACCGGCGCCCGTCCCGGACCGGATCAGGCGGTGCCGTCCCACTTTCCGTCGACCCAGCCCATCGGTTTCCACACCGGCATCGACTACCGCTTCGTGTCCGGTTCTTTCGCCGATCCCGGCCCGGCGATCTGCTGGATCCGGCTGAAGTATCCGATCGTCGCCGGTACCACGCCGAGTCCGCTGGAACGCACACTCGCCGCGGCGGATTCGGGCAACGGCGTCAGCCGGGTGCTGGATTGGAACCGATACCTGTTCATCAATACCGATCTCACGGTCACGCTGCACCGACAGCCGGTCGGCGAATGGGTCTGCCTGGACGCCGCCACCTATCCGCAACCGCACGGCATCGGCTTGGCCGAGTCCGCGCTCTTCGACGAGAAGGGCCCGCTCGGCCGCAGCACCCAAACCCTGTTCCTCGGCCCGCGCTAGCTCGGCTTCAACTCCCGCAGTCGAAGATCGGCCATGCGCACACGCCTGATGCGCGCCGTCGGATCTGGTTAACCGGCAGACCGGATCGATGGCGCGAGTGGTCCGAACTTCGCAGGTCGAGACCGCCGCTCGGCCTGTTGCTGAGCAATCGCCGCATGTGAAAACATAAAAGTGATTCGGTCGACCCGAGACGCCCACCGAGCCGCCTTCGCGCGGCCGATCCGGATGCGGGAAGGAGTCGACGATGTTGATGCGTTTCCGACTGGACCCGGACCAACTCGCCGCGGCCATGTCGATCGCCGGGCTGAAGCCGGGACCGCGCTCCGCGCTGCCGCTGACGACCCCGCCGTCCGACCCGGCGGCGGCGCTGCGAGACACCGGACTGCTCGAAACGGACGACCGACTCACCGGACCGGCGACCGGAGCACTGCGGATCGCCGCCGATCCCGCCCATACCACCGCCGTCACCGCCAACCGCGTAGGGCAGGACAACCGGACAGCGGCGCTGCTGCTGCGCGGGGACGAAGAAGGCACCTTCGTCATGCAGGCCGGGAGCGACGAGGACGGCTTCGATTTCACCGTTGTGCCGACGCTCGCCCAGGCCACCATGCTGGTCGACCAACTGCTCGATCTCACCGCCTACGGCCCCGGATTCGCGTCACCCCCGATCGATCTCGATCTCATCGCATTCGCCGCACTGCTCGCCGCCGCCGATGCCGCCCAAGAGGCCCGCCTGGCCGGGGTCCTGCGCCGAAACGTGGCGGCCGGACCGCTCGAGCTGCGAGCGCTCGAGCTGGAGGAGCAACTCGCCAAGGGGCTGGCCGCGGGCGACACTCGTTGGGCCTTGTCCGCCGCCCAGGGCGCCACACCGGTCTCACTCGCGGCGGCCGCCGGCCGGATGACGGAGGGACTGGCGCGGCTGGCGTCGCTGAGCCTTGTTCGACTGGAGGCGCTCGGCAGTTACCGATTCACCGATGCCGGGACCGCGGTGGCACGGTCATTCGGTCAACTGTTGACGACCGGGAGCCTTGCCGTAATGAACGGTGCGACAACGAAACAGGACGCGCTCGCCCATTTCACGGTGTTCCGTTCGACGTTCTCGACCCGGTTCGCGTGCTGGCGCGAGCTTGCGGCGCGCAATCCGCGTGCCGAATTGTTGGAGACCACAACCGAAGTCGCGCTCCGGCTGGTGCGCGATGTGCTGGATCCCGCGGTGGTCAAGCCGTTCGCCGGTGGCATACCGGCATTCGACGCGTCTGCCGCACCCACGGAAGCGGTGCCTGCGGTCGAGCGCGGCAGCACTCCGGCATTTCATCCGACCCACCAGGTGCCCGCCAACGGCATGCCCGCATGGGCCACTCCCGACTCGACCCGGCCGCCCGTCGCCCGCATCGAACCGCGCGTCGAACTCCAGATCCTCGATCGCTCCGGCGACTGGGCGCATATCGTCTGCAACAACGGCTGGACCGCATGGGTCGACGGCCGCGCCATCGAACCCCTTGCCGCCCTTTGGTACCCGACCCACCTGGTACCCGAGGGCGGATTGGACGCATGGGCCGCGCCCGACCCGAGCCTGGGCCCCATCACCAGCATCGATCCCGGCGTCGAACTCCAGATCCTCGGCCGCGCCGGGGATTGGGCGCATATCGCCTGCAACAACGGCTGGACCGCATGGGTCGACGGCCGCGCGATCCAACCCCTCGCCCGGCCCGGTGCACCCTGGACATCCACCGGCGACGGGCACGTCTGATGCCCCGGTCACGGACCACGGGAACGAGCTAGGGGCGTGTCGAAATCTGCTGGACCGCCCAGCCATTGCCGTCCGGATCGGCGAAGAAGCAGAAGCCGACATTGTCGAGCGGGTCGGGCACCTGCCGGGGATTGGTGCCGATCACCTGGACTTCGCTGACCTCGACGCCGCGCTCGACCAACTCGGCGTGGGCCGTGCGGATATCGGGGACGACGAGTTGCAGGCCCTGTATCGAGCCCGGCTCCATCTTCGGGACCGCACCCCTGCCGATCACGATGGAGCAGCCTGAACCGGGCGGGGTCAGTTGTACGAGGCGGATGTCGTCGCCGATCTCGATGTCATGGTCGAGGACGAAACCAAGCTTGTTCGAATAGAAGTCCTTGGCTCGGTCGATATCCGAGACCGGCACGATGACGACCTCGAGTGTCCAGTTCATGGCGATTCCCTTCGCTGCTGTGGACATGTTTGCCTGAAGGTGCAGACGTCGCGTCGCGGCCGAAATCATCGCTGACTGCGCGGTTCCCACCGCCACGCGAATTCACCCGCCTCCGGCGGCGGACCGGGCAGTTCGCCTTTTCCCGAGAGCCCCGCGATCAGCATGGCGAGCACGCGTCTGCGCAGTTCAGCGGTTCGGGCCGGGTCCGGCATGGCAACGGCCGCACATGCTTCCAGGACGAGACCGAGGTCGTTGGCATTGGCATCCGCGCGCAGCCGACCGGAGGCGTGCGCCCGCCGGACCAGTTCCTCGGTGACCTCACCCGAATGCATGACGTCCGGCAGCATCGACTCGTCCGGAGTGAAAGTGCCCGCCAAATGCACGGTCAACGAGTGCACATCCGCGTCGACCACGCGTTCCAGAAATCCGACCAGACCGCGCCACCCGTCCGAATCCTCCAGTGCGGCATCGGCTTCGGCGTTGTAGCGGCGTAGGCCCTCGTGGCAGAGGGTGCGCAACAGCACGTCTTTGCTCGGGTAGCGGCGGTAGAGGGCGCTGATGCCCACTCCGGCTCGCTCGGCGACGGCGGCGATGGGGGCGTTGGCGTCGGTGAGGAAGACCGCGCGGGCCGCCTCGAGGATGAGCCCGTCGTTGCGGGCGGCCTGCGCCTTGCGGCCGGGCAGACCCTTCTGAGCTGGGGCATCGGATGACTTCGGCATGAGTTCAGATTAGCACTTGAAACGGAATGATCCGTTCTGATACTATTCAAACAGAACGAAGCATTCCGTTTCGCAAGGAGTTAGAGATGACCACCATCACCCCCTTCACCATCGACGTCCCGCAGGCAAAGCTCGACGACCTGGCCGACCGGCTGTCCCGGGCCCTCTACCCGAACGAATTGCCCGGCGTCGGCGACGCCTACGGCGTGCCGAACGAGCGGGTGCGGGATCTCGCCGAGTACTGGCTGGAACGCTTCGACTGGCGCGCGCTGGAGGCGAAGCTGAACTCCTACCCGCAGTTCACCACCGAGATCGACGGCGAAGATATCCACTTCATGCACATCAGGTCCTCCCGGCCGGATGCGCTGCCGGTGGTCCTGACCCACGGCTGGCCGGGTTCGGTGCTCGAATACCTCGATGTCATCGCGCCGCTGACCGAACCGGAATCCGCCGATGAGCCCGCCTTCCACCTGGTCATCCCGTCGCTGCCGGGATTCGGATTCTCCGGGCCGACCCGCAGCACCGGATGGGGCACCGTCCGCACCGCCGCGGCCTGGGCGGAGCTGATGGGCCGACTTGGCTACGCGCGCTACGGTGCCATCGGCAACGACGGTGGCTCGATGGTCTCACCGGAGATCGGCCGGCTGGATTCCGATCATGTCGTCGGAGTGCATGTGACGCAGCTGTTTTCGTTCCCGTCCGGTGATCCATCGGAGTTCGAGGGACTGTCCGAGGAGGATATGGCGGCGCTGCAGCACCTGCAGTGGTTCCACGAGAACAAGATGGCCTTCAACGCCTTGCACAGCCAGCAGCCGCAGACGCTGGCGTTCGCGCTGGCCGATTCGCCGGTCGGATTGCTCGGCTGGAATGCGCAACTGTTCGGCGAAAGCCTCGACGAGGAGTTCGTGATCGGCAATGTGGCCATCTACTGGCTGACCGGAACGGCCGGGTCGTCGCTGCGGTTCTACTACGAGAACGCGCACATCACGCAGCAGCCGAGTGGACCGACCACGGTGCCGACCGGATTGGCGATGTTCAAGGGTGATTTCCAGTCGATTCGCCGGTTCGCCGAGCGCGATCACAGCAACATCGTCAGCTGGAATTCTTACGACGTCGGCTCCGTCCAAGGTGGCCCGAACGACGCGGCCGGACACTACGCCGCGCATGAGGCACCGCAGGTGATCGTCGCCGATATCCGACAGTTCTTCGCCAAGCTCGGCTGAGCACACACAGCGCAACGGCCCGCATCCGTTTTCCGGACGCGGGCCGTTGCGCGTTTCCCGGCAGAGACCCTCTCGTATGTCTTCGAGACGCACGGCCATGGTTCGTCTCGTTCTCCGTTGATGTACTGGATTCACCAACAGTGCAACAGTTTTCAACACCAGCGGTGCGAGCGTCAGGCCCGGAGGCGGCAGCCTGCGTAACCACGTAGGGCCCGGGAGCACCGCAAATTCAACACAGGAGAACATCATGCGTATCGCAGTTTTTGGAGCCACCAGCACCGTCGGCCGGCTGGTCGTCGAGCAGGCGCTCGAGCAGGGGCACGAGGTCACCGCCTTCACTCGCAATGCGGCCGGTGTCGGGCAGCGGCACGAGCGGTTGCACATCGTCGAGGGCGATGTGCTGGATACGAATTCGGTGGAGCGGGCCGTTGCCGGGCAGGACGCGGTGCTGATCTCGCTGGGTGCGGGCCGTAAGGGTGTCATCCGGGCCGAAGGCACCCGCGCGGTGCTCGAGGCGATGGACCGGACCGGCGTCAAGCGCCTGATCTGCCAGACCACCCTGGGTGTCGGCGACAGCCGCGGCAACCTGAACTTCCTCTGGAAGTACGTGATGTTCGGGATGCTGCTGCGTGAGGCCTACGCCGACCACGTCAAGCAGGAAGAGTACGTCAAGGCCAGCAACCTCGACTGGACCATCGTCCGCCCGAGCGCCTTCACCGACGGCCCCCGCACCGACGCCTACCGCCAAGGCTTCCCCGCCGACACCAAAGGCCTCTCCCTCAAAATCGCCCGAGCCGACATAGCCGCCTTCATGCTCACCCAACTCACCGACCCCACCTACACCCACCAGGCCCCCGCCATCTCCAACTAGTGGCCGAGAATGCGGTGGTGGAGGGGCGCTCTCGACGTTTGCCTGCGGGGATGCATGGTGATCGGTCGTCCAGGTCAGTGCTGGTGGAGAGTGCCCCAGGTGGGGAAGGGGTCGGGGTAGGTGGTCCAGGTGGTGGGGCCCGCGCTGAGTTCGTCTTCGGTGAGGAGGGCGGTGTCGAGGAGGGCGCGGACGTGGGTGGTGTCGAGTTTTATGCCGATGAAGACGATTTCCTGGCCGGCGGGGACTTCGAGGGCGGACCACCAGGCGGCGGGTTCGAAGGTGAGGTTGGGACCGGCTTGGGACCAGATTGCGGCGAGGTCGGGGCGGCTGGCGAGCCAGCAGAAACCCTTGCTGCGCAACATGCCTCGGAGTTGAGTGAGGGCGTCGGCGAGGCGCTCGGGGTGGAAGGGGCGGTCGGCGGTGTAGGTGAGGCTGCGGATGCCGTATTCCTCGGTTTCCGGGGTGTGACCGCCCGCCAGTTCCTCGGCCCAGCCATCGGATTCCGCGGCGACAACGGGGTTGTAGCGGCCGGTCGCGAGCACCTCCGCGAGATCCACCGCTCCCTTCTCGGTGCGCAGCACATGGGCGCGTGGATTGAGCCGTCGCACAGTGGCTTCCACGGTTCCGGCGGCATTGGCGCTGACCAGGTCGGTCTTGTTGATCAGCAGGACATCGGCGAATTCGACCTGATCGACAAGCAAGTCGGCGATGGTGCGCGTATCGCCTTCGCCCGCTTCGAGATTGCGCTCGGCGAGGGCCTGCCCGCGGGCGATTTCGGCGAGGAAGGTGGCGGCGTCCACCACGGTGACCATGGTGTCCAGGCGGGCGATATCGCCGAGTTTGAAGCCGTCCTCGAATTCCCAGTCGAAGGTCGCGGCGACCGGCATCGGCTCGGAGATGCCAGTGGATTCGATGACCAGCTGATCGAAGCGGTCCGCGCGGGCGAGCCTGCCGACCGCCTCGATCAGATCCTCGCGCAGCGTGCAGCAGATGCAGCCATTGGTCAGTTCGACCAGCTTCTCCTCGGTGCGGTCCAGGTGTCCCTGCCCGGCGACGAGCGCGGCATCGATATTGACCTCGCTCATGTCATTGACGATGACCGCGACGCGGCGACCGTCGCGATTGGCCAGGATGTGGTTGAGCAGGGTCGTCTTGCCCGCGCCGAGGAAGCCGGAGAGCACGGTGACGGGCAGCAGGTCAGGGGTCGATGAAGTGGTCACACCTTAACGATAATGGTTTTCATTTAGTTGCGTTCACGCGGCTGCGGATTTCACCACCGCCGACGACATTGCGGCTGTCGCCATTGGTTGGCGGAAACCAATGGAAGGTGAGGGACATTCGTGCGATCCAACGCGGGGGCCGTTGCACTGCACAGGTATGTGATCGGGCAGATCGGAATGGTCGGGCCGACGCTGAGTAGGGTCTGGGATGTGAAATTCCTGCCGCTCGTGCCCGACGGGCAGACCCCGGTTCGCGTCCTCACTATCGCCGGGACCGATTCCGGCGGCGGCGCGGGTATTCAGGCCGATTCGCGGACCATGGCCCTGTGCGGGGTGCACGCATGTGTGGCGGTGGCCGCGGTGACGGTGCAGAACTCGGTCGGGGTGAGCGGGTTCCACGAGATTCCGCCGCAGGTCGTGGCCGATCAGGTACGCGCGGTCGTCGGGGATATCGGGGTCGCAGCGGCCAAGACCGGAATGCTGGCCTCGACCGCGATCATCGAGTCGGTCGCGGCGGTATGTCAGGAAGTCGGGATCGGGCGGGATCGGACGCCGCTGGTGGTCGATCCGGTCGCGGCATCCATGCACGGCGATCCGCTGCTGCACGAGGAGGCCCTGGACGCCGTGCGGCACACGCTGATTCCGCTGGCCACGGTGGTGACACCGAATCTCGACGAGGTGCGGCTGATCACCGGGATCGAGGTTATCGACGATGCCTCGGCGCGGAAGGCGGCGGAGGCGCTGCACAAGCTGGGAGCGCAATGGGCGATCGTCAAGGGCGGCCATCTGCGGTCCTCGACGGTGAGCACCGACCTGCTCTTCGACGGCGATCGCTTCCTCGAGTTCACCGCGCCGCGGATCACCACCGGCAACGACCACGGCGGCGGCGACACCTTGGCCGCGGCCATCGCATGCGCACTCGCCAATGGTTACTCGGTCCCGGATGCCGTCGAATTCGCCAAGGACTGGACCTACCGCTGCCTGGCCGCCTCCTACGACCTCGGCGCAGGTCACGGCCCCGTTTCCCCGTTATGGCGGCTGTCCGCCTCCTGACCCACGGCGCACCGCTGTACCAGGTGTGCCGCCGTCACTGGCCGTGGACTTCGGTGGTGCCAGTGGGTTCCGAAACTTGTCGGTGGGTGGGGTCATACTGTGGGCATCGCAGACACCGTTGGCCTCGATGATGCGGTTGACGAGAACGATGGGGTTCGAAGTGGATGCGGGAGCCGACCGCTAATGGCGCGCTCGCGGTCGGTGCGTACAAGTCAGTCGCTGGAGAACGCGAGGTGCAGCGGCTGGTCCGGGTCCATGCGGATGCCGTTCAGTCGCGCATTGGCCTCGGCCAGTGCGGAGATGATCTCGGCCAGGTAGGCGACGAACTTTTCGATCGGCATGGTGTGTGCCTGTAGCCGGTTCGCACCGAGCCACCAGTCGGTGGCCGAGGCCACCGCACCGAATACCGAATAGTTGACGAGTTCCACACTGGACACCTCGACGGATTTGTCGGCGAGCAGTCCGGTGAACAGATCCGCGGCCCGCTTGGCCGATTGCCGAGCCGACTGCAGCGCCCGCTCGGATTCATCGGCCCGCTGCGTGAAGTGGCTGTGCAGCATGAACCGGAAAACGTTGGGGTGCTCGGAAACCACGAGCACATATTCGGCCGCGCCGCGCCGAATCAACTCCCGCGCAGAATCATTCGTCAGATCGGCGCTGGAAACGATCCGCTCCCACAGCATGTCGCGAACCCGGTCGACGATCGCGTTGTACAAATCGGTCTTATCCTCGAAGTGCCGATAGAGTTTGGGCTTGGCAGCCCCGGCCTCCTTCGCGATGTCGCCCATGCTCACCTCGGGTCCGAACTTGTCCAGCGCCCGAAACGCCGCATCGACGAATTCCGCCCGAACCTTCACCCGATGCTCCCGCCACCGCTCGGTCCGAGCATCGACCCGCCTGGGCGTCCCCGCATCCACTCCCCGCCCACTGCGCATCACAAATCCGACCGTACCAATACCTGCACCCGACCTAGGTAGACGCGGTTGCCGAAACGGCAACAAAGTTGGCGCTGTCACGGACCCTGCGTACATCATGCGAACAGGGTCGATGGACCGAGATACGCGACTTCGATGGGAGAACGACGCATGACCGAGAGCACCGCTTCTGGCAACACCCAGGAGTTCTGGGAGGGGTTCTATCAGGATCGGGATCAGGTGTGGACCGGGAATCCCAATCCGTTGTTGGTGCGGGAGGCCGTGGAGCTCGAGCCGGGGACCGCATTGGACCTCGGATGCGGTGAGGGCGCGGACGCTGTTTGGCTTGCGGGGCTGGGGTGGCGCGTGACCGCGGTCGATGTGTCCCCGACAGCGCTGCGACGTGCGGCTGCACATGCCGACGAGGCGGGCGTCGGGGAGCGCATCACATTCGCGGAACATGATCTGGCGCAATCGTTTCCGGACGGCGAGTTCGATCTGGTTTCGGCGCAGTTCTTTCATTCGCCGGTGGCGCAGGACCAGGAGCGGACGAAGGTTCTGCGGCGGGCCGCCGAGGCGGTGGGCGTCGGCGGGGTCTTGTTGATTGCGGGGCATGCGGGATGGCCGTCGTTTGTCGAGGATCGGCATGACGTGCACTTTCCGACGATGGATGAGGTGCTCGACGAGCTGGCTCTCGGGCCGGACTGGAACGTGGAGACCAAGGATGCGGTCGAGCGGGAAGTCACGTGGCCGGAGGGGCAGGTGGGGCTGCGTACCGATACCGTGTTACGGATTCGGCGAGTGCGGTAGCCGCAGTCCCCAGGAACCTCACAGGTAGAGCCCAGCTAGGGTCCAGCGCGGTTCGCGAGGGTAGTCACCATGACCGAATCGACGACCGCCGCGCACCGGGCGGAAATGACCGAAACGGTGATCACGCCCGTGCTGGACGTCGTGATCCCCGTCTACAACGAAGAGGCCGACCTGGGTGTCTGCGTGCGGCGGTTGCACGCCTACTTGCGCGACGGGTTCCCGTTCCCGGCGCGGATCACCGTAGCCGACAATGCGAGCACCGACGACACCATGCAGGTCGCGCAGTTGCTCGCCGATGAACTCGATGACGTGCGGGTCGTGCACCTCGACGCCAAGGGCCGCGGCCGCGCACTGCGCGCGGTGTGGGAGCACTCCGACGCCCAGGTCGTCGCCTACATGGACGTGGATCTGTCCACCGACCTCAATGCGCTGCTGCCCCTGGTCGCGCCGCTGATCTCGGGCCACTCCGATCTGGCCATCGGCACCCGGCTCGACGCGGCGTCGCGAGTCGTGCGCGGACCCAAGCGCGAAATCATCTCGCGCTGCTACAACCTGATTCTGAAAGCCTCACTGCAGGCGCGCTTTTCGGATGCGCAGTGCGGGTTCAAGGCGATGCGCACCGATGTGGCGCGGCGGCTGCTGCCGTTGGTGGAGGACGGTGAATGGTTCTTCGACACCGAGCTCTTGGTACTCGCCGAGCGGGCCGGGCTGCGCATCCACGAGGTGCCGGTCGACTGGATCGACGATCCGGACAGCCGCGTCGACATCATCGATACCGCGCGCAAGGATCTGCTCGGCGTGTGGCGACTGCTGCGCGGACTGACGACCGGTGCGCTGCCGTTGGACGAGCTGCGTCGCTCGGTCGGTCGTGAACCACTGGTTCCCGGTGTGCCGTTGGGGATGGTCGGGCAGGTGGTGCGGTTCGCGATAGTCGGCGTCATCTCCACGCTCGCTTATATGCTGCTGTACCTGGTGTTGCAGCCCATGACCGGCGCGCAGGTCGCGAACTTCGTCGCGCTGCTGATCACCGCGGTCGGCAATACCGCCGCCAACCGCGCCTTCACCTTCGGGGTGCGTGGGTCGAATGGCGTTGTGTCACACCAATTCCAAGGCCTGCTGATCTTCGGCTTCGGCTTATTGGTCACCAGCGGATCGTTGTTCGCCCTGCACCGTTGGGCACCCGACGCCGCCGTTCATCTGGAATTGTTCGTACTCGTGGTCGCCAATCTCATTGCCACGCTGATCCGATTCGTCGGCCTGCGCTGGGTCTTCCGTAACCCGACCGCCACCCGCACGGCACTGGTCACCGAGGGCGGACAGCAGTGACGGCTACGCTCACGCCACCGTCGACAGCGGTACCGCCGCAGGCGCGCCCCGAGCGCGAGAGCGGCTGGGAATACCCGGCATTGGCGGTACTGCTGCTCGGCACCGGAATCGCCTACCTGTGCAACCTCAGTGCCAGCGGGTGGGCGAATTCCTTCTATTCCGCCGCGGTACAGGCGGGTTCGGAGTCCTGGAAGGCCTTCTTCTTCGGCTCCTCGGATGCGGCCAACTCGATCACCGTCGATAAACCACCGGCCTCACTGTGGCTTATGGAACTGTCGGTGCGGGCGTTCGGACTGAATTCCTGGAGCATCCTGGTTCCGGAAGTCCTGCTCGGCGTCGCCTCGGTGGCGCTGGTGTGGGCGACGGTGCGCAGGCCCTTCGGCCCGGCGGCCGGGCTCATCGCCGGACTGGCGCTCGCGGTGACACCCGTCGCCGCACTGATGTTCCGGTTCAACAACCCGGATGCGCTGCTGGTATTCCTGATGATCGCGGCGGCCTGGGCGATGACCAGGGCGGTCGAGGACGGGCGCACCCGCTGGCTGGTACTCACCGGCGTCTTCATCGGATTCGGATTCCTCACCAAGCAGTTGCAGGTGCTGCTGGTAGTGCCGACACTGGCGCTGACCTATCTGTTCGCCGGTCCGCCCAAACTCGGCAAGCGGATCCTGCAGCTGCTCGCGGCGGGCTTGTCGATGATCGTCGCGGCCGGCTGGTGGCTGCTCGCGGTCGAACTCTGGCCGGCTTCTTCGCGACCGTGGATCGGTGGGTCGCAAAACAATTCCATTGTTGAACTCACTCTCGGCTACAACGGTCTCGGTCGTTTGAACGGCAATGAACACGGCAGCGTCATCCCTGGTGGTGGCGATATGCCGCGCGGTGGCGGCGGCGGCGGTGGCGGCATGTGGGGCAGCACCGGCATCACCCGGATGTTCGAACCGGCGCAGGGCGGTCAGATCGCCTGGCTCATCCCCGCCGCATTGGTCGCACTGGTAGCGGGAATTCTGTTGCGCGGCAAGGCTGCTCGCGCCGATGGAAGGCGCGCGGCGCTGATCCTGTGGGGCGGTTGGCTGCTGGTGACCGGGTTGACCTTCAGCTTCATGGCGGGCATCTTCCACCAGTACTACACGGTGGCGCTGGCTCCGGCGGTCGCCGCATTGGTCGGTATCGGCGCGGTGCAGCTGTGGCGGGATCGGCACCGGCTGTGGGTCCGGTTGTTCGCGGGGCTCGCGGTCGGCCTGACCACCGCGACGTCATGGATGTTGTTGTCGCGCAGCTCGAGCTTCGTGCCGTGGTTGCGCTGGGCGGTGCTGGTGGTCGGTGTGCTCGCGACCATCGCGGTACTGCTGCCCGCACCGCGGAAGGTGGCACTGGTCGCGGCATTGGCCGCCGCATTCACCGGATTCGCCGGGCCCGTCGCGTATTCCGCCCAGACCGTTTCGACCGGACACGAGGGCGGGATCCCGTCGGCCGGACCGAATGTCGGGATGTTCGGGATGTTCGGGCATCGTCCCGGCGACGAGGGCGGCTTCGGTGGCCCAGGCGGCTTCGGGGGGCCAGGCGGTCCCGGCGGCGGTATGCCCGGTGGACGAAGCACTGACGGCCGCAATACGAATGGCGCTCAGGGTCGAGAAGCCAACATGCAAGGCAGCAACGAGGCCGCGGGCAATCCGATGATGGGCGGCCCCGCCGGTGGTCTGCTCGGCGCGAGCAGGCCGAGCGAGAAGGTCATCACGCTATTGGAAAACAATGGCTCCGACTACACCTGGGTCGCCGCGGCCACCGGCTCCAACAGTGCCGCCGGCTTCCAGCTGGCCACCGAACTGCCGGTCATGCCGGTCGGCGGCTTCAACGGCAGCGATCCCTCGCCGACCTTGGATCAGTTCAAGCAGTATGTCGCCGACGGAAAGATCCACTACTTCATCGGCAGTGGCAGTCGCGGCGGCGAGGATGGCGGTTTCGGTTTCGGCCGCTCCGGCACCAGCAGCGAGATCAGCAAGTGGGTGGAAGAGAATTTCACCGCGGCCGAAGTCGACGGCATCACCCTGTACGACCTGACCGCCGCCCACTGATCCACTGTGTCGGGATCCGCACCCCTGTGGGAAACCGCATCGGGTCCGGATCCCGACAACCAGTGCGGGGCCGGCGCGCAAAGCAATTCGCCCGGTGCGTGTGCCCCGGGCGATTGCTTTGGGTCAGGCGTACGTCGTTTCGAGCCACTCGGCGAACGTCGGACCCGCCAACTTCGCGTGCGCACCCGGCAGCAGGCCACCGTTCTCGAACTGCTCACGATCCGGGTTCGCCTCATCACTCGACTCGATCACCTGGGCAGGCGCACCGAGCTTCGCCGCGAGCAGGCCGGCCGCACCCGCCATGGTCTCCGGCTGCGGACCCGCGATCTCGGGGAACGGCCCGTCGAACGACTCCGGCGCGGGATGCACCGCCAACTCCACCAGCGCCTCGGCCACCGCACGTGCGGCGACCAACTGGGTGCGCATCTTCGGCAGGTAGGCAACCTCGCCCTGGGTCCCCCACTGCATCATCACCTCGACCAACTCGTGGAACTGCGCGGCCCGCAGAATCTGCACCGGCAGCGGCCCTTCCAGCAGCGCGGCCTCATGCGCCAGCTTCGCGGCGTTGTATCCGGCGAGCGATCCATCGATGCCGATGATGGACACCACGACCAACCGCTCGACACCGGCCTTCCGCCCCGCCTCGTGCAGGTTGCGCGCCGCGGCCCGGAAGAATTCGGTCGCGATGGTCTGGTCCGCGGACGGCGTGCTGGACGCGTCGATGACGACATCCACACCGTCGAGCGCTTCCACGAGCCCGACGCCGGTCTCGATGTCCACACCGTTGGCCCGGGAGAATGCGACGACCTCGTGCCCCTGCTCGTTCAGCACGTCCACGACGTGGCGGCCGAGCCGTCCGGTCGCTCCGGCAACCGCGATCTTCTTGGTATTCGACATGATTCCCGCTCCTGTTTTCGCTGCGCTGTTCCGCTTTCACAGTGAGGACGACGCAGGGCGCGCGAGTGTGACATGCCGTTTCGGACCGTTCCTCGAGATCCCTTTACCTGCTTCCTCGAAATCCTCTTAATGTGGCATTCATTCGAAACCCTTTCGCACGCCGCGAACTCCGGGAATGATGATCCAGTTGCGCCAACTCCGACCATCAGGAAAAACGTGAGAAGCATTTCGAGATTCGTCCTAACCGTCATCGGCGCACTCGTCGCCATCGCGCTCACCGTCGGCTTCGCCTCGACCGCGTCGGCCGCACCGGGTGAAGCGCCTCAACCGACCGCACCGGTCGCGACCGCGCCGATCGCCGCGGCAGCCGAACCGACTCCGCAGGCCGACCTCATCGGGCAGTGCCTGGCGCCGGGCGACACCATCGAAGTCAGGACACTGGTCGGCGGTCTGGTCGGCGCCACCATCGGCGGTATCGCGGGCCTGCCCCTTTTCTTTGTCGGCGCGATTCCGGGACTGGTCATCGGTGGGCTCCTCGGCGTCCTCATCGGTTCCACCTCCTACGCGGTCGACGAGGGCCACATGCAGCAGGCGGGACTCTGCTGACAGCGAATTCCCTTTAGTGGCAAGCTGTTAGCGTGCGCGTATGCGTTCGACCACCGATCGATTCATCGACGCCGTATTCGATTTCGAGAGCGCGGTGCACGCGCAGGACTCGCAGGCTCAGCAGCAAGCTCACTCGGAACTGCATCGCTGCTACCAATCAGCGACTCCGGACGAGCTTGCGCAGGGCGGGAAGCGGCTCGCCGAGCTGCTACCCGATGTGCCGACGGGACCGCGAGCGAATATCGCGGTCCTCATCGGCGCGTGCGTCGAGGGCGGTGCGGATCCTGTGGCTTGCGCACCCGGCGTGCTGGCGAATCTCGCGATAACACTCGGCGGCGCAAAGGAATTCGCCGAAAAGTGGACGGCGGCGGCCGATGGCGTCGACGTGCCCGACCCCGAACAGTTCGAGCTGGACCCGGACCTGTTCGAAATCTTCGGATTCGACCAGACGCTGGCGTGGTGGACGCTGGACCTCTGGAGCCGTGCGGGTCTGGCCATGTTGCAGCACAGGGAAGTTCGACAGAAGTTCGGACACTCCGGCCGCGAGATCATCCGGGAGCGGCACGACGCACTCGGCGAAATCTCCGACCGGTGGGACAAATGCCTCGGTTATGCGCTGATCGTGCTGGACGACGAGCCGGTCATCGTGCTGCACCGTGAGACCGGCACCGGCTACGCCATGCGAATGACCGGCATCGGCGACAACTTCCAATTGCACACCCTGGTCGCCCACGCCCTCATCGGCGGCGGACATATTCCGGGTGAGGCACCGGCGGCGGAGGCGGTCGCCATGTGCCGCGATATGCCCGGCATGGTGCACACCACCGGATCGTTCAATCTGGTTGCGCCGGACGGCAGCTGGATCTGGAACGAGGGCACGCCTTCCGATATTCCGGTGGTCGACGGCACCCGCCTGCTGGTGCTGGATCCGCCGCCGTACCAACGCACTTGGCCCGCGGGACGCTTCTTCCCGCATATGGTCGGTGACCTGACGCTGGAGCGGGTGCTCACCGCGGACGAGACGGCCGCCTGGTTCCGGCATGTGTCGCCGGCGAAGGATTCGAACCAGGACTAGCGGCTCACGCCTAGCGCTCCCAACGAATCGGCCCTGCCCGGCAACTCAGCCCTACCCGGCAACTCAGTCAGCCCCGCCCAGCAAACCAGCTCCGGCCCGGCAGCTCAGCGCCGCCGGGCGTCAGGACCGTGGGGCGTGCAGTGCGGCGTGCAGCGTCGCCGCCCATTGGGAGACGATCTGCTTGCGGCGCGCCGAGTCATCGGTCAGGACATCGGCCAGCCCGAGTCCGCGCGCCATATCCAGCGTCGCCTGAACGAGGTGATGGGCAACCGGATCGGCGTCGTCGACGCCGAGCGCCTCCACTGCCCGCCGATGCGATCTGCGCCCGAATTTGGCTTCCAGCGGCACAATTCGCTCCCGCAGCGCGGGATCGGCGGCCGCATGCGTCCACACCTGTAGCGCCGCCTTGAACAGCGGGCTGGTGAAGGATTCGACCAACCCCGCCACCACCGCCTCGGTGCGTTCGACCCCCTCGGCCAGCGCGGCCACCGACTTCGCCTCGTCCTTGGCCTGCTGGGTGCGGGTGTCGAACATGTACTCGAGTGCGGCCGTGATCAGGTCTTCCCTGGTCGGGAAGTGATGCTGGGCAGCGCCCCGTGACACCCCTGCGCGTTCCGCGACGACCGAGACCGTGGCCGCCGCCCAGCCCATTTCGGCCAGGCAATCGATGGTCGCCTCGAGCAGGCGCTGCCGGGTGGCCCGGCTGCGGTCCTGCTTGGGTTCGTGCGGCGCCACTGGGGGCCTGGAGATCGCTGCCATGGCGCTATTCTGCCCAGCTCGGTGGACGGCGCTGCAAAAAGGCCAGCATGCCCTCGTGCACCTCGGGTGTGCCGAAGAAGCTCGCCGAGCGGGTGGCGAGCTCCTCGGCGGAGCTGTCGAACTCGGCCAGGATGCCCGCGTTGACCAGTCGCTTGGCCTCGGCGAGCCCCTGCGGGGACCCCTTGCGCAGCTCCGCGCACAGCCGGGTAACCTCGGCCGCCGGATCGTCGGCGGTGATGGTTACCAGACCGATCTGCTCAGCGATATCCGCGCCGAACTTCTCGCCGGTGAGGTAGTAGCGACTTGCCGCGCGCGGGCTCAGCCGCGGCAGCAGAGTCAGCGAAATCATGAACGGCGCCAATCCGATTCGCACCTCGGTGAGTGCGAAACTGCTGCCGGGACCGGCGACGACGATGTCACAGGCCGCGACGATACCCATGCCGCCCGCGCGCACATTGCCGTCGATCCGCGCAATGATCGGCTTCGGTGTTTCGACGAGTCTGCGCAGTACGCCGATCATCACCCGGGTGCGCTCATCGGCGGCCACCGCCGGATCGGCATTGCTGGCCTCGGTGAGGTCCGCGCCCGCGCAGAAGGTATTGCCGGTGTGCGCGAGCACGATGCCGCGGACGGCGGGATCCGCCGCGGCATCGTCGAGGCCCTGAAGCAACTCGGCGACCAACCGCGACGACAGCGCGTTGCGGTTGTGCGGCGAATCCAGGGTCAGCGTGGCGAACCCGCCGCGCACCTCATACCGCACGTACGGAGCGGTAGACGTTTCGGTCATCGAGCCTCCTCTAGTACGACTTGGGCAGGCCGAGGGAGTACTGGGCGACAAAGTTGAGCACCATCTCCCGGCTGACCGGCGCGATGCGGCCGATGCGGGCCGCGGCGAGCATAGCGGCGAGGCCGTATTCCTTGGTGAGGCCCGCGCCGCCGTGGGTCTGGATGGCCTGATCGAGCGCCTTGATACTGGCTTCCGCCGCAGCGTATTTCGCTATATTCGCGGCCTCGGCCGCACCCATCTCATCGCCCGCGTCGTAGAGCGTCGCGGCCTTCTGCATCATCAGCCTGGCCAGCTCCACTTCGACCTTCACCGCGGCGAGCGGATGCGAAATGCCTTGGTGCGCACCGATCGGCGTCTTCCACACGGTGCGTTCCTTGGCGTATTCGACGGCACGGTCGATGGCATAACGCCCCATGCCGACGGCCATGGCCGCGCCCATGATGCGCTCCGGGTTGAGGCCCGCGAACAGCTGCATGAGTGCGGCATCTTCCTTACCTACCAAGGCATCCGACGGCAGGCGCACGTCATCGAGGAACAGTGTGAACTGGTGGTCCGGCTCGATGATGTCCATTTCCTGCGGCGTCTTGACGAAGCCGGGGGCATCGGTGGGCACGATGAACAGCGCGGGCTTGAGCTTGCCGGTCTTGTGGTCCTCGGTGCGCGACACGATGAGCACGGCCTCGGCCTGGTCCACGCCGGAAATGAAGATCTTGCGGCCGTTGAGGATCCAGTCGTCGCCGTCACGACGCGCGGTGGTGGTGATCTGGTGCGAGTTCGAGCCCGCGTCGGGTTCGGTGATGCCGAAGACCATCTTGGCGGTGCCATCGGCGAGTTTGGGCAGCCACTGCTGCTTCTGCTCATCGGTGCCGTATTTGGTGATGATGGTGCCGCAGATGGCCGGTGAGACCACCATCAGCAGCAGGCCAGCGCCCTGCGCGGACAGCTCTTCCATGACCAGCGCGAGTTCGTACATGCCCGCGCCACCGCCGCCGAACTCCTCCGGCAGATTCACGCCGAGGAACCCGAGTTTGCCTGCCTCATCCCACAATTCGGTGAGCGGTTCGTTCTTGCGTGCCTTCGGCAGCACGTAATCGCGGAAGCTGTACTTCGCGGCGAGCCCAGCGACCGCGGCCCGTAACGCCTTCTGCTCTTCGGTTTCGATAAAGCTCATCAGTTCTCCTGGGATTCGGTGGGATCGACGACGGCGAGCACGGCGCCGACATCGACCTGCTGGCCGACGGTGACATTGAGGGCGCTGAGCACGCCTGCGGCGGGCGCGGAGATGGTGTGCTCCATCTTCATGGCCTCCAGCCACAGAATCGGCTGGCCCTGTTCGACGGCGCTGCCGACCTCGGCACCGATGCGAATCACGCTGCCCGGCATGGGTGCGAGCAGTGAACCGTGCGCGACCTGATCGGCCGGGTCGCTGAAGCGCGGCAGTCTGCGTACCGATACCGGCCCGAGCGGGGAATCCACGCAGACCAGTTCGCCGTAGCGGGCGATGTCGAATTGCCTACGCACCAGGCCGCGTTCGCCCGGAACCGCGAGTACGACACGCTCGGGCTCCGCCTGCACCAATTCGAGTCCATCGTGACCGTCCACCGCGACACCGGTTCGGGTGAAGCGGTAACCGATGTCATGTGTCCCGCTGGTGCGACTTTCGTACGACTTGTGCTGTGACTGCGACGGCAGATTCCGCCAACCCGCGGGCAGCCCGCCGCCGACCCTGGCCGCCTTCCGGTTCGCCGCAGCATCCGCGAGCGCAGCGGCGACGATGGACAATGCCTCATCGGCTTCGGTTGCCAAAGGTGCGGAGAGCGAGTCCAATCCGTGCGTTTCGAAGAATGCGGTATCGGTGTCTCCGGCCAGGAATGCCGGATGCCGCAGCAGCCGCACCAGCAGATCGCGGTTGGTCACCAGACCGTGAATCTTGGCCCGCTGCAAGGCCGTTGCCAACAGCCGTGCCGCATCGCCGCGCGTCTCGGCGTAGGAGATGACCTTCGCGAGCATCGGGTCGTAGTGCACACCGACGACCGAACCGTCCACCACACCGGTATCCAGACGCACGCCTGGTCGATCGAGAACATCGAATTCGGTTACCACCGAAGGGATATCGAGACAATGCACCGTCCCGCTCTGCGGCTGCCACTCGTTCGCGGGATCCTCGGCATACAGCCGCACCTCGATCGAGTGCCCACGCAGCGGCGGCGGCGCGGCAGCCAACTCGCCGCCCGCCGCGACCTCCAGCTGAGTCCGCACCAGATCCAGTCCGGTGGTGCATTCGGTGACCGGATGTTCCACCTGCAGACGGGTATTCATCTCCAGGAAGAAGAAGTCGCCCGCCTCGTCGGCGAGGAATTCCACGGTCCCGGCACCGGTGTAGCCGATCGCACCGGCCGCCAGCCTGGCCGCCTCGAACAGCCGCTCGCGCATGCTCTGTCCATCGGCCACGCGCGCGGGCCCTGCGTAGTCACGCTCGGCTACCGCCTCCGGGCTTGACGCGCGCATGGCGTCGATCCGCTCGACCAGCGGCGACGGCGCCTCCTCGACCACCTTCTGGTGGCGGCGCTGAATGGAGCATTCCCGTTCGCCGACGGCCCAGATGGTGCCGTGGGTATCGGCCATGACCTGGACCTCGATATGTCTGCCGGTCTCCAGGTACCGCTCGCAGAACACCGTCGGATCACCGAATGCCGATTCGGCTTCCCGGCGCGCGGCGGCGATCTGCGGTTCCAGATCGGCGAGTTCGCGCACCACCCGCATGCCGCGCCCGCCACCACCGGCGGAAGCCTTGATCAGCACTGGCAGCTGTGCCGCGGTGACCTCGTCGGGATCGAGTTCGGCGAGTACCGGCACTCCGGCCGCGTCCATCATCTTCTTGGATGCGACCTTCGAACCCATCTGCTCGATGGCCTCGACCGGCGGGCCGATCCACACCAGTCCGGCCGCCAGTACAGCGCGTGCGAATTCCGCATTCTCGGAAAGGAATCCGTAACCGGGATGGATGGCGTCGGCACCGGTTGCCAGGGCGGCCTCGATGATCAGCTCGCCGCGCAGGTAGGTCTCGGCCGGGGTATTGCCCGGAAGGCGTACCGCCGCGTCGGCTTCTACGACATGCGGCGCAGCGGCATCCGCATCGGAATAGACCGCCACCGTGCCGATCCCCATGCGACGACAGGTCGCGAAAACCCGGCGGGCGATCTCACCACGGTTGGCCACAAGAACATTCGTGAAAGGCCCACCCGTCACCCGACCGCCGCCCCTCATCGAATCGCTACGCGATGCAGTCATTTTCCCTCACATCCGGAAGACGCCGAAGCCGTCGGCGCCCTTGACTGGGGCATTGTGAATGGCCGACAACGCCATTCCCAATACCGTGCGGGTATCACGGGGGTCGATCACACCGTCGTCGTACAGCCGCCCCGACATGAACATCGGCAGCGATTCGGCCTCGATCTGCGCCTCCACCATCGCTCGCATCCCGGCATCGGCCTCCTCGTCGAACGGAATGCCCTTGGACTCGGCGGCCGCCCGGCCCACGATCGAGATCACACCGGCCAACTGCGCGCCGCCCATGACGGCGGATTTCGCACTGGGCCAAGCGAAGACGAACCGTGGATCGTATGCGCGACCGCACATGCCGTAATGGCCCGCACCATAGGACGCGCCCATCAGCAGCGAAATATGCGGCACCTTCGAATTCGAGACCGCATTGATCATCATCGCGCCGTGTTTGATGATGCCCTTCTGCTCGAACTCCTTGCCGACCATGTAGCCGGTGGTGTTGTGCAGGAACAGCAGTGGCGTATTCGACTGGTTGGCCAGCTGGATGAACTGGGTCGCCTTCTGCGACTCCTCCGAGAACAGCACGCCGCGCGCATTGGCCAGAATGCCGACCGGATAACCGTGCAGTTCCGCCCATCCGGTAACCAGGCTGCTGCCGTACAGCGGCTTGAATTCGTCGAAATCGGAGCCGTCGACGACGCGGGCGATCACCTCGCGCGGATCGAACGGAATCTTCAGATCGGACGGGACGATGCCGAGCAGATCCTCCTGGTCGTACAGCGGCTCGATCACCTCCGCGCGCGGTGCCGGACCCTGCTTCTTCCAGTTCAGGCGCTTGATAATCGAGCGGCCGATGCGGATCGCATCCTGCTCGTCGACCGCGAGATAATCGGCCAGACCCGAGACGCGCGCGTGCATATCCGCGCCGCCGAGCGATTCGTCATCGGATTCCTCACCGGTGGCCATCTTGACCAGCGGTGGTCCGCCGAGGAATACCTTGGAGCGCTCCTTGATCATCACCGTGTAGTCGGACATACCGGGGATGTAGGCACCGCCTGCGGTCGAATTGCCGAAAACCAAAGCGATGGTGGGGATTCCGGCCGCCGATGCCCTGGTGAGGTCGCGGAACATCCGACCGCCGGGTACGAAGACTTCCTTCTGCGTCGGCAGATCCGCGCCGCCGGATTCGACGAGTCCGATCACCGGTAGCCGGTTCTGCATGACGATGTCGTTCATGCGCAGGTTCTTGCGCAGCGTCCACGGATTCGAGGTGCCGCCGCGCACCGTGGGATCCGGCGCGACGATCATGCATTCGACGCCTTCGACAATGCCGATACCGCACACCACGCTCGCCCCGACGTGGAAGTCGCTGCCCCACGCGGCAAGTGGGCACAGTTCCAGGAATGGCGAATCCTCGTCGATGAGCAGTTCGATGCGCTCGCGCGCGGTCAGCTTGCCGCGCTTGCGATGCCGGGCCAGCTTATCCGGGCCACCGCCCGCTATGGCCTTGGCGAATTCGGCCTCCACCTCGGTGAGTTTGCTGGTCATGGCCTCGGCCGCGGCCGCGTACTCCGGCGATGCGGTATCGAGTGTGGTGCGTAGTGTCGTCAAGACTGGTACCCCAATCGTTTCGCCGCCAGTCCGGTCAGGATTTCCGTTGTGCCACCGCCGATGCCGAGAATGCGGATATCGCGGTACTGCCGCTCGACCTCGGATTCGCGCATATAGCCGAGGCCGCCGAACAGTTGCACCGCCTGATTTGCCACCCATTCGCCCGCCTCCACGGCGGTGTTCTTGGCGAAGCAGACCTCGGCGATCAGATCGGTTTCGCCATCGGCGCTGCGCTGCACCACATCTCGGGTGTAGACGCGGGCCACGTCGATGCGGCGGGCCATTTCGGTCACGGTGTTCTGCACGGCCTGCCTGCTGATCAGCGGGCGGCCGAAGGTCTCGCGGTTACGCACCCAGTCCAGGGTCAGGTCCAGGCAGCGCTGGGCCTGCGAATACGCCTGCACCGCGAGCCCGACCCGCTCGCTGACGAACGCACCGGCGATCTGATAGAAGCCGGAATTCTCCGGTCCGACCAGATTCTCCACCGGCACCCGGACATCCACATAGGACAGTTCGGCGGTATCGGAGGCCAGCCAGCCCATCTTGTCGAGCTTGCGGCTGACCGTGAAGCCCGGCGTACCCTTCTCCACCACCAGCAGCGAAATGCCGCCGGAGCCGGGGCCGCCCGTGCGCACGGCGGTCACCACGAAATCAGCGCGCACACCCGAGGTGATGTAGGTCTTGGCTCCATTGACGATGTAGTGGTCGCCATCGCGGCGCGCGGTGGTGGTGAGGTGGCCGACATCGGAGCCGCCGCCGGGTTCGGTAATGGCGAGCGAGCCGATCTTCTCCCCGGCCAGTGTCGGGCGTGCGAAGCGTTCGATCAGGTCTTCATTGCCCGAGGCGATAATGTGCGGCACCGCGATACCGCAGGTGAACAGCGAGGCGAACAGGCCGCCGGAGCAACCGGCCTGATGCATTTCCTCGCAGACGATCATGGCGTCGATACCGTCACCGCCGGAACCGCCTGCGGATTCCGGGAATTGGATGCCGAGCAGTCCGAGCGCTCCGGCCTTCTTGTGCAGTTCGCGCGGGATCTCGCCGTCGCGCTCCCAGGCGTCGAGGTACGGAAGAACCTCGCGGTCGGCGAAACCCCTTACGGTGGCGCGCAATTCGCGCCGTTCCGGCGTATTCCACGGACTCATAGCAACTCCAATGGGATATCAACATGACGCGAGCGCAGCCATTCGCCGAGCCCCTTGGCCTGCGGATCGAAGCGGGCCTGGTAGGCCACACCCTGTCCGAGCAGACCCTCGATGATGAAGTTCACGGCACGCAGATTCGGCAGTACGTGCCGGGTGACGGTCAGCGGTGCGGCCTCGGGCAGCAGTTCCTTGATCCGCTCCACAGTCAGCGTATGCGCAAGCCAGCGCCACTGCTCATCGGTGCGAACCCACACGCCGATATTCGCATTGCCGCCCTTATCGCCGCTGCGGGCCAGCGCAATCGTGCCCAGCGGTGCCCGGCGAGTTCCGTTGGTGGACAATGGCTCCGGCAGCTCCGGTCCGGCCACGTTCGCCAACTCCAGCGTGTCCGACGCGGGTGCGATATCGACGCGCGTGCCCTGCGGCAACACCGCCGCATGCGGTACCTCGGCGGCATCGACGAATCCCGGTGTGTACACGCCGTACGGCGAACCATTGCCGGGCAGGCTGGTGAAGTTGGTACCCGGATAACTGGCCAACGCCAGCTCGACCGCGACATTGGAGAACGAGCGGCCGACCTTGTTCGGATCCGGATCGCGAACCACACAGCGCAGCAAAGCGCTTGCCTGCTCCTCGGTTTCGGCGTCGGGCCGGTCGAGCCGCGCCAGCGTCCAGGTCAGCTCCGCAGGCCGCACGGGCAGCCAGGACTCCAGCTGTCGTTGCGCCAGTTCGGCTTTCGCTTCGATATCGAGTCCGGTGAGCACGAACTCCATCTCATTGCGGAAACCGCCGAGAGTATTGAGCGAAACCTTGAGCTGCGGCGGCGGTGCTTCGCCGGTCACCCCGCTGATCAGCACCCGATCCGGACCTTCTTGACTCAGCTCGATCGTGTCCAGCCGCGTGGTGACATCCGGCCCCGCATAACGCGCACCCTGGATCTCGTACATCAACTGTGCCGCAACGGTATCCACCGTGACCGCGCCGCCGGTGCCCTGATGCTTCGTGATGACACTGCTGCCATCCCTGCGCACTTCGGCGATCGGAAAACCGGGCCGTCCGAGATCGGCCAGCTCGGTGAAGAACGCGAAGTTACCACCGGTGGCCTGTGTACTGCACTCGATGACATGTCCGGCCACCACCGCACCGGCCAGCTGGTCGTAATCGGTTCGCCCCCAACCGAAGTGAGCGGCTGCGGGGCCGACGATCACCGAAGCGTCGGTGACCCGGCCGGTGACCACGATATCCGCGCCCGCATTCAAACATTCGACGATGCCCCAGGCACCGAGATAGGCATTCGCGGTCAAAGGTGACCCGAGGCCGAGTTCGCCCGCTCGACTGAGCAGGTCGTCACCCTCGACATGCGCGACCTTGGCATCCAGTCCGAGATCCGCCGCAACCTTGCGCAGCTTCTCCGCGAGCCCGGCCGGGTTGAGACCGCCCGCATTGGTGACGATCTGAACATTGCGTTCCAGCGCCAGCCCGAGGCAGTCCTCGATCTGCCGGACGAAGGTCTTGGCATAGCCGAGGCTGGGATCCTTCATGCGGTCCCGGCCGAGGATCAGCATGGTCAACTCGGCGAGATAGTCCCCGGTGAGCACATCGAGCTGCCCGCCCTCGAGCATCTCCCGCATGGCGCTGAGCCGATCACCGTAGAACCCGGAACAGTTGCCGATTCGGATCAGCTCCGGATCGGCGGCCAGCATACTCATCAGCTGGAAGGCCCTCCTGTGCGGCGAACCGTCCCGGCGCGCCGCGTTGCGCCGCCGGTGGAGTCCGCGTTCCGGAGTCCAGCATCACACCCGGTCCAGAAAAAAGCAAGCACGCGTGCTTGTTAATCGAGCAGCGCACGCGAGGCAGAATGACCAGATGTCGTCCGTCATCCTGTTCGCGCTGGCCGGGTTCCTGCTGGGCGGGGCCTACTCCACCTGGAAGACCGCCCGCCCACTCGCAATCGCCCTGATAGCGCTCGCCCTCCTAGCAGCTGCGGGCGCGGTCGTCTGGTTGATGTAGCCCCACTCGACCACCACGGAGCGAGTCTTACGAGCGACGTTCGCGGCCCGTCTCGCGTCCGAGTCGTCGAAGCGCATGCGACGAAGTCGCGAGTCTCGACGACGCGGACGCGAGACACCAGGGGGCCGCGAACACGCCGCGCCGAAGGCGCTGCAATCAGCACAGCTCAGTTCTTCGACAGGCGGAAGATCCGTAGATCCTCCGGCACGCCGCTCAGTGGTGCGGCGAATAAACTGCGCCTATACGGCTTGACCGAGAACCCGAGCTCCTCGAGCGTCTCCGGTTCGACGGACTGCAATGTCGCGTGGGAAAGCATGGTGTTGCCGTTGCCGCCGGCCTCCATCACACGGGCGGCGATCGTCACATCCACGCCGAGCCAGTCCCCACCGATCTCGCGCGGCGAGCCGGTGTGCAGACCGATCCGCATCTGCGGGCGATAACCGCGCACACTGACGTCGGCCAGATTCCGTTTTGCCTGCACAGCGGCGCGCACCGCACGATCGGCCGAGGTGAACACCGCCATCACGCCGTCACCCATGCGCTTGACCACATGACCGCCACGGTCGGCGATCGGCGGCTCGATGGCCTTGGCAACCCCGCGCAACAGTTCGAGGGTCGCCTCATCGCCCGCCGAGAGCGACCAACTGGAGAACGCCACCAGGTCGGTGAACATCACAGTTATTTCTTCGCTACCTCGACCGCCGCCTACGCGCTCCAACATGGCCTGCCAGACCTGCAGCGCGCCGAACCCGATTTCCCGGGCCGCGCTCGGCGTATCGCCGACCAACTTATCCGCCGCGCGCGCAACCGCGCGGGCACCACCCGGACCCGAAACCGACAGTGGGTCACCGAAAGACGGGTCACCGGGCAGTTGTTCGCGCGCCTTGCGCAGTACGCCGATGAGGTCGGGCCGCTGATTCGCGGCATTCACCAGTGCGGAAAACTGTCCGCGTCGAATCCCCGAGCCGGGACGACGAGCGGATCGGTCCTCATCAGCGGGTACCAACGGTATGGTCACCTCGGACGGAACGCCCCCGTTGTCTTCCGGTTCCATCCCCGGCTCAGCACCGCCGGAAGGTGTTTCGGTCACGCCCCGAGCGTATCTCAGCCGACCAACCGTCGGCGGGTTACTTATTGTCGCCACCTGTGCCCCCTCGATCAGACTGAGCGGGCACTACGCCGGGTCCGCCAATGGGTAACTCACTGGTTGCCGACTCCGAGAGTAGCCAGCATCGATTCTGGATGGAAGCGGTGCCGGGCTTAGTTTCCGGGATGTTCACATACGGCCTGGATTGCCCGAATACATACACCGGCCCGGTGTGGAAGGGGATTCACACACCGGGCCGATGTTCGCATAGTCCGCCGGGCAGTGGCGGACAGTGCGCGGGGCGCTCGGACCTCCCGACAAGGTCGGCACCCGTCACCCGAGCGGCGAGGGAGGGCAACTCGGGTAGTTCAATCATGCATCGCGTTGGTTGACCATAACCAGTGCAGCGCCGAAGACAATTGCGACGAAAGCCGCGAAGTAGAGCAGGCCACCCCACGGTCCCCAGTGCCAGTTGGCCGTGGATTCCGAGGCGCTGTAGAAGTGGCTCGCATTCGCGAAGGGCAGGAACGGCTGCACATTGCGCCCGAAGCTGCCGAACGCGCCGAGCAGCGGCTCGATCAGCAGAGGCCAGAGCACGATCAGTGAAATCGCCGCGGCCGACTGCCGGACCAGCACCCCGATGCCGACCGCCAGGATCACGCTGAGCAGGGCATAGACCGGAATGCCGTAGATCTCGCGCCAGGCATCGCCGCCAGAGAGCGTGAGGTTTTTGCTCGCATCGCCGCCGATCGCCTTGGCGATCGCGAAGGCGGCGAAGGCCAGCACGATGGTGAGCACCGCGCCGTACACGCCGACCAGACCCGCCTTGGTGGCGATCACCTTGGCGCGATGCGGTGTCGCCTGGTAGGTGGTCCGGATGATGCCGAAGCGGTATTCGCTGGTCACGGTCAAGGTGGCCATGATCATCAGGACCATCACGCCGAATCCGCTGATCCCGCCGACCGCGGTGCCGACGGTCAGGTCGAGCGCATTCTCCTTGCCCGACGACGAACGGGCCACCGCCGCGAACAGCGCGGCCAAGCCGAGGGCGAGCACCACCACGATCGCCGAGCACCACCACGGCGACCGGGTCGAGGTGAGCTTGATACGTTCCGCTGCCAGCACGCCCATCAGAGCGCACCTCCCATCGCTGTGTAGGACGCGGGGCCCTGCGTGGTTTCGCGAGCTGCCGCCTCCGGGCCTGACGCTCCCGCCGGGTCGAAACCTTCGCCGTGGTACTGCACCGCGCCGCCGGTCATCCGCATGAATGCCTCCTCCAGCGAAGCCCGCTGCGGCGCCAATTCGTACAGGGTGATGTCGTTCGAACCGGCCAGCTTGCCGACCGTGTCGCTGGTCACCCCGGCCACGACCAATGCGGCGCCGTCCTGGCCCGTGCCGTCCTCGCGGACGGTCATGCCATTGGAGGTGAGCAGGCTGCGCAACTGCTCGAGCTGCGGACTACGCACGCGCACCGACTGTTCCGAGGCGCGCTCGATGAATTCCTGGGTGGTCGAATCGGAAATCAGCTGACCACGTCCGATCACGACCAAATGCTCTGCGGTCTGGGCCATTTCGGAGAGCAAATGGCTGGAGACCAGCACCGTCCGCCCCTCTGCCGCGAGCCGCTGCATGAAGCGGCGGATCCAGAGGATGCCCTCGGGGTCCAGGCCGTTCACGGGCTCGTCGAACAGCAGTACCGGCGGATCGCCGAGCAGCGCCCCGGCCAGGCCGAGCCGCTGCGACATGCCGAGGGAGAAGCCACCGGCATTCTTACCCGCCACCTCGGACAGGCCGACCAGCCGCAGCACCTCGTCCACGCGGGACATGGCGATCTCGTTCGAGGCGGCCATCCACTGCAAATGCGCGCGGGCCGAACGGTTCGGATGCACCCACTTGGCATCCAGCAGCGCACCGACGGCGCGCAGCGGATGGTCCAGCTCGTGGTACGGCTTGCCCTGGATCAACGCGGTGCCCGCGGTCGGCTTGTCCAGGCCGAGGATCATTCGCATGGTGGTGGATTTACCGGCGCCGTTCGGCCCAAGAAAGCCCGTCACCTGTCCGGGTCGAACGGTGAAGGAGAGATCTTGAACCGCGACGGTCTGCCCGTAATGCTTGGTCAGGCCCCTCAGCTCGATCATGATGACCAGCTTTCCTCATTGCGCGGCCACGCGCGTCATTAAATGGTGCCGAGTTCAATCATCCTCGAGGATGACGAAGGCCCCGGGCCGCATCAGGGAATCTCCCCGACCGATGTCTCCGTTAACGGGCCGCGCGGTTAACGGGCCACGCGCGGCAGGTCTCCGGAAGGCCAGTCGTTGGGCGTAAGCGAACAGGGGCTTACTCGTCGTCCCCATCATCGCAGTCATGGGTCGGCCAGCACACCGCACCGACGAGCACCGCCAGCGGCAACCCGGCCGCCACGGCCAACTCGAACACAACCGTCCCGCTCACGACCGCGCCTCGCTGACGCTCGGCTCCGTCGTGCGCGTTTGCGCACTGTGCTGATGGTTCACTCGCTGGCGCTCGCTCACCGCAGCCGCCCGGAAGGCGCGACCGCCGCCCAACGATGGAACGACAGCCGCGGCAGCACGATCTCCACGTCGGCCACGCTCATGATCGCGTTCACCGCAAGCACATTCAGATGTTCGAGCGACGGCGCGATCACCGCATCCACATCAGCACAGCGCACCTGGTCGACCAGCGGTAGCGGCGATGATTCCGGCGGCCAGATCAGCGCATACCCGAGCCGCTGCGCCAGCCGCCGCACCTGCGCGGCCTCCCAGTCCGCCGCCGAACTGATATCGAGGTCGACCCATCCCAACGCGGTCGGCTCTTCTCGCATCGCATGTACCCCCTCGTTGACGTGATGGGCACCCGCCGCGGAGGTGCCGAAGGCGTCAACCCGGCGGCGCGTGCTACCTCGAGAGTCACCCCGGGGGCCTACGGCACTCAATGGCACTTCGATGAGCGACATCGTGAAAGTGCCACAGCGAAGGCACCGCCCAGGAAGCAGCGGGCACACGAAAGGTATTGGTGCGCTTAATATTCCAGGCGGACCAGATCTGCCAGTTCGCGCATTTCGTTGGTGAGAGTGCGCCGCCGGGTGATGATCCGGCCGACCAGGTCCCGAGCCATTCGCTGCTCGATCAACCACGGCCGGGCTTCGTGCGACAGGCGGAACAGGGTTTCGAACGCCGCGTCGTAGCGACGTAGTTCGATATGCGCGTGAGCGATGTCGAGCAGATGCCGATTCCGGTTGTCCGAGGTCGGCCGCAGACCCGCCGGTACGTTGCGGGCAAGTCGGAGCGCCAGGTCCGGGCGATCGTCCACGACCGCGTTCTCCACCCGTTTCATCGCGACCGTCGCTGGGTCGAAAGTTGTCCAATATTGGTGGTAGCCGCCCGGTTGGCGGCGAACCGCGACCGCCCCGGCCTGGGCGAGCCGCATCATGTCGTCGGCCTCGTCGGACCGGTTGTCCCTGATGGCTGCCGCGGACGCCCGTAGCAGCAGCCAACCCCAAGTGGAGATCTCCTGTGTGGTGGCCACCGACAGTCGCGGCTCAACCCGATCGGCCCACTGCGTGGCAAGCTTGCGAACCCTTTCGAACTGCCGCTCGACCAGCAGCAGCCAGCACAGGGTCACCACAGCCGACGCCGCGTCGAGCACATTGCCGGTTGCCTCGGCTTCGGCCAGGGAACGCTCGAGCGCCACGCGTGCCGGCGGCAGCTGACGGGTCTGGACCAGCACCGAACCGGCAAGTTGCAGAATCCGGGACCGAATGAGTGGAGACCCGGCGTAGCCGTCCTCGATCAGCCGAGGCAATACGGCGGCGAGCCTTTCGTATTCGTTGTCGTGGTACAGCTTCACGGCACCGCTGAGGGCTTCCTCCATTGCACGATCGGCCACTGCCTCACCATCATGCACATGGTTCGGCGACAGGATGGCCGTACGGGTCGGCAGCCAAAGGCTGTTGCCGCTGCTCTCCAGCGCCCCAGGATTCGGGCCGAGCAACACCGACACCGGGCACTCCAGCGCGACGGCCATCCGGCGCAAGGTCTCGATCCGGGTGTCGTCGCGCTCACCCTGTTCGATCTTGCGGACCAGCGACACCGAGACGCCCGAAGCCTGTGCAAGCTCCCGCTGTGTCAGTCCGCGCCGCTTCCGAACCGATTGCAGGCGTTCGCCGAGATCCGCGCCCATGATCCGAGCCTACGGGCATGTGAATGCGGCCGTAGGAGTATGCGCGGCCTCCAGCGCTCGCTTCACGCGCCTGACTTGCGCATATCGACGCGCGCCGAACCACGCGCGACAGGGTCTCCCCTGACTCAGCGGGCCGGTGACGAGGCTTGGGCCCAAAAGCGTTTGGGGATGCGGCCTGCGTGGCGGGCCAGGTGGCCCGCAGTGACCGCAGAGCGCATGGCCGATGCCATGAGGGCCGGGTGCTGGGCGCGGGTGACGGCGGTGGCGAGCAATACCGCCGAGCAGCCGAGTTCCATGGCCAGCGTGGCGTCGCTCGCGGTGCCGATGCCCGCGTCGAGGATGACCGGGACGCCCGCAGCCGCCACGATCATCTCGATATTGTGCGGATTGCCGATGCCGAGTCCGGTGCCGATCGGGGCGCCGAGGGGCATGACGGCGGCGCAGCCTGCGTCCTCCAGTCGGCGGGCCAGGATCGGGTCGTCGGTGGTGTAGGGCAGCACGACGAATCCGGCGTCGACCAATTGCTCTGCGGCGGTCAGCAATTCGATCGGGTCGGGGAGCAGGGTGCGCTCGTCGGCGATCACCTCGAGTTTGACCCAATTGGTGTCGAGCGCCTCGGCGGCCAGTTGCGCGGTGAGCACTGCCTCGGCGGCGGTGCGACAACCAGCGGTATTGGGCAGTGGCATGATCTCGAGGCGTTTGAGCAGGTCGAGGACGCCGGTGCCACCGACGGCGTCGACCCGGCGCATGGCGACCGTGGTGAGCTCGGTGCCCGAGGCGATGAGCGCCTCCTCCAGCACGGCGAGGTTCTCGGCGCCGCCGGTGCCCATGATGAGGCGGGAGCCGAACCGCTTGCCCGCAATCTCCAGTGCGTCAGGGGTTTCCAGTGCGTCAGCCACCCTGAACCGCCGTAAGCACTTCGATCTCCCAGCCGCGACCGACCGGCTCGTCCCAGCGGGACTTCGGGAAAACCGCACCGTCCACCGCGAGCGCGACGCCCTGCGACGGCAACCCGAGACGATCGAGCAGTTCACGCACCGTGAGGGATCCGTCGAATTCGTGGTCCTGCCCGTTCACGGTGACACCGATGGGGACCGAGGTCATCGAACTCCTCCTGCAGATGTAGCGAGTGACGGCGGGTGCGCCGTCGAAAAACGTTGGGGGTCGGCGGCTTTCGCGTCATCGAGCGATTTGCCATCGAGCAGGCTCAACACCGCGTCGACGGTGAGCGGCACCGCGAGCATGCCGTTGCGGCCGTGTCCGGTAGCCACCACGATCCGGTCGGTGAGCCGTCCGATCACGGGCAGGTTGTCGGGAGTGCCCGGCCTGGATCCGGCACTGGCCTCGGCCAATTCGTACTCGCCGATACCGGGCAGCACCGCCTCGGCGTCGGCGATCAGATCACGGACTCCGGCGACGGTCACCGTCGTGTCGTAGCCCGCCTCGTATTGTGTTGCGCCGACGACGATTCCATCCGCGCGCGGCACCAGGTAGACCTGCCTGCCGTGCACGCGCGCGCGAATCACGCGCTGCGGCGGGGGTGTCGCGCCCGGACGATGGCGCAGGCGCAGGATCTCGCCCTTCACCGGGCGGACCGGGAGTCCGGGCCACAGCAGCGACGACGCCGCGCCCGCGGCGAGCACGATTTGGTCGTGCGGCAGTGCGTCCAACGCGTCGACCGTCTCGGCATGCATCTCGACTCCGGCTGCGCCACAAGCTTTTTGGAGAGCATCCAGCAGTCGCCGATTATCGATGGCGGGTTCAGCGGCGCCGCGCAGACCGGCGCGCACGGTGCGAGCCAGCGCGGGTTCCAGCGCACGCACACCGGCTCGGTCGAGCACCCCGAGCTCATGGCCTCGGCCGCTGACCCATTCGGCCACGGTGCGCAGATCGGCGGCATCCGCGCCGTCCAGCGCGACCGTCAGGGTTTCATCGGCGACGAATACCGATACGCCGGTAGCCGATTCCAGCCGGGCGGCGAAGTCGGGCCAGCGAGCCAACGAGGCGGCGCCGAATTCCAGGACCAGGTCCTCCCCCGGCCAGCCCTCGGACAGTGGTGCGAGCATCCCCCCGGCAACCCAGGAGGCGCCGGAGCCGACGGTGGGATCGAATACGGTGACCGACCATCCCGCCTCGGCCGCCCGCCAGGCGGCGGCGAGTCCGATGGCGCCGCCACCGACGACGGCCAGAGTCCGCATTTGATCCACCTGCCTCACTATTCGCATCCCCACGGTAGCGCGACTACGGTCGAGCACGTGCAACCCTCCCACCAGTTCCGGTCCCTACCGCCCAGGGAGCGTTTGGCTACCGCCCGGCTGTATCTCTGCACGGACGCACGCAGGGAGAAGGGCGACCTGGCCAGGTTCGCCGAGGCCGCCTTCGCGGGCGGTGTCGACATCATTCAGCTCAGGGATAAGGGGTCGCCCGGCGAGGCGAAGTTCGGCCCGCTCGAGGCCAAGGCCGAGATCGGCGCACTCGCCGAATTGAAGGCCGCGGCCCGCAGGCACGGCGCACTGGTCGGGGTGAACGACCGTGCCGATATCGCGCTCGCCGCCGGGGCCGATGTGCTGCACCTCGGACAGAACGATCTGCCGCCGTGGTACGCGCGACGCATTCTCGGACCCGATGTGGTGATCGGGCGCTCCACCACCAACCGCGCGCAGGCCGGGCTCGCGGCGGTCGACGAGAACGTCGACTATTTCTGCACCGGACCGGTATGGGCCACGCCGACGAAGCCGGGACGTCAGGCGGCGGGCCTGGACCTGGTGCGCTCCACCGCGGACGCCCATCCGACCCGTCCGTGGTTCGCAATCGGCGGCATCGACGCCGAACGACTACCCGAGGTGCTGGCGGCGGGAGCCGAGCGCGTCGTCGTAGTCCGCGCGATCACCGAAGCCCGCGACCCCGAAGCAGCCGCACGGCACCTCAAAACCGCGCTGCTCCACAACTCGGCTCATCGAGGGTAGTCAATTGGTCGCTCCACAACCCACCCGCAACCACCATTCGACTACCGTCGACGAACTCTCGAGAACGCAACCACAGCCAGTGGACTGAGCTGGTAGCCACGGGCTGACCACCCGACTGCGGGAGGTAAGCCGGGTACGGCACACGACGCACCCAGCACGGCCAGGAAAACCACGAGACGGCAGACGACATTGGGGCAGCCGCCGCCGAGGAGTCGGTGCAGGACAACAAGACCCACCACAGCCCAGTCAACCCGAACAGGACGACCACGCCTGAAGCTCAGTCCGCTGCCCACTCAATCGGCTGCGGGCTGCTAACTGATGTCGGAACACGCACTTTCAGGACAAAACCTGGACTCGGGTGAGCGACAGGATCGAATCGGCCGGGGCGGTCTCCGAATTCGCGTCTGTCTGCACGGCGTCCGTCGCATCGATATCCGCGTCGACGATGCGGGCGTAGGCACCGGGGCCTTCGGGATCCGCGTGCAACCAGACGAAGCCCTGATCGGCGAGGTCGACGGTACGAGGCAGCGCGGCCGCGACCGTACCGGCGTCGTCCACATCGATGTCGTCGAGGCGGACACGCGCCGGAGCCGCCCGCAACGCAGGCCAGGAGGCGGCGAAGCCGGGGTGTAGCGGATGGCTGTCGACCTCGTCCTCGGGAACCCAGGCCAACGCACTGCTCTCCCGGTTGCGACTGGTCGGCAGAGTCATGACGGCATCGGCGACAACGGTGGTGTATGTCCAGCCGCTCAATGCCGTCGCGGTGATTCGCTCGCCGCGCACTCGAACATCGGCGGGATCGATGCCCGCTTCTTCCCATGCCTCGCGGACCGCCGCGTGCACCGGGGTCTCGTGGCTGTCGCGGGCGCCGCCGGGCAGCGCCCAGGTGCCGCCCTGATGACTCCACGGCGCGCGGTGCTGCAACAACACCGCAGAACCGCCGCCCGCGAGCGGGGCGCGCAGCAGAAGTCCGGCGGCGCCGAAGCGGCCCCAATGCCGCAATCCGTCCGGGTCGCGTGACCAACCGTCACCGTCACCACGCATCTGGTTACCATCCTCATCTAGCCGTCGCGCGGTTGTTTCACACGCCACGGCGCCGGTAAGACCACAATAAGCTCCCAGCAGGAGCACATGTGCGCAGCAACCGGGGAGGTGGAGATGGCAGCGCTCGACTCGACGACGGCCCCGCGGCCGCCGTCGGTCACGGCCGATGTCGGGCCCGAGCGGCTGGACGTGCCGCGCGAAGCTGGGCTGCGCGCCCATCTGGACCCGGCCAACCTACGATCCTTCGCGCTATCGACACCGGGCCGGCTCATCGCCATCGGTCTGCTGCTCATCGGCCTGTGCCTGGCCGCGGGCATGATGACCGCCTCGACGGTGAGCGATCGCCAGCAGGCGCTGGAGATCCTGCTCGACGACACCGAGCCGGATGCGAACTCCTCCCACCACCTCTACACGTCGCTGTCCATCGCGGACGCCGCGGCGAGTACCGCGTTCATCGCGGGCGGCCTGGAACCGGAGACCGTGCGCGATCGCTACAGCCAGGCGCTGGGCGAGGCGTCCGCGGAATTGGTGACGCAATCGGGTCACGCGGCCGGACAGGCCACCGACGACGACCCGGATACCCGACTGCGTACGGGCATCGCGACCGGCCTGCCGGTCTACTCTGGTCTGGTCGAAACCGCCCGCGCGAACAATCGCAACGGGTACCCGGTCGGCGCCGCGTATTTGAGCGAGGCATCGAATCAGATGCAGACCGTCCTGCTGCCGATGGCCGCACAGCTGCAGAGCCATCGCTCCGATGCCGTGAGCGCGGCCCAGCGGCATCACGTGCAGCCGCCGTGGCCCGCGATCGGTGTGCTGATCTTGGCGCTGGGAGCACTGGTCTGGGCGCAGTTCGATCTGTCGAAGCGCTGGCACCGCGTGCTCAATCCGGGACTGCTGCTCGCCTCCACCGGGATGCTGATCCTGTTGGCGTGGACGGTGGTCGCCGGATCGGTCTCGGCCGCGGAGATGATCGGTGGCCGAGACCACGGCGCGGTGCCGAGCTCCCGGCTGACCGAGAGCCGCATCCTCACCCAGCAGGCGCGTTCGGCGGAGACGCTGAAGCTGGTGCGCCGCGACGCCACCGGCGATTACGACCGGACCTACGAGTCCAGCGTGACCCGGATCAACGAACTGCTCAGCGGCTATCCATCCGATGCGCCCGCAGCCGATGAGATCGCGAAGGCCCGTGAGGCGCTTACCCGTTGGCGAGCGGCCCATCAGCACATGAACGACACCCTCGCCCGCGGCGATTTCATCGGGGCGGCGACGGTGGCGACCGGGCCGGGCTCGGCGGATGCCGCGGCACAGGTGGAAGCACTGGACGACGCACTAGGCCTGGCCCTGGACGCGACGCGCAATACGTTGCGCGACAACATCTCCGGCGCGGCCCGGTCACTGGATTTCCTGGCACCGGGCGCGATGGTGTTGGGGATACTCGCCGCAGGCTATGTCGGCCTCGGTATCTGGCCGCGACTTCGGGAGTACCGGTGAACCGCGTGCGCGGGCTACTCGCCGCGCTCGCCGCAATCGCCCTGCTCGCCGGGTGCGCAGCGGGCTCGGACACGATCGATACGAAGACCACCAAATACACCGAACCGCCGCTTCCCGCCAAAGCCGTTTCGATACCGACGGACTCACCGATTCCAGCCGAACGCGACGAGCAGTGCGGCGATCCGACCGCGAGTCTGCGACCCACCGGGGCGGGAGCGGCCGCCCGTGGCCCGACGATCGATGCGATTCGGGCCCGCGGCCGGCTGGTGGTCGGCTTGGATACCGGCAGCAACCTTTTCAGCTTCCGTGATCCGGTGAGCGGCACCATTGTCGGGTTCGATGCCGATATCGCCAGGGAGGTCGCGCGCGATCTGTTCGGTAGTCCGGAGCAGATCGAGTACCGCAGTCTCGGGTCCGCGGAGCGCGAGTCCGCGCTGCAGAATCACGTCGTCGATATTGTCGCCAAGACGATGACGATCAACTGCGAGCGGCGGCAGAAAGTCAGCTTCTCGACCGTCTACCTGCACGCGAATCAGCGCGTGCTCGCGGTGAAGAACTCCGGTATCCGAAGTCTGGCCGATTTGGCCGGTAAGCGGGTGTGCATCGTATCCGGCACCACCTCGCTGGATCACATGCGCCGCGAGCAGCCCGGCGCGACCATCCTCACCGTGCCGACCTGGGCCGACTGTTTGGTCGTGCTGCAGCAGCGTCAGGTCGACGCGATCAGCACCGACGACGCCATCCTCGCGGGTCTGGCCACGCAGGACTCGTCGTACACCGAGTTGGTCGGCCCCAGCATCAGCGTCGAGCCCTACGGCATCGGAATCCCCAAGGGCAACGACGATCTCGTCCGCTTCGTCAACGGCACGCTGGAGCGCATCCGCAATGACGGCACATGGGCCCGGCTGTACCAGCAATACCTCATCGCTCTAGGGCCGGTCCCAGCGCCGCCCGTCGCGACCTATCAGGACTGACGGCGATGACATCACCGCACGATGCCACCGATTCGACCGAGGGCGAGCCGAAGGAACCCGCCGAGGAATCCGGACAAAATGCAAGGGCAGCCGCACTTTACGAACCACCCGAACCGGGCTCCGCGGCCATCGAGACGATCAGGTGGTCACCGGATACCGGCCCGGAGGCCGAAAACCTGCGTCCCGAGACCACTTCCGGCACCGGGGGGACCGAGGGCGAAAATGCCGGTGCCGCTTCCGGTGAGACGGTTCGTCACCAGCCCGCCGCCGCCGAAACGATCCGTGAGCACCGCGCCTCCCACAAGGCCATCGGCTACCAGCCCGCGTCCGGCGAAACTGCCCGCCGCGACAATATGGCCGCCGAATTCACCGTAGGCGCATGGAATGCCCCGGAGCCGACCTCCGCCGCGACCATGCGCACCTCCGGACGCAGTGTCCGCACCGCGCGCTCGCGACCGACTACGCGCAAACTCGGCGCCGGGCTGGTCACGATTCCGAATATCCCGCCCGCCGATCCACGCACCGCGGTGCTCGCCGATCCCGTCGTCTCCGAGGGCAGGCGCTTCTGTTGGCGCTGCGGCAATCCGGTCGGCCGCGCCACCGCGACCCGCCCCGCGACAACCGCGGGCACCTGCGAAACCTGCGGTGCGCCATATGATTTCCGCCCGTCACTGCACGACGGCGATATGGTGTCGAGCCAGTACGAGATCCAGGGCTGTATCGCGCACGGTGGACTCGGCTGGATCTATCTCGCGATCGACCGCAATGTCAGCGACCGCTGGGTCGTCCTGAAGGGTCTGCTGCACGCGGGCGATACCGAGGCGCAGGCGGTGGCCGTCGCCGAACGCCAATTCCTGGCCGAGGTGGCACATCCCAGCATCGTCAAGATCCACAACTTCGTCGAGCACACCGGACCGGACGGCGAGTCGATCGGCTACATCGTCATGGAGTACGTCGGCGGCCGCTCGCTGCGCGATATGCTCGACACCTATCCGCGGCCGGAGCGGATGCCGGTCCCCGAGGCGATCGCATATCTGCTGGAGATCCTGCCCGCGCTGGAGTATCTGCATTCGATCGGGTTGACCTACAACGACCTCAAACCCGACAACATCATGGTCACCGAGGATCAGGTCAAACTCATCGACCTGGGTGCCGTCACCACCATCGATGCCTACGGAAACCTATACGGCACCAGGGGTTTTCAGGCACCCGAGATCGCCAGGACCGGACCGACGGTCGCCTCGGACATCTACACCGTCGGGCGGACGCTGGCCGTGCTGACGCTGAGCATGCCGATGGAACAGGGACGCTATCTCGACGGCATTCCCGACCCCGCCGACCATCCGGTGCTCGAACGCTACGAGTTCTTCCATCGCCTGCTGCTGTGCGCGACCGATCCCGATCCCGCGCGCCGCTTCCCCTCCGCACGCGTCATGTCGGCGCAGCTGGCCGGGGTACTGCGCGAGATCCTGTCCATGGAGACCGGCGCCGAACATCCACAGCTGTCCACAGTTTTCAGTCCACAGCGCGGCAGCTTCGGCACCGAGGAGTTGATCAGCCAAACCGACGCCTATGCCGACGGCATCGCCAGAAGCAATCTGCTGCGCGCCGTCGAAGTGGCTGCCGCCCTTCCGGTTCCGCTCATCGATCCGACGGACGCATCGGTGCCGGTGCTCGCGGCCGTGGCACATCCGGAACCGAACGATGCGCTCGCGGCGTTGCAGGAGGCACATGAGCGCGCCGTGGCCGATCCCGAAAAAACCCAGGAGACATGGGATCTGGAGCTGACGCTGGCCGAGGCAAAGCTCCGGCTCGAACTCGGCGAATCGGCGGCGGTGCTGCAGATGCTGTCACCGCTGCCCGGCGATCACGATTGGCGCATCGACTGGTACCTGGGCCAGGCCCAGTTGCTCGAGTTGGATTACGAGCAGGCCTACAACAGCTTCGATGCGGTACTGCGAGTGCTGCCCGGCGAGATCGCGCCCAAGCTCGCACTCGCGGCGACCGCGGAACTCGTTCTGCAGCATTGGGATTCGGACAACCACGAACAGTGGCGGGCTTATGCGGAGAAGTTCTACGCCACTGTCTGGCGCACCGATCGCGCCGTGGTGAGCGCAGCATTCGGCCTGGCCAGGCAGTCGGCCGAGGCGGGTCAGGTCGACGAGGCCGTGCGTGCGCTCGACGAGGTACCCGCCGCCTCCCGGCACTACACAACGGCCCGGATGACCGCGGTGTGGCTATTGCTCACCGCCGCCCCGATCGCCGAACTCCCCGAATCCACCCTGCACCTTTCGGCCTCGCGCGTCGTCGGCCTGCCGAGTGGGGAGAGCCGCAAGACCCAGATGCGCGTGCTCGTCCTCGGTGCCGCGCTGGCCTGGCTGCAATCGGGCAATACGCCCAGGAGCGACGGGACGACCCTCTTCGGCGCGCCGTTCACCGAGCGCGAGCTGCGTGCGGGCACCGAGGCCGGGCTGCGCGCCCTGGCCCGCAGCGCCCCCGGCCGCAATCACCGCTATGCGCTGGTCGACCTGGCGAATTCCATCCGAGCCAAGACCTGGATCTGATCGCTGCAAAGCAAAACCCGGCCGGGAGGGAACGCCGGCCGGGCTCGGATCTCGATTCGCGGAGCAGTCGGCACACCGATGATCCCCGGGGTTCCGCGCTTCCGGCCCGCCCCGGGGGCAGCCGGAGCGGGCACATCGGGAGCGGCGAGGGCATCGCGGACCCGATAGCGGCGGAGGTTCGGCCCCGGTTACGGCGTCCGGCGCGAACCTGATCCGATACCAATACTGCCGCAGCGAGTGTGAGGATTCCGTGAGGTTTTCTTGAGCCGCTCAATCAGCACGCTGAGCTGCGACAACGCGGAGTGCGGCCTGGGCGATCGCCAGTTCCTCATTGGTCGGCACGACGAGCACGGCGACCTCTGCGTCCGGTGCGGAGATGTGCCGGGCCGCGCGGTCTTCCGCGGTATTGCGGTCGGGATCGACTTGAATGCCGAAGCGGGACAGCCCGGCTAGTGCGTCGGCGCGGACCTGCGGGCTGTTCTCACCGACGCCCGCGGTGAAGGTGATGGCATCGACACCGCCGAGCTCGATCAGATACGCGCCGAGATAGCGGCGCAGGCGGTGGATGTACACGTCGTAGGCCAGGCTGGCGGCGGCGTCCCCCGCGTCGATGAGCCGCTGCAACTCACGGAAGTCGTTGACGCCGGATAGTCCCTTGAGTCCGGCATTGCGGTTCAGCATTTCGTCGATCTGATCGACATCCATGTGGGCCGCACGGACCAGATGCGCGAAGATCCCGGGATCGAGATCGCCGCCCCTGGTGCCCATCACCAGCCCCTCCAGCGGGGTGAGGCCCATAGTGGTGTCGATCGGGTGTCCGCAGCGGATGGCCGACGCCGATGCGCCGTTGCCGAGGTGGAAGATGATCTGATTCAGGTCCGCGGGATCTCGATCGAGTAGCGCAGCGACCCGGCCCGAAACGTACTCGTGCGACGTGCCGTGGAAGCCGTACTTCCGGATGCCATGCGCGGCAGCCAGTTTCGCGTCGATGGCGTAGGTCTTGGCAGCATCGGGCAGGCCGTGGAAGAACGCGGTATCGAACACCGCGACCTGCGGTACACCGGGCAGCAGTGCACGCGCACTTTCGATGCCCGCGACATTGGCCGGATTGTGCAGCGGCGCAAGCGAAGACAGGTCGGATATGGCCGCGACCACGTCGTCGTCGATGAGCGTCGGCCGGTAGAACACTTCGCCCCCGTGCACCACGCGGTGCCCGACCGCGCGTACCCCCGCGGCGGCCAGATCGTGGCCGGATTCGGCGAACACATCGAAAACCAGCCGCAGCCCCGCCGTGTGATCGGCGATCGGCTCGCGACGTTCGGTGGTTCGGCCATCAACCTTGTGCTCGATCCCGGCCTGCTCCTCGCCGATCCGATCGACCATGCCGGATGCGACGACGACACCCGATTCCGGGTCCAGCAGTTGGTATTTGATCGACGACGAGCCGGAATTGATCACCAGCACCAGGTCATTCGTCATACCAGCACCTCCTGCATCACGCGCGTGCCCCGCACTCGGTCAGCAACCGCGAACCCGGCCGCATTGTTCCGCCGTGTGCCACACCGCACATCAGCCTTCCTGCGCCTGGATCGCAGTGATAGCAACCGTATTGACGATGTCGGCGACGAGCGCACCGCGAGACAGGTCGTTGACCGGTTTGCGCAGCCCCTGCAGCACCGGACCGATCGCGATCGCACCGGCGCTGCGCTGAACCGCCTTGTAGGTGTTGTTACCGGTGTTGAGGTCGGGAAACACGAAGACCGTCGCCCGCCCGGCCACTTCGGAATCCGGGAGTTTGGTGGTGGCCACGGTGGGTTCGATCGCGGCGTCGTACTGGATCGGGCCCTCCACCGGGAGTTCCGGCTCGCGCTCGCGAACCAGTTTGGTGGCGACGCGCACCTTGTCCACATCGGCGCCGCTGCCGGATTCACCGGTCGAGTAGGACAGCATCGCGACGCGCGGGTCGATGCCGAAACGGGCCGCGGTCTGCGCCGAGGAGATCGCGATATCGGCCAGCTGCTCCGAGCTCGGATCGGGCACGACGGCGCAGTCACCGTAGGCGAGCACCCGATCGGCCAGGCACATGAGGAACACGCTGGAGACGGTGGAGACGCCCGAAACGGTCTTGATGATCTCGAAGGACGGCCGGATGGTGTGCGCCGTGGTGTGCGCGGCGCCGGAGACCATGCCGTCGGCGATACCCTTGTGCACCATCGTGGTGCCGAAATACGAGATATCGGCCATGGTTTCGCGGGCGCGCTCCAGTGTCATGCCCTTGTGTTTGCGCAATTCGGTGTACTCCGCGGCGAATTCGTCGAGGTAACCGGAGGTGCGCGGGTCGAGTACCCGTGCGGCCGAGATATCGACGCCGAGTTCCGCGGCGCGGGCGCGCACCGCAGCCTCGTCACCGAGAATGACCAGATCCGCGATCTTGCGCTGCAGCACCCGCCCCGCCGCGCGCAGGATACGGTCGTCGTCACCCTCGGGCAGCACAATGGTCTTGCGGTCCGCCCTGGCGCGTTCGATCAGCTGATACTCGAACATCTGCGGCGTCACCACGGAGGTATCCGGAATTTCGATGCGCTGCAACAACTCCGACGCGTCGACATGCTGTTCCATCAGGGCCAGCGCGGTGTCGACCTTGCGCGGGCTGCCCGCCGACATGCGGCCACGGGTGCGGTAGGCGGCGCTGGCGGCGTCGTAGGTGCCCAGTTCGGTGGTGAGGATCGGCAGTTTGGGTTTGAGGCCGTTCATCAGCCTGGCGATGGCCGGATGCGGCAGCATGCCGCCGTTCATGATGATGCCCGACAGCGACGGAAAGCCTTCCGCCTCATGTGCATTCACGACACTGAGCAGCACGTCGGAGCGATCGCCCGGCGCGATGACCACGACACCGTCGACCAACCGCTCCAGAATATGTTCGGCCGTCATGCCGCCGACCATGACCTGCAATGCCTCACGCTGCAGCAATTCCACATCGCCGCTGTACATTTCACCGCCGATCGCGGTGCACAGCTCAGCCATTGTTGGCGAAATCAGCAGCGGCACTTCGGGTAACGTCCAGGACGGTACATCGAAGCCTTTGAGGGCAACGCCGACTTCGTCCAATTGCGCTGGATCGCAACGGTTCGCGATGATCGCCATCAAGTGCGCGTGTTCGAGGGACAGCTCGTGTGCGCACAGCTCGGCCAGCTGCTCGACCTCGTCCGGAGTACGGCCGGAACCGCGCACGACCAGCAGTACGGGCGCGCCGAGGTTCACCGCGATGCGGGCATTGAAGCGCAGTTCGCTCGGGCTGGCCACATCGGTGTAGTCGCTGCCGACGATCACCACCGCGTCACACAGCTTCGCGACCTCGTGGAACCGCATCACGATCTCGCTGATCGCGGCATCCGGATCGGCGTGCACCTGCTCGTAGGTGACGCCGATGGCCTGCGCGTAGTCGATATCGGCGGTGCTGTGCTCGAGCAGCAGTTCCAGAATGTAATCCGGCTCGGTGGTCGAGCGGGTGATCGGCCGGAATACGCCGACCCGGGCAGTGGTCGCGCACAGCATCTGGAGCATTCCGAGGGCCACCGTCGATTTTCCGGTGTCACCCTCCGGAGATGCGATGTACACAGCGGATGGAGCGGTATCGGCCATGTCCGTGAGCTTAGTGAACCCGCGGCTACCCAGACCGTGCGGCGAGACGGCGATCACGAATTCCTATTCGCACCGATCCGGATATAGTCCGGGCATGGCTGAGCAATTCCCGAAGCGGCAGTGGGGTTCGAACACCAATTTTCTTGCCCGCCTAGCGACCAAGCTCGCATCTACCAAACCCGGGTCGTGGCTGATTCGGAAGGTCACCCCGCTGGATCGGGCCATCCTCGAGCGCACCGACGCCAAGTACACCCTCCTCGGCCCGATCGGTGCACCGGTCATGCTGCTGACCACCACCGGCCGCAAATCCGGTGAGCCGCGCACCCAACCATTGCTCTGCCTGCACGAAGGCGACACCATCTACGTGATCGGCAGCAACTTCGGCCAGCAGCATCATCCGGCCTGGACCACCAACCTGCTGGCGAACCCTAATGCCACCGTCGCCATCGCAGGCCAACGCATCCCCGTCCGCGCCACCCTGGTCGAATCCGACAAGGACGCCCTGTTCGCCCGCTTCGTCGAGATCACCAGTGCCTACAGCGTCTACCGCACCCGCACGGCCCGAGACCTCCGCATTTTCGCCCTCACCCGCGCCTGACCAACCCCTTCCAATTGCGGGAATCGGCTCAGCGCACCGAGGCGAGTCTCGAATGGTCGCTGCGGGACTCATCGCGGCCATCATCCGACTCGCCTCGATCGAGCATTTCTCCTGAGCTGGCCGAGCATCGCAGACCAGTCGCGGCTCAGCCGAGAGCACGGCGGCTCGAGCCAGGTCGGCCGAAGAGGTCGAGGAAGCCGAACCCGCCGCATTGCCATGTCCGGCCGAGCATCGGCGGGTGGGCCCGACGTTGCTCGGCCGGTGCGGTTGCGGCTCAGCCCAGGGCGCGGAGGCGGGGAGCCAGGTCGCGCTGGAAGAGGTCGAGGAAGCGGGACTGGTCGTGGCCGGGGGCGTGGAAGACCAGGTGGTTGAGGCCGGCGTCGAGGTACGGCTTGATCTGTTCGACGGCCTGGTCCGGATCGTTGGCGACGATCCAGCGCTTGGCGATCTGCTCGATCGGGAGGGCGTCGGCGGCGGCCTCCATTTCGATCGGGTCGGTAATGGAGTGCTTCTGTTCGGCGCTCAGCGAGAGCGGGGCCCAGAAGCGCGTATTCTCCAGTGCCAGTTCGGGATCGGTGTCGTAGGAGATCTTGATCTCGATCATCCGGTCGATCTGCTCGACGGCGCGTCCGGCCTTGGCGGCGCCCTCCGCGACGGCGGGCATCAGCTTCTCGGTGTAGAGATCCATGCCCTTGCCGGAGGTACAGATGAAACCGTCACCCGCGCGACCCGCATAGCGCGCGACCAGCGGTCCGCCCGCGGCGATGTAGATCGGGATGCCGCCCTTGGGCACGTCGTAGATCGAGGCGCCGACGGTCTTGTAGTACTCGCCGTCGAAGTCGGTGCGTTCACCGGTCCACAGCGCGCGCATGAGGTCGACGGATTCGCGCAGCCGAGCGAAACGCTCCTTGAATTCCGGCCATTCGCCGGTGTAGCCGGTGGCGATCTCATTGAGCGCCTCACCGCTGCCGACACCGAGCATGATGCGGTCGGGGTACAGACACCCCATGGTCGCGAAGGCCTGCGCGATCACGGCGGGGTTGTAGCGGAAGGTCGGGGTGAGCACCGAGGTGCCGAGTTGGATGCGTTTGGTGCGCTCACCGACCGCGGCCATCCAGGCCAGCGAGAACGGCGCATGCCCGCCCTTGTGCCGCCACGGCTGGAAATGGTCGCTCACCGTTGCGCTGTCGAGGCCGTGTTCCTCGGCGGCCACCGCGATTTCCACCAATTCCCGCGGTCCGAACTGTTCCGCCGACGCCTTGTATCCGAGCTTGAGATCACCCATATGCGCCACTCCTGTCGCTTCGCTCAACGGTCCGTGCGGGAGGTTCCGCACACCGTCGGCCGCCTGAATCCCGCGACCGCATCCCGGTACAACCGCAAGGGCGACACGGGAGTTCCCGAGCCCATCGGCCTACCTGAGCGCTGCGCGATCGGTTCTCACACGGCCTCCCCTCGACCATAGTCAGCGCCATTCGACGAGGTGTGCCGGGTCGCACCTGGGCCATCGCATAGCCGGTGGGCATCACATCCCTCCGCGGGATGCCCACTGGATGTGGGGATGGTCGCATCGGGACTGGTATTCGCACGGTGGACGGGCGGATAGCCGACAATTGGCTTGTGAGTACACCAGATGAACCGATCCTGTCCTACCTCACCGATATGGATGGGGTGCTGGTGCACGAAGACCATCTGGTGCCCGGCGCCGACAAGTTCCTGGCCGAGCTGCGCGGCAACGAGATCCCGTTCCTGGTGCTCACCAATAACTCGATCCGCACGCCGCGCGATCTGCAGGCCCGCCTGCGCCACACCGGACTCGATATTCCGGAGGAGGCGATCTGGACCTCGGCGCTGGCCACCGCGACCTTCCTCAACGACCAGCGCCCCAATGGAACCGCCTACGTGGTCGGCGAATCCGGACTCACCACCGCGCTGCACGAAATCGGCTATGTGCTGACCGATAGCGATCCGGACTACGTGGTGCTCGGCGAAACCCGCACCTACTCCTTCGAAGCGATCACCACCGCGATCCGCCTGGTCGACCGGGGTGCGCGCTTCATCGCCACCAACCCGGACGCGACCGGACCGTCCCGCGAGGGTCTGCTCCCCGCGACCGGCTCGGTGGCCGCGCTGATCACCCGCGCGACCGGCAAGGAGCCGTACTACGTCGGCAAGCCGAACCCGCTGATGATGCGTTCGGCACTGCGCCGGATCGGCGCACATTCACAGTCGACGGTGATGATCGGCGACCGGATGGACACCGATATCGTCTCGGGGCTCGAGGCGGGCATGCGGACCGTCCTGGTCACCACCGGCATCTCCACTCGCGAGTCGGTCGAGCAATTCCCCTACCGCCCGACCCTGGTCGTCGATTCGGTTGCCGACCTGGTTGGCCGAACCGATAAGCCCTTCGCATGACGCGCGCAGATTCGCACCCTGTACCGACGCACACCGGGCGCGTGAGCGGATTCGCTCATCCGGTCATCGACTGGGCCGAATGACGACCGGCTGACTACTGGGTGGCAGCGTCGGAGTGAGCGCGTTCGGAATCGGTCATCAGGTCTGATCGGTAATGGCGTCGAGCGCAGCGGAGAGTCGCGTCATGACCTGGGCGGTCAGCGCGAATTGCTCGGCACCGAGTTCATCGGCGAGCTGTTTCGCCATGACCCTGTGCTGCGGATTGATGCGCTTGATCGCCTCGCGCCCCGCGTCGGTGACCGCAACGAGTTTGGCCCGGCGGTGCGCCGGATTCGGCTGGTACTCGGCAAGTCCCTTGTCCACCAACAGATCCGCGATGCGTTGCACACTCTGCCTGGTGATCCCCATGGCTCGGGCGATTCCGGCCACCGGCAGCGGTTCGCGCAGCACCGCGCCGAGCACCTGCCACCACGCCGCCGTGATTCCCCCGGGAGCGGCCAATTCCTCTGCGATGGCGAGGAATTGACCGTTCAGCTGGAATGAGGTGATCGCGACCGTTGCGAAGAGTTCCTGCTCCGGCGTGTCACTCATACCGTGGCGACCCGTTGCGCCTCGTACTCGGAAAGTGCGGCAAAGCCCGCCGGATCGCTGTGGCCGTACAAGCGGTACCACGCGTCCAGCACATGCGGTTCATAGACATCGAGCCTGCGCAGCACCTCGCGGGCGAATTCGAAGGGCGCGGTCGGGCCCGCCGTGATGAGATCGCCGTCCAGTACCGCCGCCTGGTCCAGATAACGATCGCCGCCCGAATATCCGCTGTAGGCAAGGTATTCCGCGGCCGCACCGGTATGGGCGTGGTTATCGAGAAGCCCTTCCTTCGCCAATCCGAAGGTGGCACCGCAGATCGCCGCGACCGGAACCCCCGCATCCAGAAACTCCCGCGCCTTGTGCACGAAGGGCATGAGTTCGCCGGTCTCCCAGGTGTCGGCGCCGGGCAGGATCAGCATCGCGCTCGCGGCGGGCGTGAGATCGGCGAGCACCATATCCGGCACGATCCGCATCCCACCCGTCGTGATGATCGGATCGGCGGTGAGTCCAACGGTCTGCACCCGGAATGTCCCCGGCGCCTTCTGCCAGCTGGGCCGATTGATATGCGCGGTCGCCGCACCGACCTCCCAGTCGGCGAGCGTGTCGTAAACGGCCGTGTGAACTGTTTTCGTAGGCATGACAGCATGCTGTCATATTTGACAGCATGCTGTCAATGTCTCAGTGTCCGCGTTCGATCTTCGACAGATGTGCGATATTGGCGCGGTCCTCCACATCAGCACTCGGTAGACCGCCGAACCACGCGTCCAAGATCTCCGTCAACTCCGCCCTGGAAGTCGAACGCAGGCTCAGCGCAAGCACATTCGCGTCATTCCACTTCCGCGCACCAGCCGCCGTCACCGCATCACCACACAGCGCGGCCCGGATCCCCGCCACCTTGTTGGCGGCAATAGAAGCCCCGGTCCCCGTCCAACAGCACACCACCCCCTGCTCCGCCCGCCCCTCGACCACATCCCGCGCCGCCGCCTCACTGGCCCAAGCCCAGTCGTTGCGCTCACTATCCGACAGCGCCCCATGCACCAACGTCTCGAACCCCCGCCGCCCGAGCTCAACCACCAGCTCCTCGGCCACCCCCACCCGCTCATCCGCCGCAACCGAAATTCGCATACCCCAAGCGTAATAACGTCCCTACCACCTAGCCCGAAAACCTCGAGCGGCCTGTCCTCGGTCCCAAGGGGCAGGCCACCGCACCGGTCACCAGCCGACGGGGCCGAGGCGATCAATGAAGATCCCGGTCGGCCCGTCGGCGTCGATCGTCGCGAGTTCGAGAATCGAGTCGGTGCCCTCGGTGACCGTCAGCTGGCCCGTGTGATTGTTCATATCGGTGGCCGCGAATTTACGATTCGCGACCTCACCGGGAGTCGCGACATTGAACTTGATCTTCGGGAGTGCCTGGGCGTACCGCACAGTGATCATGTTCAGCGCCGCTTTCGACGAGCTGTAGGCGAGCTCGTGCATCTTCGAGACGGGCTGCTCCGGATCGGTCACGACCGCGAAGGACCCGCCACCACTCGACACCATCACCACCCGCGGGTTGTCCGCCGCCTGCAGCAACGGCAGAAACGCATGCGTGACCCTGATCGGTCCGTACACGTTGGTGTCGTAAACCGAATGGATTTCGTCAGCGGTCGCGTCCGCGGGCGCGACAATATTCCCCGGTGCACCGGCGTTGTTGATCAATACATCCAGCCGGTCGGTGTACTCGCGCACGAGCCGTACCGCATCCGACACCGACTTATCCGAGGTCACATCCAGCGGCACCATCACGACGTTCACCCCCTCAGCGGCAAGTTTGTCCGCGGCGGCCTGTCCGCGAGCTGCGTCGCGCGAGCCGAGGAAAACCGTCCACCCCTGTTCCCCGAGCCGCCGCGCCGCTTCGAGACCGAGGCCCTTGTTGGCTCCGGTGATCAACACTGTGGTCTGTTCCGTGTTTGTCATGCCCACTAAGACGCACCGGCCGGCTCGTGCTGTGACAACCTGTGAGCGGCCTCACAAAGACCGGGAATCGACACTGTGCACCGACCCCGCGAGTAGGCCAGAATCCTGGCAGCATGACTAGACGCGGAAAGCGGAGGGACCGGCAGTGTCAGCTTGGGGTGAGGTCGTTGTCGGCCTGGTAATTCTGGTCGGGCTGGTCGGGATCATCGTTCCGATACTGCCGGGGGTCATTTTGATCTTCGGCGCCATTGCCGTGTGGGCGTTCATGACCGGGGGCGCCACGGCGTGGATCGTATTCGCCATCAGCACAGCGTTCTTGGTGCTGTCCGGCGTCATCAAGTACACGTGGCCGGGCCGGAAGATGAAGGATGCGGGCGTATCCAATCGCGCGCTGTTCATCGGCGCGATCTTCGGCATTGTCGGCTTCTTCATCATCCCGGTGGTCGGGCTGTTCGTGGGATTCGTTCTGGGCGTATACCTTTCGGAGCTGCAGCGACTCCGCGACAACCAGCCTGCTTGGCAGGCAACGGTTCACGCGCTCAAGGGTGTGGGCCTGTCGATGCTCATCGAGCTCTTCGGTGCGCTGCTGGCGACCGGGGTGTGGGTCATCGGTGCCATCGTGAGCTGAGTCGAGGCGAGCATCGATGGCGTGCTGCGGGACTACGAGGCAGTGTCGGCGATAACGCCGACGATCAGCACGATGATGGCTCCTACTACGGCCAGGATGATGGCAAATGAGCAGAAAGCGCGGCGACGACCGGCCCACGGCCGGGTCGTACTCACTCGATGGCGGGGAACGGAATCGTATCGGCTGGTTCGAGTTTCGGTAGCTCATCGCGCCGCAGCGGCAGGGTCGGCTGCTCGGTGCGGTGGATCGGCAGGGTCGGCGTCGGATCGGCCTGGATCGCCCGTTCGCGGGCGGGCAGTCGATAGAACGCCCGCGCGTTGTCCTCCAGCACCTTGAACATATCGGTGCCCACCACATCGCAGATCAGGTCGACATCGGAATCCCGGAACGGTCGCCCCGCGCGGGTGCCGGGCAGATCGGTGCCGAACATCAGCGCCTCGGGATTGACCGCGTGGATCCGGCGCAGCGTATCGGCCACTTTCATGTGCACCCGACCGAAGCCGGTCGCCTTCACCCGCGCACCGCGATCCACCAGATCCAGCAGATACGGCAGACCCTCCTCGGACATGCCGAGATGGTCGATGGAGAAAACCGGCAGCTTCGAGATCACCGGCTGCATCGAGGTGAGCATGTTGCCGTCGATATACATCTCGACATGCCAGCCGACGAGGTCGTGCGCGCGCAATGCCTGCAGCGTCATCGCGGTGATATCCGGGGCCGCGCGCTTGACGTTGAACCGAAGCGCACGCACACCGATCCGGTCGAGTTCGATGATCTCTTCGTCGGTGGCGTCGGGGTCCAGCGCGGTGACGCCGACCCACCCTTCGCCGAGCTCGGCCAGCGCCGCTTTCAGATAGGTCTGATCGGTGCCTTGAAAGGATCCGCTGACCACGGCGCCGCCGCCGACATCGAAGCGCGACATACGCTTTCGATAATCGGCGATGGTGAACGGGTCGGGCAGGTAGCCCTCGTTCTCGGCCAGCGGGAACCGCGGGTCGAAGATGTGGAGATGGGCATCGAACACTTGTACAGAATGCCTCAGAGACGGAATTTCCGCTGCGGCAGACCCGACAGATTTTGTGCTGCCGCAGCCGTGTCGGATTGTCGAGAACCACAGGAGGTGACGATCACCCCCCGTGGCGTTCGCACTAGACCTTGTGCGGCTCGCTCGCGCGCAGCATGTCCTCGCGCTCGACGACCTTGACGCGCTCGCGGCCCTCCGGCTCGCCGAGGGCGCGCTCGTGTGCGTCGAGGCGGTACCAGCCCTGCCAGGTGGTGAACGGGATGCCCTTGCTCTCCAGGAATTCGGTGACCGCATCCAGTTCCGGCTTCGCGGCCGGGGTGAAGTTCACGCTGTCGTCGAGCAGGCAGGCAACGGTCTCGTTGGCGTCACCCTTGGTGTGGCCGATGAGGCCGACCGGACCGCGCTTGATCCAGCCGGTGACGTAGGTGGCGGGCAGATAGCGGTCCGCACCGTCGGCATCCTCGTCGGCCAGGACGCGTCCGGCCTCGTTCGGAACGACACCGGCCTGATCGTCGAACGGCAGGTTGGTGAGGTTCTGCGACAGGTAACCCACGGCGCGGTAAACGGCCTGGACGTCCCAGTCCTTGAACACGCCGGTGCCCTTGACATTGCCGGTGCCGTCGAGCTGGGTGCGCTCGGTGCGCAGGCCGGCGACCTTGCCGTCCTCGCCGAGGATCTCGGCCGGGGACTCGAAGAAGTGCAGGAACAGCTTGTGCGGGCGGTTACCGACATCGCGGATGGCCCACTGCTCGAGGGTGTTGGCGATCATGTCGACCTGCTTGGAGTGCCTGCGCGCGGCCTCGGAGCCCTCGTCGTAGTCGATGTCCTCGGGATCGACGATGACCTCGATGGTCGGGGAATGGTCGAGTTCGCGCAGCTCGAGCGGGGTGAACTTGGCCTGCGCCGGGCCGCGGCGGCCGAAGACGTGCACCTCGACGGCCTTATTGGCCTGCAGTCCGTTGTAGACGTTCGGCGGGATCTCGGTCGGCAGCAGTTCGTCGCCGGTCTTGGCCAGCACGCGCGCCACGTCGAGTGCGACATTGCCGACACCGAGGACCGCGACCTTCTCCGCCTCCAGCGGCCAGGTGCGCGGCACGTCCGGATGCCCGTCGTACCAGGACACGAAGTCCGCGGCGCCGTAGCTGCCGTCCAGGTCGATGCCGGGGATGGGCAGCGCGCGGTCGGCGTTGGCGCCGGTGGAGAAGATCACCGCGTCATAGAACGTGCGCAGATCGTCGAGGGTGATGTCGGTGCCGTAGTCGATATTGCCGAGCAGGCGGACCTGCGGTTTGTCCAGCACCTTGTGCAGGGCGGTGATGATGCCCTTGATGCGCGGATGGTCCGGCGCGACGCCGTAGCGGATCAACCCGAACGGCGCGGGCATGCGCTCGTACAGGTCGATGCTCACCTCGGCATCGGACTTCATCAACGCGTCGGCGGCGTAGATTCCGGCCGGGCCCGCGCCCACGATCGCGATGCGAAGCGGGCGAGACCCCGCGGTGTGCGCGTCAGGCCCGGAGGAGGCAGCTTGCGTAACCACGGAGGGCCCGCGCACACCGCTAGTCGACTCAGCACTCTGTTCGGTCATCTTTTACGCGCACCCTTATGGTCGAAACAATTGACGGCGTCAGTCTTAGCTTAGGCTAACTTGACGCACCCTCTCGGTCGCATCTGCTGATGCGAACAGGCGGCCATCTCGGCTATGACAGCCACGCCGCAGTCTCGCGATTCTATCGGTGGCACAGCGCGCACCCTGCGGCGGTGCGTACACCGGGTGTTTGCTGCCCCCGGCCCACCTACCGTGACTACCCGCTCTGCGCACATCTATCAAATCCGCGCGGCGCAGGTTCCGGGGCCGAATGCCGGATACCGCCGTCCACCAGGGATGATCGACCCATGACAGAGCAGCAGGGCACCGATGAAGAACCCGTAATCGAGGTCGATCAGACCGATCGTCGCTCCATCGCGCCGTTCATCGCGGCGGCCGTCTTCGCCGCTGTCGTGCTGGTCGCGATCGTGCTCGGTGCGGTGCTTTCGCCCGCTGAGAAAAATGTCACAGAATCGGACAAGATCGCGGCCGCGGTGCAGCGCTACGCAGAGGCCCGCGCCACCACCGACAACACGCCGCCGCCGGGCGTGGCCTGTCAGGGCTTCGACGAGAGCAAGACGCCGCTCGCCGGTCAATTCGGCGGGGCCGCGGCCGGAAAGTCGATCAAGGTCACCAAGATTGAGAATGCGATGGTCGACGGCGATAAAGCCAAGGCGACGGTGACCATCGCGGTCGAGGGCCGGGAGACCCCGGCAACCTGGAATCTGACCCGCTCCCAAGACCGATGGATCGTCTGCGGTTGATTCCTTCTGCGCGGTGCGAACTGGGGTTTGACATGGCGGCCCCTGCCCAGGCAATCTCATTTTCGGGTCATGAGTACCAGCGCCAAGCCCCGGCTGGCTGGTCGGCAACCCTCCTCCGCGGTGGGGTGCTCCGGGTGACGACCTGGCCGCGCACCGAAACCCAGGTGCGGCAAGCGTGGATTCACAGGAGGATCGCATGACATATGCCGGTGACATCACCCCACAGCAGGCGTGGGAGTTGTTGCAGGACAATCCCGAAGCTGTCTTGGTAGACGTGCGCACCGAGGCCGAATGGCGTTTCGTCGGTGTGCCGGATACGACCTCGATCGAACGGCCGACGGTGCTGATCGAATGGGTCGACAGCAACGGCGCCCGCAACGGTGAGTTCGTCGAGCAGCTGACCAAGGCGCTGGAGGGTCGCGATCCGGCTGCGCCCGTCGTCTTCCTCTGTCGCTCCGGACAGCGTTCCATCGGTGCGGCGGTCGCCGCGACCGGGGCCGGCATCGCCCCGTCGTTCAATGTGCTGGAGGGCTTCGAAGGCCCGATCGATGAGCTCGGACATCGCGGCGGCTCCGGCTGGCGCGCCATCGGCCTGCCCTGGCGGCAGTCATGATCACCGGCGGTTCGTTCGACAAGCCACTGCCCGAGGGTGTCGGTCCCGCGACGCTCGGCGTGCGAGGTGGCCTGCGCCGCTCGGGATTCGAGGAGACCGCTGAGGCGCTGTACCTGTCCTCCGGTTTCGTCTATGAGAGCGCCGAGGCGGCCGAGGCGGCGTTCACCGGCGATATCGAGCATTTCGTCTACTCCCGCTACGGCAACCCGACGGTCGCCATGTTCGAGGAGCGCCTGCGTCTGATCGACGGCGCCGAAGCATGTTTCGCTACCGCGAGCGGCATGTCGGCCGTATTCACCGCGCTAGGTGCGCTTTTGGGCTCGGGCGATCGACTTGTGGCCGCGCGCAGCCTGTTCGGCTCGTGCTTCGTGGTGTGCAACGAGATTCTGCCGCGCTGGGGTGTGGAGACGGTCTTCGTCGACGGCGATGATCTGGATCAGTGGGAGCAGGCGCTTTCGGTGCCGACCCAGGCCGTGTTCTTCGAGACACCGGCCAATCCGATGCAGACCCTGGTCGACGTGCGCCGGGTGACCGAACTCGCGCATGCCGCAGGCGCGAAAGTGGTGCTGGACAACGTCTTCGCCACGCCACTGCTGCAGCGCGGTTTCGAACTCGGTGCGGATGTGCTGGTGTATTCGGGCACCAAACACATCGATGGTCAGGGCCGGGTGCTCGGTGGTGCGATCCTCGGCGCCCAGGACTACATCGACGGTCCGGTGAAAAACCTTATGCGCCATACCGGTCCGGCGCTGAGCCCGTTCAACGCATGGACCCTGCTCAAGGGTTTGGAGACGATGCCGCTGCGCGTGCGTCACTCGACCGAATCCGCACTGCGCATCGCCCGCTTCCTCGAGGGCAACAAATCCGTCTCGTGGGTGCGCTACCCGTACCTGGACTCGCATCCGCAGTACGACCTGGCGACCAGCCAGATGAGCGGCGGCGGCACCGTGGTCACCTTCGAACTGAACGCGCCGGAGGCCGAGGCCAAGAAGCGCGCCTTCGAGGTCCTCAACCGCCTGCGCATCATCGATATCTCCAACAACCTCGGCGATTCCAAAACCCTCATCACCCACCCCGCCACCACAACCCACCGCGCCATGGGCCCCGAAGGCCGCGCCACCATCGGCCTGTCCGATGGTGTCGTCCGCATCTCGGTTGGACTGGAGGATGTCGAGGATTTGCTGAGCGATCTGGACCATGCGCTCAGCTAGATGTATGAGGCTGTGCTGTCGGTAACGCCGGTGTGGAGTCGGCTGGCTGGTGGCTGGTTTCCGGCGACGGCCGCCGCCATCGGGGATGCGGCGCGCTCTATCGCGCCGCATTGCTGATCACCTAATTCGCAGGTTTCAGAGAGTTCTGCGCCCATTTAGTCGTCCCCTCGGGCGCGTTGAGCGTGTCGATCAGCTCCACGGCCGAAAGCATCAGGACCGGCCCCCCGGCGACAATTGTCCCCAGAACGCCGCCGATCCCCGCACCGGCGATCGCGGCAGGTATGCAGCCCACCGCGAACAGCGGCAAACCCACAATGCATCCGGTAACGCCCCCGACGACCAGACCGATCACGGTGCCGACGAATGTGCCGAGCGTGGCGGCGAGCCCCAATCGGGTCGAGAACTCCGCCATCGCAGCCTGGTTCTCGACGGGCGATGCGACCGGCGCGGCAGCGGGTCGCAGCTCACCGGGCGTCAACCTCAGCTCCTTCGCGTCTTTGCTGAGTGCGGAGTCGACGGTGAGCACCTTGTCGCCCACGGTGATTCGCGTTGGCACGACCAGCACGGGTGCGCCGCTCTCATCGCGAATGGTGAACGAGCTGTGATCGTGGTCGAGTACGAAGGTCCCTCCAGATAGCGTGGTTGTCACAACACGTTCCACCGAGGTGACCTGGTACTCGATGTCATGTTCGGCGGATGCTTCCGCGTGGGCGGTTACCGGCGCGATTGCCGCAACGCATGCGATACCGATCGCCGCGATGCGCGAGGTTTCGATCACGAAATGTCCTTTTCTATTGGGTTCGACACCGAAGAAGTCGGCAGAGGCCTCGATCAGCTCGAAGCGGGGGATGGCATAGATGTAGGCGCGTCAGTCGCCATCGTGCCCATCCGAGAAGTAACTGGGGACGCACGCGCGATCCAGCCGGGCGGGATAGGGGTCGCCCAATCGGACCGGTAGGTGGCCCTTCCGGTACGCACGGTCTACGTGGATCTGCGATAGCGGTTCGGAACCGAGTGCCCGGAACTCCCACCGTGTTCCGGTGGAATCCGGTTGCCAACCGTCCGGATCGATCGCGTATACGCGCTGGACCAGTCGGTCGACGACAACGATGGCGTAATGGGCGTTGCGTCTGGCGGCGCTGCTCACCCGCCACCATCGCCGATCTCGCTCGTAGTGCACTTCGGGAGAGCGGACGGCAGACGGCCCGGCATCAGGCCACGGCTGCGAGATGATGAGCGCAATACGTTCACCGGCCGCGGTGAGGGTGCCCCAGCGCTGATAGGTATGCGCCCGGTCCAGGCCCGTGACGGAGGCGACGTCGCCCAGTCCCGCCGTATGGTCGAGAGCGGCGGCCGCAGCTTCCAACATCCCGGCGTCGATCTCGTTCGCGAGCACACTGTGCACTCGCAGCAGGGCTAGTTGGAACTCACGCGCCTGCACGAATTCCAGCTCACCGTCTTCATAGCGCGTCCAGGCCTGTGGCCCGAGCCCGCTCAGTTGGCCGGCGAGGCCGACGAGGATGGTTCGGACGGATCGTGACAGCCATAACCGTTCAGTTGCCCACATATCGCGCGCAAAGGCATACGCGCCGCCGTTTACTTGTAAATCAGTCATAGCCATGGACTTTAGCGAGGCGGTACATCCAGTTCACGGATTTACCGGATCGATCTTAATTAAATTTCTTCCACGGATTCTCTTTGGTAGCCAGATATTCGCCAACTCTGGATGGCTCGTTGGTAGCTACCTTTTGCTCGATCTCGAGGACATCAGTGGAAACGGTCTTCCGGTCCACGACATCCGCTCGCACAGAACCTGGACCCCGATAGCAGACCTCGGGCAAGGCGAATGCCCGAGGCCCTCCCCCAATCGATCGGCCGGCGTAACGATGTGGCGTCCCACCACCGACGCCCGGGCATATGTGCGTTCCACGAACACTGCTCGAAAGGGGAGTACACACTGATTGCGACACCGACGAATCCGATGACGTCCACGGCCGCCGCCATGGCCAACCGGTTCGATTGGTCGATCAGCCACGCCGACGACATGCTCGTGGTGACGTTCGGGGCGGAACGGGCCGGAATCGAGCTACCCGCTCCGCTGCGAATCGGGGTGGAGTTGTTCTTCCAGGACAACGGCCTTTCGGGACCCACCATCGCGATCGGTGGTCCGGTCGGGCGCCATATCCGGCTCGTCACCGGCATCAGCAAAGCCGATCGGGCCATCGAGTACCTCCAAAACTGCGGGGCGGTGCTCCACGTCGGCCGCGCCATATGGCCCCTACCCCCCGTTTCGGGACTCGGCCTCGCATGGTCGGCGGACGGCGGACACGGCCATCGCATCCCTCCGCTCGTAGCGGTCGCCGCCGCGGTTCGAGCAGTACGTCTGTACACCCCCGACGGACTCGAGCAACTGCCAGGGCAGGGTCACCAGGTGACCGGCAGTTCGTGGACGCCGTAGATATTCATGTCGGTCCTGAGTTTCACCTCGTCGGCGGGGATGGCGAGTTCGAGGGTCGGTAGGCGACGCAGCAGTCCGTCGAAACCGGCGCGCATTTCGATGCGAGCCAGTTGCTGGCCGAGGCATTGGTGGATGCCGTGGCCGAAGGCCACCAGACCGCGCGCCCTGCGGTGAATGTCCAGGGTGTCGGGGTTGTGGAAGCGCCGGGCGTCGCGGTTGGCGGCCAGCAGCGAGATAACTACGGTCGATCCCTTGCCGATCGTTTCGCCGCCCAGTTCGATGTCCTCCGTGGCGTAGCGGTAGAAGATATCGGCCACGGACAGGTAGCGCATGAGCTCCTCGACCGCATCGGGCACCAACTCCGGGTCGGCACGCAGTTCGGCCAGCTGCTCGGGGTGCTCCAAGAGCGCAAAGGTGCCGAGTCCCAGCATGTTGGCGGTGGTTTCATGCCCCGCGAGCAGCAGCAGGAAGGCGATGCCGGTCAGTTCCTCGATGGTGAGGTCGTCATCGCGGGCCAGATCGGACAGGATGTCCTCACCGGGTTCGGCGCGTTTGCGCGTGACAAGTCCGGCCAGGTACATGGTCATTGCGCCGTACGCGGCCATCTTCTCCTCGAGCGCCTGGTCCTTGACGAGGAACTTGGCGGAGTTGACCTGGAAGGTGTCCCGGTCCTCGTAGGGAACACCGAGCAGTTCGCAGATCACCAGCGAGGGCACCGGCAGCGCGAACGCCTTGACCAGGTCGACCGGCGGGGTCAGGCCCGCCATCTCGTCCAACTGCCGCTCGACGATGTCGATGATGTGCTCTTCGAGCTGCTTCATGCGCTTGACGGTGAAGGCGCCGGTGAGCTTGCGCCGCAGCCGGGTGTGGTCCGGCGGGTCCATGGCGACGAACAAGCCCGGGATCTGTGGGGAAGGCTCGGTAGCGACCGGCATGCCGGGGGTCTCGTACGGCACGTGGACAATGCCGATGTCCTGGCGGGAGCTGAACCGGGTGTCGGCCATGAGCTGGCGGACCTCCTCGTAGCCGGTGACCAACCAGCCCTCGTGACCGTCGGGGAAGACGAGGGGACTGACCGGGCGAGCCTCGCGCAGGCGGGTGATTTCGCGAGGCGGGTCGAAGGGGCCCGCATTGCGTTCCATGGGGAGGCCGTGGGGGACGGGAACCGTTTCACTCATTGGGTTTTCCTGATCAGGTAGTAGAGAAAGTTGGGAAGCAGGGGCGCTAATCGCGGGAGACGATGCTGATCGCGCCGGACGGGCACACTTCGGCGGCCTCGCGGACGGCCGCTTCCCACTCGGGCGCGGGTGTGAGGTCCAGCGGCACCACCCGGCCGTCCGCGGCGTCCTGGTCGAACACTCCAGGGGCGGTCAGTACGCACATGCCTGCGCCGATGCAGCGCTCCCGGTCCACTCTGAGTTCCATTGCTTATCCCTTGTTCCAAGTGACCGGGAAGGACCGCGCGCCGTAGATCAGCGCGTCGGTGCGCAGCTCGATGCCATCGGGGATCGCCTTGTCCCCGTATGCCTTCCGCGGTCCAGAAGCTGAAGTTGCTGAACTGTTCACATGAACACTGTCGTCGGCCCGGCTGATATCGACCTGACACCGAACTGACACGGTGTTCGACCTGGTCACACCGCCGCAGCCACACCCGGCGAATTGCCCACCAGCACAACTCCGTCCATCTCCGTGACGGTCACTACTGGCGTTGATCGTCGTACCGGTTCGAAGCGGCCACGCGGCCGTTCGGAAAATCAACGGGCCGAGATCATCTCGGGCAGCCACACCGCAGTTCGAAAGTGCGACCACAGGCAAGCCGACCGCGCCCCCGGCGCACGACGCTGATGTGGCGTCGTGCAGCCGGTGTGCGACATGCGTAGGCAGGCCAGGGCTGCGAGCCGGGGCACTAGGCGGCGATGGCGTGCCGAATGATGATGTTGCCGTAGGAGTTTCGCGCATAGACCTGCACGGTGTCCTCGTTGCGCTCCGTCCGGTCGACCGGTTGCATCTGGTTCTGCACGGTGCCGTGCTTGGCGTTGGTTTCCAGCCGGGCCGCGCTGCCCGGATGGATGCCTACCTCCAGCTCGCCCATGGAGGTTTCCAGCCGGAGCACGCCGCGCGATGCTTCGCCGATGCGGATATTGCCCTTGGCGGCTTTCGCGGTCACCGAACCGAGCGGGCGCTCGACGATGATGTCGCCGGCGGCGATCTCCAGCTCGCACTGGCCGAGTTCGCCGGTGCCCAGCAATCGGCCCACACCTGCGGTGCCCTGGAGCCGGGACCCGGTGGGTACCTCGATGGTCACCTCGATCGACGGATTGCCGCCGAACGGTGTGTAGGTCCGCCAGTCCTTCGGCGTTTTCACGGTCAGCGTGCCCGCGACGAAATCGACCATGGTCTGCTCGGCGGCGCGCACGTCACCCTTCTTGGACGCATCGGCCGGCCGGACCTCGACGATGGTGTCGGTGCGGTCGGAGGCGATGACCGTTACGTTGCCGGAGAGCACCTCGACGGTGACGGCGATCGGTTCCGGGGTCTGGAACGTAGTCATGGCTGTTACTCCTTCAGCGTGGTGTGTGGGCCGGGTCAGCGGACCCAGCCGGTGGTTGCTGTGTTGTTGACGTGAACACTGTCGCGAGCCCCGCTGATATCGACCTGACACCGCTCTGACACGCGCACTGACACGGCGTTCGGCCTGGTCAGAGCCGATAAGGAGGGACGAACAGGCACCGGTCCACTTGCGACAGTGCCGCATATCGCGCGGACGGCGGCATCGAATTGCCTGTCCGGGCAACATGTTCCGCCGTCGGAGCGTTGTCATCCCGGGGGCGGGCCGCGCTGATCTCTCGTTCACGGCAAAATGGTCCGGGTGCAGATCGCAATGCTTGGACCGCTCGAAATCCGACTAGACGACGGCGGATTGATCGAGGTACCGGGCACCCGGTTGCGGGCGCTGTTGATCGCCCTTGCGCTCGAACCCGGCCGCGCGGTCCCGAAAGCCACGCTGGTCGATTGGATTTGGGGTGAACAGCCGCCCTCCGACGCGGCGAACGCCTTGCAGGCACTGGTCTCCCGGCTGCGGAGGGTGCTGCCGGACGGGTCGCTCGACGTGCAGACGGGCGGATACCGGCTGGCGGTGGAATCCCACGCTGTCGACGCCGTGCGGTTCGAAAAGCTTCTCGACCAGGCCCGCGGCGGTGCCGACGCGCAACAGGCCGAGTTGCTGCGCGAGGCCCTCGACCTGTGGCGCGGTGCGCTGCTGCAGGACATCGGTGTGCAGGACAGTGAAGCCGCCGACGCGGTGATCACCCGGCTCGAGGGGCTGCGCCTGGCCGCAACGGAAGATCTGTACGAAGCGGAGATCCGTCTCGGCCGGGGTGCGGAGCTGGTCGCCGAGCTGACCGAGCTGGTGGCCCGGCATCCGGTGCGGGAACGGCTCGTCGCCGCGCTGATGCGGGCATTGGTCGCCGCCGGTCGTGGCGCCGAAGCACTGGTCGTGTACCAACGTGCCAGGGAAGCACTCGCCGACACGCTGGGCGTGGATCCCGCACCGGAACTCTCCGCACTGCACGTTGCGCTGCTGCGCGGCGAAATCGGAGCGCAGGACAACGACCGCAAGACGAACCTGCGGGCCGAGTTGACCAGCTTCGTCGGCAAGAACGGGGACATTGCCGCGGTGCGCGAACTCATTGCGGCACATCGGCTCACCACGGTGACCGGGCCCGGTGGTTCGGGGAAAACCAGGCTGGCCTTGGAAACCGCACGGACCCTGCTCGACGACCTGCCCGACGGGGCCTGGCTGGTCGAACTCGCGTCCGTCGGCGCGAGTGGTGACGTGGCGCAATCGGCGATCGCCGCACTCGGGCTCCGGGATGCGCTGCTCGGCGCCGCACCGAATGCGGAACCGCTGGATCGGCTCATCGCGGCGCTGCGCGAGCGCGAGACGTTGTTGATCCTGGACAACTGTGAACATGTGATCGACGCCGCGGCCGCATTCGCCCACCGGCTGCTCGGGGAATGTCAGCGGCTGCGGATCCTCGCGACGAGCAGGGAACCGCTCGGTATCACGGGCGAGGCGTTATGGCAGGTCGTGCCGCTGGCGTTGCCCGCCGAGGACGCGGACCCCGGCGAGATCGAATCCAGCGCCGCCGTTCAGCTGTTGCGGGACCGGGCCGGTGCGGTGCACAAGGATCTCGCGGCCGATGCCCGCACACTGTCGACCATGGCGCGCGTCTGCCGTGCGCTCGACGGGATACCGCTGGCGATCGAACTGGCCGCGGCCAGACTGCGCACCATGTCCCTCGATCAGCTCGCCAACCGCCTCGACGATCGGTTCCGCCTGCTGACCGGCGGCAGCCGTACCGCGATTCCGCAGCACCGGACGTTGCGGGCGGTGGTCGACTGGAGCTGGGAACTGCTCACCGACGCCGAACGGATGGTGCTGCGCAGGCTTGCGGTGTTCTCCGGCGGCGCGAGTTTGGAAGCGGCCGAGCAGGTCTGCGCGGACACGGGCGGCGGGCCCGAAGGGCAGGGGGGTGGGAAAAACACAGCGGTCGAGCGGTGGGAGGTACTGGAGTTGCTGACCGCGCTGACCGAGAAATCGCTGCTGCTCTCCGTGGAGGACAGTGCTCCGCCCGCCGGCTCACCCGGTGGGCTGCGCTATCGAATGCTCGACACCATCAAGCAGTACGCCCGGGAACGGCTCGTGGCGTCGGGGGAATCGGAACTTGTACGCCGAGAACATCTTTCGTACGTCACCGAACTCGCCGCGAGCGCGGAGCCGCACCTGCGCCGCGCCGACCAACTGGAGTGGCTCGCCACGCTGGAGGCCGAGCACGACAACATCGCCGTCGCGATGCGTGGCGCGCTCGCGGCCGGGGACGCGGCCGGAGCGATGCGGCTCGCGGCGGCAGCGGGCTGGTATTGGTGGCTCAGCGGGCACAAGGCCGAGGGCATGGAGCTGATCACCGCGGCCGCCGACCTGCCCGGCGAGGTGGACGATGAGACCCTGGCCATCGTGTACGGGCTGATCGTGCACTTCATGTCCTCCGGCCCCAATGACGAGCGCCAAGTGGACGAATGGATCCACAAGGCATACCGGTTCAGTCGGCGCAGTCGGTCCCGCTACCCCCTGCTGGCGTTCACCGCAGCGCTGGAACACATGTTGCAGGGGCCGGACCAGTATCTGTCCGCGTTCGAACCGCTGCTCACCGACGATGACCCCTGGGTGCGTGCATTGGCCCGGCTGCTCCTCGGCAGGATGCGGATCGTGCTCGGCCAGGACGGGCGGGAGGCGGACGAGTATCTCGAGACCGCGCTGGCCGAGTTCCGTGCCATCGGCGAGCGCTGGGGGATTTCGTTCGCGCTGACCGAGCTGGCGGATCGAATCGCCGTGCGCGGCGAATTCGCCACTGCCTGTGTATATTTCGATCAGGCGATCGCGGTGGTCACCGAGGTGGGCACGATCGACGATATCGTCCGAATGCGCTCGCGGCAGGCGCAGCTGCACTGGCTGCTGGGTGATGCGCAGGCGAGCGCGGCGGCCATGGCCGAGGCGCAGCGGTGCGCGGATCAGTCCGCCTGGCCGAACACCCTGGCTGTTCTGGCACTGGAGAAGGCGGAACTGGCCCGGTGGAGCGGCGACACCGAGCAGACATACCGTCAGATCGACGTCGCGACAACCGCGCTGGGCAACGATGCGCAGCAGGCGCAGATCAGGGCGGTGATACACAACCTGCTCGGCTATCTCGCAGGCGGTCTCGACGAAGCCCGCGAAGAATACGCAGCGGCCTTCGAGGCGGCGTCCGAGGCGGGATACGCGCCCCTCATCGCCCAGGTACTCGTCGGAATCGCGGACCTGGCGCTGCGTGCCGACCAAATCGAGCAGGCCACGCGGCTGCTCGCGGCGAGTGCCGGAGTACGCGGCCTACCCGATCGTTCCCAACCGGACGCGGCCCGCATCGAGCAGACAGCACGACATCGCCTCGGTGAAGCGCGCTTCACCGAGGCGATGACCGAGGGTGCGGAGGCGGACTGGCGTGAACTGGTCGCGACTACGCTCGCTTGTTGAACGTGGCACGTGACCACAGGAATCCGACGATGGCGAACCCGGCGCACCAGGCCAGCGCGGCGGCCGTGTAGCCGCCCGACGGGTGACCGTTGAGAAATCCACGCAATGCTTCGATGATCGGCGTGAAGGGCTGATACTGCGCGAACTGCCGCACGCCCTGTCCCATCTTGTCGGCAGGCACGACCGCGCTGCTCACAAAGGGCAGCATGATCAGCGGCACCACGCCCATGCCCGCGGATTCCGGAGTCTTCGCAGCCATACCCAAGGCGACCGTGAGCCAGGACGCCGCGAAAGAGGTCGCCGCCATGATGCCGATCGCGCCGAGCCAGTCGAGCGCGGTCGCGGGCGGCCGGAACCCCAGTGCGAAGGCCACACCGATAACGGCCGTGATGGCGACCGCGTTGGTCAGTATGGTGGCCACGACGTGACCGGTCAGTACGGCGCTACGGGAGACATCCATGACCTTGAACCGGTTGATGATGCCCTTCGTCATGTCGGAGCTCACCGATACCGCGGTGCCCGACAATCCGTAGCTGATGGCCAGCAGGATCATGCCCGGTGTCGCGTAATCGATGTAGTGCTCGCCGACATCGAAGGCGCTGCCGAACACGTAAACGAAGATCAACATCATCACGACCGGCATCAGAGCCGCGTTGAATACCGTGACCGGAGTCCGGGCGATGTGTTTGAAGTTGCGCCGCAGCATGATCGTCGAATCGGCCAGCGGTGCGGTAATGGTGCTCATTGTGCGTTGGCCTCCGTGGTCGCGTGACCGGTCAGGGAAAGGAAGACATCATCGAGGTCGGGGGTGTGGACGGAGACCTCATCGGCCTCGATCGCGATATCGGCGAGCCGATCCAGCAGGTGGCGCAGTGATTTCGTGCCGCCGTCGCCTGGCACCCGCAAGGTCAGAGCCTCGTCGTCGCGGGTGGAGCCGGGCAGGATGCCCGCCGCCGCATCCAGTTCCGTGACAGTGGTGAACCGGAGCCGGATGTGGCTGCCCGGTACCCGGCGCTTGAGATCGTCGGGAGTGCCCTCGGCGACTATCCGGCCCTGGTCGAGCACCGCGATCCGGTCAGCCAGCTGATCGGCTTCCTCGAGGTACTGGGTGGTGAGGAAGATGGTCACACCATCGGCCGTCAAATCCCGCACGATTTCCCACATCGTGCGGCGGCTACGCGGATCCAGCCCCGTTGTCGGCTCGTCCAGGAAAACGATTTCCGGCTTGGTGACCAGCGTCATCGCCAAGTCCAGCTTCCGGCGCATACCGCCGGAATAGGTCGCTGCCCGCTTTCGCGCCGACTCCACCAGATCGAATCGTTCCAGCAGTCCGGTGACCACCCGCTTGGCCTCGCCGCCCCGCAGACGGTGCAGATCCGCCATCAACTGGAGGTTCTCTTCCCCCGTCAGCAGATCATCCACCGCCGCGAACTGCCCGGTGACCCCGATCGCCGCGCGCACCGCCTTGGTCTCGGACGCGATATCGTGCCCGGCGACATGCGCCGTGCCCGCATCGGCCTTCAACAGCGTGGTCAGCACGTTCACTGTCGTCGTCTTGCCCGCCCCATTCGGACCGAGCAGCGAAAAGATCGTCCCCGCACCGATATTCAAATCAATGCCATCGAGGACGACCTTGTCCCCGTAGGCCTTTCGCAGCCCGGAAGCCGCAATTGCTGAAGTTGTCATGCGACGACTGTCATCGGCCGGCCTGATACTGACCTGACACCGACCTGACACGTCCACTGACACGGTGTCGCACCTGGTCAGCTCGGGTCCGAGGGTTAGGCCGTCGGGCCGCAGGCGATGTCGAGGAAGGCTCGGCGGAGCAGCGCGGTGATCCGCTCGGGCGGGGCGTCGCGCAGTCCGTCGAGCTGGAGCAAATGCCGGCCGATGACGGTGCCGATGGTGATCGCGCCGATGAGCCCGGCGCGCAGGTCCGCATCATCGTCGGCCAGGTGTCCGGCCGCTTGCCGCTGCCGGGACACCATGGCGAGTTGCACTTCGGCGGCGGCGTCAGGGTGGGTGAACATGGACCGGATCGCGGCGAGGGCGTCGGTGGGCTGCTGGGCGAGCTTGGTTTCGAGGGCCGTGAGCAGCTGGCCGGCCGCCTCTTCGGGCGTGCCGGTCACCAGGTCTTCCTGCTCGAAACCGGAAGCCTGGGCGAAGAGGTTGTCTTTCGACCCGAAATAGCGCATCACCAGTCCGGGATCGGTCTGCGCCTCGGCGGCGATCGCGCGAATGGTGGCCCGGTCGTAGCCGACCTCTGCGAACAACCGCCGGGCCGCATCCAGGATCCGGGATTGTGTGCTCTGCCGTTGCTCGGCGCGGCTGAGAGGGCGAGAATTCATGGGCTCAGTCTACGGGCGTTGACCGAATCGAAGCGCCATGCTAGCTTTCGGTCTACAACCGTTGACCGAAAAGAAGGTGGCTCGTCATGTGGCAAACGATTCTGTTGTCGGCACTGGCCGGAGTGTTCGGCGCGAATGCGGTCCCGCATTTCGTCAAAGGCATGGTCGGCGAACAGTTTCCGAATGTGTGGGGCAACGATCCGCTGCGCAATGCGGTGGCAGGCACATTCGGACTCGCACTCGCGGTCGTCATCGGATACTGGGCCGACCTGCCGTCGCATGTCTATGCGGGAATCGGCGCAGCCTTGGCCGGCGCGCTGCTGATGGCGGTATTCCACGGCCGCGGCGGGGCTTATCGACTCAACTCCGCCCTTGGGCTCGCGAACCCGTCTCGCAGATAGCTTCGGCGTTATTGTCATACTGTCAATACAGCCTCGGGTCGCCCCGGGAGCGCTGGATCAACGACGAACCGAGGTAGGGCGTGAGCACACCATCCACCGCCAAGCAGGGCCCGCTCGCGGGCATCAAGGTCATCGAACTGGCCGGCATCGGCCCCGGTCCGCATGCGGCGCTGCTGCTGGCCGACCTCGGCGCCGATGTGGTGCGGATACAGCGGCCCGGCATGCTGCCCGGCTTCATGGAGCGGCCGCAGTGGCGCGGGCGCACCATCGTCGAGGCGAACCTGAAGGATCCGGCGGATATCGAGAAGGTGCTCGCACTCGCCGAGAAGGCCGACGTGCTGATCGAGGGCTTCCGGCCCGGCGTCACCGAGCGCATGGGCCTCGGCCCGGATGCGGTGCTCGCACGCAATCCGCGGTTGGTCTACGGCCGGATGACCGGCTGGGGTCAGGACGGTCCGCTGGCCGAACGCGCCGGACACGACATCAACTACATTTCGCTGACCGGCGTGCTGCACGCCATCGGCCGCAAGGGCGAGCGGCCGGTGCCGCCGCTGAATATGGTCGGCGACTTCGGTGGCGGCTCGATGTTCCTGGTATTCGGCATTCTCGCGGCCCTGGTGGAGCGGCAGAATTCCGGTAAGGGGCAGGTCATCGATTCGGCGATGATCGATGGGGCGCTTGCTCTTTCGCACATGATCTGGGGCATGCGCGGCATGGGCCTGTGGTCGGACGAGCGCGGCACCAACCTGCTCGATACCGGTATGTCGTTCTACGACACGTACGAGACCTCGGACGGCAAGTACATGGCCGTCGGCGCGATCGAGCCGCAGTTCTACGCGGAACTGTTGCAGGGCTTGGAAATTGATCCCGACGGCCTGCCGATGCAACTCGATCCGAATGGTCAGGATCAACTGAAGAAGCTGTTCACGGAGAAGTTCAAGACCAAGACACGGGATGAGTGGGCCGCGATCTTCGACGGCACCGACGCGTGCACGACACCGGTGCTGACTTTCACCGAGGCAGAACAGAATCCACACATTGCCGCGCGCACCGGGTTGATCGAGATCGACGGTGTCGTCCAGCACGCGCCTGCCCCGCGCTTCTCGCGCACCCCTGCCGGTACGCCCACCCCGCCGCCCAGCGAGGCGACGCCGATCGAATCCGTTTGGGTGGACCGATAACCATGGCCTTCTGAGCTAGTTCCGCGTCCATTCCGGCTGGGCGAAATGCGCGATCCGGGCGGCGTCTGGGTCTCGGCCGAGCAGTATGACTTCACGGAACTGCCAGAGCATGGCACCGGTCGGTGCGTGGATGGTCATGTTCGCAGCGAGGCGCATCTGCAGTAGACCGGGGCCGTCGTAGGGGACCGCAGGGGCATCAGGCCGCAGATCCTGTTGTCGCACCGCCTCGTTCGGATGCACCCAATGCGGGACATCGTCGGCGGCCAGCCGGGCGAGATCCACTTGATGGACCGAGTGGACCTCGTCCGGACTGGGCCGCAACTCGGACACGTCGGCAAGAGCCGCCACGATCGGCGTGATGACGAAACCCGATGCGGCGGGAAAGTCGTCGAGCCTGCCGAGCAGATCGGCCGGGCTCGCGGTCAGTCCGAGTTCCTCGTGCAATTCACGTATCGCCGCCTGCTCAACGGTTTCCCCGTCGTCGACCCGCCCACCCGGCAGCGCCCATTGCCCGGCATTGCGCCCGCGATACGCGCGTTTGATGACCAGCACCGACGGCGGACCGTCTATTGCCACCACACACAGCAACACCGCCGCCCGGCGAAGACCCGGTGCGTCGGCAACCTCCGTATGCGGAAATCCGCCCAACCGCGCGGCCGCCAACTCACGGAAGCCGTCAACATTATCGGGGACCCGCGGTCCCGAAATGAGATCCATACCCTCGATATTGCACTACCCGGTCAGTAGCAGGTGAGCGGTTGGAGGGGGTCGGCGGCGCGGGGGGTGAGGGCTTCGTAGGCGGTGGCGATGGACTTCACCGCCAAACGGAGTTCGGGTTCGGGGTGGGTGAAGGGCAGGCGGATGAAGCGTTCGAAGGCGCCCTGCACACCGAATCTCGGTCCGGCGGCGAGCAATACACCGTGGTTGGGGGCGGTGGCGGCCAGTGCCGTCGAGACCGGAGCCGGTAGCTGCGCCCAGACCGACATGCCGCCGTCACCGATGATCGTGCGCCAGTCCGGAAGCTCCTCGCCGAGCGTGGCGAGCAGGGCCGCACGCTGGGCGCGCAGTTGATCGCGACGGCGGGTGAGGATGGTGCCCGCATTCTCCAGCAGGTGGATGGTGGCCAACTGGTCCATGACGGGCGTGCCGAGGTCGACGGTGGAGCGGATGCCGAGCAGTTTGGTGATCAGCGATTGATTGGTGCGGATCCAGCCGACGCGCAGACCACCCCAGAAGGATTTCGAGGCCGAGCCGATGGTGATGATCTCGCTGCCCTTGGCGAAGGCCGCGACCGGCGGGGGCGCGGTCCGGTCGGTCAGGCTCAGGTCCACCATCGACTCGTCGATCACCACGGTCATCCGCGTCTCGCGGGCGATGGCGGTCAGTTCGGCGCGGCCGTCGGCGTCGAGCAGCAGGCCGGTCGGGTTGTTGAAGTCCGGCACCAGGTAGGCCAGGGTTGCCGCGGTTTGCCTTGCGGCACTGCGGATTCCGTCGAGATCCCAGCCGGATTCCGGGGTTTCGGGGCGGAGCGGCACCGACACAGGGCGGGCGCCGACATCGCGGATCGCCTCGATGGCATTCGGATAGGTCGGGTGGTCGATGAGCACCCGGGCCGCTGGCGCGGTGAGCACATTGAGCAGCAGGCGCAGGCCGTGCTGGGCGCCCAGGGTGACCAGGATCTGGTCCGGTTCGGTGGGCAAGCCGCGTTCGGTGTAGCGGCGGGCCAGTGCCTCGCGCAGCGCGAGCACGCCGACCGGATCCATACCGTGCGTGCCGAGGTAGGCCGGAAGGCCTTGCAGCGCAACGGAGTACGCCTCCTGCATCTCCATCGGCGCGGCCATCGCGGCGTAGGTCATATCGATGGTCGGCAGTTCCGGTTGCGCCATCATCGCCAGGATGCTGCGGGCCGGTTTGGTGCCGTCGTGCTGCACGTCACGCGGGAGGGCGACGGTACTGCGCGAACCCTGACGACTGATCAGGTAGCCGTGTTCGCGCAGCAGGCTGTAGGTGGAGGTGATGGTCGTGCGACTTACGCCGAGCGTGGTGGCGAGGTCGCGCTCACTGGGCAGTGCGACGCCGAGCGGTGCGCGGCCGTCGTGGATGAGCAGGCGGATGCCTTCGGCGAGAGCCAGATAGGCCGGACGCGTCGACCGGCGCTCCCCCGGTTCGCCGTTCTCGTCCGCACTGCGCCAACTCCCCAGATCGCGGGCAAGGCTGGTGGCACCGATAACTCTCGTCGACATAAGTCCAGTATTAGCGAAGTGGATATTCAATTACAAGGCCAGTGCGCGCACCCTTGCTTCTATGACCGCCCTCGCCACCCTGCTCGTCATCGCCGTCTTCGCCTATCTCGTCCACCGGTTCGCCCCGCGGCGCCCGAGCGAGGCTTTCCGCCTCGAACGGTTCCACGCGCCGGGGCCGTTGACCGACTGGTCGCCTTCCTACTACGAAAACCAGCGCCAATACGCGGATCTCACCGCGATCTACGGCCGCAACGATGTGCCGGATCCGGATGCTTCGGCCCTCACTCATCCCGAGTGGGTCGCGCAGCGCCGGATCTCGAACCCGAGTTGCGGAGCGGTGAAGCCGACCGTCGGTGGCATCCAGGCCAGTTTCTGAGAACTGGACTGGACTGGTCGAAGATGTCGGACCCGGCGTGCACACTGACCGTATGAGTGCTTCCGCTCGCCCGGTCACCGGGTCGGCGCTGTTCGAAACCGCGATCGGCACCTGCGCGATCGCCTGGGCCGACGACCGCGTATTCCGATTCGGACTGCCCGAGGCGAGCCCCGCCGCGACGCGGACCCGGATCATGCGTCGCAGCAGCCGAATTCCGGACTCCGAGGAAATTCCGGAGGCGAAACCCACCGGCCCGATCGCCGAAGCCATTGCGTGCATCCAGGCCCACCTCGTCGGCCAACTCGACGATCTGCGCTGGATTCCCGTGAGCACCAGTGGAATTCCGGAATTCCACCGCGCCGTCTACGAAGTCACCCGCGCCATCGATCCCGGCCACACCCTCAGCTACGGCCAGGTCGCCGACCGTATCGGCGCGCCCGGCGCGGCCCAAGCCGTCGGACAAGCCCTCGGCCGCAACCCGATCCCCCTGATCATCCCCTGCCACCGAGTCCTGGCCGCCGACCACGCCCTCACCGGCTTCTCCGCCCCGGGCGGCATCACCACCAAACAACGCCTCCTGGAAATCGAACGCACTCCTGGCTTCGGCGAACCCACCCTGTTCTGACCAGAATCGCCTCGACCGCGTCGATGATCAGGCCTACGCCCGCGCCTGGGAGGTTCAGGCCGAGCTCACCGAGCGGGGACCGCATCGCAGCGCGGGCCCGGTCGACCTCGTCCTCGCAACCACTGCCGAGTTGCGCGGGCTGACTTTGCTGCATCGGGATCACGACCTCGACTGCATCGCCGCAGTGACCGGGCAACCGCATCAGTGGCTGGGCTCCCAGAAAACCGTCGATCGGGCATAGTCGGGGCATGAGCGATAACCGACCGGCGCTGGCTGTTGCACTCGATCTGGAGCCGCACCCGGAGGGTGGGTGGTATCGGCAAACCTGGCGTAGTGCGGTGGAATTCACGCCCGAGGGGTACCCAGGGCCGCGAGCGAGTGGGACCGCGATCTATTTCTTGTTGATGCCTGGTGAGCGGTCGGCGCCGCATACGGTGCGGTCGGATGAGGTGTGGTTGTGGCATCGAGGTGGGCCGCTGGTGCTCGACATCGGGGGCGAGGAGATTGTCCTCGGGCCCGATGTCGAGCACGGGCAGGTATTGCAGGCGGTGGTGCCGGGCGGGATCAGTCAGGCCGCGCGGCCGGCTGGCGATGAATATGTCCTGGTCAGCTGCATCGTTGCGCCAGGGTTCGACTTCGCCGACTTCACCCTCGACTGATCAGTCGATTTCCAGCACACCCTCGTCGACGGCCCATTTGATCGTCTTCTCCAGTTGCGCACAGGTTTCCGGACGTCCCGGCCCGTAACCCTGCGCGCTGAGCCTGGCGAAGACCGGGCAGTGCGCGGCCGGATTCTCGGTCCACTGCACCGAGGTCTGGTGCGACGAACTCTTGCGCACCAGCACCTCGCTCTGGCATGACTGACACCGCAGCGGCGTCAGTCCCTCTTCCAGATAGCGCTGCTTGTCGACCACGGTCTGGGCCTGCACCGCGGCCCGCCGCGCCGGTTGGTCGGCGAAGTCGGGTGCTTTCGCCCAGGTTGCCGCCATCAGACGCCTGCTTCCGCTTCCGTTTCCCGCTTGCGCCGCAGGTTCTCGGCGACCTCGGCCTCCCACGCCTCATTCGCCTTGGTGGTATCCACCTCGAATTCGAAGCGCTGGGTCATCTTGTCGGTCACATCGGCCAGATCCACATAGAACTGGTCGTACCACCGGCGCAGCTGGTAGACCGGACCGTCCTCCTCGCAGAGCAGCGGATTCTCGACCTTGGACTTGTGCTTCCAGATCTCGACATCCTGCAGGAACCCGACGCTGATGCCTTCGGTCATCTTCGCGGCCAGCTTGTCGGCCATCTCGCCGTCGACGCCCTTCGGCTTCTCCAGGGAGACGCCCCACTGCAGCACGAACGAATCGTGCGTCACCGGGTAGTGGCAGTTGATCAGGACGCTCTTGACCTCGTATCCGCTGTAGATATTGACCAGCGGGTTGATCATGTAAGAGGGCCCGAAGTACGACGCCTCCGACTTGAGCAGGGTGTCGCCGCCGTACTTGGAGGCCATGCCGATATCGGGACGACCCTTGGTCTCCAGGAACTGGGTGGCGATATGCCCCTCGAAGACATTCTTGAAGTACGTCGGGAAGGCGAAGTGGATATAGAAGAAGTGGGCCATATCCACCACGTTGTCGATGATCTCGCGGCAGTTCGCGCCCTCGATCAGCAGCGAGTTCCAGGTCCATTCGGTCCACCCGCTGTCGAGCTCTTCGCTCGGATTGCCATCGGCGTCGGTATAGGGCCCGACGATGTGCGGAATGGTGATCTCCGGCGGCGGCTGGCTGCCCTCGTGGTCGTGCCAGACGAAAAGCTGACCATTGCGCTCGAGCGTGGTCCACTTGCGGGTCCGCGCCAGCGGCGGCACGCGCCGCGCGTAGGGAATCGCGGTGCATTTGCCGCTGGTGCCGGACCAGCGCCAGTCGTGGAACGGGCAGGCGATATCGCCGTCCTTGACCTCGCCCATGGTCAGGTCGCCACCCATATGCCTGCAGTAGGCGTCCAGCACCCGGAGTTCGTCATTGCTGTCGACCCAGACGACGAGCTTGGTTCCGAACACCTCGACCGCGTGCGGCTTGCCGTCGCGGAACGACTTCGCCAGCCCGAGGCAATGCCATCCCCGCGCGTATCGGGTGGGCGCGGAGCCCACGTCGAGCTCGCGAACCTTCGCACCGCTCCGCGGTGTCGGATTTGCCGCCTCCCGGGTCCCTCCGGGGTTACGCACGCTGCCGCCTCCGGGCCCGTCGCTCGGCGGCGGTGGGGTAACTGCCATCGCGATTCCTCCTCCTTCTGTACTAGAACACGTTACAAAAATGTCGCGTTCCACGCCAGCGATTCCGCCGACCACCTGCGAATCGGTGACGAATGCCCCTTATGGTCACCCGTTCTCGACAGAAATAAGAACCTGTTCTAGTCTCAGAGGCAAATGAGTACCGGTTACCAATCCGACCAGGCAGGAGCAGGTCCCGCGATGACGCAAGAAGTGACCGAACGGGTCGAAGCACTGTTGCCGACGCTGCGCGAGCGCGCACAGGAGGCCGAGGACCTGCGGCGCATCCCCGACGAATCGATGAAGGCACTGCAGGAGACCGGCTTCTTCCGTCTGCTGCAGCCCAAGCAGTGGGGCGGCCATGCGGCCGATCCGGTCGTGTTCTACGACACGGTTCGCAAGCTCGCCAGCGCATGCGGCTCCACCGGCTGGGTGGCGGGCATCGTCGGCGTGCACAACTGGCACCTCGCATTGTTCGACCAGCAGGCGCAGGAAGATGTGTGGGGCCAGGACAACGAGGTCCGGATCTCCTCGTCGTACGCCCCGATGGGCGCGGGCACGGTCGTCGACGGCGGCTACCTCGTCAAGGGCGCGTGGGCCTGGTCCTCGGGCTCGGATCATGCCACCTGGGCGGTGCTCGGCGGTCCGGTGATCAAGGACGGCAAGCCGGTCGACTTCGGCAGCTTCCTGATCCCGCGCGCCGACTATCGCATCGATGATGTGTGGAATGTGGTCGGCCTGCGCGGCACCGGCTCCAATACCGTTGTGGTGGAGGATGTTTTCGTGCCGAAGCATCGGTTCCTGAGCTTCCGCGCGATGAGTGAGCTGAAGTCCCCCGGCCTGGAGCAGAACACCGATCCGGTGTACAAGATGCCCTGGGGCACAATCCATCCCACGACCATCTCCGCACCGATCGTCGGTATGGCGTACGGCGCGTATGCCGCCCATGTCGAACATCAGGGCAAGCGGGTGCGTGCGGCCTATGCAGGCGAGAAGGCCAAGGAAGATCCGTTCACCAAGGTGCGGGTCGCCGAGGCCTCCAGCGACATCGATGCCGCATGGCGTCAACTGTCGGGAAATGTCGCCGACGAATACGCACTGCTGGTGGCGGGCAAGGAGATTCCGTTCGATCTGCGGGTGCGGGCACGCCGCGACCAGGTGCGCGCGACCGGGCGGGCGATCGCCTCGATCGATAAGCTCTTCGAAGCCTCCGGCGCCACCGCACTCGCGAACGGCACTCCGCTGCAACGCTTCTGGCGCGATGCGCACGCCGGTCGGGTGCACGCCGCCAATGATCCCGAGCGCGCCTATGTCATGTACGGCACGCACGAATTCGGGCTTCCGGTTACCGACGGCATGGTCTAGCCGTGACGGCGACAACCGAACTCACCTTCGAATCGACCTCGCGATACGCGCAGGCGCGGCCCGATCTGCGCCTGCACTATCACGAGGCCGGAGTCGGCAACGGCCCGACGATCGTGCTGTTGCACGGCGGCGGGCCCGGCGCCTCGTCGTGGTCGAACTTCGCCCGCAATATCCCGGTGCTGGCCCGCGAGTTCCACGTGCTCGCCGTGGATCAGCCGGGATTCGGGCTCTCGGACAAGCCGACCGAGCACCCGCAGTACTTCGCACACAGCGCCTCCGCGCTGAAGGATCTGCTCGATGCGCTGGAGATCACCGGACGCGTGCATCTGCTGGGCAATTCACTCGGCGGGGGTACGGCGGTGCGGTTCGCGCTGGACTATCCGGATCGGGCGGGCAAGCTGGTGCTGATGGGTCCGGGCGGGTTGAGCGTCAACCTTTTCGCACCGGATCCGACCGAGGGTGTGAAGAACCTCGCGAAGTTCAATTACGAGCCGACCAGGGAAAACCTGGAGGCATTCCTGCGAATCATGGTCTTCGATCAGTCGCTGATCACCGACGAGCTGATCGATGAGCGCTTCGCCTCGGCGAGCACGCCCGAGGCGCTGGCCGCGACCAGGGCGATGGGAAAGTCCTTCGCCGGAGCCGATTTCGAGCAGGGCATGATCTGGCGCGACGCCTATAAGCTGCGCCAGCCGGTGCTGCTCATCTGGGGCCGGGAAGATCGGGTGAATCCACTCGACGGCGCGCTGGTCGCGACGAAGATGATTCCACGGGTGCAGCTGCACGTCTTCGGTGGTTGCGGGCACTGGGCCCAGCTGGAGAAGTTCGACGAATTCAACCGGCTGGCAACGGATTTCCTTGCCGGTGTGAAGGAGAAGTGATGGGCATTCGATCGCTGGCGTATCTGCGCATCGAGGCCACCGATATGGCGGCCTGGCGCGAATACGGGCTCAAGGTGCTCGGCATGGTCGAGGGCAAGGGCAGCAATCCCGAGGCGCTGTATCTGCGCATGGACGACTTCCCGGCTCGGCTCGTCATCTCGCCGGGCGAGAAGGATCAGCTGCAGGTCTCCGGCTGGGAGACCGCCAATGCCGCTGAGCTGCAGGATATTCGGGACCGGCTGGATGCGGCCGGGGTGCCGTTCAAGGAGGGCACCGCGCAGGAGAAGGCCGATCGCCGGGTCTACGAGCTGATCTCGTTCGAGGATCCCTCGGGCAATACCCTCGAGGCGTTTCACGGTGCGGCACTGGAACATCGGCGCGTGGTCAGCCCCTACGGACACCGATTCGTCACGGGCGAACAGGGACTCGGCCATGTGGTGCTCAGCACCAAAGACGATGCGGCCGCGCTGACCTTCTATCGCGATGTGCTCGGTTTCCGGCTGCGCGATTCGATGCGGCTGCCACCGCAGATGGTCGGGCGGCCCGCCGACGGCGAACCGGCCTGGCTGCGCTTCTTCGGCTGCAACCCGCGCCACCACTCGCTGGCCTTCCTGCCCATGCCGACCCCGAGCGGCATCGTGCACCTGATGCTCGAGGTGGAGGGCTCCGACGATGTCGGGCTCTGCCTGGATCGCGCACTGCGCAAGAAGGTGAAGATGTCGGCGACGCTGGGCCGGCACGTCAACGACAAGATGCTGTCGTTCTATATGAAGACACCGGGCGGCTTCGACGTCGAATTCGGTTGTGAAGGTCTGGAAGTCGACGACGCCGACTGGATCGCACGGGAATCCACCGCGGTCAGCCTGTGGGGTCACGACTTCACCGTCGGGCAGCGGCAGCCGTGAGCGAGCGCCAGCGAGTGAACCAAACAACACAGCTGCATCGCATTACGGAGCCGAGCGCCAGCGAGGCGAAGTAATGCATCACAGGGCGAGCGGGGAGACGATGACGACCGACGAATATCCGGCGATCGACGGGCGACAGTTCCGAAATGTATTGGGGCAGTTCTGCACCGGCATCACGGTGATCACCACCTTCGATGCCGACGGCGCCCCGATCGGGTTCGCCTGCCAATCCTTCGCCGCCCTGTCACTGGACCCGCCCCTCGTGCTGTTCTGCCCGACCAAGACCTCCCGGTCCTGGGCGGCGATCGAACAGTCCGGCGGCTTCTGTGTGAATGTCCTCGCCGAGGAACAGCAGCAACTGTGTGCCCGATTCGGTTCCCGCGAACCCGATAAGTTCGCCGAAACCAACTGGCACACATCGGAACTGGAGCTCCCGCTCCTGGACGACGCCTTGGCCACCATCCAGTGCAAGGTGGACAGCGTCGTCGACGGCGGCGATCACTACATCGTGATCGGCCGGGTGCTGGCCCTGTCGGAGTCGACCAGCTCCGGCAGGCCGCTGTTGTTCTACCGCGGCCAGTACACCGCCATCGAACCGGACAAGACCGTCCCGGCTCCCTGGCGACACGACCTGGAGCATTTCCTCACCACGACAACGCTGGACACCTGGCTCTGAGAATATGGCCCCGCCCGGAATCACCTGGGCGGGGCCATATTTCACTCCGCAGGACGCGTGCTGCGGAAGGTGAGAGCGACGACGAAGGTCAGCGCGGCGATGACCACGGCGCCGGCGAAGGCGGTGGTGATGCCGCTGACCAGGGCGTGGTGTGCCGAACCTCCGGCATCGCGGGCGGCGGTGCCGAAGATGGTGACCAGAATGGCGAGGCCGAGGGAGGCGCCGGTCTGCTGCAGGGTCTGCAGCGCGCCGCCCGCGGCACCGGCTTCGGTCGGCGCAACGCTCGACATGATGATCACGTTCAGCGGTGAAAAGGCGAGGCCGATACCGCTTCCCATCAGGATCATGGCGATGAACAGCATGGGGAAGTAGGCGGTTTCGACCGTCAGCCGGGTCAGCAGCACCAAACCGGCCGCCATCAGCAGCGTGCCGATTACCGTCACCGGTTTCGGACCGAAGCGCGGCAGCAGCCGCGGGATCAGCCGGATCATGGTGAACATCATCAGCGCGGTCGGCATGAAGGCGAAACCCGTTGCCAGCGCGCTCAATCCGCGCACTTCCTGCAGGTACTGGGTGAGGAAGAAGAACATCGACATACCGGCCATCGGGCCGAGGAACATATTGGCGTATGCCGCTGCGCGATTGCGATCGGCGAACAGCCGCAGCGGCAGCAGGGGCTGGGCCGTGCGCGCCTCGATGGTCAGGAAGGCGGCGATCAATACCGCGCCGACAGCCAGCCAGATATCGGTTCCCGCATCGCTCCACCCGTGTGATGCGGCGCTGATGAAGCCGTAGACCAGGGCGGCAACACCCCCGGTTGCGGTCACCGCACCCGGCAGGTCGAGGCGAGCGGGCTGACGTTCGGCATCCGGCAGATAACGCAACGCGAGCACGACGACGGCCAGGCCGAAGGGCACATTGATGAACAGCGCCGAGCGCCAGCTCAGCCACTCGGTCAGCAGGCCGCCGACGATCAGACCGATCGCGAAGCCCGCACTGGACATGCCGGAAAACAGTGCGAGCACCCGCATCCGAGCCTTGGGTTCACTGAATGTGGTGGTCAGCAGCGCGAGGGTGCTGGGACCGGCCATGGCCCCGCCGATGCCCTGCACCACACGGGCGATGAGCAGCCAGGTGGCCGACGGCGCCAGCCCGCCCGCCAGCGAGGCCAGGGTGAACAGTGCGGTACCGGCGATGAACAGGTTGCGACGGCCGAACAGATCACCGGCGCGGCCGCCGAGCAGCAGTAGACCGCCGAAGACCAGGGTGTAGGCGTTCATCACCCAGGACAGGTTGGTCGCGCTGAAGTGCAGGTCGGTGCGGATGCGCGGCAGCGCGACATTCATCACGGTGATGTCGAGGATGATCATCAATTGGCAGGTCAGCAGCGTGACCAGCACAATGGCGGATCGGAGCCGACCGGCACTGGAGATTGCGGGCACACGGGTGTCCGCGGACATGGTGGTGGACAAAGAACGCTCCATCGAATGGGACTCAAACGGAGGGAGCCTCCGCTTCCGATAGAGCTATCATATGGAGGGCTCCTCCAGTTACGCAAGCCTATCTGGAGGGTCCTTCCGTTTTCCAGTGGAGGGAACATGGCAGCACCGTCGACGGGACGGCCGATGCGCGCGGACGCCCGGCGCAACTACGAGCGGATCATCACGTCCGCTCAGGAGGCATTCGCCGAACAGGGACCCGACGCCCCACTGGAAGAGATCGCGCGCCGCGCCGGGGTCGGCATCGGCACGCTCTACCGGCACTTTCCGAGCCGCGAGGTGCTCATCGAAGCCGTATACCGTTCCAGCATCGAACAATTGAGCGCCCGCGCTCACGAACTGCTCGAAACCCATTCGGCTGCCGAGGCTTTCGAGGCATGGTTGCGCGAGCAGGTGCAGTGGGTGATAGACAATCGCAGCCTCGCGACCACCATGAAGGCCGGTATGGACAAGGGCTCACCGACCTTCACCCTGTGTCGGTCGATGATCACTGATGCGGCGGCCGCGCTGCTGCAGGCGGCACAGGATTCCGGCGATATCCGTCGCGATATCGAACCGCGCGATCTGCTCAGATTCGGCCACGGCATCGGGGTCGCCTGCGAAACAGTCCCCGAGGCCGCCGGTCGCATGCTCGATGTGACGCTGGACGGTATGCGCCCGCGGAACTGAACGTGGAAAGCCGAGGTGTCGACGGTGGTGCGCCCGGTAGGGATCGAACCTACGACCTTCGGATTAAAAGTCCGCAGCTCTACCAGCTGAGCTACAGGCGCATCGCGACCTCGACGGGAATCGAACCCGCGTTGTTCTGATCGAGAATCAGAGTGCCCAACCAACAGAGCACGAGGCCATCGTGGTTTCTGAAGGATTCGAACCTTCGACACCTCGGGCTTCAACCGAGTGCTCTGCCAACTGAGCTAAGAAACCGACGCGAAAACTGTTGTGACGCAGATCGGAATCGAACCGACGTGGTCCCTGAATGAAAGTCAGGTTGCCCATACCAACAGAGCGACTGCGCCGAAACGAAGAAAGGCCGCTACCCGGCTTTTACCTGGTGCGGCCCTGACACAAGTGGTTCACGTCATGGACCGCAAGCCCTGTCGGACGAAATACTCTGCGAGCGAGCACTTTCCAAGGCGAGCAAGCGCGCACGCTCCTCGAATTTCGCCTTGGTGGTCATTGCCGGGTCCTTCCCTTGAACTTCGATGTACCCAAGGTAAGCACGGCCCCGCACGATCGCAACCGAATTAAATCGACCACTCCTGCCGAATTGATCGCGGAGTCCGCTAGGTGAGCGACGTACAGGAGTCGGCGTCCGGCAATTCCTCTGCGAGGAAAACGGTTTGGGCCATCATCTTGAAGCCGGACATCTGTTCGCGGAAGACCTCGATGGATTCTTCCGGATGGACCGAGTCGATGACGGCGTGGGGACCGATGGCATTGAACTGATGGCTCACGCCGCGGGGGATCTGCATATCGACGAAAGAGCAGGGCGGGACGATCAGGTTGTATCTGGTGCGGTGCAGACCGGGCGGGGTGTCGGGTAGATCGTCCTCGAATTGGTTGGGCGCGAAGGGCGTAACGCCTTCGACGTCGGTTACGCGGAACGGCGAGAGGCTGCTCACCCGGATGTGGGTGTCCGGACCGGTCATCATGCGGACGAAGCGCAGGCCGGTGTGCAGATGCATGCGCGAGCAGATGCCGCGTTCCTCGGCATTGTAGAAATCCATGATGTAGCGGTCGGCGAAGAAGCCGTCGAAGGGCGACTCGATCATGTAGACGTCGCCCTCTTCGAAGGTCTGCGAGCGGATGATGCCATCCGCGTCGGGGACGGTCGCGGCGCGGCTTGCCTTCGCGTTCCGGACGATCTGGGCGAAGGCCTGGACGACGACCGCGGCGACCTCCGCGGGGAATTGCGCGACAGGCGTGACGACATTGCATCCCGCGTCGACGAATTCGGCCAGATCGTGGATCTCGTTCTCATCGTCCGCGTGGTGCTTGATTCGGGGATCGGACATTCGGCTCCTACCTCAACCTACGGCTCATGGCTGCCTCGGCTCCGCCGTGCGCCGCACGCGCGCTGTGCCTTTGGTTCACTCGCTGACGCTCGCTCACGGCTGCGCCTCGCCGGCGCTCGCTCACGGCCCGACTTCGAAGGACCGCAACCACAGCTCCAACGACAGCACCAGCCACAATTTGCCGCCCTGCCGCGGCAGCAGCGCACCGTCGCCGCGCAGCCACGAGCGAATGGTGTCCTCACGGAACAGGCCGCGCGCCCGTGCGGACGAGCCGAGCAGCAGGTCATGTCCGAGATCGCGCAGCGGCCCGGAGAGCCACTGCTGCACCGGAACTCGCATACCGCTCTTCGGGCGGTCCACGATGGTCGCCGGAAGTAGATCGCGCACAGCCTGTTTGAGAATCCACTTTTCACTGGTACCGGCCAGCTTGAACCGACCTGGTACGCGGAAGGCGTGGTCGATGACGGCACAGTCGAACAACGGCGCGCGGCCCTCCAAACCGCTTGCCGCGGTGAGTCGTTCGACCTTCGTGAGGATGTGATGCGCGCCTTTGGTGCGCAGGTTGGTGTGCAGCAGTTGGTTCAGCAGGCTGGTCATCCGGCCCTGGCGCAGGTAGGGCGAGAGCAGGTCGGTCAGTGGCGGTGCGTCTGCCAGCGCGGTCAGGACGTCGGGGCTGAGTAGCACCGGCAGGTCGCTGTAGCACTTGCGGTAGCTGTCCAGATAGGCCAGCGCTCTCGCGTCCGGAGACGGGTCGTCGCGAGATAGTTCGAAGATCAGCATCGGCAGGTTCTTCGGGCCGCCGAAAACCGGATCGCCGCCCTCGCCGTTGAGCACGACCCGAATGCCGTCCGCGGCAACGGCTTCCGCGAGCATCAGGTTGGGTACGGTGAGTGGGTCGCCGACCGGGCAGTCGAGTAGCGAAACAGTCTCCGCCAATCGCGATGCGACAGTCTCACCTGGCACGGTGAGCACTCGATGTTCGGTATTGCAATGCGTGGCAACGAGTCCGGAATACGCGAGTTCGTTCGGGGTGGTCCCGCCGAAACTGATGGAATACGAGCGCACGCGCTGATCGTGCAGTTTGGCGGCGAGGGCGGTGACCAGACTGCTGTCGATGCCGCCGGAGAGCAGCACCCCGACCGGCTCGCCGGCGGGCAGTCGTCGGGCGACGGCGTCCTCGAGCAGTTCGCGGAGTTCGAGTGCGTGATCGGCGGCGGATCGGTTGTCCTCGACTTCGATTGGCTCCCAGTAGGTTTCCTCGGTCGTGGAGCCGTCGCCGTGCAGACGAACACAGCGTCCCGGCAGGACCTCGCGGATGCCGCGCAGCAGCGTCTCGGTTCCCGGCAGGTAGGCGAAGGTGAGGAAGGAGCGAACCGCGGGTAGATGCAGACCGGTCCGCAGGGTGGGCCATCGGTGCAATGCGCGTAGCGATGTGGATGCGGCCCAGCCTTTGCCCGCGCGTGCGTGGAACAGCGTGCGGGTGCCGACGTGATCGCGGATCAATACCAGGTCGTCGCCGTCGGCGATAGCGAGTGCGAACATGCCGTCGGCGGCGGCGATTCCGTCGAGTCCGAAGCGGGCGTAGCAGTGCAACAGCAGTTCAGCGTCGGCGAAGTCCGGCGGCAATTCCGAACCGAGTCGGGCGCGCAGCTGTGCCGCGTTGAACAGTGTGACCTCACCTATGGCAGTCAGCTCACCGACGGTGAACGGACCTGCCGCAATACCCGGACCATCGAGTAGCCCCAGCGCATGGCGATCGGTCACCGACACCGGATCGCCGCCGACCGCCCGCACCTGTCCGGCCGGATCGTCGGGCGTCAGGAATGCACACCAACGAGACATCTTTTCCCTCAGCCGAAATCGCCGCCGTCATCTGCGCCGTCATCGTCCCAACCGCCGTAATCGCCGCCCCCGTCGCTGGAACCGGACGACTGCGCGGCCGCTTGGCGGCGCAACTCCTCCTCTTCATCGGCACTCATCGCGCTCGGCGGCATGACCAGCGCGCCGAGCAGCGCACCGCCCGCCACCGCAGCCAGAATGCCGCCGAGCCGACCACCGAACGACGACCGATTGACAGTCAGTGCTCCGTCACCCCAGAGCGTCCGCCCGAACCCCGCTTCCCTGCCATAAACCACGGATCCGTTGTGGTACGTGCGCTTCACGATCTTCGGCCCGAGCCCCTCATCGGTCCCCGAGTTACCCCGATCATCGCGCCAGGAGACCACTCCCTGTGCACCACGCGTCCGCCACTCCTGACGCCCATCGGCATACCGCCGATGCACCGACCCGTCAGCAAGCAACTCATCGGTATACGTAATCTGCCGATGCTCCGGCACAGCAATTCCCTTTCATGCAGCGGGCCAAGTCAGAAAGCCCGTGGTTCGCGCGCGGCGTATTTCGGGCAGGCCGGTGCGGGGTGGGCGAACCTCGCGGACGAGGCGATGCACGGTGCGCAGTAGCGATGCCGGGCGCACCGCTTCGATTTCGACGAACCGGCCGCGGCGCAGCCACGCGCGTTCCCATGAATCCAGCTGCGCTGCCAGAGCACGCGGCACCGGGCGCGGCACGTCGCGCGCATGCGAATCCACGTGCGTCGCCCAAGCACTCGAGGCCGAGTTGGGGCGCAGAACTTGGCGCTCACTCGATTGGACCCGCGCCGTTTCAGCACCCGACTCAGCGTCGTGCAACTCTGCACGCTCCAGCAAATCCACGGACGCGGTCTGAGCACTCGACTCTGAGCGGTGAAACGCTTCGCGCTCCCGGGGATCGATTTGCGCGGCAACGGCACTCGCCATCGGGCCACGGAGGTGGGTCAGGTGCAAGGTGCCCGCTTGCCGCGGGCGCAGGCCCAAAGGGACTACTCGTACGCCATCCGGAATCTCGGTGAGATCCGTCAGCCGGGCCGGGAAGGTGAGGCCGTGGGGGCTTGCGTCGTGCAGGAGGTAGACGGTGCCGTCGACTCGGGCGAGCATTTCGGCGATGCCGGGGTCGAGCGGGAGTTCGGACGCGCTGAGGACCGGGCAGGCGGATTCCATGGGTAATCCGTTGGCGCGCAGCATTTGTGCGACGGCGTCGGACTCGCAGACGAGTAGGCGGGGCAGGCCGTAGTCGAAGAGGTCGGGTTCGGGGGTGTGGAGTCCGGCGCGGGTGGTTCGGGGCGGGGTTGGGGTCAGTAGGCCCGGCACCTGATGGCGGTCGAGGGCGGCGCGGAATGTGGTGTAGCTCAGTGGCGCCGGGACCGTGAAGGCGAAGCGGCGCGGCGCTCGATGCGTCGGCGTGAGTAAGCGGCAGAGCTCGTAATAGAGCTGACGCTCGGTGAATCGGATGCCGCTCGGGGCGGCGGCGCGGTCGGCCGCGATGCGGAGCAGCCGATCGAGCACGTGCTGCTTCACCGGGACGGCCACGTGAGGAAACCTACCTCGCGGGCGGCGCGGCGATCCGGATCGGCCGCATCCTCGATCCGCTCGACCGCCCGTTCCAGCACCATGAGCAGCTTCGCGGGCGGAATCGCGGCGATCGGCGACCACCAACCCTCGCAGAGCCATTCGATCTCCGCGGCCGACAACGGTTCCCCATGCAAGAATTCGGTGTCCTGCGGCCGTGGCTCCCGCAACCGCAGCGCCGACGCATTGGCCAGTACCGCACGCGGTGACAGGCCCACCACCACGGCCCGGTGCCCGAGTGCGACGCGAGCCTTCCCGGCAAACGCAACGCCGGGCAGGCTCGCATCGTGCAGCACGATCACCGGCACATCGGGCGGTAGCTGATCGATTCGGGCGGCCAACGCCATGGACCAGGTCTGCGACACATTGTTTGCGGCAAGGCAGGCGAGCACGCTGCGATCCGGGCACAACACCGCGAATCGCGGCCGGTCCACGGCCGGTGGCCGCACCAACCCCTCGTCGACCGAGCCGGGCGGCGGGCCACCGTAAATCGGCGTCCACCGACCGACCACATCCCGGCGGAAGATGTCGTACGACACCGGCATTCGCACTGTGGCCCGGCTCAGGAACCACGGCCGCGCCGCGCCGATTCCGACGATGGCCAGCGCAAAAACCAGAGCGCCGAGCGGGAACACCACACCCGGCGGCGCCGCGCCGCTCACCATCAGGAAAAAGGCGACCACCACAGTGGCCACCCCGACTCCGATACGCACCCGCTTGAACACGCGCGCCACATCCGGAACCTTCTTGCGTCCGGCCGCATACCAGAGCTGCACCAGCGTGTACCGCAGTCCGCGCCCGTCACCGAGCCGCTCGGCGAGCTTGCGCATCCGGATATCGTGCAGCCCGAGCGGACTTTCCTTCGGTTCGAGCGCGAATTCCCGCTTACACGTCGAACAGCGCCGACCGCCACGCTCCTTGCGCAACAGGTTCGCATTGCAATGCGGACAGATCACAATTCATGATCGCCGATTCCCCCACCCATCCGCGACCCCTGAATTCGAATGTTCACCTGCCGCATATCCAGTGGGCGCCGCACACAAGCCGCAACGTCTGCGAGGCGTTCATCGGATATGCGCCACCCTCGCGCAAAAAGGGATAAGGCGGAGGCCTCGCGCTCAGCCTCCAGCGACGCCAATTTGCGACTGCCCGCGCACCAGTCGAACCGCAGCCAGTGGCTCGCGCAAACGCAGTGGGCGCCGCGCACAAAGCCGCAACCTATGCGAGGCGCTCACCAGCTCTGCGACACCGTCGTGCAAAGGCCGCGCACCAGTTGGTACGCGGCCTTGCGGTCCAGGGTCAGGCGGAGACGGAGGCCTCGCGCTGGAGCTCCAGCGCGATATCGATCAGCTGGTCTTCCTGCCCACCGACCAATTTGCGCTTACCAGCCCGAACCAGCATTTCGGCCGCCGAAACCCCATAGCGCTCGGCCTGACGCTCGGCATGCTTCAGGAAGCTGGAGTACACACCCGCATAGCCCATCATCAGAGACTGGCGGTCCAGCAGGCATTCCTGCGGCATGACCGGCCGCACCACATCTTCGGCCGCATCGGCGATCGCGAAGAAATCGATGCCGGTCTTGATACCGAGCTTGTCGCAGACACCGACGAACGCCTCGACGGGCGTATTGCCCGCACCCGCGCCGAATCGCCGTGCGCTGCCGTCGATTTGCTTCGCACCGGCGCGAACCGCATAGATCGAGTTGGCAACCGCCAGATCCAGGTTCTCGTGACCGTGGAAGCCGACCTGGGCGTCATCGCCGAGTTCGGCGACCAGCGCCGCGACCCGGTCCGAAACCTGTTCGAGCACAAGCGCACCCGCGGAGTCCACCACGTAGACGCACTGGCATCCGGCATCGGCCATGATGCGCGCCTGCTTGGCCAGCGCCTCCGGCGGCTGGGTGTGCGACATCATCAGGAAGCCGACGGTTTCCAGCCCCAGTTCACGCGCGAGACCGAAGTGCTGGATCGATACGTCCGCCTCGGTGCAGTGCGTGGCGATGCGGCAGATCGACGCACCGTTGTCCTGGGAGATCTTGATGTCCTCTTTGACGCCGACGCCGGGCAGCATGAGCACCGCGATCTTGGCCTGCTTCGCCGTCTCCGCGGCAATCTTGACCAGTTCCTGCTCGGGAGTGTGCGAGAAGCCGTAGTTGAACGACGAGCCGCCGAGGCCGTCGCCGTGCGTCACCTCGATGACCGGCACACCGGCGCCGTCGAGCGCGGTCACGATATTGCGCACATCATCGGCGGTGAACTGGTGGCGCTTGTGGTGCGAACCGTCACGCAGCGACGTGTCGGTGACGCGGATGTCGAGTTCTGCGGAATATGCCATGGTTGAGCTCCTTTACACCCGGGCCGACAGAATCTGCTTCGCCATGACCTCGCCGACCTGGGTAGCGGCCGCGGTCATGATGTCGAGGTTGCCCGCGTAGGGCGGCAGGAAATCGCCCGCGCCCTCGACCTCCACGAACACCGAAACCTTCGCCATCCCACCGGAAACCACCGATGGCGGGTCGAATTGCGGCTCGTTCAGCAGCCGGTAGCCGGGCACGTACTTCTGGATATCGGCGACCATTCGATGGATGGAATCCGCGATCGCATCGGTATCGGCATCCTCGGGAATCGCACAGAAAATGGTGTCGCGCATGATCATCGGCGGTTCGGCCGGGTTCAGAATGATGATCGCCTTGCCGCGCTGCGCACCGCCGATGGTCTCCACACCACGCGAGGTGGTCTTGGTGAACTCATCGATATTGGCGCGGGTGCCCGGTCCGGCGGACACCGACGACACCGAGGCGACGATTTCGGCGTAGGCCACCGGCACCACGCGCGATACCGCCGCGACGATCGGAATGGTGGCCTGACCACCGCAGGTGATCATATTGACGTTCGGCGCATCGAGATTCGCGCCGACCAGATTCACCGGCGGCACCACGGCGGGCCCGACCGCGGCGGGCGTGAGATCGACCGCGCGAATTCCGGCCTCGGCGTATTTCGGAGCGGCCGCCCGATGCACATATGCCGAGGTCGCCTCGAATACCAGATCCGGCAGTTCCGGCTGCGCGAGCAACCAGTCCACGCCCTCGTGCGAGGTCTCCAGCCCGAGCCCGCGGGCGCGCTTCAACCCCTCGCTCTCCGGGTCGATTCCGATCATCCACTTCGGTTCCACCGTGGTGGAGCGAAGCAGTTTGTACAGCAGATCGGTGCTGATATTGCCGGATCCGACGATCGCGGCGGTGACGGTCCCCGTTTCGGACACGGCAAGCCTCCTATTTGAATTGCAAACGGACAGAACCGAGTCCGGCGAACTCGGCATGGAACGAATCGCCCGCGCGGGCATCGATGGCGCGGGTGCAGGAACCGGGCAGCACAATGTCGCCCGCCTTCAACCGCACGCCGAAACTGGCGACCTTGCGCGCCAACCAGGCCACCGCGATCACCGGATCGCCGAGCACCGCATCGCTGCGTCCCTGCGCGACCACCTCACCATTTCGGGTGAGCACGGCGTCAATGGCCTTGATATCCAGGTCTTTCGGCGCAACCCGTGCCGCACCGAGCACGAAACCGGCCGAGGACGCGTTATCGGAAATGGTGTCGGCCAGTCCGATCTTCCAGTCCTTGATCCGCGAATCGATCAACTCGATGGATGGTGCGTAGGCGACCGTCGCGGCGAGCACATCGGCCTCGGTGCATTCTTCGCCGGGCAGATCCGCGCCGAGCACGAATCCGACCTCGACCTCGACTCGCGGAATCAGATAGCGCGAGGTCTCGACCGGAACGTCCTCGAAGACCTCCATATCCGCGAGCAGGTGACCGTAATCGGGTTCGTCCACACCCATCATCTGCTGCATGGCCAGCGACGAAAGTCCGACCTTGTGCCCGACCACCTTCGCGCCGTTGTCGAGTTTGCGCCGGATATTGATCAGCTGGATCTCGTAGGCGTCGACGACATCGATATCGGGTTGCCTGGCGATGAGCGGGTCGATGCCGACCCGATCACGTTCGGCGGCCTCGAGTTCATCGGCCAATTCGATTCGTACCGCGTCGGACAGCACGCTAGTTTCCTTCCACTGTTGTCGCTTCGGGCACCGCTGCCCGCGAAAGCACTTCGGCACCTGCCGCGAATCTGCCCGCACGCCGACCGGAGAAAATGCAGTCGGACAGGGACAATCCACTGACATAGGAGTCCGAGCAGATACCGACCGCCGTCCGGCCGGCCGCGTACAGGCCCGGAATATCGGTTCCGGCAGTGGATTTCACCGCACCGGTGTCCTCATCGACGACGACTCCGCCGAGGGTGAGCATCGGGCACGGATTGACAACGCTCGGTTTGATACCGACATCCAACAACCAGAACGGCCCGGCCCCCACTGTTTTGGTGAATTCGGCGGGCTTGCCGACCGGATCGGGCGCACCGTTCGCGATCGCGGCATTGTGCTCGGCGACGGTGGCGCGCAACCCGTCTGCGTTGATACCGGCCTTCGCCGCAACGGCATCCAGAGTCGCGCCGCGCACGGCATTGCGCCGCATGGCCTCGAACTGTCCGCGCTGGAACCAGGCCGACTGCGTCCGAATCTGTGAGATCGCGGTGCGCATGAGTCCGTCGTCGGCGAGCAGCCAACCCTTGCCGCCGTGTTCGGTGATCAGTGCGTGGCCGACTGCGGCACCGTAGCGGGTCTCATCGATGACTCGGCGACCTTCCGCATCGACCAGTACCGAACCGGTAAAAGCGCTGGGCGGCAAGATGAATCGCCAGGCCGAGATATTGCCCATCCGATCCGTCGCCGCACCGACCTGCTCGGCCATCCGGATGCCGCTGCCGTCATCACCGGTGGTGCCGAGCGCGAGTCCGCCGCGGTATTGCGGCCCGTACTCGCGCAGCATCTCCCGATTCGCGATGAATCCGCCCGCGCTGAGCACCACACCGCGACGGGCCTGAATCCGAATTCTCGTGCGGTACCTGCGATCGAGCTTCGCGAGCTGACGCTCCATCGCCTTGCGCAGCGGCGGATAGTAGATGCCCGGCTTGGCGGCGATTTTCGCCATGCGGGTGTAGCGATCCCGGATCCGCCCGGGGGCGTCGCGCAGTGACTCGCATTCGACGCCGATCACGGTGCCGTTGTCATCGGTGATCAATCGCGTTGCCTGCGTGAGGGTTTCCACCCGAACCCCACGTCGCGACGCCGAGGCGGCGAGCGGACCGGTGAGCTTCTTCCCGGACGTGCCCTTGCCTTTGACCCGGTGTCCGCGCTGCGCGGGCGTCGCGACCTCGCGGCCGTAACCGGAAACCTCACTACCGGAGTAGTAGAGGTAGTAGCTGTCATTCGGATACGACGTCTTGTACGGACACAGCGATGCCTCGAACGGCACACCGTACCCCTTCAGCCATTCGATCAGCTCCGGACTCTCGTCAACGAACCGCCGCAGCGTCTCGGGCGTGACCGCCGTGCCGACCTCACGCTCGAGATAGGCCAGCATCTGCTCCGGCGTATCGCGCACCCCGGCCTCGTGCTGCACCGAGGTGCCGCCGCCCGCGTAGATGATTCCGCCCGACAACGCCGACGCCCCGCCACCGGCGAAACGCTCCAGCACCAGCACCTGCGCACCCGCCTCGGTCGCTTCCAGCGCGGCCGCGGCCCCCGCCGCGCCGTAGCCGACGACGACGACGTCGGCGGTCAGGTCCCACTCGCCGCTAGCGATTGCTCGCAGGTCGCTCGAAACAACGCCGCTAGCGACTGCTTGCAGGTCGCTCGAAACAACACCGCCCATGTACATCACTCCGGTCAGAAACTGAAACAAGTTTTCTCGACGAATGGAACGTCGAGCGCGTCTTCTGCCACTCAACATAGACCAAATGCGGTCCCATTCTATAACGTGTTCTACATGACTGATCCGGTTAATGATCCGCACAGCTACGATGTGGTGGTGGTCGGCAGCGGTGCCGCCGGAATGACTGCCGCCCTCGCCGCTGCCCACCATGGGCTGAGCGCGGTGATCATTGAGAAAGCTGCGCACTACGGCGGGTCGACCGCACGCTCCGGGGGTGGCGTGTGGATCCCCGGCAACAAGGCACTGAAGGCCTCCGGACGTCCCGATGATCGCGAGGACGCCCGCACCTACCTGCACAGCATCATCGGCGACGTGGTGCCCAAGGACCGGATCGACACCTACATCGACCGTGGTGCGGAGGCCTTCGACTTCGTCCTCGACCACACCCCGCTGAAGATGAAGTGGGTGCCCGGCTACTCCGACTACTACCCGGAGGCCCCGGGCGGCCTGGGCCAGGGGCGCTCGTGCGAGCCCGCGCCGTTCAACGCCAAGATCCTCGGTGACGAGCGGTTCAACCTCGAGCCGCCGTATGCCAAGGCCCCGCTCAATGTCGTCGTCATGCAGGCCGACTTCGTCCGGCTCAACCTGATCCGTCGCCATCCGAAGGGCATCATGCGGGCCATGCGGGTCGGCGCCCGCACCTACTTCGCCAAGTGGACCGGCAAGCACATCCTCGGCATGGGGCAGGCGATCATCGCCGCCATGCGCAAGGGGCTCATCGACGCGAATGTGCCGCTGCTGCTGAACACCGCGCTGACCAAACTTGTCGTGGAGAACGGCGTGGTCACCGGCGTCGAGGCCGAGCACAATGGCGAGACCGTCCGGTTCACCGCCAAATACGGTGTGGTACTCGGCAGCGGCGGATTCGAGCACAACGCCGAAATGCGCACCAAGTACCAGCGCCAGCCCATCACCACCGAGTGGACGACGGGCGCGGCCGCCAATACCGGCGACGGCATCAATGCGGGCATGGAAGCCGGCGGCGCGGTCGACTTCATGGAGGATTCCTGGTGGGGGCCGACCATCTTCAAGGGCGGAAAGCCGTGGTTCGCGCTGGCCGAGCGGAATCTGCCCGGCACCATCATGGTCAACGCCGACGGTAAGCGATTCGGAAATGAGTCCGCTCCTTACGTCGAGGCTGTGCACACCATGTACGGCGGCGAATACGGGCAGGGTGAGGGTCCGGGCGAGAACATCCCCGCATGGTTGGTGTTCGACCAGCGCTACCGGAACCGCTACATCTTCGCCGGACTGCAGCCTGGTCAGCGGTTTCCGTCCCGCTGGATGGAAAACGACCTGATTGTCAAGGCCGATAGCCTCGCGGAGTTGGCCACCAGGATCGGCGTGCCCACCGAGAATCTGACCTCGACCGTCGAGCGGTTCAACAAGTTCGCCGAGACCGGTAAGGACGAGGATTTCGGCCGCGGCAACAGCCACTACGACCGGTACTACGGCGATCCGACCGTGAAGCCGAACCCATGCCTTGCCGGGCTCGTGCAGGGTCCGTTCTACGCGGCCAAGATCGTGCCGGGCGACCTCGGCACCAAGGGCGGCCTGGTCGCCGACACCGCCGGGCGGGTCCTGCGCGAGGACGGCACCGTGATCGAGGGTCTGTACGCCTCCGGCAATAGCGCGACCCCCGTCATGGGTCACACGTACGCGGGCCCCGGCGCGACCATCGGCCCCGCCATCACTTTCGGCTACCTGGCGGTATTGGATATCGCCGAGCGCAAGAAGCAGCAGTCGGCCGAGGTCACCGCCGAGGTCTAGGCGTGGCGTGGCGTCCCACGGAGCGGACGCCACCTTGCCCGCTGCGGCCCGGCCGCCGCACGATCGATCCGAGGCAATTGCCACATGGGGCCTCGGATCGCTGGGATACGCCCACGACAGGTCGCCCGCATGCCGCGGGCGATCTGTCCACAAGCATTCACAAGGAGAACTCGATGCCCATCGACCCGAAAATCGCGCTCGGCGCGGAACTTCCGAGCGGGGAGTTCACTTGGACGCCATCCGAAGTGCAGCTGTACCACCTGGGCCTCGGGGCTGGCGCACGCTGGACGGATCCGGCCGAACTGCGCTACGTCGACGACCGCGACCCGCAGGTGCTGCCGACCTTCGCGACCGTGGCACCTACCTTCCACGACACCGAGCCACCGAAGGTGCAGTTCCCTGGCATCGACATCGATCTGGCGAAGGTCGTGCACGGCCACCAGGAGATCGAAGTGCACCGCCCGATTCCGGCCGCGGGCAAGGCGACCATCACCAGGCGCATCACCGAACTCTGGGATAAAGGCTCCGCCGCCGTCGTGGTACAGGAGCATACGATCACCGGCTCCGACGGCGAACCGCTGTGGACCGCACGCTCGTCCATCTTCGCCAAGGGTGAGGGCGGCTTCGGCGGCGAACGCGGCCCGAGCACCAAGGCCGAACTCCCCGACCGCGCCCCGGATTTCGACGTCACCACCCCGACCCTCCCCCAACAGGCCCTGCTCTACCGCATGTGCGGCGACCGCAACCCCCTGCATTCCGATCCCGAATTCGCCCGTGCCGCAGGCTTCCCCGCCCCGATCCTGCACGGCCTGTGCACCTACGGCATCGTCTGCAAAACCGTCACCGACACCGTGCTCGATTCGGACGCGAGCCGCGTCACCGGCTTCCGCGCCCGCTTCGCCGGCGTCCTCTACCCGGGCGAAACCATCCGCACCCGAATCTGGCGCACCGACGGCGAACTCATCATCAGCGCCACCGTCGCCGACCGCGACGACGCCCCCGTCCTCGCCGACGTCAGCCTGCGCTTCACCTGATCACTGGACGTCTGATCACGATGTACTGGTGGAGGCAAATGCCGAAAGCACCCCTCCACCAATACATTTTCGGGACAAAGGGAGGCCATCCTCGAGGCTCGGTCGCAGGGTGCGGGCATGACCCCTCAGCTGGGCGCGGTCGCGGTCTCGTCGTTGCGTGCCCGTTTGATTGCTACGCGTTGAGGCCACGGCGAAAGGCACTCCACGAGTGCATTCTCGAGGCACAGGGCGGCCTCGTGTGGGGTAAGCCTAGGCTGCGGGATTGCGGGCATGACCCCTCAGCTGGGCGCGGTCGCGGTCTCGTCGTTGCGTGCTCGTTTGATTGCTACGCCCTGAATGACCAAGGCGTACAGCAGGATCACCAGGATCGGGGCGGCGATCGGGACCCAGGCCAAGCGCAACGGAAGTAGCGCGGCGCCGACAGCTACCGCAGAAAATGCCACCGCGCCAGTGACGGACGGAACCGTGGTCGGGACGACGCCAACCGGCGCGGACACCGTCGCGGTATTCAGCAGATAAGCCGTAGCCACCAAACCGGCTGCGGCGGCGGCCAATACACCCGTATCAGCCACGGCGAGCACCCCGATCGCGAGGAGCACCGCGCCGACCGCGGGCAGCCGGAACCACCAGCCCGCCACCACCAGCGCCGCCGCCGGAATCCCGGCCCATGGCGTCATCAAGGTCACCGAAGTCACCAGCAGGACCCCGGACAGAATGGCGAGGAATCGAATCATCGGCGCACCCTTACGGTTCGGCGATGGTCCGGGATCAATCGCATGACCTGATCCAGCCGGGCGTCTTCGGTCCAGGCCACGATATCGACGCCGACGGTTCCCATATCCCGATACATCGAGGCGCGCTCCAGATTCCACATCCGCGCCAGCGTCGGATCGAGATGTTCGTGGAAAGGTGTGCCGCGCAGGACATCCACGACCACCACCACATGTCCGCGCTTGCGCAGATCGATCAGCGCGAGCGCGAACTGGGTGTCCAGCAGTGTGGTGAAAGCGACGATGATCGCACCGAGTGGCACGGCCGCATGCGGGGCCAAGGTGCCGGTGGTCGGAATGTGCTCATCGCCGACATCGAGCACGGTATCCACGATCCGATAGAACTGCCGACGCCCGATATCCGGGCGCAGCCAGCGCGGGGACTGGCCGAGGCAGACCACCGCGGTGCGATCACCGGCCTGCAGCGTCGATTGCACCACCTGCGCCGCACCGCGCACCGACAGCTCGAGCGAATCGGTGGCCGGGCCCGGGGCCTGCTGCGAAGTATCCACCAGCACAACCACATCCGCGGATCGGTTGGTCAGCCGCTCGGTGACATAGAGTCGCCCGCGCCGCGCACTCACCGGCCAGTTCACGATGCGGAGCTGATCACCCGGCGCGTACGCGCGGATATCGGCGTACTCCACACCGGGACCGTGCTTGCGGGTGAGGTGGGTGCCGAGCCGTTCGGGAAGTTCGGTGCGCGGCAACTTCATTCGCTGTGGGTCGGTGATCGGGTAGACGAACAGTTGCCCCGCGGGCAGCACCGCGGAGGCCACGGACAGTCCCGCCGGGCTCAGCGCGGTGACCCGCACCGACAGCGGATAGCGACCCCAGCGGTCCGCCGTCAGAGCCAACCGCAGTCCGGCGGGCGCCGTCCCGGAATCGATCGCCTCCTCGATGTCGATCCCGAGTCCCGCGAACTTCTCCGGCTTCAACCGAAGCAACGCGTGACCCGATTCTACGAAGGCGCCGATCGTCGTCACGATCTCCTCGGTCTCGAAGCACCGCAGCGTGCCGCCGCCGTCCACCTGGATCCGGGTCTTGGACTGCTGCCACGGCGCGGTGGCCAGCACACCGAGCAGCGGAGCCGCGAAGACGACCAGTTGCCAGCGACCGAGCACCACCGCGAGCAGCAGTGCCACCGCCGCGCTCACCGCCAGCATGAACACCAACGGCGCTGGACGCCAGCGCAATTCGGCCTCGACGGCGGCACTCATATCCCGATGCCGCGCCCCGCCGGCCATCGGCTCGTCCCTGGTCGGCGGTCGCGCTGCCGCGGCATTGGCCGCCGCGATCCCTTGGATGACGGGGGCGGTGGAATCCGGCTGGGTCATGCCCTTTCCCGCCGGATCATGTCACCGACGCGCGCGGAACCGGCAGACGGCGCAGCAATTCGGTGATCACGTCCTCGCCGCGGATCCGGCGCACCCACATCTCGGGCCGCAAGGTGATGCGGTGCGCCATGGCTGGAACGGCGAGCGCCTTGACGTCTTCCGGAATCACATAGTCGCGCCCGAGCAGCAGCGCACGGGCCCGCGACATCTGCACCAGATCGAGTTCGGCGCGCGGACTCGCACCCACCTCGACCTGCGGATGCGCACGCGTCGCGCCGGCCAGCGCGACCACATAGCTGACCACATCCGGATGCACCGTGACGAATTCGACGGACTGCCGCATCTCCAACAGGCCGTTCGCATCCACCACCTGCACCACCTGTGGTGTCGCCGAACCGCGCTCCAAGCGGCGGCGGATCATCTGGCGTTCGTCGTTCTCGGACAGATAGCCCAGCCGCAGCTGCATGGCGAATCGGTCCAGCTGCGCCTCCGGCAGCGGATAGGTGCCCTCGTACTCGATCGGGTTATCGGTGGCGAGGACGATGAAAGGCTGGGGCAGCTGGAAGGTTTCGCCGTCGATGCTGACCTGGCCCTCGGCCATCGCCTCCAGCAGCGCGGCCTGGGTCTTCGGTGGGGTGCGGTTGATCTCGTCGGCCAGCAGCACATTGGTGAAGACCGGTCCGCGCCGGAAATTGAACCGGCCCGTCGACATGTCGTAGATGGTGGAGCCGAGCAGGTCGGCGGGGAGCAGATCGGGCGTGAATTGCACGCGGGTGAAGTCCAGGCCGAGCGCGGCGGCGAAGGACCTGGCGATGAGCGTCTTGCCGAGGCCGGGCAGATCCTCGATCAGGATGTGACCGCCGGCAAGTACGGCGATCATGATCAGCTGCAACTCATCCCGCTTGCCGACGATCACCCGGGAAAGTTCCCGGAGCACCGCCTCGCTGCGCTGGATGGTCGTGTCCATCGGCATCGTCATATGTCTACTCGCACTTGCCTCAAACCCATTCTCCTACGGCCGTATTCAATTCGGCATGATCGGGGCCCTACATGGTTACGCAAGCTGCCTCCTCCGGGCCTGACGGCTCATGCCAGGTCAGTTACATCTTTTGCAGGCAGCGCAGGATTTCGTCCAGCGCGGCCCGCCCCGGTGCGGGAGTCGTCTGATCCCGCAGTGCCGAGTTGGCCGGATCGACCCAGCGCCACAGCTCGGGGCCGAACTGCAAAATTCCGGCGGCCTCGGTCGCCTTGCGGTTCTTGGCGACCCGCAAGCCGGTGGACAACTCGAACTCCTTGGCCAGCAGCGGACGCAGATGCCGATCCCAGTCGGCTCTGGTGCCGTCCGCGCGGTCGGCGAGCATCTCCGCTCTGGCATGCCAGTGCCGCAGCATCTCGGCGGGACCGTTGTCGATATCGTCGGATCCGGCATCGGTTTTGATGGCCGAACGGCCGGTCAACGACCAGATGAGCTGAATCATGGCCAGCGCCACCGGAACTCCGGCGGCAATGAGCAATGCACCGCGGGCCTTGCCGAGGGTGATGAGCTCGATCAGCACGATGACGATCAGCGCACCGATCACGATCGCGCGGTTCATACCATCTCCCCTTGCAGATCGGCCAGCACGATACGCAGCAGTTGTTCGGCCCGCATGCGCTGCCACTCCAGCATCGAATGCGGACTGAACCTGGCCTCCTCGAAGAGCGCGACCAATTCCCTTGCCGACGCGTCGTGCAGTGCGCCGCGTTCGAAGGCGCGGGCCAGCACCTCCATCGGGGTATCCGAAGCCAGCGGCGCGGCCGCGCGATCGAAGGACAGCCCGCGTTCCATCGCGACGTAACAGGCGATGATGGCCTCGCGCGGATCCTGACCGGGCACATTCATGGCGGCCAGACCCATCTCGGCCGCCCTTGCCAGCGAACCCGCGACCGTCGGCGCGGCGGGCGGCACCGGGACCGGCACCACACGCGGCTTGCGCCGCCCCGCCACCGCGACCACGATCAGCCCGATCAATGCCCCGCCGACCAGCACGGCGGCAGCGACAATGGCCACCAGTAGTGCCGTCCCCGTGAGGTGCTGGGTGGGCGCGCTGTCGGGGGTCGCGGGGGCGGTGACCGCCTCCTGCGGGGTGCGGCTGGCGGTACCGCGCGGCCCCGATGACGGCGCAGGCTCACCCTCGCGGCCGAATCCGACGAAGAAGACCGCCGACGCCGCCGCGACGATCAAGGAAACGACCGCCAGCGCGGCCAGCACCAGTAGGCCGGTGCGGCCGAGCAGTCCATGTCTGCGCTCGGAATCACGATCCACCTCCGGCATGGCCAGCGGCAGTCGATGCTGGCTGGCTATCACCCCGGCGATCAGGATCACCACCGATACCGTGAGCAGTACCGGCATCAATACCACGGAAATAGCCGATGGCACCGTGCGGTGATCGCCGGAATCATGGGCTCCGGGAATGTGGCCGCGCAGCGCGATCGCGGCACACGCCAGTAGCGCGATCAGCACGATCACGCGCGATATCGGCGCTCCCGCCCTGGCCACTTGCTACCACCACATCTGAGTACAGCTCTGAACAGGCACATAGTTACATGCCGAGTGGTCCGCTCGGGAGTGAATCGAATACTTAGGATCGGCTCCTTTTTATCCGTAACCGGCAGTGCATTCAGGTGGGTGCGCAGCTAGCGGAGCACGACGGATTCGGGCTGTCGGAGTTCACTCAGTCGGCTTGCGGTTCGCGCCAGGTCGGGGACGGCGGGAACGTCGGCCACCAGGTCGGATAGTGCGGTGCGCGCCACTAGGGTGAGTTCGAGATCGGCGTCGTAGAGCACGTCGACCAGATTGGCGAAGCGCATCGCCCAGCCGGGCGGGACCTCGCGCAAGGGTGGGACGTTGCGCAAGGTCCATCGGCGAAAGCGGTGTGCGAGTTCGACGTAGTCCGAGGCGGCGGTGGCGGTGCCGCACAGGGCGGCGAAATCGAAAGTGATGGCGGAGCCGTCGATGGCGTCGGCGTGGATCTCGCGGGCACCCGAAACAACAACCTCTGTAGTGTCGGCATCTCTCGCATCGTCGATGCGGTAACAACCGGAGGCGAAGCCCGTGCCGCTGTGCGCGGCGCGGGTCCGGTAGTCGAGTGGGCCGTCGACCGAGACGACATCCAGATACGCGCGGATGCGCGCGATGGTCGGCAGGAAGCGGTCGTGGAACAGCGGGTTGGGCAGCAGTTGCTCCGGCGGGTAATTCGAGGTCACCACCAAGACGATGCGGCGAGCGAATAGAGCGTCGAGCATGCGGGCGATCAGCATGGCGTCGCCGATATCGTGCACGTGGAATTCGTCGAAGCAGACCAGTTCGGCTTGACCGAGCAGGCTGTCGATGGCCTTGTCGATGGAGCCCGATTCGTGTGCCGCGGTGTGTAATTGGGCGAAGAAGTTGTGGAAGTGGAAGCGGCGCTTGTGGTTCGACGCTATGCCCGCGAAGAAGTCGTCCATCAGCATGGTTTTGCCGCGACCGGGTCTGCCGTGCAGGTAGATGCCGCGGTGCCGCTTCATCGGCCTGCCGTGCCGGTCGAGCAGTTCGAGCAAGCACACGCGCGCCCGGAGTTGGTCGGCATCCAGTGTGATGTTGTCTTCCATGACACCCTCCTGATCCTCTACAGTTGTAGAGGATCAGGAGATGCGGCCGCCAGCGAAGGTGATGATGTCCACAACCGACCGACGTGCGGTACTCGTCGACGCCGCCATCGATGTGATTGCCACCCAGGGCATTCGAGCGCTCACCCACCGCGCCCTCGATACCGCCCTCGAGCTGCCCGGCGGCTCGGCCTCCTATTACTTCCGCACCAAACGCGCGCTCATCGAGGCGATCGCGGACCGGATCACCACCCGCTCCCGCGACGACTTCGCCGCCGCCGAACTCGCTGTGCCACCATCGCTCGAGCCCGATGACATCGCGAAGGCCATAGCCGGCTGGCTCGACCGGCTACTCGTCGACCGTCGCAATCATCTGATCGTCCGGCATGCGCTGATCATCGATCTGCTCGCCGACCCGGAATTGCACCAACGGCTGACACACAGCCTGTTCTCGACCGAGCGGGCGCGAGAGCTGTTCCACGCCTTAGGTTTTTCCGATCCCGATGCGGCCGCCGCCGACTTCATCGCGGTGGTCGAAGGCGCGGTTTTCGATAGATTCGCGGGCGCACGGGCACACATTCCGGCAGGCACCCGGGACAGCGTCGACCAGCTCGCGGCCATGCTGTCCCGCCAACTCACCCGGTAGACCCCAGGGCTACTACGTCGAGCCCACTCGCCATAACGCTTGCCCCGTTCGATCCCGGAGCTACTTCGTCCAGCCCAACTCGCTATAGGGCGTGCCACTCGTGAACCCGGGCTGTCCCGCCAACTGCCCCCGTCGCTCCCGGAACTACTTCGTCCAGCCCAACTCGCTATAAGGCGTGCCACTCGTGAACCCACGAATTCCGGTTGCGGAATAGCGGATCAGCGACTCTTCCGGCAGCGCGTCGAGCGAAAACCACTGCAGTCCATAGCTTTTATCCAGCTCGCGATTCACCGGCTCACCTGCCCAGCGCAGTGCATGGAAGAACAGCCCGAGCCGGGCTTCCCGCCCGGAGCCGATCACGTGCGCGGTGTGAATCAGCCGCAGATCCGCCGGATCGATGACGACCCCGATCTCCTCACCTGCCTCACGCACAGCGGCAGCGGTGGCCGATTCGCCGGACTCCAGCTTCCCGGCGGGTAGGTGCCACAGCCCATCGAATTCGTCGGCACTGCGCCGCCTGCTGAGCAGCAGCTCACCGTCGCGGACGAGCAGAATATGCACGTCGACAAGATGACGGTCGGCCATGAGGCTCCTCCTCTGCTTGCGCGTGTCGCTCGGTATACTAATCGGTATGACCGCTACAACCATCAAGGTGCCGAAGGCGACCCGCGACCGGCTGCACCGGCTAGCGGCCGCTCACGGATTGACGCTCGCACAGCAAATCGACCGACTGATCGACGAGAGCGCGACGAAACCTCGCCCAACGATCGGCGGCTACCGCAGCGACCGCCCACTCAACGCAGAGGAGATCGACGAGGAGCTGGCCCGAGGCTTCGGCGAGTGACCGCACTTATCATTGACACAAGTGCCATTCTGGCCTCATTCGACGAGGCGTATCCGGAGCATCCAGCCATCGCACACAGCCTTGGCGAGGCCGACGACCTGCTGGTTGTTTCGCCATTCATCGTCGCCGAAGCCGACTACATGCTGTCGTCGCGGCTTGGAGCCGATGCTGCCCGCGCCTTCGGCCAGGATGTCGTGACAGGCGCTTATGAGCTGGCCGAGTGGACCGCCGAGGACCACGCCGTCGCGGTAGCAATCACACGTCGATTCAACGGGCCGAAGGATTACATCGGAATCGCCGACGCGTCGAATGTCGTACTAGCAGACCGTTACCGCACCACCGCGGTGGTAACCCTGGACCAGCGGCACTTTCGCCAACTCCGCCCGCTCTGGGGTGCTGACCATTTCACAGTGCTCCCCTATGACGCCAACTGATTAGGTCTCGGAATTCGGCCTCCACTCTTCGACCCGATCATGCGACGGATGGATCTCGGCGAATGCCGAGATCCGCTCAGTTCGCGCTGAGCACCAGCCCCGAGGTCGGCACGCCAGTGCCAGCGGTGACCAGGATGTTCTCCACATCGTCCACCGGATTCACTGAGGTGCCGCGGATCTGCCGGACCGCCTCGGCAATGCCGTTCATGCCGTGGATATAGGCCTCGCCCAGCTGTCCGCCGTGGGTGTTCAGCGGTAGGCGGCCACCGACTTCGATGGCGCCGTCGGCAATGAAATCCTTTGCCTCGCCGCGTCCGCAGAAGCCGAGTTCCTCCAATTGCATGAGGACGAACGGGGTGAAGTGGTCGTAGAGGATGGCTGCCTGCATATCCTCCGGACGCAAACCACTCTGCTCCCAGAGCTGATCGCCGACCAGACCCATCTCCGGCAGGCCCGTGAGGGCGTCACGGTAGTAGCTCGTCATGACATATTGGTCGGCACCGGAACCCTGTGCGGCAGCGGCGATTACGGCCGGACGCTGCGGCAGGTCCCGGGCCCGCTCGACGCTGGTGACCACGATCGCGACACCGCCGTCGGACTCCTGGCAGCAGTCGAGCAGATGCAGCGGTTCGGCGATCCAGCGCGAATTCTGGTGATCGTCCAAGGTGATCGGCTTGCCGTAGAAGAAGGCGGCCGGGTTCACCGCGGCGTGTTTGCGGTCGGCGACGGCGACGCGGCCGAAGTCCGCGCTCGTCGCGCCGTAGACATGCATATACCTGCGGGCGACCATGGCCACCTGCGCGGCCGGTGTCCCCAACCCCTGTGGATAGGACCAGCCCGCATCGATGCCCGAGGAAGTCGGCGCGGTGGCCAGTGCGGTGGAGAACTGGCCGAAGCGCGATACCGAACGCTCGTTGAAGGCGCGGTAAGCGACAACCACGTCGGCGACGCCGGTGGCGACCGCCATGGCGGCCTGCTGAATGGTGGCGCAGGCCGCACCGCCGCCATATCCGATGTGGCTGAAGAACTTCAGCTGCGGGATACCGACGGCACGTGCCACGGCCGCCTGGGTATTGGTATCCATGGTGAAGGTGGTCAGGCCGTCCACATCGGCGGGTGTGAGGCCCGCGTCGGCGAGCGCCGCCGTGACCGCCTCGGCAGCCAAACGCAATTCGCTGCGGCCGGAGTCCTTCGAGAAGTCGGTGGCGCCGATGCCGACAATGGCGGCGCGGCCGGAAATCCCGGTGGTGCTGTCAGCGGTCATCATGGCCTCCGCAGTGCGATAACGGCTTTCGCCGTGATGTGGTCACCGAGGCTGTCGCGGCCGAGGACATCGATATGGATGTCTTCGCCGTGGATCGCGGAGACGGTGCCGGAAAGTGTCAGCGTGTCACCGGCATACAGCGGTACACCCAGGCGCAGCGCGACCGATTTTACGATGGCACGCGGTCCGGCCCAGTCGGTGACGAAGCGCTGCACCAGCCCGGTATCGGTGAGGATATTGACGAAGATGTCCTTGGAACCACGGGCGACGGCCTTGTCCCTGTCGTGGTGCACATCCTGAAAGTCCCTGGTGGCCAAGGCCGTACTGATCACGAACGTCGGATCGGCGGTAATGACCAACTCGGGAAGAGCGGTGCCGACCTCGATGGTGGCCGGTTCGACGTAGGTCATGCGATCACCCGCCAAACCGGCAGCACGGCCTCGTCGTCGAGCTTCTCGAACTCCACCTGCACCGGCAGGCCGATCTTCACATCGGCCGGATCGACGCCGCGCAGCTCACCGAGCATCCGCACACCCTCCTCCAATTCGACCAGCGCGACCACGAAAGGCAGTTGCCGCCCAGGCACTTTCGGCGCGTGATGCACGACGTAACTGAACACTTCACCGCGGCCGGAGGCGACGACATAGTCGGTCTGCTCCGACTTGTCCTGCCACAGCGCCGGAATCGGCGGATGCCGCAGCGTGCCGTCCGGCAGCCGCTGGATCCGCAGCTCCCCGACCTTGGTGCCCTCCCAGAAGAATTCGGTATCCCAGGAGACCAGCGGTTTGACCCGGTCGCCCGCGGGCGCTTTCGGTGCGGCACCGGTACCGGGTGCGAATTTGAGCAGCCGGAACAACATTTCGGCGACGACCTCGTCACCGACGTGCCAGCTGGTCTGGAAGGTGACGAACCAGCCATCGCCGAGCGCGGTCTTCTTCGGCCCGCGGATCTCGGACAGCCTGCTGGTCACCGAGATCTGCTCGCCGACATTCACATACCGGTGATAGGTCTGCTGACAGTCGGTCGCGACCACGGAGGTATAGCCCGCGCTGTCGAGCAGCTCGGTGACCTGCGCCATCGGATCGTCGGCCGGACGAGAACCGTTGAGCCCGAACATGGTCCACACCTGCGCCATGGCCGGTGGGGCCACGGTGCCGGGATGTCCGGCGGCACGCGCGGCCTCCTCGTCGACGTAGATCGGATTCCGATCCCCGAGCGCCTCCACCCAGTTGTTGATCATCGGCTGGTTCACCGGGTCACGCCCGAGGCGTGGCGCGCAATCACCCGCCGCGATGATCTTCTCGGCGGCTTCGGTAATCGCTTCCGGAGTCATGGTTTCCGACACGCGCGGCTCCTTGTCGTCGTCCGTACCGCGCATCGGCGCGGATTCATCGAGGTACCCGAGGCAGTTTCAGCCCGGAGGAGGCGACCAGTTCGCGCATCACCTCATTGACGCCGCCGCCGAAGGTCACCACCAGATTCTGTTTGGTTCTGCGGTCCAGCCAGGTCAGCAATTCGGCGGTGTCCGGATCGGCCGGATCGCCGTAATGCCCGACGATCTCCTCGGCCAACCGGCCCGCCTCCTGCAGCGATTCGGTGGAATACACCTTGGTTGCCGAGGCATCGGCGATCACGGTGGCCTGGTCACCGTCGACGGTCGCCGCGACCTGCCAGTTCAACAGTTCGTTGAGCCGCACCATGGCGTGGATGCGACCGAGCGAGCGGCGCACATCGGCCTCGGCGAGCACACCGCGCGACTGGGCCCATTCGCGCGCCCGGTCGTAGAGTTGTTCGATCTTGCCGGACGGGCCGAGGCTCACCCGCTCGTGGTTGAGCTGGGTGGTGATCAGTCGCCACCCCTTGTTCTCCTCGCCCACCAGCATGTCGGCGGGCACCCGGACATTGTCGAAATACGTGGCGTTGGTGTGGTGCGCACCATCGCAGGTGATGATCGGTGTCCAGGAGTAGCCGGGATCGGTGGTATCCACGATCAGGATCGTGATGCCCCGGTGCCGCGATTCGACCGAGCCGGTGCGGCAGGCCAGCCAGACATAGTCGGCCTCATGCGCACCGGTGGTGAAGATCTTCTGCCCGTTGACGATCCAATCGCCGGAGTCGTCGCGCACCGCACTCGTGCGCAGCGCGGCGAGGTCGGTGCCCGCCTCCGGTTCGGAGTAGCCGATCGCGAAATGGATATCGCCGGAAAGGATTCCGGGCAGGAACTTCGCCTTCTGCGCGTCGGTGCCGAAACTCTGCAGCGTCGGCCCGACCGTCAACAAGGTGACAAGCGGCAGCGGAACATCCGCGCGCACCGCCTCATTGAAGAAGATCTGCTGTTCCATCGGCCCGAAACCCTGGCCGCCGAACTCCTTCGGCCAACCGACACCGAGCCAACCGTCCGCACCCATCCGGCGCACCACCGCGCGGTAGGCGTCACCGTGGCGGTTGATCGCCATCTCGGCCTCCTCCTCGGGAGTCACGAGATCGGCGAAGTACGACCGCAATTCATCGCGCAGCTTGCGCTGCTCCGCGGTCAGATCGATGAACATCTGGCCCCCAATCGATCGAGTCGGAACGATTCGCCGCCGAGCCAGCGGGCGATGTCCTTGGCCTGCGAGAAGTAGCGGTGCATCGGGTGGGTCACATCGACCCCGAGACCACCGTGCAGGTGATGGCATTTCTGCATGGCGGCGGGCAGTTCCGAGGCCACGGTGTAGGCGAGCACATCGAGGTCGTCATCGATGCGCTCCTGATGCAGCGGCGTCGAATCGGACTGTGCCAGTGCCCAGCTCGCCGAAACGGCGGCGGCATGCAAGGTCCGCGAGACGACGTACACATCGGCGATCTGCTGTGCGACGGCCTGGAATTCGGCGAGCGGCCGATTGAACTGCCGCCGGGTCCGCAGGTGCTCGGCGGTGAGCACAAGCGCACCTTTGAGCAGTCCGTCCGCGGTCGCGCCGATCGATGCGATGGCCAACCGGTGCAGTTCACCGACGCCGCCGGGCAGCAGTTGCTCGGCCGGAATCTCGACCTGGTCCAGGCGCACCGAACATTCCGGAATCCCGCCGGAAGCCGGTGACGGCGTCAGCGTGAGCCCCGTCGAATCCGAATCAACCAGTGCGATACCGGAATTCGTCGGAATCAAGAGCCAACGCGCCTGCTCCGCATACGGCACCGCCACCTTGTGACCGGTGATGCGCACGGTGTCCCCATCGGAAACCGCGGTGGTCTCCGGCTCGAGCACGAACGGATTCGCGCGCTCGCTGAGCGCGGCGGTGAGCACCGCGCCCTTGGCGACCTCCGAATAGACCCGCTCGGCGACGGTGTCCGGCAATCCGGCCAGCAACGGCAGCAGGCCGAAGCCGAGGGTCGGCAGGGCGGGCACGGCCACCGCCTCGGCGGCCAGTTCGGTCAACAGGACCGAGACCTCCGCCAAGCCCATACCGTCACCGCCGAACCGCTCCGGCAGCGCGAGCGAGAGCAGTCCGGTCTCGATCAGACTCGGCCACAGCTCGATATCGCGTGCCGATTCACGCTCCAGCAAACTCACGACGACCTCGGCCACGGCATCCTGGCCCTCGTCCCGGGTGAAGTCCACGCTTTACTCCCAGTTGGTTGGTCGACTAGCTGTCGGTGTCGCGAGGCAGTCCGAGGATTCGCTCACCGGCCACGGTCAACAGAATCTGCTCGGTTCCACCAGCAATCGACAAACAGCGCGTGAGCAGGAACTCTTTTACCACCTCTGAGTCCTGCGCACCGGTTGGACCTGCCGTTTCCACCGCAAATTCGGCCACGGCCTGGCGGTGCCGGACACCGACGAGCTTGCGCACACTGCTCTGCGCTCCCGGATCACCGCCCGCCAGCATCCGAACCGCGGCACGCTGTTCCAGCAACAGTCCAGCGATCGCATCGGCGACGAAGCCGCCGAGCCGATCGTTCAATAGCTCCGCACCCGGCCCGGTGGCGGGCAGTTTGGCGATGAGCTCCTCCAGCACCGGCCCGATCCCGTTGCCGCCCATGGCGACTCGTTCGGTCGACAGGGTCGAGCGAGCGATCTTCCAGCCGTTGTTCAGCGCGCCGACCAGACCGTCGTCGGGCACGAACACATCGTCGAGGAAGACCTCGCTGAACCGCGCCTCCCCGGTGATCTGCACCAGCGGACGCACCTCGAGTCCGGCGCTGCGCATATCGACGAGGAAGTAGCTGATACCGCGGTGCTTCGGTGCGGCCGGATCGGTGCGGGCCAGGCAGATCGCCCAATTCGCCCGATCACCCAGCGACGTCCACACCTTCTGTCCGCGCAGCACCCAACCGCCGTCGACCTTCTTGGCGGTGGTGCGCAGCGCGGCCAGATCCGAACCGGCCTCCGGCTCACTGAACAGCTGACACCAGACCACCTCGCCGCGCAGCGTCGGCCACGCGAAGCGGTCGATCTGCTCCTGGGTGCCGTGCTGCAGCAGGGTCGGAATGGCCCAGCCGCCGATCGTCAGATCCGGCGACTCCAGGCCCGCGCGCCGCAGCTCCTCCGAAATCACAAGGCCCGTCATGGGATTCGCGCCGCGCCCGTACGGTGCGGGCCAGTGCGGCATGGCGAGCCCGGCGTCGACCAGCGCATTGCGCCGCTGATCGGCAGGCAGCGCGGCGATCGCGGCCACCTCGGCGGCCAGCTCGTTCGCATTGCTGTCATCGACCCGGACCCCGGCTGTGTTCGATTCGCGGCGCTCCGGGGCCCCTCCGTGGTTACGCTCCGCTGCCTCCTCCGGGGCCGTCGCTCGCGCCGCAGAGGCGAAGACCCGGTCCGCACCCGTGGTCCGACGCTGCCCGGCCCTGGTCAGTTCGGTGACCCTGGCCCGCCAGCGCGACGATCCACCGAGCAGTTGCCGCAGTGCGGTGGCCCGGCGCAGGTAGAAGTGCGCGTCGTGCTCCCAGGTGAAACCGATGCCACCGAGCACCTGAATGCAGTCCTTGGCGGTCTCGACCGCAGCGTCCAGCGAGATCGCGGCGGCGATGGCGGCCGCGATGGGCAGTTCCGCACCGCCCTCGTCGACCGCGGCCGCGGCATCGGCCGCGACGGAACGGATCAGTTCGGCCCGGCAGAGCATCCACGCGCAAATGTGTTTGAGCGCTTGGAAAGAGCCGATCTTGCGCCCGAATTGCTCACGCACCTTCGCGTATTCGACGGCGGTCTCCAGGCACCAGCCCGCCACACCGGCGAGCTCGGCCGAAACCAGTACCGCGAGAAGATCTTCCACCGCATGCGGCGACTCGAACACCCGGTCCGCAGGCACTCGCACCTCGGCGCAGTGCACACGCGCCAGTGGCGTACTCGGGTCAGCGGGTGCCAGCGCCTCGATGCGCAGACCCTCGGCATCGGGCCCGATCACGCACCAGCGCAACCCATCCGGCGTCTGCACCGGCAACAGCACCGAGGTGCCCGATGCAGCGCCGAGCACCGATTCCCAGACACCCGTGAGCAACAACTCATCGGATGCGACCGGTACGCTCACCACGTCCCCGACAACGAAGTCGAGCGCGACCCCGCACGGCATATCCTCGGCGAGCGCGCCCGCGGTGACCAGGTTCGCCAATGCGGTGGACAGCACCGGCCCACCGACCAGATCGTGCGCCGCCTGCTCGACCAATACCGCCAGGTCGGCGACCGATCCACCGTGGCCGCCTGCCGCTTCGGCAATGGCGACCCGGAAAATTCCGAAGTCCGCCAACCCCGGCCAATATGCGCGCCAGAAGTCCGTCGGCTCGTCCCGCATTGTTGCAATAGGACGTACCGATCCGGCCCATCCGCGCATCGACTCCTGAACGGCTTTATGCTCGTCAGTGGTGGCGATGGTCACAGTCCGTACCGCCTTTCCGGCGTGACTCCCACACCTAGAACATGTTCTAATATCCTAGCTGGGCGGAAGTCAAGAGACGACCGATGCCCGTTGCCGGAATGCAGGAAAGGACTCTCATCAATGGCCAGTCCCTCCCGATCGCAGCCAGCCGATTCGAATGCGGCCGGGCAAGCATCGGCCACCGCGACGGTCACGACGCTGAGCGAGGACGAGCTCAGCTCGGCCGCGCAGCGGGAACGGCGTAAGCGAATTCTGGACGCGACGCTCGCACTGGCCTCCAAGGGTGGTTACGACGCGGTGCAGATGCGCGCGGTGGCCGAACGCGCCGACGTCGCGGTCGGCACGCTGTACCGATACTTCCCGTCCAAGGTGCATCTGCTCGTTTCCGCGCTGTCGCGGGAATTCGAGCAGATCGAGGGCAAACGCAAACCACTTGCCGGCCAGACGCCGAACGAGCGCATGCATCTGCTGCTGACCCAGATCACCCGAATGATGCAGCGCGACCCCTTGCTCACCGAGGCGATGACGCGCGCGTTCATGTTCGCCGATGCCTCGGCCGCCGCGGAGGTCGACCGGGTCGGCAAGGTGATGGACCGGGTATTCGCCAGGGCCATGAATGACGGCGAGCCCACCGAACGCCAGTTGGCGATCGCGCGGGTCATCAGCGATGTCTGGTTGTCGAATCTGGTCGCCTGGCTGACCAGACGCGCCTCGGCCACCGATGTGACCGAGCGACTGGAACTCACCGTGGATCTGCTGCTCGGCGACAACGGCGGCCGCTAGCGACTGCTTGCAGGTCGCTCGAAAGGTCAGCCGGTAGCCAGCACCGATCAGCTCATGCCCGGCAAATCGACCGGGCCTGTCGGCAGCATCAATCGGATCGTCCTACGTGCGCCTGCTCACGCTGGCGGTTGTGTAAAAACGCGTCAGCTGGGCAGATCCAATACGGGGCGGCTAGACGCGTGCGCAATCATGCGCACGCCACGCGGCGCGCTTCGGTGCGGCAAATTCAACACAGTATTGTCACGCGTGCCCCCGAAAAAACTCCTCCGATCACTAGGTTGGATGCGTGAGCGCACAGGATCTGCCACTGGAACTTCGCCGTGCACTGTCGACGGTCGCGCGCGTGCCACGGCTTTTGGTCGCATCGGACTACGACGGGACGATCGCACCCATCGTGTCCGACCCGGCGAAAGCATTTCCACATCGGGAATCGGTAAGCGCGCTACGAGCGCTTGCCGGTCTCACCGGAACGACCGCCGCCGTGATCTCCGGCCGTGCCCTGCGAGATCTCGCCGCATTGTCGCGACTTCCGGTCGAGGTGCAACTTATCGGTAGTCATGGTTCGGAATTCGATGTGGGTTTCGTGCACGCCATCGACAATGACGCCAAACAACTGCTGGTCGAAGTCCAGACCAGCCTGACCCAGATCGCCGCGGAAAATCCCGGCGCCAGCGTCGAGATCAAACCGGCCAGCGTCGCGCTGCATGTGCGCAATGCGAGTCCGGAAATCGGGCTGCGCGCACTCAAGGCGGTGCGCCAGGGTGCGGCCTGCTGGGTCGGCGTGCAGGTGACCGAGGGTAAATCGGTTATCGAGCTCGCGGTGATCCAGACGGATAAGGGCGTCGCGCTCGATACCGTCCGGCATCAGGAGGGCGCGTCGGCCGCGGTGTTCTTCGGCGACGACGTCACCGACGAGAAGGCCTTCCGCATGCTGTCCGGCCCGGATGTCGGCATCAAGGTCGGCGACGGCGAGAGCCTGGCCAAATACCGGGTGGACAGCACCGAGGCGGTGTCCTGGGCGCTGGCCTTCCTGCTCGAGGAACGGCGCACCTGGTTGGCAGGGGCGAGCGCGCCGCGCATCGAGCGGCTGAGCATGCTGGCCAGTCCGCGCTCGGTGGCGCTGCTCACACCCGACGCGACCGTCACCTGGTTCTGCCACCCCGAGCCCGATTCGGCCGCGGTATTCGCCCATCTGCTCGGCGGACCGCAGGCCGGACACTTCACCATCGAGCCGGAACGTCCGGGCCTGCCGCTGTCGCAGCGCTACATCGACGGCACCATGACCGTCGAAACCCGCTGGGCCAAGCTGCAAGTGGTGGACTACCTGCCGCACGATGTGGCCCCCACCCGCACCGACCTGACCCGGGTGATCACCGGCGATGCGAAGGCCGTCGTAACCTTCGCGCCCCGACCGGAATTCGGTCAGGTACCGGTCAGCATCGAAATCGAATCGAACGGACTGCGCGTAGTCGGCACCAATGATCCGATGGTGCTGCGCTCCCCCGGTGTGCACTGGCAGATCCACTCCGACGGTATGCACAGCTCCGCGCGCGCCGTCGTCGATCCGTCCCGCGGCCCGATCGTGCTGGAAATGCGCTGCGGCACGCAGGATCTCGCGCCCACCATGGTCAGCGAACCGGAGCGGCGCAGGGATGCCGAGGACTACTGGTCCAAGTGGGCGGCCAAATTGCAACTGCCGCCGCTGAAACCGGATCTGATGAAGCGTTCGGCTCTCACGCTGCGCGGTCTGGTGCACGCGCCGTCGGGTTCGATCCTGGCCGCTGCCACTACCTCGCTGCCGGAAGACATTGGCGGCGTACGTAACTGGGACTACCGCTACTGCTGGCTGCGCGATGCCTCGCTGACCGCGCAGGCATTGGTTTCGCTCGGCTCGCTGACCGAGGCCGAGGAGTTCCTCGGCTGGGTGCACCGGGTCCTGGAGACGCTGCCCGGTCCGGAGCGCCTGCACCCGCTGTACACGCTCTACGGCGAAACCCTGCCGCCCGAGGCATCGATCGATCAGCTGCCCGGCTATGCGGGTTCGCGTCCGGTCCGCGTCGGCAACGCCGCGAATATGCAAGTGCAGCTGGATGTTTTCGGTCCGATCGTCGATCTGATCGCATCGCTGGCGCACGGTCGCGAGGCGAAGGGACTGACCGATCCGGCCAAGTCGCTGCCGGACGCCGACTGGGAACTGGTGCACGCCATGGTCTCCGCGGTGCAGCGGCGCTGGCAGGAACCCGACCACGGCATCTGGGAGATCCGCGGCAACCCGCGCCACCACGTGTACTCGAAGGTGATGGGCTGGCTGACCGTGGACCGGGCGATCACCCTCGCGCAGCGGTTCCAGCGTCAGATCGATCCGCTGTGGATCACGTTGCGCGACACCATCGCCGACGAGGTGAAGTCCAAGGGCTGGAACGACGACGTCCAGTCCTACACTGCTGCCTACGACGGCACCGATCTGGACGCGGCCACCCTGCACATCGGCCTCAGCGGACTGATCGACCCGTCGGACCCACGTTTCGCGGCGACGGTCGTCGCCACCGAGGCGGAGCTGCGCAGCGGCTCGACGGTGTACCGCTACCACCACGACGACGGCCTGCCCGGCGGCGAGGGCGGCTTCCACCTGTGCGCGGCCTGGTTGGTCGAGGCGTATCTGCTGATCGGTAAGCGCTCGGATGCCGAGGCGCTGTTCGCGCAGCTGGTCGATGTCGCCGGACCGACTGGTCTGCTCAGTGAGGAGTACGACCCGGTCGCCGAACGCTCACTCGGCAACCATCCACAGGCATACAGCCATCTCGGCCTGCTGCGTTGTGCACAGCTGTTGGGTAAGCCGGTGGAAGCGTTCGTCTGAGCCGACCGCCACACAGTTCCGGGCCCGCGAACCGATCGGTTCGCGGGCCCGGACCGTATCCGGCGTCGAAGTGACGCGGCGAACATCGACTCGTGCCGAACCCGGCCTACTGCTACAGTTCAAATGGTAACGATTTCCATTATGATCTAGAGCACGCTCAGATCTGCCGCACTGCCAGGAGTACCCCGCGCGTGAGCACACGGATTGCCATCAGATTCGCAGGTATCGCCGTGGGGGTAGCCACCACTGTGGCCCTCACCGCATGCGGGAGTTCGAAGGATTCGGATAAGCCGAGCGTCGTCGCGTCCACCAATGTCTGGGGCAATATCGCGGCAACCATCGCGGGCCCGGATGCCTCGGTGACCGCGCTGATCACCGACCCCGCCGCCGATCCGCATTCGCACGAGACCTCGGCCGTGGAATCGGCCGAGATCAGCGATGCCGATCTGGTCGTGTTCAACGGCGGCGGCTACGACGAGTTCATCGAGAAGGCGATCCAGGGCAAGGACAAGCGCACCGTCGACGCATTCGAATCCCGGACCGACAAGAGCGACGAGAACGAGCACGTCTTCTACGACATCGGCACGGTGAGCACGGTCGCCGACCGGATCGCGAGCACCCTCGGCGAGATCGACTCCGCCCACGCCGCCGCCTACGCCGACCGCGCCGCCGCGTTCAAGAGCCAGCTGACCGCGATCACCGCAGTCGCCACCAAGATCGCGGGCGAGCACCCGAAGACCCCGGTGCTGCAGACCGAACCGCTGGCGCACTACCTGCTGGTCGCCGCTGGAACCCAGGATCTGACCCCGCACGAATTCCAGGAGGCGATCGAGCAGGAGACCGATCCGGCTCCCGCCGCCGTCGCCGCCACCCAGGACCTGCTGACCGGCAAGAAGGTTCGCGCGCTGATCTACAACATCCAGACCGAGGACAAGATCACCAAGGATTTGCGGACGCTCGCGCAGTCGAACGGTCTACCCATCATCGAGGTGACCGAAACGCTGCCCGACGGTGTGGATTACATTCAGTGGCAGACCAAGAACGCCCAGGCCCTGGCCGCGGCGCTGGCCTGATCGAAATCGCATGATAATGGGAGCCACACTGACCACCGACGACACCGACAAGGTGGAGCGGCGGCCCGATATCCGCTCAGCCGCCGTAAAACTCGATTCCGCCAGCCTGTCCTTCGGCGAACGCAAGCTTTGGCAAGGACTGGATCTCGAGATCGCGGCTGGTGAATTCGTCGCGGTTCTCGGGCCGAACGGATCCGGGAAGACCTCACTGCTGAAGGTGCTGCTCGGTCAGCTCGCGCTCAGCTCCGGCACCGCCGATATCGCGGGTGGGCCCGCACGGGCAGGCAATCCCGATATCGGCTATGTGCCGCAACAGAAGACGATCGATGCCGGTGTGCAGCTGCGCGGGGTCGATCTGGTCGGACTCGGCGTCGACGGGCACCGCTGGGGCCTCGGACTGCGGCGTCGCGCCGAGCGCAAGCGCAAGGTCCGTGCGGCCATCGCCGATGTGGGCGCGGAGAAATTCGCTTATGCGCCACTGGAATCCATGTCCGGCGGCGAGCAGCAGCGGCTGCGGGTCGCACAGGCGTTGGTCGGCGATCCCAAGGTGCTGCTCTGCGATGAACCGCTGCTGAGCCTCGATCTGGCGAATCAGCGGTTGGTTTCGGAACTGATCGATCGACGCAGACGAACCCATGACACCGCAGTGCTTTTCGTGACGCACGAGATCAATCCCATTCTGCCGCTGGTGGATCGGGTGCTGTATCTGGTCGACGGGAAGTTCCGGATCGGCACGCCGGACGAGGTGATGACCTCTGCCGTGCTCTCGGAGCTGTACCAGACCGAGGTCGACGTGCTGCGGGTGCGCGGGCGGCTGGTCGTCGTCGGCACCGGTGACACCATGGACGCGCTCGGTGCGGCCGGTGCCCAGCACTGCGCAACGCTTTCCGATGAGCTGCCCGAATCGGCCGGGGTCCGTTCGTGAACGACAAGCTCTCCGATGTCGTCTTGAAGATGTTCGACTTCACCACCACCGCGGACCTGCTCTCGTATTCCTTCGTGCAGCAGGCGGTATTCGCGGCCGCGCTGCTCGGACTGCTGGCCGGTGTGATCGGTCCGCTGATCATCAGCAGGCAGATGTCGTTCGCGGTACACGGCACGAGCGAACTCTCGCTGACCGGTGCGGCTGCCGCGCTGCTCGCCGGAATCGGGGTCGGGCTGGGCGCGATCGTCGGCTCGGTGGTGGCGGCGGTGCTGTTCGGCCTGCTCGGTACCAAAGCCAGAGAACGCGATTCGGTGATCGCGGTGGTGCTGTCGTTCGGACTCGGACTCTCGGTGCTGTTCCTGTGGCTCGGTCCCGAACGCGCCGGATCGAAATTCTCGCTGCTGACCGGTCAGGTGGTCAGCGTCGGCTACAACGGGCTGGCACTGCTGCTGACCTGCACCGTTTTGGTGCTCGCCGTACTCGCGGTGGTGTACCGGCCGCTGCTTTTCGCGAGTTCGGATCCCGAAGTCGCACTCGCCCGCGGGGTTCCGGTGCGGGCGCTTTCGGTGGTGTTCGCGGTCATGCTCGGCATTACCGCGGCCTTCGGTGTGCAGATCGTCGGCGCGCTGCTGGTGCTCGCCCTGCTCATCACGCCTGCGGCCGCGGCGGCGCAGCTGACCGCGAATCCGGTGCGCGCCACGGTGCTCGCGGTGGTGTTCGCGGAAACGGCGGCGGTGGGCGGCATCCTGTTGTCGCTCGCGCCCGGCGTCCCGGTCTCCACCTTCGTCACCACCATCTCGTTCCTGATCTACCTGGTCTGTCGTCTTCTCGGTCCCCGACGCCGTCAGGCGGCCCGCGCCCACTGACTCCCGCTCACCGACCCGAGCCAGTGCCGCGCTTTGTTGCTCGCCACGCACGGGGCCGGCCGTGCGTGGCGCGCACGGACTCCTGGCATAGCGCACGCGGAAAGTACGGGATGGCAACGCGCGAATTAGGTGCCCGCACTTGGCGAGCACCTGGCCGGTGGGCGGTGGATCAGACCGTGAACAGGGCGATCAGGACCACTATCGAACCGCCGAAGACGATGACGTGGCGCAGGTTCTGCAGGTACGGGGTCACCCAGCGGGGGAAGGCGGCTTCGGCTACGTCGAGGAAGCGCTGGGCGTCGATGCGAGCCAGTTCCGGGTCACCCGTGCGCGTGAAGGCGGCCTGGACGCTCTTGGCGGCGGTCAGGTTGCTGTACAAAATCGCGACATTGCCGAGCAGCACCAGCACTTGGAAGACCCACGACAGTGTCCGGCCCCAGTCGTTGCCCGCCAGATTCAGTACGGCCATCGCGGTCATCACCAGCGCGATCCCGACCGGGGCCCAGGTCTCGTGGCCACCGGCGTCGAACCGCATACCGTTCTCCGCGAGAACACCGGGGCGCACACCCTGACGGGCCAGCTCGACATCGGCGGCGGCCTGGGCGTCGGCTCCGTAGCGGTGGCGGACCAGCGGAATGCTGACGAAAGCGAGAGCGATCAGCAGTTGGGCGACGGCGGCGACGGTCATCATGGCGGTTCTCCTCATCGGGTTTTCGTCGAGTGGCTCCTCGAATGACCGAACGATCTCCCGCCGCGCTGACAGTGCGCTGACACCTGATCGGCCCGCGCTGACATCAGCTATCAGCGCAGTTCAGCAAGGCTCTAGTCGGCCGTAGCAACCGTTTGATGGCAGTCGCCTTCAGTCGGATGCCCCCGGTTTCGTATGCTCGACCCACGCGCCCCATCGAACGAATGGTGACCAATGATCGACTTCACGATTCCCGCCGAACTCGCCGCCGAACGCGACCGGGTCCGCCAGTTCGTCATCGACAAGATCATCCCCTTCGAGCGCGATCCGCGACTCACCTCGCACGGCCCCACCGACGAATTGCGCCAGGAACTCGTCGAGCTGGCCCGCGCGGAAAAACTGCTGACCGTGCAGGCCCCAGAAGCCCTCGGCGGTCGTGGCCTCACCCATATCGAGCAGGCCGTGATCTACGAGGCGGCGGGCTGGTCCACCCTCGGACCGGTCGCCATGAACTGCGCCGCGCCCGACGAGGGCAATATGTTCCTGCTCTCCAAGATCGCCAACCCGGAACAGGTCGAGCGTCACCTCGCACCCGCGGTCGCCGGACACCGCCGCACCGTTTTCGCGATGACCGAACCGGACGGCGCGGGTTCGGACCCGAATCAGCTGGCCACCGAGGCCGTCTTCGACGGCGAGAACTTCACCATCAATGGCCGCAAATGGCTCATCACCGGCGCGGACGGCGCGAAGACCTGGATCATCATGGCGCGCGTCGCACCGAACCCGCATGTGCCCGAGGGCCCGACGCTGTTCCTGACCGAGGGCGACCGGCCCGGCATCGTCATCGAACGCACCATGAACACCATGGACCGCAATTACGTCGGCGGTCACGGTGTGGTGCGCTTCGAGAATCTGGTGCTGTCCAAGGACGCGCTGCTCGGCGAGACCGGTCAGGCGCTGCGCTACGCCCAGCTGCGACTGGCCCCGGCCCGGCTCACCCACTGCATGCGCTGGCTCGGTGCGGCCGAACGCGCACAGTCCATCGCCGTCGAATACGCCAGGACCCGCACCGCCTTCGGCAAGCCGATCGGCGACCACGAGGGCGTTTCGTTCATGCTGGCCGATAATGAGATCGCACTGCACCAGTGCCGCCTCACCATCTGGCATGCCTGCTGGCTGATGGACCAGGGCGAGAAGGCCAGGCACGAGAGCTCGATCGCGAAGGCCTACGTCTCCGAGGAGCTGTTCAAGGTCGCCGACCGCTGCGTACAGGTGCTCGGCGGCATCGGCATCAGCGATGAGACGGTGGTCGAAATGATCTTCCGCGACATGCGCGCCTTCCGTCTCTACGACGGCCCCACCGAGGTGCACAAGTACGCCATCGGCCGCCATGTGTTGCGGGCCTGATCGCGGCACATGGCAAGCGAACAAGCGCGCACGGCGACACCGGACCACCGTGGAGCGAGTCTTACGAGCGAGGAGTTCGCGGCCCGTCTCGCGTCCGCGCCGCAGGCGCGGCTATCGAACACAGCCGAGTCGTCTAAGCGCATGCCACGAAGTCGCGAGTCTCGACGGCGCCGCTAGCGACTGCTTGCAGGTCGCTCGAAAGGGTCAGCCGCGCCCATCGAACGCTGCCGGACGCAGTCCGTCATCAGTCTCTTGCGCTTGGACGAGCGAATGCGAGGCCCCCGCACACCAGGGGCCGCGAACAGGCCGCGCCCGCGCGGCCGACAACACGACTACCATCCAGTGACATGAGTTCGGAATTGCTCGTCGATGTCTCCGCGGGCATCGCCGTCCTCACGCTCAACAGACCCGCACAGCAGAATGCCGTCACCCCGGCCATGGCCGCCGAATTGAGTGCGGCACTGCAGCGTTGCGATGTCGAGGATGCGATTCGCGCGGTCGTCATTACCGGTACGGCGCCCGCGTTCTGCGCGGGTGCGGATCTATCCCACCGGGTCGGCGAGGTCAGCGCGACCATCGAACCGGCGCCGTGGCGGGTGCGCAAACCGGTGATCGCGGCGGTGAACGGGCATGCGGTCGGGATCGGACTCGCGCTGGCCCTGCAGTGCGATCTGCGGTATATGGCACAGGACGCCGTCTACGGACTCAATCAGGTGCGTCGCGGGGTACTCGCCGACGGCTACGCGCACTGGACGCTGCCGCGGCTGGTCGGCATGGCCAATGCCGCCGACATCATGCTGACCGGTCGCACCTTCGACGGCGACGAGGCCAAGGCCATGGGCCTGGCCAATGGCTGCCTGCCCGCGGGCGAAGTGCTGCCGACGGCACTCGCCATCGCCCATGACATCGCGAACGGTGCGGCGCCGCTGCCGGTGGCCCTGTCGAAGCGGCTCCTATGGGAGAGCCTCGGCATGAGCCCGGCCATGGTCGGTCAGCTGGAGACCGATCTGAACGAGCACGTCGGCAAGAGCATCGACGGCGGTGAGGCGATGGCGGCCTTCCGGGATCGCCGCCAGCCCAATTGGACCGGCAGCATCAGCGAGGAATGGCCGGCCTGGGACAGCAATGGCGACAAGCAACGGCCCAGCCTGGATTGACCCGCTTGGTTACGCGCGGCCACCGACCAGGATGAGCAGGAAGACGATCGCCATGCAGACCATGAGGATCGTGCCGATAACGCCGAGGACATAGCCGACCAGCACCTGGGCGCGGCCGCTGTAACCGCCGTGGGACTCCTCGATCTGGTCGAGCGCGCGTCTGCCGAGCGCCCAGGCCACCGGTCCCAGCACACCGCAGCAGAACAGACTCGCCGCACCGAGCGCCAGCACCGCCGTCGCGTGCGGATGCTCGATCGTCTCCTGGGGAGCCTGGTTCGGGATGACCACGAGTCGAATTCTACGGGGCCGGAGTCGATTTGCGGTTCAACCCCGGCGGCTGATTTGCCCTCGCGACCGACTTCCGGTGCTCAGGCGCGGCGCTGACGCGCGATCTCGGAGAGTACGACGCCCGCCGCCACGGAAGCGTTCAACGATTCCACCGGACCCGCCATCGGGATGCCGAGGATCGAATCACAGGTCTCACGAACCAGCCGGGACAGGCCTTTCCCCTCTGAGCCGACCACGACCACGGTGGGAATGCTGCCGTCGAAATCATCGAGGATGGTGTCACCGCCCGCGTCGAGTCCGACGATCTGGAACCCCTGCGACGCCCAATCCTTCAGTGTGCGAGTGAGATTCGTCGCGCGGGCGACCGGAAGCCGGGCCGCGGCACCGGCACTGGTCCGCCAGGCCACCGCGGTAACGCTCGCGCTGCGCCGCTGCGGAATCAGCACACCCTGTCCGCCGAAGGCGGCCACCGAACGGATCACGGCACCGAGATTGCGCGGATCGGAAATATTGTCCAGCGCCACCAGCAGCGCGGGTTCGGCCGAATCCTGGACCCGCGCAACCAGATCATCCGGATGCGCGTACCGATACGGCGGCACCTGCAGCGCAACACCCTGATGCAGTCCGTTGGCACTCAACCGATCCAGATCGGTGCGCGGTACCTCGAGGATCGAAATGCCCGCATCTGCGGCAATCTTCACACTTTCGGTGAGCCGGTCGTCGTTCTCGGTGCCCACCGCGACGTACAGCGCGGTCGCGGGCACACCCGCACGCAGACATTCGACGACCGGATTGCGGCCGAGCACCATCTCCGGACCGTCGTCGCTCTTGCGTCCGGCCGGGCGAGCGCCACCGCGCGGACCCGGCCTACCTTGAGCCGTGGCCTTCGCCTTGGCGGCCGCGCGCTTGGCGGCGGGATGTTTGGTGCGCGCCTCTGCGGGCGGGGTCGCACCGCGCGGTTCCAGACCGCGCCGACGCTGTCCACCCGAGCCGACGACCGCGCCCTTCTTGCTGCCGCCCTTGCGAATCGCGCCTCGACGCTGCGAATTACCTGCCATCAGTTCGCCTTTCCACGCTGCACCGCGCCCGGCGAATGCTGTGCCGCACCCAGCGACCATTCCGGACCCTTTGCGGTATCGGTCACTTCGATTCCGGCGGCCTGCAACCGGTCCCGCGCCGCATCGGCGCTGGCCCAGTCCTTCGCGGCGCGCGCCTGTTGGCGGCGGTCGAGTTCGGCGCGCACCAGGACGTCCAGGGCATCGAGCGCGACGGAATTGTCCTGTGGGCTGTACCACTGCGGGTCGAACGGGCAGACGCCGAGGATATTCAGCATGGCCCGGACCTGCCCGGCCAATTCGACCGCCTCATCGATCGCGCCCGACTCCAGGGCCTTGTTGCCATCGTGCACAACACGGTGCACCTCGGCCAGGGCCCGCGGAATTGCCAGATCGTCGTCGAGCGCTTCGGCGAACGCATCGGTCCACTTGCCGACCGCGATCTCACCGGCCCGCTCGGCCACCCGATGCACGAATGCCTCGATGCGCTGATACGAGGCCGCCGCATCGTAGAGCGCCTTATCCGAGTACTCCAGCATCGAACGGTAGTGCGCGCTGCCAAGGTAGAACCGAAGTTCAACGGCCCGAACCTTTTTCAGTACATTCGGCACCGACAACACATTGCCGAGCGACTTGGACATCTTCTCGCCGCCCATGGTCACCCAGCCGTTGTGCAGCCAGTACTGCGCGAAACCGTCACCGGCCGCCTTGGACTGGGCGATCTCGTTCTCGTGGTGCGGGAAGACCAGATCCATTCCGCCGCAATGGATATCGAATTCGGAGCCGAGGTAGAACTCGGCCATCGCGGAGCATTCCAGATGCCAGCCGGGCCGACCGGGACCCCACGGCGACGGCCAGGTCGGCTCGCCGGGTTTGGCGGCCTTCCACAGCGTGAAGTCGCGCGGATCGCGCTTGCCCGCACCGGCGCTCTCGCCCTGGTGCACGTCATCGAGTCGGTGTCCGGACAGGCTGCCGTATTCCGGATAGCTGACCACGTCGAAGTAGACGTTGCCCTCCGAGGCATAGGCGTGTCCGCGTTCGATCAACCGCTGCATCAGATCGATCATCTGGGTGATGTGGCCGGTCGCGCGTGGCTCCACCGAGGGCGGCAGTACGCCGAGGGTTTGGTAGGCGTTGTCGAAAGCGCGCTCGTAGGTGGACGCCCACTCCCACCAGGGCCGGCCCGCTTCGGCGGCCTTGGTCAGGATCTTGTCCTCGATATCGGTGACATTGCGGATGAACCACACGTCGTAGTCGTGGGCGAGCAGCCAGCGCCGTAGTACGTCGAATGCGACTCCGCTGCGCACATGGCCGATATGTGGTTCCCCCTGCACGGTGGCGCCACAGAGGTACACCGAGGCACGGCCGGGGACCAGTGGCGCGAAATCGCGCATGGTCCGCGTGTCGGTGTCAAAAAGGCGCAGAGTCACGGAAGTCGATCCTAGCTGGTAGATAAGGCCGTTCACGGAGCGGCTCAGGTCGGCGAAGGCTGGATCAGCGACACTCTTGTAGCAGGGCGGTAGCCACTGCCGCAATGCCCTCGCCGCGACCGGTCAACCCGAGGCCGTCGGTTGTGGTGCCCGACACCGAGACCGGGGCGCCGAGCAGCTCGCCGAGCACCTCTTGGGCCTCGGCGCGCCGCGGTCCGATCTTCGGCCGATTGCCGATCACCTGGACCGCCGCATTGACGATTTCGAAGTCCGCCTCGTCAAGGAGCCTTCGCACTTCTTTGAGCATGGCCGCGCCGGAAACGCCCGCCCATTCCGGCCGTCCGGTGCCGAACACCGCGCCGACATCGCCGAGCCCGGCGGCGGAAAGCAGCGCATCACACAGGGCGTGCGCTGCGACATCGCCGTCGGAATGTCCGGCGCAGCCGTCGTCGCCGTCGAAGAGCAGACCCGCCATCCAGCACGGCCTGCCCGCTTCGATGGGATGGACATCGCTGCCGATGCCGACGCGCATGCTCATGACAGACCCACCGTCCGGGCACCGTCGAGCACGGCATTTGCCAGCAGCAGATCGAGCCGGGTGGTGATCTTGAAAGCCATGGGGTCGCCCGGAATAGTGCGCACCCGGGTGCCGAGCAGTTCGACCAGACCAGCGTCGTCGGTGGCCTGCAGGCGCTCATCGGCATACGCCGCGCGCAGCAAGTCGGCGGCGAAACCCTGCGGAGTCTGAATGGCGCGCAGACCGGCGCGGTCGGGCGTACCGGTGACCTCGCCGCGCGCGTCGACGGATTTGATGGTGTCGACCACCGGCAATGCGGGCACGACGGCTTCGGCGCCGGCGCGCAGTTCCGCGACAACCCGGGCGATCAGCTCGGGCGGGGTCAATGCGCGGGCGGCGTCGTGCACGAGGAAATGGGCGGCATCCGGCGCGGCGGCGATACCGCAGCGCACCGAATCGGTGCGCTCGGCGCCGCCGATGACCACGCGCACCGACTCCGAGGGCGGCAGCAGGGCAACGGCGCTCTCGACGAGTTCGGTGGGGACTATCACGATGATCCGGTCGACCGCCCCGGAGGCGATCAGGCCGTCGACGGCCAGCCGGACCATAGGTGTGCCGCCGACCGTGACGAACGCCTTGGGTGTCGATTCACCCAGACGAACGCCACGGCCGGCGGCAGGCACCAACGCAACGACGGATCCGTCGCTGTTAGAAACTTTCACGGTCAGGAAGCCGCGGCGAGAACCTCATCGAGGAGCGTCTCGGCCTTGCCGTCATCGGTCCCCTCGGCGAGCGCGAGCTCACCGACGAGGATCTGACGGGCCTTGGCCAACATCCGCTTCTCACCCGCAGACAGACCGCGGTCCTGCTCCCGACGCCACAGGTCGCGAACGACCTCGGCCACCTTGTTCACATCGCCGGAGGCGAGCTTCTCCAGGTTGGCCTTGTAGCGGCGAGACCAGTTAGTCGGTTCTTCGGTGTGCGGCGCACGCAGCACCTGGAAGACTCGGTCGAGACCCTCCTGGCCGACGACGTCGCGCACGCCGACATATTCGGCGTTCTCTGCGGGAACGCGAACAGTCAGGTCACCTTGGGCGACCTTCAGGACCAGATACTCTTTTTGCTCACCCTTGATGGTGCGAGTCTCGATAGCTTCGATCAGCGCCGCTCCGTGGTGGGGGTAAACGACGGTGTCTCCGACCTTAAAAATCATGTGTCCCGTGCCCCTTTCGATGTTCACAGTTTAACATGCGACTCGGTAACGGCGCGATCAACTGTGCAGGTCAGGGCCACAACGAGCCAACCGCGGGGGTTGACAGAACCGGTGCGGTGTGCATTGCGTTGTGCCAGAACAGGTTATCGACCGGCGTGGATAGCACACCGGACGGTCCGCGAACCCAGCAGCGTGTCCGCCACCGCGCCGCCTTCTCGGAAAACCGTTACCTAACGGATGCCGAGCAATGGGGTGTCCCCACCATCCAACTCTGGGAACCACCACGGAGCGAGTTTTACGAGCGACCGTTCGCGGCCCGTCTCGCGTCCGAGTCGTCGAAGCGCATGCGCCGCAGGTGACTGGGCGTCCGCGGTGACCGTAACGGAGCGAGTTTTACGAGCGACCGTTCGCGGCCCGTCTCGCGTCCGAGTCGTCGAAGCGCATGCGCCGCAGGTGACTGGGCGTCCGCGGTGACC
>NZ_JBIAFV010000012.1:13452-264088 GCF_042869435.1 Nocardia sp. NPDC006982 | reverse complement strand
TGTTCTTTGGCCCGCGCCTGCGGCGGGGGGTGTGCGCGGCCCCCTGGTGTCTCGCGTCCGAGCCGTCGAGACTCGCGCCTGCGGCGCATGCGCTTCGACGACTCGGACGCGAGACGGGCCGCGAACGGGCCACTCGTAAAACTCGCTCCGTTACGGTCACCGGGGACGCCCAGTCGCCTGCGGCGCATGCGCTTCGACGGCTCGGACGCGAGACGGGCCGCGAACGGGCCGCTCGTAAGACTCGCTCCGTCGGGGCTGGCAGAGGCTTGAAAAGGGGCGAACGATCAACCCGGCGCCGCCTGCGCCAATGCGGACAGCGCCATGCGACGCAGTATTGGCCGGGCCCGGGTGGCGGTGGCATTGGTGGCGCTGTGCGGCGTGGAGTTCATCAAGCCGAAGCCCGCGTGGGCCTGCACCCGCGCGGTCTCCTCCGGCAGCTCCGGGTGCAACTCCCGCAGCACCGCCACCCAGATCTCGACGTACTGACGTTGGGTGCGCCGCAGTTCGCGCCTGGGCCCAACCGGCACGTTCTCGAGGTCGCGGTCCTGGATCCGGATGAGTTCGGGCTCGCCGAGTGCGAAGTCCAGATGGAAGTCGACCAGCCCGTCCAGCGCCTCCCGCGCCGACCCGGTCCGCGCAACCACCGCCTTCCCACCGGCGAGCAGCCGCTGACTGACCCCGACCAGCAGTTCGACCAGCAGCGCCTCCTTGTTCGGGAAGTGCCGGTAGACCGCCGGACCACTGATCCCGACGGCCGCACCGAGGTCGTCCAGGCGCATGCCGAAGAATCCGCGATCTGCGATGAGCCGGGCACCCGCATCCAGCAGCTGCGCTCTTCGCTGCAGCTTCAGTTGTTCCCTGCGGGTGGGCGCGACGGGGTCGGTGCTGGTCACACGCGCTCCTTTCAGCACACCTGGACATCTCGGTTAATCAACATTAACCTGAATTCCAGTTATCGGCGACTAACTGGATGGCAGGACAGCGTGATGACGGTGACCGAACAGGTCGGGGTCGACAACCGCGCGGCACACGGGGCGCTACTGGAGGATCTGCGCGCCCGGCTGGCCGCCGCGGCGCTCGGCGGGCCCCCGAAGGCGCGCGAGCGGCATGTGGCCCGAGGCAAGCTGCTGCCCCGGCAGCGGGTGGATCAGCTGCTCGATCCGGGCAGCCCGTTCCTCGAGCTCTCGCCGCTCGCCGCGACGGGCATGTACGACGACGAATGTCCCGGCGCCGGGATCATCACCGGCATCGGCCGGATCTCCGGGCGCGAATGCGTGATCGTGGCCAATGACGCCACGGTCAAGGGCGGCACCTACTACCCGATGACGGTCAAGAAGCATCTGCGCGCCCAAGAGGTCGCATTGCAGAACCAGTTGCCCTGTGTGTATCTCGTCGACTCCGGCGGAGCGTTCCTGCCACGCCAGGACGAGGTCTTCCCGGACCGGGAGCATTTCGGGCGCATCTTCTTCAACCAGGCGACCATGAGCGCCAAGGGAATTCCGCAGATCGCGGCGGTGCTCGGTTCGTGCACCGCCGGTGGTGCGTACGTACCCGCGATGAGCGACGAGGCGGTGATCGTGCGTAATCAGGGCACGATCTTCCTCGGCGGCCCGCCGCTGGTGAAGGCCGCGACCGGCGAAGTGGTCACGGCCGAGGAGCTGGGTGGCGGCGAATTGCATTCGCGCACTTCGGGAGTCACCGATCACCTGGCCGAAGACGACCAGGACGCGCTGCGCATCGTGCGCCGCATCGTGGCCACGCTCGGCCCGCGCCCGGCGAGCCCGTGGGAGGTGACGCCGACCGTCGCGACCGCGAAGCCGGAGTCCGAACTGTACGACGTGGTCCCGGTCGATCTGCGCACGCCGTACGACGTCCGTGAGGTCATCCACCGACTCGTCGACGGCGAAAACGGATTCCACGAGTTCAAGGCCGAATACGGCAAGACGCTCGTCACCGGATTCGCGCGCATCCACGGCCATCCGGTCGGTATCATCGCCAACAACGGCGTGCTGTTCAGCGAATCCGCCATGAAGGGCGCCCATTTCATCGAACTGTGCGATAAGCGCAAGATTCCCCTGCTGTTCCTGCAGAACATCACCGGTTTCATGGTCGGGCGCGATTACGAGGCGGGCGGCATCGCCAAGCACGGCGCGAAGATGGTCACCGCGGTGGCGTGTGCGCGGGTGCCGAAACTCACCGTCGTGATCGGCGGATCGTACGGCGCGGGCAACTATTCGATGTGCGGGCGCGCGTATTCGCCACGCTTCCTGTGGATGTGGCCCAATGCGCGGATTTCGGTAATGGGTGGCGAGCAGGCCGCCTCGGTGCTGTCGACGGTGCGCGGGGATCAACTCGACAGCAGCGGGCAGCCGTGGTCGGCCGCGGACGAGGAGGCATTCAAGGCGCCGATTCGGGAACAGTACGAACATCAGGGCAATCCGTACTACTCGACCGCGCGGCTCTGGGACGACGGCGTCATCGACCCCGCCGATACCAGAACCGTGCTCGGACTTGCCCTTTCGGTGTGTGCGCAAGCACCGCTCGAACCCGTTTCCTACGGCGTCTTCCGGATGTGATCGCGATGATGAACAAATCCCATCCCATCGATTTCGACACCGTGCTCGTCGCCAACCGCGGCGAGATCGCGGTGCGGGTCATCCGCACCTTGCGCGCCATGGGAATTCGCTCGGTCGCCGTCTACAGCGACGCGGACGCGCAGGCCAGGCACGTGCGCGAGGCCGATACCGCGGTGCGCCTGGGTCCGGCTCCGGCCCGGGAAAGCTATCTGGATATCAAAAAGGTGGTCGCCGCGGCGGTGCGCACCGGCGCCAAGGCCGTGCATCCGGGTTACGGATTCCTCTCGGAGAATGCGGCTTTCGCATCCGCGCTGGCCGAGGCGGGCATTGTCTTCCTCGGGCCGCCCGCCAAGGCGATCGAGATCATGGGCGACAAGATCGCGGCGAAGAACACCGTCGCCGCCTTCGATGTGCCCGTCGTCCCCGGTATTGCCCGTCCGGGGCTCACCGATGCCGAATTGATCGACGCCGCGACCGATATCGGCTATCCGGTACTGGTGAAGCCCTCCGCCGGTGGCGGCGGTAAAGGTATGCGACTGGTCGAGGAGCCGTCGGCATTGCCCGCCGCGCTGGCCAGTGCCCGGCGTGAGGCGGCCTCGGCATTCGGTGACGACACCCTGTTCCTGGAGCGGTTCGTCACCCGGCCACGCCATATCGAGGTGCAGATCCTGGCAGACCAATTCGGCCACGTGATCCACCTCGGTGAACGCGAATGCAGCCTGCAGCGGCGGCATCAGAAAGTGATCGAGGAAGCCCCGTCCCCGCTGCTCGATGCCGCGACCAGGGCGCGCATCGGCGCGGCCGCGTGCAATACCGCACGCAGCGTCGACTACGTCGGCGCGGGCACGGTCGAATTCATCGTCTCCGCCGATCGGCCGGACGAGTTCTTCTTCATGGAGATGAATACCCGGCTGCAGGTGGAACATCCGGTCACCGAGCTGGTCACCGGGATCGACCTGGTGGAGTGCCAGGTGCGCGTCGCGGCCGGGCAGAAGCTGGCGGTGGAGCAGGACGAGCTGCGCCTCGTCGGGCATGCGATCGAGGCCCGCGTTTATGCCGAGGATCCCGGTCGCGGCTTCCTGCCCACCGGCGGCACGGTGCTCGACCTGTCCGAGCCCGAAGGCGCAGGCGTGCGGGTGGATTCGGGACTGCGCATCGGCACCGTCGTCGGCAGCGATTACGATCCCATGTTGTCGAAGGTCATCGTGCACGCCGCCGACCGCCATACCGCACTCGCGAAACTCGATCGGGCACTGAGCGATACCGTCCTGCTCGGCGTCACCAGCAATATCGAGTTCCTGCGTTTCCTGCTGGCAGACCCGGATGTGGCCGCGGGGAAGCTCGATACCGGACTGCTGGATCGCCGCGTCGGCGACTTCCAGCCCGCAGCGGTCGCGGATGAGGAATTCATCGCTGCCGCTGCCTATCACTGGCTGCGACACTGGCCTGCCGCACCGAGCGATCCGTGGGATATCCCGTCCGGGTGGCGCATCGGCACACCCGCGCCGACCACCATCAGGCTCGCCGGCGGCGACCGCACCGAGCGCGTTTACCTCACCGGCGCACCCGATGCCGCCGAAGTGCACCTCAACACCAGCGAATCAGTCTCGCTCACCGCGGATTTCACCGACGGAAGGCTGGTACTGACACTGGACGGTCTGCGCCGGGAGTTCCGCGTCGCGGAGCACGAAGGACAGCTCTGGGTGGCCGGACCGTCCGGTATCGCCGTGCTGCGTGAAGTCGCTGAGCTGAATGTGCGCGGCGGCGCCGAGCACGTCGGTGACGCCGAAATCCGCAGTCCCATGCCGGGGTCGGTGATCGCGGTACCGGTTGCCAACGGTGCCACTGTCGCCGCGGGGGCCCCGGTCGTCGTGGTCGAGGCCATGAAGATGGAGCACACGCTCACCGCACCGGTCGCGGGCACCGTCGAAGTCCTGGTCGAACCGGGCGCCCAGGTCCGCCTCGACCAGCCGCTGGTGCGCATAGCCGCGGCTCCCACCGAACCCGAAACCGCCGAGCGAGAAGGAACTTCCGCATGAGTGAGCGCAGTGAACGAACAATAAACACAGCCGACATGTCGGGCATGACGGAGCCGAGCGCCGGCGAGGCGCAGTCATGACCGACTTTCTGTCCACCGGCACACTGCCCGAGGACTATCGCGACCTGGCACTGACGGTGCGCGATTTCGCCAAGTCGGTCGTCGCCCCGGTAGCCGCCGAACACGATGCGAACCATACGTTTCCGTACAAGGTCGTCGCCGGCATGGCCGAGATGGGCCTGTTCGGCCTGCCGTTCCCCGAGGAATACGGCGGTATGGGCGGCGACTACTTCGCGCTGTGCCTGGCGCTGGAGGAGCTCGGCAAGGTCGATCAGAGTGTGGCGATCACGCTGGAGGCCGGTGTCTCGCTGGGCGCCATGCCCATCTACCGCTTCGGCAACGATAAGCAGAAGCAGGAATGGCTGCCGCAGTTGACAAGTGGGCGCAACCTCGCGGCCTTCGGCCTCACCGAACCCGGTGCGGGCAGCGACGCGGGCGGCACCAGAACCACCGCGGTCGCCGACAGCGGCGAATGGGTCATCAATGGCAGCAAGCAGTTCATCACGAACTCCGGCACCGATATCACCAAGCTGGTGACGGTGACCGCGGTGACCGGACAGTCGGGCGGCAAGAAGGAGATCTCGACCATCCTCGTGCCCACCGACACCCCCGGATTCGTGGCCGAACCCGCCTACAACAAGGTCGGCTGGAATGCCTCGGATACGCACCCGCTGAGCTTCACCGACGTCCGGGTGCCGGAGGAGAATCTGCTCGGCGAGCGCGGTCGCGGCTACGCCAACTTCCTGCGCATTCTCGACGAGGGCCGCATCGCCATCGCGGCGCTGTCGGTCGGCGCGGCCCAGGGCTGCGTCGACGAGAGCGTGCGCTACGCCAAGGAGCGCGAGGCCTTCGGCCAGGCCATCGGCCGCAACCAGGCCATCGCCTTCAAGATCGCCCGCATGGAGGCGCGCGCCCACGCCGCCCGCACCGCCTACTACGACGCCGCCGCACTCATGCTGGCGGGCAAACCCTTCAAGAAGGAAGCCTCCATCGCGAAGCTGGTGGCCAGCGAGGCGGCCATGGACAACTCCCGCGACGCCACCCAGATCTTCGGCGGCTACGGCTTCATGAACGAATACCCTGTGGCCAGACACTATCGCGACAGCAAGATCCTGGAGATCGGCGAGGGCACAACGGAGGTGCAGTTGATGCTGATCGGACGGGAGCTGGGTCTGTGACGGAGACGAACGCTCCACGCCGGGTGGTGCAGCGCGGCCTGTGGTTCGAGGAGTTCGAGATCGGTGTGGTGTACGAGCACCGGCCGGGCCGGACCATCACCGAGGCCGATAACGTCCTGTTCACCACGCTGACCATGAACACCCAGGCGCTGCACCTGGACGCGGCCTTCAGCGATCAGCTGCCGCCGTTCCACCAGCGTCTGGTCAATTCGATGTTCACCCTCTCCACGCTGATCGGCCTCTCGGTCGCGCAGCTGACCCAGGGCACGATCGTCGCCAACCTGGGATTCTCCGAGGTCGCCTTCCCGAAGCCACTGTTCCACGGCGACACCATGTACGCCGAGACGGTGGTCACCGATAAGCGCGAATCCAAGAGCCGTCCGGGCGAGGGCATCCTCACCTTCGCGCACACCGCTCGCAACCAGCATGGCGATATCGTGGCGACGGCGGTACGAAAGACATTGGTACGCAAGGAGCCCGCATGAGTTGGCAAATGCCAGGACCGGCTTGGCTGTTCTGCCCCGCCGACCGCCCCGAACGCTTCGAAAAGGCCGCCGCGGCAGCCGATGTGGTGATCCTCGATCTCGAGGACGGGGTCGCTGCCGGGGATAAAGCGGCCGCACGCAAGGCGCTCATCGAAACTCCGCTGGATCCCGAGACCACCGTGGTCCGGGTCAATGCCGTCGGCACCGATGAGCACGAACCCGATCTCGCGGCGCTGGCGCAGACCGAATATCGACGGATCATGCTGCCGAAGGCCGAATCCGCCGAACAGCTCGGTTCCCTCACCGACTATGAGGTGATCGCGCTGATCGAATCGCCGCTCGGCGCCATGGCAGTCGGGCGAGCAGTATTGGCGCGCAATGCGATCGGGGTCATGTGGGGTGCGGAGGATCTGGTCGCCGGGCTGGGCGGCAACTCCAGTCGGCATGCCGATGGCAGCTATCGCGATGTGGCACGCCATGTTCGATCGACCACACTGCTCGCGGCCAAGGCGTACGGCAAGTTCGCGCTCGACTCGGTGTATCTGAACATCCGCGATCTCGACGGGCTGCGCGCCGAAGCAGTGGATGCGGTCGCGAGCGGCTTCGACGCCAAGGTGGCGATCCATCCGAGCCAGGTGCCGGTCATCCGGGCGGCCTACGCGCCGTCGAACGACGAAATCGATTGGGCTCGAAGAGTACTCGACGAAGTCCCGAACCATCGGGGCGTCTTCGCGTTCGAGGGCCGCATGGTCGATGCCCCGGTGCTGCGGCATGCCGAACAGATCGTGCGGCGCGCGATCCACCCCTGATTTCCGAAGACTCTCCCCAGGAGGTAATGCGGTGCAACCACAATGGGTGCCGACCGAATCAGATATCGCGGAGGCACGCATCACCGACTTCGCCGGGTTCGTGGCTGCGCGCACCGGGCAATCCGCGCCGGATTACCGGTCGCTGTGGCAGTGGTCGGTCGACGATCTGCCCGGCTTCTGGGGTGCGCTGTGGGATTACTTCGAACTCGGACCGATCGCGGGCGAGGTGCTGGCGAGCGCCGAAATGCCGGGCGCGCAGTGGTTTCCGGGCACCCGGCTGAACTACGTCGATCAGGTCGTGCGGCAGTTCCGCACCGATCGGCCCGCCATTGTCGCGGTGACCGAGGACGCTCCGGTGCGCGAGGTGTCCTGGAGCGAATTGATCGACAGCACAGCGGCATTCGCGCGCACACTGCGTTCGCTCGGCGTGCGGCCGGGTGATCGGGTGGCCGGATACCTGCCGAATATTCCGGAGGCGGTGATCGCCTTCCTTGCCACCGCGAGCATCGGTGCGGTGTGGAGCGCCTGCGGTCAGGACTATTCGCCGAAGGCGGCGCTGGACCGGCTGGGCCAGCTCGAGCCCACCGTGCTGGTCACCGCGGACGGCTACCGATTCGGCGGCAAGACCCATGACAAGCGCGACGATATCGCGGCATTGCGGGCCGGACTCGACACCGTGAAGACGACGGTCGCCGTCTCCCAGCTGGGCCTGCCGGTTCCGGACGCACTGGCCTGGACCGAGGCGGCCGCCAATAGCGAGACCGTCGTCATCGAAACCGAGACGGTCGATTTCGACCATCCGCTGTGGATCGTCTTCTCCTCCGGCACCACCGGACTGCCCAAAGGCATCGTGCACGGGCACGGCGGCGTCGTGCTGGAACACCTCAAAGCCGTTGCGCTGCAAGCGGACATCGGCCCCGAGGATACCTTCTTCTGGTACACCAGCCCGAGCTGGATGATGTGGAACTTCCAGGTCGCCGGACTGCTGGTCGGCGCGACCATCGTCTGCTACGACGGCAGCCCCACCTACCCGACTCCGGATGCACTGTGGCGCATCGCATCTCATGTCGGTGCGACCGTGCTCGGCACCAGTCCGGGCTACGTGCTCGCCTGTATCAAGGCGGGTGCGGTGCCGCGCACCGACCACGATCTCACCGCGCTGCGGCAGGTCGGCATCACCGGTTCGTCACTGCCGCCCGCATCTGCGGTGTGGTTGGGCGAGAATGTCGGTGACCACGTCCAGGTCGCCTCGATCAGCGGCGGCACCGATGTGGTCTCCGCCTTCATCGGCGGCGCACGAACCGTACCGACCTGGCCGGGTGAGCTTTCCGCGCCCTATCTGGGTGTCGCACTGGAGGCCTTCGACGCAGACGGCAAGCCGGTCCGCGACGAGGTCGGCGAACTCGTCATCACCAAGCCGATGCCGTCGATGCCGGTGCGCTTCTGGAATGATCCGGACGGAATCCGTTACCACGACGCGTATTTCGACATGTTCCCCGGCATCTGGCGCCACGGCGACTGGATCACCATCACCGAGCGCAACAGCATCGTGGTGCACGGCCGCTCCGACTCCACCCTCAACCGCCATGGCATCCGCATGGGCAGCGCCGATATCTACCAATCCGTCGAGCGCCTCCCCGAAATCACCGAGGCCCTCGTCATCGGCGCCGAACAACCCGACGGCGGCTACTGGATGCCGCTGTTCGTCACCCTCACCCCCGGCACCGATCTCACCGACGAGCTGAAAACCCGCATCAACACCACCATCCGCACCGAGGTCTCGCCCCGCCACGTCCCCGACGAAATCATCGTGGCCCCTGGCATTCCGCACACCCGCACCGGCAAGAAACTCGAGGTCCCCATCAAGAAGCTCTTCCAGGGCGCCGACCCGACGCGCGTCGTCGAACGCAGCGCTGTGGACAATCCCGAACTACTCGACTGGTACGCCACCATTCGCCCCGATACTCAGAACTGATCCGGCGCGTATCGGACGACGTGGGCCGGTACCGCCTCGTGATGTTCGATGGACCGCGACCATTTCGATGATCAGTTGTCGCAAGGTGGTGCGCGGATCGAACTCGCGGTCGCTCATCCCTACGCATCGAAGATCAGCGCCGGTGATCGGCTATGGGGCCGAGCTCCTTCACCTGGGCAAATCAGACCGACCTAGACAGATGGGGGTGTCGAGGTTGTCGATACCATGGCGGTATGAGTGTCGACAATCGCCGTACGGCGCGCAAGGCGGTCAGCGGCGACTCGGCACCGCGGGAGATTCGGCGCAGGCCGAAGAATCGGCGGGCCCAGATCGCGGCGGCGTCGGCGGCCGCATTCGGCGCGCTGGGCTATCACGGTGTGAGCATGGAGGACATCGCGTCCGGGCTCGGGATCAGCTCGGCGGCGCTGTATCGGCACTATCCGAGCAAGTACGCGCTGTTCCGAGAGGAATTGCTGCGGGTGGGCCGGGCCATGACCGAATCGGTCGAGCTGCCGGAGGGGGCAGAGGGCAGGGGGACGGCAGCCGACGGGGTGGGTGAACTCAGGACACCGGAGCGGCGGCTGCGGCAGGTACTCGATGCACTGATCGGCGTCACGATCGAGAATCGGCCGACTGTCACGCTGGTGCGTTGGGAGGGCCGCTATCTCGAACCGGAGGATCTGACAGTCCTCACCGACCAGCAGCTCGCCGTCGTCGGCGCGATCGGTGTGCAATTGGCCGCATTGCGACCGGAGCTCGCCGAGGACGAGTTGCGGGTGCTGCGCGCCGCCCTGCTCAGCGCGATCACCAGCATCGCCGATCACCATGCCAGCTTGCCCGCGAAATCCCTTGCCCGACTGTTGAGTTCGGCCTGCTGGTCGATAGTGCCTGCCGAGCTGCCAGCGCTTGATGCGGATGCCGAACTGCCGGTGGCAGCCGAGATTCCGGATTCGTTCAAACATGAGCTGTTGCTGCGCAAGGCCGTCGAACTGTTCCACGATCGCGGCTATCCGAATGTCAGCGTCGAGGAAATCGCCACTGCCGCAGGACTTTCCGCCGCGTCGGCGGTGTACCGCTTCTATCGCGGCAAAAGTGATCTGCTCGCTGCCGCGTTCCGACGGGCCGCCGACCGGGTTTCCGGAGCGATCGGCCCGGCGGTGGCGGCGGCGGCCGACGCCGAAGCGGCCCTGACCACACTGATCGAGCAGTACGTCGAGGGTTCGTTCTCCGAGCGCGCGCTGACCTTCGTGTATTACACGGAGTTCCAGCATGTTCCGAGCGATGAGCGCGCCGTGCTGCGGAATATCCAGCGGCTCAGCGTCGAAGAGTGGGCGCGGCTGCTGCGTGATGTGCGACCGGAGCTTTCACCCGCCGAGGCTCGCTTCCTGATCCATGCGGCCTTCGCGTTGGTGGTCGATCTGGGGCGCAACTTCAGTGCCGAACCGATCGCCTCCCCTGCTCGGGTTCAATTGCTCATGCAGCTGGTCCTGTTCGGACGCCCGGCCCGCTCGTAGTCCGCCCCCCCGCTTCAATATGCCGTCCGTCGGTGCGCCTACTATGTTAGTGATTATTCTGTGCATGTTGAGCAGAGGCACTCCACGTAAGAGCATATCTTTGTGATCTTCCATTCAACGCTGTTTCAGCACTGGGAAGAGACGACGAGCAAGCGTCCGGTTGGGCTAACATCGCGGGATGGATGCCGAGGATCGTCGCGCAGCGGAGGACGCGAACGCAGGCCGCACCGCGCCATCGCGTGAGGTGCGCCGCCGCCCGCGCAACCGACGGGCGCAGATCGCCGCCGCCTCCGCGGAGGCCTTCGGCGCATTCGGCTACCACGGCGTGAGCATGGAGGACATCGCCTCGCGCCTCGATATCAGCTCGACCGCCCTATATCGGCACTATCCGAGCAAATACGCCCTGTTCCGCGAGGAGGCGCTGCGACTGGCCGGCCTGAGCACCGAGGCCGTGGGCCTGCCCGAACAACTGCGTGACCGGCCCGCCGCCGAACGCCTCGACCACATCCTCGATGCCCTGATCGCAGCCTCCATCGCGAATCGCCGCAGCGCCGCACTGCTGCGCTGGCAGAACCGCTATCTGGAGGACCCGGATCGCCAGATCCTGATCGAGCACCTGATCACCACCGATTCGGTGGCACGAAAACTGCTGGCCGAGACCCGACCCGAGCTGTCCGACGGGGACCGGGCGGTGGTCTCGGCCGCCGCGATGAGCGTGATCGGCAGCATCTCCGATCACCATGTCGCAGTGCCGGTGCGCACGCTGACGGCACTGCTGCGCTCGGCCTGTCATGCGGTGACCGCGTCCGATCTGCCCGCGCCCGGCGATGACAGCGAATCCCTTGGCGCGAAGGAGGTTCCGCTCACCTTCAAACACGAGCTTTTGTTAGTGCGTGCCATCGAGCTTTTTCATGAGCACGGCTATCCCAATGTGAGCGTGGAGGATATCGCCAATGCCGCGGGCCTGCCCGCCTCGTCAGCGGTGTACCGCTTCTACCGCAGCAAGGGCGACCTGCTCGCGGCCGCGTTTCGCCGTGCGGCGGACCGGGTTTCGGCGGCCATCGGACCCGCAATCGCCGCATCGGACACCCCCGAGCAGGCACTGAGCACCCTGATCGAGCTCTACGTGCAGGGCTCGTTCGCCGAGCGCGAGCTGACCTTCGTGTACTACGCGGAGATCAGCAATGTGCCGCCGGAGGACCGCACCGTACTGCGAAATATCCAGCGGCTCAATGTCGAAGAGTGGGCCAAACTACTCATCGGAGTCCGGCCCGAGCTCTCCGCAGCGGAATCACGGGTGTTGGTGCATGCCGCGCTGGCCTTGGTCGTCGACCTCGGTCAATGGCTCGGCCCCGATAACCCGCTCTGCTCACAACAGCGCATCGCACACCTGATGCGGGTAATCCTCTTCGGCCGCTGATCGCGGTCCTATCTCAGCAGGCCACAGGCGCGGGCTCACCGCGCATCCGGCCCTCGAGCCACTGCAGTACCTCGGGGGCGCCCTGTACCGCCGCGGACAAATGCTCGGGCGCGGACACCTGCATCGTCTGCAACCGGACCCCGGCACCGCACCAGCGGCGGTCGGTATTGCCGATGGAGTCGACCGGAATCAGCGGGTCGGCCGGCGAATGCCATTCGAACATCGGTATTTCCGGCACCCCGGGATAGAGTTCCAGACTGTTCTGCTCCACTACCGACCGCGCGGTACGACTATCGATGAACGAAGTGCTGGTGACGAATTCGCGAGCGCTGCCGTTGGCGCCCATGAAGAGGATTTCGTTGGTGCAACTGTTGGCCATGGCGCCACGGAGCGCGAGGCCACGCGGGTTGAGATAGGCGCCGGTCTGTATCTGGTCCGGGTACTCCCGCTCCAGACCGATCGCCGCTGCCATGGCCAGTCCGAAGGCCGGGTGCGGCTCGAGGCCCAGCCCCTGCGCCATCGTCACCAGGTTCTCCGGGACGCCGCCCATCGCCGCGCCCTGGAGCTGCAGCTCGGGTGCGTACGACGGCTGCAGCACTGCCGCCCATGCGGTGGCCAATCCGCCACCGGAGTACCCGGCCAGCGCTACCTGGCTGTGCTGTACGGCGAGTTCGGGCAGCCGTTTCACCGCCCGGATGCCGTCCAATACGATCTGACCACCCAAACGCGCTGCTCCGAGGGCGAACTGCGGTCCGAGATGATCCGGCAGCGCGATGCTCCAACCCCGCTGCAGCACCGCATTCAACATCGACACTGTCGTCCCCAGATTCAGATCGCCGCTGTACAGCGTGTGCGATACCGCGCAATTCGTGCCGAGCGCATTGATGAAATGCTGATACGACAGCAACGGAGCGTCGGCCTGATGGAACAGTGGGGTAATGACCGTGGTGGTCGCCGCGATCGGCCCACCGTGCGAGTCGGTGGACCGGAACTTGATCAGTGTGGCAGTGGCGCCGGCGAAGAGGGGCACCGGCGGCAATGCCCGCACGTCGAGCACGTCACCGGGGCTGTGCGCGCCCAGATCCGCCGGTGCGGCGTAGAACGGATCCGGATCGGGCAACGGATACATCGGTTCCGCGGTTGCCGGCGGCGCCAGCAACAGCGCGAGTGCCACACCGCCGAATGCGCCGAGGACATGGGACCAACCGCGGCGGCCGCGGCGGAGATAACGAAGATTCAGACGAGTCAAGATCTCAACCTCCACGAGTTGTGCGGGGCATCCATCGACTAGCCAGGCTGAATTCGAAGGTAATCGTTGGCAAACTTACAGCGACATACCGCAGAGGGACCGCAATACGTCGAAAATGGCACTCTTCCGCTCGGTGCAACGGAACAGAACCGGGGTCGACTAGGACCGCGGCGGGGTGGCGAGGGGAGAGTTCACCTTGTTGACCAGCCAGCGGCCGTCCACCTTTTCCAGGCGCATCACCATGGATAGCTGACCGGGGGCGGGTTTGCCCTGGGTGCCCATGCTGGTGATTGTTTGGCCTATGACGACGATTGCCTCGGCGGAGGTGGTGTCGCCGGATTTGATCGCGCACTGGACGTCGTTGACCTTGGAGACCACTTCGCCCTGGGTGAGAACGTCGCGCAGTTCCTTGCTGGTGCTGTCGAACTGCTTCTTCCAGTCACCGGTGGCGCCGTCGAGGACAGCGGCGAAGTATTTGTCGAGATTTTTGGCGTCGTAGTCGGCGAGTACGGGTGCATATTGGCAGGCGGCGAGACGGGCGTCCTCGTGGGCGGTGACTATGGCCCTGTTGTCCTTGTTCTGGAGGTAGAAGAAGACCGTGGAGGCCACTGCGGCGGCGAGCAGTAGTGCGGCGGCGGCGCGGTAGGCGATCGCGGTCCGCTTATCGGCTGTGCGGAGGAATGCAAATCGTTTGGCCGCAGGCATTTTCGAATCCACCTCTGGCGTGGCGTCGGCACTCGACGCCGCATCCGCGTCGATATCCTTGCCTAGCAAGACGGTGACCTCCGGCACGTCGGCCTGCGCGTTGTCGATCTCGTTGTCGGCTGTGTCGATCATTCGCTCGCTCATAGCTTCTCGTTCCTATCTGCCGGGTGCGGGTCTGGAGAGTTCATCGCCGGTGACACCGGGCGGCGGGCCGGAACCGTTGTCCGACACATTCGGACGTGGTGCGTTCGCCGAACCACGAACCTGCAGTGCGGGATTGGTGGTGATGCAGTAGTTGTAGAGCCGCACTCGGGTATCGACCGTCTTGTCGGTCGGCACCACGGGGATCGTGTCGTAGTCACAGGTCGGACGCGGCCACGGATCGACCATGGTGTTGAAGGCGTTGTCGTGCGCCGGAATTCCAATGGCCTCCGAACCCGCGCGCAGCGCAGGGAACAGCGCTTCGATGGCCGGTTGACGCAGCTTGGCGGCCTTGGTGATGGCGACGAAGTTGGTGATCAGATTGGTCATCGGGTCCTGCGTGTCGTGCACGATGCCGCCGAGGGTGGCCAATTGGCCGGGCCCGAGTTCGAGGAATTTGCGCACTTCCTGATCGGCTGCGGTGAGCTGCTGGAACAGCGCGCTCGAGCCGGTGGTCAGCGTGGTCAGATCGGGTTGGGCGTGAGTGGTGGTTTCGGCGATCACCTGCAGGTTCTCGATGAGTCGCTGGGTTTGTGGGAGTAGATCAGTCAGTCCGGACATGGCCCGGCTGATTCCCGCGACCATATTGCGCAACCGATCCGGACCACCGGCCAGTGCCTTGTCGAGTTCATCGATGATCACATTGAGTCGCGCCGGATTCATCCCGCCGATCAGCCCGCTCATATTGGTGAGCACCGACTGCACCGTCACCGGTGTGCTCGTGGCCGACCGATCGACGATCGAGCCGTCGGACAGATACGGTCCGCTGTCGGAGTCGGGGCGGAAGTCGAGGTACTGCTCCCCCGCCGCCGAGAGCCTGCCGACGGCGACGGTGCCACCCACCGGAATCCTCGCGGTGTCATTGATTTCGGCGATGGCGGCGACACCGTCACCGGATACCCGAACGTCGACTACCTTGCCGACCCGGCTGCCGCGGAAGGTGACGTCGTTGTTCGGTGCGAGTCCGCCGGAACTCTTCAGCTCGACCCGGACCCGGTAGGTGCTCGGCGGCGGATTGATCCGCAGCACGGCCGCACCGAGATATGACATGCCGAGAATCAGCACGACGATCAGACCGATATTGGCCACCGCGATCCGATGCCGAACCAGCCAGTGCCACAGCGGAATATTCATCGCCCACCGCCCTGCAACCGCCCGATGACCTTCTGGATCACCTCGGCCAGACTGCCGATGAATGCGGGTACATCGCCGAATTCCGGCCAGCGGCTGCCCTTCGGATCGGTGAGCGCACCGATATCGAGATAAGAAACCGTGGCGGCGACCGCAAGCACCGGCCCGTCATAGCTGGCCATGACATTGGGATAGATCGCGTGCAGCCCGTCCAGCGTCCCCGCCAGATTGTCGCCCATCTGGGTGAAGCCGGACATCAGCCGCTGGATGCTGTCGAACAGGCTCAGGAACTCCGGGCCGGTGGTGTCGGTGAAATCACCGAGCGCGGACATGGTGACCGAGACCTTGGCGACGAGTTCGGCAATACTCCTGTTGTTTTCGGCGACCAGTCCGATCAACGGTGGGAAAGTATCCGCAGCCGCACCCAATTCCGCCTTGCGCCTGGCCAATTCGCCGGTGAGCACATTCAGTCCGGAGAGCATGCTGTCGACGTCGGCGGTGCGTGCGTTGAGTGCCGCGAGCACATCGGTCATTTCGGTGATCAGATGTGCCAACTGTGGCGCCCGCCCGGCGAACATCGAATTCATCTCGGTGGTTATTCGAGCCACCTGATTGAGCCCACCACCGTTGAGCAGCATGGAGATCGACATCATCAACTGTTCGACCGACGCGCCGGTGCCGGTGTGGTCGGGCGCGATGGTGGCGCCGGGACGCAGCATTTCGGTGCTGTCCTGTTCGGCGGGCAGGGACATGGCGACGAACATGTCACCGAGCGGAGTGGCCTGGCGCAGTTCGGCCGTGGTGCCGCGGGGCAGCTGAATATCCTGCCGAATCTGCATTTCCACATCGGCGAGGAAATTCGTGGTGCTGATCTTGGAGACCATGCCGATTTCGGTTCCGCCGATCTTCACATGTGCATTCGCGGGCAGATTGAGTGCGTCCTTGAAAACGGCGTGCAACTCATAGCCCGGCCCGCCGATGCCCGGCTTGGGCAGCGGCACATTGTCGACCGTTACCGCACACCCCGCCGCGGCGACAACCACCATCGCCGCGACGAAAGTCGAACGCGCCGCCCTCATTTGGCCATCCCGAGCAGTGCGGCGGTCAACCCGAAGTCGGGGCCGAAGTCCTGGATCTTCCCGGTGCGGCAGCCGTCGAGGCGCAGTTGGATGCGCTCACAGAACAGCGAAAGCGCCTCACCGTCGAGCACCGCTTTGTCCAGCAGACCGTGCAGGCGCAGTGCCCGGTTCTCACGGCTCACGGCATTCGAGAAGTTCTCGAAGAAAAGCGGTGTCACATCGGTGATTTCGGTGAGCCCACGGGCATTGGCCCGCATCTGCGCGGTCAATGTCGTGAATCGGGTGAGCGCACCGAGCAGTTGTTCGCGATTCTGGCCGACCACGGTCGAGGTATTGGTGACGAAGTCGTTGAGCTGGGTGATCACCGCCTGCAAACCCGGCGCCTGCTCCCCCATCAGTTGCACGAGTTCGGTGAGCCGACCGCTGAAATCCCTTACCGTCTGGTCGTTCTGGGCGATGATCTCGGTGATCTCATTGAGTTTGACGATGGTGTTGGAGATCTGGTCGCCATTGGCGAGGGTGACCTCGAATGCGGAGGACAGATCGTCCAGCGTTTCGCGCAGCTTGTCACCATTGCCGTTCAGCAGCGGAAACAACACCCGGCTCGCCATCGGGCCGGTTTCGTTGTCGCCCTTCAAGGCCGCGCCGAGTTGATCGAAGGTTTCGAGAATGCGATCGAGTTCGACCGGAGTACGGGTCCGGGCGAGCGGGATGTGCTGGCCGTCGGTCAGCACCGGACCATTGCCTTCGTAGGCCGGGGCGAGTTCCACATGCCGATTGGTGATCAGCTGTGGTGATACCAGCGCAGCCATGGCGTCGCCCGGAATGCGCACGCCCTTATCGATGGACATGGTGACTTCGACGTAACTGCCCTTGGGGGTCACGGTGTCGACCCGGCCGACCGGAACACCGAGCACCGCAACGTCATTGCCCGCATAGAGGCCGGCGACATTCTCGAAATCGGCACTGATCTGCAGATGTTCGCCGAGATACTGATCGGGCAGTGCGGTGAGGCTGTCGGGTAACAGCGAACAACCGGTCGCCACCGTTACGGCGAGGCCGAGCACCGTCGATTTCAGCAAGGTACCCACCTTCATCAATTGCACCCCTGTACGGCTTGGGCGAAGCACAGCCAGTTGTCCGGGAATACCCATGGCGCCCACACATCGCCGTACGGGCCGTTGCCGAGGGCATTGTTGAACTGCCGCAGTGCGACCGGCATGATCTCGTAGAGCGAATCGAGGTTGTCCCGGTTCTTTTCCAGGCCCTCGGACATGGTGTTCAGATTCTGGATGAGCGGACCGAGCTGATTCTGGTTCTCCAGGCCCATGTCCTGCAGCAGGCGCGACAGGCTCGCGACATTGTCGAGCAATTGTTTCAGCAGGTTCTGCCGCAGTGCGACGGCATTGCCGATGGCCTCGCCGCGGGTCAGCAGCAGCAGCACGCTATTGCGGTTGTCGGAGGCCAGCTCGGCCACCTGATCCATGCTCTTCAGCAGTGTGTCCACCTCGTCGCGGCGATCATTGATCACCTTGGCCAGCGCGCCGATGCTGTTCAGCGCCTCGACGGTGAGCTGCGGAGAGTCGCCCATCTGCCGGCTGAGCACATCCAGTGACTGCCGCAGTTTCGCCGGATCCAGGCGTTCGATGCGCTCGAAGGACGATTTGTAGTTCGGATCCCGGATGACCTTGCCGAGGTTGTAGGGCACCGAGGTCTGCTTCAGCGGAATCCGGTTGTCCGGCAGTCCTTTTCCATTACCGGGCACCAACTCGACGTGCAGCTTGCCGAGGATGGTCGTCATCTTGATGGCGGCCGAGGCGTCCGGACCGAGTCGAAGATCTTTGCGCACCTTCAGATCCACGACGACCTTCGCGCCGTCGAGTCGCACGGCACTCACCGAGCCGACCTCGATGCCGGAGACATCCACCGATGCTCCCGACCGCAGCCCCGCGGCCTGCGCGAATTCGGCATGAATCGTCTTGTCGCCGAGATGCGCCTGCGATAACGCACTCGAGCCGACGAGCAGCACGACGACCGAACCCGCCGCGAGCAGTCCCAGCCACAACAAGCGATTTCGCACCCGACCCACTGATGCCGTCATCGACAGACCTCCGAATGAGAATTGCCGCCCACCTGCGAGAACAACCCGGGTGGCAGCAGCACGCCCCACAGCGAGACGTCCAGCGAGCAGATGTAGGCGTTGGCATATGCGCCGTAGCCGGTGAACCGGGCGAGACCATTGAGGACGGTCGGCAGCTCGACCGCCGCCTGATCCAGGGACGCGCCATTGAGGATCAGCAGGGCGACACCGCTGGTCGCATCGTTCTGTGCCCGAGCCAGATTGGGCTTCACCTGACCGATCAGTGTCGCCAGTGAATCCGTGGACTTTGCGACCGTATCAACCGACGACTTCAGCGATTCACCCTGTGCGTAAAGCGATTCCACCAGCGAACGCGCCTGCGTGATCAGGGTTTCCAATTCGCCGCTGCGATTGGCCAGGCCCGCGATCACACTGCTGAGATTGCCGATGACATCGCCGAGAATCTTGTCGCGCTGACCGAAGGTGCCCGCGAGTTCGGCAGCCTGGGTGATCAACGCACTGAGCGAGACATTGTTGCCCTGCAGTGCCTGGATCAAGGTCTCCGACAGCGAATTGACCTGATCAGGTTGCAGCACACTGAACAGCGGTTCGAAACCCGACAGCAGCGATGACACATCGAATGACGGTTCGGTGTGTTCGACGGGAATCGCGGATCCGGCGGTCAGCACCGCGCCCTCGTCCTTGCCCGGAACCAGCGCGATATAGCGTTGGCCGATCAGATTCTGGTACCGCACTAGGGCTTTCGTCGTCGTGGTCAGCCGCTGATCATCTTGGATACGGAAGTCCACGCGCGCCTTGTAGTCGCCGTCGAAATCGATGGCGTCGACCCGCCCGACCCGCACACCCGCCATCCGGATGTCATCGCCGACGCGCAGTCCGAGCACATCGGTGAAAGTGGCCGAGTACGAGTCGGTATCGCCGGTTACCGAACGCTGCAGCGTCGACCAGATCGTGTACGTCAACAGCACGGCGACCACGGCGAACAGACTGAATCCGGCCAGGGCTTTCCCTGATTTCATGTATTCACCGCCCTTCATCCGGTGCGGTGTCGTACACAGTCACCGAACCACCGGCCAGTACCGGAGCCAAGAGCAGGTACTGCGCGGTGGTCGGCCGACCGCCGACGATCGCGGCGGCGGCATCGAGTCCGCGTAGATTCGAATTCGGCTGGACGGGTTGATCCGTCGCAGCGGCAGGCGCGGTGATACCCGGAATCATGGGCAGCCCCGGAATACTCGGCAGTCCGGGGATACTCGGCAGTCCGGGGATACTCGGTAGCCCCTGTGCCGGAGCAATGGGCGCCGGTCCCGCGGCGGCCAACCGCTGCGGCATCAGCTGCGGCGGAAACTCCTGCGGCGGTGCGACATCCGGCACCGTACTACCGCCGCAGCGCGGACCGGCCATGGTGCCGTAGTGCGGACAGTCCTTGGCCGTGTACTGCTGGAACGGCGTGAAGCTGACATCCATCTTCCACACCATCTGCCGGCTCGGTCCGAATCCGAAGGTGGTGCGCACTCGGCGCAGCGCGGCATTGAAGTTGGCGGCGGTATCCGGGATGGCCTGCGGGTCCCTGGCCAGACCACCGAACAGGCCGTCGAGTCCGACGACCAAATCCTTCCCGGCGTCCGGATTCCGCGCGAACAGCGAGTTGACCGAGTCGACCGCGCCGCTGGCATTGGTCAGCAGTGCGACGAGGTTGTCGCGCCGCTCGGTGAGCGTGCGTGCGGTGGTCACCGAATCCGACAGCACGCCGACCAACTCCGGCGCCGAAACGCTCAGCGCCGTCACGGCCCGGCCGAGGTTGCCGAGCAGATCGCCGATGCCGGGAGTCGCGTGCACCTGGGTGAGCCAGGTATCGAGACGCTCGATAGTGGAACCCGGCACCCGCGCGGCGGGATCGAGCGCGTCGGCGAGGGTTGCGAGCACCCGGCCCAGCTTCTCCGGCTGGATATGGTCGAGCACATCGCGCAGCACACTGAGCGTGGTCTGCAACTGCACGGTGCCTTCGCTGGTGTCCTCGGGAATCCGGGCCCCCGCCCGCAGGGTTTCGGTGGCGTGCCCGTTGTCGACGAGTTCGATGGCGGTCACGCCGAAGATATTGTTGGGGATCACCCGGGCCATGACATTCGCCGGAATAAAGCCCGCCACAGCCGGTTTCAGATCCAGAGCGGCATCTTGACGTTCACCCTTGGCGACGACATCGACACCGGCCACGGTACCGACGACCATGCCGCGGAACTTCACATCGGCATGGGCCGGCAGCCCGTCACCGGTACTGGTGAGCACCGCGACAACCGAGACCTTGTCCTGGAAATAGCCGGTATAGCGCAGGCCGAGCAGGTACAGCAGCAATGCGGCCGCCGTGGTCATGGCTATACCGGCGAGCGTGAGTTGACGTGCGGTGGGTCCGCGCCCACTTGGATCGAGCAGCATCGCCACCTACCCCGAAATCCGGAATCCGGGGTCGATGCCCCAGATCGCGAGGGTCAGAAACAGATTCACGAACACCATGACGACGATCACCATCTTGATCGCGCGGCCGGCCGCATGGCCGACGCCTTCTGGACCACCGGTGGCGATATAGCCGTAGTAGCACTGGATGAAGGTCGAAATGAGTACGAACACCACGACTTTGACGACCGAGAACAAGACGTCGATACCGTTGAGGAACTGGAAGAAGTAGTGGTCGTAGGTGCCGGCGGAGGTGCCGCCGAGGAACAGCACGGACAGCTTGGTCATCAGATACGCAACGGCGAGACCGACGCTGTAGAGCGGGACGATGGTCAGTGTCGCGGCAATCATCCGCGTGGTCACCAGATATGGAAGTGGCCGGATGGCAATGGATTCCAGCGCATCGATCTCCTCGGAGATCCGCATCGCACCCAGCTGCGCGGTGAATCGGCAGCCCGCCTGGATGGCGAAGGCCAAAGTCGCGAGGATCGGGCCGATTTCGCGCGTCGTCGCGAAACCGGAGATCGCGCCGGTCAGCGGATTCATGGTGAGCAGATTCAGCGCGGTGTAGGACTCCATGCCGACGGTGATCCCGCCGAATCCACACAGGATGATGACCACACCGACCGTGCCGCCGCCGACAATGAGCGAACCATTGCCCCAGCCCACATCGGCGGTCAGCCGCAGCACTTCCTTGCGATAGTGCCTGAGCACGAACGGAATTGCCGCCACCGCTCGGCAGAAGGTGATCCCCTGGTGACCGAGCCGCCGGTTGGCCTGGACCGGCACGATGGCGACCGCGCCGACCGCGCGAAACGGCTTCAGCGCGGGCGGGGTATATCGGGTGCCCATCTCAGATCACCTTCGCCGGGAACAGCGTGTTGTAGATCTGGGTGATGATGATGTTCGTCGCGAACAGCATCAGCGCCGAATTGACCACCGCCGCGTTCACCGAGTTGGCGACCCCACCTGGACCGCCCTTGGTGTGCAGTCCGATATCGCAGGCGATGATTGCGGTCAGCGCACCGAAGATGGCCGCCTTGACCAGTGCGATCACCAGATCGTTCGCCACCGCGAAGGAAGCGAAAGTGCTGATGAACGAGCCTGCCGTGCCGCCCTGGGCGTACACGTTGAACATATAGCCGGTGGCGAAGCCGACGAACACCACGAATCCGCACAGCAGGATGCTGACCAGGATCGCGGCCAGCAGTCGCGGCGCGACCAGTCGGCGCACCGGATCGACGCCCATCACCATCATCGCGTCGATCTCCTCGCGAATGGTGCGGGAGCCGAGATCGGCGCAGATGGCCGAACCGACCGCGCCCGCGATCATCAGCGAAGTGACCAGCGGCGCACCCTGCCGAATGATGCCGAGACCGCTGACCGCTCCGATAAAGGTCGTCGCACCGACCTGATTCACCAGCGCACCGACCTGGATCGACACGACAACGGCCACCGGGATCGCGACGAATACGGTCGGTGCGGCGGAGACGCTCGCCATGAACGCGCACTGCTTGATGAACTCGTGGAATGGGAAGCGGCGCACGAACATCGCGCGCAGCATCTCGATGAAGGCATCGCGCATGAGCCGAACCTGGCGACCCAAGGTCTCCAGCGACCGCTGCGGATGCCGTTGCCACAGACCCTTCAGATCCTCGACGGCCCGCTCCAGATCTGTTGGCTCAGTCGGCCTTTCGGTGAGTCGAGTGCTCATGCCGACTCGCTGAGTTGATGCTGCAGCAGGACGAGAAGATAGCCGACCACGGCGATACCGGCGACGGCGGTGCTGAGCACGGCGAGCCAGAGCCCGAACCGCAGCACCGGATTGACTTTCATACGCCCCACGAGGATCTTGACGCCGATCACCAAGATGTCGATGAGCGAAACCAAGATCATCATCAGGTCATGCACACATTCGAGAAGGTGAGCACCGGCCAGCACACGACCGAGCCGAGGAAGGATATGACCACGTCGATGCCGTGCATGCGGTGCAGATGGCTGGTGTGGGTCAGCGTCCAGATGAGGCCGACGAGCCCGTATGGAATGGCGAGAATGATGATGGTGCCGAGGAATTCGGAGACCTTCATCTCGTAGCTGAATATTCGATCCAGCTTCTTGAGCATGCGCCTGTGTCCTTTCCCCCGCCGCCTGAGCAGCACAGCCGGACACACGCCGGGGCGCGGTATCGCTGCGGCGCGAGTGCGGCCGATCACGCTGCGATCGGTCGGGTATGGGTGCGTATGTTACGCATGATTCCTTCGGTTACGGAAGAACTTCAGAACACTTAGTTCAGCGAATCTCGATATAGAACCCAGTACAGCCAGCTAGAGTCTGCGCTCAAGGAAGAGAATCTTTAGTAACATAACTGATCGCTGACCTACCTCGGGCCGGTTCGACACAGGAGCGTTCGATGACGAGTAACGCGGACTTCTGCGGCAATCCAGCACACCACGGCGACAGCGACGGACCGATGGCCGATCCACACTGCCGCATCCACGAGTAGAAGAACCCGATCCGAGCGCTACCCCGAGTAGGCGTGCCACATCTGGTCGGCTATTGCTTCGATGTCAGAATGCTTCGGCACCCAACGCAATTGGTCAACCGCCTTGGCCGGATCAGCGACCAGCGAACTCGGCTCCGGCGCCGCCGGGCGATGGATGAGCGCCACGCGTCGTCCCGACACCTTTTCCACAGCGGCAACCACCTGGCGGACGCTCGTGCCCCGGCCGCTGCCGATGACGTACCTCTCGGTCACGCCCGGCGGTGGCAGGTGTTCGAGCCCGGCCACGAACGCGTTCGCGGCATCGGCCACGTGCACATAATCACGGACCGTCGTCCCGTCGCCGTTGACCTCCAACGACTCATTCCGCGCCGCAGCGGTGAGCACCCTCGGAATGAGCCGAGCGGGATCCGGATCGCGGCCGCCCGCCACATTCAACAGCCGAAGAACGACAGCGGCGGCATCGTGGGCTTCGACGGCCGTTTCAGCCGCCAGCTTGCTGCTCGCGTAGGGGTGCGGCGGGTTATCGGGCAGATCCTCGGCAATCGGCCGACCGCCCACGTCGCCGTAGATCGCACCGGTCGAGGCGAATACGAACCGGGGCACCTCGGCGGTCGCCATGGCATCGAGCAGGGCGATGGTCCCGACGGTGTTGACCCCGAAGTACCGGAGGGGGTCGGTCATCGACTCCCGCACCCGGGTAAGCCCGGCCAGATGACACACCGCATCTACGCCGTCGACCGCACGTCGAAGCGCGACGGGGTCGAATAGGTCGGCATCGCGAATATCGGTGGCATGCAAGATGTCTGGTCGCTCCGCATGCGCCATGGCGACAGCATCGTGCCCGGCCGCCAGCAAGGCCGAAACGACAGCTGTGCCGAGGTAACCCGCCGCTCCCGTGACAAGTACGCGCATGGCGCGAGCCTATGGAAGGCCCTGGTCGGCTACCGGATCGGGTAGCGACGGTCGATGATGTCGAACATGTTGGGTTGGCCTGCTCGGTAGAGTTCGCGGTCGACGAGTTTGAGCGGTTCCCAGAGGGGCATGGTGAAGCGCGGGGTGACGGTGGCGAGTCCGGCCGGCGAGCCGGAGGCGTGCAGGATGGCATTGGCGGCGAGGCGGCCGCCTTCGTTCGCGCCCTCCATACAGGCGACATTCATGCCGGTCTTGATCCAGTCGCCTGCGAGGAAGAGGTTATCGATCGCGGTAGCGGCGTCGGGGCGGTCGGACCAGGAGCCCGGGTTCTGGATGAAAATGGCATCGTCGTAGGCGATTTCGGGTGTACCGGCGTCGGTGAGGGCCGGGTCGATCATCCAGGAGTGCAGCATTTCGTCGGCGAGCTGGATTTCGCCGTCGTCATTGACGTGCGCCTTGATCTGCGCCCAAGTTTCGCGGGCGATCTCCTCGGGGGTGCACTGCTTGGCGGTCTTGCGGTTGAAGGTGCCCGGCTCCTCCCATTCGGAAATGATGGCGGACAACACATCCTGGGCACTGCCGTCGCCGTAGGTGGTCACTGGACGTCGCCAGAACTGGGCCTCGCTGATCGAGGTCAAGCCCCAGGGCGCATCGTTGTAGCCGACGTGCCCGTTGGCCAGATCGACACGTTTACGCAGGAAGAACTGGATGCCGACCATCCAGGCGGCCTGCAGGTTCCGGATCCGCTCGAGATTCGGATCGGCCGCCGCCATATCGTCGGTGAGTACGTCGGGGAACTTGTCGAGCGGGATTGCGGAGAGGTAATAGTCGGCCTCCACCCGACGACGCGCGCCGCCCTGGTCGGTCACGGTGGCCGAGGTGAGATGCGCGCCATCGCTGTCGAAACCCGAAAGGCGCTGGCCGAGTTCGAAAGTCACGCCGATCGAGCGCAGATAGTCGATCCACGGATTGATCCACGCCTCGCTGGTCGGGCCGTTGAGCACGCGGTCGTTGCCCTTGCCGTCGCTGTCGTTGTTCAGGTTCAACACCGACCACACGTACTCCTCACCGACCAGTCCGATCGAATGTGCGCTGCAGTTACGGGATTTGGTGGCGACGAGCTCGCGGATGAAGCCGTCGCCGAGGAAACGGTTGTATTCCGGGGACGAGTTGTCCAGGCGCGCGAAATCGGTCCAGGTCATCCGCTCCCACTGCCCCAACTTGCGCTCGGTGCTGCTCGAGACGTAGACGGCCAAGCGTTCCGCGGCGAAGACCGCTTCGTGCAGCGGCAGCCGGAACAGCGATTCGAAGACCGATGCGACCGAGTCGATGAATCCCTTGGGAGTCATCGGGAATTGCGAGAACGGCAGCGGGAACGGCAGGGGGACGGTGAGATTGCGCCGGTCCATGCCCGCGATCATGGCCGCATTGAGTCGGACGAGGTTGTCCCACACACCGTTCGCATTGCCGGGGAAGGGGATTCGACGCAGCGTATCGGGTAGATTGTGATAAAAGCCGAAGAAGCTGCGGAATCCGTGTTCGCCGGGTAGGTCGTCGGCATAGATGCTGCGGGTCTTGCCACCGAAAGCACCGAGCTTCTCGTACACCGTGACCGCGAAACCGCGTTCGGCAAGTTCGTGCGCGGCGGTCAGACCCGCCGGACCCGCGCCGAAGACCGCCACGGACCGGCCCGGCTGGGCGCTGGCCCGACCGCCGGTGGGCGCCAATGTCATGGCGGCGGCGACACCGCCGGCCACGGCGGCGTTCCTCATGAATGTTCGTCGCGACTGCTTGGTCCGCATGCTGAATCTCCCGACCATCCGGCCTGCCACGTCCATGTGAGCCGCGCACAGGCGCCTGCGATGTCGCAAGATGTTACTGACTATTCTTTCGCCAGGAGGCGGTTTCAGTGATGTATCGCTGAACGAAATCATGGATGATCATTCCAAGGTCACCCACTCACAGCCGTCGCCGCGCCGCGACGATGTTTCTAACGATTCTCCTGCGGACAGAGAGCGTGCGAGAGTATGGTCGACAGATCGGGCCTGGCTTTCGGCGACTTGGTGTAGGCGCAGGTCACCGCCCGACCCTCCGGTGTCGCGCCGGAGACCGTGAGGAATCCGTATATGCCGCCGGTGTGCCCGACATACTCTGCGCCACAGGGCAGGTGAGTGGAGCCGATGCCGAGTCCGTAGTTCATATCCGCCTGCCCCATCGGCACACCGGTCCGCATCTCCCGCAGTTCGGCGGCCGGGACGACCTGTCCGGCCAGCAGTGCTTGATAGAAGCGATTCAGATCGTCGCCGGTGGAGACCATTCCGCCCGCACCCTGCGCCTGCAACTCCCCGGTCGATCATTCACCGCCTACCGACTCCCGTCGCGCACACTGCTTCCCGGAGCCCAACCCGGCACGATCATGTTCGACGCGAACCCGGACTTGGCCGACGCCCGCGAGCCACTTCCCCGGCACGAGGACCTGTGGGACATCCTGCGCGATGACTACTGGGCCGCCCTCCTCAGCGCAGCCGATCACCCAGACCCGTTGGAGCCGTGACTCATATGACTCGACTTCCGCGAAACGAAATCTGCCCGTCTGTCAGTGCGCTGCTCGTTGCCTTCCACCAAGACACGTGGTTCGAGCTCGAACTCGCCCCGTCGGACAGCCGCCCGCTGTGTGAACTCGCGGACGGTCGCTGTGTGAGGTCGGGGAAGACGGATGGCTCGAGGCTCCGGACAGCCGCTACGATTCAATGCTTGCGTTGGAGCACACTCCAGCTTCTAGAGTTCGGGGCATGACCAACACACAGGCCTCTACCAGCAATGATCGTTTCGAGCGCGGACTGGAGCTGCTTCGGCAGGTCGGCGGGCAGGAGCGGCCCGCGGTGCTGGACAGTCTCGCGGATATCGCACCGGACCTGGGGCGGCTGACCGTCGAATTCGGGTATGGCGACATTCTCTCGCGGCCGGGGTTGACGTTGCGGCAGCGGCAGCTGGCGACGGTGTCGGCGCTGGCTGCGATGGGAAATGCCGCGCCGCAGTTGCGATTCCACATCGACGGGGCGCTGAATGTGGGATGCACGCGGGAGGAAATCGTAGAGACGCTGATCCATGTCAGCGTGTATGCGGGGTTCCCTGCCGCGCTGAACGGACTGGGCGCGGCGCGCGAAGTGTTCGACGCCCGTACCGATCTCCCCGCACCGGCCGAACCGGCACCCGCACCGACGGGTGACCGGTTCGAGCGCGGAAGCGCCAAGCTCGCCGAGATCGACGGGCACGCAGGCGAACAGGTCATCGCCTCGCTGCGCGATATCGCCCCGGATCTAGGGCGCTACATCATCGAGTACAGCTTCGGCGATATCTACTCGCGTACCGGACTGGATCTGAAGACCCGTGAGATGGTCACCGTCGCCATGTGCACCGCGCTCGGCACGGTGGCGCCGCAACTGGGCGTGCACATCCACGGCCTGCTGAATGTCGGCGGCACTCAGAGCGAGGTCGTCGAAATCATCACGCAGATGGCGGGTTACGCCGGATTTCCGGCCGCACTCAACGGAATCACAGTGGCACGAGCGGTTTTCGCGGAGCGCTCGGGCGACTGACGCGCCTCGGCTGGCAGGTAGCGCCCGTCGATACGCCTCGGCAATAACGTTTGCCCCCATGGCCTTTCGACCCATCCCGGTGCGGCGCTGTCTGCGGATGAGCGCCGCACCGGAACCCCCATCAGGGCCGCGGGCTATCTCTCAGCAGTGCGTCGGAAGCAGTGCGCGGAGGCGGCCAGATATTGGCGGCAGCGGGCGCCGTGTCCAGCATGAACGGAGAGGATGAAACGAGCCCGGTCATCACTGAGACCCACCGGCTCTTGATTGCAATCGCGGCTCTGTACCAGCCACAATTCCCGGATATCCGAATGCAAAACGTCCATTGTTCACCTCCGCCGAAGAGATAAGTGCACCCGGCACCGGCAGCGCCACCGGAACCCGCCGTCGACGCTGTGGATCGGAACAGCGTCGGGACCGTGCGTCGGGTTCCGGAGAGCCGGCACCCCCGAAAGGGTTTGGGGTACAACCCGGTGCCGGGTACCACTTCAGCGTGCACGTTGCGATTCGGTGGATAACAGAGCCGAATGCGATAAATGCGAGTAATTTCCGATTGAATCAGCCTGGTACGAGGGAGCGGGACCTATGGTTGAGGTCGACTGGACCGGCGAAGACGTACTCGCTCTTCGCGTGGCGATGAAGCGAAGTCGCTATGAGTTCGCACGCCTGGTGGGCGTCACCCCGCGCACCGTGATCTTGTGGGAGAACGGCCGGACAACCCGGATGCATGCCGCAAGCAGGCGTTTGCTCGATCGAGTGCTCTCGGAGGCCGATACGGTCGTCGTCGCGCGATTCGAGCGCGCGATCGCGGGACCGACGGCGGTCCGCGATGCCGAAGACACGAGCGCGGCGCTCGATCGGATACAGCTCGGTAGGGACATCGGGCTCGACAAGGAAGTCGAGGATGACGACGTGAGAAGGCGATTGCTGTTGGCCTGCATCGGTGCGGGCCTGGCCGGTCAGGCGGCCGACATGGTCGCGAGCGAACCGGAGAAGATGCTCGCCACCCTGGACGCGGGCTCGATGAGCGAACGGCGGCTCGGCCTGCTCGAGCAATCCGTCGAGGCCCTGGGCGCCCGCGTCGTGCAGGTGCCGCCGCACGAGTTGCTGCAGGCCACGCTCGACCAATTCCGCGCGGTCCGCGGCTGTCTCGCGGAGCGGCAGGCGACCCATCATCAAATCCGACTCGTCCGTACAGCCGGGCGCCTGGCGAATGTAGTCGGCGAAATTCTGTTCAACGAGGGACATTTCGGCCAGGCCCGATTGTGGTACACCACCGCAATTCACGCCGCACAGGACATCGGCGATCGCTATTCCGAGGACATCGCACTGGCTGGATTGTCGTATTTACCAACCTATAGCGATAACCCGAAGGAAGTTTTGAACCTGCTCAGCCCTCGCCTCGAAGAAAATCCGGGCAACGGTCCGGCGGCGGCCTGGTTGTGGGGAATGGCAGCCCGCGCGCACGCCAGCCTCGGTAATTCCGACGGCTTCGCCCGCTGCATCGCGAGGTCCGAGCAGGCGCTGGAAAATATTCCTGCGGAACAACTCTCGATCGGCATCTTTTCCTTCCGCCCGGAGAAGCTCGCCTTCTATCAGGCCATCGGCTACTCCCGATTGGGCCGCACCGAGCAGACCGCCCTGGCATCCGAGCGAGCTATCGGGCTCTACGACCCGAGCGAAACGATGGAACCCGCACTGGTGCGGTTCGAACACGCCACCGCGTTGCTGGCCTCGGGCGAGGTGGACGAGGCCTGCGCGGTGGCGACCCGCGCGATCACCAATGGCCACACCTACGTCGGCCTCACCGTCACCAAGCGCGCGAAACAATTCGATACCGCGCTGTCGGGTTTCCAGGGTCGCGCGGTCGCCGATTGGCGCGAGCAGGCTCGGATGATCGTCGATACTCCACGCACCCGGGCTTGAGGGGGTAGGGCGCACCAGCCGGCAGGGGGGATGTACGAGCCGGCGCGCCCTACCTATTCAGTTGGCCTCGGGCTGCATCGCGGTAATGAGTGAATTGGGACGCATATCCAGCCAATGGGATTCGACGTACTTCAGGCAGGAGCGACGCGCGGCTGCGCCGTAGGCGATGGTCCAGCCGCCGGGGACGGCGGCGAAGATCGGCCACAGGGAGTGCTGGCCCTCGGCGTTGGTCAGGACGTAGAACTGGGCGTCATCGTCATCGAACGGGTTGGTCATCTGGCCGGCCTTCCTGGTGGGAGAGTTCAGGCCCGGTCGGCGTGCGCCAAGACATTGGTCAGGACGTGGCCGATGCGGGCAAGGGCGGATGCGGAGGTCATGCGCCAGTGCGTGGCCTGGACGGCGTGGTTGTGCACGGTGCCGTCGACGGCGTCGGACCAGCCGGCCGCGCCAGTGGCCCCGGTGGGGTCGTCGAGTGCGGCGGTGAAGTAGACGAGATTGCCCTTATAGGGCCGTGGGCGGTAACGGGTGATGAGCTCCAGTGAGTGCGTGCCCGCGTCGAGGAGTCGGCCGAGCCGGTCGATTCCGAAGGATGCGAACGGCTCCGGAAGTTCGGCGATGCGCCGGGCGAGCCGGGTGCGATCTAGTTCGGCATCGGTATCGTCGGCCTGTGCCCCGAGTAGTCCGCCGAGCAGATCGGCCATGGGTACCGACGCCGTCTCGTCCACCGTGATGTGCAGCGGGCTGTCCATCATTGCCAGCAATGCGACATGTTGGCCTTGGTCCTGTAATTGGTTCGCGACGGCGTGCGCGAGTACACCGCCGAGCGACCAGCCGAGCAGGTGGTAAGGGCCCTCGGGCTGTACGGCACGGATTTCACGGACGTAGTGACCGGCCCAGTCCTCGATGGAATCCGGTAGCGGGGCTGCCGAATTCAGCACCGGCGACTGGATGCCGTAGATGCCGCGCTCCGCATCGATATATGCGGCCAGACCCGCGAACGACCAGGCGACGCCGCCGACCGGGTGGATGCAGAACAGCGGTTCGCGAGAACCTTCGGGGCGCAACGGCAGTAGGACATCGAAGGGCGCGTGCGCGTCGACGCGGCCGCGGCCGGAGCGGTGCAGTTCCAGTTGTGTGATCAGGTCCGCGGGTGTCGGCGCTGCGAACAGCCATACCACCGGGATCTGTTCGGCGAGTGCGGTACTCAGCTGGGTGGCCAGTCGGGTGGCCAATAGTGAATTACCACCGCGTTCGAAGAAGTTGTCCTCCATGCCGATTCGCTCGACCTCCAGCGCCCCAGCGAAGACGGTGCAGACCAGCAGCTCCAACTCCGTCTCCGGAGCCCGGAATTCTCTGGTGCGCAACTCGGGCTCGGGCAGTGCGCTCCGGTCGACTTTGCCATTGGCGTTGAGCGGCAGGGCATTCAGTTGGATCAGCACGGTCGGAACCATGTAGCTCGGCAGGGTTTCGGTCAGTGCGGATCGCAGCGCATTCGGATCGAGCGGCTCGGTGGCGGTGAAATACCCGACCAGCAGGTCGCCACGATGGGCGATGACGACGGTCTCGGCGACCCCCGGACGTGAGCGCAGCGCGTGCTCGATTTCGGCGAGTTCGATGCGATAGCCGCGGACCTTCACCTGGAAGTCGCGGCGCTCCACATATTCGAGGTTGCCGTCCGTACCCCAGCGGACCATATCGCCGGTTCGATACAACCGGGTGCCCGGTGCGCCGAATGGGTTGGCCACGAACCGTTCCGCACTCAGGTCGGGCCTGCCGTAATAGCCGCGGGCCAGCTGCGCGCCGCCCAGGTACAGCTCACCGGTTACACCCGTCGGCACCGGATGCAGCCGGTCGTCGAGTACGTAGACCTGGTTTCCGGATTCCGGTGTGCCGATGGGGACGACCGTCTGGCGGATACCGCTGCCGGCGCGGAAGCGGGTAACCGAGACCGCTGCCTCGGTGGGGCCGTACAGGTTATCGATCCTGGCGGCGGTGAGTGCGCCGATCCGATCGATTGTCGCGGCGGGCAGTGCCTCGCCGATGACGAGCAGTCGTCGCAGCGATCTCGGCAGTCGCTGGTCGCCGCTGACCTCGGCCAGCATGGCCAGCAGCGATGGCACCAGCGTCACCGTGGTGACCGAGGCGCGTCGGATCAGATCCAGCACGCTCACCGGATCACGTTGTGCGCCTGGTGATGCCAGTACAACTCGGGCACCGGTGCGCAGTGCCCACCAGTACTCCCAGACCGAGAGATCGAAGGCGGCCGAGGTCATCAGCAGCGTGGCGTCGTTGGCTTCGAGGGCGTATTCCGTTTGCAGCCAGGACAATTGGTGTGCGACCGCAGCATGCGGGACGACGACGCCCTTCGGGGTTCCGGTCGATCCCGAGGTGAAGATGACATAGGCGGGGTGTACGGGAGTCAGCGTGGACCGCCGCTCCTCAGCACGAATCGGACTGCTGTCGAGGACACCGGCGGCAACCGAGATATCCAGCACCACATAGTGATCCGCCACCGACTCGGGCAGCATCGGCCGCTCGTCCGAGGTCAGCACCAGTGCCGGGTTGGCGGCGGCGAGTACGCTCGCGGTCCGGTCGAGCGGGTGGGCCGGATCGAGCGGGACATACGCGCCGCCCGCGGTCACCACCGCGTACATTGCGACCAGCAGGTCGACACTGCGCGGAATGGCCAGGGCCACCAGCGATTCCGGGCCGATGCCACGACCGATGAGCGCGCGGGCGAGTCGGTTCACCCGCGATGCGAACTGACCGTAGGTGACCGTTACTGCGTCATCGACAATCGCCACCGCATCAGGCGTCTCGGCGACCTGCGCCTCGAAGGCCGCGATGAGGGTGGTGGGAGTGAATTCGTGTTCGGTCCGATTCCAGGACACCAGTATCCGGTCGCGTTCGGCGGTGTCCAGTAGCGCCAGATCTCCGACCGGCAGCTGCGGTTCGGCGCAGACGGCGGCCAGCAGGCGTTGCAGTCGTCCGGCGAAACCGGCGACCGTGGCTTCGTCGAACAGTACGGCGGCATAGGTGATCGATGCGGCCATGCCTGCCGCATTTCCATCCGGGCCGTAGCGGTCGGTGACGACCAGGTGCAGGTCGAATTGCGATATCTCGGAGTCGAAATCGACTGTGGTAGCGGTCGATCCGTCCAGTGCGAATTCTGCCGCGGCCTGGTTGTGGAAGGAGAAGCCGACCTGGAACAGCGGATGCCGTGCGGTCGAGCGCTCCGGATTCAGCACCTCCACCAGCCGCTCGAATGGTACGTCGGCGTTGGAGAAGGCGGCGACATCCGCGGTGCGCACCCGATCCAGGAGTTCGGTGAAGCCGGTAGCCGCGTCCACCTCGGTGCGGAGCACGAGTGTATTGACGAACATGCCGACCACATCGTCGAGTTCGGCCGCACCACGGCCCGCGACGGGAGTACCGACGGCGATATCGGCGCTGCCGGACAGGCGGGCCAGCAGTACCGCGAAGGCGGCGTGCAGGACCATGAACAGTGTCGCCCCGGTGTTCCGGCCCAAATCCGCCAATCGCGCCTGCATGTCGGCGTCGATGGTGAAATCGACATGCCGACCGCGGGTGGAGACGATGGCGGGTCGGGGGCGGTCGGAGGGGAGGGTGAGTTGTGCGGGCAGTCCGGTGAGGGTTTCGGTCCAGAACCCGAGTTGCTGGGAGATCAGCGAATCCGGATCGGCCTCGCTGCCGAGCAGGTCCCGTTGCCAGCGGCTGAAATCCGCGTATTGCACCGGCAGCGGGGTCCACTCCGGCGGAATGCCGTGCTTACGTGCGGCATAGGCGGTCATCACGTCACGTGCCAGCGGTACCAATGACGAGCCGTCCGCGGCGATGTGGTGTACGACCACGACCAGCACGTGCTCACCGAGAGCTGTCGAGCCTGTCTCTGGACGGAACAGCCTGGCGCGCAATGGAACCGAGTCGGTGACATCGAATCCGCCACCGACGAAATTCGCGACCGCGGATGTCAGATCGTCGACGAGCACCGGAATCGGGGCCAGCACCGGCGCTCCCGCGTCGGCCATCGGCAGAACAACCTGTACCGGGCCGCTTTCGTGCTGCGGGTATACGGTGCGCAGCACTTCATGGCGTTCGACCACGTCAGTGATGGCCGCATTGAGTGCGGTGACATCGAGATCGCCGGTGAGTCGCACTGCCAGTGGGATGTTGTAGGCGGTGGACTGGCGGTCGAGACGGTTGAGGAACCACATGCGCTGCTGTGCCAGCGAAAGCGGGACCGGATCGGTGCCGGTGCGCCGGGTCAGCGCCGGACGTGCACGCGGCGCAGTGGTGTCGAGAGCGGCGGCCAAGGCCGATACGGTCGCGTTCTCGAAGACAAGTCGCACGCCGACCGAGGTGCCCGATCGAGCGCCCAGTCGTGCGGCCAATTGTGTTGCGGTCAGGGAGTTCCCGCCGACCGCGAAGAAGTCGTCGTCGAGCCCGACAGCTGCCAGGCCGAGCACCTCGGCGAAGACCTCCGCCACGATCCGCTCGGCGGCCGTCTCCGGTGCGCGGAAGGTCGCGGTACGGAACTCGGGTGCGGGCAGTGCCTTGCGGTCCAGCTTGCCGACCGGGGTCAGCGGGATCTCGTCGAGAACCATGATGGCGGCGGGCACCATATAGGCGGCCAGGGAACGCGCGGCGAACGCGTTGAGCTCGGCAGTGTCGATCGCTCGGTCAGCTACCACATACGCGACCAGCGAAACCGAACCTGCGGCGTCGGTGTGCCCGATCGTCACCGCGAATTCGACGCTCTCGTGGGCCGAGAGCACCGCGTCGATCTCACCGAGTTCGATGCGCAGACCGCGCACCTTCACCTGATGGTCGGCACGTCCGACGTACTGGACAGCGCCGGATGCGGTCCAGCGCACCAGATCACCGGTCCGGTACAGCCGCCCGCCCGCCGGGCCGTAGGGATCGGCGACAAAACGATCCGCCGTAAGTCCCGGACGCACGTGATATCCGCGAGCCAGACCCGGCCCGCGCAAGTACAGTTCGCCGGTCACCCCATCCGGGACGGGTTGCAATCGCGTATCGAGCACCACCGCGGACATGCCGTGAATGGTGGTGCCGAGATCGAATTCGCCGGGCCGCAGCGGTGCGCTGATATTGGTGATGATCGTGGTCTCGGTCGGACCGTAGGTGTTGTGGAACGCACGCCCGGTTCCCCAGCGTCGCACCACATCGGGGCCGTACGACTCACCGCCGACGGTCAGGTGGGTGAGTTCGGGGAGTTCGTCGGGGTCCAGCGTTTGCAGCACGGCCGGGGTGATGAAGGCGTGGGTCACCCGTTGCTCCCGGATGAGCGCGGTCAATTCCGCACCGCCGTAGACACCGGCCGGAGCGATCACCAGTGCGGCGCCTGCGGGCAGGGCCAGCAAGAGTTCGAGCATGGAGGCGTCGAAACTGGGCGATGCCACGTGCAGGACGTGGGATGTCGCGGTGACCTGGTAGCGATCCCGCTGTGCGCGCGCCACTCCCGCAAGGCCGCCGTGGGTGGCGATTACGCCCTTCGGGGTGCCGGTCGAACCCGAGGTGTAGATCATCCACGCGGGATTGGCCACGCGCACCGGACGGATCAGCTCATCGGGAGCAAGGGGTGCCGCGCTCGAATGCCGCATGCGGGCGGCCGTGGCCGGTGCGTCGAGCACCAGCCATTCGGCGGCACCGGGCAGTGCCGGGCGGCATGCGGTGAGCGTAAGGCCCACGGCGGCACCGGAATCCGACAGCATGTATGCGATGCGATCTGCCGGATACGTCGGGTCGACCGGGACGAAGGCCGCACCGGTCTTGGCCACCGCCCAGACCGCGAGCACGGATTGCGCGGAACGCGGGATGGCCACGGCGACGAAGTCCTCGGCACCGATGCCGTGCCCGATCAGCATTCTGGCCAGGCGGGACGAGTGCTCGTCCAGTCCGCGGTAGGTCAGCTCACCGTCGTCCGAAAGCAGCGCGAGCGCATCGGGATCCATTGCCACGGCGTCGGCCATCAGCTCGGCGAGAGTATGCGGCGGCACCAGTTCATCGCCGCGCCTGCCGAGGAGTTCGCTACGTTCGGCCGGAGTGAGCACATCGATGGCGCCGATCGGCGCGGATGGATTCGCGGTGAGTGCGCCGATTACACGGCCGAACCGGCGAAGCAGTCCGGTGGCGGTTGTTTCATCGAAAAGATCGGTCGCGTAGTCGAGTTCGACCGCCAGGTGACCGTTGCTGTCGAGTTCTGCCGCAACGGTGAACTGGAGATCGAAGCGCGCCACCGGTGCATCGAATTCGACAGCCGCCAGCTCCAGGCCCGGCAGCGTGAATTCCTCCGTGCCGGTATTCAGATAGCTCAGCGCCACGGTGAACAACGGATGCTTGGACTGTGACCGCTCGCTGCCGAGTTCATCGACGACGCGCTCGAACGGCACGGTCGCATGGGCGAACGCGGCCAGATCGTTTGTTCTGGTCTCGTCGAGCAGATCGGTGAACGAACGGGCCGGGTCCGGATATGTGCGCAGCACCAGGGTGTTCACGAACATGCCGACCAGGTCGTCCAGCGCCGCCGCGCCGCGGCCCGCGACCGGGGTGCCGATGGTGATATCGCCTGAGCCCGACAGCCGGGCCAGCAATACGGCAAGTGCGGCGTGCACCACCATGAACGGTGTCGCGTTGTGCCGCGCGGCAAGTTCATTGATGCGGGCGCCGACACCACCGCCGATGCGGGCGCGCACCGTGCCGCCACGCTTGGAAGCGACAGCCGGGCGTGGCCGATCGGTGGGCAGTGCCAGTTCTTCCGGCAGGTCCCGCAGCGCTTCGGTCCAGTAGGTGAGTTGTTCGGCGGCAACCGAATCCAGCTCGGCCGTCTGCCAGAGTGCGTAATCGGCGTACTGTGCGGAGAGCTCCGGCCAGACCGGGGTCGCGCCGACCACTCGGGACAGATAGGCCGACAACAGGTCTCGCAGCAGCGGACCCATCGAATAGCCGTCCGCCGCGATGTGGTGCAGCACGGCGACGAGCACATGGCTGGTCGCGTGCTCCCGCAGCAGTATCGCGCGCACCGGCACCTCGGTGGTGATATCGAAGCCGGTGCCCAGGAAATCGGCGATTCGCTCGTCCACCGAGCCGGGGGTCTCGACCACGAGGGATACCGGGGCCGGTTCGGCGGGCAGGATCACCTGGTGGCCGATGCCGTTCGCATCGGCCGGATATACCGTGCGCAGCGCCTCGTGACGGGCGATCACATCCGTGAACGCGGCACTCAGCGCCGCCTCGTCCAACTCGCCTGCGATGCGCACCGCGACCGGGATATTGTGGGCGGCCGAGTCCGGGTCGAGCCGGTTGAGGAACCACATGCCGCGCTGTACCGGCGCGAGCGGAATGCGCTCGGGGCGTGGCCCGGCGATCAGTGGTACGACCCGGTCATGTGCGTGCGCGGCCAGGCGCGCCGCGAAGGCGTGCACGGTGGGCGCCTCGAACAGCAACCGCACGGGCACCCGACCGAGCCGCTCGCCGAGCCTTGCCAGGACTCGGGTGGCGATGAGTGAGTTGCCACCGAGGTCGAAGAAGTTATCGTCGGCACCGATCCGCGACCGCGCGAGTACCGCCTCGAATGCCTCGGCCACCAACCGTTCGGCCGGGGTGACCGGGGCACGGTAGGCGACGCTGTCGAATACCGGCGCCGGCAATGCCTTTCGATCCAATTTGCCGGAGGCGTTGAGCGGGAAGGCAGCCAGTACGACAATCGCCGATGGGACCATGTAGGACGGCAAGGCATCCACCGCGGCCGCCAGAACTGCCGCGCGCACATCTTGTGCATCACTCACCACATAGCCGACGAGTCGGTCGCCGACCACACCGGCCGCGGCCTGCGAAACACCGGGCACCGCCGCGAGTACCGCCTCGATCTCCCCGAGCTCGATGCGCTGGCCACGGAACTTCACTTGGAAGTCGGCGCGGCCCAGGTACACGAGTTCAGGGGTGCCGCCACTGGTGTCCCAGCGGACCAAGTCGCCGGTGCGGTACATGCGTTCGCCCGCAGGTCCGAACGGGTTCGCTACGAAGCGGTCCGCCGTCAGATCGGGCCTGCCGTGATAGCCGCGGGCAAGTTGGGTGCCTGCGAGATACAACTCCCCCGCGACCCCTGGCAACGTCGGTCGTAGCCGGGAATCCAGCACGTACACGCGACTGTTCCATTCCGGATTGCCGATCGGCATGACGGTGCGTTCGATTTCACCGGTGACGTCGCGGTAGGTGATGCTCACCGCGGCCTCGGTCGGGCCGTACAGGTTGTGCAGGCGCGCGGAACTCACCGCGCCGAAGGCACGGACGGTCTCGGCGGGCAGTGCTTCACCGATGACGAATGCCGTGCGCAATGTGTCGAGGTCGGCGGCGGTTCCGACATGTCTCGCGAACTCGCTCAACATCGATGGCACGAAATCGGTGACGGTCACGCCGTATTCGGCGATCGCTTCGGCGAGGTAGCCGGGATCGCGGTGACCGTCCGGGGTGGCAAGCACCAGCGTTGCGCCGATGCGAAGCGGCAGGAAGTAACCCCAGAGTGAGACATCGAAGGTGGTCGCCGTCTTTTGCAGGTACACGTCTTCGGCGATCAGCTGGTATTCGGACTGCATCCACGTCATCTGGTTGACGATCGCGGCGTGGGAGACGCTGACGCCCTTGGGTTTACCGGTCGAACCGGAGGTGAAGATCACATAGGCCGGGTTCTGCGGGTGAATCGGCGCGGTTCGCTCGTTCACCGCGATCGGGTCGTCGGCATAGTCGACCAGCGCGACGGTATCGACACACACTGTCGCCCCGGCATATCCGAAGTCCTGACGATCACTTTCGGTGGTGAGCAGTGCAATAGGTGCGGCGGTGTCGATGATGTGGGCGATGCGCTGGGCAGGATGGTCGGGGTCGATCGGTACATAGGCGCCGCCCGCCTTGAGCACCGCGTACATGGCGACCACGAGATCGATCGAACGCCGAATCGCCAATGCCACCAATGACTCCGGCCCGACACCGGTCGCGATCAGATGTCGAGCCAGCTGGTTGGTCGTGCGGTCCAGTTCGCCGTAGGTCATGGTGGTTCCGTCGAAGACCAAGGCGATCTCGTCCGGTGTCGCGGCGGCCTGCTGCTCGAATTCGTCGAGCAGCATTTCCGCGACGAATGCGGTGTGCGCGGAATCGTTCCATGCGGTCACCACCCGTTCCAGCTCACCGGTCTCGAACAGATCGATATCGCCGACCACCTGTTCCGGGTCGCCGATGACCGCGCCGAGCAGCCGGGTCAAGCGTGCGCCGAAGATCGCGATGGTCGACTCGTCGAAGAGGTCGGTGGCGTAGGTGAAGCGCAGCGCGTCGTCGGCGACGGTCACTTGCAAATCGAATCGTGTTGTCTCGTAATCGATCTCATATTCGTCGACGGTCACACCGGCCAGCTCCACCGATACGGGAGTGAGATTCTGGAAGAACAGCGCGACCTGGAACAGCGGATGCCGTGCCTCGGAGCGCGGCGGATCCAACACCTCGACCAGCCGCTCGAACGGCACATCGGCATTGGCGAAGGCATCCAGGTCAGCGTCGCGGACCCGACGCAATACGGCGGCGAAGGAGTCCGAGCCCGCCACCTCGGTGCGCAGCACCAGTGTGTTGACGAACATGCCGACGAGGTCATCGAGGGCGGCGGCGCCGCGGCCCGCGATCGGTGCGCCGATGGCGATGTCATCCATGCCGGACAGTCGCGCGAGCAAGCTGGCCAGCGCGGCATGGACGACCATGAACGGGCTGACGTCGTATCGGGCGGCGATGACGGTTATGCCGTCGCGGATGTCGGCATCGAGCCCGATGGTGGTGCTCGCGGCGACGTGACCGGCAATGGCGGGACGCGGCCGATCCGAGGGCAGATCGAGCTGAGCGGGTAACCCGCCGAGTACGCGGCTCCAGTAGCGCAGTTGCTGTGCGGCCACCGATTCCGGATCGTCCTCGGCTCCGAGGATCTCGCGTTGCCAGAGGGCGTAATCCGCATACTGCACACGCAGTCCTGTCCACGCCGGTGCGGTACCGGTGGCCCGTGCCGCGTATGCGGTGGCGATATCGCGCGCCAGCGGAGCCATCGAGAAGCCGTCCGCCGCAATGTGATGCACCACGAGGGCGAGTAGGTGCTCGCGTTCCGACAGGGTGGCCAGGCCGATGCGCAGCGGTATTTCGGTAGTGACGTCGAAAGGTGTGGCAACCAGTTCCACCAGTGCCGACGAATCCAGCTCGAGGATTTCGGGCGTCGCGTCCAGAATCCGTTGGTAGCCGGTGCCATCGACATCCGGATATACGGTGCGCAGGGTTTCATGCCGGGCGACGACATCGGCCAGCGCGGCGGCGAGCGCATCGGAGTCGAGATCTCCGGTGAGCCGGATCGCGACCGGAATATTGTTCACTGTCTCGCCGGGATCGAAGCGGTTGAGGAACCACATCCGCTGCTGTGCGGGGGAAAGCGGAATCAAGTCGGGGCGTTGGCGCGCGGTGAGCTCCGGACGACCGCCGGTGCCGGTGAGCAGTGCGGCGCGAGTGGCTATTCCGGCAACGGTCGGTGCCTCGAACACCATCCGCACGGGGACTTCGGCATCCAGCGCGGCACCGAGCCGGGCCGCCAGCTGAGTGGCGATCAGTGAATTGCCGCCGAGTGTGAAGAAGTTGTCGTCGGCGCCGATTCGCTCGATGCCGAGCAGTTCGCCCATGATCTCGGCAACGGCCAGTTCGGTCTCGGTCGAGGGAGCTCGGTAGGTGGCAGTCTCGTATACGGGAGCCGGCAGCGCGGCGCGATCGAGCTTGCCGGAGGTATTGAGCGGGAGAGCATCGAGCACGACGAAGGCAGACGGCACCATATAGGCGGGCAGTGCGGCGTCCAGTTCGGTGCGCACGTCGTCGGTATCGACCGCGGGGTCGGCCACCAGGTAGGCGACCAACTGATCGCCTAGTCGCTCGTCGCTACGCACCACGACGACGGCCTGCTCGATGACATCCAGTGCGGTGAGCGCGGATTCGATATCGCCGAGTTCGATGCGCAACCCGCGCAGCTTCACCTGGAAGTCGGTGCGGCCCAGGTACTCCAGCTCGCCGTTCGCAGTCCACCGGGCCAGGTCACCGGTGCGATACATCCGCTCACCCACGCCGAGGGGATTCGCGACGAAACGTTCAGCGGTCAACTGCGGCCGACGTATATAGCCGAGCGCCAATTGCTCACCCGCGAGGTACAGCTCACCGGGCACACCCACCGGCACCAGCCGCATCCGAGCATCCAGCACCAGCAATCGGGTATTGAACACCGGCTTGCCGATCGGCACCGACTCCGCATCGGCATCGGTCACCTCGTGGAAGGTGACATCGACCGCGGCCTCGGTCGGCCCGTACAGATTGTGCACGCGGGCACCGATCAGCTCACGGGCTTGCTGTGCGGTCGATGCGGGCAGCGCCTCACCTGAGGCGAATAGCGCTCTCAGCGTCAGACATTCGCGCACACCGGGTTCCGCCAGGAATACCGCGAGCATCGAAGGCACGAAATGCGCGACGGAGATTCCTTCATTGCCGATCAACCGCGCCAGATAGGCCGGATCCCGGTGACCGTCCGGCCGCGCGAGCACCAACCGCGCTCCGATCTGCAACGGCCAGAAGAACTCCCAGACCGAGACATCGAAAGTCGCTGGGGTCTTCTGTAATACCGCGTCATCGACGTGGAGCCCATACTCGGACTGCATCCACACCAAGCGGTTGACAATCGCGGCATGCGACACCGCGACGCCCTTGGGACGGCCGGTCGAACCAGAGGTGAAGATGACATACGCGGGGTGGTCTGGCAACAGCACGCCGAGACGATCCTTTGCGGTCAGCGGCGCGGGTGAATATCTCGTCAGCTCCAGACGATCGATCCGAACCTGGCGTGCCGTCACAGCTTCCAGATCACTACCAGTGGTCAGCACCCACACCGGGCGCGCTGTCTCGAGCACATATGCGATCCGGTCGGCCGGATGGTCGGGATCGAGCGGCAGATACGCGCCACCGGCGACAGTGACCGCATACATGCCGATCACCAAGTCGAGCGAGCGCCGTATGCCGAGCGCGACAACCGAATCCGGGCCTACGCCATGCCCGACCAGCCATCGCGCCAGCCGATGGACCCGGCCCGCGAACTCGGCGTAGGACACACTGCGCCCCTCGAACGTTACCGCGGTCGCCTCGGGTGTCCGCAGTACCTGTTCCTCGAACAGCGAAACCAGAGTCTGTGACCGGTTTATCGCGAACGAAGTGTCGTTCCAAAGATTGAGCAGAGACAGCTCGTTACGGTCCAGCAGCTCGATATCGCCGACGCGTACGGCGGAATCGGCCACCACAGCCTCGAGTAAGCGCATGAAGCGGGCCGCGAACGATTCGACCGTCGCCCGGTCGAACAGATCCGTCGCGTAGCGCATGACGGCACGCAGCGCGGTACCGTCGCCCTCCGCGAGTTCGAGCGCGAGGTCGAACTGGGCGACCTGATTGTCGATGGGATACGCGGCGACCTCGAGCCCGGGTAGGCGCAACACCGTATCGTCACGATGCTCGAAGGTGAGCAATGTCTGCACGATCGGCGAATGCGCCTGCGAACGCATCGGATTCAGCTCGTCGACCAGTCGCTCGAACGGCAGATCGGCATGTGCGAATGCTCGGACATCGGTGGCACGCACCCGGGCGAGCAGTTCGGCGAAGGTTGCCCCGGCCACGACCTCGGTGCGCAACACCAGCGTGTTGACGAACATGCCGACCAGATCATCCAGCGCCGCCTCGGCGCGGCCCGCGACCGGGGTGCCGATGGCGATATCGTCCACGCGGGCCAGTCGGGCCAGCAATGCCGCATAAGCGGCGTGCACCACCATGAACGACGACACCCCGTGTTTGCGCGCCAGATCCGCGATCGCCGCCGTCAGTTCCGAGGTAATGGCGAACTCGACCGCTGCACCGCGACCGGATGCCACGGCGGGGCGCGGCCGATCGGCCGGCAATTCCAGCACCGGAGCGAGTCCATCGAGTTCGGTGCGCCAATGCGCGATCTGGCGCGCCAGTACGGAGTCCGGATCGTCCGCCGAGCCGAGCACGTCGTGCTGCCACAGTGTGAAGTCCGCGTACTGGACCGGCAGCGGCTGCCACTGCGGTGCCACACCTTCGGTGCGAGCGCTGTATGCCACCATCAGATCCCGCGCCAGCGGGGCCGTTGAAACACCGTCGGCGGCGATGTGGTGCACCACCACGACGAGCACATGATCGTCGGACGCGACCCGGAACAGCTTGGCGCGCACGGGTATCCGGGTGCGCAGCTCGAACCCGATCCCGGCGACGCCGACAACCGCCGCGGTTAGGTCGGATTCGGCGATATCGACCCGCTGCAGCTCCAAGGTCGATTCAGTCACCAGCTGCGCGGGACCGATGCTGTCGGCGGGAAACACGGTACGCAGGGACTCGTGCCGGGCGACAACATCGCCCAGTGCGGTACGCAGTGCTGTTTCGTCCAACGCACCGGTCAGGCGGATGGTGATCGGGATGTTGTAGACGGCGGATTCGGGATCGATCCGATTCAGCAGCCACATCCGAGTTTGGACCAGCGACAACGGAATACGCTCCGGACGATGCCGTGCCACGAGCGCGGGCCGCGCGACATCGGCGCGCGTCACCCGCAGAGCCAATTCGGCCACGGTCGGTGCTTCGAAGATCTCGCGCACGGTCAGCGCGCTACCGAACGCCGCGTTCGCTCGAGCCACGAGGCGCATGGCCAATAGTGAATTGCCACCGCGCGCGAAGAAATCGTCATCCGCGCCGATCCGCACGGCACCGATCAGGTCGGCTATCAGCGCGGCGAGTACCGATTCGGTGCCTTCCCGCGGTGCGCGGAATTCCGTTGCGGTACCGGCGACTTCGACCGCAGGCAGCGCCGCGCGGTCGAGTTTGCCGACGGTGGTGAGCGGCATCTCGTCGAGCACAACCAGGTGCGCGGGCACCATGTATGCGGGCAGATGCGCACGCACCTGCGCGAGTACCGCATCCGAGGACAGTTCCGTCCCACTGATGTAGCCGACCAGGCAGTCGTAGCCAGAGGTGTCGCGCGTCGATACCACCGCGGCATTCGTCACGCCCGCCACCCCGGCCAGCGCCGACTCTATTTCCCCGAGTTCGATCCGCTGACCGCGCAACTTGATCTGGAAATCATTGCGGCCCAAGTAGATCAGATCGCCGCCGCGGTTCCAGCGCACCAGATCGCCGGTGCGGTACATCAACCGCCCGGGCACACCGAACGGATCGGCCACGAAGCGCTCGGCGGTCAGCCCGGCGCGTCCGTGGTAGCCGCGGGCCAGTTGGTCGCCGGCGAGATACAGCTCGCCCGTGACACCGACCGGGACCGGGCGCAACCGTGCGTCCAGCACGTAGGCGCGGGTGTTCCAGCACGGACGCCCGATGGCGACATCATGGCCGGAATCGTCGTCGGTGAATTCGCGATAGATCGCCGAGATCGCCGCCTCGGTCGGGCCGTACGCGTTGTGCACCGCGCCGCCGACATGTTCGCGAATCGCCGCGAGCAGGTCCGGGGTGAGCGCCTCACCGCCGCAGTGCAGATGTCGAAAGGAGCGCAGCGCATCGCCCATGCCCTCACTGATGAGCGCCGCGAGTACCGATGGCACATACTCGGCGATGGTGATGCCGTGTTCGCGTAACAGTCCGGCGAAATACGCCAGGTCGAGATGGCCGCTCGGACGGGCGATCACCAGCGGTGCACCGACCGCGATCGGCAGGAAACACTCCCACACCGAGACATCGAAGGTGAGCGGGGCACGCTGCAGAATGCGGTCGGCGGCGGTGACGTCGTAGCGGAATTCGAGCCAGCGCAGCTGGTTCATGATGGCGCGGTGGGTGACCGCGACGCCCTTCGGTCGGCCGGTCGATCCGGACGTGAACAGCACGTACGCCGTATTGTCGCGGCGCAGTGGCGCTCTGACGCTCGGCGCGGCGTCCGAACTGCTGAGGTCGGTGATATCGACGACGCGGATGTCACCGAGGTCGGGCAGCTCCGCGCCGCCGACGGCCAACACCAGAGCCGGTGCGGCACTGTCGATCACCTGCGCGATCCGTTCGGCCGGATGGGCCGGATCCAATGGCAGGTAGGCACCGCCCGCACGCACGATCGCGAATATGGCCACGAGCATGTCGACAGATCGCAGCGCGGCGAGTCCGACGATCGTCTCCGGACCCACACCTGCCGAAATGAGCCAGTGCGCAAGGCGATTCACCTGGGCTTCGAGTTCCGCGTAGGTCACCGAGGTGTCCTCGAAGATCACCGCGACGGCATCGGGTGTCGCGGCCACGCGGGCCGTCAGCAGATCGTCGAGGGTTTCGGAAGGCAGTGCCCGCGCGGTGGCATTGCGATCCGAAAGCAGCAGTCCGCGTTCGGCCACCGACATCAGCTCGACATTGCCGACGAGGGTTCGCGCGTCACGCACCATGGCGCGTACCACCCGCTCGAAACCCGCCAGGAACCCGTCGACGGTTGCCTTGTCGAAGAGGTCCAGCGCGTAATGCAGATGCACATCAATGCCGTCGGGTGCGTCGTCGGCGTCGTAACGGTCGGTCAGCGTCCAGTCCAGATCCAGCTGGATCGGTGCGGGTCCGATATCGAGCGCGGCAATATTCAAACGGTGCAGCCGGAAGTCCGGCTTGGACTGGTTCTGCAATGTCATCGCCACCTGATAAAGCGGCGCATGTGCCTGCGAGCGAACGGGATTCACCACATCGACGAGCTGTTCGAAGGGCACGACGGCGTGATCGAAGGCCGCCAGATCCGCTGTGCGGACGGTCGCCAAGAGCTCACCGAGCGTTGCGTCGGCGCGCACCTCGGTACGCAGCACCAACGTATTGACGAACATGCCGACGAGCTCGTCCAGGGCTTGGTCACCGCGTCCGGCGACCGGCGTACCGATGACGATGTCGTCGGCAGCGCTCAGGCGGCTCAGTAGTACCGCGAGCGCGGCGTGCAGCACCATGAACGGGGTGACCCGATGGGCGGCCGCCACATCCTGGATGCCCTGGTGCAATACCCGATCGAGACGGCCGGTGATGGCACCGCCGCGGTTCGAGGCGACCACAGGGCGCGGCCGGTCCGTGGGCAGCGTCGATACCTCGGGAACGCCCGCGAGTCGACCGGTCCAGTACCGCAGCTGATGGGCCAGCAGCGAACCCTTGTCATCGGCCCGGCCCAGAGCATCGCGCTGCCAGATCGCGAAGTCCGCGTACTGCAGGGCGAGCGGACTCCACGACGGTGCGACATCCGCACAGCGAGCCACATAGGCGGTGGCCAGATCCCTGGTCAGCGGCGCGAAAGACCAGCCGTCGGCGGCGATGTGGTGCACGACGAACAGCAGTACGTACACCTGTTGGCGGGACCTGCCGTCACCGTCGTCGATTCGGAGTAGCCGGACGCGCAATGGAACTTCGGTAGTGACATCGAATCCGGTCTGGGCCGCGGTGGCGACGAGTTCGGGTAACTCGGATGTCGACACCGCACGAGCGAGGAGTTCCACCAACTTGGTCCCGGCGGGCAGCACCACCTGCGTTGCGGCGCCATCGTGTTCGGGATAGATGGTGCGCAGTGTCTCGTGCTTGGCGATGACATCGGCAATCGCACGTTCCAGTGCGGGCACATTCAGCACACCGGTCAGCCGCAGCGCGAACGGGATGTTGTATCCGCCACTCGCGGAGTCGAATCGGTTCAGGAACCACATGCGCTGCTGGGCGATCGACAGCGGAATCGGCTCATTTCGATTCTGAACCGTCAACGGCGGCACGGCCGGCGGCGCGGCCTCCTGCTCGACCGTGATCCGACGCGCCAGCTCGCGCACTGTCGAGGCGTCGAAGATGGTGCGAACGGGTACATCCGCGCCGGTCGCCTTGGTCAGCCGGGCCGCGAGTTGCGTGGCGATGAGCGAATTGCCGCCGAGGGCGAAGAAATCGTCATCCGCACCGACCAGGTCGACGCCGAGCAGCGCGGTGAATGTCCCGGCGACAAGGGTTTCCGCGAGATCGCCGGGCGCACGGAACTCGGCAGCGACGAAAGCCGGTGCGGGCAATGCTTTTCGATCCAACTTCCCGGAGGTTGTGATCGGGAATTCGTCCAAGACGACAAAGGCGGACGGGACCATGTAGGCGGGCAGACACCGCGCGACTTCGGCTCGAACGCTGTCGGTATCGAGTTCACCGTCCGCCACCAGGTAGGCGACCAGTTGGTCGCCGTGGTCGCCGCGAACCACGACGACTGCCTGTGCGATTGCGGCAACCGACAGCAATGCCGACTCGATCTCACCGAGTTCGATCCGCAGGCCGCGGACCTTCACCTGGAAGTCGGTGCGACCGAGGAATTCCAGCACACCCCGCTGATCGGCCGCCCACCAGACGACCAGATCGCCGGTGCGATACATCCGCGCACCGGCCGGACCGAACGGATCGGCCACGAACCGCTCGCCGGTCAGATCGGCCCGACCGAGATAGCCACGCGCCAACTGCGCACCGGCCAGATACAGCTCACCCGGCACACCGACAGGCACCCGACGCAACCGCGCATCGAGCACATACGCACGGGTATTCCAGATCGGCCCGCCCATCGGCAGCTGACCGCTATCGGCAGCGGTCACCTCGTATGCGCTGACCTCGACCGCCGTCTCGGTGGGCCCGTACATGTTGTGCACCCGCGCGCCGGTAACCGCGCGTGCCCGCTGCGCAATGGTGGCTGGCAGCGCCTCGCCCGAGCAGAGCACGTGCCGCAGTGTGGGCACATCGATATCGTCCGCGACGAAGACAGCGAGCATGGACGGTACGAAATGCGCGACCGTAATCGACTCGCGCCGAATCAGATCCGCCAGATACACCGGATCCTGATGACCATCAGGACGAGCCAAAACCAGCCGGGCGCCGACCTGCAGCGGCCAGAAGAACTCCGGCACCGAAACATCGAAGGTCACCGGCGTCTTCTGCAGCAGCGCATCGGTGCCATCGAGCGCGACATGCGCCGATTGCATCCACAGCAGGCGGTTCACGATGCCACGGTGGGTCATCGCAACACCCTTGGGCCGACCCGTGGAGCCCGAGGTGAAGATGACGTAGGCAGTATTGGCGGCCCGCAGCGGCGCACGCCGATCCACATCGGTCACCGGCGCGGCCGAATACTTGGAAAGATCGAGTCGATCGATACGGACCTGCGTGGCAGCGATCTCCAGATCCATGCCCGAGGTCAGCACGCAGAGCGGCGCGGCGGTATCGAGGATGTGGCCGGTGCGTTCGGCCGGATGGTCCGGATCCAGCGGTACATAGCCGCCGCCCGCCACGGTGATGGCATACATGCCGACCACCAGATCGATCGAGCGCCGCATGCCGAGTGCGACAAGCGAATCCGGACCAACGCCCTGCTCGATGAGCCAGCGCGCCAGCCGGTTCACCCGTCCGGCCAACTCGGCATAGGACAGGGTTGTCCCTTTGAAGGTGAGCGCAGGTGCCCCTGGAGTGCGCAGCACCTGCTCGGCAAATAATGAAGCGAGCGTCTGGGTTTCGTCGACAACGTGCGTCGTGTCGTTCCAGCGGTCCAATATCAACCGCTCGTCGGCAGCCAACAGCTCGATCTCACCGATCCGGGTCTGCGGCGCATCCGCCACAGCCGCGAGCACCCGCCGAAAGCGACTGACGAACGCAGCGACGGTCGCCGCATCGAACAGGTCGGTGGCATAGCGCAGACTGCCGCTGAGCCCGTGATCACCGGTGCGTTCGTTCACCACCAGGTGCAGGTCGAATTTCGCTGTGGTCTCCGGTGATTCGAGCGGCTGCACGGTGAGCCACGGCACCTCGAGCGCCCGACTACCCGCGACGATGCGCGGTGCCGTGCCGAAGCTGAACAGCACCTGGAACAGCGGGTGCGCGCCGGTTCTCCGGTCCACGGCCATGGCATCGACCAGCCGCTCGAACGGCAGATCGGCATTGGCGAAGGCGGCAAGGTCGGAATCACGCACGCCCGCAAGGAGTTCGGTGAAGGGCACTGCCGCATCGACCTGAGTCCGCAGTACCAAGGTATTCACGAACATGCCGATGAGCGCGTCGAGTTGGCGCTCCCCGCGACCGCTCACGGGCGAGCCGATCACCACGTCATCGGTGCCGCTCAATCTGGCAATCGTCGCGGCGAAGGCCGCGTGCACCACCATGAACAGCGTCGCACCGCTGCGATGTGCAAGTACGCGTAGCGCGGCGGCCAACTCGGGATCTATCTCGAAATTTACTGCGGCACCGCGATTCGAGGGCAGCGCGGGGCGGGGCCGGTCGGTCGGCAGCGCGATTTGGGTCGGCATGCCGTCGAGAGCGGCGCGCCAGAATCGCAACTGCTGGTATGCCGGATCGCCCGGTCGGTCCTCGGAACCGAGCAGTTCGCGGTGCCAGAGGCTGTAATCCGCGTACTGCACCGGCAGCTCGCGCCAATCCGGCTTCCGAGTGGGCCCACCCGTCGCCCGACCACCACCCCTCACGGAATCGCTGCGCGATGCAGTACCTAATCTGGCCAGGTAGGCGTGCACCAGATCGGTAATCAGCGGTGTCATCGACAGTGCGTCGGCCGCGATATGGTGAACGACGAAGACCAGCACATACTCGTCACCGGAAATACCGCGCCGATCATCCACCCGGTCAACGCTCAATAACGCTACGCGCGAAGGCAGTTCGGTGCTCACGTCGAATCCGGCCGTCGTGATCGCGGTAATGGCCGCCGTCAGATCGGCACGTTCGACCGGTACCGGATTGAGGGTCAGGCCGATGTCGGCCGGTGCCAGAATCGACTGGTACGGACCGGAATCGCTGTCCGGGTAGATGGTGCGCAGCGATTCGTGCCTGGACAGCACATCGAGCACCGCACGCTCCAGCGCGGTGACATCGAGCCTGCCGGTGAGCCGGAGCACGACCGGGAGGTTGTACACGCTTGCGGCGCCGTCCTGGGTTTCGATCCGGTTGAGAAACCACAGCCGCTGCTGGGCGGGCGAGAGCGGGATGCGGGCCGGACGCTCGCGGCGCACCAGCGGACGCGCGGACGCACCCGCCCTGCTGAGCTCGTCGACAGCGGCCGCGAATCCCTCGACCGTCGGGGCGTCGAAAAGGGCGCGCACCGGAATGCGCGCGCCGATGGCCTCCCCCGCTCGCGCGGTGACCTGGGTGGCATCCAGCGAACTGCCGCCGAGCGCGAAGAAATCGTCATCGAGGCCGACTCGTTCCGCCCGCAGTACCTCGGCGAATACCGCGGCGACCAGACGCTGTGCCGCTTTGGTCGGCGCGCGGAAGCTCTGTTGCCGCAGCACCGGCACCGGCAGCGCCTTGCGGTCCAGCTTGCCGCTGCTGTTGAGCGGGAATTCGGACAGCTCGACCAGTGCGGTCGGCACCATATATCCAGGCAGACGCCGGGCCAGCCCGGCCTTGACAGCCTCGAGATCCAAAACGCTGCCCGGCGTGCGAGTCACGTACCCCGCGAGATAGTCGCCATCGATCAGCCGTACCGCGGCCTGACTCACCTCGGGCACCGCGAGCAGTGCCGTCTCGATCTCGGCGAGCTCGATGCGCTGACCGCGGAACTTCACCTGGAAGTCCATCCGGCCGAGGTAGACGAGTTCCCCATCGGCGCTCCAGCGCACCAGATCCCCGGTGCGATACATTCGCGCACCCGCTCGGCCGAAAGGGTTGGCCACGAAGCGATCCGCGGTCAGATCCACCCGGCCGTGATAGCCGCGGGCCAGCTGGTCACCGGCCAAATACAATTCGCCGGGTACCCCGATCGGTACCGGATGCAGTCGTGCATCCAGCACGTACACCTGGGAATTCCACTCCGGCTCGCCGATCGCCACCAGTTCGTCGTCGACCGTGACCTCGCGATAGGTAATGGATACGGCCGCTTCGGTGGGGCCGTACAGATTGTGCAGCGCGGCATCGCTCACCGCGTGGAAGGCCGCGACGGTCTCCGGCGGCAAGGCCTCGCCGATGACGAATACATCGCGTAGCGAATCGAGTTCGTTCGCTTGGGCATGGGCGGCGAAAACCACGAGCATCGATGGCACGAAGTCGGTCAGTGTGACGCCGTGGCGGGCAATGGTTTCCGCGAGATAGCGCGGATCGCGGTGGCCATCGGGCGTGGCGAGGAGCAGGGTCGCGCCCGCGCGCAGCGGCAGGAAGTATCCCCACAGCGAAACGTCGAAGGTGGTCGCGGTCTTCTGCAGATAGACATCGCCGACGCGCGGCCGATATTCGGCGTGCATCCAGGCGAGTTGGTTGGCAATGGCGCGGTGCTCGACCGATACGCCCTTCGGTCGGCCCGTCGAGCCGGAGGTGAAGATTACGTAGGCGGGGTGCTCGGGCCGCAGCATCGCGCGGCGCTCGCGGTCGGGGATATTCGCCGCCGAGTACTCCGAAAGGTTCAGTTCGTCGATATGGTGCAGGTGCACGCTCGGCGGCACGATCGCGGGGACGGCGAAGCCGGTACCGCGCGTGGTGAGTACCGAATGCGGCCGGGCGATATCGAGAATGTGCCAGATGCGTTCGGCCGGATGCCCGGGATCCACCGGCACATAGGCGCCGCCGGCGCGCAGCACCGCATACATCGCGACGACCAGCTCGATCGAGCGCGGCATCGCGAGCACCACCAGCGATTCCGGGCCGACGCCGGTGCTGATCAGCATGCGCGCGAGGCGATTGGCCCGCTCGGAGACTTCGGTGTAGGTGAGTTCGGCGGTATCGGATACCAGGGCAACGGCATTCGGCGTGCGACGAACCTGGCTGTCGAACCCTTCGTGCAGAAATTGATCGGCGACCTTGTGCCCGCTGGCATTCCAGCTCGCGGTGACGTAATCGAGTTCACCCGCGTCGAGAAGTTCGATATCGCCGACCGTGACGTCCGGATCGGCGGCCGCCGCGCGCAGCAGCCGGAGAAATTTGATACCGAACTCGCGCACCGTCGCGGCATCGAACAGGTCGGTGGCATAGGTGAATTCGGCGCGGTATCCCGCCTCGATATCGGAAAGGGTCAGCTGCAGATCGAATTTGGCGAAGCCGGGATCGAAATCGACCAGCTCCGCGTTCAGGCCGGGCATAGTCAATGCGATCGGGCCGATGTTCTGCATGAACAGCGCGACCTGGAACAGCGGATGCCTGCCCCGGGAACGCGCCGGGTTCACCACCTCGACCAGACGCTCGAAGGGAATATCGCTGTGCGCGAAGGCATTCAGATCGCGCTCGCGCGCATGGGCGACAAGGTCGGCGAAGCTCAGCTCGCCCCGTGCCTCGGTACGCAGCACGAGGGTATTGACGAACATGCCGACCAGGTCGTCCAGGGCGCGATCGCCGCGTCCCGCGACCGGTGTGCCGATGGCGATATCGGCGGTACCGGACAGCCGCGCGAGCAGGACGGCGAGCGCCGCATGGACCACCATGAAGGGCGTGGCTCGACTGCGGGCGGCAATCCGGTCGATCGCATGGCGTAGCTGCGCGTCAATGGCGAACTCATGGGTCGCCCCGCGGTAGGACGCGACGGCGGGGCGGGGCCGATCGGTGGGCAGATCCAGCTGTGCGGGCAGGTCGGCCAATTCGGCGGCCCAGAATTCGAGCTGGCGTGCGGCCACCGATTCCGGGTCGTGCTCGCTGCCGAGCACCTGCTGCTGCCACAACGCGTAGTCCGCGTACTGCACAGGCAGCGGCGCCCAGTCCGGTCGGCGTCCGGCGCGACGGGCCGCATAGGCGGTGACGAGATCGCGCATCAACGGTCCCATCGAGACACCGTCGGCGGCGATGTGATGCACCACCAGGACCAAAGTGTGGTCCTCGGGTCCGCTGCGCAGCAGCCGTACCCGGACCGGAATCTCCTCGGTGACATCGAATCCCTGTACCGCGCAGGCCAATACCGCGGCGGCGAGTTCGGCATCGGGAATATCGCTCGGCGAAAGGTCGAACGCGGCGTGCACCGGCCGCACCGCCTGAGCCGGACCATCGGCGGTCTGCGGATAGACGGTGCGCAGGATCTCGTGCCTGGCAACGAGGTCGGTGATCGCCGCGGACAGGGCGGTGACCTCGAGTGCGCCGCGTAGCCGCAGAGCGACCGGAATATTGTCCACCGCTGCGGTATCGAAGACGTAGGCGGATTCGGTGTGCGTCCCGAACCGGTTGAGAAACCACATGCGCCGCTGCGCCGGGGACAGTGGAATGTGCTGTGGCCGTGCGGCTGCGGTGAGCGCCGGTCGTGCGGGTCCGGTGCGTGCCAGCCCGGCCAGCGCCGCTACCGTCGGGCGGTCGAAAAAATCGCGGACATCGACGGTGATGCCGAGCGCGGCCCCGATTCGGGCAATGGCGCGGGTAGCGATGAGCGAGTTGCCACCCAGCGCGAAGAAGTCGTCGTCCGCGCCGACCCGTTCCGTCTCCAACAGCAGGCCGAAGATCTCGGCGACGGCTACCTCTGCCTCGGTCGATGGTTCCCGGTATGCCGCCGTTCCGAATACCGGTTCCGGCAGTGCGCGCCGATCGAGCTTGCCATTGGCATTGACCGGCATTTCGTCGAGGACAACCACCAGCGACGGCACCATGTAGTCCGGTAGGTCCCGGCGCGTCGATTCGAGCACCGCGGCCGGATCGATGGTGACGCCACCGTCGGCCACCACGTAACCGACCAGATGATCACCGCCCGCATGCCGATGCAGCAGTACCGCGGCCTGCGTGACCTGCTCATTGCGCAGCAGCGCCGCCTCGACCTCGCCGAGTTCGATGCGCAGCCCGCGCAGTTTGACCTGGAAGTCGATGCGGCCCAGATATTCCAGTTCGTCCGGGCCGCCGCCGCCATCGGTGCGCCAGCGGACCAGGTCGCCGGTGCGATACATCCGGTCACCAGGGGCACCTTCCGGATTGGCCACGAACCGGTCGGCCGTCAGTCCCGGACGGGCCACATAGCCGCGGGCCAGCTGCACGCCGGCGAGATAGAGCTCACCGACGACCCCACTGGCCACCGGCCGCAGATTGTCGTCCAACACCAGCAATTCGGTGTCATCGGCGGGCGCACCGATGGGCACGGTCGTGCTGTCGGCGGCGGTGACCTCGTGCGCGGTGACATCGACGGCGGCCTCGGTGGGGCCGTACAGGTTGTGCAGTGTCGCGCCGCTGAAATCGCGGAAGGCGGCCGCGGTGGCGGCCGGTAGCGCCTCGCCGGAGGCGAATACCAGGCGCAAGGTCCGTGCCGCGCTTTCGATCTGCGGTTCGGCCACGAATACCGCGAGCATGGAAGGCACGAAATGCGCGACGGTGACGCCGCGTTCGGCGATCGTGCGCGCCAGATATGCCGGATCGCGATGACCATCCGGCGCCGCGATCACCAGTCGCGCACCGATCTGCAACGGCCAGAAGAATTCCCATACCGAGACGTCGAAGGTGAACGGCGTCTTCTGCAGCACCACATCGTCGCCGCGCAGTCGATACAGCCGCTGTCGCCACCGCAGATTGGCCAGAATCGAACGGTGCGATACCGCAACACCTTTCGGACGTCCGGTCGATCCGGAGGTGAAGATGACGTAGGCGGTATTGTCCGCCGACGGACGCGGGCGGTCATCGATCGACGCCCCTACCTGGACGGTGTCGAATTCGTCGATCCGCAGTACCGGGATACCCGATCCGAGCTCGGGCTGGTCGTGGGTCGTGGTGAGTACCAGGACCGGTGCGGCGACCTCGAGCACGTAGCCGATGCGCTCGGCCGGATGCTCCGGATCGATCGGCACATACGCACCACCCGCCTTCAGGATCGCGTACATGCCGACCAGCAGGTCGACCGAGCGTCGAACGGCGAGTCCCACCAGGCTGTCCGGGCCGACACCCAGGTCGATCAACCGCAGCGCGAGGGCGTTCACCCGGTCATCGAACTCCGCGTATGTCAGCGTCGCGTAGCGACTCGATGAGGGGTTGTGGTCGGGCGACGGGTGGGCCAAGGTCGCACCCGCGTATTCCAGGGCTACCGCGTCCGGTGTCCGGCGCACCTGTGCCTCGAATTCACTGACCAGGGTCTCGATCGGCGCGAATATCGACGGCAGCACGTGCGCCGCCGCCGTCAGGGCGTCATCGAGCAGTTGCTCCAGGACGGTGCCGAGTGCGCCGTCCCCGGACTCCAGCAGGGCGGGCAGTTGGCTGGAGACCACGACCGATACCAGTGCGTCGGCACCGAGACCGCCACCCATCGCCTCGTCCAGCACCATGATTTCGGTGGCCAGCACACCGTAGGTGATGGTGGTGCCGTCGTGGCGCAGGGCGACCCGCTCCGGATCCAATTCGGCGACCTTATCGATCAGGATGGGGAGATCGTCGAGGCCGTACGCGCGGCGCAGTGCCGAATGATCGTATGCGGCCATACGATTGCCGAGTTTGCTGGATGCGACCGATTCTGCCTGGGACATCAGTTGATTCCTTCCGAATCGACTTCCGGATCCGAGTTGGAGAGCACGGCCCGCGCCTCGGTGTGCATGGACCGCAGGACTGCGGCGAGACCACTGCCGCCGAGCGCGGCCAGGAGGCCGGGCACCAGCCCGGCCAAGGCGACATTGATGAGCGCTTCCGGTTTCGCGGTGGTCCCCATGGCCTTGGCAACCGTCGCGAGCTTGGCGGCAAGCTCGCCGAAGGTCACCGCGCGCTTGTCATGCGTGAAAGCAACGGCACGGTGATTGATTTCGGCGGCAGTTTTGATCAGTACGGGCAGGTCGGCCGGAACCGCAGGGCTTTGCGACTGTTCGGTGGCATCGCGAAGGTCGATGGCGCGGATCGCGATAGCCGGGTCTTCCACGATTACCTCGAATATGTGGAGTAATCGCTCGGCGAACAGCCGTATCGTTGCGGCATCGAAAATGTCGGTCGCGTAACCGAATCGCATACCCAATCCGGCCCGATCACCGGCCGCATCGAACAGCTCGATGCCGGTGAGCTGCAGGTCGTATTTGGCCTCCGCCAGCGCGAGATCGAGCACCTCGACCTCGAGCCCGGGCAATGCGACGCGGTTGGACGCCATGTTCTGGAAGGTGAACATCACCTGGAACAGCGGCGTATAGGCGCTGGACCTGGTCCGGCCGACGGCATCGACCACCCGCTCGAACGGCACGTCGGCATGTGACAGCGCCGCGATATCGCGATCTCGGCCCTGGCGAAGCAGATCCGCGAAGCCAGTGCGTGCGTCGACCTCCGTCCGCAGTACGACGGTATTCACGAACATGCCGATCAGATCGTCGAGTTCACGCTCGCCACGCCCCGCGACCGGTGCGCCGATGGCAATATCCGTGGTGCCGGACAGTTTCGCGAGCAGGACCGCGAACGCACTGTGGATCAGGGTGAACAGCGTTGTGCCGTGCGCACGGGCAATCGTGTCCAATCGCGCGGTGAATACCGTGTCGATTTCGAAACCGACTGTGGCACCGCGCATATTCCGGCGCGCCGGGCGCGGTCTATCGGTCGGCAAGGGAAGTACCTCGGGCAAGCCCGCCAATTCCGTTGTCCAATAGCCGAGTTGCCGGGACAGCAGGCTGTTCGGATCGCGATCGGAGCCGAGCACCGCACGTTGCCAGACGCTGTAGTCGACGTACTGGATCGGCAGTGGCTCCCAGTCGGGCGCATTGCCCGCGATCCGGCTGAGGTAAGCACGCATGAGATCCCGCGTCATCGGGGCGACGGAATAGCCGTCGGCGCTGATGTGGTGCAGCACCACGACGAGCACATGCTCATCGACGTCGGTGCGGAACAATGCCGCGCGGACCGGTGGTGCCGAGGTGATATCGAAACCGGCGGCGACGAATTCAGTGATGCGCGCGTCGATATCACCCTGTGCCAACAGGATCGGTTCCAGATCGACCTCGGCAACGTCCAGTACTTGCTGCACCGGCTCGGGCTCGGCATCCGGATATCGGGTGCGCAGGGTTTCGTGGCGTTCGATCACGTCCAGGATTGCCGCGCCGAGGGCAGCGATATCCAATACGCCGGTCAACCGCAGTGCGGCGGGGATGTTGTAGGCCGAGGAGTCCGGGGCCAACCGGTTGACCACCCACATCCGCTGCTGTGCCGGCGAAAGCGGGGCAGGCGCGCTGCCGGAGCGCCGAGTGAGCGCGGGCTTGGCATCGGCGTCCCCGAGTTCGGCCAGTCGCGCGGCGAGCAGCCCGACGGTCGGTGCGTCGAATACCGCGGCCACCGGGACCCGCACTCCGAGTGCCGCGCCCAACTGTGCCGCCAGCCGGGTAGCCGCCAGCGAATTGCCCCCGACTGCGAAGAAGTGGGTATCCAGCCCGACCATTTCCTCGGCCGCGATCACCTCGACGAAGGTGGCCGCGACCAAGCGCTCCAGCTCACTGGTCGGTGCGCGGAAAGCAGCCGTTGCGAATACCGGCTCGGGCAGTGCGGCCCGATCGACCTTGCCATTGGCATTGAGCGGCAACGACTCCAGCACAACGATCGCGGCGGGCACCATATAGGTGGGCAGCTCTGTCGCCACCGCCGCACGCAACGCACCGGCCAATTCGGCAGCAGCGGTCGAGTCCGGCACCGCAACATAGGCGATGAGCCGAGTTCCAGCGTGCGCCACCGCAACGGCGGCGCGCACCTCGGGCAGCCGCAGCAGCGCGGCCTCCACCTCGCCGAGCTCGATCCGGAAGCCGCCGATCTTGACCTGGAAGTCGGCGCGCTCCAGATATTCCAGCGTGCCCTCGGAACGCCAGCGGACGATATCGCCGGTCCGGTACATCGTCGCGCCGACGGCGCTCGCGAAGGGATCCGCGACGAAACGGTCCGCCGTCAGCGCGGGCCTGCGTTGATAGCCGCGCGCCAATTGCGCCCCGGCCAAATACAACTCGCCGGTCACACCCACCGGGACCGGCTGCAACCGCGAATCGAGGACGTAGACCCGGCTGTTCCAGGCGGGCGCGCCGATCGGCACGATATGGGTCGGGTCCGCATCGACTTCGAAGGCGGTGATCGACACGGCTGCCTCGGTCGGGCCGTACAGGTTGAACAGTCGCGCGCCGGAATATTCGGCTCGACGACGGAATTCGATCGCGGTGGCGGGCGGCAGCGCCTCACCGATGGCGAGCACCTGCCGCAGCGAATTCGGCAGCGGCGCATCCGATACCGCGAGCAGCATGCCGACCAGCGACGGTACGGCGTGCAGCACCGTCACCGCATGCCGTTCGATCAGGGCAAGCAGCCGATCCGGATCGCGTTCGGTGCCGGGCTCGGTCACCACCAGGCGACCACCCGTCGTCAGGACCGACCAGAACTCCCACACCGACAGGTCGAACGTCGCCGGAGTCTTGAGCAGCGCACTCCCGTGTGGCCCGAGTGCGAATCGGTCACGCAGCCAGGCCAATTGGTTGACGATCGCCGCGTGCGAAAGGGTGACGCCCTTGGGCAGTCCGGTCGACCCGGATGTGAAGATGACATATGCCGGGTGCTCGGGCCGCAAGGGGCGCACCCGTTCGTCATCCGTAATCGGAGTCGCCGCGTAGTCAGCCAACTCGAGTCGATCCACTTCCATTGCGGGAAGGGATGTTTCGATGGGCAAACCATCGCGTGATGTGGTGAGCACACACGCGGGCGCGGCCGTCTCGATGACGTACGCGATGCGGTCGACCGGATGATCCGGATCGATGGGCACATACGCACCACCGGCTCGCACCACCGCGTACACGGCGACAACCAAATCGACCGAGCGTCGCATGGCGAGCACGACGGTCGCCTCCGGACCGACCCCGTCGGCAATCAACTTGCGCGCCAACCTGTTGACCGCAGCGTCGAATTCGGCATAGGTGAGCAATGAATCGGATCTCGCATCGATCAACGCGACACACTCGGGCGTCAGCGCCACCTGAGCATCGACAAGATCCGCCAATGTCGCCGAGGCCACCGGATGCGCGGTCCTGTTCCACTCCTCGAGCAACCGCGCACGCTCTGCCGCACCGAGCAGATCCAACTCACCGACAGCCGTGTCCGATTGGACAACAACCGATTCGAACACTCGCAGCAGCTGCGCACTGAACCGCTGCGCACTAGCGGGCTCGAACAAGTCCGTCGCGAATCCGAGCGCGAGATCGATGCCCTCGGCCGCGCCGTCCGCACCGTAGTGATCGATGGCGAACAAGTGCAGATCGAATTGCGCGACCCCACTGTCGAATTCGAGTTCTCGAACTTCGAGCCCAGGCAGCCGTAATTCACCGCGCTCGTGATTCTGGAACGAAAGCCCGACCTGGAACAGCGGATGCCGCGCTGTCGATCGCTCCGGATTCAGCACCTCCACCAAACGCTCGAACGGCACATCCGCATGCGAGAACGCGGCGATATCGACTGCTCTGGCCCGCTCCAGCAGCGCATCGAAGCTTTCACCGCCATCGACCCGAGTACGCAGCACCAGCGTGTTCACGAACATGCCGATGACATCGTCGAGTTCCGCATCGCCCCGGCCGGCGATCGGCGTACCGACCGCGATATCCGAACTGCCCGACAGCCGAGCGAGAAGTGCGGAGAATGCCGCGTGTACCACCATGAACAGCGTTGCGCCACTGCGTCGTCCGAGCGCGACGAGCGCGCTGTGCAACCGCGCGTCGATCGCGAACTCCACTTTCGCGCCGCGCAAACTCTGCCGCGCGGGCCGCGGGTGATCGGTCGGCAGCGCCAGTTGATCCGGCAGTCCGTCCAGCGTCCTGGTCCAGAACGCGATCTGCTGTGCCGAAAGCGATTCGGGCTCATCCTCGCGGCCGAGCAGTTGCCGCTGCCACAGTGCGTAATCCGCGTACTGCATGGCGGGCGGTGTCCAGCCGGGCGCACTTTCGTCCAGGCGTGCGCTGTAGGCCAGCATCAGATCACGGACGAATGGCGCGAGCGAGGATCCGTCCGCGGCAATGTGATGCAGCACCGCCGCCAATACGAACTCCGCACGCCCCACTATCCGGAACAGCCGCATCCGCACCGGGATATCGGCGGTCACATCGAACGTGGTGGCCGCCAGCTCCCGAATCCGTTCCGGCAGTTCGGCTTCAGAGATATCTATCGGATACAGCGATGGGATCGCCTGCACGACCGGCACGATCACCTGGGTCGCCGCACCGTCGACTTCCGGATACCGCGTCCGCAGCGATTCATGTCGGCCGATCAGATCCGCGACCGCGCCCCGTAGCGCCGCGATATCCAACGCGCCGGTGAGCCGCAGCGCCAACGGAATGTTGTAGGCAATGGAGTGCTGGTCGAATTGGTTGAGGAACCACATGCGCTGCTGTGCCGGGGAGAGCGGAATCCGGTCCGGACGGGCGCCGGCCACCAGCGCCGGCCTGGTCGCAGCCATATCGGTCGCGCTCACCGCCGCGGCGAGGTCGGCGACCCGCGGTGATTCGAACAATGCGCGGACTCCGACGGTGCGCCCTAGCGCGGCCCCGATGCGAGCGGCGGCTTTCGCGGCCAGTAGGGAGGAACCGCCGAGGGCGAAGAAGTCGTCATCCGCGCCGATCAGACCGTCCATTCCGAGCACATCCGCGAAAGCCCCGGCGACGATCTCCTCTTCGACAGTCCCGGGCTTACGATAGGTCGTCGCCTCGAACTCGGGCGCGGGCAACGCCGCTCGATCCAGCTTTCCGTTGACGGTCAATGGAATTCGATCCACCGCCACGATCGCGGCGGGCACCATGTGCTCAGGCAACCTGCGCGCGAGCTGTTGTCGCAGCTGCGCCCGATCGACCGCGTCGAAGCCGACCACATACGCGACAATGCGCGGCTCATCCACCAGATCGCTGCGCACGACCACCGCCACCTCGCGCACCGCTGCACTCGCATCCAGCAGCGCCGCCTCGATCTCCCCCAACTCGATGCGGAACCCACGCAGGTTCACCTGCTGGTCGGCCCGGCTCAGATACTCCAACTCGCCGTCGGCCGTCCACCGTGCGAGGTCACCGGACCGATAGGCCAGCGCACCATTCCCCGCGTACGGATCGGCCACGAACCGGCTCGCGGTGAGCGCGGGCCGTCCGAGATAGCCACGCGCCAACTGACCACCGGAGACGTAGATCTCGCCGGGCACCCCGACCGGCACCGGCCGCAGCCGCGCATCGAGCACCCGCACGACCAATCCGGGTATGGCCCCACCGATCACACTCGCCGAGCCGGTACCCGCCTCGATCGGCCGGAAGGACACATGCACGGTGGTCTCGGTGATGCCGTACATATTCACCAGTCGCGGCGACCGCGGATGCCGAGCGAACCAGCCGACCAGCCGCTGCGGTTCCAATGCCTCGCCGCCGAAGATCACATAGCGCAAGGCGAGTTCGGCAGGCTCCGCGGCAATCAGTTGATAGAAGGCCGACGGCGTCTGGTTCAGCACCGTCACCCGTTCCGCGGCAAGCAGTTCCAGGAACTGCTGCGGTGATCGCGAGGTGTAGTAGTCGACCACCACGAGCGTGCCGCCGTGCAGCAGCGCACCCCAGAGCTCCCATACCGAGAAGTCGAAGGCGTAGGAATGGAACAGGGTCCAGACATCCGAGGGCCCGAACTCGAAGTGGCACCGAGTGTTATCGAGCAGACGCAACACATTGCGGTGCGGGATGACCACGCCCTTCGGGTTCCCGGTAGATCCGGAGGTGTAGACGACGTAAGCCGTATGCGCCGGATTCAGCGGCCTGCGTCGCTCCGCCCGGGAGATGGCGGTCGAACACTGATTCGCGGCAGCGATATCGATCACCGGCCCACCGAACCAACCGGGTGCCAAATCGGTTCCGGCGCTGGTTATCGCGCAGATCGGCCGGGCGTCATCGAGTACGTATTCGATCCGATCCGCCGGATAATTCGGATCGATCGGTAGATAACCGCCGCCCGCCTTGATCACCGCGACCAACGCGACGACCAGTTCTAACGACCGCGGCAGCGCCACCGCCACCAGCGCTTCCGGTCCGACCCCGGCCGCGATCAACCGCCGGGCCAGCCGGTTCGACCAGGCGTCGAGTTCGGCATAGGTCAGCGATCGCGTCCCTGCCCGGACGGCGACCGCTGTCGGATCGATCGCGGCGACCAGCGCGAACCGGTCGGCCAGCGTGGCGGTTTCGGTGACATAGGCCCTTGTCGGAGTGGACCATTCGTACAGTGCGCGATGCTGTTCCTCGGCACTGAGCAATTGAATATCCCCGACCACGACCGTGGCATCGGCGGCGATGGCGGCCAACACCTGGGTGAAACGGCGACCGAGCACCGCGATCGTCTCCGCGTCGAAAAGATCTGTCGCATAGGTGATCTCGATCTCCATGCCATCGGCACGGCCATCGGCGTCATCGGATTCGATCACCGTGAACTGCAAATCGAATTTCGCTGCCGCCGCGTCGAATTCGACCGGACGCACCACGAGATCGGCGAGTTCGAGCGGCGGCAACGTGAAGTTCTGGAAAGTCAGCACCACCTGGAACAGCGGATTCCGATTCTGTACCCGTGTCGGCGCGATGACCTCGACGAGCCGCTCGAACGGCACGTCCGCATGCGACAGCGCCTCGATATCCCGTGCGCGCACGGTATCCAGCACCGTCTCGAACCGCGCCCTGGTGTCGATCTGGGTGCGCAATACCAGGGTGTTGACGAACATCCCGACGAGCCCGTCCAACGCGGCATCACCGCGACCCGCGACCGGCGTGCCGATCGCGATATCGTCACTCACCGACAAGCGGGACAACAAGACGGCCAGCGCCGCATGCATCGTGCTGAACAGCGTCGTTTCCCGCTTGCGGGCCAGTTCGCGCAGTTCACTGTGTAGATCGGAGTCGATGCGGAGCCGGTGGGTGTGACCGCGATACGACGAGACGGCCGGTCGCGGCCGGTCGGTGGGAAGCTCGAGTTGTTCGGGCAGACCCGCCAGCGCGCGCCGCCAGAAGGCGAGCTGCCGGTGCGCCTGCGACTCCGGATCCGCATCGTCACCCAGTGTTTCGGCCTGCCAGAGCGTGTAGTCGGCATACTGCACGGGCAATGCCGCCCATGCGGGCACGATGCCATCTCGACGCGCGGTATAGGCGGTCATGAGATCGCGCGCGAGCGGTCCGAGCGAGAATCCGTCGGCCGAAATATGGTGCAGCACAATTGCCAGCACGTGTTCGCGACCATCGGTGAACAGTCGGGCCCGCAGTGGCACCTCGGTGGTCAGATCGAAAGTCATCGCCGTGAATGCGGAAAGGTGTCGCTCGAGTTCCGCTCCGGTGATCAGCTCCGGTTGCAATGGCGGAACAGCCGCAGCGATGATCACCTGCTCCGCACCATCGGTTCCGCCGGGATAGATCGTCCGCAGGGTCTCGTGCCGAGCGACCACATCCGCCAGCGCGGCGGATAGTGCAGCCACATCCAGATCACCGGTGAGCCGCAGCGCCACCGGGATGTTGTCCACGGCATCGCCCGGACCGGCGCAATCGTCGGCAAGGAACCGGTTGAGGAACCACATGCGCTGCTGAGCCGGTGAGAGCGGAATCCGCGCCGGGCGCGGGCGCGCGCTCAACGCGATATAGCCGCGTGCCTCATGCGCCTGCGTCGCGGCCGCCAATGCCGCAACCGTAGGCGCCTCGAACAGCATCCGCACCGGCAGCCGCATATCCAGCGCTGCCCCCAACCTGGCCACGACCTGGCTGGCGTTGAGTGAGTTTCCACCGAGTGCGAAGAAATCATCGTCGAGACCGACCAGCTCGACATTCAGCACCTCGGCAAAGGTCCGCGCCACGATTTCCTGGGTCACCGTGACGGGAGCCCGGAAAACCGCAGCCTCGAACACGGGTGCCGGCAGGGCCTTCCGATCCAGCTTGCCGGAAGCATTGAGCGGAAATTCATCGAGCACGACGAACGCAGACGGCACCATATACGCGGGCAGTTGCCTGCTGAGAGCGGATTTCATGGCATCGGTATCGACCTCGGTCTCCGCGACGACATAAGCGACCAGTTGCTGCCCGTCCCCCAGCACCACCACCGCCTGCGCGATCGAATCCAAGCCGGTGATCGCGGTTTCGATTTCACCGAGCTCGATCCGCAGACCACGCAGCTTGACCTGGAAATCGGTGCGCCCCGAATACTCGAGCGCCCCATCCGCACGCCAGGTCACGAGGTCCCCGGTCCGATACATCCGCGCACCATGGCCGAACGGATTCGCGACAAACCGATCACTGGTCAGATCCGGCCGCCCGATATACCCGCGCGCCAATTGCGCACCGGCCAAATACAACTCGCCCGCAACCCCCACCGGCACCGGACGCAACCGCGCATCGAGCACATAGACCTGGGTGTTGAATACCGGCCCACCGATCGGCACGGTATCCACATCGGCATCGGTGATCTCATGGCTGGTGACATCCACCGCCGCCTCGGTCGGGCCGTACAGGTTGTGCACTGCCGCATCGGTCAGCTCACGCAGCCGATGCGCAGGCTTCGGCGCCAATGCTTCTCCCGACGCGAATACCGTCCGCAGCGAATCACATTCAGCCGCTGCCGGTTCCGCGACGAACACCACCAACATCGACGGCACGAAATGCGCGACACTGACTCCTTCGCGGCGAATGACCCGCGCCAAGTACGCCGGATCACGATGCCCATCCGGCCGCGCCACCACCAAACGCGCCCCGACCTGCAATGGCCAGAAGAACTCCCACACCGACACATCGAAGGTGGCGGGCGTCTTCTGCAGCACGACATCATCGCTGGTCAGCGAGTAAGTGTCCTGCATCCACACCAGACGATTGACGATCGCCGCATGCGAAACCGCGACTCCCTTCGGCCGCCCCGTCGAGCCGGAAGTGAAGATCACGTACGCGGCATTGCCCGGCACCAAGGAGCCGAGCCGATCGTCATCGGTGACCGGGGCGTCCGAATAGTCGGAGGTGTCGAACAAATCCACATCGAGCACCGCCCACGCGCACGAGCGCTCATCGGTGTCGAGATCCAGCCCATCTTCCGAGCGGGTCAGCACGCACACCGGACGCGCCAGCCGTAGCGCCTGGGTGATCCGCTCGGCCGGGTGCTCCGGATCCACCGGGACATACGCACCGCCCGCCGTGAGTACGGCGTAGATGGCCACGACCAGATCCACCGATCGCCGCATGCCGATGGCCACCGTGGTATCCGGACGAACCCCGATCGACACCAACAGCCGCGCGAGCCTGTTCACCCGCCCCGCGAATTCCGCATATGTCAGCGTCGCGTAGCCACTCGATGAGGGGTGGTGATCGGGTGACGGGTGGGCCGGCGACTCGCCCTCGAAGGTGACCGCAATGGCATCCGGAGTCCGCGCTGCCTGCGCCTCGAACAGCGATACCAGCGTCGTTTCGGCATCCACCGGATGCGCAGTCGCATTCCAGGTGTCGAGGATCATCGCCCGCTCGTCATCGGCGAGCAGATCGATATCACCGATCCGCACGTGTGGATCGGCGACCGCATCGAGCACGCGCTGCAGCCGAGTCGCGAACGAAGCGACTGTCCGCGCGTCGAACAGGTCGGTGGCATACTCGAAAATCGCTGCGATACCGGCGGCGCCGACAGACTCGGTCAGCGTCAATTGCAGATCGAATTTCGCTGTCCGCGTGTCGATATCGAGCATCGAGGCCGCGAGCCCGGCCAACTCCAGACTGGTCTGCGCGGTGTTCTGGAAGTCGAGCATGACCTGGAACAGCGGATGCCGGGTCGCGGAACGCTCCGGATTCAATACCTCGACCAGCCGCTCGAACGGCACATCGGCATGTCCGAGGGCGCGCAGATCACCATCGCGGGCCGCCGCGATCAATTCGGCAAAAGTCAGTTCGGGCCGCACATCGGCCCGCAGCACCAGGGTGTTGACGAACATCCCGACGAGCCCATCCAACTCGGCGGCGCCACGACCGGCGACGGGGGTCCCGATCGCAATATCACGCTGCCCGGCGAGTTTCGCCAGCAGCGTGGCGAACGCCGCGTGCAGCACCATGAACAGGGACGCGTTCGCGCGCTCCGCCACATCACCCAGCCGACGATGGGTCGCGGCATCGATGGTGAAGGCATAGCGCGCACCACGACCCGACGCGACCGCCGGACGCGGCCGATCCCCCGGCAGTGCCAGCGCATCCGGCAGATCGGCCAATTCGGTCGACCAATACCGGATCTGCCGGGCGATCAGCGATTCCGGATCGTCCTCGGCACCCAATGTTTCCCGCTGCCACAGCGTGTAGTCGGCATACTGCACCGGCAGCGACACCCAGTTCGGCTCCGCGCCCACGCAACGTGCGGCGTAAGCGACCATCAAATCCCGAGTAAGGGGCGCGATGGACCAACCGTCCGCACTGATGTGATGGATGGAAACAACCAGTACGTGCTCGGTCCCAGTGCGCAGCAGTGTGAGTCGAACCGGTGCTTCCCGATCCACCGCGAAAGGCATTGCCGCCAGCGCTCGAACCCGATCAGCCAACACCGTAGCGTCGACCGGCTCCGGCACCAGCGGCACCGCTTCGACCGGCAACACTTCCTGCTGCGGCACACCGTCGACCGCTGGATATCTGGTGCGCAGCACCTCATGCCTGCCGATGACATCGGTGACCGCATCCGTCAGTGCGCCGAGATCGAGCGCGCCGACCAGTCGCACCGCGGCCGTCAGGTTATTCGCGACCGAGGCGGCATCGAACTGATTGAGGAACCACATCCGCTGCTGTGCATAGGAGAGCGGCACGACATCGGGCCGGGCCTGCGCGACCAACGCCCGTCGCGCAGGCCCCGAACCGGGCAGATGCGCGGCCAACGCCGCCACGGTCGAATGCTCGAACAACAGCCGGACCGGAATATCGACATCGATGGCCGCGCCGATGCGCGCGGCAATCTGCGTGGCCACCAGGGAGTTTCCGCCGAGTGCGAAGAAGTCGTCGTCCAGCCCGACCCGATCGACACCGAGCACCGCCGCGAACACCTCGGCAACCGCATGCTCGGCAGACGTGACAGGTGCACGAAAGGTCTCGGCGGTCAGCACCGGATCGGGCAATGCCTTGCGATCCAATTTGCCCGAGCTGGTCAGCGGCATTTCCGCCAATCCGACATAGGCCGTCGGCACCATGTACGAAGGCAGCACGGCGCGCAGCCGCTGCCCCAGCACATCGGCCAGCTCCGCCGCTGGCATGTCCGTGACCACATAGGCGACCAGCAGCTCACCCGCCGCGTGCGCGAACACCCGAACAGCGGCGGCCCGCACATCGTCGGCAGCGACCAGCGCCGCCTCGATCTCACCGAGCTCGATCCGCTGCCCACGCAGCTTTACCTGAAAGTCACTGCGCCCCAGGTACTCCAGATCACCGGCCCGATTGCGCCGCACCAGGTCTCCGGTCCGATACATCCGGGCTCCGGCCGGTCCGTACGGATTGGCAACGAACCGCTCGGCGGTCGATTCCGCCCGACCGTGGTATCCGCGCGCCGACTGAACGCCGGAAAGGTAGAGCTCGCCCACGACCAGGTCCGGCACCGGCCGCAACCGCGCGTCGAGCACCAGCACCTGACTCGAACGCACTGGCCGACCGATAGGCACCGCCCCCGCCACCGTCGGATCCACGGGCGCATAGGTGGCGTGCACCGTAAATTCCGTTGGGCCGTACAGATTGTGCAGCTCGGCTCGGCACACGGCAGCGAAGCGGGCCGCGACTTCACCGGTCATCGCCTCGCCCGCCACGAAAACCGTACGCAACGAGGCGATCTCGGCAATACCGGTGGCATCGGCGAATACCGTCAGCATGGACGGCACGAACGAGGTCATCGTCACCTGGTGCGCCGCGATGGTCGCGGCCAGATACGCGCTGTCCCGATGCCCGTCATGCTCGGCGACCACCATGCGCGCACCACGCGTCAACGGCGCGAACAGTTCCCACACCGACACATCGAAGGTCGCCGGAGTCTTGAACAGAACCACATCGTCGGCCCCGATGCCGTATTCGTCGGCAATCCAGTCGATCTGATTGACCACCGAGGCATGCTGTACCGCAACACCTTTCGGCAAACCGGTGGATCCGGAGGTGAAGATGACATACGCGGTATTGGTTGCCCGCAACGGACGCAGCCGATCCGAATCCCGCACCGGCGCATCCGAATAACCGGAGCAGTCCCGTGCATCGACCGCCGGGACCGAGGGGCCGATCGACCACCCGTCACCCGCCCGAGTCAGCACACATACCGGCCGAGCCGAGGCAACGACCTGCGCACGCCGCGCCGCCGGTTGATCCGGGTCCACCGGCACATACCCGCCACCCGCGGTCAGTACGGCATAGGCCGCGACAACGAACTCCACCGACCGCCGCATACCCAGCACAACCAGCGTCTCGGGCCCGACTCCGGCGGCGATCAGCCGCCGAGCGAGCCGATTCACTCGCCGCGAGAACTCCGCATACGTCAGCGCACCATGCCCGTCGACCAGTGCGACAGCATCGGGCGTCCGCCGCACCTGCGTCTCGAACGCGGCGGGCAGCGTCGCGACACGGCTCGACGACTCCGCGATTCCGCACTCGATCGCGCGCTGGCGACCCGCCACATCCAGCAGTGGCAGATCGCCCACCGCCAGCTCGGCATCGACCACGATCGCGCGCAGCAACCGGACCAACCACTGCGCATAGTCCGCGATGGTGGATTCGTCGAATAGATCTGTGGCGTAGTTGAATTCCGCACAGACCCCCGCCGGTGCCGAACCTTCCCTGAGTCCGGCACCGGCGAAGCCTTCGGTGACCGTGAGCTGGAGATCGAATTTGGTCACTCCGGTGTCCAGGGTACTGGTGCAGACCGACAAATCGGGGAGTTCGAAGGCGATGTCCGCAGCATTGTCGAAAGCGAGCAATACCTGGAACAGCGGATGCCGCGCCTGCGAGCGCGGCGGGTTGATGGCATCGACCAGCTGCTCGAATGGCAATTCGGCATGGCCGAAGGCGGCGAGATCGGTCTCGCGCACCCGTGCCAGCAGCGACGAGAAGGGGGCGGCGGCATCGACCACGGTCCGCAGCACCAGGGTGTTGACGAACATGCCGATGAGATCGTCCAGCGCACGTTCACCACGGCCGGCCACCGGCGTGCCGACGACGATGTCATCGCTTCCGGACAGCCGCGACAACAGCACAGCGAGTGCGGCATGCAGCACCATGAAGTTCGAAACACCCTGGTCACGGGCAAGTTTCACGACCTCGGCGTGCACGTCGCCCGGAATTTCGAAACCGAACACCGCACCCCGCCCGGATGCGACGGCAGGCCGGGACCGATCGGCGGGCAGCTCGATCAGATCGGGCGCACCGGCGAGCGTGGACGTCCAGAACTCCAGCTGCCGCGCCGACGCGGCATCGGGATCCTCGGCCGAGCCGAGCAATTCATGCTGCCAAAGGCTGTAATCCGCGTACTGCACCGAAAGCGGCGACCATTCCGGCCCATTGCCCGCGTGCCGAGATCCATACGCGGACATCACATCTCGTGCCAACACCCGCAGCGACACGCCATCCGCGGCAATGTGGTGCAGCACCAGCGCCAGCGCGCAGCTCTCGTCATCGACCAGGAAAATCCGTGCCCGAATCGGTATTTCACGCTCCAGATCGAATCCGAGCGCCGCGAACCGAGCCAGCTCGTCGTCCAGTTCGTCCGCACCGATCGACTCCGGCTCACCCACGACGACAACCTCGTCCGCGGACAACACGACCTGCTTGGCCGCCGCTCCAGCCGACACCACGGGAAAGATCGTGCGCAGCACCTCATGCCGATCGACCAGATCGGCCAAGGCCAGCCGCAGTGCGGAAATATCGACCGCACCGCGCAATCGCACCACGAACGGCATGTTGTAACCGGCGCTGGAAGTCTCGAACCGGTTGAGGAACCAGATCCGCTGCTGCGCCGGAGATAGCGGAACCAGCGGCGGCCGGTGCCGCGCCCGCAGCTGCGCGAGCACCGGCACGCCACTGGATCCACCCGCCCGCTCGATGAGTTCGGCGAGTGCGGCCACCGTGGTAGCGGTGAACAGTTCGCGAACCCCGAGCCGACAGCCCAGTTCGGCGCCCAATCGCGCCGCGACCTGGGTGGCCACCAAACTATTGCCGCCGAGCGCGAAGAAATCGTCGTCGCGCCCGACCCGATCGTGTCCGAGCACCGCACCGAACACCCGCGCGACCGTGGCCTCCACCGGCGTCGCGACCTCGGCGTAGTCGCTCGAGATCCGCTCGGGTGCGGGCAGCGCGGCACGATCCAATTTGCCGGAGGCATTGACCGGCAGCGCATCCATCACCACGAACGCGGCGGGCACCATATACGCGGGCAGCGCATGCAGTGCCGCGGTGCGCAGTTCGGCGGGAGACACCGCGCCGGGCTCGGCTTCGACCGCATAGGCAACCAACTGCTCGCCCACTCCGTCATCGCGCACCACGACCACCGCGCGCACCACCGAATTGACGGCCCCGAGCACGGCTTCGATCTCACCGAGCTCGATCCGCAACCCGCGCAACTTCACCTGAAAATCGGTGCGGCCCAGGTACTCCAGTTCACCGTGGGTGGTCCAGCGCACCAGGTCGCCGGTGCGATACATCCGGGTGGCCGACCCGAACGGATCCGCGACGAACCGATCGGCGGTGAGCCCGGGGCGGCCGACATAACCACGGGCGAGCTGTACCCCCGACAGATACAGCTCGCCCGCAGCCCCGACCGGTACCGGCCGCAGCCGCGAATCGAGCACGTAGAGCCGGGTGTTGAAGACCGGCGCGCCGATCGGCACCGAGAGGGTATCGGTATCGGTCACTTCATGGAAGGTGACGTCCACCGCCGCCTCCGTGGGACCGTACAGATTGTGCAGCCGCGCACCGGTCAGCGCCCGCAGCCGCTGCGCCGGCGCCGCGGGCAGCGCTTCACCGGACGCGAAGACCGTACGCAGCGCGGTACCATTTGCGTACTCTGACTGTGCCAGAAAGACTTCCAGCATCGATGGCACGAAATGTGCTGTTGTCACGCCATATTCGTCGATCGCTGCCCGCAGGTAGGCCGGATCGCGATGGCCGTCGTGCTCGGCGAGCACCAGCCGCGCGCCGATCTGCAACGGCCAGAACAACTCCCACACCGACACATCGAAGGTGGCGGGCGTCTTCTGCAGTACGACATCATCCGCCGACAGCCGATACTGCTGCTGCATCCACACCAGCCGATTCACGATCGCCTCGTGGGTGACGGCCACCCCCTTCGGCAGCCCGGTCGAACCCGAAGTGAAGATCACGTACGCGGGCTGCCCCGGCCGCAGCGTGGCGGTGCGTTCCCGATCCCAGACCGGACCATCCGGATATTCCGCAAGATCCCGCTCATCGAGACGGATCACCGTTACTCCGGAAAACTCCGCGGCTTCAGTTGTCAGTACACATGCCGGTCGCGCGGTGGCCAGAATGTGCGCGGTGCGCTCGGCCGGATGATCCGGATCCAGCGGCACATACGCCGCCCCCGCGGCGAGCACGGCGTACATGGCGATTACCAGCTCCGGTGACCGGCGGATGTTGAGCGCGATCAGCGTCTCCGGCCCGACGCCGAGTCCGATCAAATGCCGTGCCAGCCGATTGCTGCGCGCCGCGAGCTCCCGATAGGTCAGGTCCGGCACACCCGCGAACAGCACCGCAACCGCATCCGGCGTCCGCGCGACCTGCGCCTCGAACAGCGAAACCAGCGTCGGCGCACCGGCGACCGCCGCGGGCACATCGAATCCGGTCGCATTCCAGATCCGGGTGCTGACCTCGAGTTCCAGCTCGGTCGCCACCGCCACCGCCGCCATCGGCGTATCGACCTCGGTCGCCACCAGCCGCTCCAGATACCGCACGAATCGCCTCTGATGGCGCGCAATGTCATCGGCGGCATAGAGATTCGGATTCGCCTCGAAATCGACGTGCACGCTGTCGCGCTCGCCGTAATAGACATTGAGGCTCAGATCCTCCACCGGCCCGGTGGACAACACGTGGTACCGGCCGACCGTTTCGCCCAGTGTCAGCTCGCTACCGAACAGCATGATGTTGGCCAGTGGTCCGAACAGCGCGCGGCGCGCGGGCCGCCCGTCGTGCTCGGCATCGCGGCGGATGTCCTCGTGCCGATACCGCTGGTGCCGCAGCGCAGCCGCCACCTCGACGCGCGCCGCCCGCAGCAGATCCCCCCAGGTACCGTCGACCGCGAGCCGCAGCGGCACGATATTCGACAGCATTCCGGCCGACCGCCGCATGAGCGCGGTGATGCGCGCCGTCACCGGCAGACTCAGCACCGCCTCGTCCTGATCGGTGAGCCGCCCGAGATATCCGGCGAAGGCCGCGAGCAGTACCACCGCGAGCGTCGAATCCTGGTTCACCGCAAGCGTATTCATCCGATCCACGAGCGCGTCCGGCAATATCCGCTCCACCACCAGATTGGTCGCCGCGCGCGGTGCGGTCCGCCCGTTCAGACTGGTCGCGCCGTCGAGCCCCGCGATCCGCTCGGCCCAGTGCGTCCGGTCGGTCTCGAAACGCGAACTGTCCCGGTAGGCGAGCTCACCCTCGACCAATTCGGCCATCGCCCCCGGCTGGACCGCCTGCGGCTCGGTGCCGAGCACCCTGGCGGTATACAACTGCGCCACCCGCTGCGTATTGGTCAGCGCGCCGAACCCGTCGAGCACGATGTGATGCGCCCGCAGGTACCAGAAGCACCGCTGGTCCGCGACCCGCAGCACGGCGCCTGCGAACAGCCGATCGGTCAGCATGTCGACCGGCGCGCTCGCATCCGCCCGCATCCATTCGTGCGCCGCAGCCACCGCATCGGCGTACTCGCGCAGGTCGATCGCCTGGATATCGACCGAATTCCTGTGATCTACGCACTGATTCGGCACACCGCCGGATTCGCCGAGGCGCACCAGCACCGACTCGTATTCTTGCGCCGCAATGACCGAAACCTCTTGCAGGATCGCGGGATCCAGCACGCCGGGCACGTCGACGTATTGGGCCACATTGATCGGCACGTCGGGATCGAGCAACTGCGCGTACCAGACCCCCAGCTGCGCCGGTGCGAGCGGAAACGGCCGGTTGTCCGGAGCGTCCAGTAAGCAGTCACTCGCCAGGCGCGCGGCCCCGTCCGGTCGCGCCCCACCCAACTCCGTACCGTGCACCAGAGCCTCCTTGTTCGGCGTAAAAAAGCACGCCGAACGCATTCGGGCAGCACGAATAAGCCGCTGCGGCAACGCTGTTCAGCGTTGACACATGGCTTCGACGCCACCACAAGGAGATTCGGCGAATGCGCGGGGCATGACGACACCCGCGCGGGATCGAAACAGATTGCGCCCCGCGTGCGCCTAGCTCTCGAGCACTCCTCCAACGTCGCTGCCGCGGTGCGGGCGCCGCGGCGGTGTCAGCTACATCACACGGATGTGATCCGCATTGCGAACACTAGGCGCTTCGTTAATAAAAAGGAACTTTTTGCACTAAAAAAAGTTGGTCGGCCGTCCAGCGTGCTCAGCTGGGCCGACACAGCTGGGCAAAGCTGTGTTCGCGACCACAATTCGATCGCGGATGTGAGCCACAGCACTTTCGGATATGCAGACTATGAGCGAGAACGTTGCATCCGCGTTGCATCGGCGCCGAGCCGCCGATCGAGTACCCGAATTTTGGCCTCGATCTGCGCATACAGCGGTGAATCGCGATCTACGGTCGCCCGGTACACGACCCAGGCCGCGGCATCGTCGCGCCCTTCCGCACATGCGGTCCACCGACGCAGCACCGCGGCATCACCGGAACCGAGCACCGCGGCGCGCAGCCGAACCCGAAGTTCATCGCGGATATCGATAATTCCCGGCGCGGTCGAGCGCGGCAGCACCGGACCCGCGTACAGGCGTAATGCGGTATCGACATCACCGGAATCGAGCGCGGCCCGCAGCGCCTCGATATCGGTTGCGATATGCACCCGCAACCGATATGGGCGCGAACCGAATACGTTCGGGCCGACCACCGCGCGCAATCGCGACATGGCGGCGCGGATGGTGCCGTTATCCAGATCCGTGTCGTCGAGCAGCAGTGCGAGATGATCCGCGCCCAGCCCCTCCGGATGTTCGGCGAGCAGCAGCAGAATCTCGGCGTGCCGCTGCGACAACGGAACTCGATCACCCGCGACGGTCAGCAGCGGCTGTCCGAGCCCGAGCACATCCAGACCCATGCGCGCCGCCGCGATGTCACCGGTCGAACTCACCGCCCCGCGCTGACCAGCACGCATCGCGGTCAGCAGCAGATCCATTTCGGCCGCGGTCGAGGTCGCCTTCACCAAGGCCAGAATCTCCGGCTTCGCCACCCGCACGCCTCCGGCGATCATCAGCACCCCGACCAGCCTGCCGTCGGGATCGTGCACCGGCGCCGCGGCACCGGTGATCTGATGCATGCGGTGCAGAAAGTGTTCGGGCCCATGGATCCACGCGGCCCGTCCGGTGCGCACCACCAGGCCGACGGCATTCGTGCCGATGCGGCGTTCGCTGAGATCATCGCCCGCGCGCAGACCGATTTCGGCGGCGGCATCGATCTGATCGGGATTGCCGTGCACCCACAGCACCCGGCCGAACTGATCGGCGACCGCGACGATCAAACCCGTTCTGGCCGTGTCCTGTACGAGCAATTTGTCGATCAGCGGCATCAATGCGGCAATCGGATGCGCGTCGCGGTAGCGCTGTAGATCCGCACCGCGCAGACCGCGCCCGTCGAGCGGATCCATCGGGTCGACGCCGCCGCGCACACTGCGCAACCAGGATTCGAGCACGACGGGACGCAGCAGACCGGCAAGCTGCGACAGCTGCTCGCCACCCGCGCTAAGATATCCGTGTGCTTGTGCGGCATAGGCTTCCAGTGCGCCGAGCTGAGTGCCGGGTTCGACGCCGTGCCGTGGGGGCCGCCCACCTGCAAGATTGCTGACCATTTGCCTTTCTTTCCGCCCCAAACTGTACCGGCGCACATAACTCGGACAAGGGCCGTTGCCTTCGTTTGTCCGCCAGGTCACACCACATTCAGACCTCGCGCAAATGTGACCTACCCATCTTCCAGACGCCCTAGGTGAGGTATTCGGCGACGCGTTCGGCAATCAGTACCGTCGTCGCCTGCGGACCGCGACCCAGCGGCACCGGGACAACCGAGAGATCCACCACGGATAAACCGGTCGTGCCGTGCACGCGGCACTGCTCATCGACCACCGCGCGCTCATCGTCCGCACCGCCCATTCGGCAGGTGCCCGACAGATGTTGCGAAGTAGCCAGATTCGCGTGCAGCCACGCGTCATCCGGTATCGATTCCGGCGGGCGCACCATCGGTATCGCGTGCAATATCTCGCGCGCCGCGGTTACCGCATCCCGTAATCGAATCCGATCCGCCGACTCCGATAAGTAGCGGTAATCGATGTGCGGCGGCACGGTCGGATCGGCGGAGCGGAGCCGGAGCACGCCTTCGGAATGCGGGCGCATGAGCGCCACACCCAAACGTTGGGTATACGGGGTAAACGTTACGGCGTACGGACGGATTTCGACATCGTCGAGTTCCAGCACATATTCCAGTGGGATGCCCGCGGCAGTCGAGTGCGACGGATCCGAGCGGTAGTCGATGCCGATCTCGGGGTGATCGCTGAACACGGCGCCGACGGGCGCGGGATGCACCACCGGAATATCGAGCGCCCGAAGTTGTTCCGGATCGCCGATACCCGAGCGCAGCAGCAGCGCCGCGGATTCGATCGCACCCGCGCACAACACGATGCGATCCGCGTCTAGTGCACCCGGCTTGCCCTCGTGCACATAGTCCACCCCGATGGCGCGCGTGCCGTGGAAACGGATGCGGGTCACCACTACGGCGCCGGTCACCGTGAGATTTGGTCGCGCCAGCGCGGGTGCGAGATATGCCGATCCGGTGTCGACGCGCCTACCGTCCTCGATATTCCACGGCACCGGCCCGAAACCATTGGCCGGATCCGTGCCGGGCAGTGCGTTCAGGTCAGGTATGAGTGGCAGGCCGAGTGCCGTACATGCCGAGGCGAATTCCCAGCTCAAGGGCGCGGGAACAGCGGTGCGACGCACCGGTATCGGGCCTGTCGCACCGTGTCCGGGCTGGTCGCCGAAGTCGTGGTCGCGCTCGAGTCGGCGATAGGCGGGCAGCACCGCGTCGAAGGACCAGCCGTCGAGTTCCTTACTCCACGCGGCGAAATCCGCGGCCGTCGCCCGCACGAAGTAGCCGCCGTTGACCGCACCCGATCCGCCGATCACCTTGCCGCGCACGATATTCCCGGTGACCGCACCTGCCAACGTGACGGGATATCGCCACACCCACGGTGATTCGTGCCCGATCGGCATTCGAGTCGCATCGAGCAGTACCGCCGGATCGGCCGACACCGGCCCCGCCTCCAGCAGCCGCACCCGATGCTCCGGGTCCGCGCTCAGCCGGGCCGCAAGTACACACCCGGCCGAGCCACCACCGATGATCAGTGTGTCGATCATCTACATCAGCTCATCGGGTGGTACAGCCATTACACGTTCGATTCAGCTCCGGGGCGTACTCGGCTTGAGCGATTCCAGGCTGCGCGCGCGGAATGCGCCGAGCCACAAGCCCGTTCCGTAGGCGATATCGTCCATCCGCTTGTAGGCCACGTAGCGGAACGGATCGAGCCCGCCCGCGTCGCGATGGGTGAACCAGTCGGCCAGACCGTCCGCCACCGCCATGGTGACCGCGATGCGCCGGACTCGCCGGGAAAGAATCATCGCCAACATGGTGACCGGCCAATAGTGCCGGCACATTGCCGAGGCCAGTCGCCAGATACCCGCGAAATAGCCGCGCGCCAGATAGATCGCCGCGATCCGGGTCGGGTTGTCCAGTCCGGTGAAGACTCGGCGTAGTCGAGCCAGCGCGGTCACCAAGGTGATAAGTCCGCCGAGCAGGCCCCACTTCGTCAGCGTGGCGAACAGCATGGTCGCGACCACCGTCCAGAACGGCACCGACAGCGGCGTGACCATGCCCGCATGCCGCTCGCCCAGCGGCGCGGCGCCAGTGCCGTAGAACAGCTTGCGACCGAACCAGGCGCGGAACGAGATTCGATGATCGTGCGCGACGTGCGCCGCAGGCTCATAGCGCAGCCGCCAGCCCGCCTGCTCCAGCCGCCAGCACAGATCGACGTCCTCGGCCACCTGCATCGTCTCGTCGAATCCGTCCTGCGCGAGCAGCGCCCGGCGGCGCACCAGCATGGCCGCGCTCGGCACATACGAGACCAGTCCGCGCGACTGCACGGCCGATTCGCGCCGTCCGAGATCGAGCGAGGATCGGGTGTGCTCATAGCGCGCGAGCGCGTTCGACTCCGGATCCAGCGCGACGATCCGCGGCGCGACCAGCGCGACCTCCGGATCGCTGAAGTGTCCGAGCATCACCTCGAGCCAGCCGCTGCGCGGGACCACATCGGAGTCCAGGAAGGCGACGAAGTCGGTTGTCGCGGCCCGCAACCCGGCATTGCGCGCGGCGGCCGGCCCCTGTCTGCGGTCGTGGCGCAGCACGGTCACCCGGCAGCGGGTGCCGCGGTTGCGCGGGATCTCGACAGGCTGATCCGAACCGTCGTCGACGACGATCACATTGTGTCCGCGCAATGCCGCGAGCAATCGGGCGAGGCCGTCGGCATTGTTGTGCAGTGGCACGATCACGGTCACATCGTCGAGGGACGGCAGCAAACGGGGGCGCGGATTACCGACGCCGGAGTCGAGCAGCCGTCTGGCAACAACGGCGGACTTCGGGCCGGTGACCTCGAGGTACCCGTCGCCGATCATCTCGGCGGCCTCCGGGGCAAGTCGCAGCAACCGGGCGGGTGAACCCCCGATCAGGATGCGTCCCCCGGAGTATGCGCGTACCCGTGGATCGATCCGCACCCCGAATCCGTCGGGTAGGCGATCGTGGCGCATTCCTGGCATGTTAGGCGGTGATTCGCGCATTGGCACCATCAGTCCGGAAAAAAGGACGGAATTCCGCACGAATCCGCCCGTGTGGCGCAAGAACTCCCGCCGAATCGTGTCTTCGGCGGGTCGCAAGCGACTCGCCGAAGACAGCTGGCAACGCGAGGGCAATCATCGATTTGCCACGCGATAGCCATCGTCGATCAACGGGATAGCGCATAACTAGCTACCGGGCCGACATCAGTTCAGCGGACTTTCATCGCAGGCCCGCGCGGGGCGCCGCTCCGGCGAAAGGCGATCGGGTGCCGGCCGAGATACCGACAGTGTCAGCGGAATCGGTCCCGACTTACGCGAGCCGGGTCGGCTCGGCGCAATGCGCCGGGAGTGGTCCACCGACGAACGCGGAATCATCCGCCCGGCATCGGCCAGCGCCGCCTCGCCGTAGCCCTGGACGCATTCCGGATCCGGTCCGTCGGCGGGCAGGCCGGTGAAGAACTTCGCCGCCATGCAGCCACCGCGGCAGGAGTCGTAGTGCGCGCAGCCGGAGCACGCACCGCCGCCGCTCGGCTCGCGCAGTTCCGCGAAGAGGTCCGATTCCTGCCAGACGGTGCGGAAACCGCCGTCCGCCACCACATTTCCGGCGAGGAACTTGTCGTGGATGGCGAAGGGACAGGCATAGACATCGCCGAGCGGATCCACCAGGCAGACCACCCGGCCCGCGCCGCACATATTCAATCCGGGCAGCGCCGAACCGAAGGCGGAGAGATGGAAGAACGAGTCGCCGGTGAGCACGCCCTCGCCGTTGCGCACCAGCCAGTCGTAAAGCACTCGTTGCTGTTCCGGCAGCGGATGCAGTTCGTCCCAAACATCGGCGCCGCGTCCCGAGGGCCGCAGGCGAGTCAAACGCAGTGTGGCGCCGTACTTGTCGGCGATCGCCTTGAACTCGTCGAGCTGGGCGATATTGTGCCGGGTCGCGACCACGGAGAGTTTCGCGTCCGCGAATCCCGCGGCCGCCAGATTCTCCAGCGCCCTGATCGCCATGGCATAGGAACCCGGTCCGCGCACGGCATCGTTGACCTCGGCGTCCGCGCCGTCCAACGAAATCTGTACGTCCACATAGTCACTGGCGGCCAAGCGCGCGGCGACCTCGGGGGTGATCCGAACTCCATTGGTGGAGAACTTCACTCCGACATGGTGCGCGGTCGCGTAGTCGACGATCTCCCAAAAGTCCGGGCGCACAGTCGGTTCCCCGCCGCCTATATTCACATAGAAGATCTGCATGCGCTCGAACTCGTCGATAAGCGCCTTGCACTGCTCGGTGCTCAGCTCGCGCGGATCGCGGCGGCCCGAGGACGACAGGCAATGCACGCAGGACAGGTTGCAGGCGTAAGTCAACTCCCACGTCAGGCAGATCGGTGCGGCCAAACCGTTTTCGAACTTATCGATCAGTCGCCCACCGGTGACGGCAGACGGCTGCCCGGCGAGCGACAGTGGCGCGACCGCGGGGATCGGCGCACTGCCCGGCGCGGCCTGCCTGATAATGTCGGAGTCGGCCAGCTGATCCAATGCCCGGACATACTGTCCGGCTTGGTCATCCGTGACGCCCGCCGCATGCAGGGCCGCGCGTGCCGAGACGTGCGCGGGCAGCGACCGCACGATCTCGAGTATCCGGGGACTCTTCAGAAACGAGAGCTTGCGGGTGCCGAAGTGGTAGAGCAGCGCGCCGAAGGACTCCGGCCGCAGCGCCACCCGCGGATGCAGCTCCCATCGGGTATCGAGATCGAGCATGGTCGCGGCGCCCGTCAGTAGACGCCGCACATACCGTCGATGGAGACCTCTTCGATGAGGGTCTCCTCGACCAGCGGCGCTTCCTCGATCGAACGGGACTCGGCCGCCCCGATCCGTCCGGTGTTGTCGGTATCGGTGTGTCCGATGGATCCGTACTCCGGCATGCCTACCTCCGAGATGTGACCGGGTTCCGCGGCCACTGCTGTAGCCGTCATCACACAATAACGTCACGAGCTGACAAAATGGAACAGGGGATGCGCGGCTCCCGCTCAACGCCCGCGCGGACGCACGCCGACCCACTCACAGCCGCGCGCTCTAGACTGCGGGTGGCAAGCAGCTGAACAGGACGTGACGGGCGATTCGACCCGCAGTGGTAGAGGTGGCATGGGAGTCGGACGAATGCAGACGAGCGGGGGCGGCGGCAATACCCCGCGGTGCGAGCTCAAGGCCCGGAGGCGGAAGCTTGCGTAACCACGTAGGGCCTGGGAGCACCGCAAGTAGGACACTGTCGGAGTCCGAGATCGTCGAGGCCGCGTTGCGGGTGGTACGTGAGGACGGTGTGGAGAAGCTGTCGATGCGACGGCTCTCCCGTGAGCTCGGCGTTTCCCCGATGGCGCCGTACTACTACGTCGCGGATAAACGCGAGCTGCTCGATCTCGTCGCCACCGCGGCGCTGACCGGAGTTCGCAAACCACCGGCCGATTCCGGACCGTGGCAGCAGCGGCTGCGCGATCTGATCGATCAGATCGATGAGAAACTGCGCAAGCATCCCGGACTCGGCGATGTACTGATCGAACAGATGCTGGGCAAACAGCTCGACCTGATCGCCGCGATCATGGAGATCCTGCTCGAGGCCGGTTTCAACGATCGCAATGTGCTCGCCGGGTACGCGACGATCCACACATACTTGTTCGGCCGCCGCCGGGTGAACCCGAGGGAGCCACAGCCGCTGGCGGATGTCGCATTGCCCGAGTCGGTGGCACGAGCCACCAAATACATGCCCGACCTGCGCGGAAAGTACGCCTACGACTTCGGCATGGAGGTACTGATCGCCGGTCTCGAGGCCCAGCTTGTCCGTCAGCCCGATCCCGACGTACGATGAAACTGAAACACGTTCTAGTTTTGGTTCGGTTCGAGAGGACGAGAGCTCAGTCATGACCACCGTCGAGGTTCCACACGGTTCGCGTTCGGTCGTGCTGCGGGTAGCCGCGGTCATCACCGAGACGCCGGACACCTGTTCGCTGGTCTTCGACGTCCCCGACGACCAGCGTGAGCGTTTCAGCTATCAACCGGGCCAGTTCCTCACCCTGCGCATCCCGAGCGATCTGACCGGCTCGGTGGCTCGGTGCTATTCGCTGGCCAGCTCGCCGTACACCGACGACAAGCCCAAGGTGACCGTCAAGCGCACCGTGGGCGGCTACGGGTCGAACTGGGTGTGCGACAACGTCAAAGCGGGCGACGCGATCGAAGCGCTGCCGCCCTCCGGCGTTTTCACGCCGAAGGATCTCGATGACGATCTGCTGCTGTTCGGCGCGGGCAGCGGCATCACGCCGGTGATGTCCATCCTGAAGTCGGCGCTGGCGCGCGGCGGCGGCCGAATCGTATTGATCTACGCCAATCGCGATCACGAGTCGGTGATCTTCGCGGGCGAGCTGCGCGAATTGGCCGAGAAGCATACGCAGCGGCTCACCGTGATCCACTGGCTCGAGCACCTGCAGGGACTGCCGACCGCCGACGGTTTGGCCGCCCTGGTCGAGCCGTACACGAGCTACCACGCGTTCATGTGCGGGCCCAAGCCGTTCATGGACCGGGTGCACGACGCACTCGCCCAGCTCGAAGTGCCGCGCTCACGCACCCACGCCGAAGTGTTCAATTCCCTTGCCGGAGACCCGTTCGCGGATCAGGCGCCGGTCGAGGTGACCGACGAGGAGGCGGCCGATGCGGCCACCGTCGAGGTCGAACTCGACGGCGAGGTGCACGAGCTGAAGTGGCCGCGCAAGCAGACTCTGGTCGACATCATGCTGTCGAAGGGTCTGGATGTGCCGTACTCCTGCCAGGAGGGCGAATGCGGTTCCTGTGCGTGCACGGTACTCGAGGGCAAGGTCGAAATGGACAATGCCGAAATCCTCGATCCGGAGGATATCGAGAACGGCTATATCCTCGGCTGCCAGGCGCATCCGGTCACCGATCACCTGCGCATCCAATTCTGAGCCCCGGTGGGGGTTTACAGTTCGCGATAGTGGACGCGTAAGGCGGGATCGAGGCGTTCGGTCGCGTAACTCAGTGCGGTGCGGCCCATTTGCGCCGCGTGCTTGTCGAGGAAGCCGGTGAGCAGTTGCTCGTCGACGCGCTTGCCGACCTCGCGCAACATCCAGCCGAGCGCCTTCTGGATCAGGTCGCGACGGTCGTCGAGTAACCGTTCACCGAGTTCGAAGGTGGTCGAGGCATCGCCTGCCTTGATGAACGCGAAGGTGGTCAGCAGCGCTACCCGGCGCTCCCAGAGCGAGTCCGCGCCTGCGAGTTCGAAGAGCAGGTCGCGGGGTCGATCGAGTAGCCAAGGGCCGATGATGTTTTCGGCGGACACGTCGACCAGATCCCAGTTGTTCACCCGGCCTCGGCGCACCGCGGCGAGGTAGAACTCGACCATCGCCGCCTGCGCATCGATATCGAGCGTGCGTGGTTTGGCCGCCTCGGCGAATCTGGCATTGAGGATGATCAGCGCGGCCAGGCGGTCCTCGTGCACGGCACTGTTCAGCAGTGTGTCGATCTCGTCGAGCGGAAGTGCCGCAAAGCGTTTCGCGATCGATCGCGTCACGGGCACACGCACACCGAGGAAGACATCGCCCTCGCCGTACTCAGCGGGCCCGGTCTTGAAGAACCGCTGCAGATGGCTGGCATCGGCCGGGTCGGCGACCTCGGCCAGCGCCGCATGCACATCGGCGGCGGTCGGCAGTGCCGCGCTACCCCTGGGCACCCAGAATCCGACCAGACTCGAAAGCCGCCGCGCTGGTGGGCAATTCACCCGGCCGACCGCTGTTGCGCACCCGCACCTCACCGTTGCCGGTGGTCGGGCGGTCGAGTGCCTCCATCCGCCGAATCGTCTGCGCCGCAACGGCTTGCGCGCTGTCGAACAGTCGCACGCCGTCCGGCAGTGCGGCCACAATGGCATCGATGACCAGCGGATAGTGCGTGCAGCCGAGCACCACACCTTCCACATCGTCGGGCGTCTGTTCGGCCGCGCGCGCAATCGAATCACGAGCAGCGACCAGATCACCGCGATCGATCGAATCCGCCAGACCATGGCAGGCGATGCCGACGACCTTCGCATCGCCGCCGAAGCGGGCGATCAGATCAGCCTGATAGCGGCTGGCCGTGGTCGCCGCGGTCGCCCACACCGCGACCGATTTGCATACCGCCGCGGCGGGTTTGATCGCGGGGACCGTGCCGACCACCGGAATACCCGGTCCGACCTCGGCGCGCACCTCGTCCAGGGCGGTGACGCTGGCCGTATTGCACGGCAGCACGAGCACTTCCGCACCGAGCCGCACCGAGCTCCGCGCGGCGTCGACCACCCGGTCGGTCACCCACTGTTCCGGCTTGGGCCCCCACGGCGCGCCATCGGGGTCCAACTGGAGTAGCAGGTCGACATCGGGCCGCAGCTTGCGCAGCCAGGCGGCCGTGGGCAGCAACCCCAGCCCGGAATCGATGAGCGCGACGATCACCCGACCACCGTATTACAACGGCACAATCGCTACGGCTGGGCGGCCTCTAGCAGGTCCGCGACCGGCGCACCGGCGGCGATCTTCGCGCGGACCTTCATCACCTGAGCGGTCTTTCCGGCGCCGACCACACCGGTCAGATTGCCGTGCTGCGAGTAGTAGGCGAGGAATTTGCGGCCGTCGTCGGAGACGATGTGGATCTCGTCATCAGCGCTCGGGGTGCCGAGCGCCTGGATCTTCACGTCGTACTGATCGCTCCAGAAGTACGGCACCCGTGCCGCGGTCGGCAGTTCCGCGCCCAGCAGCGCACACGCCAGCAGCCGCGCCTGCTCACCGGCATTGGTCCAGTGCTCGACGCGCTTGCGCTGCCCGGTCTCGTGCAGCCAGGCCGACACATCGCCGACCGCCCACACACGCTCGACCGAGGTACGTCCCACCTCGTCCGCGAGTACGCCGCCACCGGCCGATGGTTCGGCGAGTGCGATACCGGAATCGGCGAGCCATTCGGTCACCGGCCGGGAACCGACACCGATGACCACCAGATCGGCGGCCACCTCGCTGCCGTCGGAGAGCCGGGCGCCGCGCACTCGATCGTCAACAGAGAGGAAGGTGTCCAGGCCGGTTTCGCAGCGCAGATCCACGCCCTCGTCACGATGCATGCGCGCGACCAGCGCACCGATCTCCGCGCCGAGCACCGAGGCCAGCGGCGTCGGCTGTGGTTCCACCAGTACGACCTCGACGCCGCCGGCCCGGAAGCTCGCCGCGAGTTCACAACCGATGAATCCGGCCCCGACCACCAGGGCGGTACCCGCACCGGACAATTCGTCGCGCAGTGCGGCGGCGTCGGCATAGCCGCGCAGGACATGCACGCCCTTCAGATCCGGCAGCCCGGGCAGGCGACGCGGCCGCAGACCGGTCGCGATGATCAGCTGGTCGTAGTCGAGCGTGCCGCCGTCGGCCAGGCGCACCTGGTGCGCGGCGGTGTCGACGCCGACCGCCTCGGTATTCAGCCGCAGGTCGATCTGCTTCTCGTCGAAGAATTCGGCGGGGCGCAGGGTGGTGTCGTCGGTTTCGCCGCGTACGAACTGCTTGGACAGCGGCGGGCGATCGTAGGGCAGCCGCGACTCCTCGCCGACGAGGAGCAACTCACCCTCGTACCCGGCCCGGCGCAATTCCTCCGCCGTGCGCAAACCGGCAAGACCAGCTCCGATGATCACAATCGGCCCGTTCATACCGCCACCTCGCTGCGCTCGGCTCCGCCATGACCGGGCCACCCGGCTCTGTTCATGGTTCGCTCGCTCACGCGACCTTCCCTTCGTAGTGCCTGGCAGGCGCCGGGTCGAGTTGGCATCCGTCACCGAGGGTGACGCAGCTAACCCTAACCTTTGCTTGGGCGCGAATCGCCGTGAGGGCGGTCACTCCGCACTACCCGACCTATCGGTGCGCAATCGTGTCCATACCTATATTGATCGGGCGGTCAATCAGAGTTAGATCTGAGTAGGGAGAACAATTCAGAGCCTGAGGAGGCACCCCATGTTCACCGAAAGTCGCGCGCAGGACTTCCTGGCCGTTGTGCTGGGCGTCTTTACCGCGCTGTCACCCCTGTGGGTGACCCACAACGACAACGCCATGTGGACGCTGATCGTGCTCGGCGTACTAATCGCCCTCACCGGCCTGGCGCAGATGTACCGAGCGAGCCTGACGGCCGCCGACTACGCGATGGGCCTGTTCGGCGCGTTGCTGTTCATCTCCCCGTGGGCGATGGACTACACCGACTACCGCGGCGCATCCTGGACCGCATGGGTAGTGGGCGTAGTGACGGTAGTGGTCGCGGTGGCGGCGCTGCCGACGGTGTCGGGCCGGTTGCACGACATGGCGCCGCATCACTGATGCAGATGCCGAAAGCCCGGCGAGGCGGGCGTCGTCGTAGCGCGAAAGTCGACGGCGACGCCCGTCAGCTCATTCTCGATGCGGCGGAACGACTTTTCGCGGCACAGGGATTCGACGCGACCGCGACAGCGGCCATTGCCGAGGGCGCCGGTGTCCCCAAGGGTCTGGTCTTCTATTACTTCCCCACCAAGGATTCGATCCTGTCCGCACTGATGGCCGAGCGGGTACCCGCCCAGCCGATCGCCGATATCGGCACCGTGGTCGCACCAGGCGATCCGGCGGCCAGTCTGATCAATCTCGATGCCGCGCTCAATCTGCGCGATCACCATTCGTCGGTGCTGCGCGTGATCATGTGGCGCGAGGCCGATACCCATCCCGACGTGCGCCGGCAATTGCGCCGCCTGCGCGATCAACTACTCGACGTCACCGCCCGGGTGCTGCAGGCCAGCGCGCCCGGCCCGGTCCAGCCCGGCACGTTGCGCGCGTGTGCCGCAGCCTGGGTTTCGGCGATGTTCGCTATTGCCAGCAGCGATCGGCTGCATGCGCTCGACGGACTGCCGCTGCCGACGGCGGATGAAATCTGCAATGTCGCCCAGGTTGTCGCGGCGGGTATGACCCAGCTCGGCTGAGCACCGAAATCTGAAAGACTCGTGTTCTCAATACGAGTCCACCGTGCGTGATACAAGTTCCAATTGTGGAGATCAATCGAATCATTCGAGATCTCACCGGTCTCGCGATGCGCGCAGTGCTTGTCGGCCTGCTGGTCGGCGCTTCGACGACAGTCCTGGGCGGAACCGAGGCCCAGGCCGCACCGACTTATCCGGATCCGGATCCAGACCCTTTCTATGCGGCGCCACCCGACCTGGCGAATAAGAAACCGGGAGACGTGCTCGCGACGCGGCAGTTGCCGCCTATATTGATCTTTCCCGATACCACCGTCACGCTGATCGAATTCCGTTCGACGAATTCCACCGGCCGACCGATCGCGGCGACGACCACGGTGCTGACACCGCGCTCACATCAACCCGATGGGCCGGTGCTGTCCTATCAGCACATCATCAACGGCCTCGGGGCGAAGTGCGCGGTTTCCCACGTGCTGTACACCTCCGATCCGAATCTGCAGGTCCGCGAGGCGATATTGCTCAACGCCCTGCTGCTGAGCGGGTGGAGCATCGCGCTGCCCGATCACCTGGGACCGACCTTCGCCTACGGTGCGGCCCGGCTCGGCGGCCAGATCACCCTGGACGGAATTCGCGCCGTGCGCCGGGTCCCCGAACTCGCCGCCGCGCGCAGCCGGATCACGATGGCCGGATATTCCGGCGGCGGTATGGCCACCGCATTCGCCGCCGCGATGGCACCGAAGTACGCACCGGAACTCGAGATCGCGGGCGCCGCGACCGGTGGCGTCCCGATGAATCTGGTGAAAATGCTGGAGGCGGTCGACTTCAATCCGCATCCGGCATTCGGACTGCTGATGGCGGCCGCTATCGGACTGGAACGGGAATACCCGGACCGATTTCCGATCAGCAACTATCTGAACAAACGTGGTGTGGCGGCACGCAATGCCATCGCCAACGGCTGCACCAATGAAATCCTCACCACCGGCGCGGGACACAGCGTTCGGGATTACGCGAGCAGTACGACGATGATCGGTGACCGCAACGCCAGGGCCGTGGTCGAGGAGAACAGTCTGGAACTGTTCGACGGAATCCCGAAAATACCGATATTCGAATGGCATTCGCCCAGTGATCCGCTCATCCCGACCGATTCGATCCTGAATGTGGACCGACGCTACTGTGCGGCCGGAGTGCCGCTGCAGGCCGAACTCACCTTCGCCCCCGAACACCTGAGCGCCGCCATCCTCGGCATCCCCTCCGCGCTCTCCTGGCTTGCCGCGCGCTTCCGCGGCGAACCGGCGCCGAGCAACTGCTAGTCGGCGAGAAACGCGACGACGTCGGGAACGAACCGCTTCACGACCCCGATATGGGTTGTTTCCGGGTAGATGATCAAGTGCGAGTCCGGGATTCCGTCCGCGGTACGACGGAAGGTCTCGGTGCTGTAGGCGCCGTCGCGGTCGCCGCCCAGGACGAGCGTAGGCGCGGTGATATCGCCGAGCCGACCGGCGAGGTCGAAAGCATCCTCGGCACGGATGAAAGCCAGTGTGTCCGCCGGATTCTTGGGGCGCGCAAGGGGATCGGCCAACCACATACCCGCCGCGGCAATGCGCTGCGCGATCGGCGAGGTGGAGCCGACGGCGGCCATATGGTGCAGTGCGCGCCTACCCGCATAGGCCGCCTCGCCGTAGGCCAGTTGCGCCGCGCGAGTGGCATTTTCCAGGGTGTAGCCAGATGAGGCGATGATCAGCCTGCGCACCGCGGCAGGTCGATCCGCCGCGAGTTGCAGCGCAAGCGATCCACCCGAGGAGACACCGAGAACATCGACAGGCGCGCCGAATTCGGCCAGCAATGCGTCCGCGTGCTCGGCGGCGATATCGGCCATCGTCGTCCCCTCGGCCATACCGGGCGCGCGGTTCACCGCATACACCCGAAAATGCGCCGCGAGCGGTGCCAACGTCTTGATTTCGGACTGCCGCATCCACCCGGTCGGATTGGCGTGATCCGGGGTGAACCATCGCAGGAATACCAGCGGCCGCCCGGCTCCGAGCGCGAGATACGGCATACCGTGCACCAACGTGCCCTCGGTGACGTCGAGCGCGCTGGCCAGCGCCGAACTCCTCATTGCATCCTCCGATCAACCGGTCTTTACCCCTTTTGCCCGACGTTAACCAAAGTGGCGGTGACACGCGATGACCACCGACGTCATGGACAGGAATACCGTTCCCCCGGCAGGACGCACCGAAAACCCGAGCGGCGCCGCACCTTTCGATGCGGCGCCCGAAATGCCGAACGGCGCCGCCCCTTTCGGAGCGACGCCGTTCGAAAGCGATTCAGGGAATCACTTGATGATCTTCGTGACGCGACCGGCGCCGACGGTGCGGCCACCCTCGCGGATCGCGAAGCGCAGACCCTCGTCCATGGCGACCGGCTGGATCAGCTTGACGGACATCTCGGTGTTGTCACCGGGCATGACCATCTCGGTGCCCTCGGGCAGGGTCACAACGCCTGTCACGTCCGTGGTACGGAAGTAGAACTGCGGACGGTAGTTGTTGAAGAACGGGGTGTGGCGGCCACCCTCGTCCTTGGACAGGATGTAGGCCTGACCCTCGAACTCGGTGTGCGGGGTGGTGGTGCCCGGCTTCACGACGACCTGGCCACGCTCGACATCTTCGCGCTTGATACCACGAACCAGCAGACCGACGTTGTCACCGGCCTGGCCCTGGTCGAGCAGCTTGCGGAACATCTCGATACCGGTGACGGTGGTCTTGGTGCTCTTCTCGCGGATGCCGACGATCTCGACTTCCTCGTTCACGTTGATCACACCGCGCTCGACACGACCGGTGACGACGGTGCCACGACCGGTGATCGTGAAGACGTCCTCGACCGGCATCAGGAACGGCTTGTCGGTCTCACGAACCGGGTCCGGGATGGACTCGTCAACCGCGGCCATGAGCTCGAGCACCGACTCGGTCCACTTCGGGTCGCCCTCGAGCGCCTTCAGACCGGAAACGCGCACGACCGGCGCTTCCTCGTCGAACTCCTGCGAGGCCAGCAGCTCGCGGACCTCCATCTCGACGAGTTCGAGGATCTCGTCGTCGTCGACCATGTCGGCCTTGTTCAGCGCGACCAGGATGTAGGGCACACCGACCTGACGGGCGAGCAGCACGTGCTCACGGGTCTGCGGCATCGGGCCATCGGTCGCGGCGACCACGAGGATGGCACCGTCCATCTGCGCCGCACCGGTGATCATGTTCTTGATGTAGTCGGCGTGACCCGGCGCGTCGACGTGTGCGTAGTGGCGCTTCTCCGTCTGGTACTCGACGTGGGAGATGTTGATCGTGATACCACGAGCCTTCTCCTCCGGCGCCTTGTCGATCTGATCGAAGGCAAAGCTCTCGTTCAGATCCGGGTACTTGTCAGCCAGCACCTTGGTGATCGCTGCGGTCAGCGTGGTCTTGCCGTGGTCGACGTGACCGATGGTGCCGATGTTGACGTGCGGCTTCGTCCGCTCGAACTTCGCCTTCGCCACTTGGTGTCCTCCTGGACTTGTTGGTGCGTGCAGTTGCAGCAGTGCGGTTTACATATTGGGGGTCGTGCATGACTCCCGGCTGATAGGGGCAAGTCTTGCACCTGCCCCAATCGACTTATTCGCCGGTCGCCTTGGCGATGATCTCCTTCGACACGTTGGCCGGAACCTCCGCGTACGAATCGAACACCATGGAGTAGTTCGCCCGGCCCTGGGTCTTCGACCGCAGGTCACCGATGTAACCGAACATCTCCGAGAGCGGAACCAGCGCCTTGACGACACGGGCACCACTGCGTTCCTCCATGGCCTGGATCTGGCCACGGCGGGAATTCAGGTCGCCGATCACATCGCCCATGTAATCCTCGGGCGTGATGACCTCGACCGCCATCAGCGGTTCGAGGATCACCGGACCGGCCTTACGGGCCGCTTCTTTCAGGGCCTGCGAGCCAGCGATCTTGAAGGCCATTTCCGACGAGTCGACGTCGTGGTAAGCGCCGTCGAGCAGCGTGACCTTCAGGTTCACCAGCGGGTAGCCCGCGAGCACACCGTACTGCATGGCATCCTGCGCACCCGCGTCCACCGAAGGGATGTATTCGCGGGGCACGCGGCCACCGGTGACCTTGTTCTCGAACTCGTAGGTCGCGCCGTCCTCGCCGACGAACGGCTCGAGGGCGATGATGACCTTCGCGAACTGGCCGGAGCCACCCGTCTGCTTCTTGTGGGTGAACTCGAGCTTCTCGACCGGCTTGGTGATCGTCTCGCGGTAGGCCACCTGCGGCTTGCCGACGTTCGCCTCGACCTTGAACTCGCGTCGCATGCGGTCCACGAGGATGTCGAGGTGCAGCTCGCCCATGCCGCCGATGACGGTCTGGCCGGTCTCCTGGTCGAGCTTGACCGAGAAGGTCGGGTCCTCTTCGGACAGACGCTGGATCGCGGTGCCCAGCTTCTCCTGGTCGGACTTGGTCTTGGGCTCGATCGAGACCTCGATGACCGGGTCCGGGAAGGTCATGGACTCGAGCACGATCTGGTTCTGCGGATCGCACAGGGTGTCACCGGTGGTGGTGTCCTTCAGGCCGATGACCGCGTAGATGTGGCCCGCGACGGCCTCGGTGACCGGGTTCTCCTTGTTGGAGTGCATCTGGAACAGCTTGCCCAGACGCTCCTTCTTGCCCTTGGTCGAGTTGATGACCTGGGCACCGGAGTCGACCTTGCCCGAGTACACGCGGACGTAGGTCAGCTTGCCGAAGAAGGGGTGCACGGCGATCTTGAACGCCAGCGCCGAGAACGGCTCGCTGGTGTTCGCGTCGCGGTGGATGATCTCCTCTTCCTTGCCCGGGACATGGCCGTCGGTGCCACCGTCGTCCAGCGGGGTCGGCAGGTAGTCGATCACGGCGTCGAGCATGGGCTGCACGCCCTTGTTCTTGAACGCCGAACCGCACAGGATCGGGTAGAGCTCGGAGTTGACCGTCATCTTGCGGATGGCGCCCTTGATCTCCTCGATCGAGAGCTCCTCGCCGCCGAAGAACTTCTCCAGCAGCGCCTCATCCGATTCGGCGACGGTCTCGAGCAGCTCCTGGCGGTACTGCTCGGCCTTCTCCTTCAGATCGGCCGGGATCTCTTCGATCTCGTACTTCTCGCCGAGCTTGGTCTCGCCCTTCCAGACCTTGGCGTGCATCTCGACCAGGTCGACGATGCCCTCGAAGGTGTCCTCGGCGCCGATCGGGAGCTGGATGACCAACGGCTTGGCGCCGAGACGGTCCTTGATGGTCTGCACGGTGAAGTAGAAATCCGCACCGAGCTTGTCCATCTTGTTGACGAAGCAGATCCGAGGCACGCCGTACTTATCGGCCTGACGCCACACCTGCTCGGACTGCGGCTCGACGCCTTCCTTGCCGTCGAACACCGCAACGGCGCCGTCGAGCACGCGCAGCGACCGCTCCACCTCGACGGTGAAGTCGACGTGCCCGGGGGTGTCGATGATGTTGATCTGGTTGTCGTTCCAGAAGCATGTGGTGGCCGCGGAGGTGATGGTGATACCACGCTCCTGCTCCTGCTCCATCCAGTCCATGGTGGCGGCGCCATCGTGGACTTCACCGATCTTGTAGGTGATGCCGGTGTAGAAGAGGATGCGTTCAGTTGTGGTCGTCTTGCCCGCATCAATGTGGGCCATGATGCCGATGTTGCGGACCTTGTTCAGGTCGGTGAGCACGTCCTGTGCCACGGAAATCTTCCCCGCTCGTAGCTAGTTGGGATTCTCGGGGACGACCGGCGTGGTCGTCTCTATGTCAACGCCGGAAGCGGCAGGTAAGTGCCGCTTTCCGACTGTGCCTCCCGACCCAGAAAACGACGGGCCGGGCAGACGTCACCAGCGGTAGTGCGCGAAGGCCCGGTTGGACTCGGCCATCTTGTGGGTGTCCTCACGACGCTTCACCGAAGCGCCCAGGCCGTTGCTGGCGTCGAGCAGCTCGTTGGCGAGGCGCTCGACCATGGTCTTCTCCCGACGGGCGCGCGAGAAGTTCACCAGCCAGCGCAGCGCCAGGGTGTTGGCGCGGCCGGGACGAACCTCGACCGGCACCTGGTAGGTGGCACCACCCACGCGGCGGGGCTTCACCTCGAGGGACGGCTTGACGTTGTCGAGCGCGCGCTTGAGGGTGACGACCGGATCGGTACCGGTCTTCTCGCGCGCCTGCTCCAGCGCGCCGTAGACGATGCGCTCTGCGGTGGACTTCTTGCCGTCCAGCAGGATCTTGTTGACCAGCTGAGTAACCAGCGGCGAACCGTAGACCGGGTCGTTGATCAGCGGACGCTTGGGTGCGGGGCCCTTGCGTGGCATATCAGCTCTTCTCCTTCTTGGCGCCGTAACGGCTGCGGGCCTGCTTGCGGTTCTTCACACCCTGGGTGTCGAGCGAGCCACGGATGATCTTGTAGCGGACACCCGGAAGGTCCTTCACACGACCGCCGCGAACGAGCACCATCGAGTGCTCCTGCAGGTTGTGGCCCTCACCCGGGATGTAGGCCGTGACCTCGACCGCGCTGGTCAGGCGAACACGCGCGACCTTGCGCAGCGCGGAGTTCGGCTTCTTCGGGGTGGTGGTGTACACGCGGGTGCACACGCCACGACGCTGCGGGCTCCCCTTGAGGGCCGCGGTCTTGGTCTTGGCGACCTTGTCACGACGACCCTTGCGGACCAGCTGGTTGATGGTTGGCATAGACCGGCTTTCCTTAATTAGTTAACGCGGTGTCTGGAACTTCATGTCTTTGTCATCGAGCTTTCACTCGCACGTCCGGCCGCGTTTCTCGCGTCCCGAGGTCGGGCGTGTCGCACGCAAGACATATCCCGAATTCCGGGCACGCCGGAAAGGTCAGCCGCTCTCGCTGGCCTACGTTTGCGCACGAACTTGCCCGCATGCTTCCGGGCACAGCGATCCACGATACTCGTGACCGCGACACAGGGTCAAAGTGGGGTCGATCATCACGCCCTACGGGCCAATACCCCCTGCCAGGCTACCGCGCCAGATTCAGCGTCAACTCGACCAATTTCTGCGCGCCCGCGCACGGATCGGGATGGCCGCCGGGGTGGTAGTTGATCCACCAGCCGATGATGCCGGTGTCGGCGGCGCCCGCACTCACCCCGCACGAGTCGGGATCGTTCGGACGCGTCGTCTTCAGACCGCGCCGCCCCTGCACGGTGATGTTCTCGGTGTTGTAGCCGAGCTTGTCGTTATTGGACTTCTCGTTGTTCAGCGAGCCTTCCTCGTACCAGTTCAGCGTCACCATGGCCGAGCCGCCGGGCGCGTCCTCGACATCCCACATGCACACCGCGCCGTTGAAGGACGGGGATACGACCGACGCATTGCCGACCGCCGCACCGATCTGGTCGAGCCCGACCACCTCGCATTCGCGCAGCAGCTTGTCGAAATTGGTATTGATCGTGGTGGTGCCGCTGCCGCCCGCCGGATGCGCCGAACCCTTGACGGTTTTGCCGCACCCGCCCGCGGACACCGCGACCGCGAGCACCGCGGCGGCGACGGTCGCTACCCGCAGACCAGGACGTGAACTCATCCGCATTCCCCTCATTGCAGCCGCTGCACGGTCAACTCGGCCAGCTTGCGGGTCCGGTCACACGGATTGCCCTGTTCGGAGAACAGTCCGTAGGACATCGACCATTCGAAGAAATCATCATCGAGCTGCACCGCCAGATCGCAGACCGAACCGCTGGGATCCAGTGCCTGGAAGCCCTTGCGGCCACCGACATCGATGGTCTCCGGATTGCGCCCGACATTGGATACCCAGGCCTTCTCGCGATCGATCGGGCTACCCCGATAGGACGCGAAAGTGACACTCGGCGAAGCGAGTCCGGCGGATTGGAAGTTGCAGCCGACCGAATTCCGGTTGACCCGCGCGAGTTGGCTCAACCCGGCGATATCGCGGACCTCTTGATCGGTGACATGGCCGCACTCACCGACGAACGGGCCGAGCGTCGCGACCTTCGGCGGCGGGCGCAGCGGGGCATTCGAGGAATCGGAGTCACCGTCCGAGCCGCAGGCCGACAGCGTCAATGCCAAGGCAAGACCGGTGATGATCGCCGACGGGATCCGCATGCCGTGAACTCTACTGAGTTTTTGGCCGCGCGGGCGCGGCGTGTTCGCGGCCCCCTTCTGTCTCGCGTCCGAGCCGTCGAGACTCGCGCCTGCGGCGCATACGCTTCGACGACTCGGACGCGAGACGGGCCGCGAACGGGCCGCTCGTAAGACTCGCTCCGTCATGGCTGGTAGTACGGAATCGTTCGTCTGGTCAGAGGTTTCCGCGCGCGGCCTGTTCGCGCTCGATTGCTTGGAACAGGGCCTTGAAGTTGCCCTTGCCGAAACCGAGTGAACCGTGGCGCTCGATGAGTTCGAAGAAGACAGTCGGGCGGTCGGTGAGCGGTTTGGTGAAGATCTGCAGCAGGTAGCCGTCTTCGTCGCGGTCGACCAGGATGCCGCGGCTCTGCAGCTCACGCACCGGGACGCGGACGTGGCCGATGCGAGCGCGCAGTTCGGGATCGGAATAGTAGGTGTCCGGCGTTTCGAGGAATTCGACGCCCTCGCGGCGCAATACATCGACGCATTCGAGGATGTCGCTGGTGGCCAGCGCGATGTGCTGCACGCCGGGACCGCGGTAGAACTCCAGGTATTCGTCGATCTGGGAGCGCTTCTTACCCATCGCGGGTTCGTTGAGCGGGAACTTCACCCGGTGATTGCCATTGGCCACCACCTTGCTCATCAGCGCCGAGTATTCGGTGGCGATATCGTCGCCGACGAATTCGGCCATATTCGTGAATCCCATGACGCGGCGGTAGAACTCGACCCACTCGTCCATCATGCCGAGCTCGACATTGCCGACGACGTGGTCGATCGCCTGGAACAGCCTGGTCGGAGTGCCGGCGCGCGGCTGATATCCGGAGCGGCGGGCGACATATCCGGGCAGATACGGCCCGTAGTATTCGGAGCGGTCGATCAGCGTATGCCTGGTCTCGCCGTAGGTGGCCAGGGCGGCCGAGCGGACCGTGCCGAATTCGTCTGTGTCGTCATGTGGTTCGACCAGGACCGTCGCGCCGTGCGTCCGTGCCCATTCGATGCAGCGGTCCACATCCGGAACCTCGAGCGCGATATCGACAATGCCGTCGCCGTGCCGATCGTGGTGTGCGACCAGCGGACTGTCCGGGGCGACCGCGCCGGTGACGACGAATCTGGCCGCACCGCTGCGCAGCACATAGCCCTTGTGATCGCGGTTGCCGGTCTCCGGCCCCGAGTAGGCCTCCAGCCGCATGCCGAAGGCGGATTCCAGGAAGTGCGCGGTCTGGGTCGCGTTGCCGACCACCCACACCAGTGCGTCCCAGCCGATGACCGGGAACGGATCGATGCTGTCGTCGTGATCGACCAGCCCGACCAGGCGGCGCAACTCACCGTCGGTGGGCAGCGGGCCGCTCGGTCGCTGGGCATTCCGCAGATGCTCGATGGTCATGATCCAAGGAAATCGCCGCCCCATCGGATAGGCAACATCACCGATTTCGGTTAGACACTATGGCGAAATCGGCTAGCAAGTCACCCCTGATGCTGGACAATTTGAATAGCACCGCAAGTGACCCGCATCACGCCGGTCACGCCCCGAACGGAGGCCGTCATGTCGCGCACGCCCGCGAAACTGGATGAACTCGATCTCGCCATCCTCACCGCGATGCACGAGTATCAGAAGGCGGGCATTCTCGAGCTGTCCCGGCGCACCCGGGTCGCCAGGGCCACCGTCCAGTCACGCATCGCGCGGATGGAGGAGTCGGGCGTCATCTCCTCCTATGATCCGCAGATCGATGTCACCGCAGCGGGTTTCGATGTGCAGGCCTTCGTCACCTTGGAGATCGCACAGGGCGCGCTGGATGCGGTGGCGGCCGAACTCGACACGATTCCCGGTGTGCTGGAGGCATATGCGACCACCGGCTCCGGCGATGTGCTGTGCCGGATCGGGGCGGATTCACATGCCGGGCTGCAGGCGGTGTTGTTGAGCATCGACCGGACGAGTTCGGTGGTGCGCTCGCACAGCGTGATCGTGCTGTCGACGGTGGTCGCGCACCGGACGCTGCCGCTGTTGCGCACACTCACACCGACTGGAACGACGAAAGCGCCCGCGTACCGGGACAACCCGGAGCGCTGATTCGATCTAGGCTCGTACTTCCTGTGTCACCGAGTACGAGATTTCGATGAGCGAGCCTGCCGAATCCACCACCGCAACACCCCATGCCCGCGCCACCTGGGCGGAACTGTTCTTCGACCTGGTCCTCGTCTTCGCGGTCACCCAGACCGCGCATGTACTCGGCCACCACACCTCGATCGGCACGCTCGGCCACGCGCTGGTGCTGTTGGCGCCGCTGTGGTGGGGGTGGGTCGGGGTCACCATCCTGGTCAATACCGTGGAGGAGAACAACGCTCAGCGCCTGGTGCTGTTCGGATCCGGGCTGTGCATCTTCCTGATGGCGGTGCCCGCGCCCGCCGCGCTGGACCAACCACGCGGGGCCGCAATGGTTTTCGCGGGTGCGCATCTCTTGCTGCGGATCGTCTTGTTCGTCGCCGTCACCCGGACGAACGGGTTCGCGACCACCATCAACCCCTTCAGCATCGGATTGGTCACCGGCATAGCGATTTTCGCGAGCGCGCCGCTGCCGGAGCATTCGCGCATCTGGGTGTGGACCGGGGCGCTCGTGGTGCAGTTGGGCGCGCCGCTGCTGTACAGCAGGGCCGTGCGCAACCGGACGATCGGGGTTTCCCATCTCGCCGAGCGGTTCGGCCTGTTCATCATCATCGCGCTGGGCGAATCCGTGGTGGATGCGGGTGCGCAGGCATCCGCGACCGGCCTCGATCCTGCGGTGGTGACCACGCTGGTGCTCGCCTTCTTGGTTGGCCTCGGGCTGTGGTGGATCTACTTCCATCGATCCGCGCGGCTGATCGAACATGCGCTGTCCACCATGCCCTCACCCGGACTGATCGTGCGAGATGTGTTGAGCTACGGGCATTTCGCGCTGGTCACCGGGCTGGTGGCGGTCGCCGTCGGGCTCGGGCATTCGGTCGCCGACCCCGGCCATACCGCGCACGGCGTGGCCGCAGCGCTGGCGCCGGGTGGCGCCGCGCTGTTCATGGTGGCACTGGTGGTTAATCGGTGGCGCATGCTCGGCAATGTGGCGACCACACGCGTTGTACCGGCCATCGCATTGATTGCCATCGCGCTCACCTCGTCGCTGCTGCCCGCCATCGTCGTGGTGGCGCTGACCGCGGCCGTGCTGGTAACCGCGAATCTCGTCGAGCAATTGGTGGCCGCACCCGGTCGGCCGTTGCCCGCGGTGCCCGTCGGGCGCCGCCGTTCGCGATAACGCTGCCGGTTCAGGGACGCAGATCCCCGTTCACGTCGAGGATTTCGACGCTCGGCCGTTTGTCGGCCTCCAGGAATGCGACCAGCGCGTTGGCTTCGGCGTCCACCGCCGCGCATTCCGTGCTCGACCACTTCCGGGTCGGGGTGATGCGCAGACGGGCGACACCCTTCTCCAGAAAGATCTTGTAGAAGCCCGCGAGAAAGCCGTCTACCAGGACCGGGGATACCGCGGTGGCGAATGCGCGCAGGGGTGGGGCCGTGCCGTCGGGGACGATCCTGGTTCGGTCCTGGTGCGAGAGGATCGCATTGTCGTACCAGCCGAGCAGGCGGACCGGCGCGGGTAGGTCGGGATCGGCGAGTTCGCCCTCGGCGATGTCGTAGAGGGTGCGGCCGCGTTCGTCGGTGTAGGTGCGCAGGCGGTCGCCGAGCTGTTCGACGGCGGCCTTCATGCCGGTCAGCTTCGACCAGGTCTGCATATCCATGGTGCTGGCAGGACCGAAGGCACGCAGGTAACGAAAGACCAACTCCGCCAACGGATAGCCGTGTTCGAGCGGCGCCCCGAGCCAGGGTTCGACGCGGGACCAGACCGGCCTGCTGTTGTCCTTCCACCTGCCGCGCGGCGGAGTCTGCAATACGGGCAGTTGGTACAGCCAGGTCTGCAGCACCGCACCGGCATCGCGATCCGGGTAGATCGCCGCTGCCTTGGCGCGCAGGTCCGCCGCCGACATCGGCTCGTCACCGAGCGCGGCCTCGCCGTGCTCGCGCACCTCGTCCGGATCCAACCCGACCATCGCGCCGTAGTTGAAACCTTTTCGGAAGGGTACTTTTTCGAGCTCGGGCTGGATATGTGGTGCGATGCGCAACGCATCCGGCGGCGTGACCATATGAATCGTGCCGCGCATCAAGGTGATTCGCACCAGCGAGCGATCGTCCAGACCCGCCGAAACCGTCTCGGGATCGAAATCCGCTATGCGGCTCCACAATCCGACGAACGGCGGCGGCGAATCCTGGGCCTGCAACCCCACCAGATGGTCACACATCTGCGGCACGGTCAACGCCGAACGCTCCAGCAGATGCTGGCGTGCCAGCAAAGTCCGATTCAGTACCCGATTAGACAGCATCTGCATAGCGATTCCATGAGGGGTGGTGGTCGGGCGACGGGTGGGCCAGCTCCATGATCAGATCACCGTACCGGCGCGCACGGTTCACCGCGCCGGACATGGAGCAGTCGGAGAATTCGCACGCGGCGGCTCATGGTCAGCGCAGAGTGACGACGACCTTGCCTGCGGCGGTGCGGTTGTCCAGGGATGCCACGGCCTCGGCGGCGCGGTCCAGCGGGTAGAGCACCGGTTCGGGCGGCGCGATCTTGCCCGCGGCGAGCAGGGGCTCGACCTCTTCCCACTGCTCGGTCAGGTAGCCCGGATGGGTCATCACCCATTCGCCCCAGGCCGCGCCGATCACCTCGACGTTCTTGAGCAGCAGTCGATTCACCTTGACCGTCGGGATCTCACCGGCGGTGAAGCCGACCACCAGCAGACGGCCCGCCGGAGCGAGACTGCGGATGCTGTCGGTGAACCGGTCACCGCCGACCGGATCGAGCACGATATCCACGCCGCGGCCACCGGTCAGCTCCTTGACGGCCGCGAGCCAGCCGTCGGTCAGCACCACATCGGTGGCGCCGTTGGCACGCGCGACTGCCGCCTTCTCCTCGGTGCTCACCACCGCGATGACCCGGCTCGCACCCAGCGCGACCGCCATCCGCAGCGTCGAGGTGCCGACGCCGCCCGCAGCGCCGTGTACCAGCACGGTCTCCCCCGCGGCCAACCTGCCGCGGTTGCGCAGGCAGAAATGCACGGTCAGATCGTTGAACAGGATTCCGGCCCCGGCCTGCAGAGATACGTTATCCGGCAACCGGAAAACCATCTGCGACGGCACCACGGCAACCTCGGCAAGGGCATTGCCGAGCAGCGTCAGCGCGACCACCCGATCCCCCGCCGCGACCTGCGCACCCTCCGGCGCCTCCCGCACGATCCCGGCCACCTCGCCACCGACGACGAACGGCAGCTCCGGCTTCATCTGGTACAGACCCCGCGTCATCAGCACATCGGGAAACGCCACCCCGGCCGCATGCACGTCGATGACCACACCCCCCGGATATGCCGCGGGCTCCGGAATCTCGACGACCTCGATCGCCTCCGGCCCTTCCAGCTTGCTGACCTGAGCTGCACGCATATGCCGACCTCTCTGTCCAGTCGGCGACATTCACATCGTCACCGACGCACTGACTTACCTAACCACGGACCGTCACCGCCCTGTCCACACCACCCGTTTTTGCTATGCTGACCGCGACCTGAGGTGGGGACGAAGGGGGAGTTTTTCGTGGTGGAGAAGATGGACGCGGGGACCCTGCGGGTCGACGCGGGCGCGCTGCAGAAATTCGCGAAGAATCTCGGCGACGAGGCGGACGGGGTCAAGAAGCTCAATGCCGGCGACGGCTTCGACATCGCGGCCAACGCATTGCCCGGCACCCAATTCGGCACCGCGGTGCCACCGGTGACCGATGCCGTCAACCGCAGCCTGACCCGAATCGGCGAGCGCCTCGAGAAGATCGCCTCGCTCACTCACAACGCCGCGGGCGCGTTCGAAGTCGCGGAGACCGACTTCGCGAACAACCTGAAGACGATCGGCCTGCAACTGCCATGACCCTCACCCTTGACGACGTAGCCAAATGGGAGCCCGACCACCTCAACACCGCAGGCAATAACGCGGCCAAAATCTCGACGGACCTGGATGCCGCGGTCCGCAAAGGCACCGACGACACCGCGAAATTGGGGACCGACAAGATGTGGTCGGGCGCTGCGGCCGCTGCGGCCGATACTCGGATGGGGACCGAGCAGACCCGCGCGTCGACGGTGAGCCAGGCACTGCACGATCTGCAAACCGCCTTTACCTCCCAGGTAGACAACCTGAACAATGCCAAGCGCAATGTCCTCTCGCTGCGCGACCTGGCCACCAACCCGAGTTGCCCGACCCCCGGCACGAAAACCGAGCCGGGCTTCCACGTCGCCCCGAACGGAACCGTCGATGCCAATGACCGAATCGCGTGGTACAAGGCGAATCTGAACGAGTCCGAAGCCAACCGGCTCACCGATCAGGCCACCCGCGACGCGGCGTACTGGCAATCGGAGATCGTCAACGCACTGGCACAGGCGGAATCGGTAGCCGAACAAGCGAAAAAGCAGGTGGATCAGGCCGTCTCGAAACTCCAGAGCGCCTTCGACAGCCTCGGCGACCCGAATGTCGTTGCGTCACAAACGCAGAACACCGGCACAACACCGGCCTCCACCTCCTCTACCACGAGCAAGCCCAGCTATGTGACGAGCAGCCACAACGGCAGCGGTTCCGGGACGTCCTCCGGCAGTTCGTATTCCGGAGCCACCGGCGGTACGCACAACGCCACCGGGGCGATGCCGACAGGCGACGTCGCGGAATGGATCAAGAAGGCCAAGGCCAAGTTGATCGAGATGGGATACAGCCCGGATCAAATCGATGAGCGGGCCCTGGCCATGATCATCGAACACGAGTCCGGTGGCAATCCCTTGATCGTCAACGATTGGGACAGCAATGCCGCGGCGGGCCACCCGTCAAAGGGACTGATGCAGACGATCGACAGCACCTTCAACGCATATAAGGCGCCCGGCCACGAGAATATCTACGACCCGGTCGACAACATTATCGCCGGCACTCGCTACGCCATCGACCGGTATGGCTCCCTGTCCAACGTCCCGGGCGTAGCGGCCGTCAACAGCGGTGGGGCCTACCAGGGTTACTGACCGGGATAGTACCGGCGCGGGTGTGGGGCGTGCCGGGTGCGGGGATCAGGCGAAGCTCTGGTTGCGTTCGGCCAAGGCGGCGCGGAGTTTGGCGATGGCGGTGGGACCGACGCCGTGCAGTGCGGCGAGATCACGTTCGGTCCATGCGGTCAGGTCGGCTAGGCGGTGGATTCCGGCGGCGGCCAGGGCGCGTTCGGCCGGTTTGCCGAGTTTTGCGGGGAGGTCGGAGTCGGGCATGGCCCCATACTGCCCCGTGGGACCGACAACGGTGAGTAGAGGCGGCTCGACGCGAGTGTGTGACGCGCGCCCCGTAAAGTCGTCTCAGAACAGCAGCGTAAGAGAACGCGGCACACCGTGCAGCGCGAGGAGCACCAGTGTCACTCGATCAGCCACTCGCCCCGCTTCCCCAGGAGGGCATGGGGTTTGCTTCGGCGTGGCCCATCCGGGCTGGCGATGTCGATCCGTACAACCGCTTGCGGTTCGACGCAGTCGCACGTTATCTGCAGGACATTGCCTGGGAACAATTGCAACAGACGAATCTGCATACGACCGATCCGAGCTGGATCGTGCGTCGCACGGTCATCGACGTCATCCGGCCGATCCTGTGGCCCGACCAGGTGCGGCTGCTGCGGTGGTGTTCGAGCATGTCCACCCGGTGGACGAATATGCGGGTACGCATCACCAGTGCGAACGGCGGATTGATCGAGACCGAGGGCTTCTGGATCAATATCAGCGAGTCCAACAACATGCCCGCCAGGATCAGCGACGAGGGCCTGTCCTACCTGGCGCAGACCACCAATGAGCACCGCCTGCGCTGGCGGCCCTATCTCACCGAAGCCACCCCGCCGGAATCGGATACCGATATGCCGTTCCCGGTGCGGGCCACCGATATCGACCAGTACAACCACGTCAACAATGCCTGTTACTGGCAGGCGGTGGAACAGTTCCTGGTCGAATACCCCAAGCTGGTCGCAGGGCCGCATCGCGCGGTGATCGAGTATGTCGCGCCGGTGCTGGCTCGTCAGCATGTCGCCGTGCGCAGCCGCTACGAACCGGGCGACCGCTCCGGACGGCCGGTGCTTCGGTTGTGGTTCGTGGTCGGCGGAACCACCACGACCGTCGTGCGCATCATGCCGCTGTAAAGAAAACCGGCTCCGTTCACTGGAACGGAGCCGGTCGCTGTTCAGCCGCGCGCGGCCTTGAGCAGATCCTCACGGGTAGTGAGCTTGACCCGCGGCCGGCCCGACGCCTTACCCGCGGACTTCTCCGCCGTATCGATCGCCTTCCAGCCCTCACGGTCGACCAGATCGGCCTGCCGCTGTCCGATCAGCGCCTTCAGCGCGGCCCGATCGGCCTGTGGCACACCGAGTTTGCCCGCGGTGAAGTCGGCGAGCAGGTGCTCGACGGTCTCCTCGGAGTCGATGCGGTTTGAGCCGATGACACCGCGCGGACCACGCTTGATCCAGCCGCTCACGTACACACCGGGCATCGGAACACCGTCCTCGCCGATGACGCGGCCGTGCTCGTTGGGAACGACCGCGCGGCGCTCGTCGAACGGCAGATCCTTGATCGCTTTGCCCTTGTAGCCGATGGAACGCAAAACCAGTCCGGCGTCCAGGGTTTCGCTGCGATCGGTCGTGCGCGCCACCAATTGGCCGTTCTCGCTGACCAATTCGTTGTGTGCGAACTCCACCGACTCGACGTGATCGGCACCGTGCAGTGCCGTCGGCGAGACCAGGTAGCGGAAGACGATCCGCTTGTTGGCCGGATCGCGCCGCCCCGCCGCGTATTCCTTGGCGAGGGTGTATTTGAGCTCCAGCGACGGCTCGACCTCGGGATCGTCCAACAGCGCCTGACTGCCCGGGTCCAGCGTCAGATCGGCCTCCTCGACGATGACATCGACGCCCTTCAGATGCGTCAGCGCCAGGAACTCCGGCGAGGTGTAGGCCGCCTGCAGCGGACCGCGCCGACCGAGCACGACGACCTCGCGGATATTGCTGCCGCGCAGCGCATCCAGGGCATGGTCGGCGATATCGGTCTTGGCGAGTTCGTCCGGGTCCACCGTCAGCACGCGGGCGACATCGAGGGCGACGTTGCCGTTGCCGACGATCACCGCGCGCTCACCGGACAGGTCGAACTTGCGATCCGCGTAGTCCGGATGGCCGTTGTACCAGGCGACGAATTCGGTCGCGGAATGGCTGCCCGGCAGATCCTCGCCCGGCACGCCCAAACGGCGGTCGGAGGACGCGCCGACGGCGTAGATGACCGCGTGGTGGTGGGCCAGCAGTTCCGCATGGGTGATGTGCGAGCCGACCTCCACATTGAGGTAGTACTGCAGCGTCTCGCGCCGGAAGGCCGACTCGAACAGCCCGGAGACCGTCTTGGTGCCCGGGTGGTCGGGGGCGACGCCCGCGCGCACCAGACCCCACGGAGTCGGCAGCCGATCGAACATCTCGACCTCGACATCGCAGCGGCGCAGCAGCTCGTCGGCCGCGTAACAGGCCGCCGGTCCCGCGCCGACGATCGCGACGCGCAGCGTGCCGAGTTCCTTGGGCGGACGCGCGGGCGTGACGATCGGATCGAAGTTCGATTCGAGTGGATGCCGCTGGAAGTAGGCGGCGTTGATGTCACGGAACCTGGCCAGCGACGCGGTCAGATCATCCTCGGAGAAGATGGCCTCCACCGGGCACGCGTCGACGCAGGCACCGCAGTCGATACAGGTGTCGGGGTCGATGTAGAGCATCTCGGTCGTCGCGAATTCCGGCTGGTCCGGGGTGGGACGGATGCAATCGACCGGGCACTCAGTGACGCAGCTGGCGTCGTTGCAACAACGCTGCGTGATTACGTAGGCCATATTGTGCAGATCCTCGAAATGTACCTGGGCTATAGCCACCCAAGGGGGTCGGGAGTGGTCGGGAGCGTCATCGTCACGGTGCCGGCGGGGGTGCCCCATGAGGCGCCGTGATTGTGATGCCGCTTTCAGTTTGCCTCGAGTGTGTTCGAGACCTCTCCTCCGGAGGGCTTACGGTATCTCCATGGTGCGGACTCTGATCCTCATGCGGCACGGTAAGTCGTCCTATCCCGACGGTATCTCCGATCACGAACGCCCGCTCGCTCCGCGTGGTCAACGCGAGGCTGGACTTGCCGGTCAGTGGTTACGCGAGACCCAGCCGCCGATCGATGCGGTACGGTGCTCGACCGCCACCCGCACGCGGGAAACGCTGGCGGCGACCGGAGTCACCGCGCCGGTGGTCTACGAGGCGGGCATCTACGAGGCGTCGCCGCGCACGCTCATCGAATTGGTCCAGCTCAGCGATGACGATGTCACGACGCTGCTGGTCATCGGGCATGCGCCCGGAATGCCGTGGACGGCATGGGAGTTGGCGAGCAATCGCGACTCCGATCCGGCGATCGAGCTCAGCCGAAAATTCCCCACGTCGGCGCTCGCGGTGCTCGAATTCGACCGGCCGTGGGCACAGGTGGACGAGGGCACCGGCGATCTGGTGCGCTTCCACATTCCGCGCTGATCGCGGACGGCGTCAGTGCAATAGTTTGCCGCCGACGACCACGACGACGCCGAGGACGACGAGCAGCACGAACGCGGCGAATCCGCCGAGCAGCCACCACACGACGCCGAGCGCCAGCACGAACGGCGCCACCGCGATAGCGGTGATCACGGGGCTTTCCTTGACCGTGGCCCAGGCCGAGCGGGCCCTGATCCGGTCGATGTCCTTACCTGGCATGTCACCAGGGTAGGTGCGAAAACCCGTTCTCGCCGTCGAGCTGATGGGATGCTCTCGAGATGGATTGGAAAATCGAACTGGTCGCAATTCCGGTGACCGACGTGGACCGCGCCAAGGACTTCTACACCAAGATCGGCTTCAACGCCGACCACGACCACCGCGTCGACGAGACCCTGCGCTTCGTCCAACTGACCCCGCCCGGCTCCGGCTGTTCCATCTGCATCGGTGAGGGCATCACCGACGCCGCACCGGGCAGCGTCGAAGGCATGCAGGTGGTCGTCGCGAGCGCCGAGGACGCGTACCAGCAACTGGTCGCGGCGGGTGTGGACGCGTCGCCGGTGGTGGATATGGGCTGGGGCCTGTTCACCTTCTTCACCGACCCCGATGGCAACAAATGGGCAGTGCAGCAGTTGCCCAAGCGCGACTGAGTCCGCAGAGCAGCAGCCGTCCGATCGATGATTCGGCCCCGCATCGCGACCAAGCGTGCGGGGATGGCCGCAACCTGCTCGGTCACCCCAGCTTGTCGAGCTGGATCGAGATCGGGCACTGCGATGTAGTCGTGAAGGTTTCCGTAACCTCGCCACTGTCGACATAGCCGAGTTCCTCGGTAAGCGACAAGGCCAGCAGACTCATCGGCGGCGTCGAATCGATGATCCAGTAGTGCGGGATTCCCGCATCACGGCAAACCGAGCTCGACCGCCGCAAGTCCACGTAATCGGCGATAGTCAGCGGCCGCTGTGGCGCGGCAATAGCCAGTCGCCGTACCGGCTCAGGAAGTGCCGTCACCCTGGCTCCTCAGCTCGCCCCACTCTGTCGGCTCCAGTGTCCCACGCAAGCTACCGGCACGGCTGCAACCAAAACCGAGGTTCGGCAGAATTGGGGCTTGCTTGGAGTGCGCTCCAGGTTATTAGCGTCGGTTGTGTTCATCGAGAAGGGCGAGTGCAGTGGGTGGAGCCGTAGGTCAGGTTGTCGGTGATCAGCAAGTCGTCGATGTGGATCGGGAGAAGCCGCAGTATTCGATCGGCGAGGCCGCCGATCGGTCGGGACTGAGTCGCGACACGCTGCGCTGGTACGAGCGGATCGGGCTGATGAACTACATCGGGCGCGATCACGCCGGGAAGCGGCGGTTCAGCAATCGCGATCTGGAGTGGTTGGCGTTGATCGGCAGGTTGCGCACCACCGGGATGTCGGTGGCGGACATGGTCCGCTACGCCGAATTGGTGCGGGAGGGGGAGTCCACTGTGCCCGAGCGGCTGCAGATGTTCCGCAATACCCGCTCGGAGGTGCTCGCCAAGATCGACGAACTCCGTCAGACCCTGGCCGTACTCGATTACAAGATCGACCTGTACGAGGGCAAGACCGCCGCCGTCAAACCGGCCGCACTCACGCAACCATGCGAAGGGATCAAAATATGAGCTCACTTCCGACTGCAGCATTGGGCGCCAGTGGCATCCAAGTGGGCACACAGGGCCTGGGCTGCATGGGAATCAGCGATGCCTACGGTCCGTCGGATCTCACCGAATCGCGGGCAACCCTCGATCGCGCGCTGGAACTCGGCGTCACCCTGTTCGACACGGCCGATATGTACGGCTCCGGTCACAACGAGGAATTCCTGAGCGATTTCGTGCGCGCCAACCGCGACCGGGTGGTCCTCGCCACCAAGTTCGGCATCGTCCGCAAGGCCGACGATCCCACCTACCGCGGCATCGACAACTCTCCCGAATACATCCGCAACGCGGTCGATGCCAGCCTGCGCCGCCTCGGCATCGACACCATCGACCTGTACTACATGCACCGCCGCGATCCCGCGGTCCCGATCGAGGAATCGGTCGGCGCGATGGCCGAACTCGTCGCACAGGGCAAGGTTCGGGCACTCGGCCTGTCCGAGGTGACCGGCAAGGAACTGCGCGCGGCCCATGCGGTGCATCCGATCGCGGCCGTGCAGTCCGAATGGTCGCTGTTCTCCAGGGATGTCGAGCACAGTGCGGTACCCGCCGCCGCCGAACTCGGCGTGGCATTCGTGCCGTACTCACCGCTCGGTCGCGGATTCCTCACCGGATCCTTCACCGCGGCAGGCGAATTGGCAGATGGTGCGGACTTCCGGCACCGGCAGCCGCGCTTCTCGGGCGACAACGCGGCACACAATGCCGAACTGCTCGCTCCGCTGCGCGCCATCGCCGACGAGCGCGGAATCTCGCTCGCGCAGGTGGCATTGGCGTGGGTGCATGCCCAGGCGGATGTGCACGGGCTGACGGTGGTCCCGATTCCGGGCACCCGCAGCCGCACCCGGCTCGCCGATAACGTCGCCGCCGCGACCATTTCGCTGACCGCCGACGAATTGGCCATGCTGGACCCGATCGCCGACAAGGTGGCCGGCGACCGGTACGCGGATATGTCTTTCACCTCGGTCGGCCGGGAATGACGGACCACCCAGCAGATCAGGAGGCATCGGTGTCCACGCTGACGCTCAATGTCCGGTTCACCGCCAAGCCCGGTCACGAGACCGAACTGCGCGAGACGCTCGAGGATTTGGTCGCGCCGACGCTCGCCGAGGCGGGCTGCATCGCCTACGAGCTGTATCTGCACCCGAGCGATCCGAGTCGGGTGGTGCTGCTCGAGGAGTGGGTCGACGAAGCGGCGCTCGCGACGCATTTCGAAACCCCGCATCTGAAGGAGGCCGCGGTCGTATTGAACGAGATCCTGATCGAGCCGTTCCAACTCCGCCGGTTCCACGAGGTCGCCTGATCCCCAACGCAGCACGGTGAACCGGACCGCAGTCCGGGAACCGTGCTGCTCTAGTATCCGGACCATGGAGTCCTCCGGCAGACGCGTGTTCATCGATAAGCAGACACCCGAGGCGTTTCGAGCGCTGAACACCGTGGCAAGCGCGGTCCGCGCGGCCGGTGCCGCGGCTGGACTCGACCGCAGGCTCATCGAACTGATCAACGTGCGCGTCTCGCAGCTCAACGGCTGCGCCTATTGCCTGGACGTGCACCATCGCGCCGCCGTCGCGGCGGGTGCCACCGAGCGCGAACTCGCCGTGCTGTCCGCATGGCGACGGACCGAACTGTTCACGCCGCTGGAGCGGGCCGCGCTGGCACTCGCCGAACTCACCACCACGCTGCCGGACGAGGCCACGCTGGACCGTGAGTACGCTCTGGCACGCGAGCATTTATCCGATGAGCAAGTCTCGGCGATCCTGTGGGTCGCCACCACGATCGGCGCGTTCAACCGCGTGTCGATCCTGAGCAAACACCCGGTCCGCCCGACGAAGGAGAAGCCGACCATGACCGAATCGACGCCCGAAAGCAAGGTCGCCCGCAACGACGAGAAGAAGCGCTACGAGGTGTTCTACGGCGGCGAACTGGCCGGATTCGCCGACTACGAGGAGCGCGACGACGAGACGGTGTTCATCCACACCGAGATCGATGGCGCGTTTTCCGGTAAAGGCCTCGGCACCATCCTGGCCAAGAATGCGATCGAGGATGCGATCGCCCGCGCCCGTGTGATCCGGCCGCTGTGCCCGTTCATCAAGGCCTACCTGGAGAAGCATCCGCAATACGACGAGCATGTGGTCGGCAAGGGCGTTACCCGATGAGCGACCTCGATCCGCATCCGGAGGAAGCGGTCTGCGAGGCGACACCGGGTCCCGGTCCGGTGGCCGAGCTCTATCCGGCGCGCGAGGTCCCGCTGGGCGGGGTGCGCGGCGTCTATGTGGAACGCGTACTGCCGCAACGTGATCTGCCGACTGTCGGCGCCTGGTGCTTCCTCGATCATTTCGGCTCGCCCACGGTTACCAAGACGGGTGCGTCACCGGATATCGATCCGCATCCGCATATCGGATTGCAGACGGTGACCTGGCCGTTCGACGGACGCATCCGCCACCGCGATTCGATCGGCTCCGATGTGGAGATCGAGCCGGGACAGCTGAATCTGATGACCTCCGGTCGCGGCATCGCGCATTCCGAATACGGCGTCGCGGGCGCGCACGCCGGGCACGGCCTGCAACTGTGGATCGCATTGCCCGGCAACAGCCTCGGGATCGATCCGCATTTCGAACAGCATCGCGAGCTGCCGGTCTACGAGGCACCCGGGGTGCGAGCGATCGTGCTGATCGGCACGTTCGCCGGACTCACCTCGCCCGCCAAGGCGTACACGCCGATCGTCGGGGCGGATGTGCGAATCGAACCGGGCACCGACACCGCCATCGCCCTGGATCCCGATTTCGAGCACGCACTGATGGTGATCGAGGGCAGTGTCACAGCCGACGGCACCGAAATCACCGCCGGCCCACTGCTCTACCTGGGCACCGGACGCGAGGAGTTGCGGCTCAGCAGCGCCGAGGGCGCGCATTTCGCGCTCATCGGCGGCGAGCCGTTCGGCGAGGAATTGGTGATGTGGTGGAACTTCGTCGGCCGTAGCCATGAGGACATCGTCGAGGCCCGAAACGATTGGGAGAAACACGTTGTCGAGCGTTTCGCCGATATCGCGGGCCACACACCGGAACAGCGCATTCCGGCCCCGCCCCTGCCCGGTCTGCACCTGAAGCCCCGTAAACGTCGCATGGGTTCGGCCAGGAGCTGAATCCGAAGCACCACAAAACAATCGGGACTTTCTCTAATGCGTTGGAGTTCGGGACGGAAACCCTTCAACATCCGATCACGAAACGGTATCTTCGTTCGGAACAAACCGGACATTCCGCGCCGGTGGTCGGATGAAAGAGCAGGATGAGGATCTCCAGAATCGCCGCGACGGCACTGCTTGCGCTCGCGGCCACCACGATCGGCACCGGCGTCGTACACGCGGAACCCGCACCGCCCGCACCGAATTCGACCGCCGACGTGCCACTCGACCTGCAGGGTTTCTTCCAGCACATCGGCTATCACGTCGCGGCGACCGAGAACCGCCACGCCGTGGTGACGACGATTTCCGAGGGACGCTGGGACCTGGTCCGCGACAACAAGGTCATCTCGCTGACCGATGCCAACGGACATGTGGTCGCCGCGCTGCCGACCGCGGTGAAGATCGCCGGACATCGGATCGATCTGGTGCCTGCCATCGATGCGGCGGGCTCCCGGCTCTCGCTCACCCCGATCAGCACGACCGATGATCCGGTGCGGGAGGTGAGCACCGAGCAGCGCTTCTTCGATCAGGTCGAGAAGTCCATGCCGCAGGTGCTGACCGGTGCCGCGATCGGTGCGGCCATCGGATTCGTCCTCGGTTTCCCGCTCGGTCTCTTCGTCTTCGACTTCGTCACCGTCCCGGTCATGACTGTGGTCGGCGGGGCCATCGGTGCGTTCGCCGGTCTGTCCGCCGGTGGTGGTGAACCGGCGGTTCAGGCGGCGATGGATTACTTCGATCTCAATCCCTGAGCGAGCCGATATCGTCGTGCGGCAGCAGGCGCTGCGTTCCGATGACTCGCAATAGATCCAGCTTCTCCGCGGCATCGGTACCCGGACGCGGCATATAGACCAGTAGCCGCTGTGCCGCGTTCGGGGTCAGCAGGGTTTCGCAGACCGTATCGATCGCGCCCACCTCGGGGTGCAGGATCCGCTTGATATCCGAAGTCCGCACCGCCACTTCGTGTTCGTGCCACAGCTGCTCGAATTCCGTACTCGCGGCACGCAATCGGCTCACGAATTCGGTGACGTCGGCATCGCCGGATCGGCGCGCCGCGGTGGCCCGCAGATCCGCGACATGGTTGCGGCCCAACCGATCCCAGTCGTCCTCGGGGAAGATCGAACGCGACTGCGGGTCGGTGAACCAGCGCCAGGCGTAGAACCGGTCCCAGCCACGCCGATTCGCGTGGTCGCCGACCAGCAGGGTGTGCATCCGGTTCTGCACCAGGACCTCGCCGAGATCGGTGATGACGGTGGCCGCGGTGTCGTCGAGCTTGGCCAGCACATGCATGATCCCCGGAGCGACATGCTTATCGGCCACCTCGCGCCCGGGCGGCGCGTGATCGCACAGGTGATAGAGATGGTCGCGCTCGTCATTGCTGAAACGCAGCGCCCGCGCCAGCGCGGCCAGCACCTGGGTGGAAGGCCGCGGGCCCCGGGACTGTTCGAGGCGCGTGTAGTAGTCGGTGGACATCCCCGCCAGCATCGCCACCTCATCCCGGCGCAGGCCGGGCGTGCGGCGGCGCACTCCCGGTGGCAGCCCGACGTCCGCGGGCGTCAGCTGTTCGCGACGCCTACGCAGGAAATCGGCCAGTTCGGATCGGTCCATGTCACCACTGTCCCGCAATACCCGTCGCCCAGCCAGGGATCGCCGGTCCCCCGATAAGCGATCTCTCCCGCAACCCTTCAGCAGGGGTCAGGCTTATCCCATGACGACATCGAAGATCACCACCAAGCTCGGCGACACCGGCCCGACGGTCGGCCGCATCGGACTCGGCGCCATGGGCATGTCCGGCATGTACGGCACCGCCGACGACGCCGAATCGATTGCCACCATCCACGCCGCACTGGACTCCGGCGCCAACCTCATCGATACCGGCGATTTCTACGGCGCCGGTCACAACGAGATGCTGATCGGCAAGGCCATTGCCGAGCGTCCCCGCGAGGACGTGGTGCTCAGCGTGAAGTTCGGTGCACTGCGTGGGCCGGGCGGCACCTGGGGCGGCAGCGACAATCGGCCCGTCGCGCTGCGCAACTTCCTCACCTACAGCCTGCAGCGCCTCGGCGTGGATTACATCGACATCTATCGTCCCGCGCGCTTGGACCCGAATGTCCCGATCGAGGAGACCATCGGCGCCATGGCCGAACTCGTCGAGGCGGGCTATATCCGGCACATCGGCCTGTCCGAGGTCGGCGTCGACACCATTCGCCGGGCCGCCGCGGAGCACCCGATCGCCGATCTGCAGATCGAATATTCGCTGATCTCCCGTGGGATCGAGACCGAAATCCTGCCCGCGGTAAGGGAACTCGGCATCGGCATCACGGCCTACGGTGTGCTGTCGCGTGGTCTGCTCAGCGATTCGGTGCGCCCGGGTGCGACCTTCGCGCCGACCGACTTCCGCGCCCACAGCCCGCGCTTCCAGGGTGAAAATCTCGACCAGAACCTGAAATTGGTCGACGCGCTCGCGAATATCGCTGCGGAGAAGGATGTTTCGGTCGCACAGCTCGCCATTGCCTGGGTGCTGACCCGGGGCACGGATATCGTGCCGATCCTCGGCGCGCGCACTCGTCAGCGCTGGTCGGAATCCCTTGGGTCCGTGGATATCCAGCTCAGCGCCGACGAACTGGCGACCATCGAGGCCGCGGTGCCCGCGGATCAGATCGCGGGCGAGCGTTATGCGGCAGCGCAGATGGCGCTGCTGGACAGCGAGCGCTGACGTGGTTTACGGGAGGGCGCGCGCTCGGGCCGCCCTCCCGACCGGGTCATTCGATCACTTCCGCCGTGGCCGAATGACCGCCGTGAATGCCGATGCCGCAACGGACTTTCCGGTGCTATCGGTGATATTCACCGGCACCTCCAGCTCGACATCGACCCGCGCCGCGATGTCGGCGCGGACCTTTTCCAGGGTTTCGGCGGTCAACTCGGACGTCGCGAGGAACGGACCCGCCTCGCCCTTGGCCCGCGCCAGATATTCGATCCGGCCGTCGCGGGCGACGATGAACGTCTCACCCATGAGATCGACGATGCCCGAGATCGACGCGCCCATCGCCGCCGTTTCGGCCAGGCCGAACAGCACCGCGGCATGCAGATCACCGTTGTGGTTGAGATGTTCGGGCTTCGGCGCGATCGTCACGACATTGCGGCCCGCGCTGAACTCCACCCCTTCGATACCGGCGAACTGGATAAATCCCAGCTTCTGAAATCCGGCCATCACCAGATCGCCCATGGTCGCGTCGTCCATCGCATCTCCCACCGAACTGAAACGTGTTCTAATTTCATACCCCGGCGGGATGGCGGTTGTCCACCGGGTCAGGAAGAGGATTGGGTGAGCGTGACGACCAGGTAGCCGAGTCCGAGTACCACGCACAGCACATTCGCGACCATCGCTCCGATCGCCCAGCCTCGTGCCTTCTTCGACGCGTCCATCGCGCCGGCGATGTCGCCGGCGATCCACTTCGAATGCACCTGGGTGCCGAAGACGATCGCGACCAGCCCGAGCGCCGTTCCCACCAGGCAGGTCAGCGTGCCGATAATCGTGGCGACGACCGCGAAGCCCAGATGTGCCGGTGGTTCGAACTGCGGCTGGGCCGGCGGGTAGCCATAGCCGGGCTGTTGTCCATAGGTCATGGGTGGGGATCCCGTCTCGAAGTCGGCGGCCGGGCCCGGCATTTCGGGCTGTACCAGCCTACGAACACAACCTTGCACCGTGGCCGATGATCGCGCGATCGGCTCGGCTTGGGCACAATTGACAACGGTGGCATGTCTATCGCGATTGGATATTGCATGACGGCGTTGGCGCGGAAAGCAGAGGGAAAGCCGATGTGTCTGCGGCCGATCGGGCGGTAGGGCCGATGTACGACCCGACCTCCGATATCGATCGGATCATCGCGCAGCAGGTGGGTTGGACCACGGCCGACGACCATCTGCTGTACACCTGCGGTGTCATCGACTTCCTGCTGCACGACCGGCTTGCCGAACTGCCGCCCCGAGCCACCATGGTCCGAACCGAAGCCGACGAAATATGCCTGGCCGAGGGCCCTGCCGTCTGGTTTCAGTGGCGGGCGGTCGGCGACGGAACCTGGAACCGCAACAGCGTGACGGCAGTCGGCACGCTGTCCTTCGTGGCGGCGGTCCATCTCGGCAATGCCATGGCGAACCGCTCGCGACGCCGCCAGGCCGAGGCGGGACTGCGCCCGCGCTGGGTGGCCGAACGCCCCGGCTCGGTAATGGTTTCGGACCGGCGGATGTACTGCTACAACGCCGATCATTCGTTCTCGGTGCATTGGGCGGGTCTGGAAATGGTGGATATGCCCGGGCCCGACCGACTGATCTGCCGTTATCCGGACCGAAACGGCAATCCACATCTCCTCCAAGTCCAAAGCCCATGGGCCGTACTGATTTTCGCACTCGCGGCACACACTCAGTTCCCGAGCCATCCGCTCCTGCAATCGGGTAACTGGCTACCGGCGGGGTTCGAGGAAAAGTGCCACATCGCAGGCAAAACCTGCCCGCGAGTACGTCATCGGTGATACGCCCTTGGCAACCGGTAGCCGCGTTCGGCAAGGATGGTGCGCAGTAGGTCCGGGCGGTTGGTGATCAGGCCGTCCACGCCGAGATCGATCAGCGCGGTCATGGTGGGGCGATCGTCGACCGTCCACGGAACCACCGTCATGCCGCACTCGTGTGCGGCGCGGACCAGTTCGGCGGTTGTGAACGCCGCGTAGCCCGGATCCTCGACCGTGCCGTCCTGCGGACTGCCGTGTACCGGTGACAGCACATTCGCGCCGAAAGACGCTGCGGCCGCGACGTATTTCTCCGGCAATGTGCCAGGGAAGTCGTCGATGTCGATCCCGCCCAACCAAGGCGACGCACCCGGCCGACCTTCCTGCAGAAATTGCTGCCCGTTGGTCAGCGCGACGATCGGCAAATCCGGCGCCACCTGTCGCATCCGCATCAGCGCGCCCCAATCGAAACTCTGTATGGTCACCCGATTTTCGAAATGCGCCCGATGCACCTGCGCCGCGACCACCTGCACGAATTGCTCCCGCGGCGCGGTCTGCTCCGGCGCCCCGGCCTCGACCTTCGTCTCGACATTCAGCTTCACATCATCGGCTCGATAGGCCCGCACCAGCTCGAATACCTCCGACAGCAACGGCATTCGCTCCCCCGGCACGATTCGCTGATTCGGAAACGCGGCCAATTGCTTCGATCCACAATCGATCGTCCACACCTGAGCCAGTGTCAGATCCCGAATGAACTGTGCACCAGGCACATACGGGAACTTCGGATCGCCCGGAAACGCGGGCGCAGTATCGACACATTTATCCGGACTCGGATCCCGATCATGCGTGACCACCGCAAACCCATCCGCCGTGATCTGCACATCCAATTCCAACGTGCTGACCCCGAGTTCCAACGCATTCGCGAACGCGGCCAATGTGTTCTCCACAACGAGCGCGGCACCACCCCGATGCGCCTGCAGATCGAAACTGTGCCCCGGCCCATCCGCCGAAGCCGCACCGGCAGCGGCCACCAACAACCCGACCAGACCCACCGCATACCACCGCATGCACCTCATCGTGACAAACGCACCCCACTACCTCGCAACCTACGGATGAACACAAACAGCCACACAGGCGACCTGGCACCCGTAAATCCTCCGTACGACGCGAAACGGCCCCCGCTCCGGAGAGCGGGGGCCGAATGCTGTTACCGGGTCAGCGGTAGTCGCTGAAACCGTAATCGTCGAGCGGGACCGCGGCACCGGTGGTGGCGCCGAAGCTGTCCGGGCTGTAGTAGGTGTCGTCGTAGGACGGCACCGCGTACGCGGCGGCACGAGCCTCTTCGGTCGGCTGGACCTGGATGTTGCGGTAGCGGTTGATACCGGTACCGGCCGGGATCAGCTTGCCGATGATCACGTTTTCCTTGAGGCCGATGAGCTTGTCCGAGCGGCAGTTGATGGCCGCGTCGGTCAGGACTCGGGTGGTCTCCTGGAAGGATGCCGCCGACAGCCACGAATCGGTCGCGAGCGACGCCTTCGTGATACCCATCAGCACCGGGCGACCCGCCGCGGGCTCATTGCCCTCGGCGACGACGCGACGGTTGGAGGCCTCGAACTCGGAACGCTCGGTGAGCGAACCGGGCAGGAACTCCGTGGCACCCGAATCGATGATCGTCACGCGACGCAGCATCTGGCGCACGATGACCTCGATGTGCTTGTCGTGGATCGACACACCCTGCGAGCGGTAGACCTCCTGGACCTCGTGGACCAGGTGGATCTGCACCTGACGGGGGCCCATCACGCGCAGCACCTCGTGCGGATCCGCCGCGCCTTCCAGCAGCTGCTGGCCGACCTCGACGTGGTCACCGTCGGAGAGCAGACGCTCGGTGCCGTCGTCGTGCTTGAACACACGCAGACGCTGACGCTTCGAGAGCTTGTCATAGACAACCTCTTCGCCACCGTCATCCGGGATGATGGTGATCTTGTAGAAGCGATCGTCGTCCTCGAGCCGCACCCGACCCGAGACCTCCGCGATCGGCGCCTTGCCCTTTGGCACACGAGCCTCGAAGAGCTCCTGCACACGGGGCAGACCGCCGGTGATGTCGTCACCCGCGACACCACCCTGGTGGAAGGTACGCATGGTCAGCTGGGTACCGGGCTCACCGATGGACTGCGCGGCGACGATACCGACGGCCTCACCGATGTCGACCAGCTTGCCGGTCGCCATGGAGCGGCCGTAGCAGGTCGCGCAGACGCCGGTACCGGTGGTGCAGGTCAGCACGGAGCGAACCTTCACATCGGTGATACCCGCGTCGAGCAGCGCCTCGATGGCCGGGTCGCCGAGATCGGCGCCCTTACCCACCACGACGTTGCCCTTGGCATCCAGCGCGTCCGCCGCGAGGGTACGGGCGTAGGCACTGGTCTCCACGTGCGCGTCCCGGATCAGCGAGCCGTCGAGCTGCTTCTCCGCGATCGGCACCAGGATGCCGCGCTCGGTGCCACAGTCGTGCTCGCGCACGATGACGTCCTGCGAGACGTCCACCAGACGACGGGTCAGGTAACCCGAGTCGGCGGTACGAAGCGCGGTGTCGGCCAGACCCTTACGAGCACCGTGGGTGTTGATGAAGTACTCCAGCACCGTCAGGCCCTCACGGAAGGAAGACTTGATCGGCCGCGGGATGAACTCACCCTTCGGGTTGGTAACCAGGCCCTTCATACCGGCGAGGGTACGAGTCTGGGTGAAGTTACCGGTCGCGCCCGAGTCGACGATCGTGATGATCGGGTTGTCGGCCGGGTAGTGCGAACGCAGCGCCTTACCGACCTCTTCGGTCGCTTCCTGCCAGATCTTGACCAGGGCGTTGTTGCGCTCCTGGTGATCGAGCGCACCACGCTGGTACTTCTTCTCGATCTGATCGGACTGCGCCTCGTAGCGCTCCATGATCTCGGTCTTCTCCGGCGGAACGAGCACGTCCGACATCGAGACCGTCACGCCGGAACGGGTGGCCCAGTAGAAGCCCGCGTCCTTCAGCTTGTCGACGGTCTGCGCGACCACGATCATCGGATAGCGCTCGGCCAGATCGTTGATGATCGTCGCCTGACGCTTCTTCGGCATCTGCTCGTTGATGAACGCGTAGTCCGCCGGGAGCAGCTCGTTGAACAGCACGCGACCAAGGGTGGTCTCGGCGATCCACGCGTCGCCGCGGTTCCAGCCATCCGGGAACAGCTCCGCCTCGATTGCCTTCGGCGGGCGCTGGTCGGTGAGACGCACCTTGATCAGCGAACGCACGGTGAGCTCACCACGGTCCACCGCCATCTGCGCCTCGGCGGGCGAGGAGTACACGCCCTGCTCCGGTGCGTCCTTGGTGGCCGCCTGGTACTCGCCCTTCGCGCCCTCTTCCAGGCGGGTCAGGTAGTACAGACCGGTCACCATGTCCAGACGCGGCATGGCCAGCGGACGACCCGAGGCAGGCGACAGGATGTTGTTCGAGGACAGCATCAGAATGCGGGCCTCGGCCTGCGCCTCCGCGGACAGCGGCAGGTGCACGGCCATCTGGTCACCGTCGAAGTCGGCGTTGAACGCCTCACAGACCAGCGGGTGCAGCTGGATGGCCTTGCCCTCCACCAGCTGCGGCTCGAAGGCCTGGATGCCGAGGCGGTGCAGGGTGGGCGCACGGTTCAGCAACACCGGGTGCTCGGCGATGACCTCTTCGAGGACATCCCACACCTGGGGACGCTGCCGCTCGACCATCCGCTTGGCGGACTTGATGTTCTGCGCGTGGTTCAGATCGACCAGACGCTTCATCACGAACGGCTTGAACAGCTCCAGCGCCATCAGCTTGGGCAGACCGCACTGGTGCAGCTTCAGCTGCGGACCGACGACGATGACCGAACGGCCCGAGTAGTCGACGCGCTTACCGAGCAGGTTCTGACGGAAACGACCCTGCTTACCCTTGAGCAGATCGCTCAGCGACTTCAGCGGACGGTTACCCGGTCCGGTGACCGGGCGGCCGCGGCGGCCGTTGTCGAAGAGTGCGTCCACGGACTCCTGCAGCATCCGCTTCTCGTTGTTGACGATGATCTCGGGCGCGCCCAGATCAATCAGTCGCTTGAGGCGGTTGTTGCGGTTGATCACGCGGCGGTACAGGTCGTTCAGGTCGGAGGTGGCGAAGCGGCCACCGTCGAGCTGAACCATCGGGCGCAGCTCCGGCGGGATCACCGGAACGGCGTCGAGCACCATGCCCATGGGCGAGTTGCCGTTGGCCTGGAAGGCCGCGACAACCTTGAGCCGCTTGAGCGCGCGCAGCTTCTTCTGGCCCTTACCGCTGCGGATGGTCTCGCGCAGCGATTCGGCCTCGGCGTCGATGTCGAAGTTCTCCATCAGTTTCTGGATGGACTCCGCACCCATGGCGCCGGTGAAGTACTCGCCGTAGCGGTCGATCAGCTCGCGGTAGAGCACCTCATCGACGATGAGCTGCTTGACCGACAGCTTGGTGAAGGTGCTCCAGATCTCGTCGAGCCGGTCCAGCTCACGCTGGGCGCGGTCGCGCAGCTGACGCATTTCGCGCTCGCCGCCGTCCTTGACCTTGCGGCGGACATCGGACTTGGCACCCTCGGCCTCGAGCTCGGCCAGATCGGCCTCGAGCTTCTGGGCGCGGGCCTCGAGATCGGCGTCGCGCTGATCGGCGACCGCCTTCTTCTCGACCTCCATCTCGGCCTCGAGCGTGGAGAGCTCGTTGTGACGCAGCTCCTCGTCGACGCCGACAATGACGTAGGCGGCGAAGTAGATGATCTTTTCCAGATCCTTCGGCGCCAGGTCGAGAAGGTACCCGAGGCGCGAGGGCACGCCCTTGAAGTACCAGATGTGGGTAACCGGAGCGGCCAGCTCGATGTGGCCCATCCGCTCACGGCGCACCTTGGCGCGAGTCACCTCGACGCCACAGCGCTCACAGATGATGCCCTTGAAGCGGACGCGCTTGTACTTACCGCAGTAGCACTCCCAGTCTCGGGTCGGACCGAAGATCTTCTCGCAGAACAGGCCGTCCTTCTCCGGCTTGAGCGTGCGGTAGTTGATGGTCTCCGGCTTCTTCACCTCGCCGTAGGACCACTGGCGGATGTCTTCGGCGGTGGCCAGACCGATCCGGAGTTCATCGAAGAAGTTGACGTCTAGCACGTAACTTCCTTTCCCCTATTCGGGTCGAATTCGAGCAAAAAGTTCACTAGTTGGTCGAGCGCGGAGGCCGGATGTCGTCGGCGTGCACGCCATCCGGCCCTACCGCCTAGTTCGCCAGATCGTCGACGGTCGCGGCTTCGTTCCTGGACAAGTTGATGCCCAGGTTCGCGGCCGCGCGCTCCAGATCCTCATCATCGCCGTCGCGCATCTCGATCGCCGCGCCGTCCGAAGACAGCACCTCGACGTTGAGGCACAGCGACTGGAGCTCCTTCAGGAGCACCTTGAACGACTCCGGAATGCCCGGCTCCGGAATGTTCTCGCCCTTGACGATCGCCTCGTACACCTTCACGCGACCGACCACGTCGTCGGACTTGATGGTGAGCAGCTCCTGCAGCGTGTAAGCGGCGCCGTAGGCCTGCATGGCCCAGCACTCCATCTCACCGAAGCGCTGACCACCGAACTGCGCCTTACCACCGAGCGGCTGCTGGGTGATCATCGAGTACGGACCGGTCGAACGGGCGTGGATCTTGTCGTCGACCAGGTGGTGCAGCTTCAGGATGTACATGTAGCCGACGGCCACCGGGTACGGGAAGGGCTCACCGGAACGTCCGTCGAACAGCGTCGCCTTGCCGTTGTCGTCGACCATGCGCTCACCGTCGCGGTTCGGCAGGGTCGAGGCGAGCAGACCGGTCAGCTCCTCTTCACGAGCGCCGTCGAACACCGGGGTGGCGATGTTGGACTCGGCCGGAGCCGCCAGCATCTCCTCCGGCAGCGCCCTGGCCCAATCCGGACGGGAATTACCGTCCACACCGGCGCCGACATCCCAGCCCGCCTTGCCGATCCACCCGAGGTGGGTCTCCAAGATCTGGCCGATGTTCATACGACGCGGCACGCCGTGGGTGTTCAGGATGATGTCCACCGGGGTGCCATCGGGCATGAACGGCATGTCCTCGGTCGGGAGGATCTTGCCGATGACACCCTTGTTGCCGTGGCGGCCGGCCAGCTTGTCGCCGTCCTGGATCTTGCGCTTCTGCGCCACGTACACCCGGACCAGCTCGTTGACGCCCGGAGGCAGATCGTCGTCGTCCTCGCGCGAGAACACGCGGATGCCGATGACCTTGCCGGACTCACCGTGCGGCACCTTCAGCGAGGTGTCGCGCACTTCGCGCGCCTTCTCACCGAAGATCGCGCGCAGCAGCCGCTCCTCCGGGGTCAGCTCGGTCTCACCCTTCGGGGTGACCTTGCCGACCAGGATGTCGCCGTCGCGAACCTCGGCGCCGATGCGCACGATGCCGCGCTCGTCCAGGTCCGCGAGAACCTCGTCGGAGACGTTCGGGATGTCCCGGGTGATCTCCTCGGCACCGAGCTTGGTGTCGCGGGCATCGATTTCGTGCTCCTCGATGTGGATCGAGGTGAGCACGTCCTCTTCCACGAGGCGCTGCGACAGGATGATCGCGTCCTCGTAGTTGTGGCCTTCCCACGGCATGATCGCCACGAGCAGGTTCTTGCCGAGGGCCATCTCACCGTTCTCGGTGCAGGGACCATCGGCGAGCACCTGACCGGACTCGACGCGCTGCCCCTCGTCCACGATCGGCCGCTGGTTCGCGCAGGTGCCCTGGTTCGAGCGAGCGAACTTGCGCATCCGGTAGCTCTTGCGGGTGCCGTCGTCGGCCATCACAGTGACGTAATCGGCCGAAACCTCTTCCACCACACCGGACTTCTCGTTCACCACGACGTCACCGGCGTCAACCGCGGCGCGCAGCTCCATACCGGTACCCACGATCGGGGATTCGGAACGGATCAGCGGCACGGCCTGGCGCTGCATGTTCGCACCCATGAGGGCACGGTTGGCGTCGTCGTGCTCGAGGAACGGAATCATCGCGGTCGCGACCGAAACCATCTGGCGCGGCGAAACATCCATGTAGTCGACCTCGGAGGCGGGGACGAGTTCGTTCTCGTCGTTGCCCCGGCGGCAGAGCACGCGCTCCTCGAGGAAGCGGCCGTCGGCGTCGACCGGCGAGTTGGCCTGCGCACGGACGTGGCGGTCCTCTTCGTCGGCGGTGAGGTACTTGACCTCATCGGTGACCTTGCCGTCGACCACCTTGCGGTAGGGCGTCTCGATGAAGCCGAACGGGTTCACCCGCGCGTACACCGACAGCGAACCGATCAGGCCGATGTTCGGGCCTTCCGGGGTCTCGATCGGGCACATGCGGCCGTAGTGCGAGGTGTGCACGTCGCGGACTTCCAGACCGGCGCGCTCACGGGACAGACCACCCGGGCCGAGCGCCGAGAGGCGACGCTTGTGGGTCAGACCCGACAGCGGGTTGTTCTGGTCCATGAACTGCGACAGCTGCGAGGTTCCGAAGAACTCCTTGATCGCGGCCACGACGGGACGGATGTTGATCAGGGTCTGCGGCGTGATGGCCTCGACGTCCTGGGTGGTCATCCGCTCGCGGACCACGCGCTCCATGCGGGAGAGGCCGACCCGGATCTGGTTCTGGATCAGCTCGCCGACGGTGCGCAGGCGACGGTTGCCGAAGTGGTCGATGTCGTCGACCTCGACCGGCACCTCTTCGCCGCCCGGCGCGGTCATCGCCCGATCACCCGCGTGCAGACGCACCAGGTACTCGATCGTGGTGACGATGTCTTCCTTGGTGAGCACCGATGCGGTGATCGGCTCGCCGAGGTGGATGCCGAGCTTCTTGTTGATCTTGTAGCGACCGACGCGCGCCAGGTCGTAGCGCTTCTCCTTGAAGAACAGGTTCTCCAGCAGGGTCTGCGCGGACTCCTTGGTCGGCGGCTCGCCCGGACGCAGCTTGCGATAGATGTCCAGCAGCGCCTCGTCCTGACCGGCGGTGTTGTCCTTCTCCAGGGTCGACATCATGATCTCGGAGAAGCCGAAGCGCTCGACGATCTCCTCGTTCGTCCAACCCAGCGCCTTCAGCAGCACAGTGACCGGCTGACGGCGCTTGCGGTCGATGCGCACACCAACGGTGTCGCGCTTGTCGATATCGAACTCCAGCCACGCGCCACGCGACGGGATGACGCGCACGCTGTGCAGGTCCTTCTCCGTGGCCTTGTCGACGCTGTGATCGAAATACACACCCGGCGAACGCACCAGCTGCGAGACGACGACGCGCTCGGTGCCGTTGATGATGAACGTGCCCTTGTCGGTCATCATCGGGAAATCACCCATGAAGACCGTCTGGCTCTTGATCTCACCGGTGTTGTTGTTGATGAACTCGGCGGTCACGAACAACGGCGCCGCGTAGGTCATGTCCTTGTCTTTGCACTCATCGATGGAGGCCTTGACCTCCTCGAAACGAGGATCAGAGAAAGAAAGGGACATGGAGCCGGAGAAGTCCTCGATCGGCGAGAGCTCCTCGAGCACCTCCTCCAGACCGCCCGTTAGTCCGCCGTCGCCGCGAGCCGCGGCTTTCTCACGCCACGAGGGCGAGCCGATCAACCATGCAAATGAGTCGGTCTGTAGATCGAGAAGTCCGGGCACCTCCAAGGGTTCACGGATCTTCGCGAAAGACACCCGCAACGGGGCTCCGGGGATTCCGGCAACTGCCTTGGTCTGGGTGGAGACTGCCAAGATGCGTCCTTCCAGCACCTCACGCGCGTCGCGTGGTGGTCCGCGACCGTCGCTTGTCTGCTACGAATTCCGCTGGATACAACCCGAACGAAACCCGAACAGGCAACAACGGAAGTAACACCGGAAGGTGGAACTTACGTATGCAAATCGAGGTATGGACAGGAGGCAGCCAGCGCAACGTCCAACCGTACACCCATACGCAAGGTGGTGTCAAAGTACCACCCGAACAAGCCTCCGTGTGGCGGCACGCCGTGACCGTTATGGCCGCATTCCGGGTCCGAATCGCTGGCTGCGTCGGGAGCCACGGGGCGCGAAAAGCCACTGTGACAGCTGCCGCTGTTGTGAATAGCGTGACGTGTCCGGCGAAACTCGTCAAGTGGCGGGCCCGACCCGGTGATCAGCCAGATCCCCTGCCCCGCTGGGCTTATGCCGCCGAAATCACTGGTCGACGATGGCCGCGGCCAGCCACTTGCCGTCCACCTTCTGCATTTTCAGCACGATCGGGCCGGAGGCGCTCTGCTGGGCAACGCCGTTCTTGTTCGCGCTGACCACGAAGTTCACCAGCAGCTCGGCCCTGTCCTGGGTGAGCAAGGTCACCCCGATCGGGTCAGCGAGGGCATCGGCGCTGGTCTGCGCCTGTTTCAGGGCGGCGAGATTGGTATCGGCGTACTTGTCGAAATCGGCGAGCATCTGCCCGGTGACGACACCGTGCACCGCATCCTTGTAGCCGTCGAGCTTGTTCACGTCATAGGCGTAGATGGTCTTCAACGCGTGCGAGGCGGCCGCGGTCACCTCTTCGGTGGCCTTGGTGTCCACGTAGGCCTCGTTGGAATCGTCGATGCCGGGACGGAACGCCGCAACCGCGGCGAAGGCACCGAACAGCACAGCGACGAGGAGAAGGGCCGCGACCACGCCCCACCCCGCGCCCGGACGCAACCGCTGCGACCACGGCCGCGACTGCTCGGTGGACTGCGGAGCCGGTCGGACCGGTTCCGCGCTACCGGCGACCTTCGTCCGGCGCTTCGTGGTCGCTTCGTCGGCCGCGCGGGTGCTGCGGCGTGCGGTGACGGAACCGGTGTTCGCCGCCGTGCGGCCGACGGTGGGACGGTTGCGGGGAGTGACCCGATTGACTGGTCGACGAGATGCCATGACGGGGTTCTCCTACGATCCGGGCTTGGGCGCGGGCGTGGCACCGGGCTGTGCGGCAGTCGGCTGATTCAAGGGGATCGGCTGACTCAACGGACTCGCCTTCTCGGCCTTCCAGACCTCCCCCTGCTTGACCAGATCAAGGGCCCAGGTCTGACGGTAGGAGTACGGCGCGACATCCGGGACGGTCCTGGTGGTCTGCAGCACGATGAGCGCGGAGGCGTGGTCGCGCTCGGAGTTCAGCGCGGTCAGCGAGGAACCGACGACCTTGGACTCCAGCCTGGTCTTGGCCTGCGTGGCCTGCTCGCGGAACTGCTCCTGGGTCTTGGTGGCATCGTCGAGCAGCGATCCGGTCATCGACGACTGGATCAGCTTGATCGAACCGTCGACATCATTGGGATCCAGCGACATCAGGTTGATCGCGGCCTGCCTGGCATCGGCGAGCGCGGTATCGCGCGCCTCGACGCGCGGACCGTCGGTGAAGAAGGCCGCGCGCACCCAGCCGGTGCCGAACCAGACCGCGGCGATCAACGCGACGACCAGCGCGGCGGCCGCGACCATGGTGACCGCGAGTCGTCCGCGGGGTGCGTCCGCGGACGCGACCGCCGGGTGCACGGGATCCGATGCCGTCGCGTCATGCGCTGCGGCATCAGCTTCCGTGGAATCGGAGCCGGTTACCGCCGGCGTTTCCTTGGACATGTCGATGCTCACAGCGAGACACCCTAACTATTGTTACTGCGGCGTAGCCGCGTAGGTCCTGTTCACCGCTTGGGCGTGACCCCCAACAGGGTGGCCATCTGTACGGCGATCGGGTTCAGATTCAGCTTCTCGGGATCGGTCTTGGGGTTGGCATCCCAGGGCTGCACAATGCTCGGATCCGCCAGATCTGCGCGCATTCCACCGCGCACCGCGGTCGGATTACCGAACGGCACAGTGCATTTCGCGTCCTTGTTGAACGGGAACTCGTCGCGGGTGTCGTCGAAGTCCGGATTCTCCCGCTTCATCTGGTCGAGGATCGCCTTGGTGCCCTCGTAGCCCTGGGTGCACGCGGGCGGGTTGTTCGCCTCTAGCACCAGGCCGAAGTGGCTGGTGCCGTCGCCGGGCGCGGTGGACGAGGCGCCGATGGACAGCCCCGGCAGCATCTGCAGCAGCGGACGCAGCGCGTAGAACTTCGGCGAGATGGTCAGCAGCAGCTGACGCAGGTTGGTCAGATCCTCGGTGAGCGCGCCGCCGCTCTCGTTCAGCAGCGCGGTGATCTGCTGGCCGGCATCGGTGCCGGTGCCGATGAGCCGCCGGATGTCCGGATCGCTCGAGCGCAGTTGAGCGGTGAGTTGGTCGAGGCCCTGGCTGAACTGCCGGATGTAGCCCGACTGCTCGGCCTGGGTGCCCAGTGCGATCCGGCCGTCGCGGATCAACTGGATCGTCTGCGGCAGGCTGTCGTTGAACGTGGCGGTGAACTTGTTCAGCGAATCGACGAAGACCTTGAGGTCGTCGCCCTTGCCGTCGAAGGCCTTGCCGAGTTCGGTGACGGTGGTGTTCAGCGCGGTGAGATCGACCGAGCGAGTGAAGGTATCCACGCTCTGGACCAACTGCTCGACGGAAATCGGGGTCGTCGCCGAGGTGATGACCGAACCGTCGCGCAGATACGGGCCCTTATCGGAATCGGGCTGCAGATCGAGGTACTGCTCACCGATGGCCGACCGGTTGGCGATCACCGCCTTGGCCGACTCCGGAATCTTCGGCGCACTCGAATCGAGCACCAGGCCGATAACCACACCCTTGTCGGTGAGTTCCAGATTGCCGACCCGGCCGACCGGGACGCCGCGGTAGGTCACCTCGGCGCCCTTGTAGATGCCGCCGGTCTGCTTCGCGTCGACCTTGACGTTGTACTCGCCGATGCCCAGCATGTGATCGAGCCGAACATATTTGGCGCCGACGAAAACCACGCCGAGCACCGCGATCAGGGCGAACGCGACCAGCTGGTAGCGCACCAGACGGGTCATCGCTGACCACCTCCGATCTGGTCGAGAATCGCCCCGAGCGGATCGGCAGGCAGCTGCGGCAGGCCGGCGGGGTAGCGCGGAATATTGGGCGGCAGCGGCAGCAGCGAAACCGTCGGCCAACCCGGGCGCGGACCATTGCCGCCGTAGTACGGGTTGGTCGGATTCACCGGCACCTCGGGGCCGTAGGGCGGCGGGATATAGACCGGGTCACCCTTGCCGACACCGAGATTGCTGAGCGTGACACCGATCTGCTGGTCCACCGAGAGCCAGGTGTTCACCTGGCCGCCGAAGGTGCCCTCCAGCGTCGAGTCCGGGAACGGATAGGTCGGTATCAGCGGCAGCGCGGTGACCAGATCCGGTGCCGCCTTGCCGAGTTCCTGCAGTGTCGGACGCAGCGAGGTCAGATCCTTGATCAGGTCGTCCTTCGAGTGGTTCAACACGTCGAAGCCGGCCTGACCCACCCGATCCAGCTGCTGCAACAGCGAAATCAGTTGTGGCCGTTGTTCGTCCAGGATCTTGATGCCCCGCGGCAGCTCATCGATGATCTTGCTGATCTGATCGGTCTGCGTGCTCACCCGACCGCTCAGCGTGGCGAGTCCGTCGATGGCCCTTGTGATGTCGTCGACCTGCTCGTTCAGCCCGCCGATCAGGGTATTGGCCTGATCCAGCAGCGAGCGCACCCGCTGCTCGCGTCCGCCGAGCGTCTTGTTCAGCTCCGTGACGATGGGCTGCAACTGCGCGACGCCGCCACCGTTGAGCAGCAACGACAGCGCACCGAGCACTTGCTCGATCTCGGTCGCGTGCCGGGTGTGGTCGGCCGGGATGACCGAACCATTGGCGAGCTTCTTGCTGTCGGGTTCCTCGGCCGGCTTGGACAGTTCGATGAACTTCTCACCGAGCAGATTCGACTGCCGCACCTCGGCCCGCGCATTGGCGGGCAGGTCGACCGAGGAGTTCACCAGAGCGCGCACGCTGGCCGTCCAGCCGTCCGGAGCAAGGGCGATTTTCTCGACGCGGCCGACCGCCACGCCCTCGACCTTGATCGCGGACTGCGGCACCAGATCGAGCACATCGTCGAACCGGATATCGATGGTCATCGGATGGTCGCCGACATCGGCGCCGCCGGGCAGCGGCACTGCGTAGATACCCTCGGACGAGCACGAGGTCACCAGAACCGTGCTCATGCCCACCACCAGCACCGCGCTGGCCAGGGAACGGATTCGCTTGTTCATCGCTGGCCACCTCCCTGCGAGGGCGGAAGTTGATCGGACGGGGTGCCGGGAACCGTCCCGGGCACCGGGTCGCGCTGCTGATTGTCATTGCTGAGGATGCCGAACGGCAGGATCAGCGTCGGCGTCTTCACACCGGCGGTGATCTGATCGGTGATCTCCTTGCAGTGATCCAGAATCGGGCGCATCTGCTTGCCGAGCGCCTCGAACTTCGGATCACCCGGCATCAACTTGCTCAGATCCAGCATCTTGCACACCGCACCGAACGGATCCTGCAGATCGGTGAAGTTGGCGCGCATATCGAGGGTGCCGGATTCGGCATTGTGGATATTGATCAGATTGCTCAGCGCCAGCGGCAGCACCGGCAGTGCCGCGGCCAGATCGTCGCGCTGCTTGGCGAGCGTCGCGGTGAGCGTGGTCAGGCCCTGGGCATTCTGCTGGATCAGATCCCGGTTCTCGTCGATGAATCGGGCGACATCGCCGAGTGCGACCGAAAGCAGGTTCAGCGCCGCGCCGAGATCCTGGCGTTCCCCCGCGAGGAAGGTCGACAGATCCGCGAGCTGGGCATTGAATTGCCGCACCTGCTGGTCGTTCTGGGCCAGCATGGTGACGAAGGTCTGCAGATTCTTGACGGTGTCGAAGATATCGCCGCGAGCATCGCCGAGGTACCGCGCCGCGCGCGAGAGCTGAGTGATGCTGTTGGCCAACGCCTCTCCGTTGCCCGCCAGATTCGCGGCCGAGGTGCGCACCAGTTGGTTCACCGCGCCCTGGGCGTTGGCGCCGTTGGGGCCCAACGCATCCGAGAGTTCGGTGATGCTCTTGTACAGCTGATCGACCTCGACCGGGGTGACCGTGCGATCGCGCGGAATGGTCGCGTTGCGCGCCATTTTCGGTCCGCCGGTGTAGGCCGGGGTCAGCTGGATGTAGCGGTCGGACACGATCGACGGCGTGATCTGCGCGGCCTTGGCATCGGCGGGCACGTCGATGCTGCGGTCGACGCTCATCACCACCTTGACCTGCTCGCCTTGCGGCTCGACGGAATCCACCTTGCCCACCGGCACGCCGAGGATGCGCACATCCGAACCCTCGTAGATGCCCACGGAGCGGTCGAAGTACGCGGTGATCTTTGTCGTGGTCATCCGGTCGAAAAGCCACCAGAGGGCGCCGGCCAGGACCAGCGCCGCGATCACGCCGATCGCGATGGTCGCCTTGGTGCCGCGACGCGAGGTCCGCAGCGCGGTGAGCGGCTCCTTACGAGGCCAGTTCACCCCCATGTCAGTTACCTCCCATGGTGCGCACCGGCGGCCGATCGCCCGGAATCTCCGGCAGGCCGGGCGGGAGCAGGTTCACGATCACCGCGTCGAACCAGCGCCCGGTACCGAGCACATTCGCGTAGAGGCCGTAGAACGGCGCCGCGAGTTCCAGCGTCTTGGAAATGTTCTGCTGATTCTTGTTCAGCAGGTCGATGGAGGCCGCGAGGTTGGTCAATGCCGGCCCCATCTGCTTCTCGTTATCGGCGACCAACGCGCTCAGTTCGGCCGACACCGTCTTGGCGCCGGTGAGCAGCTGCGCGATGGACTGCTGGCGAATGTTCAACTCGGCCAGCAACTGTCCGCCGTTGGCCAGCAGCCGCTCGAACTGCTGATTGCGGTCGGCGAGCACACCGGTGGTCTGCCTGGTCGCCGCGAACAGCTTCTTGAGCTCCTCATCGCGCTTGCCGAGGGTTTCCGAGAGCCGGGCCACGCCGTCGATGGAGTTGCGGATCTCCGGCGGGGTGGTCTCGAACGCCTCCGAGAGCACCCGCATGCTGGTGGCCAGCTGCGCGGTGTCGATCTGGTCGATGTTCTTGGCCGCATCGCTGAACGCGTCCACCACGTCGTACGGAGATACCGTCCGCGACAGCGGAATCACTTTGCTCGGATCGGCGGGCTCGGAGCCCTTCGGATCCAGTGCCAGGTATTTCTGGCCGAGCACGGTCTTGATCTGAATGGAGGCGGTGGTCTCGTTGCCGACCCACGCGTCCTGGGTGCGGAAGTCGACGAGCACCTTATTGCCGTCGAGCCGAACATCCGACACCGCACCGACCTTCACACCGGCGATGCGAACCTCATTGCCCTTCTTGAGGCCCGCGGCCTCGGAGAACTGCGCGGTGTATTTGGTGCCCGCGCCGATGATCGGCAACCTGTCCAGGAAGAACGCGGAGATCGTCACGAGCAGCACCATGGCCAGGCCGAGCACACCCAGGAACGCGGGGCTGCGCTTGCCGAGCAGGATCCGGTCGTCCATCAGTGACCACCCTTCCCCTGGCAGCGCGGTGCGGCATTGGTGTAGATCGGCTGGTTGACCGTCGGCAAACCGGCGGGGAGGTTGAGCTGCGGCGCATCCACCGCGCCCGGTCCGACCACGATGTCGATACCGCACAGATAGAACTGGAACCAGGAGCCGTAGCTGCCGGCGCGGCCGAGCTTCTCCATCTTGATCGGCAGATTCGTCAGCGCCGTATTCACGTCGTCCTTGCGCTCGTCGAGGGTGCCGGTGAGCTGGCTGAGCCCGGCGATCGAGCCCTGCAGCGTCGGGCGGGTCGGCACCAGCAGATCCGCGGTGGCCGAGGCCAGATTGGCGAGCGAGGTGACCGAGCTGCCGATGGTGTCGCGTTCGGCGGCCAGCCCGCTGACCAGTGCCTCGGTATTGACGATCAGCTGATCGAACTGGCCCTCGCGCTCGTTGACCGCATTGAGTACGGCCGTCAGGTTGCGCACCAGATCACCGATGACCGCGTCCTTGTCGGCGATCTTGTTCGTCAGGTTCGCGGTGGTTGCCACCAGATCGTGGATGGTGCCCTGCTCGCCCTGGAAGACCTGGATGATCTCGTAGGACAGCTTGTTCACGTCATCGGCGGTCAGCGTCTGGAACAGCGGACGGAAGCCGTTGAACAGTGTGGTCAGGTTCAGTGCGGGCCTGGTGTGCTCGAGCCCGATGGTCGCACCCTTGTTGAGTTTGCGGCCCTGCTCGCCCGTGCCCTGTTCGAGCGCGATGTAGCGCTGGCCGACCAGGTTGCGGTACTTGATGGTCGCCGTCGTCGACGCGGGCAGCCAATCTCGGTCGGTCAGTTCGAATCCGACCTCGGCCTGGCGCTTGTCCACGATCTTGACGCTGGTGACCTTGCCGACCCGGACACCGGCGATGCGCACCTCGTCACCTTTATTGACCGAGGTGACATCGGAGAAGCGCGCCTTGAACGCGGTGCCGCCGCCGGTGTAGTTGGCGATCGAGAGCCCGAGGATCGTCGTCGCCAACAGCGTGACGACGATGAAGATGATGAGTTTGGTCAGCGGCCCGCCGAGGCCGCGCATCGTTTCCTTCATCGCACGCTCACCTCACTGCCACGGAATGCGGGTGCACCGATCCTGGTGACCCAGCTGGGCACCTGGTCGGGCGAAACACCGTTCGCCGCACCGTAGATCGTGCCGAGGGTCTGCTGTTCGGCGGGCGAGCCGGCCGTGGTCGGCACATTCGCGGCCGGGTACATGCCGAACTGCGGCACCGGCAGCTTGCCGCTGTCCTGGTCACCCGGATTGCGGCTGGGCACCTGGTAGGAACCGTCGTTGATCGGTCCGCCGGTGTACTGCCCCGGATCGGTGAAGACCGGGTATTCGGGCAGGCACCAAGGCCCGCGGGTGTCCAGCCAGCGTGGCTCGTCCTGGTTGGGCAGGTACTTGCCGCGGGTGTTGGTCAGCTCGATGGTGACTCGCGAGCCGGGCCGCTTGGTGCCCATACCCATGAGCTGGTCGATGCGCGGCTTCATCTTGGCGAAGTTCGCTATTGCGCAGGTGTAAGTCGGCGAGTAGGTCGCCAGCTGTTCCAGCGCGGGCCGCGAGTCGGCGGCCACATCGATGATGTTGTCGCGGTTGGCGATCAGGAAGTCCGTGGTGGTGGCCGCGGTCGGATTCAGCGTGGCCAGCAGGGTATCGATCTGCGGGCGGCGCTGCACGATGGTCGCGTTGGTGGTGCGCAGGTTGTCGAATGCGTCGACCAGTTGCGGCAGCGCATCGGAATAGGTGGCGGCCACATCGGCGAAGCTCACCAGATCCTGCTTGAGATCGGGCATGACCCCGTTGACCTCACGGAAGATGTGATCCAACTTCTCCACCGTTTCACCGAGCGCCAGACCCTGACCCGAAAGCGCTTGGGACAGTGCGCCGAGCGTCGAGGCGAGATCCTGCGGCGGAATCGCCTGCAGCAGTGGCAGCACATCGTCGAGCAGCTTGCTGATCTCGATGGCATTGCCGCTGGTGTCCTGATGCAGGGTCACGCCCTCGGTCAGGTGCTGCTTACTCGGCTCGTCCGGGATGACCAGATCCACATACCGCTCGCCGAACAGCGTCTTCGGCAGCAGCCGGGCCGTCGCATTGACCGGAATCTGCTGCGCCTTACCGGGATCGATCGCGAGGTCGAGGGTCACCTTGCCGCCCTCGGACCGGCTCGACCTGACCTCGCCGACATTGACGCCGCGCACCTTCACATCGGCATTGCGGGTCAACGCATTTCCCACGCTGTCGGTGATCAGTTCGACCCGGACGGTATCGACGAACGCCTTGTTGTAGATCGCGACCGTGGTGACCAGGAATAGTGCGCAGACCACGAAGAATGCGATACCGAGCAGCCGGACGCGCAATTTCTCCGTCGCGCGCCACATCTGCACGCGATTACTCATGACGGCACCTCACTGCCGCTCCCAATTCGATGATCCGCGCTCATCCAGCAACCCGCACTGTCGTAGTAGTTCCCCAGATTGCGAGGCTCAGGAAGAAATCGAGCACATTCACGAGGACGATCGCCGCGCGCACCGCGCGACCCACCGCAACGCCGACACCGGCCGGTCCGCCGGTGGCATTGAAGCCGTAATAGCAATGCACCATGATGATTACGAATGCGAAGACCAATACTTTGACGAATGAATACAAGACGTCTTCTGGTGGCAGGAACAAACTGAAATAGTGGTCATAGGAACCACTGGATTGTCCGTTGAACCAGATGCTGATCATTCGCGACGCCAGGAATGTGCCCAGCAGGCCCACGATGTAGAGCGGGATGACCGCGAGGAAGCCTGCGATCACCCGGGTGGTGACCAGGAACGGCACACCGGGCACCGCCATCACCTCGAGCGCATCGATCTCCTCGGAGATACGCATCGCGCCGAGCTGGGCGGTGAAACCACAACCCACCGTTGCCGATAGCGCGAGCGCCGCGACCAGCGGCGCGATCTCGCGGGTGTTGATGTACGCGGTGAGAAAGCCGGTCAGCACCGAGCTGCCGAGCGAATCCAACGCCTTGAAGCCCTGCAGGCCGACGACGACGCCGACCGAGCCGGACATGAACACGATGACGCCGATGGTGCCGCCGATGACGGCCAGCGCACCACTGCCGAAGGTCACCTCGGCGAGCAGCCGCATGACCTCCTTGCGGTAGTGCACCGCGGTGCGCGGTATCCAGGCGATGGCCTTGGAATAGAACGACATCTGATCGCCGGCGCGATCGACGATATTCACCGGCATGCGCGCGATCTCACGGACCCGGCGGGCGGATTTCGCCAGGACCGGGGGACGGTACGAGGTGGCCACGGGTCAGGCGCCCTTGGCGGGGACGACCTGCAAATACACCAGTGTCAGGATCAAGTTCACGAAGAACAGAACCATGAAGGTGATAACCACGGATTGGTTCACCGCGTCTCCGACTCCTTTCGGGCCCCCTTTGGGATGCAACCCCTTGTACGCGGCGATCACGCCTGCGATCAGACCGAATACCAAGGCCTTGATCTCGCCGATCCACAGGTCCGGCAATTGGGCCAGCGCGGAGAACGAAGCGAGGTAGGCGCCGGGCGTACCGCCCTGCAGCCCGACATTGAAGAAATAGCCGCCGGCGATGCCGACCACCGATACCAGACCGTTGAGCAGCAGCGCGACCAGCATCATGCCGAGTACGCGCGGCACCACGAGCTTCTGCACCGGATCGACGCCGAGCACCTCGAGTGCGTCGATCTCCTCACGGATGGTGCGCGAGCCGAGATCGGCGGCTACCGCCGATCCGGCCGCGCCCGCGATGATCAACGCGGTGACAACGGGGGCGGCCTGCTGGACGGTAGCCAGGACGCTGGTTGCGCCGGTAAACGATTCGGCGCCTAGTTGTTTGATCAGAGAGCCGGTCTGCAGCGCGACAACCGCACCGAACGGGATGGCAACCAGTGCGCTCGGCAATATCGAGACACTCGCGATGAACCACGACTGCTCGATGAATTCGCGCAACTGGAAAGGCCGTTTGAACGTCTTGCGCATAACGTCGATGAACAGCGCAAAGATGTTGCCGGCCTGGCCAAACCCCGACTCCATTGGAGTCCGCAATCGCGCCAGGGTGGAATTCACGATCGCAGATGTTACCCGTTAGTTGTGTTGTGGCGCACGGTAGTGTCGAATGACCCACCCTGGTATCCGCCCAGCTCCCCGTTCTGGTACGCCATCACCTGCGTATCGTCGCTCTGCTCGAGTGACTCACGGATAGCCGCCTGGGCCGCGTGCGGGAGGGTGTGCATGATCTCGCGGACGCGCGCCTGACGGCGAAGCACCGCTTGGCGCACCGGCATACCGGGAGTGGCCCGCATCTGCGGGATGATGCCCTCGACCTCTTCGGCGCCACCATGATGGTGTCCGGCGTCCACGAGCGCCTGCTCGCGCGCCATCTGCGCCTCGTCCTTTTCCTCCGACATACCGATCGGACCGATCATGCGGCCGTTGAGGAACTGCTTGACCACCGGCTCCTCCGAGGTCAACAACACCTCACGCGGACCGAACATCACCAGCGAACGCCGGAACAGCATCCCGATGTTGTCGGGCACGGTGCGCGCCAGGTTGATGTTGTGAGTCACGATCAGGATCGTCGCGTCGATCTGAGCGTTGATGTCGATCAGCAGCTGCGACAGATACGAAGTACGGACCGGGTCCAGACCGGAGTCGGGCTCGTCGACCAGGATGATCTGCGGATCCAGCACCAGCGCGCGGGCCAGACCGGCACGCTTGCGCATACCACCGGAGATCTCACCGGGCAGCTTGCCCTCCGCACCGAGCAGACCAGTCAGCTCGAGCTTCTCCATCACGATCTTCTTGATGTCGGACTCGGACTTCTTGGTGTGCTCGCGCAACGGGAACGCCACATTGTCGAACAGATTCATCGAGCCGAACAGGGCACCGTCCTGGAACAGCACACCGAACAGCTTGCGGATTTCGTAGAGCTCCTTATTGGAGCAGGTGGTGATATCGGTGCCGTCGATGAAGATCGAACCGCGCTCCGGACGCAGCAGACCGATCAGCGACTTCAAAAAGACGGACTTACCGGTACCCGAGGGGCCGAGCAGCGCGCTGACCTCACCCGAGGGCAGCGTCAATGAGACGTCCTGCCAAATTCGCTGTGAACCGAAGGACTTGGTAACACCCTCGGTCCTGACCTCGACGCCCACGCCAACCTCCACAAATTCTCAGCGAGCCACCCACCGGCGAACCGCGCTATTCGGTATCACGGTGTGTCGCATCACAGTGGGTGCGGTCACTGTATCCCATGAGCATGACGCGGCACACCCTTACCTGACCGAAGAGTAACCCCGAATCACTCGCAATATTCGCATTACCGTCGCACCCGTCATGACAACGCAAACGGGCGGCCCCCAATGGGAACCGCCCGCTCGGCGAGTTACTCGCGAATTACTTCACGGAAACCTTGGCGCCAGCCTCTTCCAGCTTCGCCTTGGCAGCCTCGGCGGCGTCCTTGGCGACCTTCTCCAGGATCGGCTTCGGGGCGCTCTCGACGAGGTCCTTGGCTTCCTTCAGGCCCAGGCCCGAGACGATCTCACGGACCACCTTGATGACCTGGATCTTCTTGTCGCCGGCACCCTCGAGGACGACGTCGAACTCGTCCTGCTCCTCGGCGGCCTCGGCCGGAGCGGCAGCGCCACCGACGGCGGCGACGGCGACCGGAGCAGCCGCGGTGACCTCGAACTTCTCCTCGAACTTCTTGACGAAGTCCGACAGCTCGAGCAGGGTCATGTTGCCGAAGGTCTCGAGCAGTTCGTCAACGTTGGCCATTGTTGTTTCCTTTCGGTAGTTGGTTGTCTATGTGGGCGAGCCGCACGCGATCCACCCGGGGGTGTTACTCGGCGGCAGCTCCGCCTTCTTCGGCCTGCTTCTTCTCCTGCAGCGCAGCGGCCAGGCGGGCCACCTGCGAAGCGGGAGCGTTGAACAGACCGGCAGCCTTCGCCAGGTTGCCCTTCATCGCGCCGGCCAGCTTGGCCAGCAGCACCTCGCGGGACTCCAGGTCGGCGATCTTCTCGACCTCGGCAACGGACAGCGCGGCGCCGTCCATGTACCCGCCCTTGATGATGAGCGCCTTGTTGTCCTTGGCGAAGGTCTTGATGGCCTTCGCTGCGTCGACCGGCTCGCCCTTGATGAAGGCGATGGCGGTCGGTCCGACGAACAAGTCGTCCAGGCCAACGACGCCCGCTTCCGCAGCCGCCCGCTTGACCAGGGTGTTCTTGGCGACGGAGTAGGTAGCGCCTTCGCCGAGCGCGCGACGCAGATCGGTGAGCTTACCGACCGACAGACCACGGTATTCCGTGATGACGGTGGCCGACGAGCTCTTGAACTGCTCCGTGATCTCCTCGACCGCGGTGACCTTCTCGGGTTTTGCCATACTTCGCCTCCTCTCTGGATGTCGGTTCGTATTCGAACTGCCGAGTACCAGGGGCCAGCGAAAAGCAAACGCCCCGAACGCAGAGCGTTCCGGGGCGCAATAGGTGATCGACCCAGGCATGGCCCAGATCGAATCCCAGCCTCGGTCCTCCCTGCGTGGGCCGCCGGCTCGATGCCGGACCTTCGACCACGCCCGAACGGGCGCAGCGACCAACGGTCTTCGGTAGAACGGATTGGGTAGTCATCGAACTCGTCGATTACTTCGGTCCAGAGTAGCCGAACCCGCCGCCATCTGCCAAAACGGCTACGAACGGAACCCTTCCGCGCCTGAATTGTTGTGGTGCAGCTCACAATTCGGCCCAATATGTGTCGGACATCGCCGCAATAAAGCGTTACCAAGAGTCACAGTTACTGTTTCACTACCTAACTATGGCAACCTCCATAGTCGATCCACCGGTGCTGTTGGAACGACGCACCAGGCGCTTCATCGCTCTTGCCGTCATCTGTCTGGCGGAGCTGCTGGTCGTCCTCGACAACACCATCGTGAATGTGGCCCTACCCTCCATCGGAGTGGAATTGGCCACCGGCGTCAGCGGCCTGCAATGGGTCGTCGACGCGTACACCCTGACCTTCGCCGGATTGTTGCTGGCCTTCGGCAATCTCGGCGACCGCTACGGACGCCGCCGCGTCATGATGATCGGCCTGGTCGGCGTGGCCGTCATGTCCATCGGCGGTGCCCTGTCGGAATCCATGGGCAGTGTTATCGCCGCCCGCGCTGCGATGGGAGTTTTCGCCGCGGCCGTCTTCCCCGCGACGCTGGCGCTGATCATCAATATCTTCACCGATAAGCGCGAGCGCGCACTGGCCATCGCCGCCTGGACGGCCATGGCCGGCTTCGCCATCGCGATCGGCCCGATCTCCGGCGGCTGGCTGCTGGAACACTTTTCGTGGCATTCGGTCTTCTGGATCAATGTGCCGGTAGCGCTGATCGCCCTGGCCGCCACCCTGATCTGGGTGCCCGAATCGCGATCCGCCCAGGTGGGGCGGCTCGATCTGCCGGGCATCGGATTGTCGGTCACCGGCATCACCGCACTGGTGTGGGCAATTATCGAAGCGCCGCGATACGGCTGGCTTTCCACGACCACACTCGGCGTCAGCGCACTCGGCGGCGCACTGCTCGCGGCGTTCATCACGTGGGAATTGCGTACCAGCGCACCGATTCTCGATATGCGCCTTTTCCGCAATCGCCGATTCTCGATGCCTGCCTTGGCGATTGCGGTCGGCTACTTCTCGATGTTCGGGTTCCTGTTCCTTATTACTCAGTACTTCCAAGGGGTACGGGAGTACACGCCGCTCGAATTCGGTATCGCCTCACTGCCGTTCGCGTTCTCGGTGGCGGTCGGCGCACCGATCGCGACGCTCATGGCGACCCGCATCGGCACCACGCCGGTGATCGTATTCGGGTTGTTGCTCACCGGTGTCGGACTGTATCTCGGCGGACAGGTCACGGTGGACAGCAGTTACGTCATCGGTGTGCTGCCGTCCATGGTTTCGATGGCGCTCGGTCTGGCCATCGTGCAGGGCCCGGCCACCGAATCGATCATGTCGGCACTGCCACTGGACGAAGCGGGCGCAGGGTCGGCGGTCAACGACACCACCCGCGAGATCGGCGGCACCCTCGGCGTCGCGGTGCTCGGCTCGATTGTGGCCTCGTACTACACGACTCGGATCGCCGCGCGCATCGATGCGGTGCCGAAGGGGCTGATGAGCGACAACGAGAAGAGCCTGGTGAAGGCCAGTCCGCTCAGCGTCCTCGAAATGCGCAAGCGCCCGCTGGCACCGTTCTTCGAAACCCAACGCGAAAACCTCATCATCGCAATGAAAACCGCAGCACTACAGGGTTCCCACGCAGCATCACTGGTCGCCGCGGGTGCGGTGGTGGTCTGCGCCGTAATCGTCGCCATCTTCCTCCCCTGGGCCGCACCGGAAGGCGAGTCCGTCCTCCTCGGCTGGCGCAACACCGACTGACCGTCGAGGCGAGTCGAAAGGTGGTTCGGATGTGCTCCGGCAGCCACCTTTCGACTCGCCTCGGCGACGGTCAGACGTGCGCGGCCTGGCGGGCCAGGAGGGTGAGGGCCGCCAGGGCGCCGGTGCGGAATTCGGGGGTGGTGACCAGGCCGTCGGTATCCATGGCATCGCGTGCTACGGGGAGGCGGGGACAGTTTGCCGGGTCGACCACGGCGCCGACGTAACCCAGGACCGTAGTCAGGGTCGCGGCCGCACCTTCGCCGCGGCCCTGGGCGGCGACATTGAGGAAGGCGGTCGGCTTTTCGTAAAGGTCGGCGGTGCCGACGGTCCAATCGAGCAGGTTCTTGAAGCTGCCCGGAAGGGTGCCCGCGTATTCGGGGGTGCAGAGCAGGACGGCGTCGGCGCGGGAAAGGTGTTCGCGCAGTGCGAGAACTGAGGGGTGGGCGGTCCCGTCGTCGTCCGGACTGAAGGCGGGGAGTTCGGAAAGCCCGTCGTACCAGAAGGTTTCGATGCCCTCCGGCGCGATCGCCGCCACGGTGCGCAATGCGGCGGTATTCGTCGAAGCACTGCGCGTGCTTCCGGAGATGAGCAGAACAGCGGTCACCTGAGGGGCAACGTCCGCGACAAGTCGATTAGTCCGGCGCGACCGTACGGAATCGATGTCAGCAGTTCCCAGTTCGCATGATCCGGGTTCGAAAAGCACAAAGGGCGGGAACGCGATTCGCGTTCCCGCCCTTTGTGCTGGTACTCAGCGTCCGGAGAGGCGCCAATGCTCCGAAGAGCCGGGTGCTACTTACGCATCCTCGTCGAGGAGGTTGCGGGTGCGGTTCGGGTCCACCGGGATGCCCGGTCCGGTGTTCGTCGAGACCGTCACCTTCTTGACGTAGCGGCCCTTGGCCGTCGACGGCTTGGCACGCAGGATCTCGTCCAGCGCTGCGCCGTAGTTCTCCACCAGCTTGGCATCGTCGAAGGACGCCTTGCCGATGACGAAGTGCAGGTTGGCCTGCTTGTCGACGCGGAAGTTGATCTTGCCGCCCTTGATGTCGTTGACGGCCTTGGTCACATCGTTGGTGACCGTGCCCGTCTTCGGGTTCGGCATCAGGCCGCGCGGGCCGAGGACACGCGCGATCCGGCCGACCTTGGCCATCTGGTCCGGGGTGGCGATCGCGGCGTCGAAGTCCAGCCAGCCGCCCTGGATCCGCTCGATCAGATCCTCGGCGCCGACGGCGTCCGCACCGGCGGCCTCGGCCTCGGCGGCCTTCTCACCGGCCGCGAACACGATGACGCGGGCGGTCTTACCGGTGCCGTGCGGCAGGTTGACCGTGCCGCGGACCATCTGGTCGGCCTTGCGGGGATCCACACCGAGACGAACGGCGACCTCGACGGTCGCGTCGGTCTTGGTGGTTGCGGTCTCCTTCGCCAGCCGCGCGGCGGCCAGCGGGGAGTAGAGCTGAGTGCGATCGACCTTCTCGGCCGCGGCGAGATACGCCTTGCTTCGTTTTGCCATGATTTTCTGTCCTTAATGTGGTTCAGAAGTGGTTATCGGGTCTGGCCGACCCTCCCACCGGGATTGCGAGTGCGAACTCACGCCTCGACGGTGATACCCATCGAACGCGCGGTACCCGCGATGATCTTGGCCGCCTGGTCGATGTCCTTGGCGTTCAGATCTTCCTGCTTGGTCTTGGCGATCTCCCGGACCTGGTCCATGGTGACCTTCGCGACCTTGGTCTTGTGCGGCTCGGCCGAGCCCTTCTGCACACCGGCGGCCTTGAGCAGCAGCTTGGCGGCGGGCGGAGTCTTCAACTTGAAGTCGAAGGTCCGGTCCTCGTATACCGAGATCTCGACCGGAATGACGTTGCCACGCTGCGACTCGGTCGCGGCGTTGTACGCCTTGCAGAACTCCATGATGTTGACGCCGTGCTGACCGAGCGCGGGCCCGACCGGAGGGGCCGGGTTCGCCTGGCCGGCCTGGATCTGAAGCTTGATGATCCCGGCGAGCTTCTTCTTCTTGGGGGGCATCTTTCTTTCCTAGGGTTTTTGTGTCCTTGCTCTTTGCAAGATTCGGGGTCCTAGATCTTCGCGACCTGGGTGAACGCCAGCTCGACCGGAGTCTCGCGACCGAAGATCGACACGAGCACCTTGAGCTTCTGCTGCTCGGCATTGACCTCGGAGATGCTGGCGGGCAGCGTCGCGAACGGGCCGTCCATCACGGTCACCGACTCGCCGACCTCGAAGTCGACCTCGATGACCGGCTTGGGCGCGATATCGGTGGCGGTCGAAGCCGCGGCGGCGGCCTCGGCAGCGGGCTTCTTCTGCTGCTGCGCGGCCGGGACCAGGAACTTCACCACGTCGTCGATGGAAAGCGGCGACGGCCGCGAGGTGGCGCCGACGAAACCGGTCACACCGGGGGTGTTGCGCACCGCGCCCCAGGACTCGTCGTTGAGTTCCATCCGGACCAGGATGTAACCGGGCAGCACCTTACGGTTGACGTGCTTGCGCTGACCGTTCTTGATCTCGGTGACCTCTTCGGTCGGCACCTCGACCTGGAAGATGTAATCCTCGAGGTCCAGGTTCTGCACGCGGGTCTCGAGGTTGGCCTTCACCTTGTTCTCGTAACCGGCGTACGAGTGGATTACGTACCAATCGCCGGGGGCGCGCCGCAGCGCGGCCTTCATTTCGGCAACCGGATCGGCGGGTTCGGCATCGACAGGAGCGGCCTCGACAAGTTCGGCGTCAGCGGCGTCGGATTCGTCGACAACAGCTTCCTCGACGCCCGCGGACTCCTCGACGGTCTGCACCGCTTCGTCGACCGGGAACTCGTCGGTTGTGTCGTTCTCCGGGGTGCTCACTGGGGCACTCGCTTCCTGTGTCGTCACGTACATCCTTTGCGTACCGGGCCTGGCGCGCTGTAACGCGCCGGCTCGGGGTCGGCTACCGGCGTCGGCGGCGATCAGCTAGCCGAACAGCCAGTTGACACCCTTGATGAACGCCAGATCCAACCCGCTGATGAACGCGACCATGAAGATCACGAACACCAGAACAACGCTCGTATAGGTGACCATCTGCTTCCGGTTGGGCCAGATCACCTTGCGCAGTTCCGCGACTACTTCGCGCAGGAACTTGATCAAACGCTTGAACGGGTTACCCGTCTTCTTGCGTTCGGCCCGATCGGTCTTCTTGGCTGCCTTGCCCGATGCGGGCCGATCGATCGTGGCGACCGAGCCCGAATCGGCATTGCGACTGCGCCGCGCGGACCTCTTACCGCTCGGCCGAGCCACCGCGGCGGTGTCGTCGTCCTCGGCATGCGCACCGTGGCGATTATCCCGCTCGTCGCTCACGCCGTCACCTCGCTACGCTCGGCGCCGCCGTGCGCGATGCGCGCTGTGCCAATGGCTCGCTCGCTACGCTCGCTCACGTCGATCCTTTCGTCGCTGGCATCCAGGGCAGGGGCGACAGGACTTGAACCTGCAACCTGCGGTTTTGGAGACCGCTGCTCTGCCAGTTGAGCTACGCCCCTTCGGTTGGACGATCCAGCTGTCCAACCACTGTTCTGTGTTCAGTTGTCGTTCTTCCATCTGGTGTCACACAACACGCGCGCCACTCCGGCAGTTGCCGGCCCCGTCGGCGAATCCCTGCGGACTCACCTGGAACCAGCCCTTGCAGAGCAGCGCGCAGCGGCTGGTGACCCCAGAAATCTGAGTGTACGTTACCGCCTGCGGCATATGCCAATCAGGGTCGCTCGACCAGGTCAGGCCAGTTGGACCGTCGCGGTGGCGCGTCCGAAGATCTTCCTGCCCGCCGACTTCGCCACGATGGCGACGACCGCGGTCCGGGTCTCCGGATCCACCGACTTCACCTTACCCGTGAACTCGACCTCCGCAGGCTCCTCGGAGCCGACGTAGACCGGGCTGGTGAAGCGGACGTTGTACTCCTTGACCGCGCCGGGATCGCCGAGCCAGGAGGTGACGAAACCGCCGCCGAGGCCCATGGTGAGCATGCCGTGCGCGACCACGTTGTCCAGGCCGACCAGCTTGACGACCTCGTCACTCCAGTGGATCGGATTCGCGTCGCCGGAGACGCCCGCATAGTTCACCAGATCGCCGCGGGTCAGCCGGACGGTACGTGGGGGCAGCTCGTCGCCGACGGCGATGTCCTCGAATTTGATCGCGTGCTTACTCGGCACGATCGCAGGCACCACGGGCGCAGGCGCCGCGAGTGCATCGGTGGCGGCACCGGTGCGCGGATGGTGGCTCGGCGCGTCCTCGCCGATGCCGTGCATCAGCACATTGCGGACCGCGCCCTGCAGGTTCGGATCGATATCGCCGCCGCTGCGCCCGATCAGCGTGGTGTAGGTGGTGAGCACCACCTCGTCCTGTGCGGTGACGATGTTCTTGGTGACGATGATGTCGCCGCCGAAGGCCTGCCGGAACGAGTGCAGGTAGACATCGCAGACCAGCTGGTCGCCGACCTTGATCGGCCGGTGGAATTCCAGGATCTGATCGGTCTGCATGATCTGGCTCAGGTCGTAGCCCGTGACGATCTGCTCGAAGAGTTTGCGCTGGGCCAGAATTCCGACCAGGGAGATGAAGGTGACCGGGGCGAGCAGGCTGTCGTAGCCGTACTCCTGCGCGGCGTCTTCATCCCAGTGCACCGGGTGGTAATCCTGCACAGCGCGGGCGTATTCACGCACCTTCTCGCGGCCGACCTCGTAGTAGTCGTCGACGCGGTAATGATGACCGACCATCGCCGCGGCGTGCGCCGCAGGATCGAGTTCTTCGTCCGCTGCAACCGCTTCGTCTGTACCGGTGTTGATTGTCACGGGAGGACTGTACCTATCTGACCCCGAGCCCCGGAGTCGACGGAGCGTTCACGACTACGCCTCGCTAGCGCTCGGCTCCGTCGTGCCCGCTTGGCGGCTGTGTCGATCGGTTACTCGCTTCGCTCGCAACGCCCACCGCACTCGAGTCGTAAAACACGTCAGGGCCGGACATATGTCCGGCCCTCGCAAGTGTCACGACCCGAGAATCCGGGACCGACCCGGAAGCCAATCACCGCGGCAGCGGCACGCGTGGTGGACTAGCGGGATTCGCGGTGCGCCCGGTGGGTGCCACAGTTCGGGCAGAACTTCTTCAGCTCCAGCCGATCCGGGTCGTTGCGCCGGTTCTTCTTGGTGATGTAGTTGCGGTGCTTGCACTGCTCGCAGGCCAAGGTGATCTTTGGCCGGACATCGGTGGACTTCGCGGCCACGATATTCCTTCTTTCGGGTCAACCAGATGGTCTGATCGGTTTTTGGTAGCGATGGCCGGACTTGAACCGGCGACACAACGATTATGAGTCGTTTGCTCTACCGACTGAGCTACACCGCCACGGGGTCGCATTGCTTGGTGATGCCGCGCCCAACCTTGGAGATGCCGAGTCGGTCACCACCGGCAATCCGGCGAGCCCCCTAACGGAATCGAACCGTTGACCTTTTCCTTACCATGGAAACGCTCTGCCGACTGAGCTAAGGGGGCATGACTAGCTCCGCACCGTGACCAACGTTCAGGACTCCGGCGCGGCGAAGTCTTGAACGAGATTACACACTCACCGGTCGCACCTCCAAACCGGGTGGTCAGAGCGGTTTTTGCGGCCACACGCGGCGGCCGCCACGACTCCTACCGGTAATTGACGAACTGCAGCGCGATGCCGAAGTCCTCACCCTTCAGCAATGCGATCACCGCCTGCAGATCGTCGCGCTTCTTACTGGAGACGCGTAGTTCGTCACCCTGGATCTGCGCCTTGACGCCCTTGGGCCCCTCGTCGCGGATCTTCTTGGAAATTTTCTTCGCATGCTCGGCGTCGATGCCCTGCACCAGCGTGCCGGTGATTTTGTAGGTCTTGCCGGAGGCCGCGGGCTCGCCGGCATCGAAGGCCTTGAGCGAGATATCGCGGCGAATCAGCTTTTCCTTGAATACGTCGAGCGCCGCCTTGACCCGCTCCTCGGCCTCGGCACTGAGCACGATCTTGTCCTCACCGGACCATTCGATACTCGCGCCGGTGCCACGGAAGTCGTAGCGGGTGTTCAGCTCCTTCTCCGCCTGATGCAGCGCGTTGTCGACCTCCTGACGGTCGACCTTGCTGACAACATCGAAAGACGAATCGGCCACACTTCGCTCCTGTCCTGGCGGTCCAACGGGTCCCAGCTGACCCTTTCGAGCGACCTGCAAGCAGTCGCCGGCGACCAGATGATCCGGTCACCGTCAGTTCTACCCCGGAGCGCGACCCTAGTCCCGCCACATGGCCGATGGCCAGCCGGTTTGCATTCAGGGTGCAGGTTCGTTGTAAGCTGCTCTGCGCGTCGAGAAGCGCGACGGCAGGTTGCCCGAGCGGCCAATGGGAGCAGACTGTAAATCTGTCGGTGAAAGCCTACGTAGGTTCGAATCCTACACCTGCCACCGAAAGCCCCCGTCGATCATCATGATCGACGGGGGTTTCTCATTTCTGCGGGCATATATCGGTGCCGAAGCGCGGCCGGGTCGGTCGCATTCAGTATTGCCACGAGTTCGTCCTCTTAACTGAAATGGGTTTCCAATTCATTTGCGAGACGGTCGAATTCGGTGCGCAACTCGGCCGCGTCGGCGCTGTTCAGCAACTGTCGCAATTCGGCGAGTGCCGTGGCGACCACACGGTGCTCACGCTGCACGCTCGGCGCCCGCCAGCACTGTTGCGGTGGCCCGAAATGTCTCGACGCCGGCCGCTTCGCCGATCTCCACGGTGGCGCCCGGATTCCGCTGCACGTTGTGAAACCACGCCGGATGGGTGTCGGCGCCGGCGTTCGAGCCGAAGATCAGTATTCGATCGCCGTCTCGGTAATAGACGACCGGCGTCGTGTGCTCGCGTCCGCTTTTCGTGCCGACCGTGGTCGGCAAGATGAGCGGTACCCCCTCGAACATCGCGCCGACCGACCCCGCGTTCGCGCGGAACTCCTCGATGATCGCCGCATTGAAATCCGCCGCCGAAGTCTGCTGTGCATCCGCCATGTCCTGCGCCCTACCAGATCGCCGGGCGGACCGGCGACCGCCGATACTAGCCTTGCCAGAGAGATTAGATTTTGCTTTGCAAGCAAAAATATTTTGTAAGCAATGGCTATTTGGAGGTGTGCGGGATGTCAGCGAGTGCGCGTGGCATCGGAGTGGACGAGGGCATTCGGAGTCTGCTGCTGCTCATGCCACGGGTGGTGGGGCGGGCCAAGAAGATGCGCGTTCCCGAAGAGCTGCAATCGTTTTCGCTTGCTCCGCGGCATCTGTCACTGCTGGCGAATCTGGTGTTCGAGGGGCCGATGACGGTGAACGAGCTGGCCGCGCGGCTGGAAGTCGCGCCGACGACCGTCAGTCTGATGGTGGGCGATCTGAGCCGTCAGGGGGTGCTGGAACGCCGCTCGGATGCGGCGGATCGCCGTCGGACCATCGTCGCCATCGCGGCGGCGCACCAGAAGTCGGTCAATGCCTGGCTCGGCGGCAGTGCGCGGGCCTGGCGGAAGGTGCTCGAGCCGTTGAATGCCGAGCAGCGGCGGATGTTCGTCGAGACGCTACGGGCCTACGAACAGGAACTCGCGACCGAACACGATTGAGCGCGTCGGGTCCGCCGATCAGTAGTTGCGGGGCCCGCCCGCCATTTCCTCGAGACGGGCGATGCGATCGGCCATCGGGGGGTGGGTGGAGAACAGGCGTGCCGCACGCTCACCGGCCCGGAACGGGTTGGCGATCATCAGATGCGACTGGGCCGTCAGCTGCGGCTCGGGGGGCAGCGGGGCGGCCTGTACGCCGCGCTCCAGCTTGCGCAGCGCCGAAGCCAAGGCGAGCGGATCGCCGGTCAGCTCGGCGCCGGATTGGTCGGCTTGATATTCGCGGGAGCGGGAGACCGCCAACTTGACCAGGGTCGCGGCGATCGGGCCGAGCAGCGTCACCAGGATCACGCCGAGGATATTGGGGCCGTCACCATTCCGGTTGCCGCCGAACATCGAGGCGAAGAAGGCCAGGTTGGCCAGGCCGGAGATGACCGCGGCCAGTGCGCCCGCGATCGAGGAGATCAGGATGTCGCGGTTGTAGACGTGCGATAGCTCGTGGCCGAGCACCGCGCGCAGTTCGCGCTCGTCGAGGATCTGCAGGATGCCGCTGGTACAGCAGACCGCGGCGTGGCGCGGATTGCGTCCGGTCGCGAAGGCGTTCGGGGCGTTGGTCGGGCTGATATAGAGCTGCGGCATCGGCTGACGCGCTGTGGTCGCGAGCTCGCGCACGATGCGATAGACGACCGGGGCCTCCAGCTCACTGACCGGCTGGGCGTGCATGGCCTTGAGCGCGATCTTGTCGCTGTAGAAATAGGCGTAGGCATTCATGCCGACGGCGAGCAGGATCGCCAGGAAGAGAATCATCGGGCTGCGGAACATCGCCCCGGCGAACACGATCAAGGCCGAGAGGCCGACCATGAGCCCGAACGTCTTCAGCCCATTCGCATACCCGTGCATATCCGCCTCTCCGCGTATTCAGGCCGTACAAGTCAGTGCCGCGAGACTTGGTCACAGGTCCTGCGTCGAGTGCCTGGTGGGTTCTGGGCGTACCCGGCGAGATACCCATGTACTCACGAAATCAGTCATCGCGTTTGCCACGATCTCACCGATTGGATTACACCAGGTCAACGCCGAGGGCCGAGCGAAGGTTCCTGATCGAAATGTGAGCTCCGTGCCACCTAGCCGACGCGTTCGATGGTGTAGCGGACCAGGTGCTCCAGGGCGTCGTTGGCCGGGCCCGACGGCAGTGCGGAGAGTTCGGCGTGCGCGATATCGGCGTAGCTCTGCAGCTTCTCCTTGGCCAGCACCATGCCGCGGGAGTGGGCGAGCAGGGACAGCGCCTCCTCGACCTCGTCGTCGGTCTGCAGCGGGTGGGCCAGCAGTTTGCGCAGGCGGTCGCCCTCGGCGCCCTCGTCGCGCAGCGCGTACAGCACCGGCAGGGTGTGCACGCCCTCGCGCAGGTCGGTGCCCGGCGTTTTACCGGATTGTTCGGCGGCCGAGGAGATGTCGATGATGTCGTCGGAGATCTGGAAGGCGGTGCCGACCGCATCGCCGAGCCGAGCCAGCCGCTCGACGTGTTCGGCATCGGCGCCGGAGAAGGTGCCGCCGAAGCGTCCGGCGGCGGCGATCAGCGAGCCGGTCTTCTCCCACACCACGCGCAGGTAATGCTCGACCGGATCCTGGGATTCGCGGGCGCCCATGGTTTCCCGCATCTGGCCGGTGACCAGTTCGGCGAAGGTTTCGGCAATGATCCGCACGGCATCGGGACCGAGGGTCGAGGTCAGCCGTGACGCGTGCGCGAAGAGATAGTCGCCGGCGAGGATGGCGATGCTGTTGCCCCAGCGTGAATTCACGCTCGGGGCGCCGCGGCGCATCGGGGCCTCGTCCATGACGTCGTCGTGGTACAGCGTCGCCAGGTGCACCAACTCGACCACGGTGCCCGCAGTGATCAGCGCCGGATCGGTGGGGCGCGGACCGAGCTGGCCGGTGAGGATGGTGAACAGCGGGCGGAATCGCTTGCCCCCGGCCTTGGCCAGATGCAGCGCCGCCTCCTGTAGGAACAGCTCGCCGTCGGACAGCTCATCGATCAGGAGTTTTTCGACATCGATGAGGCCATTGCGCACGGTCTCCGCGAGCTCGGTATCACCGAGATCGACTCCGGCCACCACCGTGCTCTCATCACTCACAGCCGATGTGCTCATCTCTTCTCCCAGCGATGCGTCCGACCCCACGGTAGAGAACCTAGCGTGTCCCCGCCGCGCGGCCCATGAACACCGTCACTCTGCGGTGTATCAGACACTTTTCCATATCGTTTTCCGACCTCATCGATCGCATGGTCTGTGCCACGGGCAGGCTCCATCGACACGAACCGAATGCTGCTGCGAGTATTGAGCGCATGGGTTCACCGGATGTCACCCCCGCCGGCGGGGACGGGGAGACGCAGAGCGCGATTCCCACACAGACCGAAGTGCTCGTGGTCGGTGCCGGGCCGGCCGGATCGGCCGCCGCCGCCTGGGCCGCGCGGGCCGGTCGCGATGTCCTGCTCATCGATTCCGCCGTCTTCCCACGTGACAAGACCTGCGGCGATGGACTCACCCCGCGCGCGACCGCCGAATTGGAGCACCTCGGGCTCGGCGACTGGCTGCGCGCGCACACCGTGAACCACGGCCTGCGGCTGACGGGTTTCGGCCGCGAGGCGCTGCTGCCGTGGCCGGGCGGTTCCTTCCCAACGTATGGAAGTGCCGTTCCCCGAACCGAACTCGACGACAAGCTGCGTGAGACAGCTGTGAAGTCCGGGGCCAGGATGCTGGATGGCACGAAAGTGATCGATGTCATCCGGGAGGGTGTTCGCGTCACGGGTGTGACGGTGAAGACGGCGGAGGGCACCCGTTCGATCGGATGCAAGACGCTCGTCGTCGCCGACGGCGTCCGCTCCCCGATCGGCAAACTGCTCGGGCGAACCTGGCATCGGCAGTACGCCTACGGCACCGCGGCCCGCGCCTACATCAAGTCCGCGCGCAGCGACGACCAGTGGATCACTTCGCATCTGGAACTGCGCAACGCCGACGGAGACTTGGTGCCCGGCTACGGCTGGGTCTTCCCGCTGGGCAATGGCGAGGTGAATATCGGCGTCGGCTCGCTGGCCACCGAGCAGCGGCCCTCGCATATCGCGCTGAAACCGCTGCTGGAGCACTACACCTCGTTGCGCCGCGAGGAGTGGCAGTTCGAGGGTTCGCTGCGGGCGGTCGCGTCCGCGCTGCTGCCGATGGGTGGGGCGGTGTCGAATGTCGCGGGGCGCAATTGGGTGTTGATCGGCGATGCCGCGGGCTGTGTGAATCCGCTCAACGGCGAGGGCATCGATTACGGACTGGAGGGCGGGCACATGCTCGCCGAACTGCTGGACGAACCGGATCTCACGAAGGTGTGGCCGGAGCTCTTGCGTACCCGCTACGGTCGGACGTTCTCCGTGGCGCGACGGATCGCCGGTCTGGCGACCCACCCCAGGATGGTGCCGATGGGCGGCCCGCCGGTGATGCGGTCGAAGTATCTGCAGCGCACCGCGGTTCGGGTGATGGGCAATCTGGTCACCGACGAGGATCTGGATCTCACGGCCAGGGCCTGGCGGGCCGCGGGCCGGGCCTCCTACCGCTTCGACGAACTCGCACCCTTCACCTGAGATGACCGGATTACCCGCGCTCTACCTACTTCCGCATCTGCGGCGGGCGCGGGATCTTGCGGACCGGAACTATGCCGAGCCGTTGAATCTGGACGAATTGGCAGCCGCCGCAGGGGTTTCGAAGTATCACTTCCTGCGCGCGTTCGCGGCCGTATACGGCGTGACGCCCGCGGCGTATCTGGCGCAGCGTCGAATCGAGCGGGCACAGGACTATCTGCGGGCCACCAACCTCACCGTGACCGAGGTCTGCATGCTGGTCGGGTACAGCAGTCTCGGGTCGTTCAGCAGTAAGTTCCGGCAATTGGTCGGGGTGACGCCGTCGGAGTACCAGGCCAAATTCGCGGACGGCGCGCCACGGATTCCCGGCTGTTATGTGTTCATGCACGGGCTGTCGGATCGCAAGCCGCGGGGCTGAGTGCTCAGCGGTTCGCACAACTCAGCAATTTCGGAGAAGCGCCCAGGTCGACGCGCTTCCTAGCCTTTGGGCATGACGATTACGAATGTCTCGCTGGTCACCGTGTACGTCACCGACCAGGACGCGGCCAAGCAGTGGTACACCGAAAAGCTGGGGTTCGTCGAGACCAGCGATGTGACGATGGGCGACAACGGATTCCGCTGGGTCAGCGTGGCACATCCCGATCATCCCGAACTCGAAATCACCCTGATGATTCCGGGACCGCCACTGGATGACAATCTCGCCGACGCCATCCGCCGGGCCCTGGCCAACGGCACCAACGGCGCGCTCGGCCTGAAGACCGACGACTGCCAGAAGACTTTCGAGGAATTGACCGCCAAGGGCGTGGAGTTCATCCAGCCGCCCGCCGAACGGCCCTATGGCACGGAGGCGATCATCCGGGACAATTCCGGCAACTGGCTGGTGCTGGTGGAGCCCAAGGAATTCAGCCCGGAGGACTTCGCCTAGCCGATGAGCCCGGCACGCCCCGGCTTTCGCCGGGGCGTTCGGAACGGGTCAGGCGCTCGCCTGCGCGGCGACCCACTTCTCGATATGTTTGCGCTCGCTTTCGAGCACCCGATGATGCAGCTGTTCGGCCAGCGGTTCGATGGCACCGCCGACCAGCGGCACCTTGACCCGCACGGTGCCGACGACCTCGATCTCGGACCCCTCGACGGTCGGTCGCAGTTCATAGGTGCCCGACATTTCGCTGCTGATGCCGCCGGTGGCGCCCTCGAAGGTGCCCTTGGCGATTTCGCCGTCCAATGCCTGCCAGTTGTCGGTGCGCGAGAGCACCAGTTCGCTCTTGAGTACCTTGCTCACGATGCCGGGAACCTTGTCATCGCTTGCCTTTTCGGTCATATGTATGCGGATTGTGCCCGTGCCCTGCGGATGCGAGAGATCGAGTGTGGCGGTCTGCGCACCGGCGAACCGGGACTGCCAGACGTCATCGGTGGTGAGTGCCCGGTGAAGATCTTCGACCGGGACGGCGTAGGGCACGGTGAAGCTGAATTTTCGGGACATGGCCGCAAACGGTATCGGAGGCGGCAAGTAGCCTGTTGTGGTGTCGGAAACCAGCCAGTCTGAAAGGCGTTCGAACCGCCTGCGGCGGGCCAGGATCGGGGTGCTGACGGCGGCCGTCTTCCTCAGCGCCCTCGTCGTGCTGCTGGTGCTGGCCGCCTGGCGCAACGACTATCTGATCAGCTCCGACAAGGGTGTGACCTCCGCCGAGGTGCTCTCGGCCGGGCGGCTGCGTTCGGCGGTCATCTATGTCACACCGGACGGGAAGACGCACAATCCGAAGGTCGGGGTGCTCTATCCGACCAACCTCACCGCGGGTGAGCGGATCAATGTGGAGTACAGCCGCAAGGATCCGGATCTGGTCCGGGTGGCCGGACGTGACGTGCGGGTCGCGATTCAGCCCGCGCTGTCGGTGATCCTGGTGGTGTGGGCGGTCGCGCTGCCCACGATGTGGCTGCTGCTGCGAGCACAGCGCCGTACGCCTGGCCCGGTGAACGGATCCCGCGCGGCCGCCGGCGCGGCCTGAGGCAAGCAGCCCCGACAGTTCGCCGGATCTTTGCGTATCGGTCATTTCGACGTGACGGCGTGGCGCGTTGCACGGGTCAACCTGGGATGGTGCGAGTAGCCATCGTTTCGGAGTCGTTCCTGCCGAATATGAACGGCGTCGTCAATTCCGTGCTCCGGGTGCTGGACCACCTGGACCAGCACGGGCACGAGGCGCTGGTGATCGCGCCGGATACGCCGCACGGGCTGCCCGCCGCGCCATGGGTCTACAAAAGATTCCCGGTACATCTGGTACCAGCGGTGATGGTGCCGAAGGTCAGCTCGCTGCCGGTGGGCCTCCCGCAGCCCGGGATCACCGCCGCGATCGATGAATTCGATGCCGATGTGGTGCATCTGGCTTCGCCCTTCCTGCTCGGCGCGGGTGGTCTCGGTGCGGCGATGCGGTTGGATCTGCCGACGGTCGCGATCTATCAGACCGATGTGGCCGGGTTCGCGAAGAGTTACGGGCTGGGGCTGGCCAGTCGGGCGGCCTGGGCCTGGACGCGACGGATTCACGAGGGCGCGACACGGACGCTGGCACCGTCGCGCGCGGCGGTAGAGGATCTGGGGCGGCACGGCGTCCCCCGGGTGCACCGCTGGGGTCGCGGTGTCGATATCGGCCGGTTCACACCCTCGGCGAAGCGACCGGAGCTGCGGGCGTCCTGGTCGCGTGGGCAGGACAAGCTGCTGGTTGGGTTTGTCGGGAGGCTGGCCCCGGAGAAGCATGTGGAGCGGCTGGCGGTGCTGGCGAGCGATCCGGCGATCCAGCTGGTGATCGTCGGGGACGGACCGGAGCGGGCTCGGCTGGCTCGGATGATGCCCACCGCGATCTTCACCGGTGAGCTCGGCGGCGACGAGCTGGCGCAGGCGTATGCGAGCCTGGATGTGATGGTGCACGCGGGTGAGCACGAGACTTTCTGTCAGGGGGTCCAGGAGGCGCTGGCCGCCGGCGTTCCGGTGATCGGGCCGGATGCGGGCGGACCGCGCGATCTGATCGCGCACTGCCGCAACGGCTATCTACTGCCGGTGGATCGCTTCACCGAGCTCCTGCCCAGTGCGGTTGCGGCGCTTCGTGATCCGGTACTGCGGGCGCGATTCGCCGCGGCCGCTCGCAAGTCGGTGCTGCACCGGACCTGGCCCGCCATCTGCACCGAACTGATGGGCCACTACGCCGACGTCACGGGGATTCGGACCCAGTTGCCGCACACGGCGTAACTCGTTTGTGAGTTCCGCGACCTCCGATGCCGATTACGGGGGTGTGACCATGGAAAAGACCGGCGCGTCCGATGGCGACGCGAATTGTCTGGGCCAGTTCGGCGCGGGAGTCTCGCTCAGCATGTGCTACGCGCGGTAGGTTCGGGGGCGTGGCGAAAACAGAGCAGCGGGAACCGGTTCGGGCTTCGCTGGACAAGCAGCCGCACGAGGTCGCGTCGATGTTCGACGGGGTCGCGAAGCGGTACGACCTGACCAACACCGTCATCTCCTTGGGGCAGGACCGATATTGGCGCTGGGCGGTGCGCAAGGCAGTGGCGCCGCGGCCGGGTGAGCGCGTGCTCGACCTCGCCGCGGGCACCGGCATTTCGACGCTGGACCTGGCGAAATCCGGTGCCTGGTGCCTGGCGGCCGACTTCTCCCAGGGCATGCTCGCCGCGGGCAAATTCCGCAACGTGCCGATGGTGGCCGCCGATGCGACCGCACTGCCCTTCGCCGACGATTCGTTCGACGCGGTGACCATCTCCTACGGCCTGCGCAATATCTCCGAGACCGATGCCGCGCTGCGCGAGATGCTGCGGGTCACCAAACCGGGCGGGCGGATGGTGATCTGCGAGTTCTCCACGCCGATCGTGCCGATCTTCAGCACCATCTATCTGGAGTACCTGATGAAGGCGCTGCCGAAGGTCGCGGTGGCGGTGAGCAGTAATCCGGATGCCTACGTCTACCTCGCCGAATCCATCCGAGCCTGGCCGAATCAGCGGCAGTTGGCGCTGCGGATCGCGGATGCGGGCTGGTCGTCGGTGAAATGGCGCAATCTGACCGGCGGCATCGTCGCACTACACCGCGCTTACAAATTGGGCTGACCGGCAAATCGGACGGAGCTCCTGGTCGCGGCACATTTTCGTGGCGTACGCCACACCTCACGGGGGAAATTTGCTGCGGTGAGGTTAATTGTTATCTGTCGATAACGTTGGGTAAATCGGCGGCAATCGGCGGTGCGCATGATCGGTGGCATGACCGACGCAGGCACCGATCGCGCGAGCACCGCCAGAACGGCGTGCTCGTACTGCGGCGTCGGCTGCGGCATCGTCGTCGAGACTCGCGCGGGCGCGGACGGTGCGCCGGTCATCGCCAAGGTCCGCGGTGACAAACTGCATCCGACCAATGCGGGCCGGCTGTGCACCAAGGGCGCGACCCACCAGGAGTTGATGGCGGCGCCGGGGCGGATGGAGACCGCGTACCGGCGGCCCGAGCGGGGTCAGGTGCCCGTGCCGGTGCCCGTCGACGAGGCGGTGCACGAGGTGGCCACCCGGCTGCGGGCGATCCTGGACGAACACGGACCGGACGCTATCGCGCTTTACGTCTCCGGGCAGATGTCGCTCGAGGCGCAGTACCTGGCCACCAAGTTGGCCAAGGGGTATCTGCGGACCAAACACATCGAGGCCAATTCCCGGCTGTGCATGGCCAGCGCCGGGACCGGCTACAAGCAGTCGCTCGGCGCGGACGGGCCGCCCGGCTCCTACGACGACTTCGAACACGCCGATCTGTTCTTCGTGACCGGCGCGAATATGGCCGACTGCCATCCGATCCTCTATCTGCGCATGATCGACCGGGTCAAGGCGGGGGCGAAGCTGATCGTGGTGGATCCGCGGCGCACCGATACCGCGGCGCGGGCCGATCTGTTCCTGCAGATCGCGCCGGGTACCGATCTCGCCCTGCTGAACGGGCTACTGCACCTGCTCGTCGAAAACGGTGCTATTGATGCGGAATTCATCGCCGAGCACACCGAGGGGTGGGCGGCGATGCCCGAATTCCTCGCCGACTACCCGCCGGACCAGGTCGCCGCGATCACCGGGCTGGCCGAGGACGATATCCGAACTGCAGCGCGCTGGATCGGCGAAGCCGGTGAATGGATGTCGTTGTGGACCATGGGACTCAACCAGTCGACCCACGGCACCTGGAACACCAACGCGCTCTGCAACCTGCACCTGGCCACCGGGGCTATTTGTCGTCCTGGCAGCGGACCGTTCTCGCTGACCGGTCAGCCGAATGCCATGGGCGGGCGCGAAATGGGTTATATGGGTCCGGGTCTGCCCGGGCAGCGCAGTCTGCTCTCCCCCACCGACCGCAGCTTCGTGGAGACCGCGTGGGGCGTCGAGCCGGGCACGCTGCGCACCGAAACCGGACCGGGCACGATCGAGATGTTCCGCGAGCTGTCGGAGGGGCAGATCAAGGCGGCCTGGATCATCTGCACCAATCCCGTTGCCACCGTAGCCAATCGGAAGACGGTGATCGGCGGCCTGGAGGCGGCCGAGCTGGTCATCGTGCAGGACGCCTACACCGATACGGCCACCAACTCCTACGCCGACATACTGCTGCCCGCCACGCTGTGGGCCGAAGCCGATGCGGTGATGGTGAATTCGGAGCGCAATGTCACATTGCTGCAGCGCTCGGTGGATCCGATCGGCGACGCCCGTCCGGACTGGTTGCTGATCGCGCAGGTCGCCACCGCAATGGGCTTCGCGGGTTTCGAATACGCCTCCAGTGCCGAGGTTTTCGACGAGATCAAGCAGTTCGCCAATCCGGCCACTGGATACGACCTGCGTGGCATGAGCTACGAGCGGTTGCGCGAGGGACCGATGCAGTGGCCGTGCGCCGAGCCCGAGCGCGCGCGCAACCCGATCCGCTACCGCAATGACGGTGTCAGCCAGGAATTTTTCGTCGACCATGCCGGGCGCCAGCCCCGGTTGGCCTTCGCGACGCCGAGCCGTCGCGCGGTGTTCTGGCCGCGTCCGCATCTGGCGCCGGCGGAAATGCCCGACGACGACTACCCGTTCATGCTGAATACCGGCCGCCTGCAGCATCAGTGGCACACCATGACCAAGACCGGCAAGATCGACAAGCTGACCAAATTGACCGGCCGGCCGTTCGTCGAGGTGCATCCCGAGGATGCCGAGCGGCTCGGGGTCGAGGCCGGTGACCAGCTCGAAATCGCCTCCCGACGCGGTCGAGCGGTGCTGCCGGTGCAGATCAGCGACCGAGTGCGGCCCGGTGTTTGCTTCGCGCCGTTCCATTGGAATGACGAGCAGGGCGAATATCTGACGATCAACGCCGTGACCAATGACGCGGTGGATCCGGACTCGTTGCAGCCCGAATTCAAGGCGTGCGCGGTGTCGTTGCGGCGAGTCGCGGTGATGCCGAAAGCTGTCGAAAGCCCTTCGGCGGGAGTGCCGGAAAGCGCCGCGACCCATGACTCGCACCCGCTGGCGGTCATGCTGGGGCTCGACGCGGGCACAGCGCCGACGCTCAGTGACACCGAACGGATCTATCTCGCCGGATATCTCTCGGCGCTGCAATCCCTTCCGGTGACCGGTCAGCCGGTGCTGCCCGAATCCGCGCCGCTGGCCAAGAACAGTCGGCTGTGGATCGACGGAATGCTGGCCGGTATGTATTCGCGAAGCGCGGCAACAGAATCCGCGTCCACCGATGATGTTCCCGACGAACGGACCCGGCCGGTCACCGTGCTGTGGGCCTCACAGACCGGCACCGCCGAAGAGTTCGCGGCGACGACGGCCGCCCGCCTGGCCGAATCCGGTTTCGCGCCGCGGCTGCTCGATATGGACTCGTGCGAACTCCACGAACTCACCGGCGATGTGCTGGTGATCAGCAGCACCTTCGGCGACGGCGGACCGCCGGATAACGGCACCGACTTCTGGGAACGCCTGGACGACAGCGTGATCCGATTGACCGGCATGCGGTACGCGGTATTCGCACTCGGCGACTCCTCCTATGACGACTTCTGCGGCCACGGTCGCAAACTGGACGCGAAACTGACCGAACGCGGGGCCACCCGTCTGCTCGCACGCGTCGACAGCGAGCCCGATTACGAGGAAACGGCGGCGCGCTGGCTCGACGAGGTGCTCGCCGTGCTGGACGGCGGTGCGCCCGAGACGAGTCCTTCCGGTCCCGGCGGAACTCGGATGCCCGAGCGGTCCTCCGGCGGCACGATGGTGCTGACCCGCACCGCACCGGCCGTCGGGACCCAGACCGCCGGACCGGCGTCGTTCACCCGCAACGCCCCGGTGACCGCACCACTGGTGCGCAATGAGCCGCTGTCGCATGCCGGATCGCCGAAGGAAGTGCGCCAGTTCGGCTTCGATCTGCGCGGACTGAAAGCGAATTACGAGGTCGGCGATTCGCTCGGGGTTTGGCCTACGAACGCCGAGTCGATGGTGGCCGAATGGCTCGGGGCGACCGGTTTGGACGGCCGTCGGATCATCGAACTCGACAACCAGGAATTGTCGTTGGCCCAGGCGCTGCGGACCCGCTTCGACGTCACGAAGGTCAGCCACGATCTGCTCACCTTCATCGCCGAACGCAATCCGAACAACCGGCTGGCGAAACTGCTGCGCCGCGATAATCGCAATGAACTCGACAACTACCTGTGGGCCCGGCAGGCGGTCGACGTGCTGCGCGATTTCCCGGTGCGCGCCGATCTCGTGGAATGGCTCGGCACGCTGAAAAAGCTGCAGCCGCGCCAGTATTCGATTTCGTCGAGTCCGCTGGTCAGTCCCGACGAGGTGCAGCTCACCGTGGGTGTCGTCCGGTACGGCGATCCGGCCGCGACCGGATCCGTCGCGCGGCGCGGTGGGGTGTGCTCGACCTTCCTCGCCGACCGCGCCGACGCCGCCGAATCCGCGGTGCCGATCTTCCTGCAGCGCGCCCCGCACTTCCGGCCGCCGCTCGATCCGACCGCACCGATGATCATGGTCGGCCCCGGCACCGGCATCGCGCCCTTCCGCGGCTTCCTGCAGGAACGCCGTGCCCTCGGCTGCAGTGGCCGCAACTGGTTGTTCTTCGGCGATCAGCATGCCGCCCAGAATTTCTACTACCGAGCGGAATTGGAGGATATGTTCCGCTCGGGCTTCCTCACCCGACTCGATCTGGCCTTCTCCCGCGACCAGCGCGAGCGGATCTACGTGCAGCACCGGATGATCGAGCACGGCGCCGAGCTGTGGTCCTGGCTGCGCGACGGCGCGCACTTCTATGTGTGCGGTGATGCGGCGCGCATGGCCAAGGATGTCGATCACACCCTGCTGGCCATTGCCAGGATCCACGGCAAACTCGATGAGGACGGGGCGCTGGCGTTCCGGAAGCAGTTGGTTGCCGAGAAGCGATACGTTCGCGACGTGTACTGAGGGTGGTTGCCTCAGCGCCCGATCCCGCGGGTTCTGAGGAGAAGTGGGCGCTGTGGCTGATGCCCCTCACACCGCAGGAGCACTCAGCCGCGCAAAGTCCGGCAGCCGGTAGTACGGGTAGTAGGGGTACGCCGGGGTAGTCGCGCCTGCCTTGTCGAGGCGCGCGATCTGCTCGGCATCGAGTTCCCAGCCGACTGCGCCGAGGTTCTGGCGCAGCTGCTCCGCATTGCGTGCGCCGACGATGACGGTCGACACCGTTGGCCGGCGCAGCAGCCAGTTGAGGGCGATCTGCGGGACGGTCTTACCGGTCTCCGCGGCGAGTTCGTCGAGGACGTCGACCACGTCGTAGAGCTTGTCGTCATCGACCGGTGGACCTGCCTCGGCGGTCCGATGCAGACGGCTGCCCTCCGGAAGTGGTTGGCCGCGGCGGATTTTCCCGGTCAACCGGCCCCAGCCGAGCGGACTCCACACCACCGCGCCGACACCCTGATCCAAGCCGAGCGGCATGAGCTCCCATTCGTAGTCGCGGCCGACGAGCGAGTAGTAGACCTGGTGGGCGACGTAGCGGGTCAGGCCGTGCCGGTCCGCCGCGGCAAGGGATTTCATCAGCTGCCAGCCGGCGAAGTTGGAGGCGCCGAGGTAGCGGATCTTGCCCGCGCGCACCAGATCGTCCAGTGCCGCAAGGACTTCCTCGACCGGAGTGTGCGCGTCGAAGGCGTGCAGTTGGAACAGGTCGATGTAGTCCGTGCCGAGTCTGCGCAGCGCACCCTCGACCGCCTTGATCAGGCGCGAACGGCCGGAACCCGCATCGAATGGGCCGGGACCGGTCGGCAGGCTCGCCTTGGTGGACAGCAGCAGTTGGTGACGCCTGCCCTTGATGGCCGCACCGAGCACTTCCTCGGAGGCGCCGTCGGAATAGACGTCGGCGGTATCGAACATGGTGACGCCCGCGTCCAGGCTGATATCGACCAGTCGGCGCGCCTGCTCCGCATCGGTATCGCCCCACGCGCTGAACAGTTCGCCCCGCCCGCCGAAGGTGCCCGCGCCGAAACTCAGCGCCGGGACGAGCAAACCTGAGGCGCCGAGCCGCCGGTACTCCATGATGACTCCTAAAGGGTCTATAGTTCCGTTAACGATTCGAACCATACACCCGTCAGGTCACAAATGAAACTGGAGTTCCTTTATGGAGTCTGACAATGCCGCCCCCGGCTCGGTTCGCCCCGGTGGACGCACCGCGCGCGTTCGCGAGGCCGTGCTGCAGGCAGCGGGTGATCTACTCGCCGAGCGCGGTTTCGCACACCTGGATCTGACCGAAGTCGCTGCGCGCGCCGAGGTCGGCAAGACCACGGCCTACCGCCGCTGGCGCAACTCCACCGGACTCGTCGCCGACCTGCTCGTCGAAATGGCCGAACAATCGCTGCCGCACGCGGATACCGGCTCCCTACTCGGCGATCTCACCGCCAACGCCCGCCTGGTCGCCGAAACCCTCACCGATCCCCGCCAAGGCAAGCTCTTCCAGGCCGTCATCGCCGCGGCCACCTGCGACGAAACCGCCGCGGCCGCCCTACGCCGCTTTTACGACATCCGCCTCACCGAATGGACCCCCTGCATCGACGCCGCCATCACACGCGGCGAAATCCCCGAGAACACCGACGCCCGCGCCGTCCTGACCGCCGTCTCAGCCCCCCTCTACTACCGCCTCCTCGCCAGCGGCGACCCGATCGACGACACAGCCGCCCGCACCGCCGCCGCAGCCGCCACCCGGGCCGCCTCGGCAGGCATCTTCACGAAGTCATGAACAAGATCAGATGATTCGAGCAGGACGGTCAGGTGCACCGGGTCGACTGCCAGTTGCTGATCGGTAGCGCGAGCGAGATCCCAACTGTGGACAACGATTTCGTCCAGCGCGATCGTGGCCATGACGACCGCCGGGGCGGATACCCCGCCCGCTTCGGTCTCGCCGTCCCAGGCCGCCGGTTCGCGCCAGGCCGCGACGAGTGCCTTCAGCTGAGCCGGAATGCGGTAACGCCAGTCGGCGGGCATGGCGCCGTCCGGGCCGACGGCGGGCGGGACCGACCGGCCGACCGCTTCCTTGGTCGCGGCCTGCCGGAAGGCCTCGGTGAGTCCGATGACGTGCGCGAGCAGGTCGCGCACGCTGGTATCGGTGCAGGGTGTCGACGCGCTGAGCTGATCGTCGGCAATGGCGCCGGCCACCGCCTCCGTGGCGGCGGCGGCCGGTTCGAAATCGAAATTCGGGTGCATCGGGGCCTCCTCGGCAACGGACGTCAACGATTGATACGGCGCGCACCGTCGCAATTCATCGCAACCAAGTCGTAGCGGCGAAAAGTGCTGGAAAAGCGGAGAATTGGTAGATGAAGGGCGATCGGGTGGAGATCGTCGTCGATTTCGGCGACGGGTCTCGCAGTTATGAAGTGGTCGCGACGCGGGCCGGGCGCAAGGTCGAGGTGCGCATCGCGCGTGGCGTGGTCGAGGTCAGCGAAGTGACGCGAACGGGCGTCGCGGTGCGTACGGCGCGGTTCATGGCGGGGCGCACATTGGCGCTCGTCGAATTCCCGGCGAATGGTTCGGGTCCGGTCGACGGCGAGTAGCAGGTGGGTTGCCGCGCGGCCGGACTAGGTGCATTCTCAACAGTGTTGGACTAGTTGTCCGCCTGCGCTGTGATTCCCGCAGCACCTGGAGTTCGCTCGGCAGAGCATCGGGTACCCAGCCGAAAAGCACGCGCGGAGAGGAATGAACGATGACCGATCCAAGCACGTCCCGCACCGTCGACGCGGTTTCGGAAGCCGACTACATCGAGCAGAACGTCCCTGCCTATCCTGAGATCGTCGATGACACCGACGACAGCTCCGACCGCGAGCTCGCGGCAGCGGTCGATCGAGATGCCTTCGATGCCAATCCGGCCGATGTCGTGGAACAGTCGATCCCGGTGCCGCTCGACGACGATCGCGATTCCGAGCCGGAATACTGATCGGCCCGTCGGCTTACGGCGCGATCTTGGCCCGCACCGTCGCGTGCAACTCGCGCAGACTGGAACGCTCGGTCGCGACTTCGAGCACCCGCAACCCGTGCGCGTGCCCGGCCAACTCGACCGCCAACTGCTCGGTATCGACCTGCCTGTGCGGAATCCGGTAGGCGGCACACAACGCGGCCAAATCCATTCCGTGCGGCGTACCGAAGACGCGCTCGAAAACACCGGCGTACTGCGGATCGCCCTGTTCCAGGAGTTCGAAGATGCCGCCACCGTCGTCGTTGGCGACCACGATGGTCAGATCGGCGGGGCGGGGTTCACCGCGGCCGATGAGCAGTCCGGAGGCGTCGTGCAGGAAGGTGAGGTCACCGATCAGCGCGATGGTGCGGCCGGTGTGGTGCAGTGCCGCGCCGACGGCCGTGGAAACGGTGCCGTCGATACCGGCCACGCCACGATTGGACAGCACTCGGACACCCGGCCGCGGCGGCGAGACCAGGGCCGCGTCACGCACCGGATTGGACGCCCCGAGCAGCAGCTGATCGCCCTCGCGCAACGCGTCCATCACCACTGCGGCGACGTGCAGTCCGGTCGGCTTCGGGTGGTTGGCCAGTTCGGCGCGAACGACCTGAACGGCCTTCGCATCGAGTTCGCGGCAGGACGCGAGCCAGTCCGCACTCGGAGCACCGGTGGTAACCGCCCGGGTTCCGGTGCCGACCACATTGCCGGAGACATCGGGCCAGCGCGGACCGGTGGTGAGCGCGTATACGGTCACGGCCGGATCCGCGAGCACCCTCGCGACCTGGCGATGCAGCGTCGGCCGCCCGGTGATGATCGCCTGCCGCGGCTTCAGCAGCGGCAGGGCCAGCGGATGCAGGGCCGGACCGTGCATCGGGGCGGTGGGTTCGGCCACTGTCGGCAGCTCGGCCAGTTCCGGCCGCAAGCCTGCGCCGTGGCCGGAGATGACGACCGTATCGGGCGTCAGGTCGAGGTCGAGCGGCACATCGAGCGTCGCGTACCGGGTGCACGTCCACGCCTCGCCGCCGGGGCGGCCCTGAGGCGCCCACTCGTCCGGCGTGTGATCCGGCACCAGCGGCTCGCGCAGTGGAATATCGAAATGCACCGGCCCGGCATTGCCGGAACGGGTGCCACGGGCCGCCGCGAGTACCCGGCAGACGGCCGAACGCCATTGACTGTTCTGCTGGCCGTAGGGCACGCCGCCATCGGTGTCCGGCTCTTCCTCGGCGAGTCCGAGGCTGATCGAGGCACGGACCTGGCTACCGAACAGCCCGAACTGTTCGACGGTCTGATTGGCGCCGGAACCGAGCATCTCGTAGGGCCGGTTGGCGCTCAGCACCACCAGCGGTACGCGGGCGTAGTTCGCCTCCAGCACGGCGGGACCGAGATTGGCGACGGCGGTCCCCGAGGTCATCACGACCGGCACCGGCAGTCGACTGGCGATGGCGAGTCCGATGGCCAGGAAGCCCGCGGTTCGCTCGTCGATGCGCATATGCAGGCGAAGTCGGCCTGCCGCATCGGCCGCCTGCAGTGCGAATGCCAGGGGCGCGTTTCTCGACCCCGGGCACAGAACGACGTCTCGCACACCCCCGCGCGCGAGCTCGTCAACGACCACTTGCGCCTGTGCTGTAGACGGATTCACATCTCCAGCCTCTCAGACAGTTGCTTCGACGTCTTCGTCACCCTGCTCACACTGGCACCTCGCTAGCGCTCGGCACCATTGTGCCCAGAGGGCGCTGTGCCGTTGGTTCGCTCGCTGCGTTCCCTCACACCTGCCGGGGGCTGGCGGAAAATTCGCCCCGCGTCCACCACCGGACGCGGGGCGCTCAGCGCCCGTGGTCGGCCGAATCGCCGTGCGCGGCAATGCGCGTCGCGGCGCACCCACCACGGAGCGAGTCCCATGCGCGAACGCAGTGAGCGACAAAAAACACAGCCGCCCACGCGGTCATGCCGTAGCCGAGCGCTAGCGAGGCGCAGGCACGAGCGGGATACGCGGCGCCGTGGCGCCGCAATCCAACTCAGGCGTGCCGCTGCACGAGGTCGCCCAGTCGCGGCAGGGCCTCGATGACGTTCTTCTTGGCCGAGGAACGCATCGACGAGTAGACCTTCTTCAGCGCCGGACGCGTCGAGGCGTCGGCACGCGCGTCGGTCACCGCGAGCAATGCCTCGGCGACCTCGTCCGACTTGGCGACCAGCAGGTCGGCGAACTGGCCGGACCCCGTCGCCACGTATTCCTGCCAGAACGGCTCCAGCTGCGAGACGAGCTTGGGCGCCAAGGACTCCAGCGCGTCCGGCACGATGGACGGGCTGATCTTCTTGACCGCCGCGTAGCCACCCTTGACGGCCAGGCCCGACGCACCACCCTTGTCCGACACCTCGGCGTCCAGAACCTCCTTGGCATCGGCAAGGAAGGCCGTGCGCTTTGCGTCGTCGAGCAGGGATTCAGACAGTGCTGCAACCACTTTCAGGTTCCTCCGGGATCGATGTCGATGAACGAGCGCACGTCACTATACGCACTGGTGCGCAGAGTCACACGGCACTCGTCCGCTAATGAGGCGCAGCCGGACGAAGTCCGCCGTCAGTCTCTTGCGCTTGGCGAGCGGAGGCGGAGCCCGCCTACGGCTGCCACGGCAGCAATTGGACCATCAATCCTTCACAATCGGCGAGGACATTGCCCTGCTCATCGGCCAGTTCCGCAGTGATGAAGGTCTTTCGGCCTTCGATGCGGTCGACGCGACCCCGCACGGTCAGCGGCGTCTGCAGCGGAGTGATCTTGCGATAGTTCACATGCAGATAAGCGGTGCGACTGATCGGCCGTCCGGCGTAATGCACGATCATGCCGAGCAGATCGTCGAAGAGCAGTGGGAGCACGCCGCCGTGTGCCGCGCCGTTGCCGCCGAGATGGAAGCGACGGAATTCACCGGTCATCACGATGCCGTCGGGTCCGGCCTCGACCACCTGCCACGGCAGCAGCAAAAGGCTGCCGCGCCCGGGCAATTCGACCGCGCGGCCGGCCGGGCCCTGCAGTTCGGGTGCGCGATACGGCTGGAGCAGATCGATGAGTTCGCGCGTCCGGTCGAGTGCCTCGCCGTAGATTTCGTCGGGGGCGTCCACGGAGACGACCAGATCCTGCAGCGTGCGCATGGCCTCGACGAACGGACCGAAGTCGGCGCCGACTCGCGCGGGGGAGACCTTGGGGAAGCCGCCGTGCTTCTCGTACCGGGATTCGTCCACCGCGCTGTTGTCGATACGCGGACCGGACCGTCCGACAACATGCTCTGCAACCCGTTTCACTGCCTCGCGCCCGCCCGTCGCCCGACCGCCGCCCCTCATGGAATCGCTTCGCGATGCTCCGTTCATCCTTAGCACGGTATCGCGTTGTTATACACCGTCAAGTCGTACCGCCGAGTAATGGAATCGGCACCGTAGAAGTTCGCATGGAAGTCGCTGGCATCCGAAACATCGGTGGGAGCAATAATCACTGGGGTGACGTTCAATCCGAAGCTGTGGCGGCCCGTTCCGGGGTTCGAGAACCTGACCGACATCACCTATCACCGGCATATCGAGCAGGGCACCGTCCGGGTGGCCTTCGATCGGCCGGAGGTGCGCAATGCGTTCCGCCCGCACACGGTCGACGAGCTCTATCGCGCGCTCGATCACGCCAGGATGACCCCGGACGTCGGCGCAGTGCTGCTCACCGGCAACGGTCCCAGCCCCAAGGACGGCGGCTGGGCCTTCTGCTCGGGCGGCGACCAGCGCATTCGCGGCCGCAGCGGCTACCAGTACGCCGATGGCGAGACCGCGGACACTGTCGACCAAGCGCGCGCGGGCCGCCTGCACATCCTCGAGGTGCAGCGGCTGATCCGGTTCATGCCGAAGGTGGTCATCGCGCTGGTCAACGGCTGGGCCGCGGGCGGCGGGCACAGTCTGCACGTGGTCTGCGATCTGACCCTGGCCAGCCGCGAGCACGCCAGGTTCAAGCAGACCGACGCCGATGTCGGCAGCTTCGACGGCGGTTACGGCAGCGCCTATCTCGCGAAAATGGTCGGCCAGAAATTCGCGCGGGAAATCTTCTTCCTCGGCCGTCCCTACACCGCCGAGGAAATGCATCAGATGGGTGCGGTGAACAAGGTCGTCGATCACGCCGAACTGGAAAATGTCGCACTGGAGTGGACCGCCGATATCAACGGCAAATCCCCACAGGCCCAGCGCATGTTGAAGTACGCGTTCAATCTGCTCGACGACGGTCTGGTCGGTCAGCAGCTCTTCGCGGGCGAGGCCACCCGGATGGCGTATATGACCGATGAGGCGGTCGAAGGCCGCGACGCCTTCCTGGAAAAGCGCGAGCCGGACTGGACCCCCTACCCCTGGTACTTCTGACATGGACATCCTCAGCAGCCGGGTCATCCTGCGGCCCGCCGACTACCAGGTAACCCTCGCGTTCTACCGCGACGGACTCGGCTTGGCCATCGCGCGCGAGTATCCAGGCGGCACGGTTTTCTTCGCTGGACAGTCGCTGGTCGAGGTGGCCGCGCACGGCGGATCGGGCAAATCGACCACCTTCGAAGGCGCGCTCTGGCTGCAGGTTCGCGACATTTCGGACGCGGCGGCGGAGCTTGCGCTGAAGGGGATCCGCATCGAGCGCGAGCCGGTGCGCGAGCCGTGGGGACTGATCGAAATGTGGGTGCGCGATCCGGACGGCGTGCCGATCGTTTTGGTCGAAGTTCCCGCCGAGCATCCGATCCGGCGGGATTCGCGCTGGTCACCGGACTGATCACGTCGGCAGCGGCGGCGCGGCCGGTCCGGCTCGAGTTGCCAATGCCGACCCCGGCGAGGACGATAACCACGGATGACCGCCCGACCGCCGACGTCCGGGTGAGCACCGCTGAGTACCGTCCTCCGAGTGAATCGCAGTCTCGATGTCCGGCGTACCCGACTTCTTCTCCCATGACGCGGCCGAACCCCCAACGCGCCGCCCCAGCAAACCGACCCCTGCCGCGTGCGGTCGTGTCGACATGACACGATCAGACTCGTGAGGGAGCGCAGCGAGCGAACCATGAACACAGCGCGCCTGCGCACGACGGCGCCTAGCACCAGCGAGGTGCGGTCGCGCATGACGGGGGCGAAATCATGAGTCGCACCCTGCGGACGCTGCCGATGCCGAGCGGATCCGGGCTCGGCGATGTCATGCCGCATCTGCGAGAAGTGTTGGAGGGCAACGGCCCCGCGTGGTTGCCGATACCGACCAGCGACCGTCGAGAGGCCCGGCGACTGAGCGATGCACTCTCGCCCGGCGAACTGATCGATGACGAGGCGGCACTGGTCGTGACCACCTCCGGCACCACCGGTGTGCCGAAGGGCGCCATGCTCAGCTCCGCCGCGCTGCGGGCCAGCGGGACCGCGACACACGATCGACTCGGTGGTCCCGGCACCTGGCTGCTCGCCCTGCCGACCCATCACATCGCGGGCATTCAGGTGTTGCTGCGCAGCATTCTGGCCGGCACCGAACCCAGTGTGCTCGACGTTTCCGGCGGCTTCCTCCCCGAGGCGCTGGCCGGCGCGATTTCCGGTATGCGCGGTGAGCGCCGCTATACCGCACTGGTGCCGACCCAGCTCATCAAGGCGCTGGAGGCGCCCACCGCCGCGGCAGCACTTGCCCAGTTGGACGGCGTGCTCGTCGGCGGGGCGGCCACTCCGGCACCGGTCTATGAACGCGCGAAAGCGGCCGGTATCAACGTCGTTCGCACCTACGGCATGAGCGAAACCTGCGGTGGCTGTGTGTACGACGGAGTTCCGCTCGACGGCACCGAGATTCGCATCGAGGACGGTCGCGTGCTGCTCGGCGGCGCGATGATCGCCATCGGCTACCGCGGCCAGCCCGACCATCCCGCGTTCGCCGAACCCGGCTGGTTTCGCACCGAGGACGCGGGCACCTATGAGAACGGCGTGCTCAGCATCAGCGGACGGCTCGACGAGGCCATCATGACCGGCGGTCTGCTCGTCATCCCGCAGGTCGTCGAGGCCGTGCTCATCACGCATCCCACCATCAGCGAATGCGTGGTGCTCGGTCTGCCCGACGATCGGCTCGGCCAGCGCGTCGCGGTCGCGGTGGTCCCCGCCCCCGGTGCCACCCCGACCCTCGAGGAACTGCGCGATCACGTCGTGCGCGAACTCGATTCCATCGCCGCACCGCGCGAGCTGGCGCTGCTGGACGAGCTTCCGCTGCGCGGCCCCGGCAAACCCGATCGCGTAAAACTCCGCGAGCGCTTGTCCGCCTCTCCGCGTATTTAGGCGCCAGACCCTGGTGCGACCACAGTTGCGTCGGAGACCGGCGATGACATCGTTACCGAGTTAGCCCGTACCCGACGAGTTACCTCTCCCGAAATCAGTTGTTACGTTTCCCCGTTGACCCAGCGGGATATGAGCACGCGATCGTGGTGCAAGGTTGCGCGACATCGTGATGCAAGGGCCGTGCAAGACGGCGGCCCCAAAGTCTTGTGCATGACTTCTTACACACCCACTTCAGCGCTCGCCGTCGAGGCGGACAGCCTGGTCAAGGTGTTCGGGGAACAGCGCGCCGTCGACGGTGTGAGCCTGGCGGTTCCGCAGGGCTCGGTCTACGGCGTGCTCGGGCCGAACGGCGCGGGCAAGACCACGACCATCCGCATGTTGGCCACCCTGTTGCGCCCGGACGGCGGCAGCGCCCGCATCTTCGGCCATGACGTCGTCGCGGAACCGACGGCGGTCCGGTCGCTGGTCGGCGTCACCGGGCAGTACGCCTCGGTCGACGAGGACCTGACGGCCACCGAAAATCTGATCATCTTCTCCCGCCTGCTCGGCCTCAGCAAGATCGATGCCAGGCGCAAGTCGGTCGAACTGCTGGAGGAGTTCGACCTCACCGAGGCGGCGAACAAGCCGCTGAAGAACTTCTCCGGCGGTATGCGACGCCGTCTCGATCTGGCCGCCAGCCTGATCGCGACACCGCCGCTGCTGTTCCTGGACGAGCCGACGACCGGCCTCGATCCGCGCACCCGCGCCCAGATGTGGGAGACCATCCGCCGCCTGGTCCGCGAGGGCGCGACGGTGCTGCTCACCACGCAGTACCTGGACGAGGCCGATCAGCTCGCGGACCGGATCGCCGTCATCGACCACGGCAAGGTGATCGCCGACGGCACCGCCGACGAACTCAAGGCCTCGGTCGGCGGCTCCTCACTGCATCTGACCCTGGTCGACCGGGCCCAGCTCGAGGAGGCCCGCCGGGTTGTCGGTGACTTCCTCGGCGTCGACGCCCAGATCACGCCGGAGGCCGGTCGGCTCACCGCGCCGCTTGCGGACGCGGGCATGACCGCCGATCTGCTGATTCGCCTGCGCGAGTGGGAGATCGCGATCGACGAGATCACCGTCACCAAACCCAGCCTCGACGAGGTCTTCCTCACCATCACCGGCCACCCGGCCGACGACAACGATTCCGAACGGAGCGCGGCATGACAACCATCACCGCCGAAAGCACCGCCGCGCGGCATGCGGCACCGACCTCGATTCCCGAGGTCACCAATAAGATCAGCCTGCAACAGACCGTGTCGACCTCGCTCACCATGGCCTACCGGGGCATCCTGAAAATCAAGCACAATCCCGAGCAACTGTTCGATGTGACGATTCAGCCGATCCTGTTCACCGCGCTGTTCGCCTACATCTTCGGCGGGGCGATCGGCGGGAGCGTGTCGAACTATCTGCCGGTCCTGATTCCCGGAATTCTGGTGCAGACCGTGATCCTGACCTCGGTCGTCACCGGCACCCAGTTGCGCGAGGATATGGACAAGGGCGTCTTCGACCGGTTCAAATCCCTGCCCATCGCCCGCATTTCGGTGCTGGCGGGCGCGTTGATCGCCGACATGGTGCGCTACGCACTGGCGACGACGCTGACCATCGTGGTCGGTCTGGCCATCGGCTACCGGCCCGAGGGCGGTGTGGCCGGTGTCGTGGTGGCCGGTCTGGTCATCGTGGTCTGCTCGTTCGCGGTGAGCTGGATCTGGGCGCTGGTCGGCGTCACCGGTAAGAGTGCCGCAGGCGTGCAGGGCATTTCGATGATGGTGATGTTCCCGCTGACCTTCATGTCCGGCGCGTTCGCTCAGGTGAGCACCATGCCGGGCTGGATGCAGGGGCTCAATCACGTGAATCCCGTGTACTACATGGTGAATGCAGCCCGTGCGCTGATGAACGGCAATGTCTACGGCAGCGATCTGGCCTGGTCGCTGATCGGCTCGGTGATCGTGATCGCGATCTTCGCGCCGCTGAGCATCAAGGCGTACATGCGCCGGGCGTGATGCACAGAAGTCGCGGTGGGTGCGTCACCCACCGCGATTTTCGTTGTCGCAGGACAGTTCCTGCAGGAGTTCGAGGATCCTGTCCGCCGCTTGCCGCCGCCGCATGCCTGCGGCACGGGCCAGTGCTTCATCGAAGCGCTCGTCCCCCACCGTTGTTCGGTGCAGTGCCGCGTGCCGCCGCAATTCGGCCGACGGACTATCCTGTCGCCCCAGCACTTTGGTAGACAGCGAGAGCAGCTCCAAGCCGACCTCCGAATCGTGTCCGACCGCGAGACAGAATGTTCCGACGGCATTGCCGACTGCCCCGATCTGCGGCAGGTCGGGGAACTGCCCGAGTCGGCCGACCGCGAGGCGCAGCAGCGTCCACGCGATATCGGCGGCCTCCGCCGCCCGTCCGTGCAGCACGTACGCGTCCACGGCCCCGCTCGCGGTCACCAGGATGCCCGGGCCGACCATCGGGGCGTCATCGGGCCAGCCGTGCAGGTCCAGTGCCCGCCGGTAATAGTGCAGCCCGGCGTCGATATCGCCCTCGGCCAGTTCGAGTTCCGCCATTCCGACGACGACCGGCGCCAGGCGGTGGTTACGTCGGATGTGTGGGTCATCGATCGGCGTACCGTGTGCCGGATCGCCATCCGCGGCGCCGAGCGCAAAGCCCAACTCCCGCCGCGCCTCGTCGAGCCGGCCCGCGCCGATCAACGACACCGCGAGATAACTGGACATTTCGACGGCTTCTTCGTGGGCGCGCAACTCCCGCAACAGTTCCGCCGCGCGGCGGTAGTACCCCACCGCATCGGCATAGTGCGCGGTCTGTCCGGCGAGCTGCCCGAGGTGCTGGGTGACCATCGCCGTGCCCCAGACATCGCGGCCCTCGATCAGCTGCAAGGCAGCCTTCGCGTCCCGGGTGGAGCCGTAGACATCGCCCGCGTTTTCCCGGATATTCGCGCGCATGAACACCGCCGCGCCGCGCACCACGGGGTCCGGCGACCGGGCGCCGTCCGCGAACTGCCTCGGCGTGTCCGAGCCCGAGGCATTCCCGCAGGCCATCGTGCCGATAAAGCGCGCTCCACCATTGAGATCGATTGCGGTGCTGAGCAATCGACGGATCCTGGCCCGCGTGGTCGCCACCTCACGCAGGTCGGCGCCGAGGAACACGACGTGCATGCCGATCTGCAGGTGCGCGAGCATCTGCAGATCGGCGACCGGACCGCGCACCGGACCGGGTTCGGGCGGCAGGGTCAGAATCCGGCGCGCCCAACCGCCCAGCTCCATATGCGCGCCGCGCATCACCCATAGCGTGCCGGCAACCGGGAAGACCCGGTATACCGTGCGAGCGTCCCTGCGCTCCAACGCATATCGCAGCACCGCGACCAGGTTGTCGAGTTCCGCGCCGATCGAGAGCACGGTGGCCACCTGCACGTCGGACAGGTAACGGTGCACCGTGGCGATCGAATAGTCACGGGCCCAGCGCGACATGCGATCCATCACCACGGGACGCTCGTCGACCGCTCCCGAAATGCCCGCCGCCGCATCGGATCCGGTCAGCGCGAGCTGTTCCTCCCCGAATTCGCGAACGGTTTCCAGCATTCGGTAGCGGGTGCCGATCAGGCCCTCATCGTCGTCCAGGACGGTCAGCAGGGACTGGCCGACCAGTCCGTCCACGGCCGTGGCCACATCGTCGACATCGGGGCCGCCCGCCACCACTTCGGCGGCATCGAGGGTGAATCCGGCCGGAAAGCGGCACAGCCTGCGCAAGGCGATCTGTTGCGGCTCTTCGAGCAGATTCCAGCTCCATGCGATCACCGCGTGCAAGGTGCGATGACGTTCCGGCGAGGAGCGATCTCCGCTGCGCAGCAAGGCGAATCGGTGTTCCAGGCGGGTTTCGATTTCCTCGACACTCATGGTCCGCACCCGGGCGGCCGCGAGTTCGATGGCCAGCGGCAGCCCGTCGAGTGTCGTGCACAGCCGGGCCACCACCTCGGGATCCAGACGGACGGTCGGCCGCACCGCACGCGCTCTGGCCATGAACAGCTCGGTGGCGGGCGATCCGGCCGCGTCGATCGCCAAGGGCGCCAGCGGATAAACCGTTTCCGCGGTGATCGCCAGCGGCGCTCGGCTGGTGGTGAGCACACTGAGCTGGTCGCAGCTGCCGACCAGGTCGGCGACCACTTCGGCGACCGCGTCGATCAGATGCTCGCAGTTGTCCAAGATCAATAGCGTCGGGCGAGCGGCGAGCGCATCACGCAGTCGGCGACCGGCATCGCTGTAGCCGGTGGAGCGCCGCCACGCCGTCTCCCGGACGATCTCGCCGAGACCGAGCGTGGTGCTGATCGCGGCCTCGATATCGGCGCGCGGATCGGCGTCGGCGGCCGTATCGGCCCGCACCGACGCCAGCTCGACCAGCACCACGGATTCGCTGCGCGCGACTCGTGCGCCCAATTCGTTGGCCACCCTGGTCTTTCCGGTGCCGCCGGGACCGAGGACGGTCGTCACCCGGGAGCGGTGCCGCAGTTGCGCGAGTGCGTCCAGATCGGTGGCACGTCCGAGCAGGGCATTGGGAGCCGCGCGCAGGCCGATCGCGGAGCGGGCACTCGGCGGCACGGCCGCGGCCGAATCCGAAACTCGTCCAATCGAATCCAGTGCCGTCGCGTCCCGCCCCGCGGAATCCCGTGCGGCCGAATCCGCTACCGCGGCCGATACCGTCGGATCAGCTGGTGTGACCGAATTCACGGCGAGCGTCGGCTTGCCATGATCGGTGCGCGATGCGAATCCGGGCACCGGATCACCCCGCAGGATCGCGGTATTCAGCTCGACCAGCACCGGCCCCGGATCCGCGCCGAGTTCTTCGACGAGTCGCCCACGGATCGATGCGAAGACATCGAGTGCTTCGTTGGGCCGACCAGCTGCGGCGAGCAACCGCATCAAGGTGGCGTGCGCGGTTTCGTCGAGCGGTTTGGCAGCCGCGGTTCGGCGGGTGATCGCCACCGCACCGTCGAGGTCACCGCCGGCGACCCGGGCGGCGACTTCGATCGCCTCCAGCTCGGACCAGCGGTGCGCGGCCGCGGCGCGCAGTTCGTCGGCGAGGTCGCCTGCGGGTAGGTCGGCACCGGGCTCGCCGCGCCAGAGCGATCTGGCCTGGGTCAACACCTCTAGACATCCGGCGTGGTCGCCGTCGCCCTGTTTAGCGCGGGCCGCGCGCACCAGGTCGTCCGCGAGGGTCAAATCGACCTGATCGGCGGTCAGCGTGAGACGGTAGCCCGCCGGACCGATCTCCAGCGCCGCATCCGGCAGCGCCGCGCGCAGTCGCGACACCTGAGTGTGCAGCGCGTTCATCGGCGCGCGCGGCGGCTGCTCACCCCACACCTCATCGATCAGCGCCTGGGCACTGCGGCTGCGGCCGGGCCGCAGGGCCAGTGCGGCGAGCAGCAGTCGCGACCGTGCCCCGGGTAGCGCTGCGAGCGTGCCGTCTCGGCGTAGCGCGATTTCGCCCAGCAGGGCCACTACGACCGATTCGCCTGCGGGCGTCGTCAGGGTTTGACTTCGGCCGTTCGGGCCGCTCTGATCGGGAAACATTCCGTGGTTATCGTATGCGAGCCCCGGCGCGAGCGACGGGCCCGGAGGCGGTAGCGCAGCGTGACCACGGAGGGATCCGGGAGTGCCGCAATCGAATACTGCGTGCTGGGCTGACATGGTTTTTCGCCCCTGTTCGGACCGGTAGGTCGCCTACGCTGTGCGCATGGCTGAGTTCGAAATCGTTCGGCAGGCTGTGATCACGGCCGAGCCCGCGCGCATTCATGGGCTGATCGATAACTTCCACGAGTGGACCAAGTGGTCGCCGTGGGAGGACGTCGATCCGCAACTGCAGCGGAAATACTCCGGGCCGGACGCCGGCGTCGGCGCCCGGTACGCCTGGGACGGCAACCGCAAGGCTGGTCGCGGCAGCATGGAGATCACCTCCAGTGACGACCGGCAAATCGGCATCCGGCTGGCCTTCGAGAAGCCGTTCAAGGCCACCAATAAGACGACCTTCGAGCTGAACCCGGTCTCGGCCCTCGAAGGAGAAGAACCCCGCACCGAGGTGGTCTGGCGGATGAGAGGCGAGCACAAGGGCCTGATGGGCGTGCTCGGGAAGGTGTTCCCGATCGACAATATGATCGGCAAGGACTTCGAAAAGGGCCTGGACCGACTGAAGACCGCCGCCGAAGCCAACTGAACCGCCCGAGCGGACCGAACCGCGTAGGCGCATTAGGCTGCGAACATGGCTACTGCAGCGCAATGGATCGAGGGCGCACGGCCCCGTACCCTGCCGAACGCGATCGCCCCTGTCCTCGCCGGAACCGGCGCCGCCGCCTCCATCGATGGCGCAGTCTGGTGGAAAGCGGTTCTCGCGCTGCTGGTTTCGCTGGCCCTGATCATCGGGGTGAATTTCGCCAACGACTACTCCGACGGCATCCGCGGCACCGATGACGTGCGGGTCGGTCCGCTGCGGCTGGTCGGGCAGAAGCTCGCCTCGCCCGCCGCGGTCAAGAATGCCGCGATCATCAGCCTGGCCATCGGCGCGGTCTTCGGGCTGGTGCTCGTCATCGCGACGGCGTGGTGGTTGCTGCTGGTCGGCGCGGCCTGCCTGGCCGGTGCCTGGTTCTACACCGGCGGCAGCAAGCCCTACGGCTACAGCGGGTTCGGTGAGCTCGCGGTCTTCGTCTTCTTCGGTCTGATCGGTGTGCTCGGCACCGAATTCGTCCAGGCCGAGCGGATCGAATGGGCGGGCCTGGTGCTGGCGATCGGGGTCGGGGCGTTCTCCAGCGCGGTGCTGGTCGCCAATAACCTGCGCGATATCCCGACCGATACCGAATCCGGAAAGGTCACCCTCGCGGTCAAACTCGGCGATCCGCGGACTCGCACACTGCACCTGGCGCTGCTCGCCGTGCCGTTCATCGCGACGCTGCTGTTGGTCGTCCGCACGCCGTGGGCGCTGGTCGGACTGGTCGCCGTGCCGCTGGCGGTGCGCGCCAATGCACCGGTGCGCTCCGGTAAGGGTGGGCTGGAATTGATTCCGGCGCTCCGCGATTCGGGGTTGGCGCTGTTGACATGGTCGGCGGTCACCGCGTTGGCGCTGGGTATCGCCGGTTAGTAGCGCGCGGGCGACCAGGACGGTCGCCCGCGCCGCAGCTCTTAGTCGTCGCCGTCCGGGACCAGGATGCCGAGGACCCAGTTGACCACCGCGACGATGATGCCGCCCCAGACGGCGGCCCAGAAGCCGTCGACGCGCAGGCCGTAGTCGGTGGTTTCGCTGATCTTCGCGGTGAGCCACAGCATCAGCGCGTTGATCACCAGCAGGAACAGGCCGAGAGTCACGATGACCAGCGGTAGCGATAGAAGTTTCACAATCGGTTTGATCACCGCGTTCACCACGGTGAAGACCACCGCGACGACCAGGATGACAATGACTTTGCCGCCATTGCCCTTGTCCGCGGGACTGAGAATTTCGATCTTGTCGACCCAAGCGGCGGCCAGCCAGATGGCCACCGCGTTGATGATCAACCGAATCAGAAGCTGCATGCGCCAATGCTAGGCCTGACGGGCGGGCATGTGCTGCCACAAAGCGCGAATCGAGCGGGGCGCACATGCCCGACCCCTCACGCGGCGCGGTCGAGCAGCGCGTGCACCCTCGGCCGGAGCGCATCGATTGCTTCCGAACCGCCCAGGATTCGGGTGGTGGTCGCATTGGGCGCGCGCAGAATGCCGAGCAGCAGGTGCCCGGATTCGATGGACCTGTCCTTACGGGCCAGCGCTTCGCGCAGTCCCAGCTCCAACACCTTCTTGGCATCCCTGGTGAACGGGATGTGGCCCCAGTTCCGATCGCGGCCGCGGCCGAATCGGGACCGCTCCTCGGGCACGGCCCGTTCCAGCGCATCCTCGCCGAAGGTGGCCTCGAGGCTCTCGCGCACCGCATCCAGATCGATGCCGATCGAGCGCAGCGCCTCGGCGTCCTCCGCACCGAGCGGCTGGCCTTTGGCCTCCTGGCCGAGGGATTCGAGCACCGCCCGGTGGGTGAGCCCCGCCTCCTCGAGCAGTGTCTTCAATTCCGGCTCGCCCTGTGCCAATAGACCGAGCAGGACATGCTCCACCTCGATCTTGGGCGCGCGCAGTTCCCGCGCGTCTTCCTGAGCGATGACGATCGCCGTCCGCGCCGACCTGCTGAACCGTTCGAACATCAGCGGTTCCCGCCTCTCCGGTTGTATTTCTGGTGGACCGCCTGCTTGCTGACCTCGAGCGCCTCCGCGATCGCCTGCCAGGACCAGCCCTGTTCGCGGGCATTGGTCACCTGGATCGCCTCCAGCCGTTCGAGCAGCCGACGCAGTGCGAGCACCGCGCGCAGCCCGACCCTGGGGTCCGGACTGCCTGCGGCGGCCGCCAGTGTGGTTGCTTCAGTCATGGCGTCAATTTTGATTGACGAACTCCGCACTTGTCAACGAAAATTGACGAGGTTCGCCGCAAGAGAAAACCCCGGCGCTGCGGCCGGGGTTGCGATATCGCGTACTAGCCGGACCAGATTCCGGTCGCGGCGAACTTCTCCAGGATCGCGGCGGGGTCGGCGAGGTTCATGCCCTGTGCCTCGACCCATGAGTCATCGAAATACGTTCCGGCATAACGATCTCCGCCGTCACAGAGCAGCGTCACCACACTGCCCGAACGACCAGCGGAGATCATTTCGGCGATGAGTGCGAACGCGCCCCACAGATTGGTTCCGGTGGAGCCGCCCACGCGGCGGCCGATTACCCGGCTCGCGAGCCGGGCGGTGGCGATCGATGCGACATCGGGCACCTCGATCATCCGGTCCACCACCTGACCGATGAACGACGGCTCGACCCTCGGTCGGCCGATTCCCTCTATGCGTGAAGGCATTCCGGTCTGATATCCGGCATCGGCGGTTTCGTAGCCGCCGTAGAACGCGGAGTTCTCCGGGTCGACCACGGCCAGTTTCGACGGGTAGCGGTGATAGCGGATATAGCGGCCGATGGTGGCACTGGTGCCGCCGGTACCCGCGCCGACCACGATCCAGTCCGGCACCGGATGCGCCTCCAATTCCATTTGCTGGAAGATGGATTCGGCGATGTTGTTATTGCCGCGCCAGTCGGTGGCACGCTCGGCATGGGTGAACTGATCCATGAAGTGGCCGCCGCATTCGGCGGCCAGCCGCGCCGCCTCGGTGTACATATCCGGTGCACGCTGCACGAAATGGCAACGGCCGCCCTGGGCTTCGATCAACTCGATCTTCTGCGGCGAGGTACTCGCCGGCATCACCGCGACGAAATCCAGGCCGAGCAATTTGGCGAAATACGCCTCGCTGACCGCGGTCGAACCGGATGACGCCTCGACCACCGTGGTGCCCTCGGTGACCCAGCCGTTGCAGATCGCGTACAGGAACAGCGACCGCGCCAGCCGATGCTTGAGGCTGCCGGTGATGTGGGTCGACTCGTCCTTCAGATACAGCTGGACCTGCCAGGCGGCGGGCAGTGGGTACCGGATCAGATGGGTGTCGGCGCTGCGCTGGGTGTCGGCCTCGATGAGTCGCACGGCATTGTCGACCCAGGCGCGTGGCGTACTGCGATCGCAGTACTTCACGAGGCCGCACCGGTCGGGTCGTCGTCACCACGCAGCCGGGCGCGCAGCTGCGCCTTGTCCTGGCGACGCTTCGCATCGACGACCGCGATGTCCTCGTTGACCCGAGCGCGCAATTTCTTGAACAGCGTCAGCGACAGCGGCATCGCGATGATCAACGCGAACAGCGCGGCGACCAACCATGGGACATCCACCGAGACGAGCCGGGCGATGCCGATGATCGCTGCGGCGATGACGACGACCAGCGCCAGCCTGGCGAGCGTGTACAGCACCAGATTGCGGGCCAGCCGCGCGCCGACGCCAGCGGTTTGCTGTGCGGATTCACCCTTCGGTGGCGTTGCGTCACTCACGTCGTCCAGCCTATGCGAAGCTATGGCCCATCCTCGGCGGTACCTCCGGTCGAGGAGGCGGACTACGTCCGACTGCGCCTGACCAGGGCTCATATCCGTTTTGTCTATTACTTCCCCTTTACCAACTGTAGGTGGTTCGAGTACCTAGGGGTTGCAGTGCAACGATGGCGCCATCTGATGAGGGAACTGTCGAGAACGGAGAGGTTTGCTATGACTGCGATCACCGTCGGCGGCCAGGACACCCTGCTGACACCGGGCCAAGTCGCCGCCATGTTCCACGTCGATCCGAAGACCGTTACCCGCTGGGCCCACGCCGGGCGCCTGGGATCACTGCGCACACCGGGCGGGCATCGCCGATTCCGCGAATCCGAAGTACTTCAGCTGCTCCAGTCGCTCACCACCGAGGCCACCGCACGCTGAGCCTGGTCCGCGGGCCTGTAGCTGTGAGTTCGATCTTCCTGTCTAGGGGCCCGCACGCACCAATTTCGTGTCTGCGGTGTTCGAAGGCTACGCACGCGACTACCCTCGTTAGCAGGAGGTGAGCGACGTGACGTACCTGTTGGCACTCATCGCAGTTGTGGCAGTCGCGGTGTTGTGCTGGAAGGCGTTCGGCCCCGAGAAGACAGCCGGACCGCCCACGCGTTCGCCGCAGCGCAAGCGCATCAAGGGGCCCGACGACGACCCCGAATTCCTCTGGCGCCTTTCGCGTCAGCATCGCGACGGTGACGGGTCTACCGAGCGCTGAGCGTTCGCGCGGTTCACCGGGAGGCTTCCGGGAGCCCTCTACCGCGCAACTGTATTGACCGCGGATATTTGCTGCCCCGATGATCAATTGCGTCTAGACGCGCAATAAGCCGGCGCGCATGCCATTAGTAGGCCTAGGGCCAGCTGATCGCCGAGCTATGCCTTCCGGCCGCATGGCGCCGTATCGGATGCCAGGTCGGCCAGGCGGGCACAGGCAACGGATATCGAACTTCGTCGGATACCTGTCGACGCAAGAGCGTTGCCTCGGCCTGCGAACCGAGCTCGGCGATCACGTGCGACAACGATCGCTCAGGCCGACAAGGTCGCGGAAATCCATGTCATCCAAGACCCAGGGGCACGCTCTGCACGTACCGTGCGCTTCAGTCCGGTCGGCCGAATCTCCACTCGCGCACAAGCGGTGGCGTTCACGCACCCCGAGTGACTACTTCGCACAAGGTAGAGAGCCTGTGCGAAGTTGTCGCCAGGGATTGCGAGAGCTCAAAGGATCACGGCTCGCCGTTGATGACGGCCATGAGGGCGTCCATGAACGACTGGCCGCCCATGATGTAGCCGCCGGCGATCGCGCCGATTACCGCGCCGATCGGGCCGGTGATGATGCTAAAGAAGAAGACGCCGACAATGGCGCCGATGATGAGGCCCAGGACGCCGCCGAGGACCACGCCGACGATGTTCTTGTTGATTTCGTCGGTCAGGCGGGCCATGGAATTGACCGGCTGCATCTCGCCGATGTTCTTGGCGCTCAATTTCGGTGTGAGAGCGAGGGTTCGGCCGTTATCGGAGATCGCCTGGTCGACCGCGACCTTCGTGCCGGAGAGCTCGTAGGTCAAGGGGACTTCCGTCACCACAGCGCCGGCATCGGACTTCAGCAAGACCTTGGTGCCGTTGTCGGCGAGTTCGAACTTGCCGCTGTCGACCTCGGTGGTGAGAACGCGATCCCGGTGCCCATCCGAGATTTCGGAAGCCACTGTGTGGTAACCGATTCCCTGCTCGACGCCGGAGGCCGACACCTCTTTGGCAACTTCCGCTGGCTTCGCATTCGCGGTTCCCGCCGCGATTCCCACGGCGGCGATGGACACGAGAGTGACGGCGAACGTGCCGAACTTCATCAAGGTTTCCTTCTGACAAGCACCGGCCCCGGTAGCCGGTTGACGCGTCTAGCGCCACGTAGCTTGTTGCCCCGCACGGCATTTGGGAAACCCTAAACGGCCATCGTTATTCGATTGTTATCCCACCATCCGACCTATGATCATTTCACACAAGTATCCTTTTTATCCTCGAAAATAGGTGACTCGACGCGCACACACCGGATGGTGTAGGCATGACGTGATCTCTCACCATTGCAACTTTCAACTTCGTATCTCGGCGCGCGAGTTCGAACAGCCCTGGAGGACGTCACAGGTGTCGCGTCAACGTGTCCGTGCGGGTCTCACCTTGACGGTCTTCATAGCTGTAACCGCGCTGGCCGCAGCCGTCGTGGCGGTGGCGGCGATGTCGCTCGGCAATGACAAGTCCACGACGAGCAGCCCATCGCCCGCGGCCCAGAACGACGCCGCGCCGACCACCGCGCCGGAACCGTCGTTCCCCGAGCTGCCGCTGACCACCCCAGAGGCCCCACCGACCACCTCCGCCATCCGCAGCACCTTCGACAAGATCGCGGGCGGCCTGAAGGTCGAGGTCGGTGACTGCGTCGAAATCGGCGGCAGCGGTGACAATCCCACCCTCGGCAAGGCCACCTGCGGCAGCGCGACCTCCAACTACAAGGTCATCGACAAGGCGCCCGTGAATGCCGGCTGCCCGACCGACGCCGACCGCTCCCTCAACGACACCCTGCACGGCATCAACCGCGCCACCCTCTGCTTGGACATCGATTGGGTAATCGGCGGCTGCATGGACCCGAACAAAGACGGCCCCAAACGCCTCGACTGCAACACCAAGGGCGTCCCCAACGCCGTCCGCGTCATGGACGTCAAACTGAACACCACAAACGTGAACGTCTGCTCATCCAGTGACCGCGGAATCGTCTACCAGCAACGCCAATTCGTAGTCTGCGTGCACCGATTGTAAGTCGCACCATTCGGCCATCGAGCGCCGAGGGTCCGTAATCGGATCAGAAGGTGAACTGGGTGCCGTAGGCGGAGGTCTGCACCGTCTCCAACGCGGTACTCACCGTGGCGGTGACGAAAGGGACGGCCGATACCGGTGCGGCACACTGGCCGACGTTCAACGCGGCGTTGTTGAAAATGAAGTGGTACGGGAACACCGTCTTGTTGTCCAGGTTGGTCGTCACTGTCGTGACGGTGGTGATCTGGCCCGGCGCCAAGGTGGCTTCCAGTACCTCTCCCAAGCCAAGGGTCCCGCCGACGGTCGGTCCGAGGCTCGCGCTGGGAGCACTCGGGGTCGTGGTCTCGACGCTCGGGGTCGTTGTCTCGACGCTCGGAGTCGTGGTCTCGACGCTCGGGGAGGTAGTGGCGGCACTCTGAGAGGTGGGCACGGCACTCTGGGAGGTCGTCGCGGCACTCTGAGAGGTGGGCACAGCACTCTGAGACGTCGGCGCAGCACTCTGAGAGGTGGGCACAGCACTCTGAGACGTCGTCGCAGCAATGTGAGAGGTCGGCGCGGCACTCTGAGAGGTCGTCGCGGCACTCTGAGAGGTGGGCACAGCACTCTGAGAGGTCGTCGCGGCACTCTGAGAGGTGGGCACAGCACTCTGAGACGTCGGCGCAGCACTCTGAGAGGTGGGCACAGCACTCTGAGACGTCGGCGCAGCACTCTGAGACGTCGTCGCGGCAATGTGAGAGGTCGGCGCGGCACTCTGAGACGTCGGCGCAGCACTCTGAGACGTCGTCGCGGCGCTCCGGGAGGTGGTGCTGGCAGGCTGCGGTGTGGACACCGGCTTCACTACCGTACTCGGCAGTCTGGCGGCTGCGTTCGACTGGCTGAATTGGGGGGAAATACTCGCCAACAGCCCTTGATTCGGATCGATTCCGACCGTGAAGCCGTTGTCCACCGTGAGCGCGCAGCCGAGGAGGAACCCCGCGACGGCCTGGCCGGACACTATTCCATCGCTCTCCACGTTCAGCGAGTAATTGCCGGATAGCTGCGCGGCATGCGCGAACGTCATGAGGAAGTTCGGCATCCGGTCGCCCGGTGGGTCCACTCTGACGTTCTCCACCGATGTCGTCACATGAATCCCGGCACCGGATACGTCAGCACCGGGCGGTTGGGCTCGGCTCGGCTCGGCGCCGGGCCACACAAACACAGCCACGACGGCCGCGACCACACCGGTCGCGATAACGACGAATCGAGGGCGCATATCTGATCCCGTTTCGAATCGGATGTACATCAGCGGCGGCGAAATCGGACGAACGGACCCACATAGCTAATAACTGGCAAGCATAAGTGGGATACCGGCCCGGCGCGTTCAGGCTGCGGGGCGTGTCGCGCACCGCCCCATTTCCGCTGGTAAAGCCCTTTAGTTCAGCCCTGCGTACGAGTGCAGGCCGCTGATCACGATATTGATGATGAAGAGGTTGAAGAGCATCGCCACGAACCCCGCGATGTTGATGTACGCGGCCTTGGTGTCGCGCCAACCCGAGGTTGCGCGGGCGTGGAGGTAGGCGGCGTACAGGACCCAGGCGATGAAGGAGCAGGTTTCCTTCGGGTCCCAGCCCCAGAAGCGGCCCCAGGCGGCTTCGGCCCAGATGGCGCCGAGGATTACGCCGGCGCCGAAGAGGGGGAAGCCGATGATCGTGGTTTTGTAGGCGAGGCGGTCCAGGGTACGGGCGTCGGGGAGGCGGCGGGCGATGGTGCCGAGGATGTTGTCGGATTCGGCGCCTTCGGGCTGATGCAGGCGGTAAAGGAACAGCAGACTGGCGATGCCGGAGACCAGGAAGACGCCGCTGCCGATGCTGACGATGGTGACGTGGATGGGCAACCAGAACGACTTCAGTGCGGGCACAACGGGTGCCGCGTCGGCGTACAGCAAGGTGCCGGCCAGGAACAGCAGGATAAGGATCGGAACGAGCAGGAAGACCCACATCGAGCGGTATCGCTGTTCGCGCAGGAATACCATGCCGACCACGGCGGCCGCGGCGGTCGCCATGGTGACGAATTCGTACATGTTGCCGAGCGGGAAGCGGTGGGTTGCGAAGCCGCGCAATACGATCGAGGTCACATGCAGCGCGATGGCGACGAACAGCACCGAGAACGCCATATTGCCTGCGCGTTCGGCGAACGGCTTGGCCTGCGGCGTCTCGACCCGACCGGGTCCGGCGGGACGATCGGAACCACCGCCGGCAGTTACCAGTTCACGCGCGACGACCTTCTGCGTCCGCGCCGCCGCGTACTGCACAATCAGCAGCACCAGCACCAGCGCGTATACGACGATCGCCGATTTGAAGGCGAGATCGCTGTACTGGGCGATGGTGTCGTCGATCGGCATGGTCACTCTCCCGTGGCGGATCGGTCATCGAGCAGGCGCTTGCGCAGGCGATCGAATTCGCCGCCCCAGCCCGCCTGATCGGTTCTGGCGAGCCCGCCCATCTCTACTACGGTGCGTCGTTTGTCAACGGTACCCGCTTCGTCATCGGCCGGGTACACGCGGATCCAGATGCGTCGCCGCTTCACCAGCAGCGACACCAGCAGTCCGGCCATCATGGCCAGCGCGCTCACCAGCACCCACTGCTGCGCCGGATCGTGCGATACCTGCAGATTCACGAATTCCTGCGCACCGTCGAAGGTGACCTTGGTGCCATTGGGCAGCGTCGACGACTCGCCGGGACGCAGGTTGACCCTGGCCTCCTTGGTCAGTCGCCCCTGCTTGACCTGCTCGGGATCCAGCGCGAACAGCGACTGCGGCTTACCGGTATCGAGGCCGGTATCGCCGCGATAGATGTCCACCGCGACGGCCGGGTCGTTCATGGTCGGGAACGAGGAGGTGAGCAGGCTGCCGTGCAGTAGTGCGGTCGGCGCGAACAGTCCCTCGATGGCGATCTGGTTCTTGCGGCGCTCTTCGTCGGTCGCGTACATGCCGCCGGGCGGATCGATCCGCAGCACACCGCTGGACAGGAAGGTCTGCGCGTTGTCGGGCCGCCACTGGACGGTCTCGGTTCGGGTCTGGCCGTTCGGGAAGGTCACCGTGAATGTCGGCGCGTAACCGTGGCCCTGCAGATACAACCGGTCCCCTGAGACCCGCAGCGGATGGTTCACCTGGATCTGCGCATCACGCCAGGTATCGCTCTGCAGATCGCCGCCGGCCTGATATTCGATATGCGAGGTGAACATCTCGGCCTGACCGTTCTGCAGGTAATCGGCCTTGAAGTCCTTGACCCGCACGCACAATGGCGCCATACCGGTGCCGTCGTTGATATTGCCCGCCTTGAACGAGTCGAAGACCGCGGGCGAGGTGGTGCAGAAGCCGGGCCCGTTGTTCGCGATGACGATCACGCTGCCCTCGTAACCGAACAGCTTGCCGACCGCGATCGCGACGAGCAGCCCGACCAGGGCCAGGTGGAAGACGAGATTGCCGAGTTCGCGGGTGTAACCCTTCTCCGCCGAGAGGGTGATCTCACCTTCACGAGTGCCGTCGCGAACCTCGGTCCGCCAGCCGCGCAACTCTTTTCGAGCGTGCTCGAGCGCGGCGTCCGGAGTGCCGTCGATGGTCTCGGAGTAATGGTGCGGCAGCCGAGACAGGTTACGCGGCACCCGGACCGGTGGCGTGCGCAGCGCGCGATAGTGGTCCAGGCAGCGCGGCAGAATGCAGCCGACGAGCGAAATGAACAGCAGCGCATAGATTGCCGTGAACCAGAAGCTGGAGAACACGTCGAACAGCTGGAACCGGTCCATCCACGGTCCGAGCGTCGGGCGGTCGGCGATGTACTGGTCGACCTTGCCCTCGTTGAGATTTCGCTGCGGCAGCAGCGCGCCCGGAATCGCGCCAAGGGCCAGCAGGAACAGCAATACCAGCGCGGTGCGCATACTGGTGAGCCCACGCCAGGCATTGCGCACGAGCGCCCAGGCACGCCCGACCGGGGACTGCTTCGGCTGCGTCACCGGCGCCTCAGGTCTGTCGATCACGGTCATATCGGCAGCGTCACCTCGGAAACGAACCCGTCGCGCACCCAGGCGACGAACTGGTCCCACGCCCCCGTGACCAGCGCGATCCCGACCGCGACGAGCAATATGCCCCCGATGATCTGAATAGTGCGCGAATTGCGCCGCAGCCAACCGACCCCGCGCAACGCACTCGCCGACCCGAAGGCCAGGATCACGAACGGCAGTCCGAGGCCGAGGCAATAGGCGACGATCAGTGCGACACCGCGCACGGCTGTCGTGCCCTCGGTCCCGGCCGAAACCGCCATCACCCCGGACAGTGTCGGCCCGAGGCACGGCGTCCAACCGAGCGCGAAGACCGCCCCGAGCAGCGGAGCGCCCAGAATGCCGGTGAGCCTGCGCGGCTCCATCCGCGTATCGCGCTGCAACGCGGGGACCAAGCCGATGAACACCAGACCCATCAGGATGGTGACCACACCGCCGACCCGTTGCAGCAGTTCACGATTCACGTTCAAGGTCTGGATGACGCCGAAAACCGTTGCGGTGGCGAGCACGAACACCACGGTGAAGCCCGCGACGAACAAACCGGCCGCACCGGCCACTCGGATCCGACCCGTACGTGCCGCAGCCCGATCGACCGAAACCGCTGTGCCGCCAAGGCTTTTGGCCTGCGCTGCGGTGGCGGGCGGCGCCTCGGCGCCGACCAGCCCGGCCAGATAGGACAGGTAACCCGGCACCAGCGGCACCACACACGGCGAGGCGAACGAGACCAGTCCGGCCAGTACGCATGCGCCGAGAGCCAATAACAGCGGCCCCGTCGCCGCCGTCTGCTGGAACGAATCACCTACTGCGGCAAGCACCATCAGTCGGTCTCCACCGGGGGTCGATCAGTTCGCTCGGGCACCGGCGCGGCTTCCGGCGCGAAGTCCATCATGGATTCGGCTGCGGCGCTGCGTGGCACGGCGGCAACGCCGACCCACCGGTCATCGACCGTCCAGACACCGCGAACGAGACGGGCGGCCTGCCGCGGGCGACAGGCACGCGGGCTACGAGTACGGCGATCGCGAATCACGATTGCACCTTTCCTACCGCTCGCTTTCGAGCGGGACGTAATTACGACATGGGCCGAACGGCTTGTGCGGGGTCACTGCGAACCTTCCGCGGCAATACGTTCGACAACTGGTTGGAGGTCTTCCGCCAAGAGCGAGCGGAGGAAGACAGCGGCGACCCGATGTTGCCGATCCAGCACCAGCGTGGTGGGAATGACACTGGTCGGGAAGTTACCGCCGAGCGCGAGCAGGGTGCGCATGGACGGGTCGTAGACGGACGGATAACCGACCTTGTTGTCGACGACGAAGTCCTGCGCCTTGTCCTGCTGGAAATCACGGACATTGATGCCGAGAAAGACGACGCCCCTGTCCTTGGTTGCCTCGTAGACCTTTTCGAGCGCGGGCGCCTCGGCACGGCACGGCCCGCACCACTGCCCCCACAGATTGAGCACGACCACCTTGTCCGGGAAGTCGGCGACCGAGGTGGTCTTGCCCGAGGTCATCAGATCCGGCCCGGCGAGCTTGCCGATGGTGCCACGCGCGGCGGGCGGATCGTAGAAAATATCGGTTTTGCCACCGGGCGAGACGAATTCGAACGTACCGCCGGAGGCCACCGCATCCTTCCCGGTCGAACAACCCGCGAGCGCGGCCACCAGGGCCACGCACGCGAGCAGGACCGACGTGAAACGCCGGGCCGACGGCCGGGAAGAAGTTCTCATGCGCCGCGCACCGTGGGATCCGAACCGCCTGCGGGCTCGGAGTAGACGATGTCGACGAGGGTGTCGCCCTGGTAGACCAGCGAGGTCAGCGAGGCGAGCGAGCATTGCCGATGCCGCGGATCGTGCCAGAGCCGCTGGCCCTGCAGGAACCGCCGCAGCGTCCAGACCGGCAGCTGATGCGAGACAAGCACCGCCTCGTGTCCGGCCGCCTCGACCCTGGCCTTGTTGACCGCGGCCAGCATGCGGTGCGCGATCTGCAGATACGGCTCGCCCCAGGACGGGGTGAACGGATCGCGCAGCTTCCACCAGTGCCTCGGCTTGCGCAGCGCACCGTCACCGACCGAAACCCGCAGACCCTCGAAAGTATTACCGGCCTCGATCAGGTTCTCGTCGGTGCGCACGAGCAGCCCGTGCTGTCGCGCGATCGGTTCGGCGGTCTCCTGCGCACGCTGCAGCGGCGAGGCGATCACCAGCGCGATGTCGTGGTCGGCCAGCGACCGCGCCACCGCACCGGCCTGTGACCGACCGGTCACCGAGAGGCTGAACCCGGGCAGGCGACCGTAGAGAATGCCCTTCGGGTTGTGCACCTCGCCGTGGCGCAGCACATGCACGATGGTCTCGACGGTATCGGCCTCGACCGCGTCGACCGGCACAGCGGCATCGGACTCGTCGGCGAGGGCGGCCGTTTCCGCGCTGTCGACAGGGGTATCTGGTAGTTCGCGCATTTCTGAATCTGGCTGGTCGGAACTCACGCGCGGGATCCTTCGGGGGTGGCGGCCGCGGCCGCATGTGCGGCGGCGGGCAGGGCGGCGGCGATACGGTCGAATGCGTCCTCGTCGAGCGCCGCGGAGACGAACCATGCTTCGAACGCGCTCGGCGGCGCATACACACCGCCGTCGAGCAGTGCGTGGAAGAAAGCGGGGAAACGCCAGGTCTGGCTGGCTTTGGCGGCGGCGTAGTCGGTGACCGGACGGTCGGCGAAGAACACGCTCACCATATTGCCCGCGAACTGGACCTGATGCTCGACCCCCGCGGCACCGAGCGCCTCGGTGAACAAGCCGCCCAGCCGCTCGGCATTGCGATCGAGTGCGGCGTACACCGCGTCATCGGCCGCACGCAGCGAGGCGAGGCCGGCGGCGACGGCAACCGGGTTCCCGGAAAGGGTCCCCGCCTGATACACCGGGCCAAGCGGCGCAAGGTGATTCATGATCTCGGCGCGACCGCCGAACGCGGCGGCAGGCAGCCCACCGCTCATCACCTTGCCGAAGGTGTAGAGGTCACCGGCGACACCGTCGCGGCCGAACCAGCCGGACCGGCTCACCCGGAACCCGGTCATCACCTCGTCCATGATCAGTAGCGCGCCGTCGTCGGCGGTCAGCTTGCGCAGGCCCTCGTTGAAACCGGGCAGCGGTGCGACCGCACCCATATTGCCCGCGGCCGCCTCGGTGATCACACACGCGATTTCACCCGGATGCGCGGCGAACGCGGCGGCAACGGCCCCGACGTCGTTGTACGGCAGCACGATGGTGTCGCCCGCCTGCGCACCGGTGACACCGGGCGAGGTCGGCAGGCCGAGGGTCGCGACGCCGGATCCGGCGTCGGCAAGGAGTGCGTCCACATGGCCGTGGTAGCAACCCGAAAACTTGATGATCTTGGTGCGACCGGTGTAGCCGCGGGCCAGCCGGACCGCGCTCATGGTGGCCTCGGTGCCGGAGTTGACCAGGCGGACCCGGTCCACCGGCGTTACCCGCTCGGCGATCAGCTCGGCGAGTTCGATCTCGGCCTCGGTCGGCGCGCCGAAGGACAGTCCACCGACGGCCGCACGCTGCACCGCCTCGACCACCTCGGGATGCGCGTGGCCGAGAATCATCGGACCCCAGGAACACACCAGGTCGACATACTCATTGCCGTCGACATCGATGAGTGTGCAGCCCTTGGCCGATGCGATGAATCGCGGTGTGCCACCGACGGACTTGAAGGCCCGCACCGGCGAATTCACACCACCCGGAATCACCGAAGCGGCCCGGTCGAAGAGCTGAGCCGAGACCGGCACCGATGCCCTGGTCACGCGCGGAGAAGAACTCACGACGTCCAGTGTCTCAGCCCGATTGGAACGAGTCGACGACAGGGTGTAGTCGAGTGACGCAGACCGCACGCACCGCAGTCTCTTCGGCGCAACACGCCGATCATGGTTGCGGCCGATATCGGTCGCCGACCGATTACCGATGCGTAATCTCGGTGGGTCGTAGCACCATCTAACCCATCGGGAGGGTCCAATGCGGTTCGCCGTCATCAGCGCCACGATCTTCGCCGCGCTCGCCGCCGCCGTCACCGTCGGCACCGGGACCGCAGCCGCCGCGGATCCGGTCAGCCAGCCCGACCGGATCGGGCTGCATCTGGATCACGCGGAGACCGCGGCGCTCGGCGACGGACCACTGCCCGCATTGGTCACCATGGTGGTGCCGCTCAACCGGATCGGCGCCGGACTGAAGAGCGACACCGAGATCTACCGCGACGAGAACGGCGGAGTGCACACCTCATTGCGCCAGGTCATCATGGAGGCGGCCACGCATCCGGACGGCACCGTCACCGTGTACCTCAACGCGCCGGGCACCAGGGACGGCCGCGCGCTGGACATCTATCAGAGTTGGGACTAAGGAACGGCCGCCGGCGGGGTGGGCGAACTCAGGTGTACATGCACGGCGCCGAGGCCGAGATGGTGTGCAGCTGGCACATGAAGTTGTTGTACACACCGGCCGAACCCGAATCGGGCACGAAGATCGGCGCGGGCTGGGCCACCTCGGTCTGAGTGTCGGTCTGGGCAGTGGGCTCCAGCGGCAGTCCCGGCGCGGCCCATGCGGGCGCCGCACCGATTGCGGCCACCGCGACGACCGCCGCGCACACTTTCCCGGCAAAACGAATCACAAGCATTTCTCCCAGTCGACACAATTCGGATTCCGGCCGAAAGCATAACGGCCACAACAGTATTCACTGAATGCCGACCGTTGCACCTCGCGGCGCGGCACTTGCACGGTAGTGCAGTCGCGGCCGATGCGCCAGGGCACCTCTCGGATCGCCGTTGCGCCCGAGGTGCGGCGCTACGAGGTGACGCCCAAGCAGAGCCCGACGAAACCGGTTGTCAGCAGACAGGCCAACGGAACCGGCAGCAGATTCAGTAGCGAAAACGATGGAATTGTCGGCATCATGCCTGCGATGTTCCCGCGAAATTCGCGAACAAACTGGTGCGGCGATCCAGATCGCCGGTGATTGCCCTGGTTCAGCGCGAACGCGCGGCACGCACCGTGCGCGCGAAGGCATCGATCGCGAGCACGCCGGCCACCATGACCAGGAAAGCGGCGAGCACCAACCACGGAGCGCTGTAGCGGGTGGAATCGAAGCCGGGCACGTCACCCGACGGCGCGAAGGTGGTGGTGATCAGCCCGTTGCGCCAACTCACCACCGTGAGAACCGCGCACCCGAGCGCGAGTGTCAACTCGACCAGTGCCGCAAGCATCCGGTCACCGAGCGCAATCAAGCGCGTCAACGATCCGCTCCGTTCTCGCTGTCTTCGGTTTCCTCGGTCCGCGTAGGCAGGTCGGCATCGGTCCCGCCGAGCGCTTCGGTGAGCGCGGCCCGCAGTCCCCGGTGATCCTTCGCCCACGCCTGCACCAGTTCACCACCGACGAGCCGCAGCCCGACGCCCTTGCGCCGGCGTGGCACGCCACTCAATTCGCCGAGCGAGCGCGCCGATTCCCAATCCTCATCATCCCAGGAGTCCTCGTCCCGCTCGGGCAGCACCGCTGCGATGGACGCCAGCGGCAGGGTCTCGGTGCCCTCGCGCAGCGTGTCGGGGGTCAACTCGACGCTCACATGCCGCTGCCCGGCGATCACCTGCAGCACAACGAAACCCGCGATCAGCGCGGCACAGAAAATGAGAGCGAACCAGTGCACCTGATCAGCGCTCACCAATTCCAGCATCAACACGATCAGACACAGCAACGGCCCGTAGGCCACCGAACGCCACCGCGCGCCCGGTTCGGCGAACAGGATGGTCGCGCCATCCGCGGAATCCGTCACACCATGCTCCCGGCCGCTGGCGACTGCTTGCAGGTCGCTCGAAAGGGCCAGTCGAGCACGGCGACGGGAATCGACACCCGGTCCTGGATCAGCCGACCGCGCCGGGCAGGATCAGCAGCGCGACGGTGATCAACGCAAACAGGACCAGCAGGCTCAGTACAAGCAGATCTCGTCGAATGCTCTGCGGCTGTTGGATCACCACTCGCATCGATGCCTCCGATCTCCCGGAGCCATCTGGTCGACGTACTTACAAAACGTAAGACAACGTGTAACAAATGACTTCCGGTTCCCATGTCCTCTGTGACAACCCTCACGATACATGCTGCCGATTTCTTGACAAACTCGCGGACGGCTCCAGCGTTCGTTCACCTGCGATTCATCTGGAAGTACGCGGTCGAGTCCGGACGGTGACTCAGATACACCGCACCCGCCGCCAGCACGCCCTGCACGATCGCCGCCGCACCGGCTACCAGCGAGGCCGCTCCGGTCACCGCTTCCAGCGCGAACAGTGTGCCGACCGCGACCAGCACCAACCAGACACCCACAGCGGTCAAAAGCGTCCGTGCCCATAGCTTTCCGCGCACGAACTGGTGCACGAACAGCAAGGCGAATGCGGCCAGCGCCAACCCGATCACCACAGCGACCACGAAGGCCAACGAGACCATCAGCTCCGCATTGGCCATTGTGAAATTCGGATCGCCGACGTGCACCTGGTCGAACATCTTCTGCGCGAAATCCTTGCGCTGCTGAAAAGCCGCGATAACCGACCCGACCATCTGCAGAATGCCGAATCCGATTACACCCCACCACAATTGCCGCGCCGTCCGAATATCCTCCGGCGGTTCCGGCCGCGGCTGCGGCGGCCCGACAACGGGCCCGCGCGGGTACGCGCCCGGTGGATACACCCCAGGCGGATACGGCATCGGCGGAATCGCGCCCTGCGGATACGGTCCGGGCGGATGCGCTGCCGTCGGACTCGAGCCGGACGGATGCGCCCCCACCGCACTCGAGCCGAGCGGATGCGCCCCCACCGCACTCGAGCCGGGCGGATGCGCGCCCGCCGCACTAGGGCCGTCGGTTTGCGCTCCCGCAGGACTCGAGCCGGGCGGATGCGCCCCCGCCGGAGTCGCGCCATGCGTATTCGAATCAGCCGTCCCGGGCGCCTCGGCCCCCTGCGGCCACGCCCCGGCCGACTCGGTGCCCCGCGACCCAGGCGGATACGCCTCGGTTGGATGCGTGCCCTCAGGCAGTGACGCGGGATTCGGTCCCGCAGTATCCGGCCCTTGCGGATTCGAACCGAGCGACTTCGCCCCGTCCGACTCGCGATCCGGCGACTTCGAACCCTCCGACTCGGAGGATGACGGCGCTGTGGGCGATTCCGGGCTCACCGATTCCGACTCGACCGACTTCGGACTGCCGGACTCCGAACCCGGCGCCTCGGGTCTGGGCGGATTCGTCACGACAGCCAGTGCGCGGCCTCGGTCGCCCAGTAGGTGAGCACCATATCCGCGCCGGCCCGGCGGATGCCGATCAGCGATTCCAGGATGGCGGCGCGGCGGTCGATCCAGCCGCGCTGGGCGGCGGCGGTGATCATCGCGTATTCGCCCGAGATCTGATACGCGGCCACCGGCACCGTCGATTGATCGGCGACATCGCGCAGGATGTCCAGATACGACATCGCCGGCTTGACCATCACGATGTCCGCGCCCTCGGCCAGATCCAGTTGCAGTTCCCGGATCGCCTCGCGACGGTTCGCCGGATCCTGCTGGTAACTGCGCCGATCCCCTTCCAGCGAGGAGGCGACCGCCTCGCGGAACGGACCGTAGAACGCCGAGGCGTACTTCGCCGCGTAGGCGAGGATGCCGGTATCGGTGCGCCCGACCGCGTCCAGCCCGCGCCGGATCGCGCCGACCTGACCGTCCATCATGCCGCTGGTACCGAGCAGATCCGCACCGGCTTCGGCCTGCGCGAGCGCCATCTCCACGTAGCGGTGCAGGGTGGCGTCGTTATCGACGGCACCGTCCGCGGACAACACGCCGCAGTGCCCGTGATCGGTGAATTCGTCGAGACAGGTATCGGCCATGACCACCGTCGAATCGCCGACCTCGTCGGCGAGCGCGCGCAGACCCCGGTTGAGAATGCCGTCGGGATCGCTGGCCCTGCTGCCGGTGGCGTCCTTGTCCTCGGGCCGCGGCACACCGAAGAGCATCAGCCCGCCCACGCCCGCGGTGACCGCCTCGACCGCCGCCTTGCGCAGCGAATCCATCGAATGCTGCAGCACACCCGGCATGGAGCCGATCTCGCGCGGCTCGTCCAGTCCGTCGGCGACGAACATCGGCAGCACCAATTGCCGTGGCTCGAGAGTTGTTTCGGCCACGAGACGACGCAGGGCGGGGGTACGGCGCAACCGCCGCGGGCGGTCCAATCCGGTCATAACCGCACGATACGCCCGGCCCGAATACGAGTCGCAAGCGGCGGGTACGCCAATGGATCAGGGCGCCGGGAAGCCCGGCGGCATCTGCATCTTTCCGCCGCCGAACGGGCCGCCGCCGACCAATACCGTCGAACCCGCCATATATCCGAGGTCGTCGCCGCACAGCCCAAGGATCGCGCGGGCCACACCACGTCATCCCGTTAAGGATGTCTCGAGGATTCGATAAGCCCGCTGCGCGAGACTGCGGGCCACCCGGCGGTCACCGGGGATTTACCGGTGCTCGAAGAGCGCGGTGCGAGGGGCGGATGATGGTGGGGAGCGGCCGGTCTTGTTCCAGGAGTAGGCGATGACCGAATTCGCGACGCCCCCGTGGCGACGCACCGATTGGGAAGGTCTGCGGAGACTGGCGCGTGGCGGGGATTCGGGCGTGATCGTGCAGTTGGCGCAGCGGCTATCGGAGGCGGGTGAGACGGCCGAGGCCGAGCAGTGGTTCCGCCGCGCCGCCGCTCGAGGCAGCGGACCGGCCATGGCAGGGCTCGGCGCATTGCTCGCGGCCGATGGTCGGATCTCGGATGCCATTCGATGGCTGGAATTCGCGATCGCGGCGGGTTGTCCGGGGGCGGATCAGCAATTGGGCACGTTGTATCTGGAGCGCGGAAATCTCGACACTGCCGAGCTGTGGTTCCTGCCCGCGGCCGAGGACGGGCTGCCCGAGGCGCTGTGCAATATGGGTGTTGTCGCGAGTCGACGCGGTGTCGATAATGAGGCGCGGCATTGGTACGAGCGCGCGGTGCGCGCCGGAAGTCCAACGGCCATGCGCACCCTCGGCGTATATCTGGCGCGCGACGGTGAAATCGAAAGGGCGGTCACGCTGTTGACCGAGGCCGCCCGGCGCGGTCGCGACGATGCCATGGCCGTACTCGGCGCGATCTTCCTCGACCACGGCGACCGGGTCGAGGGCGAGCGGTGGTTGCGCCGCGGCGCCGAAGCGGGAGATGCTGATTCGATGTTCCAGCTCGCGCGATTCCTGCGAGAGCAACCTGTGCAGACAGACAATCCCGCGGCAAAAGCGCAGGCGCACAAGGACGCCCGCTACTGGCTCGAGCGCGCCGCAATCCTGCGCCACCCCCAAGCGCTCGAACTCCTACACGGTCTCTGAAACGCACACCCGCGAACAAATCATCCGCCCGGATAACCGGTCTCACGGACGGGCACCGCGTGCCCGCGCTCTCGGTTCGAACCCGGGGGCGCCCAGATCGCCGCAGCGTACGAAAGCCCTTGTGAGCGGGCATTTTTGTCGGTGGGCAGTAGTAAAATCGAAGACGTGTTCGAGGGAATCGCTCCGGGTTCCCGATTGCGACGGGAGGACGCCACCGTGCCCAACACCGCACCGAAGTCGAAGGTCGCCGCTAGCGATTGCTTGCAGGTCGCTCGAAACAACACGGTTCGACCCTATGTTCCGCTGCAGAAGCGGCCGCTGCCCGCCGGGCGACCGCGCAAGTGGTACATATCGCACAATCGGCGACTCAAGGCGATGCGCCTGACCATCGCCCTGCTGGACTCCGGGATCTATCTGCCGAGCCAAGCCAGCAACGAAAGGATCCGGCGCACAGCCGAACTCATCGATATCCGCCCGCCGTCCGACGCCACCTGCCGTTTGGTGCGGACCCTGATGCGCTACAGCCGCTGATCAACGGAGTAGCTCGACAGTTGCGGCGGCTCCGGGTTGCGCGGTGAGAGAGCTAGCGCTAGCGACTGCTTGCAGGTCGCTCGAAACAGCCTGCACTCTCGCCGCCCAACCAGGTAGGCCAACGGATATCTAGCGGCTGCGGCGGCTCTTCTTGCGCGGCGGGGGCAGCAGGCCCTCGGCGCGCAGGCGGGCCGCATGCTCGGCCAGCGCCTCCACCAGCGGACCGACCTGGGCGACCTCCGGCTGCACATCCACGCGCAGACCGAATTCGATGGCCGTCTCGGCGGTCTTCGGGCCGATGCACGCAACGATGGTGCGCGCGTGCGGCTTACCCGCGATACCGACCAGATTGCGGACCGTGGAGGACGAGGTGAACAGCACCGCGTCGAAGCCGCCGGTCTTGATCATCTCGCGGGTCTCAGCGGGCGGAGGCGAGGCGCGCACCGTGCGGTAGGCGGTCACGTCATCGATTTCCCAGCCGCGGTCGCGCAGACCCTCGGCCAGGGTTTCGGTGGCAATGTCCGCGCGCGGCAACAGGACTCGGTTCACCGGGTCGAAAACGTCGTCGTAGGGCGGGAAGTCGGCGAGCAGGCCCTCGGAGGATTGCTCGCCACTGGGCACCAGCTCCGGGTTGATGCCGAACGAGCGCACCTTATCCGCGGTGGCCTCGCCGACGCAGGCGATCTTCACACCGGAGAAGGCCCGTGCGTCCAAACCGAACTCGGCGAACTTCTCCCACACCGCGCGCACCGCATTGGTGGAGGTGAACACCACCCACTGGTAGCGGCCGTCGACCAGACCCTTGACCGCGCGCTCCATCTGAGCCGGACTGCGCGGCGGCTCGACCGCGATGGTCGGCACCTCCATCGGAATGGCGCCGTGGGTGACCAGCCGCTCGCTCATCTCGGATGCCTGCTCCTTGGTGCGCGGGACCAGCACGGTCCAGCCGTACAGCGCCCGCGACTCCCACCACGACATCTTCGACCGCTGCGCGACCACCTTGCCGATGGTCACCACCAGCGGGCCGACCAGTTCGGAGGCCGCACTGTTGAGCGTGGCCAGGGTGGCCTCGATGGTGCGCTGCTGGCGGGTGGTGCCGCGCACCGTCACCGCGACCGGGGTCTGCGGCGCCATACCGTGCTCGACCAGCGCACTCGCGGTTTCGGCCAGATGACCCGAGGTCGCCGACAGCACCAGCGGGCCGGGCGCGGCGGCCAGTGCGGCCCAGTCGACCTCACCGCGCACATCGGCCTCGGTGTGCCCGGAGCCGAGCGCGATACCGGCGAAACTCGGCACCGCGGAACCGTTGGGCAGGCCCGGCAGCACCTCGAAGACCATATGCGAGCGCGTCACCGCATTGACCTCGGCGATCACCGAATCGGTCGTCAGCGGATCACCCGCGACCACCCGGACCACGTCGTGGCCACCGCGGGCCTCGGCGATCAGCGTCTTGGCCACCTCGGCGGGATCGCCGAGCGCGGGCCGCACGTCCACCGGACGTTCACCGTCCTCGCCCGGCTCGACCGCGATACCGATGAGGGCGAGCACGCCCTTGTCGACATCGGGATCGGTGAATGCCAATGTCGCCCGCCCCAGCACCTCGCGCGCGCGCACTGTCAGCAGTGCCGCGTCGCCGGGCCCCGACCCGACAAACAGGATCCGTCCTGGATGCTTCTTGTGTGCTCGGCTCATGCCCGTACCTCGCTAGCGCTCGGTACGGCCATCGCCGGGGGCGCTGTGTAGTTGATTCGCTCGCTTCGCTCGCTCATCGGCTGTTCTCCATTGGGCTGGAATTGGAAAAGTCAGTGGGCGGACTAACCGCTGCTTCCGGCGTGCTGAGCAACTCACGGGCGCCCAGATCGAGCAGTTCCCGGGCCAACTCGCGGCCGAGCTCCGCAGCGCGCTCGGGAGCGCCGACCACGGAGGCTCGCAATACATCGGAGCCGTCGACGGCCGCCGCGCAACCGCGCAGCGAGAGTTCGTCGACAATTCTGCCGTCATCGTCGAGCGATTCGACGACCTCGGCGATCGCGCCGATCGGCACGGTGCAACCGGCCTCCAGTTCGGCCAGCAGCGACCGTTCGGCAATGACGGACGCACGGGTCGCGGCGTCGTCTAGTTCGGTCAGCGCCTTGATGAGTTCGCTGTCATCGCTGCGGCATTCGACCGCCAACGCACCCTGTGCGGGCGCGGGCAACATCTGCACCGGCTCCAGCGCCTCGGTGACCACGTCGAGTCGACCGATTCTGGCCAGTCCGGCCCTGGCCACCACGACCGCGTCCAACTCCCCCTCGCTGACCTTGCGCAGCCGGGTGTCGAGATTGCCACGCAACGGCACGATGTCCAGACCGAGTCCGAGGGCACGCAACTGCGCGGCGCGGCGCGGCGCGGAGGTGCCGACCTTGGCACCGGCGGGAAGTTCACCGAGCACCAGACCGTCGCGCGCCACCAGTGCATCGCGCGGATCCTCGCGGGGCGGGATGGCGGCGATGGTGAAGCGCGGATCCTGTGCGGTCGGCAGGTCTTTGTACGAATGCACCGCGATATCGATTTTTCCGGCGGCGAGTTCGTCGCGCAGTGCCGAGGTGAAGACGCCGACACCGATCTGCTGTACCGGATCCGCGGACAGATCGCCCGCGGTCTTGACGACCACCAGCTCCGCATCGTGTCCGGCCGCGATCAGGTTGTCGCGGACGGTGCCCGCCTGCGTGAGGGCGAGCAAACTGCCTCTGGTGCCGATCCGCCACGGCACGCGAATGCTGCCTGCGGTCACGTTTTCCTCTTCCTGCACAACTGTCATGGCGTGTGCCCCTGTTCTTCGCCGCGGTGTCCGGCGGTGAAGTCGTCGGCCAGCGCGATCTCGCTGCCGCCGACGATCGCTTCCTGGTCGACCGCAACATCGCCGAAGAAGCGAATCGCCGTATGCTCGTCGCTGATCGAACTGAGTTCCATCGGAGCCGCGACCGCTTGCGCCGCACCGGGTTTGAGCTCGAATAGTTCCCGCAGCGCCTCGGCGTAGGTATCGCCGCCCGGGGTGGAGGCCAACTGTTTGACGCGCACCGTCGGCGCGTGGAGCAACTTGTCCACCACGCGACGCACGGTGCGCGCCACCTCGTTACGTTCCGGATCGGCCAGTCCGGGCAGCCGGGAATCCAGCCGCAGCAATTCGGCCTCGACCACCTCGGCCGCGCGCTGCCGCAGTGCGGCAACGGTCGGGGTGACTTCCGCCATGCGCTGGCCTGCAAGGTATTTCGCGAGTTCGTCGGCGACGATCGAGCGGGCGGCAGCGGTATCGTCGGCGGCCGCACCGGCCGCCGGATCGCGCTGCAATGTCTCGATATCGATGACGGTGACACCGGGCAGTCCGGCTACGGCGTGTTCGACGTCGCGCGGCAGACCGAGATCACAGAACACCAACGGCCGTTCCACCTGGCTAGCGCGCTCGCGTTCGGCGAGCGCGCGATGGGTATCGGCCAGCGTCACCACCGCGCCGACCGCGCCGGTACAGGTGATGACGACATCCGCGGCCGCCATCGCCTCGGTCAGGCGCGACAGTTCCATCGAATGAGCCTCGACACCGTGACTGCGCGCGGTCGCGGCGAGCCGCTTGGCCCTGGCCGACGTGCGATTCACCACGATGATGCGGCCGATGCCCGCCCTCGACAGATGCGCGACCGCGAGCCCGCCCATCGCCCCGGCCCCGAGCACCACGGCGGTCTGCCCGGCGAGCGGGCCGAGCACATGCTGCGCCCGATCCAGCGCCACCGAGACCACCGACGCACCGGCCCGATCGATACCGGTCTCCGAATGCACCCGCTTGCCGACGCGCAGCGCGTGCTGCGCGAGTTCGTGCAGAGTCCGCCCGACCGCCTGCTGAGCGTCGGCGGAAGCGTAGGCGCCGCGGATCTGGCTGAGCACCTGCTGCTCGCCGATCACCATCGAATCCAGGCCGCTGGCCACCGCGAAGAGGTGTTCGGCGGCGGCCTCGCTGTAGCGGACGTAGGCGTGCTTGGTCAGATCCGGCAGCGGGAGGCCGGAATGTTTGGTCAGCAAATCGCCGACTTCGGCGAGGCCGCCGTGGAAGGCGTCCACCACGGCGTAGACCTCGACACGGTTGCAGGTGGAGACGATCATCGCCTCGGACACATGGCTGGAGGTGAGCATTCGATCGATCAGTTTCGGCCGGTCCGCGTCGGTGATCGCGACCTTCTCCAGAATCGAGACGGGCGCGCTGCGATGCGAAATCCCGACTAGAAGAATGCTCATGACTCCGCCTCGCTAGCGCTCGGCTGCGTCATGCGCATAGCGCGCTGGCACATGATTCGTTCGCTGCGCTCACTCATGGTGTGACCACCGATCCCTTGCTGGATGGCTCCGTTGCCGAATGCGAGGACGTCGAGTGCTTGAGCGCCGGATGTCCGGCAGCAGTGTGCGCGGGCGCGCGGTGGGCGATGCGGCCGGAAACGGCGTGCGCGACCTCGGGCAGCGGCGGCGCATTGCGTGCGGTCTCGAACGACAGCATCTGCAACTCGACCGCCAGATCGACCCGGCGCACCTCCACCGTCTCCGGCGCGGTCAGCTCACACGGAGCAAAGCTCAGAATCGACTGCAGCCCGGAGGCGACCAGCAGATCGCAAACGTCCTGTGCCGCGTCGTCGGGCACGGTGATCACCGCGATGGTCGGCTTCAAGGCGTCGATGGCCGGGGCCAGATCCGCGACATCGCGCACCACCAGACCGGCGACCGACCGGCCGATCACCTCGGGGTGGCAGTCGAACATGCCGACCACGGTGAAGCCGCGGCGCCGGAACCCGCCGTAGCCGACCAGGGCCCGGCCCAGATTTCCGGCGCCGACCAGTACCACCCGATGTCCCTGCGAGAGCCCGAGCACATCCTCGATCCTGGTGCGCAACTTGGCGACGTCATAGCCGACACCCCGAACACCGTTGGGGCCGAGGAAGGAAAGGTCCTTGCGCAACTTGGCCGAATTGACACCCGCCGCGACAGCCAGTTCCTCACTCGATACGATGGCAACACCGTCGTCGGCCAACATGGCCAAGACCCGGAGATATGTGGCCAGCCGCGCCACGGTGGCTTGGGGGATGTCCTTCTGCAGAGCCCTGCCGGAGACGCCACTCGGCGCCTCATGCTGCTCTGTCACGTCGTCGGCTCCTCGTTCCGGCCTCCGGCGAGGTCCGGTTCGTCGTTCGACCTCGTGCCCGGGGCGGTCCGGTGCCATGGTCGAAGTATTCGGAATGCTGGGTTCATTACGCGGTGGATCCGCAGCCTCGGCGAGCGGGTCGCGTGCCACCACCGTAACCGCTTGTGCAGCCCTTCACAAAGTCGGTGAATTTGGCCTCATTTTCCGCCGCGACCAGCAGCGCGGCCGAATCGGGCCGGATCAGCAATCGCTCAGCGAGTCAAGTCGGCCCGCAATCGGGGCTCGTCGACATCGAAATAGCTGTGCTCACGGCCGTCCAGAAGCACGACGGGAAGCCGATCGCCGTACTCCGCGCGCAGGCCAGGGTCGGTTCCGGCGGCTTCGTCCACGTCGACGATCGACGGCACGATGTCGAAATCGGCACAGATCGCCCGGAGTTGCTCGAACGCGATGACGCAGAGCCCGCAGCCCGATCTCGTCAGCAGTGTCACCGAATGTGTGGGATTGGTCATGGCCGATATTAAATCCCCTCGCCACGCCCCGATCGGAGCGCGCGGTAGTGCCTTAACTGTCACCGCGGCCAGCTAATGTGGTTGTGGTTCGCGCGACGGGCGGAGGTACTGGTGCCGGAACGATCGAAGGTGGCAAGGGCAGGTTTCATCGCGGGACGATTCGGTGAGTTTCCGGTGCGGTGGAATCAGGGTCGGCTCGGCCAGGGTCTGCAGGACCAGCTCGCGCGCATCTCTCGCAGCCCCTTCGGCCCGAGCGAGGAAGAGCTGCGGGCCAATCTGGCCGGTGAGGCCAGTGCCGAGGCGGCGCTGTCGCTGCACGATGCCGAACTCGCCGAAGCCGATATCGAGGCCATCGGGCCCGAGGTGCCGCGGGATCTGACCGCGGCCGCATTCTTCGATGTCGACAACACCATGGTGCAGGGTGCGTCGATCGTGCATTTCGCCCGCGGCCTGGCCGCGCGCAAATACTTCAAGACCTCCGATCTGGTGGACGTCGCCTGGAAGCAGGTGAAGTTCCGGGTCACCGGCAAGGAGAACAGCACCGATATGGCCGCGGGCCGGGAGAAGGCGCTGGCATTCATCGCGGGCCGCCCCACCGCCGAACTGGCCGCCCTCGGGGAGGAGATCTACGACGAGATCATCGCCGACAAGATCTGGCCCGGCACAAGGGCTTTGGCGCAGATGCACCTGGACGCCGGGCAGCAGGTATGGCTGGTGACCGCGACGCCGGTCGAGCTGGCACAGGTGATCGCGAAGCGGCTCGGGCTCACCGGCGCGCTCGGGACGGTCGCCGAGAGCGTCGACGGAAAGTTCACCGGGCGATTGGTCGGCGACATCCTGCACGGACTCGGCAAGGCGCATGCGGTGCGCACGCTGGCGGTACGAGAAGGCTTGAACCTCAAGCGTTGTACGGCCTACTCCGACAGCCACAACGATGTGCCGATGCTGTCACTGGTCGGCACCGCGGTGGCGATCAATCCGGATTCGGACCTACGCGAGGTGGCGAAGAACCGCGGCTGGGAGATCCGTGATTTCCGCACCGGACGCAAGGCAGCCAAGATCGGCGTGCCGACCGCGCTGGCACTCGGCGCCGCCGGTGGCGCGGTCGCCGCCGCCGTCACCCGGCGCCGCGAGCACTAGCCCGTGAACGGGTTGCGGCGCTTGGTGAGCAGTTTGTAGAGGGTCTGCTGAATGGTTTCACGGACCTGATCGGTGACCTCGAACATGGTCATCGGATCGTCCGCGTCCTCGGCCTCGTAGCCGGTGGTCGCGATGGGCTCGCCGAATTCGATGTACCACTTCGACGGCAGCGGCAGCGCGCCGAGCGGACCCAGATGCGGGAACAGCGGCGTCACCGGGAAATACGGCACATTGAGCAGCCGGGCGAGCGGCTTGATATCGGCCAGCTTCGGATAGATCTCCTCCGAGCCGACGATCGAGCACGGAATGATCGGCGTGCCGGTGCGCACCGCCGCCGCGACGAATCCGCCGCGACCGAAGCGCTGCAGCTTGTAGCGGTCGGTGAACTGCTTGCCGACGCCTTTGAAGCCCTCCGGGAACACGCCGGTCAATTCGCCTGCACGCAAAAGCCTTTCGGCATCCGGATGGCAGGCCAGGGTGTGCCCGGCCTTACGGGCGAGCACGCCGAGCACCGGCGTCTCGAAGAGGAGATCGGCGGCCAGCAGGCGTAGCGCGCGTTCCTTCGGATGCCGGTCGTGGATCGCCAGTTGCAGCATCAGCCCGTCGAGCGGAATGGTGCCCGCATGGTTGGCGACGATCAGCGCACCGCCTGCCTCCGGAACGTTCTCGATCCCGTTGACCTGCACCCGGAACCAATAATCCGAGAGCGGGCGCAGCGCGGGCAAGATCAACGATTCGAGCAGATGCTCGTCGAAGCCGAATTCGTCGACCTGATAGTCGCCGGTGACCCGACGGCGCAGGAAATCCGCGGTGGTGCGGATCTGCTTGCCGATGGCGCCGCGCAGCATGTCCGACACCGAATGCGGCGTCGGGGGTTCGGCGGCCGCGAGACGTTCGGTCAGCGACGTCACCACCTGGCTCGGCGCGACCTCGCCGGTCACCGGCTCCGGCCAGCGCCGCGGCGTGTTCCGCTGGCGCGTTTCGATATTCAGATCGTGGAGTTGGATGACTTTCGCCACGTCATTCATGTATGTGCTCCCGTAGCGGCCCCGAGCAGGCCGAGCAGTTTATGTTCTGCGGCATCGATCCATGCTGGATCGATGACGGGCCGCGACGCTGCGCCCCCAATAAAGTCGTCGAATGCCTGCACCGTGGTCCAGCGCGGGACGAAACCGAGTTCGGTGCGCATACGGGTGGTGTCGAGGCCACAGCCGAAGTGGAAATAGTCGATCTGCTCACTGGTGAAGTCCCGCATGATCGGGCCCATGATCGCGCGGCCCGCGGTACGGAAGACCGACCATGGGATCGGCAGCTCGATCCGACCCGCACGCCGGATCGCCTGCGACAACACCAGTGCGCCGTCCCCCGCGATGTTGTAGGTGCCGCCGGGCGCCTGCCGGGCCGCATGCGCCATCGCGGCGATGGCGTCCTCCTCGTGCAGCAACTGCAGCCTGGCATCGCGGCCGAGGACCGTCGGAGCGACCGGTGAACGCAGATACTGCACACCGCGCCGGGCCAACCGCGGGCCGACAATGGGCGCCAAACGCAAAATCGAAGCGGCGATATCGGGACGCCGCCGCGCGAGTCCGCGGACGAATCCTTCGATTTCGATCATGTCGCGAGCAAACCAACCACTCGGTGGGGTTCGTGCGCTCATTTCTTCGGTGAATTTCGCGGGATCCTTCGCACTGCATCCGTAGATCGCGGAGGTCGAGCGCACTACCACGCGCCGCACCGAAGGCGATTTCTGACAGACCGCGAGCAGCTGCATGGCGCCGAGCACGTTGAGATCCTTCATCACCGCCCGGCCACCACCGGCCGGTGGATGCGTGAGCATCGCGGCGTGCACGACGGTATCGACCTCATTGCCGCCGATCACCTTGCGAATCAAGGGATTTCGAATATCGGCGCGAACGAATTCGGCGCGGCCCATGCGTCGTTGCAGATCACGACTCGGGGTCATGGTGTCGACGGCCAGGATGCGTTCGACGGTCTGATCCTGGGCCAAACGCGCGACCACGTTGCCGCCGAAGAATCGGCTGGCACCGGTCACCATCACCACCTTGGGTGTATGTCCATCCCGTATTTCAGAACCCACCGCACCGGATCCCAACTGTGACAGCCCCCCAATTCCATTTGCTGCGGTATCAGAGTAACCGGTCGACTCCGATGCGCAGAGGGTATTAACCAGGATCTAACGATGACTTCAGTCACCCGATACATGGGCAACTTTCAAAATTTGCTGTTTCAAAAAGAAAAGCCCGCCACCAATCGGTGACGGGCCTCTCAGCTAACGCGCAGCAACTCACTTGCCGAGTTTGCGCCGCTGAACACGCGTGCGGCGAAGCAGCTTGCGGTGCTTCTTCTTCGACATGCGCTTGCGGCGCTTCTTGATCACAGAACCCATAGGGTTGTCCTCGCGTTCTCTCTACTCGGCGCGCACGCCAATCACGTACGCATATTTCAGCGTCCGCGCCGCCAGCTGGCACCGGACACCACAAAGCGGTGCCGCCGGCAGGCGCACACGAACCGAGGGTTCATCCTACCGGGACACCGTCGAGCTGATGAAACCGCCTCATCCAGCGTCGAAGTAGGACGTCTCCAAATAGTCGTGCACCGCCTTGGCATGCACCCGGAACGACCGACCGACCCGTACGGCGGGCAACTCACCCGAGTGCACCAGTCGATAGACCGTCATCTTGGACACTCGCATCAGATTCGCAACCTCTGCGACGGTGAGGAACTGAGTACCTCCGCCGAGCACCGATTGCGTCGGAGTTCCCGAACCGCCTTGGGTCCGGGAATTAGCCCGGCCACCCGATGGTCCGGAACTTCCTGGCGACGTCCCTGAACTATTTGCAGACATCTTGTTAGACATCATCGCACCACTGACCTCCGGCACGTCCGCGCCGCCGGCTTCCCCACCGGCGGAACAGACACGCACGTGCTCCTTGAAGCTTAGCGGGACCAGTGGGATTACTGCGACGGGTGTGAGAAATCAGGTTCACACGCACGGAACCGACCGGTCACCCCGTAGACGTTCGGTGTTTGATCAACTCCCACCCGAGACATCTCAGGAAGTGCTGCCGCCCGCACCGTCGTTGGCACCCTGTTCGGCGGATCGTTGCTTCGCCGCGTGCAATGCCTCGAGGAAGGCCGAACGCACCCCGCCACGCTCCAATTCACGCACCGCTGCGGCGGTCGTGCCCGCCGGCGAGGTCACTGCGGCACGCAGCTCGGCAGCGGTCTGTCCGGAGCTCTCGAGCAGCGCGGCCGAGCCGAGCATGGTCTGCACCACGAGTTCGGTGGCGACGTCGCGGGTCAGGCCGAGCCCGACGCCGGCATCGACCATGGCCTCGACCACCAGGAAGAAGTACGCGGGTCCGGAACCCGAGACCGCGGTCACCGCATCCATCTGCGCCTCGGTCACGGTCGCCACCTTGCCGACCGCGGCGAGCAGCTCGGTCACCTGGGCCAACTGTTCCGGCCGGGCATAGCGGCCCGGCGCGAGCACGCTCATGCCCTGGCCGACCAGCATCGGGGTATTCGGCATCACCCGGACCACCGGGAAACCGGCGGGCAGCTTGTTCTCCAGGCGCGCCGTCGGCACACCTGCCGCCAGCGACACCAGGATCTGATCCCGGTCGGCATCGAGTTCGGCCTTGCCGAGCTGGGTCAGGACCGTATCCACATCCCCCGGCTTGACCGCGATGACCACGACATCCGCACCTACGATCGCGTCCGCGATCGAATCGGTGACCCGTACGCCGAAGCGGTCGCCGATGAGTTCGGCCCGATCGGCATGCGTCTCGACGACGACCAGATCCTTCGCCGCCCGTCCGGATTCGAGCAATCCGGCGATCAACGCCTCCCCGATGCGACCGCCACCGATCACCGCAACTCTCGTCATGGGCCTTAAGGCTAGTCGCGCGACCATATCGGCTCGGCGCTGGGGAAGAGCCAGTGGTCCTATCGCCGCTGCGGCACCAGCGCGAGCTGACGGCTCTGCGCGACGACCGCACCGGTGGAGTCGAGAATCAGCTGGTCCTCGTCGAACATGCGCTCGCCGATCTCGTGGCTGGTCGCGATGATCCGCAACCAACCCGGGGCCGGGCGGCGGCGCAGGTAGGTCGTCATCTGAACCGTCGGGGCCCAACCGGTCTGGCCGAGGTTCGCCGGGACCGGCGGGCTCATATCGGCGGACATGATCGCGAAGTACATGGCGATATCCGGATCCTGCTGGTCACCTTCGAATGGGCGCATCCAAAGACGCAGGCGCGGTTCACCTTTCGCACCGTCGAGGAATCGGGCCCACTCCCGGTCGATGAATAGTTCGGCGCCGCGCGCCACATGGACGACCTTGCCCATCGACGAATCCCGGTAACCGACGGCGTCGGCGGGCGGCTCGATCGGCATGTCAGCATGCTGCTGTGCGTAGATCGGGTCGGCATCATCGAGATGACCGAAGGTGAACGCGGTGCGCACCAGCGTGCGCCCGCTCTGGAGCAGGTCCACATCGACCAGGCAGATCTGGCGACCGACCTTGCGGATGTGCACCTCGTACTCGACCTCACCGGGCTCCGGTGCACCGAGAAAATCGGAGCTCGCCGCGATGGGCGCCATGGCCACCAGGGCCGGATCGGAGGCGCGCAGCCAGCGAGTGGCCGCAGCGGCGCTGGTCGCGACCATGGTGCCGCCGTGCACCTTCGGCCCGATGGTCCAGATTTTGTCGATTATGCCCAGGTAGCGGCCGGTATCCGGATTGGCCGACAGCAGTTCGGTCAGTGTGCACACCCGGCTGAAGGGTGCGTCCGTCGTGATGGCCTGCGCGAGTTCGGCGGTCAGCTCCGGCATCGTCACTCCTGTCGTCGGTCGGCCGCGTCGGCGGGGCGCAGCGTTCGTACAGCGTAGAACGAAGCGATTCGGGGTCGGAATTCCCCTCTGCTGACAGATCGGTGCGGCGTCACACCTGATTGGCGTGCGTCGGGGCCGGAGCGGGCGCGTTGAGGTGTGCTCTGGCGAAGTCCAGCGTGCGGTTCAGCATGCTCGTGCGGCCCTGGGCGGTACGGGCATTCTGGGTGTTGATCTCGGCGACCGCGTGACCGGCGAAACCGGAGCGCAGCAGTGCCGCGCAGAGCTCGACACATGGCTGCGTGCCCTCGCCCGGCACCAGATGCTCGTCGTGCGCCGCACCGCGGCCGTCGGCGAGATGCAGGTGCGCGAGCCCGGTGCCCATCCGCGCGGCCAACGCCAACGGATCGGCGCCCGCGGTCGCGGTATGCGAGATATCGAGGGTGTAGTGCCGGAATCCGGTATCGGTCGGATCGTAGGACGGGCTGAAGGCGGTCAGGCCGGGACCGGGACCGCCGCGGCGCTCCAGCCGCTTCGCCGACCCGGTTTTGCGGCCGAAGAGGCTGTCCGCGCGCATGGGGAACATATTCTCCACCGCGACGATGACGTGGCTGTGCTCCTCCAGCTCGGCCACCTGATCGGCGAAGCCCTGCGCATACCTGCGCTGCCAGCGGAACGGCGGATGCACCACCACGGTGCCCGCGCCGAGCGCCTCGGCCGTGCGCACACTGCGCTCGAGTTTGGCCACCGGATCCGAGCCCCAGACCCGCTGCGAGATCAGCAGGCACGGTGCGTGGATCGCCAGTACCGGCACACTGTATTTGCGCGAGTAGGCCTGGACGGTGGCGATGCTCTGGCTGGCCGGCTCGGCCCAGACCATCAATTCGATGCCGTCGTAACCGATTTCGGCCGCGTATCGGAAGGCCGCCTCGGTGTTCTGCGGATAGACCGAGGCCGTCGAGAGACCGACGAGGATCTGCTGAGCGTCGAATCCGCCGGCCGCTTCGACCGGCGAATCGGGTTCGGTACGCACGTCGGGATCGGGAGCGCGCCCCTTGGCCACGCTCGCCGTTCTGGTGTCGTCCGCCTGCCCGATGTTCCCCACAGCCTGCTCCCTGCTCAGTTCGTACTGAGTAGAAAGGCTAGCGGTCCCAGGGTGACGAAGATGCCGACGACGACGGCTATCACCGTGCTGAGGATGTCATCGGTGCGCCGCAGTATTCGCACCAGCGCCACCAGGCCAAGGATCACGATCATCGCCAGGCACAGCGCGACCCAGGGCAGCATTTCCCACATGCGCTCGAAGCCCTTGAAGAGCAACATTCCGGCGACCGCGGCACCGGTGCTCTGACCACCGAGAATCATCCACTGGCGGCGATTGGCGTCGTACTCCGACTTGCGTGCGACCCGCGAGCGAGCGCGTCTCGGGGACAGGCGGGAGGCGAACGAGTGATCCGAATCGACATCGTCGTCGTCGAAATCCTCGTCGTCGTCGAGGACATCACCGGTCGGGAACGGTTCGTACACATCGGTCAGACCGTCGTACACATCCGGCTCGGCGGGCTGTGATCGGCCACGTCGCCCACGCCCGTTGCGTTCGGCGGCACGCCCGTTCGCCCGCTCGGCCTCGGCACGTTCGACTTCGTCGCGCAGCAGGTCGCCCGCCACGGTCTGGCCGGAGACGAGCTGCTGATCCTGACTGGCCAGCGACCACGCGGCGGTGGGGATGTTCTCGGATTCGGGCGCATTGCCCTTGGGCGGTACATGTCTTCGCACCGACCAGGCGGGCAGACCGCCATCGGCCGGACCGTCCAGTCGTGCGGATCTTCGCTGATCCGGCGGCTCGGGATGGGCGCCGCGCGCCGGACCGTCCGGCCGCGGGGGCATCGGCAGCGGCGCGGATTCCGGTGCGAAGCCACTGGTGGACGGCGACCACGGAGCGGTCGAGGGTCCGGCGTTGTTCGCCTCGGCCTCGGCCTCCGCCGCGCGTCGCCGAGCGGCCCGGCCGCCGGATCTCGATCCGCTCGGCGGGCTTTCGGGCGGCGCGCCGATGCCGTGGCCGAGATCGCGCAGCGGCTGTACGTCGGTGGTCTCTTCCTCCGGTTCGGCATGCCGACGTCTGCGGCCGGTGCGTCCGGAGCCGACCGCGCCATCTGCAAGCGGGTCCCGCGCATACGGATCCGGTGCCGGGGTGTAGGGATCGGGCGCCGGTGCGTACAGCGGATCCGCGGGTGCGGAATGCCGCGACGAATCCGCGCCCGGCATTTCCCGCCCCGGCATGATCCGGCTCGAATATCCCGGCGCGGGCAGCGGATCGGCGGGCGCCTCCGGAGCGGCGTAGGCCGAAAGCGGGTCGTACCGGGTGATCGGCCCCGACATCGGCGAGTAGTTGGGTGATTCGGGTGCGGCGTACGGCGCTGGATCCGGCGCTGCGTACGAAGTGGGTTCCGGCGCAGGCGTTTCGAAACCGGACCCCGCGTACCCGCCGGACTGGAAACCGGAGGGTTGGTAACCCGACGCGTCGTACCCGTTGGACTCGTACCCGTTGGACTCGTACGACGGCGGTTCGTACGCCGGTTCGTCGTCCTCGGGTGCGGCGTGCGCGGAATGGCCACCGCCGCCGCCCGCCGGAATGGCAGGCAGATCACCGGTCAGCTCGGCAACCGAGATGCCGCGGCCACTGCGCCGCCGCCGTCCGCCGCCACCGGGCGATGCCGCGCCCTGCTGGCCGTTTCGTGCCAGCAGCTCGGCAACCGATAGCTGCTTGGAATCCTCACTCATGACGACACCGTTTCGATCGGGCCCGATAGACCGCCGCCGGGCACCGGCTTACCGCTCGTTTCCACAACGGCACCCGACAATGCCGTAGCCCTCGGTCCGCCGTTCATATCGGTATCCAGTTTGCGCAGGATCAGCCCCTCGCGCAGTGCCCACGGACAAATCTCGAGGGTGTCCAGCGATAGTGCCCGCATACTCGCCTCCGCGACCAGTGCGCCAGCCACCAATTGCTGTGACCGATCGGAACTTACGCCTTCCAATTCTGCACGGTCCGCCGCCGTCATTCTCGAGATGAAGGCAATCAGTTGGCGCAGACCTGAGCTGGTGAGTGTACGGCGAACCCGCAGCCCGGCCGAAGAGGGTGCCGCTCCGGTCAACCGGGCAAGTGACCGAAATGTCTTCGATGTGCCGACCGCGAGATCCGGTTTCCCCACGTCCAGCAGCTGTTTCGCGGGTGCTACGAGTTCCGCGTCGAGCCAATCGCGCAGCACCGCGACGCGGCGTTTGCCCGGTGGATCCTCGCGCAGCCATTCTCTGGTCAATCTTCCGGCGCCGAGTTGCAGCGAGACCGCGAGATCGGGTTCCTCGTCGCCGCCGTTGGTCATTTCCAGCGAGCCGCCGCCGATGTCGAGATTGAGGATCCGGCCCGCGCTCCAGCCGTACCACCGGCGCACGGCGAGGAAGGTCAGCCGGGCCTCGTCGACGCCGGAGAGCACCTGCAGTTCGACGCCGGTTTCGGCGCGGACCCTGGCGAGGACTTCATCGGAGTTCGCGGCCTCACGCAGCGCGGAGGTCGCGAATGGCATCAGCTCGACGCAGCGGGAAGTCTCGGCGATGCTGGCGAATTCGGCGACCGTCGCGATCAGCCGTTCGGCCCCCTGGACCGTGATGCAGCCCTCGGAATCCATGTTCTCCGATAGCCGGAGAGTGGCCTTTGTCGAGCTCATCGGCATCGGGTGACCACCGCGATGGGCGTCCACCACAAGCAGGTGGACGGTATTGCTTCCGACATCGAGTACCCCAAGCCGCACATGAATACGGTACTGGGTGAACCGGCCCTTTAGCCCAGGCGACTGAACTGTTAGCGTCCTGAAGTGTGACGGTAGGCGCAGCAGTGAGTGAGCGCAGCGAACGAACCAGCAGGCACAGCCCGGCGCCGCGCACGACGGAGCCGAGCGCCGGCGAGGCGCAGTCGTGAGCGGCGCCAAGAGGCCACCACCAGCGCGGAAGATCGATCCGGCGCCGGAGGTCGATCTCGACTTTCCCCGTGAATGGATCGAGTTCGTGGATCCAGCAAACGACGAGCATGTGATCGTCGCGGATTTGACCTGGCTGCTGTCGCGCTGGACGTGTGTCTTCGGCACTCCGGCCTGTCAGGGAATTCTGAGCGACCGCCCCGATGACGGCTGCTGCTCGCACGGTGCGTTCCTCTCCGACAAGGACGACCGCAAGCGTCTGACCAATGCTGTGAAAATGCTCACACCGAGCGACTGGCAGCTGATGGACGAGGCGACCGATGCCGAGGGCAAGATCACCAAGAAGGGCTATCTGGAGCTCGACGAACTGGAGGACGAGCCCGCCCTGCGGACCCGCCGCTTCGACGGCGCCTGCATTTTCCTGAACCGCCCCGGCTTCGAGGGCGGCGTCGGCTGCGCGCTGCACACCATGGCGCTGCGCAAGGGCATCGAGCCGCTCGAGGTGAAGCCGGATGTGTGCTGGCAGCTGCCGATCCGGCGCACCCAGGATTGGGTGGAGCGCCCAGACGGCGTGCAGATCCTGAAGACCACCATCACCGAATACGACCGGCGCGGCTGGGGTCCCGGCGGCGAGGATCTGGACTGGTACTGCTCCGGCTCCCCCGACGCCCATGTCGGCGCCCGTCCGGTATGGCAGTCCTACGGTCCCGAGCTGAAGGAATTGCTCGGTGCACCCGCGTACGAAGAGCTGGCCAGGCACTGCAAGCGGCGCGAGGGACTCGGCCTCATCGCGATCCATCCCGCGACCGTGCATGCCGACCGGATGAAATCCGACCAACCAATCGCCGACCAGTCGGCGTGAGGCTTGCATTGCGGGCGATTCACCTGCCCGCCATGCAGGCTTTACTCACATGCGGTTGGATGTGCGGTCATGTTGAAGAAAGCCCTGACCCTGACCGCCATCGCGCTCGGCGCCACCGCTGCACTGACCGGTGCCGCGCACGCCGAACCCAACGGCGACCCGGCCAAATACGCCGATTTCACCGCCGACTTCCTGCCCGCCAACACCCCCGAGGCGATCAACGCCCAGGCGAACGGCAAGAACCTGATCATGAGCCCGTACGGCGTCACCCACACCATCGCGTGCCGCGGCACCAGCGCGGCCGACGTCTACGAATGCATGCAGGAAGACGATCTCGGCTGGATCACCCTGCACAAGCAGGACGTCCCCGGCCTCGGCCCCACCTGGGTCTACCTGCCCTGATTCGGATACGCGGCAGCACCGAGGTTGTCGGGGCCTCGGTGCTGAGCTTTGTAGGAACTCTTAGTGGGCGCTGACCGTCAAGCCTCGAGCTTGTAGCCGAGGCCGCGGACGGTGACGAGGTGCTCCGGCTTGGCCGGATCGCCCTCGATCTTCGAGCGCAACCGCTTGACGTGCACGTCGAGGGTCTTGGTGTCGCCGACGTAGTCGGCGCCCCAGACCCGGTCGATCAGCTGGCCCCGGGTGAGCACTCGCCCGGAGTTGCGCAGCAGATATTCGAGCAGATCGAATTCCTTCAACGGCAGGGTGACCTGCCTGCCGTTGACGTGCACGGTGTGGCGGTCGACATCCATCCGGACCGGTCCGGCCTCGAGCACACCGCTCTCATTGCTGCCGTCCAGTTCATCGCCCGCGCCGCGGCGCAGCACGGCCCGGATGCGGGCGATCAGTTCGCGCGCCGAGTACGGCTTGGTGACGTAGTCGTCGGCGCCGAGCTCCAGGCCGACCACCTTGTCGATCTCGCTGTCGCGCGCGGTGACCATGATCACCGGTACGCCGCTGCGAGTGCGCAGCTGTTTGCACACGTCGGTGCCGCTCATGCCGGGCAGCATGAGGTCGAGCAGCACGATATCGGCGCCGGAGCGGTCGAATTCGGCGAGCGCGGACGGTCCGTCACCGACCACGGTGACCTCGAATCCCTCCTTGCGCAGCAGGAACGCGAGCGGATCGGCCAGCGACTCCTCATCTTCGACGATCAGAACACTCGTCATCTGCGTGCCTCCACACCATTCGGTCTGCCCGGCCCCGTGGGGCGCGGGTGTGTTTCTCTCATGCTCACCGGGGAACCGTCGACCTCTTCTTCGCCGTCGGCTTCATGGTGGGCAGGTATTCGCAGGGTGAACGTCGATCCGGTGCCGAGCTTGCTCCACAGGGTGATTTCACCGTTGTGGTTGGCCGCCACGTGCTTGACGATAGCCAGGCCGAGCCCGGTACCACCGGTGGCGCGCGAGCGCGCCTTATCGGATCGGAAGAATCGTTCGAAGACCCGCTCCTGGTCTTCCTTGGCGATACCGATGCCGCGATCGGTCACGGCCATCGCGACGTGATCGCCGCGCAGTGAGCGGCTCACCGAAACGTGGGAACCCGCGAGTGAGTACGCGATCGCGTTCTCGACCAGGTTGGACAGTGCGGTGACGAGCAGGGTTTCGTCGCCGAGCACCTCGAGTCCGCTCGGGCGATCGGTGCTGACGGTGATGCCCGCGGCCTCGGCGGCGGTTCGGGAGCGATCGACCGCCTGCGTGACCACGGAGTCGACGTCGACCACCTCGAGCTCGGGTAGCTTTTCCGCACCCTGCAGTCGCGAGAGCGCGATCAACTCGGTCACCATCTTGCCCAGGCGCCGGGATTCACCGAGTACGCGCTGACCGAAGTGCCGGACCGCGTCGGGATCTTCGGCGGATTCCAGCATGGCCTCGGCCAGCAGGCTCATCGCGCCGACCGGAGTCTTGAGTTCATGGCTGACATTGGCGACGAAGTCGCGGCGGGTCGCCTCCATGCGGGCCTGCTCGGAATCGTCGTCGGCGAACAGCACCGTGAAACTGGTCTCTTCGCGCGATAGCTGCCTGGCCACTCCGCGCACCGCGATCCGGCTGCGGCCGGGCATCGGCTTCTCCGCGGTGAGATCGAATTCGGTGGATTCGCCGGTGGCGAGCACCTTCTCCACCGCGGCCCAGGCGCGTTCGTCGAGCAGCCGATTGCGGACCAGGCCCAGTTCCTCGGCGCGCGGATTGACCAGCACCACATCGCGGTATTCGTCCACGACCGCGATTCCGCTCTCGGAGGCGAGCACGATCAGGTCGAGCACCTGGGACATGGTGAGACCGGAATCCGCCTGTCTGCGGGCGGCCTGCCTGGCGTTCATGAACGGGATCAGTAGCCCGCCGACTGCCAGGCCGACGACAGCCGCGAGGACTGCCAGAAGGACGGCCTGGGGAACACTCACACTTGAATCGTACGGTCGCCGACCGACAACCCAACTCGGGGTACGCGAAGTTTCGCGCAGGTCATGGGCACTTCCAGGCCCGTTAGCCGCTTGTTTACGCGTTGTTCGCGCGAGAGAGTCCGGATCGTTTTCACTCCTGCGAATCCGACATTGCCGACCGCACCGAGTCGCCGTGGCGGTCTACCCATTCGCCGAGGGCGTAGATCGGAATGAGCAGATCGCGTCCGGCTTCGGTCAGTTCGTACTCGACGCGCGGCGGGGCCTCGGCGTAGCGGTGGCGCTCGATGAGGGTCATGGTCTGCATGCGGCGCAATGTCTGGGTGAGCATCTTCTGGCTGATGCCGCCGATGGCCATGCGCAGGTCGCCGGGACGCATCGGGCCGTCGCGCAGCATATAGACGATGACCGAGAGCCAGCGGTTGCCGAACAGGTCGACGCCGAGGCGGGCCGGACAGTCGGCCTCGTAGTCGCCATAGGTCGCGAATTCCACGGGTTCGGCATGTTCGACCGTCATGACACCAGCCTGCCATCGTCATTGCGCACCTTCGAGTGCCTATCGAAATCCCTAGCGTCGGTGCCGAATACATCCCGAACCAGGAGTTGATATGCAAATCGGAATCATCGGGGCCGGCGCGATGGCGAAGGCACTCGGCGGCGGCTGGGCCGCGGCCGGGCACGAGGTCGTCATCGGCGCTCGGTCCCGAGCGGCCGCGGATGCGCTGGCAGCAACCATCGGGCACGCAGCACGGGGCGGAAGTATCGGCGCGGCTGCCGAATTCGGAGCGGTCGTGCTGTTGGCACTGCCGGTAAGTGCCCTTGACGAAGTACTGGGTGAAATCCGCGGAGAACTTGCCGGCCGGACGGTGATCGACTGCACCAATGCGTTCCTCCCGGACGAGGCCGCGCCGCAAGGAGTTCTGGCTTTCGTACTGTCCGAGGACGCGGTCGCCGCTCGCATCGCGGCGACGATTCCCGAGGCGAACGTGGTGAAGGCGTTCAACGTATGTGCCGCCGAGGTGTGGGAATCACCGGCCCGCGTCTTCGAGGACCGCAGGCTGGCGGTGCCGATCTGCGGTGACGATGCTGCCGCGGTGCAACAGGTCGCCGCATTGGCGGAAGATCTCGGGCTGCAACCGATGTCGGCGGGCGGACTGCATCGCGCCAAATATCTCGAGGCCACCTCGGTCTTCACCGTCGGCCTCTGGTTCGGCGGCGCGGATGCCCGCGCGGTCTTCCCGCCGTTGGAAGCGGCATTCGCCGTGGCCGACTAGCGACCGGTCCGAGCGTGCACGACCGCCCATACCCCGCGGATTCGAGCTTGAATGCGCGAGAGGTGCACGCTCGGGCCGGATACGGCTTACCAGCCCGGGTTGCCCCGCACCGGAAGATTCACGAAACTCGGCCGATTCGGATCCAGTTGCACGTGTTGTGGTTTCAGACCCGTATCGATCAGCATCGGCAGTATCGGCAGGCCCTTGGGGAAGTTGCCCGCGAAGACATCCATGCGCAGGCGATGGCCCGGCTGCAGAATCGCCTCGGTGGCGGGCAGGGTGATATCGAGGGTCGTCTGCTCCCCCGGCACGGTCGGTTGACGCAGGTCCAACGATGTATAGGGCCGCGGATCTGTGTAATCGCCACTGGCGGAACGGGTGCTGTTCGCCTCGTCGACCTGACGCAGCGACGCCATCAACTGGCCGGAGGAGAGCACGGTGGACTGACCGTCCGGCGCGACATCGTTCACCGTGACCACCCAGTAGCCATCGGTCCCATCCTGAACGGTATCGAGGTGCACGGCGATTCGGCCGGAGATGGTGGTCGGCTCGGCGACCGGGTCGCTGGTGAAGGTGAGCCCGTTCAACTCGGCGATCCGCGAGTCCTTGGCGCAGCCATCGATGATCGAGAGGAAACCCGCACTACCCTGCGCTGCGTCGTTGGAGCACAGGGTAGTCAGGCCTGGCGCGACGGTGAGGCGCGCCGAGTCCGGGCTCGCGGTGGCGAGCAATGATCCGTCGTTCAGGCTGTTCGCGGTGCCACTTCGGTTGGCGGACAGGTACATTCGGCGATATTCGGCATCCTGGGCACCGGCCTGCGGATCGGCGAACGAGTCGGTGGTGATCCAGCCGCCGCCCTGCTGCCGCAAGGTGATCGGGCCGTACTGATCGATGCCGTTGTCGATTCCCTTGAGCCACTTGTCGAACCACGCGCGCTGCAGCACATCCAGGCGCGGCGGCAGACCGGGCTTGCCGTATTCGTTGCCCGAGCCGATGTGGTACGTATTGCCCATCAGCAGCTGTTTCCGGCCCGCGGGCAGCGGAATCTCGTTGTAGATCTTGGATTCGGAGTAGGTGAACAGATCGTGCCAGCCACCGGTGACGAAGGTGGGCACCTGGATCTGGCCCGGATCGCTGAGCCAGGCCGCGCGCGACGCCGACGAACCGGTCAGCAGTTCCTTGGCGCGCGGGTCCAGATCCTCGATCCGGGTGGTGCTGTAGACATTGAGCAGCACATCCATGAAGGTGAACGGATCCTTCGCGCGATCCGCGAGCCACTTCATATCGAACTGCCCGTTGAGTATCGACGCCACATCCGGAACCAGCTTGAGGCCGTTGATAGCGGTCAGCCACAGCGGAATGAAGTTGAAGCCGAAGCCGCCGCCGGGTGCGAGCACATCGTTGACCAGGTCGCTGCCGGGCACTACCGGGAAGATCGCCTGCAGTGCGGGCGGATGCATCGTGGCGACCTGGATCTGGTTGATGCCCGAATAGGACAGGCCGTTCATGCCGATGCGGCCGTCGGACCACGGCTGACGCGCGGTCCAGTCGATGACTTCGTAGGTGTCCTGCTGTTCACGCTGACGCAGCATGTCCCAGGTGCCCTGGGAGAAGCCGGTGCCGCGCACGTCGACCACGACCTGGGTGTAGCCGCTCTTGATGAGCTGGCGGTCGACGGCGAAGTTGCGCAGTTCGCCGCCGCCGAAGGATTTGGTCAGATCGGTGACGCCGGAGAGCGGAGTGCCGCTGAGGTCGATCCGGCGGAACAGTTCGATCAGCGCATCGGACAGGCCCGGAATGGACATGGCGCTGTCGGCGATGTTCGAGACCAGTTTGGTGTACGGCGTCAGATTCACCACCGTGGGCGTCGGGGTGTCGATCGGGCGACCCGCCGCATCCGCCGGACGGTACACATTGCCCTTCAGGACGGTCCCGTCGCTCATGGTGATCGGCACATCCCACTGGATATTCACATTCGGGTACTGCTGGGGTCCGTCCTCGGTCGCGGCCCAGGCGGCGCCGGCCGCGCCACCGTCGGGACCGGACGGCGCCGACGTGGCGATCGCGCTCTGGGTGACGAATGGAATGAGCACCACCGTGGCGACTACCGCCACGGTGGCACGCAACATTGTCTGCATCAGGGGTGATCCGCCTCTCGGACTGGTCGAACGACCAGAGCTTACATACCGACGAGTAAGTTCGAACTGAGGGCTACTTAGATCGCGGTACGAATGTCGGTTCACATACAGGAACCGACCTCGCATAATGCCTGCGCAATACTGGGAAAGACCACGCCAACCTGCAGAATTCACACTAACCCAGACGATCACAGCTAACCGACCGCGACCCACGCACCGGCCCATTTCCGATCGAGACAAACAGCGCGACGCCGCAAGCGGATCAGCTGTGTCCTGCCTAGAAACGACAACGCGCCGCGACCGAGGCCGGTCGCGGCGCGTTTGTATCGAGATAGGTGCTTATTTGCCGCCCTGGCTGGCGACGGCCGCGGCCCCCGCGGCGGCGGCCTCGGGGTCCAGGTATTCGCGCGGGCGAACCGGGCGCAAGTTCTCGTCCAGCTCGTAGCGCAGCGGAATACCGGTGGGGATGTTCAGCCCGGCGATATCGTCATCGGAGATCCGGTCCAGGTGCTTGACCAGCGCGCGCAGCGAATTCCCGTGCGCCGCAACGAGAACAGTCTTGCCCGAGAGCAGATCCTTGGAGATGGTCGACTCCCAGTACGGGACCATCCGGTTCACCACGTCGAGCAGGCATTCGGTCTTGGGGACGTCGATGCCGTCGTAGCGCGGATCGCTCTCCTGGCTGTACTCGTTCGACGGGTCGATCGGCGGCGGCGGAGTGTCGTAGCTGCGCCGCCACAGCATGAACTGATCGTCGCCGTACTGGTCGCGGACCTGCGCCTTGTTCTTGCCCTGCAGATCGCCGTAGTGGCGCTCGTTCAGACGCCAGTCGCGCACGACCGGGATCCAGTGCCGGTCGGCGGCGTCCAGCGCGATATTCGCGGTACTGATCGCGCGCCGCAGCACGGAGGTGTAGACGATATCGGGCAGAATGCCGTGTTCGGCCAACAGTTCCCCGGCGCGCTTGCCCTCGGCGATGCCCTTATCGGTCAGGTGCACATCCACCCAACCGGTGAAAAGGTTCATGGCATTCCATTCGCTCTCGCCGTGGCGCAGCAACACGAGGGTGTACGTCATGCAGGCCATTCTGGCATGTACGCGAACCGGGCTCGCATCCGTTCCCACTGCTCAGGAGATGGCATCGGCCGTATCGTGGCCCGCGGCGAGCACACCCGCGCCAACCAGGGTGGCGCCATTGGTGATTCGCGACGGCACCACCTGCAGCTCGCGCAGGAAGTCCAAACCCGCGTGCCGGGTCAGTGCCGCGCGCAGCGGTTCCCACAGGGGTTCACCCGATTGCGCGAAGCCGCCGCCGATCACCACCCGATCGATATCGAGCGTCGAGGCCGCGGAGGCGATGGCCGTGCCGAGCGCGGTTCCGGCCCGATGCAGCGCGGCGAGTGCGATCTCGTTGCCGGTGTGCGCGGCCTTCGCCAGCCCGGCGCCGGTCTCGCCGCGCCAACCCTGTTCGCGCGCCCAGCGCACCGATGACATACCGCTGGCGATCGCCTCGACGCAGCCGACGCCGCCGCATTCACACGGGACATCCCAACCCGGCACCACGATATGGCCGACGTGTCCGGCATTGCCGGTGCGCCCGAGCACCACCCGACCGTCGGCGATGATGCCGCCGCCGATGCCCGAGGAGACCGTCATGGCCAGGCCGTTCGCAATGCCACGCAGCGCGCCGACGTGATGTTCGGCCAGGGCAAGGCAGGCGCCGTCGATGGCGAATCGCACTGCGGCGGAAGGGAACAGCCGCTGCACCTCGGCCACGACCGGAAAGCCCGGCTTCCATTCCGGAATGTTCAGCGGACTGGTGACACCGGTGCGCACATCGACCGGGCCGGCCGAACCGATCCCGATCGCCGAGACCGTCGCGTCACCGGCCACCTCCAGCAGCAGGTCGCGGCACGCCGCCCACACCGATTCCCGCGGCACATCGACCCGCCGCACATCGCGTACCTTCCGACCCCCGTAGACCACCCCGGCGGCGAATTTCGTCGCACCGATATCCAGAGCAAGAACCATCATCGCCGGGCTGCCTTCCTGTACCTCGCGGCCCATTCCCACAGCGCGATTGTCGCCCACGTCGAGCGTGTCGGTGTCGGATCGACGTCGAGGAACCCCTGCTCGGATCCGGACCCCGGTCCGCACTCGAGCCTCCGTCTGTGCACCCACAGTCGCAGGCTCACACCGGCAATGGGAGGTCTGTGCTCACGACAGCGAGTCTGCATGCGAGCACGGCGACGAGCTCAGGGCTGGTCGGCGGTTTCCACCAGATGCTCGAAGGCGCGCAGGTTCTGCAGGGATTCGCCGCGCGATACCCGCCACTTCCATTCCCGGCGAATGGATTCGGCGAAGCCGAGTTCCAGCAGGACATTGAAATCGGCGTCGACGGCCTCGAGGATCTGGCCGAAGATCCGATCCAGTTCATCGGAGGTAACAGCATGGGTGGCCATTCGGCCGACCAGATAGATATCGCCGACGCGGTCCAGGGTGTAGGCCACACCGTAGAGCCGGCGGTTGCGACGCAGCAGGAATTTGTAGACGCCCTCGAAGTTCTCGTCGGGCTTGCGGCAGACGAACGATTCGATCCGCAGTCCGTGCTTGCCGACGGTGAGCATCACGGTGGTCTTGAGTTTGCGCTCACCGGGCAGGATGACGACGAACGTCTCCTGGCTGGGATGGGTGTACTCGATTTCGCGCTCGCGCAGCGCTTCGTCGATCAACTGTGCGGTCGCGGCTGCCGTGCTCATCGGTGCGCTCCCGTCCGGCGCCGCCACAGCGCCCGCGATCTGGCCTGACTGATCTCGCCGAGGAGAACAGCACTGCGTTCACCCGTGAGGCTAGTGCGTTCCTCCGGCAGCTCCGCCCGCGCGGCCTCGAAGACCTTGCGCGGGCCCGCACCGAGACCGGCGCGCACCGCACGGAAATCGGCCAGCGCCGCCGAATAGCTGGCGAGCAGTCCGTCCGCGGTGTGCTCCCAGGAGAAATGCCCGGCGTGCTCGACCGCGCGCAAACCCATCCGACGTAGTCGCTCGCCGTCGTCGAGCAGGTGGCCGAGGGCATCGGCCCAGTCCGGAGTCCGATGCCCGGGGACGAGCAGACCGGTCTCACCGTGCCGCACGGCGGTGCCGAGTCCGCCGACATCGGCCGCGAGTACCGGGGTGCCGCTGGCCTGCGCCTCGATGGCGACCAGGCCGAAGGATTCGTTGTAGCTGGGCACCGCGACCAGGTCGGCGGCGCGATACACCTGGACCAGGCGATCCGGCGGCTGCGGCGGCAGGAAGGTGACGTGCTCGGCGATGCCGAGCGCGGCCGCGAGTTCGATCAGTGAATCGGGACGCTCCAGTCCGGTGCCGGACGGTCCGCCGACGATGAGCACCCGCAGCTTGCGCGCCGGGTCGCGGTGCAGCAGCTCGGCGGCCGCGCGGACCAGCACATCCGGGGCCTTGAGCGGCTGGATGCGGCCGATGAACGCGACGATCCGCTCGTCGGTGGCCAGGCCCAATTCGGCTCGGGCCGCGGCCTTTTCACCGGGACAGTAGCGAGTCAGATCCGCGCCGGGCGGCACCACATCGATGCGCTCGGGATCGGCGCCGTACAGCTCGATGAGCTGGCGCGCCTCCTCCGCGGTATTGGCGACCATGCGATCGGCCTCGGCGATCACCTGCTTCTCGCCGATCTCGCGGGTCGCGGGTTCGGGGCAGTCGCCCTCGGCCAGCGCCGCGTTCTTCACCGCCGCCAAGGTGTGCGCGGTGTGCACCAGCGGCACCCGCCAGCGATCGCGCGCCAGCCAGCCGACCTGACCGGATAGCCAGTAGTGCGAATGGACGAGGTCGTAATGTCCGGGCTGGTGTCTGGCCTCTTGGCGCAGCACCTCGGCCGTGAACGGGCACAGCTGGGTCGGCAGGTCGTGCTTGTCCAGCCCCTCGAACGGGCCCGCCACCACATTGCGCACCAGAACCCCCGGGGCGGCCTCCTGGACCGGCGGGACGTTCGAGGAGGTGGCCCGGGTGAAAATCTCGACCTCGGTGCCGCGTCGGGCCAGCTGAATTGCGGTTTGCAGGACATAGACGTTCATGCCGCCTGCATCGCCGGTACCCGGTTGAGCAAGTGGTGAGGTGTGCACCGATAACACGGCGATCCGATTCGGCCGTAGGTCCGGGCGTTGACTCACACCATCCATAGTGCACGTTGGATTGCCCAACCCAGACGCCATAACCGGGCCGAGTGACAGTCGTCACAGCAGTTTCGTGAGGGTTCTCACGCGCGGTGCAAATATCTGCCCGGCGCTGATCTTGGCACCGGGACACGACAAGTCTGCTCGAGCCGAGCGTGCGGCGCCAGCGAATTTCGGACGGCTATTTCAGACCGTCGACGAACGCGCTCACCTCGGCGACGAAGCGGGCCCGATCCTCGATGAACAGCCCGTGCTGCGCGTCCTCCCAGAACGAACCGCGGCCGTCGGGCACCGCGTCGAGGATGTAGCGACCGTTCTCGATCGGCACGACGGGATCCTTGGTTCCATGCAGGACCAGCACCGGAATGTCCAGGGCACGTAGCGTTTCGGTGTTGTCGACGGTCCGGTAGAACAGCGCCTTGCGCACCCGGGGCGGCGTGCCGAGGCTCGCACCGAAGATGCGCTGGGCATCGACGCCTTTGTCCGGACCGGGTCCGGTATTCGCATTGCCGAAGGCGCCGAACGCGCGCAACGCCCTGCCCGCACTCTCCTCGAACACACCGGGAATGGCCTCCTGCATGGCCGAACCGGTCTGTGCACCGGGTGCGCGACCGATATTGGCCATCGAACCGGAGTAGATGACGCCCGCGACCGCGTCGGTGCCGTATGCGGTCAGATAGTCGCTGATCACGATGCCGCCGTAGGACCAGCCGAGCAGCACCGCATCGGATTGGATGCCCTCGGCGGCGAGCACCGCGGCGATATCGGCGGCCCAGTTCTTCGGATCGTCGTAGCCGGTTTCCGGGGCGCCGGAGTAGCCGTGGCCGCGCAGGTCGACGGCGAGCACCCGGAAGCGCTCGGCCAGCTCGTCCGCGGCCGCGCCCCAGCACTGCAGATTGGCCGACCAACCGTGCACCAGCACCAGCGGCCTGCCGTCTGCCGGGCCGCCGACCCGATAGACGATGCTCGTTCCGTCCGCACTGACCGCTTCCCGAATAGCCATGCCACCGAGGCTAACGGCGGCCGGTCCGGTGCGGTGATCCGGGCAACAGCCGGGCTCGCCGGCAAACGTCTCCGTAGCGACTGCTTGCAGGTCGCTCGAAATGGTCGGCACTTAGGATCGGGATCATGAGCATTCGCACTGCCGTCGTCACCGGAGCCAGCTCGGGAATCGGGGAGGCCACCGCCCGGGAACTCGCCAAACAGGGCTATCACGTGGTCGTCGGTGCGCGCAGGCTCGATCGGCTGCGGCACCTCGCCGACGAAATCGGTGGCACCGCACTCGAACTCGATGTGACCTCGGACGATTCCGTACGCGCGTTCACCGAAGCGATCGAGAACGCCGATGTGCTCGTCAACAATGCGGGCGGCGCGAAGGGTCTGGCACCGGTGGCCGAGGCGGATCTGGACGACTGGCGCTGGATGTGGGAAACCAATGTGCTCGGCACGCTGCGGGTGACCAAGGCGTTGCTGCCGAAGCTGATCGCCTCGGGCGACGGGCTCGTCGTCACCATCACCTCGGTCGCCGCCTTCGAGGCCTACGACAACGGCTCCGGCTACACCTCGGCCAAGCACGCACAGGCCGTACTGCACCGCACATTGCGCGGCGAACTGCTCGGCCGGCCGGTGCGGCTCACCGAAATCGCGCCCGGCGCAGTAGAAACCGAGTTCTCGCTGGTGCGATTCGCCGGAGACGAGGAGCGTGCCGCCAAGGTGTACGAGGGCATTGATCCGCTGGTCGCGCAGGATATCGCGGAGATCATCGGGTTCGTCGCGTCGCGACCGTCACATGTGAATCTGGACCAGATCATCGTCAAGCCCCGTGACCAGGCCGGTCCGGGACGCTTCGCTCGCCGCGGCTGACGGAATCGGCGATACTCCATCTGATTCGACCGTTTCTCGATTGCTGCAAATTCGCTCCGGCGTGGCGCGGACGTTAGCATCGGGTGTTTTGAAACGCAGATAGACCAGATTGGAGTGGCTCGGCTCATGCTCAAGGGTTTCAAAGATTTCCTGATGCGCGGGAACGTCATCGATCTCGCCGTCGCGGTGGTCATGGGTACCGCGTTCACCTCGGTGGTGACGGCGGTGACCAAGGGAATCGTCAATCCGCTGCTCGCGGTGTTGGGTAAGACCAATGAGCTGGGGCTCGGCGTTCAGCTGGTCTCGGGTAAGCCGGCCACCTTCATCGCGATCGGGCCGATCATCACCGCGCTCATCGACTTCGTGCTGGTCGCGGCGGTGCTGTACTTCGTGCTTATGGTGCCGATGAAGACGCTGAAGAACCGCTTCGGCACCGCCAAGGTGGCCGAGCCGTCCGAGATCGAATTGCTCATCGAGATTCGCGATCTGCTCGCCAAGCAGCACAAGGATGCGGTCGTCGACACCGAATCGTTCGGTAAGGACGGTTCGCTCGTCAAGGAGAACGCGCGGTAATTGCCACGCGCCGAATATGTTTCGCCCCCGCACGGTTCTCCCAAGCGGGGGCGATCTTCATTCAGGCACCGACGTATGCCGCCAGGTGTTCGCCGGTCAGGGTGGCGCGCTCGGCGACCAGGTCGGCGGGCGTGCCCTCGAAGACGATCTTGCCGCCGTCGTGGCCCGCGCCGGGACCGAGGTCGATGATCCAGTCGGCATGGGCCATTACCGCCTGGTGGTGCTCGATGACGATGACCGACTTACCCGAGTCGACCAGCCGGTCGAGCAGGCCGAGCAACTGTTCGACATCGGCGAGATGCAGGCCCGTCGTCGGCTCGTCGAGGACGTAGACGCCGCCCTTGTCGGCCATATGGGTGGCCAGCTTGAGCCGCTGCCGCTCGCCGCCGGACAGCGTGGTGAGCGGCTGACCGAGGGTGAGGTAGCCGAGCCCGACATCGGCGAGCCGGTCCAGGATCTTCTCCGCGGCCGGTGTGCGCGCCGCGCCGTCGCTGAAGAACTCCTGCGCCTCGGTCACCGACATCGCGAGTACCTCGCTGATATCGCGGCCGCCGAGGTGGTACTCGAGCACTGCGGCCTGGAACCGTTTGCCCTCGCATACCTCACAGGTGGTGGCGACACCGGCCATGACCGCCAGGTCGGTGTAGATGACGCCGGCGCCATTGCAATTGGGGCATGCGCCCTCGGAATTGGCGCTGAAAAGCGCTGGCTTGACGCCGTTTTCCTTCGCGAATGCTTTGCGGATCGGGTCGAGCAGTCCGGTGTAGGTCGCCGGGTTGCTTCGGCGGGAGCCGCGGATCGCGCCCTGATCGACCGACACCACGTCCGCGGAGCTTGCGGAGCGGCCGTCGAGCTGAGCCGCACCGGCCGGAATGGAGCCGTGCACGAGCGAGCTCTTGCCTGAACCCGCGACGCCGGTGATGACCGCGAGCACACCGAGCGGAATGTCTACATCGACGTCCCGCAGGTTGTTGGTCGACGCACCGCGAATCTCCAACGCGCCAGTGGACTTTCGGACCGTCTCCTTCAGCGCGGCGCGGTCGTCGAAGTGGCGGCCGGTAATGGTGCCACTGCCGCGCAGCCCATCGACGCTGCCCTCGAAGCAGACGGTGCCGCCGCCGGTACCCGCGCCGGGACCCAGGTCGACGATGTGGTCGGCGATGACGATCGTCTCCGGCTTGTGCTCGACGACGAGCACCGTATTGCCCTTGTCCCGCAGCCGCAGCAGCAGTTCGTTCATCCGCTGGATGTCATGCGGGTGCAGCCCCGCGGTGGGCTCGTCGAATACGTAGGTGACATCGGTGAGCGAGGAGCCGAGGTGGCGGATCATCTTGACGCGCTGCGCCTCACCACCCGACAGCGTGCCCGCGGGCCGTTCCAGCGACAGGTAGCCGAGTCCGATTTCCACGAACGAGTCGAGGGTGTGCCGCAGCGAGGTCAGCAGCGGCGCCACCGACGGCTCCTTCAGCCCGCTGACCCATTCGGCCAGATCGCTGATCTGCATGGCGCAGGCGTCGGCGATGCTGATGCCCTTGATCTTCGACGAGCGCGCCAGTTCGCTGAGCCGGGTGCCCTCGCATTCGGGGCAGATCTGGAAGGTGACCGCCCGCTCCACGAAGGCGCGGATATGCGGCTGCAGCGCGTCGACGTCCTTGGACAGCATCGACTTGCGGATCCGCGGGATCAGGCCCTCGTAGGTCAGGTTGATGCCATCGACCTTGATCTTGGTCGGCTCTTTGTAAAGCAGATCGTTGAGTTCGCGCTTGTTGTACTTCTTGATCGGCTTGTCCGGATCGAAGAAGCCGCAGCCGGTGAAGATGCGGCCGAACCAACCGTCCATGCTGTATCCGGGGATGGTGAGCGCACCCTCGTTCAGCGATTTCGCATCGTCGTACAGCTGGGTCAGATCGATATCGTTGACCGAACCCCTGCCCTCACAGCGCGGACACATGCCGCCGGTGATGCTGAAGCTGCGGCGCTCCTTCACCGTCTTCCCGGCGCGCTCGATCGCGACCGCACCCGCGCCGCTGATCGACGCGACATTGAAGGAGAACGCCTGCGGCGAGCCGATATGCGGCTTGCCGAGTCGGCTGAACAGGATGCGCAACATGGCACTGGCATCGGTGGCGGTGCCGACCGTGGAGCGCGGGTCGGCGCCCATGCGCTGCTGGTCGACGATGATCGCGGTGGTCAGCCCGTCGAGCACGTCGACATCGGGCCGCGCCAGCGTGGGCATGAAGCCCTGCACGAAGGTGCTGTAGGTCTCGTTGATCAGCCGCTGCGACTCCGCGGCGATGGTGTCGAATACCAGCGAACTCTTGCCCGAGCCGGAAACACCGGTGAACACCGTCAACCGGCGCTTCGGAATCTCGATGCTGATGTCTTTGAGGTTGTTCACGCGTGCACCGAGCACGCGGATCAGATCGTGGCTGTCGGCAGCGTGGGCTTGCGTGTCCGTCTTCTTGGCCATAACTGGTCGGTTCTCCATCTGGTTGCGCGGGCCGCATGCGCGGTCTCCGTCGGAGTCGACTGCCTCGATCTAATCAGCTTCGAGCAGTGCGTTCGGTACTTCTTCGGCAGTGGTCGTGGCAATTTGCTCGCCATGGGGTCGACACCGGTGGCTTGCGGCCGCCGCCACCGGCGTCGAGCGCGAAGGCTCAGCTCAACTGCTGGATACGGACCATGTTTCCGGCGGGATCACGGAAGGCGCAGTCGCGAACCCCGTATGGCTGATCGGTCGGCTCCTGGACGACCTCGGCATTGGTGGCCTGCACCTTCTCGAAGGTGGCGTCGACATCCTTGGTAGCCAACAGGATGCTGGCGTAGGTGCCCTTGGCCATCATCTCGGCGATGGTGCGGCGCTCGTCGTCGGTGATGCCGGGGTCGGCGGCCGGCGGGTGCAGGACGATGGATGTGCCCGGCTGGTCGACCGGGCCGACGGTGAGCCAGCGCATCCCGTTGAATCCGACGTCTTTGCGCAGCTCGAAGCCGAGGGCGTCGCGGTAGAAGGCCAGGGCGGCCTCCGGGTCGTCCTGTGGGAGGAAGCTCGCTTGAATGATGATGTCCATGGCGTTCACGCTAGTTGCCCCTAGTTGACCGGCGCTTCTCGATTCCTGATCGGTCTCGTCACCCGTTTCACGACGAGCGTCGGCAGATCCACCGGGGCGTGCTCGGCCCGCTCCCGGTAGGCGCTCGGCGGTATTCCGACCAGCTCGGTGAACCGTGTGCTGAAGGTGCCCAGCGACTGGCAGCCGACCGCGAAACAGACCTCGGTAACGCTGAGATCGCCACGCCGCAACAGCGACATCGCGCGCTCGATGCGCCGCGTCATCAAGTAGGAGTACGGCGACTCGCCGTAGGCGAGCTTGAACTGACGGCTCAGGTGACCGGCCGATATGTGCTCGTCGCGGGCCAGCCGCTCGACGTCGAGCGGCTGCGCGTACTCCCGGTCGATCCGGTCGCGGACCCGACGCAGGCGCGCGAGCTCGCGCAGGTTGTCCTCCGTGGCTGGTCTGCTGGTCACCTGACCGATCGTCGCATGTCGCGCCGGGTTTGCCTAGCTCAGCGACCGCCGGCGGGCAGCGGCGGCACCGGTGTCGCGGACACCGGATTCTTGGGTTCGCCCTGCAATGCCGACAACCCGGTCCAAGTATTCCAGTCGATGGTCCAGTCGTAGAGATCGCCGTCGGCAGCCGACAGCGCGATCGATGTACCGGTCACCTCGACCGGATCGCCGTAGAGCGCGGTCGGGAAGTAGGCCTGCGCGTCACTCGGCGACAGGTTGATGCAGCCATTGGTGACATTCGAAGACCCCTGTGCCGAAAGGGATTCCGGATTGGCGTGGATGAATTCGCCATTGTTCGAGATGCGTACGGCCCAGCGTTCGCGAACATTGGTGTAGAACGGCGGATTCGACATCATGAAGTCTTCGTACTTCTCGGTGACGACGTGCACACCGGAGCGGGTGACATTGCGCGCCTCATTGCCCTCGCCGTAGCTGACCGGGATATCGACGACGACCTGTCCGTCGCGCACGACCTGCATACGATGGCTCGGTGCGCTGGCCTTGACGATCTGGCTGCGGCCGATGCGGAAATCCGAAGTGAGATCGGAATATCCATAGTTTCCGCCGCCGAGATCCAGGCCGTAGAGCTTGGCCGCGACGTGCACGGTGGTGCCGGGCGCCCAGTAATCTTTCGGTCGCCAGTGCACGCGCGAGCCGCCGTTGTCGTCCGGGAACCAGGCCCACGCGCCCTCGGTCGGCGGATTGGTGGTGATGGTGAGCGCCTTCTCCACCGCGGCCTTGTTCTGCACAGATCCCTTGAACTGCAAGATGATCGGGGCGGCTATACCGACTTCCTGGTTATCGGCGATATTCAGCGTCGCGGGGAAAGTGTTCTTCGGTGCCAGCGTGGTGAAGGCGCCGTCGATCGGGACCGGCTTGTGGTCGATGCCGACCACGGTGCCGGACCAGGTGTATTTGGCGTCGTAGCCGAGTGGTTCGGTGGTCTGGTAGCTGTGCCTGTCCGCGGCGAGTTCGCCGGCGACCCGCTTGCCGTTGGCGTTGGTCAGCGCGATCTGATCGATGGTGCCGTCGGTGACGGTGACCGAGATCGGTGCGGTCGGATTGACGTTCTTGGCGTCGGCGCCCGGTGTCAGCGTGACCTTCGCGACGGGGGTGTTGTCTTTGGCGGAGTTGCTGTTTCCGCCTTTGTCGGACGTGCATCCGGCCACCAGCGCGACTACCACGAGCAGCACGGCGGAGACGGCGGCGGCCGGTCTGTTGATGACTGGACGATGGCTCACTTCATCGAATTTACGCGGCGAACACCGTCCGACCGGCCTGCGAAGAGTGTGGTGTCCGTTTCACCGTTTAGAGAGCGACTCCGATGGGTACCGGCTCCGGCTCCAGCCGGATACCGAATCGCTCGGCGACACCGTCGCGGACCGTGCGGGCCAGTGCGACCAGATCGGCGGCGGTCGCGCTGCCGCGGTTGGTCAAGGCCAGCGTATGTTTCGTGGACAGCCGGGCCGGGGCGTCAGGGCCCGGGAAACCCTTGGCGAAGCCCGCCCGCTCGATGAGCCAGCCCGCGGAGAATTTGACGCCGTCGGGGGCCGGATAAGTCGGGATCGTGACGTCGCCCACATGGCCGATGATCGCAGCCTTCACTGCCTCGACGCGGTGCACCGGAACCACCGGATTGGTGAAAAACGAGCCCGCACTCCAGGTGTCGTTATCGGCGGTGTCGAGCACCATGCCCTTGCCCGCGCGCAACTTCAGCACCGCCGCCCGGACCTGATCGGCGGGCCGGGAGTCGCCGTTGCCCGCGCCGAGTGCGTTCGCGAGTTCGCCATAGCGCAGCGGTGCGCTCGCGCCGTCGGAGTTGAGTGCGAAGTCCACCGCGAGCACCACGGCGGTATCGCGATGCTTGAGTGCGCTGGTGCGGTAACCGAAGCCGAGCTCGGCCGGTTCGGCCCAGCGGATCTCGCCGCTCGCGCGATCCAGCAGGCGCACTCCGCGCAGCAGGCTTTCGACCTCGACGCCGTATGCCCCGACATTCTGTACCGGCGTCGCACCGGCCGATCCGGGAATGCCCGACAGGCATTCCAGCCCGCCGAGACCGGCCTCGATCGTGGCCGCGACCACCGCGTCCCAGTTCGCACCCGCCTCGGCGACCACACCGTGCGCGCCGATCTCGACGGTCTCGTTGCGCACCAGGACCACGACACCGTCGAAGCCGTCGTCACCGATGAGCAGGTTGGATCCACCTGCGAGCAGCAGTAGTGGAATGCCGGCGGTGTCCAGCGTTCGGACCGTCGCGACCAGCGCTTCGGTCGTCGCACATTCCGCGACGGTGGACGGACCGCCGACCCGCAATGTGGTCAGCTCGGCCAGCCGCACCGATTCGCGCAGCCGCGCGCCGCTATCCACCAGCAGCTCGCGCAGCTGGTCCGCCGACACCACCCGTGAAGTTTGCACGCCCCAGACGGTAGCGTGTTCGACCATGGCTACACCCCTGGCGTACACGGCTCGCTACTCGCATCCGGTTGCCGCCGTGCGCGCGGCCTTCGCCGATGAGCAGTACTGGAAGGACCGCATCGCCGAGGTGGGTGGCGATAATGCCCGGCTGGATTCGGTCACTGTCGACGGCGACCAGGTCAAGGTCGAGATGGTGCAGGTCATCGGCGCCGAGTTGCTGCCTGCCGCGATCACCGCGGTGCGGCCCGGCGATCTGATCATCCCGCGCACCGAGAGCTGGACCGGCGATTCGGCCACCTTCACCGCGCGGGTCGAGGGTGCGCCCGCCGAGGTCAACGGGACCATCGAGCTCACAGCCGACGGCTCCGGTTCGGTGGCCGAGACCAAGGGCAGCATCGAAGTGAAGATTCCGCTGTTCGGCGGGAAGATCGAGGCCGCGATCGCGGAGCGGTTGACCGAACTGCTGACGAATGAGGAAGAGTTCACGAACAACTGGCTCGCCAAGCGCTGAGCTGTTCATACCGCGATTCTGTCCGGACGATGTGCGGATTCCGCGTGGCGTGGGTGTGACGATTGTGCGAATCCCCAGACCTACCGCCGAGCGATGCGGCGGGAGCCGGTCCCGGTAACGTAACCCCTCATGGCCCGCCGACTGGACTATTCAGCCCGCTTCCCGCTGCACACCACCAAGGAGCTGTACGCGGCGCTGTCGACTCGGGAGTACTGGGACGACCGGTGCGCGGAGATGTCGAAATTAGCGCCGGGCAGTGAGGTCGTCAGCCTCGATGTCAGCGACTCCGGTATCGATGTCGTGCTGAACCACATCCTGCCGCGCGACATGCTGCCGGAGATCGCGCAGGCGGTCATGCGCAAGGACATGGTCATCACCCGCAAGGAGAGCTGGGGACCGTTCGACGAGAACGAGTCCGTCGGCAAGTTCTCGGCCTCGATACCGGCCGGGCCGGGCAGCCTCGGCGGCACCATTCGCCTGTTCCCCACCGATACCGGCTGCACCATGCGGTTCTCCTCCGAGGCGAAGGTGTTCATCCCGATGGTCGGCCCGCGACTGGAACAGCTGATGCTGGTCAACCTGGTCGACCTGTTCCGCGGCGAGGCCGAGCAGACAGTGAAGTGGCTGGAAGAGCAAAACCCGACCCGCTGAGACCGGTCGGCACCATCACAAGGGGCACCACCGGTGTCAACCGATTACGACGCAGCGACCGCTGGCTGATCCACGACGAACTGGTCACCGGTCGACTGCGCAGTGCGGCCGATCCGCTGGTCGTCGATCTCGGTTACGGGGCGAGTCCGTGGACCACGCTGGAGTTGGCGGTCCGGTTGCGCAGGGTCCGCGCGGATGTGCGGGTGGTCGGGCTGGAGATCGATCCGGAACGGGTGGTGCCCGGCCGCGACGGCGTGAGCTTCGCGCGCGGCGGATTCGAATTGGCCGGGCTGCGACCGGCGCTGGTGCGTGCGTTCAATGTGCTGCGGCAATATCCGGAAACCGCCGTTCCCGATGCGTGGGCCACCATCCTGTCCGGGATGGCCCCGGACGGTTTACTCGTCGACGGCACCTGCGATGAGCTGGGCAGACGCTGCGCCTGGGTGCTGCTGGATCGATCCGGTCCGCGCTCACTCACCCTGGCCTGGGATCCGTTCACGGTCGAGCGTCCGTCCGATATCGCCGAGCGCCTGCCGAAGGTGTTGATCCACCGCAACATTCCCGGCGAGCCGATCCACGCGCTCTTGGCGGCCGCCGATCGTGCATGGGCCCGTGCCGCCCCGCTCGCCCCCTTCGGCCCGCGAGTGCGCTGGCGCGCAGCAGCGGAGTACCTGCGCCAGCAGGGCTTCCCGGTGCGCACCTACCGCCGCCGCATGCGCGACTGCGTCCTGTCCGTCCCCTGGTCCACCGTCGCACCCAACCAAGTCGCGCCGAGTTCACGATCAAGATCAGGTGGCACTGGCGGCGGGGGCTTCTCGACCAATGCCGCCATAGAGTCCACCTGATCTTGAAATGGTCCCAGCGGCGATCGGCATCGGGTCGTCAGGGGCGGCCGAAAAGCGCACGGAAATGACCGATAAGGACCGCGATCGGGAGGATGGAGGTCGGCTCGAAGGGCTGGCGCCAGAGGCCGCCGTGTGCGGCGCCGGCTGCGAATATGGCTTCGGGGTTGGTGTCGCCCGGTGTTTCGGGTGGGGCGAAGAGGTCGGCGACGAGCTTGGCCGCAAGGAGGGTTCGGGCGGTGTCGGGGTCGAAGACCTCTATGCCGAAGTGACGGGCGCCGCGGTAGGAGGCGGCGAGAGAGCGTTGTGTGCGCAGGGATTTCGTCCTGGCGGGTGGTGCGACGGCGCATGAGACCGTGCGGCCCGCAGTGTGCGCGAGGACGATGCGCCAGCGCAGGAGGCGTTGGGCCAGTGCGTGATTCGGGCCTTGGGCTGGGAGCAGTGCATCGGCGACGCCCCAGGTCGCGCCGAGGTGGTCCGGATTCGTGGTCCGGTAGTTGGGCCGGTACAGGGCCGATGCGGTGAGCACGCGCAACACGTGCGGACCGACACCGCACTCGCGCAGGCGGGCGTGGGCGTCCGCGATGACGTCCTCGGGCACGGCATAGCAGTCGGTCGGCGAACCGAGGAATGCGATGGCCGCGTCATCGCGGTGCTCGAGCAGATCCTCGACGAGGACATCCAGCGCGGCGGCCAGTCGAACCCCTTGCGGTCCGGGACCATTCGCGTACAGGCCGAATACCGGGCGGGCGTCGTGGTCGAACTGCGCGCGAATCCAGTGCACCAATGCCGGGAACTGCCTGGTGATATCCGCGCCGGGTCCGACCGTGACGGGATAGCGCAACCGACCCGCCCCTGCCTGCGCGATATCCGAAATCTCGCGCCACCGCCGCGGTCCTGGCAGGTCTATCGCGAGAACGTCGGCACCCCATCGCAGTAGTGGCCGCAGCGGGGCGAGTTCGGCCGTCGCCCCGGTGACGATCACCCGGAAACCGGGCAGCGACAACCACTCCGGATGATCGATCACCCGCTCCACCGCCGCCGCGAAGGCGGGCTCGATAATGCCACGGCGACGCCAGTCGGTGAGCTGCTGCCACAGCGCCTCCTCGGCCAATAGCGTTCCGTGGAACGGAATTTCGAGTCGGGGCGCGGGTTTCGCGGTGCCGTCGATCCGGCCGGTCTCGAGTCCGCCGGGTGTGGTGATCGCATCGACGTCGACGCTGTGCAGCGGCGCGATCGTGTGCCCGGTCACGAAACGCAGCAGCTGGCGTGCTGCCCGCAACCCGTCGGTCGCGATCCCCACCGACACCGCGGGCGAGCTCGCGGCCAGGGCCGTCAGTCCACGGAAGACGCCGCGGTAGTCGCAGTGCCAGTCCCGGCAGGTTTCGACCTGTTGTGCCAGGTCGGCGTCATATCTGCGGACCGCGTCGGCGACCACGGCGGTGGCGAACATATCGCCGATGCGCTCGGGCGCTCCGGACGGAAAGACGAGATCCCAACTGCCCTGACCTACCGTCCCCATGGTCAGCCACCATGCCATGATTGCGCGCCGGGCAAAACCGGAGATCGATCGAATTGATAGCCGAATCGGATCATTCGCGACTTCACCGCGCCGATCACGCGGCGGTGAGGGCCCGGTGCACGCGAGCCGCCGCACGCGTGGGCAGTCGCACACTCGCGGAACGGATTTCATCGGCACCGCAACGGTGGATGGCGACCGCGTCGCCCACCACCTCATCCAATGCGGATTGCCCGATAGCGGCCTCGGCCAGATCGAGCACCGTGCGCACGGGCGTGGTCACCAGAAATCCGCCCGCGGGTTCGAGGTCGGCCGGAATCAAAGGGCGGCGCAGCACCACCAGTCGCGGGGTGATCGGCGGCCGTCCCGCACCGACCGACATATGCAGGAAGCGCGGCCGTAGTCGACCGAGTCCGTGCAACTCCGCAGCACTCTGATGCGATACCGCGGCGGCGCCGTCGAACCAAGCCGCCCACATGGCGTATTCGTCGAGCGGGCCGGTGGGCCAATCGGCCAGCCGCAATAGTCCGACCCCGGCCCGCGTCACCGAGCCATCGCCGAGACCGGCGCGAACGTGGGCCTCACATCCGGCACGTAGCACCTGTCTGGTAGTAAAGAACCCGGCATGGCGCCCGGCCAATCGCCGCAGCACACGCCACCCGTGCTCGGCGGAATCGAGTGCGCGGCCCGCCGCATCGCCAGCCATGTCGACCAGGCTACGCTCGAACTCTGTGTCACATGTCACAATCGAACCCCTCACAGCGCCCTCAGAGCGAGCACAGAAACGTGGGGAAGAATCGAGCGCATGAGTACGAAGAGCCCATCCACCCTGAAGGTCAACCGGCGCGCCCTGGTGATCGCCCTCGTTGTGGTAGCGATTCTGCTCGCTACCGTGCTGGTCGGCGGGGAGGCATACGCGCGACACCAGGTTTCACGCTGCATCAGCACACAATTCGAGAAGGATATGGGTTCGAAGATCGATGTGAGCTTCGGAGCCAAGCCCATGCTGATCACCTGGATCGACGGGAAGGTCGATCAGGTGAAGGTGAACAGCGACGATTCCAAGTTCGGTCCGGCCGTCGGCATGGTGGTGCACGCCAGATTCAACAATGTCGAGGTCAGCAATAGCGGCAGCGGCGGCACCGTCGGCAGCTCGTCGGCCGATGTCACCTGGGGCAACGACGGCATCCGGGAAACGCTCGGCGGCCTGGTCAGCGGCGTGTCGTCGTCCGCGTCGACCGGGATGCTGACCCTGGATGTGCTGGGCGGCCTCGCCCAGTTGCAGGTGAAGCCGGAGATCAAGGACGGCACCGTGCAGGTCGAGACGAAGTCGGCGGCGCTGCTCGGGATGGGGATACCGACCGATCTGGTGTCGGGCATCGTCGAGGTGTTCACGCAGAGTCTGCAGAGCTACCCGCTCGGTCTGAAGGCCACCGAGGTCAAGGTCACCGATAACGGCGTCGCGGTGAAGCTCGCGGGTGGGCGGACCGAACTGCCCGCCGCGCAGGACAGCAGCGGCAGCGTCAGCTGCTGAACGTTGTCGAATCCACAACCCTGATTGCCGGGCTCGGGATCAGGCGGGGAATCCCTCGAGCACCGCACGGGATTTCGAGAGTCCGAGACGGGTCGCGCCCGCCGCGATCAGTTCGGCGGCGGCCTCGGAGGTGCGGATGCCGCCGCTGGCCTTCACACCGAGACGCCCGCCGACGGTCTCGGCCATGAGCTGGACGGCATGCACGCTGGCACCACCGGAGGGGTGAAATCCCGTGGAGGTCTTCACGAAATCGGCACCGGCACGTTGGGCGGCGCGGCAGACCTCGACGATCGCAGCATCGGAAAGCACCGCCGATTCGATGATCACTTTGAGCACCGCGCGATCCCCCATCGCCTCGCGCACCGTCACGATGTCGGACAGCACCGCGCCGTAATCGCCTGCGCGCGCGGCTCCGACATCGATCACCATATCGACCTCGGCCGCGCCCTGTTCGACCGCGAGACGCGCCTCGGCCCCCTTGACGAGCGAATGGTGCTTCCCGGACGGGAATCCGGCGACCGCCGCGACCACCACGCCGGACGCTCGAATCGGCAACATAGACGGCGATACGCAGATCGCGTACACGCCGAGTTCGCCTGCCTCCGTGACCAAAGCGTTCACCTCCGCGGCCGTCGCCTCCGGCGCCAGCAGCGTGTGATCGATCATGGCGGCCACTTCGGCCCTGGTCAGCGACGCGGAATTTGCCACAGGGTGAGAGTCTGGCATACCGGTGGCGAATTCCATTGCGCGCCTGGCGACACATCGCGCACACTCGATACTGTCGGTGGAGCTACGGACATCGCTTTGCGACTGCCCAGTCGACAGTTGCGCAGTTGCGGATGGCCCATTCGTTCAGGAGGAGACGACACCGTGCTGATCCGTCGCGAACGCGCCGACGATGCTGCCGCGATCGCGGCCGTCCACCGCAGCGCCTTCGGACCGCAGTACGCGAATACCGATAACGACCGGGAGACGGCCGAATTCACCGACGACAGCGCCGCGGACCCACCCGAGGTCGACCTCGTCACCCGCCTGCGCAGCGACTCGGGCTGGATCCCTACCCTCTCGATGGTCGCCGTCGAATACGACACCGTCATCGGCCACGTCTGCCTCACCCGCGCGGGCGTCGGCCCGTTCCCGGTGCTCGCCCTCGGCCCGATCGGCGTCCTGGCCGAACATCAGGGCAATGGTGTCGGCGCGGCCATGATGCACGCCGCCCTCGGCGCCGCCGACGCCCTCGACGAACCCCTGATCGGTTTGGCCGGAAGCATCGACTACTACCCCCAATTCGGCTTCACCCCCGCGGCCCGCCTCGGCATCACACCCGATGAACCGGCCTGGGTTTCCCACTTCCAGGTGCGGGCACTGTCGGCGTACGACTCGCAGATCGCCGGCGAATTCCGTTACGCGGAGCCGTTTTACGAGCTGTAGGTCAGGGCGGGGTCGAGGTTCCATGAGCCAGGGGGACCGAGCGGGAGTTGGGGATCCAGGCGATGTCGGGGGCGGCCTGGTCAGCGGGAGGTCCAGGTGGGGGCTGGCAGGCGGAGCCAGAAGCGCCGAGGCTCGGAATTCACACAACAGCTCACCGGGCGGCGTTAGCGATGCCGCCAGGGCAGTATCTTCAAGATCACCATGTACTGGCGGAGGCAAACGTCGAGAGTGGCGCTCCAGGAATACATTCTCGGCGGGTCAGGGGTGGTGGTGGAGGTCGTAGACGTAGGAGCGTTCGTGTTTGCGGGAGACCCAGGCGCCTTCGGGTGGGAGGGGGCCTTGGCCTGGGTCGTCGAAGGGGCGGCTCAGGACTTCGCCGGAATCGGTGCAGATCGACCAGCCGAAGTCCGGGAGGCGGCGGCACCAGAGGTCGTGATCGATTCGCTTGTAGGACGGGTAGCCGTAGGCCCAGCCGTCGCGGACGAATTCGTAGGTCAGCCCATCGAGCTGTCGTACGAACTTCACACGCGTCACTTTTCCATTGTCGGCTTTCCCGCCACCTTCGCTCAACACCTGCCCGGGGCGGGGTGACGCAGGTGCGCATAGTCGACCTGGGAGGATTAGCCCATGAGTTCCGCTCCACCTGTCCTGGACGATCGACGCTTCGTGCTCACCCTCGGGTGCCCGGACCGTCCCGGCATCATTGCCAGGATCACCTCCTTCATCGCCGAGTTCGGGGGGTCCATTGTGGAGGCGGGCTACCACTCCGACCCGGATATCGGCTGGTTCTTCACCCGTCAGGCGATCAAGGCGTCGACGGTGCCGTTCGGTATCGCGGAACTGCGGGACCGGTTCGCCGGGGTCGCGGCCGACTTCGGCCCGGAGACCGAGTGGCAGCTGCTCGACTCGGGTGAGCGTCGCCGGGCCGTACTGCTGGTCAGCAAGGACGGCCACTGCCTGCACGACCTGCTCGGACGCGCCGCGAGCGGTGAACTGCCCGCCACCATCGAAGCGGTGATCGGCAATCACCCGGACCTCGCCGGGATGACCGAGGCGCATGGCGTGAAGTTCCACCATGTGCCGTTCCCGAAGGATCCGGCCGAACGCGGCCCGGCCTTCGAGGAGGTGCGCGCCCTGGTCGATGCTCACGATCCGCACGCCGTCGTCCTGGCCCGCTTCATGCAGGTGCTCCCCGCCGAACTCTGCGAGCACTGGGCGGGCAAGGCGATCAATATCCACCACAGCTTCCTGCCATCGTTCGTCGGCGCTCGGCCCTACCACCAGGCCTTCGCCCGGGGCGTCAAGCTGATCGGCGCGACCTGCCACTACGTCACCGCCGAACTCGACGCCGGCCCGATCATCGAACAGGACGTCATCCGGATCGACCACGCCGACGAGGTCCGCGATATGGTCCGCCAAGGCCGCGACATCGAACGCGTGGTCCTGGCGCGCGGCCTCCGCTGGCACCTCGAGGGCCGCGTCCTGGTCCACGGCCGCCGCACCGTGGTCTTCTCCTAGGAGGCCTACCCAGCTGCCTTGGCGGGCTGACGCACCGAATCGAGGACCAACTCCAGTTCCTCGTTGAACTGCTCATACATCTCGGTATTTCCCAGATGCCCCTGCGGGAGCACCTCGTATTTGACCAGACTGCCGGTCTCCCTGAGCATTTCGGCGATTCGCTCGGCGTGCACCGGCGGCGTCATATCGTCGAACTCGCCGGCCAGGATTGTGGTCGGCACGACGAGGTTGCGGGCCGATTCACCGAGATCCAGTTCGGCGAGCAGGATTCCGAATTTCGCACGGACGCGGGCCGGGCAGGAGCGGACGACGGCGAGGCTGTAGTCGACCACGTCGCCGGTGGAGCGCAGGCTCATGATCTGCCGGGTGAAGGCCCACTTGACCGGAGCGACCGGCGGGAAGACGAGCGGGGAGCCGAGGCCTAGGCGGCCTATCTTGTGCGGCAGCTGAATTCGCCGGTTGAGCAACGGGAGTGGTGCATTGAAGAACGGCAGGACGGTCGTCTCGGCGACCAGTCGACTCGGCGCGGTATTGGTCAGCAGTACTGCGCATGCCTGCTTCGCGACGCGATCCGGATAGCGTCCGGCCCAGGCCTGCAGGGTCATGCCGCCGAGACTGTGGCCGACCACAACCGCGCGCTCGCCCGGGCGCAGTGTGGCGTCGAGCACTGTGGCCAGATCGTCGGCGAGCAGATCGGTGGTCAGATGGCTGGAGCCGAGTTCGCTCTCGCCGTGACCACGCACGTCGTAGACGACTACGCGGTACCGATCGGCGAATTCGTTGATCTGCGCATTCCAGTATTCGATGGCGCAGGTCCAGCCGTGTACCAGCACGATCGTCTGCGCATCGGCCGGTCCGTAGACGTGTACGCGCAAACGCGCACCATCACCGGTGACGACCGGAACGACCGCATGGGGCGCGGTCGGCGGATTCAGCGCCGCGGTCGCATAGGTACGCGACCGCAGGTTGGCGCGGTGTGTGTGAAGCAGCCCCCGGACCCGACCAGGGACGTCCACCAGTGCAGGCGGCATTGCACGCATCGGACACTCCTTTGTGTAACTCTCCGATACACTAATCGCAAACCGCCGTGCTTGCTAGAGCAAGCAGCCCAAAAGTTATCCCAACTTCTCCCCAGGCCCGTTTGTGAACGATCCCAAAGCAAGCTCGAACCAGCCGGTCGCCGGAAGGTCGAAACCAGCTGTCAACAGCAAAGACCACCGCTGTGAACGCTGACAAACGGCCGCCGAATCGCATATCCGGTCATCAACCGGATCGCACCAAGTCGACCGAAAATCCAGCAACAGGCACGCGGGCCCGGCGAGTCAATGGCGACCAGCGCACGCAGACAGCGAGTACTTGGTACGCCCCACGCCATCCCCAACCGCAGCCGCGCCCGGCTCAGGCGCGCAGCTTGACGGGCATGGAGCGGTAGGCGTGCAGATTGCGCAGGGGATGTGGGATCGGCGGACCGTCCAAGGCCAGATCCGGGTACCGCTCGAACAAGGCCCGCAGCGCAATCGAGCCCTCCAATCGAGCCAGCGTGGCGCCCAAGCAGCCGTGCACCCCACTGCCGAACGCGAGGTGATCCGCGGCATTGGCCCTGGTCACATCGAATCGTTCGGGATCAGGGAAGACGGCGGGGTCGTAGTTGGCACCCGCCAACGACAGCAGGACCAGGGAACCGGATTCGACGCGCTGGTCGGCGAGGTCCACCTCGCAGTTCGTGACTCGGCCCGTCATCCGCACCGGACCGTCGTAACGCAAGACTTCCTCGACCGCACGTGGCCACAGCTCCGGCTGTGCCGCCAGCAGTTCCAGCTGGTCCGGATGGCTTGTCAGCAGGGCGATTCCATTGCCGAGCATATTCACCGTCGTCAAGAATCCAGCGTCCAGCAGCAACGCCGCATTGGACATCTGCTCGCGACGGGAGAGCTCGCCACCTGTCACCAGCATGCTGAGCACGTCGTCGGCCGGTTCGGCGGTGAGCCCGTCGAGGTGTTGGTCGAAGTACCGCTGAACCTCGGCCAGATCTTCGATGGCGTGGCGGTAAGTGCTCCAGCTCAGGCCGCGTTCGAGCAGCGGCGCACCGGAATCTCCCCACTTCAGCAGGGTCGAATGCATGTGGGCGGGCAACCCGAGAATCTCGGCGATGATCGCGACCGGCAACTGTGCGCAAAAGTCGACGATCAGATCCGGCCGCGGCTTCGATTCCAGGCGTTCGAGCAGGTCATCGGTCACTTCGACAACCCGCTCACGCAGTTTGGCGATCGCCCTCGGGGTGAATGCCTGCCCGACCAGGCGACGGTAGCGGGTGTGGTCCGGCGGATCGGTCACCAGCATCGAGGGCGGCTCCGCGAGGTTGGGCAGCCCCGGATCCGTTTTGGTCATCACCCAGCGGATCGGCTTGGGCAAGGCCGAATGGTCGGGCCTGACCACGCTGAAGCGACGGTCGCGCAGGATGAGTCGGCACAGTTCGTAGTCTGCGGTCACGCGCAAACCCGACATCCTGGGTATCCGGCCCCGCCGCCGGATCTCCTCGACGTACTGCGACGAGCCGAGCAAACGATCCGCACCGACCGCGATCTGTCCAAGGGGGTCACCCCGACGCGCCGCCCAGAGCATGTAGAACCGTGGCAGGCCATGCATCATCAGCCACCGGATCCATACGCGTATCAAGATCTCGTCACCTCCCACGTCCCCTTTCCATATGATAGATAGCCGCTATGGCGCAGCGTCGCTGTCGGCGCTGATGGAGCGACCTTCGGATCAGGTGAGAGGCACCATGGACAGGCGCAGTTTCGTCAAAGGCGCTGGCCTGGCGACGATGCTGGGGCTTGCGAGTGGAACCACGTTTGCGGCGTGGGCCGACGATTACAGCCCGAGCCCGAAATCACCGGTGTACCGCACGCTGGTGCCGGAGATCTTCGCGCCGCTGCCGGACCCGGCCGATCATCTGCCCGCCGTCGTCATCGGATCCGGATTCGGGGGGTCGATCACCGCGCTGCGTCTGGCGCAGGCCGGGACCCAGGTCGCGGTGCTCGAGCGAGGGTCGCGCTGGCCGAACGATCCGTGGCGCAATATCTTCGCCAACGACACGGTTCCGGATGGCCGCGGCTTCTGGCATCGCACGACCTTTACCGGCGCGAACAGGCTCACCGTGCAGATCGATCCGTTCGGCGGGGTTCTCGACGTTTCCAGTTACCCGGGCATGGACGTATGGCGCGGTGCGTGTGTGGGCGGTGGCTCGGTGGTGTTCACCGGAGTGATGATCGAGCCGGAGCAGCGGTTCTTCGACCACGTCTTCCAGGGGGTGGTCGACTATCGCGAGATGCACGACGTCTTCTACCCCCGGGTTCGAAATACGTTGCGGCTGAGCCCGATACCGAACGACATCTACGACTCCTTCGCCTTCACCCACGCACGGGGCTGGGACGAACAGTTCCGTGCGGCCGGCTATACACCGCAGCGCATCGACGGCAGTTGGAATTGGGACGTCATCCGCGACGAGCTGACCGGACGATCGACGCCGTCGGCCACGGTCGGCTGTTCGAACCTCGGCAATTCCAACGGCGCGAAGTTCGATCTGAACCAGAACTACCTGCGTTATGCCGAGGACACCGGCCGTGCCCAGGTCTATCCCGGCCATCGCGTGGACGCCATCGGCGAGGAGTCGGGTCGCTATACCGTCGCCGTGACCAAACTCGCGCCGACCGGCGAGGTGCTCCGCATCCGCACACTGACCTGCGACAAGCTGTTCCTTGCCGCGGGCTCGGTCGGCACCTCCGAACTGTTGGCGCGCGCGCGGGCGACGGGCGCGCTGCCGAATCTGAACGAGCACATCGGCGAAGGCTGGGGCGGCAACGGCGATGTCGCATTGGCGCGGCCTGCCAGTTCGGTCGAGATAGGGACCCAGGGCACGCCGTCTGCGAGCCGGATTCTGGACGAGACGGGCGCACCCGTATCGCTGGAAAACTGGTTCGTCCCCGGCACCACGCCCTTCGACGTCGGCATTCTCGCGTCGTTGGGCATGGTCCTCGACGACACCCGCGGCCGGTTCGTCTACAACCCGACCGACGGGAGCGTGAACCTGCAGTGGCCACCCGACGGCGCCGCCGGCTACCTGGCGCACGCACGGGAAGTCAACAACAAGGCGACCTGCAACTGCCCGTCCAACGCCCAACCAGCCTTGGAGGCGGATGCCTCGTTCACCTCACATCCGTTGGGCGGCGCAGTGATCGGACGCGCGACTGACCCCTACGGTCGGGTGCGTGGCTATCGAGGCCTGTACGTGATGGACGGGGCGGCTGTGCCCGGCAGCACCGGAACAGTGAACCCGTCGTTGACGATCAGTGCGCTGGCCGAGCGCAATATCGAAGAGATCATTCGTTCCGGCGAGTAGTCACTACCAGCGCGGCCCGCGTTGAATCTCATCCACCTTCGGCCGCACATCGGCGAGGTACACGCCGGTCGCGATAATCGACACCAGCGCAAGCAGACTCGTGACGCTCAGCGAGAGCAACAGGAACAGCAGGGCCGCGCCGAGGATGGCGATCCAGATCGGTTTGGTCAGCTTGTCGACCGCGGTGAAGGCGTCCGGGCGCTGGCGGATGGCGTGGATGAGCGCGAAAATCGTCGCGCCGAGCGCCAAGAGCCGCAGCCCGTACAAGATCCAGCTGGCCAATCCGTGCGCTGTGTCCACCAGCCCATCATAGAAGCAACGACCCCGCACACGTCGGTGTGCGGGGTCGTCAGCGTGGAGAAGGGAAGGGCCTCAGGCCTTCTTGGGAGCCGCCTTCTTGGCCGGAGCCTTCTTGGCGGCGGGCGCCTTCTTGGCCGGAGCCTTCTTCGGGGCGACGCCCTCGGTCTCGGTGGTCACCTCGAGGACCTCGGCCTCGACGACCGGCTCGACCTCGGCCTCTTCTTCTTCCTTGGCCGGGCGGCCGATCAGCTCGTTGACCTTGGTGAGCGCATCCTCGGCGCGGCTGGCCGCATCCTTGTACAGCGTCTCGACGCGCTCGATCTGATCCTCGACGAGGTGGTTGGCGCGCAGCCGCTCGACGGTCTCCTCGCCGCGCACGGCCAGATCCGCGTACAGGTCCAGGACCTGGGTGTAGTACTTCTCGGCGAGCGCCTTCAGCTCCTCCGAGGTGAACTTCTCGCGCAGCTCGGCGAGGTCCTCCGGCAGCTCCGATGGCAGGCCGGACAGCCGCTCGCGCAGCGTCTCGAACTGGGCCCGGACATCGGCGGGCACGTTGGCGAAGCGCTCGCGGGCCTCTTCCACGCGACCGCTGACATCGGTGGAGGCGGCGCGCTCACGCACCTGGGTGACCGCGTCGACAACCGCGGCGTATACGGCGTCACCGGCACCGACGGTTGCGAACAGTGGCTTGATGGTTGCGTTTTCGGTCATTCTTCGTTCTCCTGGCGTGGCGGAGTTGGTGATGTGCTCGGAACGTCGCTGTCCCACTCGTTCCCCCCTGGTTCGCTTCCTCCGTTTTCCCGGCGAAACGATTCATAGATGTCCAGCAGTACCTGCTTCTGCCGTTCGCTGATCGACGTATCGGCAAGCAGGGCATCCCGGACCGGACTGTGCGGCCGCTGCTCGAGATAGCCAGCCCGTACGTACAACACCTCCGAAGAGACGCGCAGTGCCTTGGCGATCTGCGCGAGTACTTCGGCGGACGGATTACGCAATCCGCGCTCGATCTGACTGAGATACGGATTGCTCACTCCCGCCAGGGTGGCGAGCTGACGCAACGAGACTTGCGCAGCTTCTCGCTGTGCCCTGATGAAACCTCCGATGTCGTGTGCCGCGTTGGCCACACGCGCCGCCTTTTCGCCGACGCCGCTGGATCTCTCCTGCGAATCGTCGGTGTACTCGGCGGAACCTTCGGGCTGGTCTGCCATCACTCACCTTCTGGCGGTTGTACGTTTGCAATTCTAAAGCAGGGTGCTAGCTATTGCAAGCACGCTGTAAGCACCCCTCCAGCGCAGCGCGCTCTGTCCAATTCGCGGCGTTCACGGCCCTCCATGCAGGCTGCCGCCTCCGGGCCCGAGCTCACGCCGCGGTGCTCAGCCGCCGAACATCAAATGCGAAATCGTGTAGATCACCAGCCCTGCCAGCGATCCTACGACCGTGCCATTGATGCGAATGAATTGCAGATCACGCCCAACCTGCAATTCGATCTTCTTGCTAGCTTCCTCGGCATCCCACCTGGCAACCGTGTCGGTGACCAGAGTGGTGATCTCCCCCGCATAGTTTTCCACCAGATACCGCGCGCCGCGATCGATCCAATCGTCGACTTTGGCGCGCATCTCGGCATCGTCGCGCAGCCGCTCCCCGAGTTGCTGCACATTCTCGGCGACCTTGCGTCGCAGCGTGGAGTTCGGATCGTCGGCCGATTCCAGGATCAGCCGCTTGGCCGCGCGCCAGGTCGCCTCGGCCATGCCGGTGATCTCCTCGCGACCCATGATCTGCGCCTTGATCCGCTCGGCCTTTTTGATCATGGCGTCGTCGTGCTGCAGGTCGTAGGCGAATTCCTCGAGGAACCGATTCGCCGCGAGCCGCACCTCGTGTTCCGGATTCGACCGCACCTTCCAGGTGAACTCGACGAGTTCCCGATAGATCCTTTCTGAAAGCAGAATGTTTACGAATTTCGGAGCCCATTGCGGCGCATCCCGCAAAACGATCCGGTCGATCGTTTCCTGCGAACCGAGCGCCCACTGGTGCGCACGCTCGGCAAGCATGTCGAGCAGCGGCAATTGCCGATTGTCGGCGAGCAGTTCGGCAAGCACCCGCCCGATCGGCGGACCCCACAGCGGTTCGGCGATCCGCTTGACGATGGTGTTGTCGATGACCTGCTCGACATCCTCATCCCGCAGCACACCGACTACCGCGCGCAGAATGGTCGAACTCTCCTGGGCCACCCGGCCAGCATGTCCGGGATCGGCCATCCAGCGCCCCACCCGCCAGGAGACCTGCGCCGAATTCACTTTCGCCGAGACCACGTCCGGGGCAAGGAAATTCGATCCGACGAAGGCGCCGAGACTGGCGCCGAGCTGATCTTTCTTCTTCCTGATGATCGCGGTATGCGGGATCGGCAGGCCGAGCGGATGGCGGAACAGCGCGGTCACGGCGAACCAGTCGGCGAGTGCGCCGACCATGCCCGCCTCGGACGCGGCCCGCAGGTAACCGACCCAATCATCACCCGCACCGCGCGATTCCAACCAGCGGCAGAACAGATAGACCGCTGTCGCGAACGCCAACAACCCGGTGGCAAGGGCCTTCATCTTGAACAGATCGCGGCGCTTGCCCGCCTCGTCGACGAAGGCCGCGAAACTGGTCGGTGGTGCGGACGTAGGCGCATCCAGCACTGCGATGCTGCCGGGAGCTTTCTCCATGACACCCATTCTGCTGTGTGTTGCCGACCGACCTCAGGGCCGATCGCAAGCGACATGCAACCGACGCCGAATGGCCCGATTATGTGCAACCTGTCGCAACCAACACCCAAACGCGCATGTCGGTCGTTGTCTGGACCTAAGCTGGTGGTCCACGAACCCATACAAACGAGGGAGCTGACGCTGTCCACCGATGACCTTGTCGATGTCGGCGAGCTTGCCGAACGACCGGCGGCGGTGCGCACCGGCCGGACGGACGGACGCAAGCGCCGATGGCGGCAGCACAAGATCGACCGCCGCGAAGAGCTGGTCGATGGCACCCTCGCGGCTATTCGCACGCGGGGCAGCAATGCGGGCATGGACGAGATCGCCGCGGAGATCGGTGTCTCCAAAACCGTGCTCTACCGCTACTTCTCGGATAAGAACGACCTGGTCCACGCGACCATGCAGCGGTTCATCGAGACCACGCTGATGCCGCGGGTGTACGAGGCGATCAGCCTCGACGCGGACGAGTACCACCTGGTGCGTTCGGCCCTGGCAGCCTACGTCGGCACGGTCGACGAGGATCCCGAGGTCTACCGGTTCATCATGGGCAACGGCTCGACCGATCAGTCCTCGCTCGCCGAATTCGAGAAACTCTTCGCCGACGTCGTGACCACGGTCATCATCGATCGCGGCGCCGAGCACGGCTTCGCGACCGAGGGCGCGCTGCTGTGGTCGTATGTGCTTGTCGGCGGCATCCAGTTGGCAACGCACTGGTGGACCACGGACAAGGCGATGTCGCGCGAGGAAGTCATCGACTACCTGACCATGATGGCCTGGAGCGCCATCGAGGGCATGGCGCGCGCGGGCGGCTCCCGGGCGATCTTCAACGCCCAGCCGCACATCCTGCCGGACCCGCCGCGAGCCGGCGCCTGAGCGCTAGCTCGTGATCGCCAACCGATCAATCGCCCGACTTCGCGCGCTAACAGGCCGCTAGCTGGGGCGCTAGCTGAAATAGTGACGGCGGTCTCGACATTGCCGCGAGGTTGGCTACTCTGAAGCCGAGCGGTACGCGGGTGTCCCACGTCGCCGCCCCGCGCGCTCTCCCAGATGGCGGGCCGCGCTGGGCGCTACACGGTTACGCAAGCTACCGCCTGCGCGCCCGTCGCGCCGACCGCTGGCACCAATGGAGGTACCTCGATGGCGAAGCAAGTGCCGACTTCTCGGCTTGCTCGTGGCACCAAGCTGGGAGCGGTGGCAGCCAGTTCGGTAATCCGAACCCAGCGCACACGCCTATCCATGCGGGGCCGGTCGGCGGCCGTGCGCGCGAAGATGGCCGAGGAGTCCATGATCCGCACCACCGAGCAGGTGGTCACGGTCCTCGGGACCATGAAGGGCGTGGCCATGAAGCTCGGCCAGATGATGTCGGTGCTCGATCTCGATCTGGTGCCCGAGAGCCATCGCGAACGCTTCCAGAAACGACTCGCCGTGCTGCGCAATGCCGCGCCGACGGTGTCGTTCGAGTCGATGCGGCAGGTGATCGAGGAGGACTTCGGGCAGCCGCTGGACGCGGTATTCGCCGAATTCCAGCCCGAGCCCATTGCCGCGGCCTCGATCGGGCAGGTGTATCTGGGGCGGCTGCACGACGGACGTCAGGTCGCGGTGAAGGTGCAGTACCCGGGCATCGATGCGGCGGTGCGCGCGGATCTCAAGAATTTGGCCATGTTCCGGCGCGTACTGCAATCGGCGATGCCTTGGGTCACGCCCGCCGTACTCGACGAGCTGCGGCTGAATATGGAGAGCGAACTCGACTATCACGCCGAGGCCGCTACCCAGCTCCAGATCGCCGAGCTCTACGCCGGACACCCGTTCATCATGGTGCCGCGTTCACTGCCCGAACTCAGTACGACGCGGGTACTGGTCAGTGAATATGTGGCGGGCAACGGATTCGAGGAGATCCGGCAGTTGCCCGCGGCCGAGCGCAATCGGATCGGCGAGATCATCTACCGCTTCTATGTCGGTTCGCTGTTCAGCTTCAACGAATTCTGTGGTGACCCGCATCCGGGAAATGTGTTGCTGGCCAACGACGGCCGGATCGGCTTCCTCGATTTCGGCCTGTTCAATCGGATGGATCCCGAACATGTGCGGTTCGAGACGATCTGCCTGCGCGCGGCGGCCGAGGATCGGGCAGAAGACCTGCGGCAGTTGATGATCGAGCGCGGCGTGATCGACTCGCCCGATGAGATCGGCGCCGAGGAATGCCTGGAATACGTGCTCGCGGCCTCGGAATGGTGTCTGCTCGACGAAGAGCTGACCATTACCCCGGAACTGGCCAGCGGTGCGTTTCTGCTCGCGGTGGATCCGCGAGCCAGTGAATTCGCCGGGATGAAACAGCAGAATCTGCCGCCGGAGCACCTGTTTTCGCGGCGTGCCGACTTCCTCACCTTCGGCATGCTCGGTCAGCTCGAATGCACCGCGAACTGGCACAAGATTTCCCGCGAATGGCTCTATGACGAGGCGCCGGTCACCGATTTGGGTAAGGCGCATCGGGAGTGGTTGATCGAGCGCAAGCCGATGCCGACCAAGAAACCGCGGGCGCGGGCGAAGAAGCCGACCACGCGCGGTTCCGGTACCAAATAATTCAGCACAGCAGCTATCGAACGGACGATCATGGCAGACAACCGAGAATTCGACCTAGTGCTGTTCGGCGCAACGGGTTTCGTCGGCAAGCTCACCGCGGAATATCTGCTCGGCGCGGCGCCCGCCGAGGCGCGCATCGCACTGGCGGGACGCTCGCTCGACAAATTGACAACGGTCCGTGACGAACTCGGCCCGGACGCCGCGAATTGGGGTCTGGTAGTCGCCGATTCGACCGACCAGGCCGCACTCGACGCACTCGCGGCGCGGACCACGGTTGTGGTGACAACCGTCGGCCCGTACCTGCGCTACGGCATCCCGCTGGTGGCCGCGTGCGCGAAGGCCGGTACCCACTACGCCGACCTCACCGGCGAGCCGCTGTTCATCCGGGACGCGATCGACCGCTACCACGAGCAGGCGGTGCAGACCGGCGCGAAGATCGTGAATTCCTGTGGCTACGACTCGATTCCGTCGGATGTGAGTGTGTACCAGCTGTACAAGCGCACCGTCGCGGACAACACCGGCGAACTCGAGGACACCACCCTGATTGCGTCGCTGAAGGGCGGGGTGAGCGGCGGCACCATCGACTCGGGCCGGGCCATGATGGAGGCCATAGCGGCCGATCCGGCCAAGGGTTCGGTGATGAGCCACCCGTATTCGCTCAGTCCGGACAAGTCGATGGAACCGAATGTCGGCCGGCAGACCGATCAGGCGCTGCAGCGGGCCAGCAGCATCGACCCCAGCCTGGATGGGTGGGTCGGTACCTTCGTCATGGCCGCGCACAACACCAAGATCGTGCGCCGCACCAACGGCCTGCTCGGTTGGGTCTACGGCAAGAACTTCCGCTACCGCGAGGTGATGAACGCGGGCAAATCGGCCGCGGCACCGCTGGTGGCTGCCGGTATGGCGGGCGGCATCGTGGCGACGATGGCGGCCGGTGCGGTGCTGTCGCGAGTCGCGGTGGGGCGCAAGCTGCTCGACCGGATCGTGCCCAAACCCGGCACCGGACCGAGCGAACAGGCACGCACCAGTGGCTGGTTCAGCATGAAGACCTACGCGCGCACCTCCTCGGGCGCGAAATACGTGGCGACCTTCTCCGGCGCCGGCGATCCCGGCTACCAGGCCACCGCCGTCATGCTCGGACAGGCCGGACTGTGCCTGGCATTCGACGGTGCGAAGCAGCCCGAATTGGCTGGCATCCTCACCCCTGCGGCCGCGATGGGCGACGCACTCACCGACCGGTTGCGCGCCGCAGGCATGACTATCGAGGTCGAGCGCACGTAGTCGCGGACAAACCGAGGAGCTCGGATGAAATCGCCGTCTGCGGACCCGAGGGCGGTGCGGTGAACCTCGCTCGACGCACCATGAACGCACCCGCCCTCGCCGCGATCTACGAAAAGGCTTGGCGGCCTGCGCTGTTCTATCTGGCCAGCGGCCGCAGCACAGCCGCCGACCGTCGCGACGCCGTCACCACACTGCGTCTCGACGGGCCCAAGAAGGTGCTCGATATCGCTTGCGGTCCAGGCAACTTCACTCGCTATCTGAGCAATGCCCTCGACGGGGACGGCTTCGCCATCGGTCTGGACTACTCCGAACCGATGCTGGCCCGAGCCGTCACCGATAACGCGGGCCCGCGCGTCGGCTACCTCCGTGGCGACGCGCGCACGCTGCCCTTCGCGGACGGCACCTTCGACGCCGTCTGCTGCTTCGGCGCGCTCTATCTGATCCCCGACCCGATCGCGGCGACCCGCGAAATGATCCGCGTCCTCGCCCCCGGCGGCCGCATCGCCATCACCACCAGTCACCGCGCCGACAACCCGTTCGGCCGGGCGAGCCGGGTCGTCGGCGGCTGGAGCGGACTGCGCGTCTTCGACGACGAGACCTTCCCGAAGCTCTTCGCCGAAGCGGGCCTGATCGATATTGATCAACAGGTCCACCGCCTCCTGCAATACATCAGCGCCACCCGCCCGCTCTAGGGATCCACTTTGTCGTGCGCCACATCACATGGGTGCGGCGTCGAGGGACGAGCACAAGCGGGTTACACCGGTCGGTGCCGAACGGTAAAGTGCCCGCAAGCGGTGGGTGGACCGAACGTGAGGGGGGCGACCCAGATGGCGGTACCGGATACCGGTCAGCGGATGGCCAGGCAGTTGTATGCCGCCGCCACCGGAACCAGCGGCGGAGAACCCTTCGAGCTGGCCGAGGACGTCGCCGAAAACCTCGCCGCCGCATGCGACAAGCTCGTCGAGGATCTGCAAAAGGCAACGGCCACCGGACATCTCGTCACCGAGGTATCCGGTTTTCCCGACCTACCGACGGGCCACGGCCTGGCAAAAGGCTTCGGCGACAAGGGCACTCAATTCCTCGACACCGTCACCGCATTTCAGGAAACGGCCCTGCTGTACAAGGCCGCCTATCTGGCCGCGGGAAAGCGTTTCGAGGATGCCGAGGCCGCAAATCGTGCCGCGCTGCAACTGATCACCGAGTACCTGGAGTCGCCGCGCGGCGAACAGACCGACGGAAGCCACTGACCCATGGCTGATTCCGTCACCAGGGCCGCCGCCGACGCCATCCGGGTCAAGCAGCGCGCCGTCGCCGCCTCCGCCGGATCGGCAAGCGGCGGAACCGATCCCCCGTACGCACCCGAGCGCGAACTGTTCGGCGCCTATACGCACCAGGAGATCTGGGATCTGGTGCACGAGGTCATCGATCCCGCGGCTCTCGGCCGGGTCGCCGATGCCTGGCGCGCCGATGCCACCGTGGTCGCCGAGGCATTCCAGGCCTTCTCCGATGCCACCAATCGCGAATTCGCGCACTGGTCGGGTCGTTCCGCCGATTCCGCGCTGCGCGCCACCCGCGAATTCGTCCGCGCCGGAACCCAGGCGCACGATGTCTGCCGCGCGGTGCAGCGTCTGATGGAGCTCAATTCCGATGCGGCGCAGGCCATCCGAGCGGCGATTCCGCCGCCGCCGCAGTATCGTGCTCTGGAAGATCCGGCCGCCGAAACGATCCACGGCGGACAACGCAGGATGGACCACGACATGGCCGCTGCTACGGCGCAGGCCGATGTCCAGGACACGATGACCTATGTCTACACCCCGATCATGCCCGCATCCGGCGACCGTGTCCCCCGATTCACCCCGCCGCCCGACGGCCCCCAGATCGCGCGGCCGAATGCCGGCAGCGGGGGCACACGGTGAAATGGGTATTCACCCCAGACGAATTCACGCATGTCTGGGAGAACGAAACGAGCCTGGACCGCCGCCCCTACCCGGTCAATCTGGCGCCCGCGGCCACGGTCCGCACCGAATCCGAATACACCGCACTGCGACTACCCCAGCGCTTCGCCCGCCAGGCCGATGCCGATCTGGCCGCCGCGCTCATGCTGTGCGCCCGCTCCGATGCCACCACCATCACCGTCTCCGGTGAGTCGGGCGCCAAAAGGATCCTCGTTTTCGCCGCGGTGGTGCACAACCACGCGGGCATTCTGATCGCCGATATCGACAAGGTGACGGTGCGCATGTGCCACGTCCGCAGCCTCGGCAAACATTTGGTGGAGATCATCGGATCGGCCGAGCCGGGCAAGCTCGCGCCCATGCGGGAGCCGCAGGACGCGGTCCTGAACTCCGACGATGGCGACAGCGCGACCAACGGCCATCGCCGCGCCGCTCGGTTCCGCCAGATCCTGCGAAAACCGGTGGACGGTCGTGGCTTCATCACCGTGACCGTGGAACCGGAAAACCCGATGTCGCCGCCCACCCGGCACCGCAGCTGGCTCGATTTCACCGGTGACGGACGCTATCTGCTCACCACCTCGCACGAGCTGACCCTGACCCCGGTCACCGACGAGGATTTCGCCGACCAATTGCTTCGGCTCGCCCAGATCCGCTGACACATCGCCGGGCAGTTGACAACCGCCACGCCGCAGCGCCCACGTGAGCACAACGAAGCGAGTCTTACGAGCGACCCGTGGGCGGCCCCGCGGCCCCCCCCCCCGGGGCCGCGCCCCCCCGCGCCAAGACCCAGGCGCGCCCGCCGCGCCCGGCCCCA
>NZ_JBIAFV010000012.1:0-13442 GCF_042869435.1 Nocardia sp. NPDC006982 | reverse complement strand
CTCGCGTCCGAGTCGTCGAAGCGCATGCGACGAAGTCGCGAGTCTCGACGACTCGGACGCGAGACACCAGGGGGCCGCGAACCCGCCGCGCCGAAGGCGCGGCAAATCAAACAGAGCCATAAGATACATCGATGGCGAAGAAATGGTCTCTGTCGCCCATCGAGGTCCTGCGGGCCGATGGTTTGCGCATCGCTGATCTCGACGCCTCCGGCACGCCCGGATTCAAAGGTGACAAGAAACAGGCTCAGAAGCTGCTCATCGAACGTGCCGGCGTGCTCTCGGATCTGCAGGAGAAGCTCTACGCCAACGGCCGTTCCGGCGATACCCGCAGCGTGCTGCTGGTGCTGCAGGGGATGGATACCGCAGGCAAGGGCGGTATCGTCCGCCACGTCATCGGTTCGGTGGATCCGTCCGGCGTCGACCACGCCTCTTTCGGTGTTCCGACCGAGGAGGAGAAGAGCCACCACTACCTGTGGCGCATCCGCAAGGCACTGCCGCGCGCCGGCCAGCTCGGCGTCTTCGACCGCTCGCACTACGAGGATGTATTGGTCGTACGGGTGCACAATCTGGTGCCGCGGGAGGTCTGGGAACCGCGCTACGGCGAGATCAACGCCTTCGAGCGGGAACTGGTCGACCAGGGCACCACGCTGGTGAAGGTCGCCATGTTCGTCTCCCTCGACGTGCAGAAGAAGCGGCTGCGAGAACGGCTGGACCGGCCGGATAAATACTGGAAGTTCAATCCCGCCGATATCGACGAGCGCGGCTACTGGCCCGCCTATCAAGAGGCCTACCAGGTCATGCTGGACCGAACGTCGACCGACTACGCCCCATGGCATGTGCTCCCGGCCGACCACAAGTGGTTCGCCCGCCTCGCGGTCACCGAACTGCTGATCGACGCACTCGACGGGCTGAAACTCGACTGGCCACCAGCCTTGTTCGATGTCGAGGAGCAGCAGCGCCGCCTCGCCGAAGCCTGACCAAGGTTTCTCTCAGGTTGACCACGGATGATGTGGCCGTGCCCGTCCACGCCCCAGGGGAGTTCCGGATCTACCATCGTGGCGGCAGGTAACCGGCAGGCAAGCGAAAGGCGTGGTGAACGCACGGTGAGCAATAAACCGGGTGGTAAAACGAATCCGCTCGCGGCGGCGGAGCGCGCCGACCGCAACCGCAAGATCCTGATCCAGGTGGGTGTGGCCGTCGTGCTGGTCGGGCTCATCGCGGCCATCGGCATCGGTATCGCGGTGAAGAACGCGAACAAGAACGATCTGGGCGCCACCCCGTCCATCGCCGCCACCGTGAGCCAGCTGCCCAATGGCGCCACCGCGACCATCACCGACAACGGTGCGGTCCGCATCGGCAAGCCGGATGCGAAGGTGACCGTCCGGGTCGTCGCCGACCTGCAGTGCCCGGCCTGCAGGGCCTTCGAGGCCGCCAACGCCCAGGTCATCAAGGACGCCGTCGACAATGGCACGGCCATCGTCGAATACAACATCATCTCGTTCCTGGACAAGGCCTCGACCACGAAGTACTCCTCGCGCGCGGCCAATGCGGCGTATTGCGTCGCCGAGGCGGATCCGTCGAAGTACCTCGGCTGGTTGGCCACCATGTACGAGCAGCAGCCCGCGGAGGGCAGTGCGGGTCTGACCGATGACCAGCTGATCACCATCGCGAAGGGCGCAGGCCTTCCGGATTCGGTCGGGCAGTGCATCAAGGACAACAGCTACAACAAGTACATCAGCGCCAAGACCAAGGATGTGCTGAACAGCGGAGTCCAGTCCACACCGACGGTCTTCGTCAACGGCACCCAGGTGAACAGCCAGGACCTCGCCTTGTCGAACGGTCAGTTCAAGCCCGACGCGATGGCAGCGGTCATCGCGGCAGCCGCGGCCAAGTGAACAACACCTCTTCCAGGGCCGCCTGGGTGTTGCTGATCGGCGGGCTGGCCGGGTGGCTCGCCTCGGTCACGCTCACCATCGAGCGGTTCAAGCTGTTCACCGATCCGAACTACCGGCCCTCGTGCAGCATCAACCCGATCCTGTCCTGCGGCAGCGTGATGACCACCGAACAGGCCGCCAAATTCGGATTTCCCAATCCGATCATCGGCATCGTCGGATTCTCGGTGGTGGTCACCCTCGCGGTGCTCGCGGTCGCCAATGTGCGCTTTCCGCGCTGGATCTGGGTCGGGCTGTGGGCGGGGACCGTGCTCGGCACGGTCTTCATCTGCTGGCTGATCTTCCAGAGCCTGTACCGGATCGGCGCGCTGTGCCCGTACTGCATGGTGGTGTGGGCGATCATCACGCCGCTGCTCGCGGTGGCCACCGAGCAGGTGTGGGGTGGTGCGCGCGGGCCGATGCGGATCGTCGTCGAGTGGCGGTGGACGTTCGTCGCGGTTTTCTACGCCGTGGTGCTGCTGCTGATCTTCCTGAAGTTCCAGGATTACTGGCTGTCGCTGGTCTAGTTCGGTGTGCCCAGCGCGAGCACCACGGTGATCGTGCGCTGTGCTCCGCCTGCGCCGAGGACATCCAGCGCAACGGTGTCATCCGGCTTGTGCACATTGATCGCGGCCCGCAGCGCCTTCGCGGTGGTGATGTCACGGCCGTCGATCGAGGTGATGACATCGCCCTCGACGAGCCCGGCGGCGTAGGCCGGAAATCCGTACAGCGCGACATCGATCTTCGCCCCGCTCGGTTTCGCGTCGGAGATCAGTACGCCGAGCGTCGCGGTCGGCCCGATGTGCACAGTTTCGGTGGGCGTGCCGGAACGGATCTGGCCCACCACCCGCATCGCGGTGTCGATCGGCACCGCATAGCCGTTCGGGGTGCGCCCGACCTCGCGTGAGGTCTCCCCGGACGCGGCGGTGATCACGCCGACCACCGTGCCACCGGGATCGGCGAGCGCACCGCCGGACTGTCCCGCGGTGACCGGCGCCGCGATCTCCACCATCCCGGTCAGCGATTTGCGGGTCAGATCGGAGGCATTGAGCGCGACGATCGTGCTGTTCAGATCGGTGATATTGCCCTGGATCGAGGTCGGTGTGCCGCCCGCGCCGCCCGCATTGCCGATGGCGAGCACATCCTCGTGCACGCGCAGCTCGGCGGAACGGCCGATGCGTGCGATCGTCAGATCAGTGGCACCGGTGAGTTCCAGCAGCGCGATATCCGCACCGGCGTCGTAGCCGAGCACCGTCGCGTCGTAGATGATGCCGTTGCCGACATCGGTGACCGTCACCGTTTCGGCCCCCTTGACCACATGATGGCTGGTCAGCACCTGTCCGTCAGTGGTCAGCACGATCCCGGTTCCGGCCGCGCCGACTCCGAACGGCCGCGCGGACGTGCTGATATTCACCAGCGCCGGTTCGACGGCATGGGCGACCGCCACCGGGTCCAGCGGCGGCAGCGGCTCGAGCAAGGCGGGCGGGGAGTTGTCCGCACCCGAGGACGGCGACCAGTCGGGCAGTTCACCGCGGAAACCGAAGAATGCGGCCACGGCGAGCAGGAAGGCCACGAACAGCGCCAACGCACGCCCGCCACCGGCTCGCTGCCGCTCGGGCGCGCGGTATCGCTCGTCGTCCATGCCGCTCTCCCGCCTCCGGCTGGGCCTTTGACCAATTCCATTGTGGCCGGAGATCGTTATTCGGCGATGCGTTTGGCAAACCTCCGCTGCGGCGGTAGGCATGTACGCATGAGTGAACGCAGTGAGCGAATCATGTCGCAGCGCGCAACGCGCATGCCGAAGCCGAGCGCCAGCGAGGCGCAGGCATGAGCGTTGCTGCTGCGTATGCGATGTCCGCGCCCGATGGGCAATTCGAGAAGCTCACGATCGAGCGACGCGAGCTCGGACCGCGCGATGTGCTGATAGATGTCAAATACGCGGGCATCTGCCACTCCGACATCCACACCGCCCGCGACGAATGGGGCGGCGCCAAATACCCGTGCGTCCCCGGCCACGAGATCGCGGGCATTGTCGCCGCGGTCGGTCCGGAGGTGACCAAGCATCGGGTCGGCGATCGGGTCGGCGTCGGCTGCATGGTCGATTCCTGCGGCGTGTGCGGTCCCTGTCTGGCCAATGAGGAGCAGTACTGCGATAACGGGGCCACCATGACCTACAACACCGGGGTGGACTCGTCCATCCAGCCGGGTGGGTACACGATGGGCGGCTATTCGACCCAGGTCGTGGTGACCGAGAACTTCGTGCTGTCGATTCCGGAGGGCATCGGACTCGATGTGGCGGCCCCGCTACTGTGCGCGGGCATCACGCTGTTCTCCCCGCTGCGGCACTGGAATGCGGGACCGGGTAAGAAGGTCGCGATCATCGGCATGGGTGGACTCGGGCACGTCGGGGTGAAGATCGCCGCGGCGATGGGGGCCGAGGTCACCGTGCTGAGCCATTCGCTCAGCAAGCAGGACGACGGCAAACGCTTCGGCGCGCACCACTACTACGCGACCGGCGATAAGCAAACCTTCCGCGAGCTGCGCAACCGCTTCGATCTGATCCTCAATACGGTCTCGGCCGATCTGCCGATCAACGATTATCTGCGCCTGCTGAAGCTGGACGGCACCCTGGTGATCCTCGGCCTGCCCGAGAACCCGTTGAGCGTGAAGCCTTTCACCATCACCGGATATCGACGGGCGCTGGCCGGCTCGATGATCGGCGGTATCGCGCAGACCCAGGAGATGCTGAACTTCTGTGCCCAACACGGGATCGGCGCGGAGATCGAGCTGATCTCGGCCGACGAGATCGATGGCGCCTACGACCGGGTCGTCGCCAGTGATGTGCGGTACCGGTTCGTGATCGACACCGCAACGATCTAGTCCGTGTCGCTGCGCCGATTTGTCGCCGGTTCGCTAGCTTGGCGATGTGTCTGCGGATGAAGAGCAATCCCCGCCCGCCGAAACGGCGGTGGTCACCGCCGATGTGACCGCGGGGCCGCCGCCGTGGCTGTTGCGAGCGTTCCTGCTCGCGGCGGCGACGGTGGCCGGGTTGGTATGCGGCTTCTGGGTTCTGCAGAAATTGCAGGGTTTCCTGCTGGTGCTGCTGGTTTCGCTGTTCCTTGCCTTCGCCATCGAGCCCGCGGTGAATTGGCTTGCCGCGCGCGGTGTCCGGCGCGGGCTGGCGACCGGGGTGGTGTTCCTGGTGCTGGCCGTCGGCACCGTCGCATTCGTGTGGACGCTCGGCGCGCTGCTGGTCGATCAGGTCACCACCCTGGTCAAGAACGCGCCCGAAAACGCGGATCAGGCCGTCGACTGGGTCAATCGCACCTTCAAGACGAATCTGTCCAGCAACGATCTGCGCAAGTATCTCGGGGAGTGGAGTTCCACCATCGACCGCTATCTGGTCGGGCTGGCGGGGAATGCCTGGGGTGTCGGCACCGCGGCGATCGGCGTGATCTTCCAGTCCCTCGGTGTGCTGTTGTTCACCTACTACTTCGCCGCCGACGGACCGCGCTTCCGCAATGCGGTCTGCTCGCTGCTGCCGCCGCACCGCCAGCGACATGTATTGCGCGCCTGGGATATCGCCGTCGACAAGACCGGCGGCTATATCTATTCGCGCGGACTGCTCGCACTGTGCTCGACGATCGCGCACTATGTCGCACTGCGTATCCTCGATGTGCCGTCCGCATTCGCCCTCGCGCTGTGGGTCGGCGTTGTCTCGCAGTTCATTCCGACCGTCGGTACCTATCTCGCCGGTGCGCTGCCGGTGCTCGTCGCGCTGGTGCACGGTCCGTCCACCGCGCTGTGGATTCTGGGCTTCATCGTGGTGTACCAGCAGTTCGAAAACTATGTGCTGCAACCGAGAATCACCGCGACCACGCTGGATATGCATCCGGCCGTGGCATTCGGCGCGGTCATAGCGGGTGCGGCGATACTCGGGCCGACCGGCGCGCTACTGGCGATTCCGGTGACCGCGACGGTGCAGGCGTTCGCGGGCGCCTACATCCGTCGCTATGAGGTCGAGGCGGACAGCGATACCGAAAAGCCCGAGCGACCGCCGAAGAAACAACGAAAGTGGACGCGTCAGTTGATCATTCGCCTCAGCGGCAGTGGTCGACCACCGGAGTGATCATCCGATCCGCTGTAGTGCATCGATCAGTGCCGAGCTGACCTTGCCGAGCTGGGCGCGGCTGTGCAGGACGGTGTCGTACTCGACCTGGATGGTCAGGCGGCCGCCGATGGTGAAGACGGTGAGCTTCGGCGGCATGCCGGGGCCCATGGCGTAGACGTCGTCGCGAATGTGGCGGATGCCGTCCGGGATCGGATGTTCCCGCAGGCGACCGATATTGGAGATGGCAACGGTCGGCGAGGCCGCGAGGACCGCAGCGGTCGCCTCGTCCTGGACGCGCTGCGAGGCGAGTAGGAATATGGGGGCTTCCCGCTGCTTCAGTGCGGCCGCCATGCCCTCGGCCACCTCGTGTGCGATCTCGATCGGTCCCGTGTTCTCGGCGACGAGCGCGAAGGTGCCCGCGCCGGAAGCGCAATTCAGCATCGTGTGCGCGGGCAGGTTCAGCTCGGATCGCACGTCCACCGCGTGGCCGCAGAATACCGGGAGCGCTCCCGTCGCGGGTTCGAGTTGGGAGCGGAATGCGACGAGTGCGGCGCCGCTGAGCAGGCTGTTGAGCGAAAGCCCGTGCGCGCGAGCGGCGTCGACCAGCTGCTGGGTTTCCTTGGTATCCAGTTCGATGCGGTGTACAGCGAACCGGCCAAGTGGATCGTCGCCGATCCCGTCGATCGGTAAGGTGCGCGGGGCCGATTCCGGATCCATCGTCGCGGCCACGGCGCGGACTTGGTCGAGCCACCCGGCAATCTCCGCATCCGAGACGACCGCGGCGAGTCGGGTATCGGCGGCCTCGGGCAATTCCCGAGCGGAATCCGACTGTGGCAGTGCGGTTCCCGTCGCATGTGCGGTGTAGCGCTGCCACATCTGCGCGAGCAGTGCGAAAGCGGATCTGCCATCGGCGATTCCGTGATGGATGACCAGGACGATCTGATCACGGTCACCGTCGCGGAGCAGATGCGCGCGGAACAGGCCGTCCCGCCAATCCCGCGGGCCGTTGACCAGGTTCAGGTATTCGACTTCACCGCCATCGGCGATTTCGAGGCGCGGCCGGTAGGCGTCGTCCCGGCGGAAATACAGCGTGCCGTCGGCGTCAGCCACCGGCTTGCTGCGCAGCAGCGGATGGTCGGCCGCCAGTTCGTCGAGTACCCGACGCAGGATCTCGACATCCAGCAGGCCGTGCACGGTGGATCCGATGAACAACGGCATATCGCCGGTCGGCACGCTGCCGAGATGGGTTTCGGAGCCGAAATAGATGAGTTCGAAGGGAGAAAGCGGTCGCTGGTCGGTCATTGGTCGTCTCGTACTTCCGTGTGGCGGAGCGGGCTACGATCCTCAACATACAGATGTTTCAAACAATTGTCACAAACGAACGTTTGAAACATTCGTCACAAACAGTTGTATTCCGCGCTGATAGGGTGCGAGGGTGGGAACCCGAGAAGATCTGCTCGCCGCGGCCAAGCAGTGCCTGGCCGAACGCGGATACGCGCGCACCACCGTGCGGGATATCGTGGCCGCCTCCGGCACCAATCTGGCCGCCATCAACTACCACTTCGGCACCCGCGACAAGCTGCTCAACCAGGCGATGATGGAATCGAGCGCGGATGCGGTCCAGCAAATTCTGGATTCGCTCCCCGCCCGCGACGCCGCGGCTCCGGCCGCGCGACTGCAGGACTTTTTACAGCAGCTGATCACCTCGTTCACCGAGGATCACGCCCTCTGGACCGCCAATGGCGAAAGTCTGGCCCAGGCACTGCACTCCCCCGAACTGCGTGCCGAACTGGGCTCTGCCCAGCAACGGGCGCGCACCGAACTATCCGACTTCTTCGGCCCGGCCGCGCAGGATGCTCGACTCGGCGCCCTCCTGCAAACCATGATCGGCGGGCTGCTGATTCAACACCTGGTCGACCCCGAACACGCCCCGACCGCTACCGACATCACCGCAGCTCTGCGCACTCTCGCCACCCTGCTACCGACTGACGGCGGGACATAGCCGCCGCATCGTCGCCGCGGGGTGCTTCCGGGCGGGTCCCGCTGCGCTCCGCAGGACGTATCGCGCTCGGCGCGCTTTAGCGGCCGCTGCCGGTGCCGTGGACCTGCAGCATCGCGAACAGGCAGCGAACTTACTGCGCGGATATCGCTTCGCGGCGGCGGCGGGTGACAGATGCTGGATCGATGGCGATTCTGCTTGCGCTGGTATCGATGTGCTCGACGCTGATCGGCGGGCTGGTGGCGGTGCGGATCGGCGACCGCAAACATCTGGTGCTGGGGCTGGCGGCGGGCGTCATGTTGGGTGTGGTGTTCTTCGACCTGCTGCCGGAGGCATTGGAGCAGTCGGGTGACAGCGTGCTCGGTGTCCCGGCGGCACTCATCGCAACCGTGGCCGGCTTTCTCACCATCCACGTCATCGAGCGCGCCGTCGCCATCCACACCGGCCACGAAGGTGAATTCGGTTCGCACAAGCACGGTTTCGAATCCGTCGGATTGGTCGCGGCGGCCGGGCTGATCTTCCACAGCACCCTCGACGGTCTCGGCATCGGATTGGGTTTCCAAGCCGGAGCGACCGTCGGCATCGCGGTCGCCATCGCCGTCATCTGTCACGACTTCGCCGACGGCTTCAACACTTTCACCATCACCACGCTGTACGGCTCCGCCCACAGACGCGCATTGACCCTGCTCGCCCTGGATGCCATCGCCCCGGTGGTCGGTGCGGTAATCGGCACCCTCGTCCGGGTGCCCGCCGGGACCATCGGCCTCTACCTCGGCTACTTCGCCGGTTTCCTGCTCTACCTGGCCACCGCCGACATCCTCCCCGAGGCCCACGCCGAACACCCGTCCCGGCTGACCCTCGCCTGCACTGTCACCGGCGCGACATTCATGCTCGTCGTGGCTGTGCTCAGCGGCTAACCAAGCTCCGGCAGCACCTCTCGAGCCACCCAGGCCATGGCGTCGGCGAATGCGGGACCAGGTACCGGCAGCCAGATCGAGCAGGCATGAAGCCCGGCTTCGTGTAGGGCTCCCAGTTCGTCGACAATGCTTGCGGCCGTCGGCTGCCCGCCACCGAGCAGCCGACCTGGATCGCGGCTGATGGCAGTGAACCCGGGTGGGACCACGAAGGCCACCGAGGTCAGTCGCGGTTGCCGCTCGATGCCGGATGCTTCGGCGAGTTCGGTGAGCCGCGTGCGGATGTGGCGCAGTTCGGCGGGATCGGCGACCGAACCGTGCCATGCGCTACCGAAACGCAGGGCTCTGCGCAGCGCGGCATCGCTCTGCCCGCCGACCCATACCGGTGGTCCACCAGACGTACGCGGCGCGATACCGATCCGCGGCTCGGACTCACCCCGCCACAACGATGTCAGCACTTCCAGATGCTCGTCGGCGCGCTTGCCGCGGTCCCCGAACGGCACCCCGACCGCATCGAATTCCGCACGGTCCCAGCCTGTTCCGACGCCGAGCGTGAACCGCCCACGCGACAGCCGGTCGAGCGTCGCGGTCTGATGGGCCAGTACGACCGGGTTGTACAGCGGCAGGATCAGCACGCTGGTCGCGATACCGATGCGCGAGGTCGCACCCGCGATGGCCGACAGCATGATCAGCGGCTCATGCGTGACACCAAGGTCACCAGCGAGCACATGACTCCCGGCGACTATGTGGTCGAAGCCCAATTGCTCTGCGGTACGGGCAGTTTCGACGACGTCGTCGAGTTCACCGGCATTGTCGGGCCATAACCGATGCGGGGCGAGGCCGAGTCGAAGGGCATTGCTGGCTGTTTCTCCCGAGGGCATGGCGCTGGCTCCCGATTCCGGTGTCCTGACAGAGGTCATCAGATCAACACCAACAGCCTGCCCGCACATTCCGGCCGGTCAGCGCGTGATCGCGCGCAACACGGCATCGACCGACTGGTCGGCTAGCGGTTCGGTGAGCGGCAGATGGCCGAAGAGGGCGCGGTAGTAGATCGGGGCGGCGACCGCGTCGAGGACGTAATCGATATCGATACCCGGGTCGATCTCGCCTCGGTGGATGGCCGATTCCAGAGCACTCGCGGTGGTTCGCCTGCGTGGTTCGAATACCGTCGCCAGGAAGTGGGCGCGTAGATCCGGGTCGTTGGCGAGATCCGCCACCAGGGCGGGTAGTACGTGGTTCAGCGAGGTATCACGTAGTGCGGCAACCAGATTGCGCATGGCGATGGTCAGGTCGGCACGCAGGTCGCCGGTGTTCGGCGTTGGTTGCAAACCCAGCAGGTCGGCGACGACATCGACGACGAGGTGGCGTTTGGAGGCCCAGCGGCGGTAGATCGCCGGCCGGTGCACGCCCGCTCTGGCCGCTACCTGGCCAATGGACAACTCGGCGTAACCGTTCTCGTCCAACAGCTCTCGCGCTGCGGCGAGCACCGCGGTATCGATGCGGTCTTCGCGCGTGCGTCCCGGCATCAGAACACCGGACGCGGCATCAGGACGACGCGCCAGCCGTCCGGATCCGGAAAGGTCAAGCCGCCGTTGGCCGCCCAATACGGATTCTCGGCGGGCACCGGCTCCACCCCGAATTCACCGAGGCGCTGTGCCACGTCGTACATCTGGGTTTCGGTCGAAAAGTAGAGCACCAGCAGGTTTTCCGCGCTCGGCGCATCGCCGGGACTGCCGTCCACGTGGGTGGTGAACTCCAGGTGATATCCGGTCCCCGGCAATCCGAGCATCACGCCGTCGTAGCCCGCGTGATTTTCGAATCGGTAGAGCTCGCGCAGTCCCAACCCCTCGACGTAGAACCGCACGACCTCTACCAACCGATCGGTGGGCCTGGCAATTCGAACCTGGGCCACCGGCAACGACTCGGGCCATGTCTGCTCAGCCATATCCCAACGATACGGTACGTACTGTACCGATTCGATATGGCATCCATCACCCGAGCCGCAAAAGGCCGCCGCCACGTCCGAGACATGGCGGCGGCCTTCGTCTTCGGTACTACTCCGTCGGCGCTGCCCGCCGACGAACGCGGCGCGCGGCCGCGACCATATTGCGCAGCGAGGGCTCCAGCTGCCAGTAGTGCCGGGTCTTGAGTCCACCGTCCGGATTCGCCCACAGGCGTTCGGGACTGATGGCTTCGGCTGCGGCCGTGAGCAATTCGTCGAGCTCATCGATATCCGGGATCCGCGCCGAACGGCTCTCGTAGACACCGGGACCGACGCCGTGACTCAGGCCGTGACCCGATACGGAGTCCTCCTTGAGCGCCTTCAACACCCATTCGATCGAGCGGGTCGCCACGATCGCGGTGACATCGGCATCGAGCTCCTCGATCGCGTCGACCACCTCGGTGCGACCGGAATAGCCGATATGCGTGTGGATCTGGGTCTCCGGCTTGACGCCGGAGGTGGCCAGGCGGAATGCCCCGACCGCCCACCGCAGATATTCGGCGCGCCCCTGCGGACGCATGGGTAGCAACTCGCGAATGGCGGGCTCGTCGACCTGGATGATCGAGATCCCGGCCCGTTCCAGATCCACGACCTCATCGCGAATGGCCAGCGCGACCTGATCAGCGGTCTCGAACAGCGGCTGATCCTGGCGCACGAACGAACGCGCGATCATCGTGACCGGACCGGTGACCATGCCCTTGACCGGCTTATCGGTCAGCGACTGGGCATAGCTGATCCACTCGACCGACATCGGCGCGGGCCGCGAAACGTCACCGTAGATGATCGGCGGTCGCACACAACGGGATCCGTACACCTGGACCCAGCCGAAGTGGGTGGTCGCGAAGCCGTCGAGCAGCTCGGCGAAGTACTGGATCATGTCGTTGCGCTCGTGCTCACCATGCACGAGCACATCGAGGCCGATGTCCTCCTGCAGGCGGATCGTGGCCTCGATCTCGGCCTCGATCTTCTTGCGGTATTCGTCGTAGGACAGTTTGCCCTGGCCGAGGTCGTAGCGGGCCTGGCGAATCCTGGTCGTCTGTGGGAAGGAACCCAGCGTGGTCGCAGGCACCGGCGGCAGATTCAGCTTGCGCTGCTGAGCTTCGCGGCGCACCTCGTACGGTTCGCGCGAGCGCATATCGGGCGTGATCGCGTAAACCCGTTGCCGCACCGCGTGTTTCTGCTTGAAGTGCACCTCGGTGGGCCGCTTGCGCCACTTGTCCGAGGGCCCCTCGGTGAGCGCCTTGGCGAGCGAAACCACCTCGCCGACCTTCTGCCGCGCGAACGCGAGACGGTCGGCGACATTGCCCTCGATCTCGTATTCGGCGAGCACGTCGTAGGGCACGTGCAGCAGTGTCGTGCCGGTGGACACCACGAGATCGGGGCACACCTCGGCCAGCCCGTTGAGGTATTCCAGCGTCACGTAGCGATCCGCGCGCCACACATTGAGACCGCTGATCACGCCCGCGTACAGGCGCTTGCGCCGAATGCCGGGAATCTCCGCGAGCTCTTCCGGCTGAATCCGGTAGGAGGCCAGATCCAATCCGATGGCCTCGACATTGGTTTCGGCCAGAATGCGCAGTGCCTCACCGAAATCGCCGTACTGCCCGGTGACCAGCATGCGCGGACGCAGCGCCGAGGTCGAAAGTCGTTGGTAGGCACGCTTGAACGCGGCCAGCTCTGCCGGAGTGCGCTCACTGGTGAAGCACGGCTCATCGAGCTGCACACAAGTGGACCCGCGCTTGGCGAGGATCTCGAACAACTCCTCGTACACCGGCAGCAGCTTGTCCAACAGGCTGAGGGTGTCGAAACCGCCTGCCTCACCGGGGATATGGCCCGCCTTGGACAGCAGCAGCAGCGACACCGGACCCACCACCACCGGACGCAGCTCGATATCAGCGGCCTTGGCGCGATCCCATTCGTCGAGCAAAGCCTCGGGGTGCAGCGAGAATTCGGTGTTCTCGTCGAGTTCGGGCTGGCGGTAGTGGTAATTCGTTCCGAAGAACCGCACCAGCTCCAGCGGCGGCAGATCCGGGCGACCGCGTGCCATCAGGAAGTAGAAGTCAAGCGGGTGCAGCTCGTCCTGGTAGGGCTTGAACCGCGCGGGCACCGCACCGAACAGCAGCGCATTGTCGAGAATGTGGTCGTAGAAGGAGAAGGTATTGCCGGGCACCTGGGTCAGACCGGTGGCGGCCAGCCCGTTGTATTGCCGCTCCTGGATATCGCGCCCGACCGCGAGCAGCTCGTCGCGGGAGATCCCACCACGCCAATAGCCCTCGAGGGCCCGCTTGAGTTCCCGGTGCGGCCCGATCCTCGGGTAGCCGAGAATGCTCGACCCGTATCCGTCGGTGACATTGACCATGAGCGGGGTACTCCCTTGCTGTGTCGAATTTGCCGCGCCTTCGGCGCGGCGTGTTCGCGGCCCCCTGGTGTCTCGCGTCCGAGCCGTCGAGACTCGCGCCTGCGGCGCATGCGCTTCGACGACTCG
>NZ_JBIAFV010000011.1:41588-264590 GCF_042869435.1 Nocardia sp. NPDC006982 | reverse complement strand
CATGCGCCGCAGGCGCGAGTCTCGACGGCTCGGACGCGAGACACCAGGGGGCCGCGAACACGCCGCGCCGAAGGCGCGGCCAAAGACACAGAGCCCGCGCGCCCGCGCCGCGGAGGCTACTACTACGCTGCCTAGTTATTACTCTCCCTAGCGGAGTGAGCCCGGTCGACATGGAGGGACAACCCGTGACTGCCCTGAAAGCTGTGACCGCCTCGACAGGGGCGCGTCGTCGCATGGTTTCGGTTGCCGTGCTCGCCGCTGGAGCAGCGCTCGTGCTGTCCGGCTGTAGTGCAGGCCAGATCTCGCAGACCGCGACCCAGGTCGCCGCGGTCAACGGCAATCACGCCGACATCGACCGGATCTCGCTGCGCAATGTGCACATCGTCTTCCCGGCCACGGGCACCGACTACACCAACACCAAGGGCGGCAAGGCGATCATCGCGCTGTCGGTCGTCAACAACGGCGAGACCGTCACCGACGAGCTGACCAGCATCACCACCGACCTCGGCACGGTGAAGATCACCCCGCCCGCAGGCGCGTCGGCTTTCCGGATCGCCCCGCAGCAGACCGTCGTCGCGGCGACCTCGCCCACCACCGCAACCGCCGCCAAGTCCGACGAGCACGGTGCGACGCCGAGCAGCTCCGCCGCGCCGACCACCAGCGCCACCCCCGACTCGCACGGAGCCGGCGACAAGACCACCGCCGTCGATCCGGAGAAGAAGCCGGGTCTGATCGAGATCACCGGCCTGTCCAAGGACATCATCCCCGGCCTCACCTACCCGGTGACGTTCAACTTCAAGCAGAACGGCACCGTGACCGTGCAGGTCCCGGTCGACGCCGGTGCGGTCGCCGAACGGCACGAGGGCCAGACCGCCGCGACCGAGGGCGAGCACAAGGGCGGACACTGATCCGCTGACGCCCCGGACAACGTACGGCTGTCGCGCATTCGCGCGGCAGCCGTTTTCGTATCTGTCGAGCCCGCTTGTCGGGGGTGGTACGTAAGGTGCGCCTGTGGCCAAGACCAAGTCGATCTTCCGATGCTCCGAATGCCGGTACGAGGTCGCCAAGTGGGTGGGCAAATGCCCGGACTGCGGCTCATGGGGCACCGTCGACGAGGTAGCCGGATCGGCGGCCACCGCGGCATCACCAGTCGGGCGAAAAGCCATGCTGCCGAGCACCGCCGCCGCGCCCATCTCGCATATCGACTCGAAGGTCACCAAGGCCAGGCCGACCGGGGTCGAGGAACTCGACCGGGTGCTGGGCGGAGGCATCGTGCCCGGATCGGTAGTACTGCTCTCGGGTGAGCCCGGCGTCGGCAAGTCGACGCTGCTGTTGGAGGTCGCCCATCGTTGGGCCACTCAGCGCGACGAGAAGTCGCTGTATGTCACCGCCGAGGAATCGGCCGGACAGGTTCGGCTGCGTGCCGACCGGACCAATGCGGTGCACGAAAGGGTATATCTCGCAGCGGAATCGGATCTGTCGATCGTGCTCGGCCATGTCGAACAGGTGCGCCCGACGCTGCTGGTGGTCGACTCGGTGCAGACCATGCTCGTCCCGGAGGTGGACGGCACCATCGGCGGCGTCACCCAGGTGCGCGCGGTGGCGGCGGCGCTCACGTCACTGGCCAAGGCGAGTGGCATCGCGGTGCTGCTGGTCGGACATGTCACAAAGGACGGCAATGTCGCGGGCCCGCGCACGCTGGAACATCTGGTGGATGTGGTGCTGCAGTTCGAGGGCGACAAGAACTCCACACTGCGCATGGTGCGCGGCATCAAGAACCGCTTCGGCAGCTCCGACGAGGTCGGCTGTTTCGAATTGCACGACGACGGGATTTCCTGCGTCACCGATCCGTCCGGGCTGTTTCTGCACCACCGCACCGATTCGGTATCGGGTACGGCGGTCACGGTCGCGATGGACGGTAAGCGGCCGCTGGTCGCCGAGGTGCAGGGCCTGACCGTGCACACCGAGATCCCGAATCCGCGGCGGGCGGTGAGCGGGCTGGACTACAACCGGGTCGCGATGGTGCTCGCCGTACTGCAGAGCCGCGGGCGGGTGTTCCTCGGCAAGCACGACGTGTACGCCGCGACCGTCGGCGGTATGCGCCTGCTGGAGCCAGCAGCGGATCTCGCTGTGGCACTTGCCATTGCGAGTGCCGAACGCGATCAGGCGCTGCCGGTCGGCTGGATCATTCTCGGTGAGGTCGGGCTGGCGGGCGAGGTGCGCCGGGTCACCGGACTGGAACGCAGACTCGCCGAGGCCGAACGCCTCGGTTTCACCACCGCGCTGGTGCCACCCGGTTTGGCACGCACCAAGAGCGGCATGAAGATCCACGAGGTGACCGACGTCAAGTCGGCCATCCGCCTAGCCGGTCTCCGTAAACAGCGCACCGCAGCCACCGAAACCGCCCCCGACTTCTGAGCCGACAATGACTCTCGGACAACCTGTCAGGCGATGTTGAAGGGTTCGGCGGCGCTGCGGAGTGAGCCCAGTTGGGCGACAACGGCGTACGCGCCGGGTGGAACCTGGACGCGGTCACCCGCACAGTTGGGTTGGGAGGTCGAGCCCGACCAGGTGACCATGAAGGCCGCCTGCTCGCCGCGGTTCAGGGTGCGGACGTCGGGGGCGCCGTCCGGGTAGCAGTCGGTGCTCGACCATAGTCGGCGCTGGCCGTCGAGGCTGGTCACCGAGACCTGCTGCAGTCCGGAGCCGACATCGCGCGAACAGGCCGTGGACGAGATATTGGTGATCACGATGCCGAATACCGGATTCTCACCGGTCTTGTAGGTCGGCTGCTCGACGGTCACCTTCACCGCGAGCGACTGATCCGGGCAGATACCCGCGGCGACCTGGCTGGCGCTCGCAGCCGCAGCGGTAGTACCGGTGGGCTTCGCGCTGGATTCGCCGGTGGTCGGCGGCGGCGTCGACGAGGACGCGCCCGCGGGCTTATTCGTCGCCGACGCGGAACTGGTCGCGGCCGCTTTTGTCGTACCGGGCGAATCGCCGCCGCGCGTGACCGTCAATACCAACCAGATCACCAGTGCGAGCGCCACGACCAGGACACCTACGGCGAGCGCGCGGCGTCGCCAATAGATCTCCGGAGGCAGCGGTCCATTCGGTTCCAGCACGGAGTCAACGGTAAGGGCACGATCCGGTACAGCGACTCAGGACCCCGGCGTGTCGGATCGGAAAACCCGCGCACGGCAGGTAAATTCCGCTCCCACCGTTGGATGTCTCGATTCGGCCGGATCAGGCCAGCTCACCGATATTGCCGACGACTCGCTGCAACTTGACTTCGCCCTCGGCCAGTTTGTATGTGACGCAGGCGATCGCGCATTCACCCGTGGCGACGCGTTGCGAAATGATCATCGAGCGCTGCATGAGCAGTCGGCTGGTCTCCACCACATGTCTGGCCTCCATCTCGTCGACGGTGGACAGCCCCTCCCGGCGCCCGATCAGAATCGACGGCGTGACCCGCTCGACCACACTGCGGATGAATCCGCCGGGCACTTCGCCACCGTCCAGTGCGTCGAGGGTGGCCTTCACCGCGCCGCAGCTGTCATGGCCGAGCACCACGATCAGCGGCACATTCAAGACCTGCACGCCGTACTCGATCGAGCCGAGCACCGAGCTGTCCACGACATGGCCCGCGGTGCGCACGACGAACATATCGCCGAGGCCCTGGTCGAAAATCAGCTCGGCCGCCACGCGGGAGTCGCCGCAGCCGAACAGGATTGCGTGCGGGTGCTGGCCGCTGACGAGCTTGGCCCGGTCGGCCGCGCCCTGACTAGGATGCAGCAGGTTGCCGTTCACGAAGCGTGCATTGCCCTCGCGAAGGGATTTCCAGGCACTGATCGGGTTGGAATCCGGCATACCGACCATTGTGCACATCGCAATGGTTACCAGCGAGTCCGGTTCGTTACGGCTCGGCAAATATCGACCGGCCGCAGGACAATAGGAACGGTGAGGGCAGTGTCGGAGGGCGGCGCAGCGCAACAGCATGCAGGCGGAAAACCCAAGATCACGACGGGTACCAACCGGGTGGATGCCGAATCGTTGCTGGACTGGTACCGGAAGACCGCGCGGGATCTGCCGTGGCGACGCAAGGACGTCACCGCCTGGCAGATCCTGATGAGCGAAATCATGCTGCAGCAGACGCCGGTGGTACGGGTCGAACCGATCTGGCGGGAGTGGGTCGCGCGCTGGCCGGTCCCCTCCGCCATGGCGGCCTCGTCGCAGGCCGAGGTACTGCGCGCCTGGGGCAAGCTCGGATATCCGCGGCGGGCGTTGCGGCTGCACGAATGCGCGAAGGTGCTCACCGAGGAACACGGTGACGAGGTGCCGACCGATGTGGATGTGCTGCTCGGTTTGCCGGGTATCGGCGCGTATACCGCGCGGGCGGTGGCCTGTTTCGCCTACGGACAGCGAGTTCCGGTGGTGGACACCAATGTTCGCCGGGTGGTGGCGCGCGCGGTGCACGGGCGCGCGGAGGCCGGTAATCCGTCGTCGCGCGATCTGCCCGAGACCGAAGCGCTGCTGCCGCGCCGAATCGACCATGCCGCAATGTTTTCCGCCGCGCTGATGGAACTCGGCGCGACGGTGTGCACGGCGCGCACGCCCGACTGCTCGCGTTGCCCGCTGCCGCAATGCGCGTGGGTTTCGGCGGGCAGACCGGTCTCGGATGTGGTTCGTAAGACGCAGAAGTACGAGGGCACCGATCGTCAGGCGCGCGGTCGGCTGCTCGACGTATTACGCGACGCGAGCGGGCCGGTCGAGCGAATCCGGTTGGATCTGGCCTGGACTCGCGATCCCGGCCAGCGCGACCGAGCTTTGGACTCGCTGCTGGTCGACGGCCTCGTCGAACAAACCCCAGACGGGTTGTTCGCGCTGGCCGGTGAGGGCTAGACAATCGGGGTTTTCGAGTCCAACAAGATCGAACAAGCCCCGATCGGACTTTCCACCTATGGACTGCTCGCGCTGGGCGGCAAGGCTGGAACAACCTAATGCGGCGTCATCGAGCGCCTCATCGAATAAACCGACGGGCCGTTCCCCCTGACCGGCGAGGGGCTGAACACAGTCTCATCCGGGAAGGTTCAGGACTTTCCGAAGGAAGGCTTCGACCTCGGTGCGGTAGCGCTCGGGTTGGTCGTCGTGCACCAGATGGCCCGCGCCCGGGATGCGGACGTAGACGGCGTCCGGGTGGACGTCGGCCATCTGCCGCATCTGGCCCTCGGGGGTGATGGTGAATTCGCCCTCGATCAAGAGAACGGGCGCTTCGACCGCGCGCCATTGCGCCCAGAAGTCGCGGGTCCCCCACTCCTCGGAGATATCACGGAAGGTGGCGACCGAACCGTGCAGGCGGTAGCCGTCGGGGCCGTGCTCGAAGGAGTCGAGGAAGTAGCGACCGGCGACCGGGCCGAAGTAGTCCAGCACCGCATCCGCATCCGGAAACGGCTGCGGCCAGGACTCGATCATGGCCGCCCAGTTCGCGGCGGTGCGGCCGCGGAAGTCGGGGGCGATATCCTCGACCACCAGCGCGCGCACCCGCTCCGGATATCCCGCGGCGAAAACCCAGCCGTGCAGACCGCCCATCGAATGTCCGATGACCACCATGGGTTCGGAAATTTCGGCGGTGGCCGCGGCGAGGTCGTCGATGAAGGCCTCGGTGGTCAGTTCCACGGGCGCGGGACGACCGTGACCGGCCGCGTCGAAGGTATAGACATGGCCGAACTTGCGCAGCCAGTCGAGGTGATCGCGCCAGGTGCGGGCACTGCCCATCAGTCCGTGCAGCAGCAGGATCGGCACCCCTGCTCCGCCTTCGTCGTACAACACTGTGACATTTTGCAGCGCCTGCGCGCTGCGTGTTCGCGGCCCCCTGGTGTCTCGCATCCGACCCTTTCGTGCGACCTGCAAGCAGTCGCTAGCGGCGCAGCCGAGACTCGCGACTTGGTCGCATGCGCTTCGGCCGCTCGGCTGTAACGATGGCCGCGCCTTCGCGCGGACGCGAGACGGGCCGCGAACTTCGCTCGTAAGACTCGCTCCGTGGTAGCCGAGTTCATCGGCGAACGTATTGTCGATCCCATGGCTGTTGTGAAGATCAATGCGATCGAGGTTCCGGAGGGCGCGGGCCCCGAGTTGGAGAAGCGATTCGCCCATCGCGCGCACGCGGTCGAGGGCTCGCCGGGCTTCCTCGGCTTCCAGTTGCTGCGGCCGGTGGCCGGGGAGAACCGGTACTTCGTTGTCACCCAGTGGGATTCGGAGGAGTCGTTCGCAGCGTGGCGGGACGGACCCGCGCGCGAGGCGCACGCCGGCGAGCGGCAGAAGCCGGTTTCGACGGGTGCCTCGCTGCTGGAATTCGAGGTCGTACTGGACGTCGCGGCCAAGTCCGCTTCCTGAAACCGCTGGACAGACGCGGCGCGCGACTCGCCCATCCCGGCCTGGGCAAGTTACCCGCCGTGTTGACGGCGGGCGTGCACAGATGTCACAGTTCGAAATGACAAACGCGAGGGTGACGCGGTAATTCGGTGAAATTCCGGAGCGGTCGCGCCACTGTGTTCTTGCACCGAGTCCTTGGTGCCGGAAAGCCAGACACCGGCACCCTTGCACCGAACAACTCACGGGACGCGCATCCCTAGGAGGACTCGAATGGCTATCGCGCATTCACCGAGTCGGGCAACTGATTCACTAGGCACGCTGCTCATCGCAGTGGGCGTCGTTCTTCTCGCATTGCTCACGCTGTACCTGGTCGGCTTCGACCAGGGCGTCATCTCGCGCAGCGGGATGTACCTGCATGAGCTCATGCACGACGGACGTCACCTGCTCGGTGTGCCGTGCCACTGAGTACACCCACCCCGCCGACTCCGTCGGCTGCCGTCCCCCTGGGCGGATCCCTCAAGACCCTGCTGCTCCGTGGCCTGCTGGCCGGCCTCATCGCCGGTCTGCTGGCCGCGACAGTGGGCTATTTCGTCGGCGAACCCAAGATCGACGCCGCCATCTCCATCGAAGAGGCCAATACCGCCAAGGCCGCCGAGCACGCCCAGGAACCAGCCGGGCATACGCACGGTGACGAGGAAGAACCGCTGGTCAGTCGGTCCGGACAGAAGTTCGGGCAGTTCCTTGCGCTCGGACTCGCCGGGCTCGCGCTCGGGGCGATCTTCGCTTCGGTCGCGCATTTCGCACGCCGGTACACCACCTTGTCGGGGCCGAAGCTCGCGCTGGGATTGGCATCGGCCGGCTGGACCGCGATCGTGGCGGTGCCGTTCTTCAAGTACCCGGCCAATCCTCCCGCCGTGGGTGAACCGGACACCATCAACCAGCGCACCCTGCTGTGGTTGGCGGCGGTGCTACTCGGACTGGCTGCCGTGGGTATCGGGCTCTACGTCTACAAACTGCTTGCCGCGCAACTCGGTACGGTCCGGCTGATCGCCGGGGTCGCGGCGTTCGTCCTCATCGTCGTACTCGGGTACGTCCTGTTGCCCGGTGTGAACGAGGTGAAGGACGACTTCCCGGCCGTCCTGCTATGGCAGTTCCGTGCGACATCGCTCGGCGAGACGGCCACCCTGTGGGCCTGCCTCGGCCTCGGTTTCGCGACGCTCACCGAATTCGCCACGCGCGATAGCACTCCGGTACGAGAAACAGCCGCTACCGCAGGCTGATCCGGAGTTCGGACCGCGAAGGGCAGTGTCGGTCGTATGACCGGCACTGCCTTTTCCGTACGGCCGCGAACCGACCCACCGCGCTCGGTTTCCGTGGCATTCACCGGCCTCGTGATCGCGCTGCTCTGCGGCCTCGGCGAGGCCATCACCTACACCGCCGTGCAATTGGACCGCTCGAATGCCGATATCGGCTCGCTCGCAACAGGTTTGGGCGTTCGCGGCGGCATTTATCTGGTGGTTCTCGGCGTTGCCGTCCAGATGACGCGCGGTGCCCGCTGGGCCAGGCTGGTGCTCACCTTCGGCATCGGCGTAATCGGCCTGGCCTCGCTGATCATCGAACCACTGGCAGCCACGTTGTCCACCAAGCAAATCGGCGACCTATTCGACAACCTCACCGCATCCGCGGTGATCACCGGAACCTTCCGCGCCGGACACATCCTGGCCGTCTTGGTCGCCATCCCCGCCATGTACCACCCGACCGCGCGCCACCACTTCCGGCGCATCTAGATGCGCCTCGCATACCCAGTGGCTATCTCGCACAGGCTATTCGGTATGCGCAGTAGTCACCAGGTATGCGACGGACTCACTGCCACCGGGGCCGGACCAGGCCGGATTCGTAGGCCATGACCACGAGTTGGGTGCGGTCTCGAGCGTCCAGCTTCATGAGGATGCGGCTGACGTGGGTGCGGGCGGTGGCGGGGCTCATGAAGAGGCGTTCGCCGATTTCGGCATTGGTGAGGCCCTCGGCCACCAGGGTCATGACCTCGCGCTCGCGGTCGGTGAGTTCGGTGAAGGCGGCGGGCGGGGGTTGTTTGGCGTGCGCGGAGAATTCGGCGATGAGGCGGCGGGTGACGCCGGGTGAGAGCAGGGCGTCACCCGCGGCGACGACTCGGACGGCGCGGACGAGGTCGGCGGGTTCGGTGTGTTTGACCAGGAAACCCGTCGCACCGGCGCGCATTGCTTCGAAGACGTATTCGTCGAGTTCGAAGGTGGTCAGCACGACCACCTTCACCTCGGCGAGTTTCGGATCCTCGGCGATCATCCTGGTGGCGGCAAGGCCGTCCAGGACCGGCATTCTGATATCCATCAGGACCACGTCGGGGGTCAGGCTGCGGGTCATGCGGACGGCCTGTTCGCCGTTGTCGGCCTCGCCCACCACCTCGATGCCGTCCTGCGCATCGAGCAGGGCGACGAAACCGCCGCGCACCAGGGCTTGGTCGTCGGCAACCAATACCCGGACAGGCCCACCCGCGTCCCTCGAACCGCCGCCGTTCATCGCGCCTCCTCCTGAGCCCCCACCTGGGACGGTAACCGGGCCACCACGCGGAATCCGCCACTGGGCCGCGGACCCGCGATGAGCTGGCCGCCGAGGGCGTGTGCGCGCTCGCGCATGCCGAGAATGCCATTGCCGCCGCTCGCTCCGGACTTCGATTGTGTGCCGGTGGCGCGAGCGTTGTCGATGGTGATCTCGACCGAATCGGCGGCATAGCGGATGGTCACCGCGGCCGGTGCGCCGGGTGCGTGGCGGACCACATTGGTCAGCGATTCCTGGATGATGCGGGCCGCCGCCACATCGACGACGCTGGGCAGTTTGTGCGCGGTGCCGATAATGCGGGTGTCGACCGTGAGACCGGCGGCGCGGGTGCGCTGCAGCAGTGCGTCCAGGTCCTCGATGCTCGGGGCCGGGCTCCGCGGGGCGGGCGGCGGGGCTTCGACGCCGCGGGCATCCGAACTGTCTCGGTCCCGTTCGGAATCGGGGCATGCGGGCGCGGATTCCGGCTCGAGCTCCGAGTCGCGCACTTCCGCCGCACTGCCGCTGCGGATCGAGTGCAGCAGCGTATGGACCTCGGCCAACGCATCCTTACTCGCCGTTTTGATCGCCGCGAGCGCCGATTCGGCCTGTTCCGGCTTCTTGGCGAAGAGCTCCAGTGCCACCGAGGACTGCACATTGATCAGCGAAAGACTATGTGCCAGTACATCGTGCAGCTCGCGCGCGATCGCGAGCCGTTCCTCGCTGGCCCGCCGTTCGCGCTGCGCCTCCTCATCGCGGCGTGCCGCCTCGGCCCGCTGCCTGCGTGCCACCAGCACCGCCTGGCGCTGGCGGATCCCCTCCGCGATCGCGACCAGCACACCCAGCCAGGCGATCATTCCGAAGGCCAGCCACGGGTCGGCCGGATGCCCGACCAGCGCGGGCAGCGGCCAGAGCAGCGCGAGATAGCCGATCGGCGCGAGCGGATATGTCCACCAGCGCGATCCGACGATCGCGGCGCTGATGAATGCGATCACCAGCGAGACGAAGATCGGGCCGTAGCCATAGCCGCGCAGCAGGTACACCGCGCAGGACGCGATCGTCACGAGCAGCGCCGGCAGCGGGTAGGAACGGCGTAGCAATAACGCCACCGGTCCGATGAGCAACAGCACATAGCCAAATGCGTCGAGTGAGTGCACTCCGGTCTGGCGCAGGTTGGCATTGCGTCCCCCGACGAGTTGGATCGCCGCGACGACGAGCGCGAGCACCCAGTCCTGAACGACCGGGCCACGTTTCGATTCCCCTGGCGCTGTCACACTTGCAGCCTATTAGCCCGGACGGGTCACGACGTCCGCCGCGCTACGTATGCTCCCCGCCTACCCGAATATTTGTCGAGCATTGGTGCCTCAACGGTCGCGTCGCGGGCCGTCGGTCGAGGTGACAGCCAGGTATGGGCGTTCACCCACGTGCTTCCGAAATCAGTCGTCGCGCCCGCTGTCACGGTGCTTGGTAGGCCGCGGTACGTACGTCGAACTCCGCCGCGCGACGGATGTGCCACCCCTGGTCGGGGGCAGATTCTCGGTGCATGACAGATTCCATCGTCGTCACCGCAGGGCTGACCAAACGCTACGGCACCCACGCCGCCGTCGACCGCGTGCATATGCATGTCGCACCCGGCGAGATCTACGGCTTCCTCGGTCCGAACGGCGCGGGCAAGACGACCACGCTGCGAATGCTGGTCGGATTGATCCGTCCGACCGAGGGCTCCGCCACCGTGCTCGGACATACCCCGGGCGATCCGGCCGTGGTCCGCCGCATCGGCGTCCTCATCGAGGGCCCGGGCTTCTACCCCTACCTCAGTGGCCGCGACAACTTGCGGGTACTCGCGAAATACCGCGGCCTAGCGCGTGCCGATGTGGAGGACGCACTCGACCGCGTCGGCCTCGTCAATCGCGCCGACGACAAATTCCGCACCTACTCCCTCGGCATGAAGCAGCGCCTCGGCGTCGGCGCGGCCCTGCTCGGCCGCCCCGATCTGCTGATCCTGGACGAGCCGACCAATGGCCTCGACCCGCAGGGCATGGCCGAAATGCGGGAGCTCATCACAACTCTCGCCGGTGACGGTCATACCGTGCTGCTGTCCAGCCACATGCTCAGCGAGGTGCAGGAGATCTGCGATCGCGTCGGGGTGATCGCCGGCGGGCAACTGCTCACCGAATCCACCGTCACCGAATTGCGCGGCGCGTCCTCGCTTTTGCTGCGAGCCGAACCGCTGGAGGTGGCCTTTCCCGCGGTGCGCCGAGCGGTCGGCGAGCGCTCGGCCATGTTGACCGCGGGCGGTATTCGGATCGAGGCCGGTGCGGACAGCGCGCCGGTGGTCGCGCGTGCGGTCGTCGAATCCGGCGCGGATCTGCTGGAACTGCGGACCGATGAAAAGTCCCTGGAAGACGTGTTCTTCGAAATGACCCAATTGGAGCCGGCGAAATGAACGCGACAATGAAAGACCTGATGGCGAGCACGAGAGCGGAAATGCTGCGACTGCGTAAGTGGCCCGCATTCTGGATCATCCTCGGCACCTGGATTCTGCTGAATCTCACCTTCTCCTACCTGTTCAACTACCTCGCCTACTCCTCCGGCGATATGAAGACGATGTCGAACGGCGTGCCCAAAGACGTTCTGCTGCACCAGATGTTGCCCGCCGCGGTGCCGGAGGTCTTCACCCAGGGCATGGCGATGTTCGGTGGTGCGCTGATGCTCATTCTGGGCGCATTGACCATCGGTAGCGGATATGGCTGGGGCACTTGGAAGACCGTGCTCACCCAGGGGCCGTCGCGGACCAATGCCATCGGCGGTGCGCTGATCAGCCTTGCGGTCACGGTTATCGGGCTGGTGTGCGTCGCGTTCGTGGCGGATATCGGGGTCGCCTCGATTATCGCGACAACCCAATCACAGTCGCTCGCACTGCCAGGCCTCGGCCAGGCGTTGAACGGAATCATCACCGGCACAGCGATTCTCGGGATGTGGACGCTGGCGGGCGCACTGATCGGGGCGATCGCGCGCGGCCCCGCACTGGCCGTCGGGCTCGGACTGGTATGGGTACTGGTGGTGGAGAATCTGCTGCGCGGTGTCGCGGCGATCTTCAGCCCGATCAAGGTGCTCACCGATCATCTGCCCGGGACGGCAGCGGGTTCGATGGCCGGTGCGATGCGGACCGTCGATGGGCCGTCGACGCCGGGGGTGCTCGACATCCTGTCGCGGACTCAGTCGCTCATCGCGCTGGTGGTGTACGTGGCGCTTTTCGCGGCGGGCACGATGTGGCTGGTGCAGCGGCGCGACATGGTCTGATCCCTGGCACCGAAACCGTTGGCGGACAACAGTTCGCCAACGGTTCGCTGCGTTCAGGGCTCGGACAGCACGGAACGGGCCAGTTCGGCCAGCGCCGCCGCGATCTGCGCGGAAGTGAGACCACGCGCCCGCTGATGCCGGTAGACCTCGGCGGCCAACGGTGCGAGCAGCGAATCGGCCATGGCGTCCGGTTCCCCGACGCCACCGGCCACCAACAGTGACCGGACGTGCAGGAACCAGAAGCCGTACGCACCGGTGGCGAACCGCGCGCCGCCGGTCTCCGCGCCGAGCACCAAATCCGCGTGCCCGTCCAATAATTCGACCATGGCAGCGTAGAAGGCGGCGAGCCGTTCGGCGGGCGGTGCGCCGGGACCGAGCGGTGGTTCGCCGCGCAACAGCTGCTCCTGCAGTGCGCGTTCGTGTTCGTCGAGCAGTGCGACGGCGATCGAATTCTTATCCGGATAGCGGCGATAGAGCGTGCCGCGACCGACCCCCGCCGCCTTGGCGATGTCGTCCATCGTGACGGTGCGCGGATCCCGCGTTGCGAACAGTTCGGCGGCCGCGGCGAGTACCTTGGCCCGGTTGCGGGCCGCGTCCGCGCGCTCGGTCGGCACTGCGGGTTCCGAATGCCCGCCGAGCAGGTCCATATCGCTGTTCATCACCTCGACTGTACTCGACTTTCCAAGCAAGTGGACACATCGTCCGCTTACCTGTACGGTTTCAACCGGACATAATGTCCAGTTAGATTCACAGGAGAGATCATGAGCACGTTGTTGCACCTCGATGCCAGCGCACGGCGTCGATCCATCAGCCGGGAACTGAGTGCGGCATTCGCCGAGGCGTGGCGCGCCGAGAATCCGGAGGGCGGCTACATCCATCGCGACCTGGCGGCCGAGCCGGTGCCCTTCATCGACGAGGCATGGACCGAACTATGCGATGCCGTCCTCGCCCAACCCAGCACTGATCTGAACCGCCTCGCCGAACTGGTCCGCACACCGGAACAGGCCGCCGCCTGGGCGATAGCGGAGCCGCTGCTGATCGAACTGCTGGCCGCCGATGTGATTCTGATCGGCACCCCGATGTACAACTATTCGATCCCGGCAGCGCTCAAGGCCTGGCTCGATCAGGTGACCTTTCCGCGAATGTCTCTGGGCGAAAGGCGATTCGTGGTCGTCTCCGCACGCGGCGGGTCGTACGCACCCGGCGCTCCCAAGGCCGCCTTCGACTATCAAGAGCGCTATCTGCGCGATTTCTTCGCGGGCCATTTCGGCGTCACCGACACCGTCTTCGTCAATGCGGAACTCGCCAATTCGCGGCAGGACCCGGCACTCGCGCATCTGCGCGGCAAGCATGACGAGTCCTATTCGGCCGCACTGGAATCCGCGCGCAATTCGGCCGGCCGCTGACGACTGCTTTCAGGTCGTTCGAAAGGATCGCCAATACTGATGAACTGGATCATTCTCGGCATCGCCGGACTGGTGGAGATCATCTGGTCGCAGAGCATCAAGCCGACCGAGAACTTCACCCGCCTCGTCCCGACCGTCATCTGCTTCGTACTCGGCGCGGTCGCGGTGTACCTGCTGTCGCGGGCCATGCAGACGCTGCCGGTCGGTACGGCCTATGCGGTCTTCACCGGAATCGGCGCGGTCGGCGCGATCAGCCTCGGTGTCGTGATCAACAAGGATCCGATGAGCGCCGGACGACTGCTAGCGCTATCGCTGATTCTCGGCGGCATCGTGCTGGCACGCGTCACCAATCCGGAGTGAGTAGGTCCGGCGGTACAGTCCGGCGCATGATCGAACCAGTGTGGGTACCCGATCTACTTCGGTACTCGATTTCCCTTGGCGCACGCGGGATTTGCCGATAAAGCGACCCGCGACCGGCATTCACAGGCCTGGCCGCCGGTACTTCGAACAGCTCGATCAGCGCACGGCCGAGCCCGCCTGACCATTACCTGCTGGTGCACTCGATTCGGACTGCCGCCTTCGCACGCGCCGCGGGGGCGGCGGGGGTAGGTTCGACTGCGAATTGTGATTCACACATCTTCGAAAGGACCGTGATGCCCACACGTACCGCGCGCACCGCTTGGACCGGTGGCCTCCAGGACGGCTCCGGCCAGGTCGAGCTGGCCAGTTCCGGTGTCGGCAAGTACGACGTCTCCTTCCCCAAGCGTGCAGCCGACGACGCCGACGGCACCACCAGCCCCGAGGAACTGATCGCGGCGGCGCACTCCTCCTGCTTCGCCATGGCCCTCTCGGCCCAGATCGGCAATGCCGGTGGCACACCCGAGAGCCTGGACGTCACCGCCGATGTGACCCTCGGCCCGGATCCGGACGGAGGCTTCCGCATCAGCGCCATCAAACTCACCGTCCGCGGCCGGGTCTCCGGCCTGGACGCCGACGGCTTCGCCGCCGCGGCGGCCGCCGCCAAGGCGGGCTGCCCGGTCAGCAAGGCCCTCGCCGGGGTGGACAACATCACCCTCGACGCCGCCCTCGCCTGACTTCCCGGCTCCTCGCACCGCCTGTGCGAGGAGCCCAGTGGTTATGCGAGCGCCGCGTACGCGCACAGGCGTATGGCGAATGTCGTCGGCAGGCCGATGCCCGGACAGGGGTATCGGGAGCAGGGTTGGGGCATGAACATTCTTACTCAACCCGAGGCCATGACCTTCTTGGCCGATCACTATGACGGCGGATGGCATCCCTGGCCGTTCTTCTGGATCTTCCCCTTGCTGTTCTGGGCCACCGTCATCGTCTTCTTCGTATTCGCGCGGCGGCGGCTCTGGGGTCACCAGAGCGGAATCGGTGCGCTGCGTACCGCATTCGCGCGCGGCGAGATCACCGAGGATCAATATCGGAGTCGACTGGCGGTGCTGCGCGAACGCGGAGGGAAGCCGCGCGGTGGTGAAACTTCGACCACCTGAGCGCTTTCCACAAAGGCCGCCGCCCACATCCCACGGGCGGCGGGTACCGCACCGGGCGTTTGCCCGAAATCTATCGGCCGCCAGCTCCGGAACGATGCAATGACTAATTCGACCCGAATCACGGGAGACCGCACCATGACCATCACCTTCGGCATCATCATCACACCGCGTTCGGGCTCCGAATGGGCACGTGCGGTACAAAGCGCCGAACAGCAGGGCTACCAGACGATCCTCCTTCCGGACACCCTGAACACCCCGTCCCCCTTCCCCGCACTCGCGGCCGCCGCCGCGGTGACCACCACCGTCCGACTCCGCCCGAACGTCCTGGCCGCTCCCCTGCGCAATCCGGCCGCCACCGTGCGGGAAACCGCTGCACTGCAACTGCTTTCGGACGGACGATTCGAACTCGGCATCGGGTCGGGGCGTCCCGATGCGAACGCCGAGGCCGAACAACTCGGCATGCCTTGGGGTTCACCGGCCCAGCGGCGCGAGCAACTCATCGCCACCGTGCAGGCCGTTCGCGAACACCTCGATCCGGCACCACCGATCATCGTCGCCGCGAATGGACCACGAATGCTCACTATCGCAGCAGGTTTCGCCGATCGAGTGCTACTTGCCGCCGGACCGGATGCGACCGAGGCCGATCTCGCCGAGATGGTCCGGATCGTGCGCGACAATACCGATCGCGATGTGCGCTTCACCCATCAACTGGTCGGCATCGGTGACGAACTGCCGTTCTGGTTGAGCAAGCGGCTCGGACTCACCGCGGACGGACTGCGCGCGGCCGGATCGGCGGGTGTGCTCGACGGCGATCCGGCCACGGTCGCCGAGGTGCTCGAATACCGCAGGGAGAAGTACGGCATCGATGAACTGATCGTCCCCGGCGAACTGGGCCAAGCCTTCGCCCCAGTACTCGCCCTGTTCACGAACTCGTCTGTCTGACCGGAAGCCCTGAACCCGCCACAGCGCCGCGGTCGCAATTCTCGCGACCGCGGCGCTGTCTGATATGCGCGCGGCGCTGTGCTGACATGCGCGCCCGTCAGCCTGCGAAACTACTGCGCGTCCGGATTGGCCGCCTGCCGTTCGGCATCGGTGAATCCATCCACCGCCTGTCCGGGCGCGGCCATACTGCGCCGCGCCGAATATGCCGCGGCCGACGCGAATGCCCCGGCCGCTCCGGCCGGCGTCGCGCCGTAGGTCAGCGAGCGCCGCGGATCGAATCCCAATTCGGACCCCACCGCCACCGCATCCATATTCGCGCCGAGGAATACGAAATCCCAGGAGTACACCTCCTGCTGCTGCGTAATCAGCGCCCGGACCGCGGCATGCGTCCATTCCCGGCTGGAATTCTCGTGCCCGTCGGTGAGTACAACGACGATCACCGTGCCCGGCCGCTCGTGCTCTGGTCGAGCCGAGAGTTCCCGGCCGATATCGGTGACCAGCCGCCCCACCGCGTCGTACAGTGCGGTTCCGCCGCGCGGCTGCAGGCTCAGCGGCGGCACCTCGGCGATCGGCCGATTCGCATAGACCAGTTCGTATTCGGTATCGAACTGCGCGAGCGTCACCAGCGTCGTCTTCGGCACCTTGCGCTGTTCTTCGATGTAGGCATCGAAGCCGCCCTCGGTATCGGTTTTGATCGCCTGCATGGAACCCGACCGATCCAGCAGAACCGCGATCGATGTCAGATCTGAATTTGTCACCTAGCACCCCCGTGATAGTTGTCCGAATGACCGCTCCCCACGGTACGCCGCCGCTCGAGCGTGCGAATTCCAGAAAAAAATGCCGCCCACCGGAAATCCGGTGGGCGGCATCTTCTAGCCGTTGCGATTACTCGCCGGCGGCCTCGGCCGTGGTGGTGCCTTCGCCCGCACCCGTGAGCACGACCTCCGGCTTGTCCTCGGTGGCTGCCGCCTTGGTCAGCTTCGCCTTGCCGGTGAAGGTGAACTTGGCGTTCTCGCCGGAGCCCTCGCCGTCCCAGCCCTCGACGTCGACCACGATGGTCTGTCCCGGACCGATCTCGCCGAAGAGGATCTTCTCCGACAGCTGGTCCTCGATCTCACGCTGGATGGTCCGGCGCAGCGGCCGGGCGCCGAGCACCGGATCGAAGCCGCGCTTGGCAAGCAGTGCCTTGCCCTGCGGGGACAGCTCGATCTCCATGTCCTTGTTCTTCAGCTGCGTGGCGACGCGGTTGATCATCAGATCCACCATCTCCACGATCTGATCCGTGGTGAGCTGGTGGAAGACGATCACGTCGTCGATGCGGTTGAGGAACTCGGGCCGGAAGTGCTTCTTCAGCTCGTCGTTGACCTTGAGCTTCATCCGCTCGTAGTTCGAACCCTCGGCGTTGGACTGGGTGAAGCCCAGGCCGACCGCCTTGGAGATGTCCGAGGTACCCAGGTTCGAGGTGAAGATCAGCACGGTGTTCTTGAAGTCGACCGTACGTCCCTGGCCGTCGGTGAGACGACCGTCCTCGAGGACCTGCAACAGGGTGTTGTAGATCTCCTGATGTGCCTTTTCGATCTCGTCGAACAGAACGACGGAGAATGGCTTGCGGCGCACCTTCTCGGTGAGCTGGCCGCCCTCTTCGTAGCCCACGTACCCGGGCGGGGCACCGAAGAGCCGCGATGCGGTGAAGCGGTCGTGGAACTCACCCATATCGATCTGGATGAGCGCGTCGTCGTCGCCGAACAGGAAGTTCGCCAGCGCCTTGGACAGCTCGGTCTTACCGACACCGGACGGACCGGCGAAGATGAACGAGCCCGACGGACGCTTCGGATCCTTCAGACCGGCGCGGGTACGGCGGATCGCCTTCGACACGGCCTTGACCGCGTCCTCCTGGCCGATGATCCGCTTGTGCAGCTCGTCCTCCATGCGGAGCAGACGGGTGGTCTCCTCCTCGGTGAGCTTGAACACCGGGATACCGGTCCAGTTGGCCAGCACCTCTGCGATCTGCTCGTCGTCGACCTCGGCCACGACATCCAGATCACCGGAGCGCCACTGCTTTTCGCGCTCGGCGCGCTTGGCGACCAGCTGCTTTTCCTTATCGCGCAGCCGCGCCGCCTTCTCGAAGTCCTGCGCGTCGATGGCGCTTTCCTTCTCCCGACGCGCATCGGCGATCTTGTCGTCGAATTCGCGCAGGTCCGGCGGGGCGGTCATGCGACGGATGCGCATGCGCGCACCGGCCTCGTCGATCAGGTCGATCGCCTTGTCCGGCAGGAACCGGTCGTTGATGTAGCGGTCGGCCAGGGTGGCCGCGGCCACCAGCGCGCCGTCGGTGATGGACACCCGGTGGTGCGCCTCGTAGCGGTCGCGCAGACCCTTGAGGATATTGATGGTGTGCTCGACCGTCGGCTCGCCGACCTGGACCGGCTGGAACCGGCGCTCGAGTGCGGCGTCCTTCTCGATGTACTTGCGGTACTCGTCGAGGGTGGTCGCACCGATGGTCTGCAGCTCACCGCGAGCCAGCTTCGGCTTCAGGATCGACGCGGCGTCGATCGCGCCCTCGGCGGCACCCGCGCCGACGAGCGTGTGCAGCTCGTCGATGAACAGGATGATGTCGCCGCGGGTGTTGATCTCCTTGAGCACCTTCTTCAGGCGCTCTTCGAAGTCACCGCGGTAGCGGCTGCCCGCGACCAGCGAACCCAGGTCGAGGGTGTAGAGCTGCTTGTCCTTCAGCGTCTCCGGGACCTCACCGTTGACGATGGCCTGGGCCAGACCCTCGACCACGGCGGTCTTACCGACACCGGGCTCACCGATGAGGACCGGGTTGTTCTTGGTGCGGCGGCTCAGCACCTGCATGACGCGCTCGATTTCCTTCGAGCGGCCGATGACCGGGTCGAGCTTGCCCTCGAGGGCGGCCTGGGTCAGGTTGCGGCCGAACTGGTCGAGCACCAGCGAGGTGGACGGGGTACCGGCCTCGCCGCGCGAACCGGATTCCACCGGCTCCTTGCCCTGGTATCCGGACAGCAGCTGGATGACCTGCTGGCGCACCCGGTTGAGATCCGCACCCAGCTTCACCAGCACCTGCGCCGCGACACCCTCACCTTCACGGATCAGGCCGAGCAGAATGTGCTCGGTGCCGATGTAGTTGTGGCCGAGCTGCAGCGCCTCGCGCAGGCTCAGTTCCAGCACCTTCTTGGCACGCGGGGTGAACGGGATGTGACCGGACGGAGCCTGCTGGCCCTGGCCGATGATCTCCTCCACCTGGCTGCGCACACCCTCCAGCGAAATACCAAGGGATTCCAGCGACTTCGCCGCTACGCCCTCGCCCTCGTGGATCAACCCAAGCAGGATGTGCTCGGTGCCGATGTAGTTGTGGTTGAGCATCCGGGCCTCTTCTTGGGCCAGGACAACGACGCGCCTCGCGCGGTCGGTGAACCTCTCGAACATCGCTCCCTCACTCTCCTGCTCCGAAATTCTGGCATCCGACGCTTCCGCTGGCGTCAGCCTGCCATGAAGCCCGGGGGTTGCGGCCCCGGCCTCCACTCTAGTTGGCAGGGGATTACGCCGCCTCTAGTCCACCCTATTGGGGACCAGCGACAGCACGGTCATTCACTCATAACGTGCTAGTTGCGGGATACGTTTCCGCTCAGGTTTTGCCCTCAGCGAAATCGCCGCCGCGCCGCTTCCCAGCCGTGGGTGTCACCCGGTGAACGGCGGGACGAACTCGCACGGCACCTCGCGCGCATGCGCCGGATCGAGGGCGTTGAGCACGAAGCGGGCGGTGCGGGGACTGCCCGCGATCGCCAGATGTTCGGAGAAGTCGGTCGCGCAACCGTCCTGGACCACGATATTCGTCGCGTTCGGCCCTGGCACGAAGCCCGAGTCGTACGGGACGACGATCTCGTCAAGGCTGCCCATGATGTTGGTGTAGGTGATGCCGGGAACGTAGACGCCGTCGCTGTTGAGATCCCGCAGGAAGGTTGAATCGCGTAACAACTCGGTGCAGGCCTGGCACAGCGAACCCGCCGCGGCCTGGAAGTACGGCCCGACGCCGAGCCGGTCGGCGAATGCGGCCACATCCGCCCCGCCGCCCGCATTGGTACCGCGCCAGGCCGGTGCGATCGATACATATTTGTCGATCTTGTCCGCACCGCCGAGCCGCTTGGCGTAGTAGTTCGGCAGCACCGTGCCCTGCGAATGCCCGACCACGTCCACCTTGCTCGCCCCGGTCGCCGCGAGCACCCGATCCACGAACGCCGCGAACTGCACCGCGCTCTGCTCGATCGGCAGCATCCCGCCGACCGCTGAGATCGGCCACGGCAGATCGTAGGCACCGTAGGTCAGCGAGAAGACGCAGTAACCTTCGTTCGCGAGCAGCGGCGCGTACAGCCCCCAATTCGTCTGTGCCCCACCACCCGTACCGTGCGCGAGCACAACAGGATTCGGATGCGCCGCACTGGGCCGACACCCCCAATCATTCGAACCCGGCAGCGAGCCACCATGATTCACCAGCTCATTCGGGATGCCGGCGAAGAAGTTGTAGTCGACCGGATATTCGGCCTGCGCACTACCACCCGCACCAACCCACAGCACGGCCAGCACGGCCACGACGATTGCGGACCCGGAAACACGCCGCATGGAGACCTCCAAATCTGGAACGTGTTCCAGAACGTAGCGCAACTTATCCTCACCCGGAGGGCAGTTCGGGCAAGTCCGCGTGCGAATCACCGGCTATGCATCCGGTAGCGTTTCGACCGTGTTCGTACGGTGCGAGTTACCGGCGTCGAGCATGACGACAACGCCGAACGTCAGGCCGAACTATTCGCCTCACTGGTCATGTCGGAATCTCGCGCCGAACCTCAGGGTTCGCTGTTGCGCCACGCCATATTTCCGGATTGAGCCGCCGAACGCATGCTGCGTTCGTCTTGGCCGGGCGCCATCGCACTACCACTGATCGCCTATGCGTGGACCCTGGTCGCCATTCGCGCCTTCACCTTCCGCGCAACTGCGATCGAACGCCGCGCGACCTTCGTGTTCGCCGCGCTGACCGCTGCCGCGACGGTCCGCGAGCGGGTCGTGCAGGATGCCGTCGGCAGGGGCATCTGTCGAACGCACTGCTGTTCCAATTCGGTCTGGTCCTGGTCGCGGCAACCGCCGGTGTTATGATTCTCACGCTGTCAAAAGCGCTGGGCCACAACTACTCCCCCCCTCGTCGTGCACGGTGTGGCGATCATATGCGCGACCATTTCGCTGGCCTACGGCACGAGCGCGCGCAATGATCGCATTCGGTTGTGCCCCCATTTCGGCGGCCTTCCAGATCGTCGGCGCGCACACCGTATCCGCTCGCATCCTGGCCGCGACCGACCGCGACATCATGTTGTTCCAAACACTGATGTTCGCAGCGGCACTGAGCGTTCCGATGCTATTGCGTCTCACCCAACGGCTCGGAATGACACCTTCGCGCGCAGTCGAAAACAGTTGCTTCCGCTGTGGGCCGACCTTACTGCGGCCTGTCCTGAAATCGTCTACAGCGACGTCTCACCTACCGGACTGGGCAGCCGATTCCTACTGCACCGCACCGTGATCGAGATCCGTGACTGTTTGCGGATCCTGTCCCGATACGCGCCGCCCGAGCAGGGGGCGATGACATCGAGCGAAACGCCGGACACCGTTCGGTTGCGGTACGCCGGCTCGCACACGCGTGTGCGACAAGGATCGGTGGCGCCGCCCCGCGCGACGATGTTCTCGCCATGCCCTCGGAGGCGGCTGATGTGGATGCGGAAATCACCGAATTGACGGCCCTCGCGGCGTGCTGGCCCCGCGCTCGCGCGATTGCCGCGGGCGAAGGACGTGGAATTGCGCTGCCCGGTGTGCCGACGTGAGGCCAAACGCCGTCGGCGAGTCGATCACTGATCGACTCGCCGACGGCGGCAGAGAACTAGCGGTGGCGTTCCTACGCCAGGGAATGCGCACCCATCGGCTGCGAGCCGGTCTGTCCGAATCCGTAGTGCTGAGCCATGATCGGCGCCCGGTACGGCTGACCGGCGTATTGCGGACCGACATTCGGTATCTGCTGAGCCTGCGAAACCTGCTGTGTACCAACCGAACCCGCGGCTTGGGTGCGGCCGTGCTGAATACCGGCCACGAACAGCGCGCCGGTCAGCACCAAAAAGGCAAGTGTGTGCAGGATAGCGCGGAGGATATTCCAACGGACCCAAGCGGATTCGAAATCGGCGCGCACCTTTGCCAGGTCACCGATCTGGGCCGGGTCGCCTGCCGCCGCGAGTTGGTCGTTGAGTGGAACGTTCAATCCGGAGGTGACCGCGAAAGCGATCACATTGAGGGCCAGGGCCACGCCGAGCCAGATCAAGGTGGTGCGGTGTTCCTTGCCCAGGTGCAGCGCCGCCGCGAGCAGGGTGAAGCCGACGGTGCCGAGGAATCCGAGCATGAACCACGGGTTGATGATGACCACGTTGATCTTCTGCATCACATCGATCATCGCGCGATCATCGGTGCGGTTCAGCGCGGGCATCACCGATGTCGCGTAAGCGTAAAAAACGCCCGCGAGCAAGCCGGTTGCGAGGGTGGCCGCCACCAGCGCGGCGAGTCGTAGCGCGAACATGAATTTCTCCTGCCTCGAAACCCGGACCTGGTCCGATTTACTCGGTCCGGCGATGTTTCAAGTACATCGGTAACCGTCGCGACCATCCATGGTTCAAGCGCTCGGCCACCTAAGCGAGAGTCCACGCCCGCCCGCGTCACAAGTCTCGGTCGGAGATCAACCCACTTTGCATGGCCAAACCGGCCAGTCGGACTCTTTTCTGATTCTGCGGCAGATTTTCCACACCGAACTTGGCGAACAGCGCCCGCAGATGTGTCTTGATCGCATCGACGCTGAGGAACAATTCCTCGGCGATCTGTTGATTCGAAGCCGGGGTCGCAAAACCCGCACCGTTCTTATATGGACGGCACAGCGCGACCAGCACCGCGCGCTGGGTATCGGTCAGTGAGCGCAGCGTGGGAATAGTGCCGGTCGAGGTCCGCGTCGCATCATCGACAACGCCGCCGAAATCGTGGAACGAGACCAGCGAGGTACCGACCCGGATCCGATCGCCCGCCATCAACCGCCGCCGCCCGACAAGTCGCTCACCGTTGACGAAGGTGCCGTTGCGGGACAGGCCGTCATCGACGATCGTCCAGTGCGCGCCGAGATATTCGACGGCCGCATGCAGGCGCGAGACCTCCGCGTCCCAGCGCAGCGCCAGATCGGCCTGCGGGGAACGCCCGATGGTGACGCGCTGCTGGTCCGGGGTGAGCATGAACTCCTGCTGCCGACCCGAGTCATCAGTGAATCGCAATAGCGATCCGACGAAACCAGTCACTGCGCCGATACCTCATCTCTCCATACCGCCAGTGACGCTCTTCGCACAGTTCCATGGTGCCGCGTCCTGGTACCGCGAGCAAGATCGAGTCGACTCCGAACCTTCCCCATATCGAAGGCCTATCACAAACGAGCCGCCGCCCGGGCGTCGCACGATTCGCCCGGGCGGCAGCCCAAATAAATAAGAACTCAGCCCTTCGCGGCCTTGTTGTACGCATCGGTGATGTCGGCCGAGATACGACCGCGCGCGGACACCTTGTGCCCATTCCGGCGCGCCCACTCGCGAATTGCAGCGCTTTGTTCACGATCGATCGAGACCCGGCTCTTTGCAGCTCCGGGAGCAGCGACCGCAGCCTTGACCCGCCGCCGACCACTCACCCGCCGAGCACTCGAAACCCACTCTTCCAAGCCGTCGCGCAGCTTCGCCGCATTTGCCGACGACAGGTCGATCTCGTACGACACACCGTCGATCGCAAACTCAATGGTCTCGTCCGCGATGGACTCACCATCGACATCGTCGATCAGGCTAACGGTGACCTTCTTTGCCATGAGATGAACGTCCTCTCGAAATCGTGCGACCCGCATACTAGGCCGATTACCCGAGGCAAGAATACCCCGAATTCGAAAAATTCCAAGACGAGGGCCGAACTATGCAATCCGATCGTCAGCGAGTGACTGGACGCACAATTGGGAACAGTATCGTTTCCCGGATTCCCAATCCCGTGAGTGCCATCAACAAGCGATCGATTCCCATACCCGTCCCCGTTGTCGGTGGCATGCCGTGCTCCATCGCTGCGAGGAAGTCCTCGTCGAGTGCCATAGCCTCGTCATCACCTTGTGCGGCAAGCCGCGCTTGATCCACGAACCGCTCGCGCTGGATCACCGGATCGACCAACTCCGAATAGCCAGTTGCCAACTCGAAGCCGCGCACATAGAGGTCCCACTTCTCGGTAACTCCGGGCTTGCTGCGATGCTGTCTGGTCAGCGGTGATGTCTCGACCGGGAAGTCACGCACGAAAGTCGGGGCGTAGAGCTTGTCACCGTACTGGTGCTCCCACAGTTCTTCGACAAGTTTGCCGTGGCCATAGCCCTTGTCCTCGGGAATTTCGAGTCCGACCCGATCAGCGAGTGCAAGTAATTCCTCGATCGACGTTTCCGGAGTCACCGATACACCCAGTGCATCCGACAGCGAGGGGTACATCTCGACCGTCGCCCACTCGCCTCGGAGATCGTATTCGGTGCCATCTGCAAGGGTTACCACCTGCGTGCCGAAGACCTCCTCGGCAACTTCCTGCACCAATTCTCGAATCATCCGTGCGGAGTCGTCGTAGGTGCCGTATGCCTCATAGGTTTCCAACATTGCGAACTCCGGGGAATGCGTGGAGTCCGACCCCTCGTTACGGAAGTTCCTGTTGATCTCGAAGACCTGTTCCAGGCCGCCCACCACACAGCGCTTGAGGAACAGTTCGGGCGCAATTCGCAGGTAGAGATCTATATCGAGGGCATTGGAATGGGTGACGAACGGTCGCGCCGCGGCACCGCCGTGCAGCGTCTGCAGCATCGGCGTCTCCACCTCGAGGAAGCCTCGGCGCTCGAGCGCGTTGCGCATCGCGCGCACCACCGCGACCCTGGTCCTGGCCATTTCCCTGGCCTCTGGGCGCACGATCAGATCGACATAGCGCTGCCGAACCCTCGACTCCTCGTTCATCTCCTTGTGCGCCACCGGCAACGGCCGCAGGGCCTTGGCCGACATGGCCCAGGAATCGGCCATAACGCTCAATTCACCGGTTCGTGAGGAGATCACCTCGCCGTGCACGAATACGAAGTCTCCGAGGTCCACATCGGCCTTCCAGGCCGCCAGCGCGTCGGCTCCGACACCGTTGAGGCTGATCATCGCCTGCAGTTTGGTGCCGTCACCCTCCTGCAGCGTCGCGAAACACAGCTTGCCGGTATTACGCAGGAAAATGACGCGCCCGACGACACCGGCCTGCAGACCGGTCCGGGTGTCCGGCTCGAGCTCCGGATAGGCGGCCCGAATTTCGCCGAGAGTATGTGTGCGCGGCACCACCACCGGATAGGCATCACCGCCATCGGCGATCAACCGCTCGCGCTTCTCGCGCCGAATCCGCATCTGCTCCGGAACATCGTCCGCGGCGGGCGCGGGACGGCCGGCTTGCCCCGCAGGAACCGAACCCGCGGAGCGACCGGATGAAGGCGTGTTCGGGTTGCTCACGTTCAACAACACTAGCGGGCACCGGAAATCGATTTGCGGGCCGCCCGGGCACGACCGACCACTAACGAATCAGCCGTGCCCGGAACAGTCCGTCATGTCCTGTTTCGCGACCTTCTCCGGCACGCCGAATAGCGGGCGCGCTCCGGCAATCATCCGAAAGCCATTGCGCGCCCGTATGTTTCGAGATGGAAGTGGTTCGGCCCGAATTTACAGTGTTGCCAGCGCCTCGACCTCGCGGGCGAAGTGCGGCGCCCGGACCCCGACACTGAGCAGGCCGGCCGCCTTCAATGCCTGATAGCCACCGATCACATCGGTGGCCCGATGCAGACCGAGTTCCTGCAGCGCGGCCGCGGCGAGACTGGAGGTAAAGCCCTCCGAGCAGACGACGATCCATTCCACATCGTGATCGGTGGCCAGTGCCAGCCGGGCCGAACTCGACGGATCCAAACGCCATTCCAGGACATTCCGTTCGATCACCAGCGCGCCCGGCAGTGCGCCCTCACGTGCGCGCTGCGCCTGCGGCCGGATATCGACCAGAATCGCGCCCCGATCGAGCGCCTGCGGCGTTTCGAAGGCATAGATCCGATTCAGGCGAGCCCGCGCGTTCTCGAGCATCTGATCGATGGACAAACGGGTCATCACATATCACCTTCGGGCTGGTCAGTGAGGACGGTTCGGGAGCGCCGCAGGGTGCCGTGGCCGGTCACCTCGTAATAGGACATGGCGGTGAGCGGCGGTGAATAAGCGTGCACGCTGAGCGTCGGATCGAGCGGCCCGACAGATTCCACGGCAGTGCCGTTTCGAGCGACCTGCAAGCCGTCGCCAGCGGCCGGCGCGCGCATCACATCGTGCACCCAGCCGATCGGGAACGAGGCCTGGTCTCCCGCGGTCAGCGTGCGGTTGCGCAGTTCGGTTCCGTTCCAGCGGAATTCCGAGAGCGCGCCGCTGAGCACGGTCAATGCGCCGAGCGAACCGGCATGGTCGTGCAATTCGGTGGATTTGCCCGGAGTCCAGCTGATCAGCCAGACATCGACCTCGTCGTCGGAAAGCAGCCGGGTGGCCCAGCGCTCATCGGTCGGCCAAATTCCATTGGCCGGCAACAGATGGTCGTAGCGTCCCGCGAGTACGTCCTCGGCGCCCTCGTCGGTCAGCCGGAGCAGATCGGCGGGACGCAGGCGGGTGGGTAATGCGGAGGAGACGGCACGATCCAGCGGCGGGGTGGCCGAAAGGGCATTACGTGCGGAATCGAGGGAAAGAACAGAAGAACGCATCAGCGAATCTCCAGGAGTATGTCAACGGTCGAGGGACTTGGTCAGCCTCGAACGGTCGAGGCAGGTCAGCCTCGACAACACTCCTGGGTGCTCACGCGGGAATACACGGGTGCGAGTGTAGCAGCGCGAAAACCGGCGGCAAAGCGCCTGGTCATGCGTGAGCACTCCGGGTGGGCATATCAACTACCCTTACGGCGCTGATTGCGCTCGTAGACCAGGCGCAATCCGGTCAATGTGAGATGCGGCTCGTGGTGGTCGATGGTCTCCGATTCCGGCACGATCAACGGTGCGGTGGCGCCGGTCGCGACCACCGCGACATCGTCACCGGCGAATGCGTCGAATTCATCGCGAATCCGATCGATCAGACCGTCCACCAAACCGGCGAAGCCGAATATCGCGCCGGATTGGATGGCCTCGACGGTGTTCTTGCCGACCACCGAACGCGGCCGAGCCAACTCCACCCGGCGCAATGCGGCACGCTCGATGAGCGCCTCGCTGGAGATCTCCACACCCGGTGCGAGCACACCGCCGAGAAACTCGCCCTTGGCCGATACCAGATCAACGGTGGTGGCGGTGCCGAAATCCACGACAATCGCGGCCGTGCCGAAACGATGATGTGCGGCAAGGGTGTTCACGATGCGGTCCGCGCCGATTTCCTTGGGATTGTCGACGAGCAGCGGAATACCGGTTCGCACACCGGGTTCCACCACCACATGCGGCACATGATCCCAATAGCGAGTGAGCATCGATCTGATCTCGCGCAGTACCGGCGGCACGGTGGACAACGCCGAAACTCCGACGATCTCCTCCACCTGATCACCGACCAATCCGCGCACCTGCATGGCGAATTCGTCCGCGGTCAGCAGCGGATTGGTATGCATCCGCCAGTGCCGCACCAACTTCGCGTGATTACCACTGCCCGAGAACAATCCGAGCTCGATGCTCGTATTTCGGACATCGATGGCCAGCAGCATCAGACGGTGGTCAGTGAGCGCGGGGTGACCAGACCGGAACCCGCCGGGGCATGCGCCGGATCGGAACCGAGATCGGTCGCACGATTGTGCTCGTCGACGAAAACGACCTTCGGGGCGTATTCCTTCAGCTCCGCCTCGTCCATCATGCCGTAGGCGATCAGGATGACCAGATCGCCGGGATGCACGAGATGGGCGGCGGCGCCATTGATCCCGATGACACCCGAACCGCGCTCACCGGCGATCACATAGGTCTCCAGCCGGGCGCCGTTATCGATATCGACAATGCAGACCTGCTCCCCCTCGAGCAGATCGGCGGCGTCGAGCAGATCCTGGTCGACGGTCACCGAGCCGACATAGTGCAGATCGGCGTGGGTCACCGTGGCGCGGTGGATCTTCGACTTCATCATGGTGCGCAACATCGCTGTCGCCCTTCCTAAATATTGGCCTGGGCAGGCTGGGAGTCGGTCGCGGCGGTGCGCGAATCGGGAAGTGTGGGGTGGCCACCATCGACGGGGGCGCCGAGTGCGACGGCCGTGTTGTCGATCAGGCGGGTCGAGCCGACCTTGGCGGCGATGAGCAGTCGCGCATTGCCGTTCGCGGGGGCGGGGCCGAGCGTGGACGACCGCAATTCGAGATAGTCGACATCGACACCTGGGGTCGCGTCGAGCACCGCGCGGGCGGCCGCCAGCACCGCATCGGCGCCGAGCGCGCCCGCATGCCGACCCGCGGCCAGCGCCGCCGACAGGGCCAGCGCCGATTCGCGCTGTGCCGCATCGAGATACCGATTGCGGGAGGACAGTGCGAGACCGTCGGGTTCGCGAACCGTCGGCAGCGGCACGATCTTGACGTCCATATTCAGATCGCGCACCATCTGCCGGATCAGCGTGAGCTGCTGATAGTCCTTCTCGCCGAAGAACGCCTCGGTCGGGCGCGCGATATTCAGCAGCTTCGCGACCACGGTCAGCATGCCTGCGAAATGCGTCGGGCGGCTGGCTCCTTCGAGTTCGGCGCCGATCGGGCCCGGATGCACGGTGGTGCGCGGCCCGTCCGGATACATATCCGACGCGCTCGGCGCGAATACCAGCTCCACACCCTCGTTGCGCAGCAACTCGACGTCGGCGTCGAGGGTCCGCGGATATTTGTCCAGATCCTCGTTCGCACCGAACTGCAGGGGATTCACGAAAATCGAGACGATGACCACCTGATTGGTCCGCTTGGCCCGACGCACGATCTCGAGATGCCCCTCGTGCAGTGCGCCCATGGTCGGCACCAGGCCGACGGTACGGCCGACGCCGCGCAGGGCCTTGGAGACCGCGGCGATCACCTCGGGATCGTGGTGCACGGTCAGCTCGCCGCGCCGGTAAGCGCTGGACCCGATACGCCGCTCACGGGGCCCTCCGTGGTTACGCAAGCTGCCTCCTCCGGGCCCGTCGCTCACTCCTGCGCCTCGCTGACGCTCGGCTCCGGAGTGCGCGATGCGCGCTGTGTCTTCGGCTCCCTCGCTGCGCTCGCTCGCGGCGGGCAATTTCGGATCCATCATCGGCCTCCCTCCAGCAGCTCGATCAGAGCAGGATTGGTCTTGGCGCGTTCGGCCGTGCGCAGCGACATGGCGCGATAGCCCGCGGCCAGCCGGATATCGACCGCTTCCAGGGCGGACAGGTGCGCGGCAACGGCATCCGCGTCGCCACGCGCCACCGGGCCGGTCAACGCGGACTGACCGCGGCGCAAGGCATTGTCGAGTGCGGCGGAGGCCAAGGGGGCGAGCAAGCGTTCGGCCAGACCGTTGGGTTGATCGTCGACGATCTGCTGGCCGAGCAGGCCGGGACCCGCCAGTGCGGCACGCAGTGCGTCGACCGCGTCCAGGACGACCGTGACCAGGTGATTACTGCCGTGTGCGAGCGCGGCGTGATAGAGCTGGCGATTTTCCTCCTGCACCCGAACCGGCTCGCCGCCCATTTCGATCACCAGCGATTGCGCGATGGCGAAGCCGATTTCGTCGGCGGCGGTAACGCCGAAGCAGGCATTGCCGAGCCGGGCGACGTCCTCGTCGTGTCCGGTGAAGGTCATGGCCGGATGGATGGCCAGCGGCAGTGCGCCGCGCTCGACCAGCGGAGCAAGCACGCCGACGCCATTGGCGCCGGAGGTGTGCGCGACGATGGTGCCTGCCCGGACTACACCCGCGGATGCGAGTCCGCGCACCAGCCCGGCCAGTTCGGCATCGGGTACGGCCAGCAGCAGCAGTTCGCTACGTGCGGCCACCTCCTCGACCGGCAGGATCTCGGACTCGGGCAGTCGAGTGCGGGCCCGATGCACCGAGGCATCGGAAATGGCGGCCACGCCGAACACCACGTGTCCGGCGCGCTCGAGCGCCGCGCCGAGTGCGGAGCCGACGCGTCCCGCCGAGACGATTCCCACCGTCAAGCGTGCAGGCGCGGGGTCACCCGAAGCAGCGTTGTCAGGGTTGACGCTTCTCGAGGTCAACGTTGTCCTCTCGATGTCGTTCCAGTCCCGGACAGCCGGGTACCAGACGTTCCGCACCGAGAATATCGGCCCATGGCTCGCCGATGCCACGGGGCACCGCGTGATTTACAACGCAGTGCCTGTGTTTGATTGCCGCGCCCGCGGCGCGGCGTGTTCGCGGCCCCCTGGTGTCTCGCGTCCGACCCTTGCGAGCGACCTGCAAGCAGTCGCTAGCGGCGCGGCAGAGACTCGCGACTTCGTCGCATGCGCTTCGGCCACTCGGCCGCGAACTCCTCGCTCGCAAGACTCGCACCGTCGTGGCCGGGAGGTGCGTAACCGTCACCGCTCGTCGGGTATCAGCGCCCGGTGCGTCCTTTTTCTTCGGACTGCAGGTTCGCCATGATCTCGGCCACCGAAAGTCGGCGCGAGGAGTTGCCGGAGTCGGCGTCCGGATCGACGCGGCGACGGCGGCGGGAGGTGGCGGTCCCCAGCGGCGGAACAGTGGTCGTCGGGTGCGGGGCGGGCTCCGGATGTGGGGTCGGAGTGGACGGCTCCTGCGGCTCGGCTTCGGACGCGGTGGGCTCCGGCTCCGCCAGGCGCGGCGGCACGGTGTACTCCAACGGCTGCAGCCGCGGGGGGACACCGGTCTTTTCCGGATCCTCGGTGAACGCGTCGGCCCAGCCGCCGGTGGTGGTGAGCGGGTCGTAGTCGTGGATGTCGTCGACCTCGGCGTCGTCGATATCCGCATCATCGAGATCGTCGACGGAGACGATCGCGGTCTCCGCGGTCACCGGATCGTCGAAGGGACTGGCGAACCGCGGCGGCTCCGGATGATCCGATTCGAAGACCGGGGTAAAGCTGCTGGGAGATTGCTGGAACGCCATGTCCAGCCAGGTGTCGGCATTCGCCGAGCTATTGTTGGCCGAATTTCCGAATGCGCTCGGCAACTCTTGAATCCGGGTCGCGTCGGCGCGCAATGCGGGTCGATCCATCGGCAGATCACCGTCGAAGAGCCGCTGCAGACTCTCGCGGAGCACGGTCAGTTCGGCGCGCAGCGCGGCCATTTCGGCCGCATCGGCACCCACTTCCGCGCGCACCCGCGCCTCGACGCCGAGCTCGTATTCGCGCCGGGCGGTCACCTCGCGTTCCAACTGGAGTTCGTACACCGTCTGCAGGTCACGGACCTTGGCCTTATCGATCGTGGCTTCCTTGCGGTACCGCGTCGCGGCCAAAGCGCCGATAACGGCCGCCCACAGCGCCGCCACCAAGCCGATCCGAACAAACTGCAGACGGTCACTGAAAACCAGGAAAACGCTGGCAACCAGACCGAGCAGAATCAATACGCCGATGAACAATTTTCCCGCGTCGTCCCGCCGTCGACGAGAGGTGCTGCTACGGGAGGGTGAAACCATGCACGCCAGGGTAGCTTGATCAGCCAGCCGCGCCCAGATTCCCGCGCGGTGATTCCGACGAGTTTATTTGCTATGTAGTTGCCGGATCATCCGAGGGGTCCTCGGGAGCCCGACAGCAATACTCCAGCCACAGCGCCGCAGCTACCAAAGCCACCCCCGCCAGCATCCCGACAATGGCGCCGGGGCTATCCGCACCCGCCGCATTCAAGGTGTCGCGCTGCGGATAAACCCAGAATAGAAAACCCAGCCAGACACCGGCGGCAAGCGAGCCGACCTGAGCGGAAGCCTTCGCCAACGCGACCGCGCGGGCCGCGGTGATCGGATGCAACTGGTGGCTGCCGTCGCCGATCTGATGTTCACTGACCCTTCCGCGAATTACGAAGCCGAGCGCAACTTCGATCGCGGCGACCGGATAAAGCGATGCACCCGCGTAAATCGAGATCGGCGGGAAACTGCCATAGGCCATCCGCGTGAGCACCCAAGCGATGAGCGCCGCGATAACGACATTGGCGATGAGATCGAGTATCCGGGTCGGCTTCAGTTTCACGACGCCGATCCCTCCGCGGCAGCCGACAGCACGAATTCGGTCGGTCGGACCCCGGCGCGTTCGGCCGCGTCGAGTTCGGCGAGCCAGTCGCGCACCGGCCGCACGGTTCCATCGACATCGAGTTCCGCGTCCGGCTGCACATCCAGCCAGGGGATGAGCACAAAGGCCCGGTTGTGCGCCCGCGGATGCGGCAGGGTCAATTCCGGATCGTCGCTGCGGCAGACCGCGCCGTCCTCGGCACACCACACCACGTCGACATCGAGAGTGCGCGCCCCCCAACGCACCTCGCGCACCCGCCCGGCGGCCTGCTCCAACCGTTGCCCGAGGCGCAGCCAATCGTGCGCGCCGAACTCCGGATCATCAGCCAGCACAACGGCATTGAGATAGTCATCCTGTTCGACCCCGCCCCACGGCGCAGTCGAGTACACCGGCGAAACCGCGACCACCCGATCCCCCAGCCCCTCGACGACACTGCGCAGATGTGCGAGCCGATCGCCCAGATTCGAGCCGATCGACAAGACGGCGCGACTCATGGCTGCACCTCGCCGGCGCTCGGTTCCGCCATCGTCGGGGAGGCTGTGTTGTTGAGTTGCTCGCTGCGCTCGCTCATGGCTCCACTCCCCGCTGCCGCGAGGTGACCACGCGGACATCGGCGAAGGCATGTGGAATCGGCGCGGACGGTTTGTGCACGACGACCTCGACCGACTGGATGCGGGGATCGGTCATCACATCGTCGGCGATCTCGGCGACCACCTTTTCGATGAGATTGCGGGGCGGGCCCTGGATGATCTGCACGGCACGCTCGGCGAGGGCGCCGTAGTCGATGGTGTTCGCGAGGTCGTCGGTGGCCGCGGCGGCGGCGAAATCGGTCCATACCGTCAGATCGACCAGGAACTCCTGGCCGTCGCGGCGTTCGTAGTCGAAGCAGCCGTGATAGCCATAGGCGCGCAGACCGCGCAGCTCGATCCGGTCCAGTTGTTCGGGCCGACTCGCCTCCCGGCCACCACCCCTCATCGAATCGCTGCGCGATGCTGCGGTCATAGATCGGCTCCTCGGGTGCTGTTTCGGGCGGCACGCAGCCAGGCGTCGGTCACGGCAATAGCATCCAGCGAGGCGCGCACATCGTGGACGCGGACCCCCCAGGCGCCGTGCAGGGCGGCCAGCGCCGACACCGTCGCGGTGGCGGTCTCCCGGCCGTCTGGCGGGCGCGGCCCCTCGGCATCGGCGAGCAGGGCGCCGAGGAATCGTTTACGGGAGGCGCCGATGAGAATCGGCAGCCCGTGGCCGACCAATTCGGGCAGTGCGCCGAGCAGCGCCCAATTGTGTTCGGCATTCTTGGCGAAACCGAGGCCGGGATCGAGTACCAGCCGGGACCGATCCACACCGGCCGCTACGGCCAGGTCCACCTGTGCGGTCAATTCGGCGAGCACCTCGGCGACCACATCGTCGTAGTGGTCGGCCGGACCGGTGTGCCGATAGTCCGCGCCCGCACGCCAGTGCATGAGGATCCACGGAACCTCGGCTGCCGCAACGACTTTCACCATATCCGGATCGGCGCGGCCGCCGGAGACATCGTTGACGACCGAAACTCCGGCCGCGATCGCCGCCTCGGCGACACCGGCCCGCATGGTGTCCACACTGGTCGGCACACCGGCAGCTACCAAGCCGCGAATGACCGGAACCACCCGCGCGGCCTCGGTTTCCGGGTCGATCCGCACCGCACCTGGCCGGGTCGACTCGCCACCGATATCGATGATGTCGGCGCCCGCCTCGTACAGTTCGATGCCGTGTGCGATGGCCAGGCTCGGATCGAGGTAGCGGCCGCCATCGGAGAACGAATCGCTGGTGACGTTCACGACGCCCATCACCACACAGGAGCGACTATCGCGCGGCGCGACACTGCTCCGGAGGAGATCGGGGGCATGGGTCGACACCGCGCGGTGCCTCACTTCCGCAGGATCAGATCGAGGGCCTCGGCTCGCGAGGCGGCGTTGGACTGCAGCAGACCGCGCACAGCGGAGGTGGTGGTGCTGGCGCCGGGCTTGCGGATACCGCGCATGGCCATGCACAGGTGCTCGGCCTCGATCACGACGATGGCACCGCGCGGATCCAGCTTGCGCATGACGGCATCCGCGATCTGGCTGGTCAGCCGCTCCTGCACCTGCGGACGCTTGGCGTACAGATCGACCAGCCTGGCCAGTTTGGACAGACCGGTCACCCGGCCGTGCGGGCCAGGAATGTAGCCGACGTGCGCGACGCCGTGGAAGGACACCAGATGATGCTCACAGGTCGAATACAGCGGAATATCGCGAACCAGCACCAGTTCTTGGTGCCCCTCGTCGAAGGTGGTGTTCAGCACCGCATCCGGCTCGGTGAAAAGCCCGGCGAACATCTCCCGATAGGCGCGGGCGACCCGCGCGGGCGTATCGATCAGGCCGGGCCGGTCCGGATTCTCACCGACCGCGATCAGCAATTCTCGGATCGCGGCCTCGGCGCGGGGCTGATCGAACGGGCGGCCGGTCTCCAGTGCGATCAGATCCGGCTCGGCCGGGCCCGCACCGTTGTACTTGACCGGTTCGTCGAATTCGTCGAAAGCTTTGGCATTCGCAACGGCACCGCCGCTCACATGCCCGGGCCCACCGACGTGATTGTTGGCCGACAATCGAGGACACCTCCAAAATCTCGGGCGTGAGCAATCTCCCCGCACCCAGATGGTCGAGCCTAATCGGCACGCATCAGTGCCGACCGTTCGGTCCATCCCAATCGTGGTTCTCGCCCTCGTTATTCCCGGTGCCGTTGGCGGGCTCGTCATAGGGTTCGTTGCCGCGGCCCGGCTGACCCCATGGCTGCTGCGGCTGCGGGTAGCCGTGGCGCGGCTGCGGCTCACCCTGCCAGCCGCCGTAGCCCGGCTGACCCGACTGCTGCTGCGGCTCGTCGCGCGGCGGCCAGCCCGGGGCGGACCAACCGGCCGGAGCACCGTAATCCGGCCGCGAGCCGTGCGTCGCGCCCTGTCGCGGATAAGCCGGGGAGGGCGCCTGCGGCAACGGGTAGCCGGACGCGGGCTGCTGGGGGTGACCGCCGCCGTAGCGCGGTTCCTGATAACCGCCGTCCGGATAGCCATTGGCCGCGGCGGGTTCGCGCTGCGGCAGCTTCGGCAGGCCCGGCGCCTGCGGGGGCCACGGCTCGCCGCGTTCGGCGGCCAGTTCACCCGGGGTCTTCACCGGCGGCTTATCCGACGGCACGCGCTCACCGAAATCGTTGAACGCGGTGATGCGCGGACGCTTCTCCACCGCCGCGAGGATCTCCTCGAGATCCTTGCGGTGCAAGGTCTCCCGCTCCAGCAGCGCCGTAGCGAGCACATCGAGCACATCGCGGTATTCGTTGAGGATGGCCCACGCCTCGGTGTGCGCGGCCTCGATGAGGTTGCGCACCTCCTCGTCGATGGCACCGGCAACCTCGTGCGAGTAATCCGAACCCATGCCCATCGAGCGTCCGAGGAACGGGTCGCCCTGCTCCTGGCCGTAGCGCACCGCGCCCAGCCGCGCGCTCATACCGTATTCGGTGACCATCGCGCGCGCGATCTTGGTGGCCTGGTCGATATCCGAGGACGCGCCGGTGGTCGGCTCGTGGAACACCAGTTCCTCGGCCGCGCGGCCGCCCATCGCCATGACCAGGCGGGCGATCATCTCCGAGCGGGTCATCAGGCCCTTGTCGTCCTCGGGCACCGTCATGGCGTGACCGCCGGTGCGGCCGCGGGCCAGGATGGTGACCTTGTAGACCGGCTCGATATCCGGCATCGCCCAGGCGGCCAGGGTGTGGCCGCCCTCGTGGTAGGCGGTGATCTTCTTCTCGTGCTCGCTGATGATGCGGCTCTTGCGGCGCGGACCACCGATAACGCGGTCCACCGATTCCTCTAGCTGCTCGCCGCTGATCACCGCGCCGTTCTCACGCGCGGTGAGCAGGGCGGCCTCGTTGACGACATTGGCCAGATCCGCGCCGGACATGCCGACGGTGCGCTTGGCCAGGCCGTCGAGATCGGCCTCGGGCGAGATCGGCTTGCCCTGCGAATGCACCCGCAGGATGGCGCGCCGTCCGGCCAGATCCGGATTGCTGACCGGGATCTGCCGGTCGAAGCGGCCCGGCCGCAGCAGCGCCGGATCGAGGATGTCGGGGCGGTTGGTCGCGGCGATCAGGATGATGCCGGTGCGATCGCCGAAGCCGTCCATCTCGACGAGCAACTGGTTCAGGGTCTGCTCGCGCTCGTCGTGGCCGCCGCCGAGGCCTGCGCCGCGCTGGCGGCCGACCGCGTCGATCTCGTCGACGAAGATGATGCACGGGCTGTTCTGCTTGGCCTGTTCGAACAGGTCGCGCACGCGGGAGGCGCCGACACCGACGAACATTTCGACGAAGTCCGAACCGGAGATGGTGAAGAACGGCACCCCGGCCTCGCCCGCGACGGCGCGCGCCAGCAGGGTCTTACCGGTACCGGGCGGGCCGTAGAGCAGCACGCCCTTCGGGATCTTCGCGCCCAGTGCCTGGTAGCGGACCGGGTTCTGCAGGAAGTCCTTGATTTCGTAGAGCTCTTCGACGGCCTCGTCGGCGCCGGCCACATCCGCGAAGGTGGTCTTGGGCATGTCCTTGGACAGCTGTTTGGCCTTGGACTTGCCGAAGCCCATCATGCCGCCGCGACCACCGCCCTGCATGCGCGACATCACAAAGATGAACAGGCCCAACAAGATCACCATCGGCAGCACGAACAGCAGGATCTGGGTGAACCAGCTGTCCTGCTTGACCACGGTGTTGAACGGTGCGCCGGACTTCTGCACGGTGTCGAAGACCTGGTTGGAGGTCTCACTGCCGCCCGGATACTTGGCAATGATCTTCTTGGAGCCGGAAGTCGCGTCGTTCCCGTTGTTCAGCTCGATGCGCAGCTGCTGCTCGCGATCGTCGATCTGTACGTTCTTGACGTTGCTCTTGTCGTTCAGCTGACTCAACGCCACCGAGGTATCGACGCTCTTCCAGCCGCGCGTGTCGTTGCCGAAATAGCTGAACGCATAGATCACGAGCAAAATGCCCGAGACTATGGCCAGGGTGCGAAACACAGTCTTGCGGTTCATAGAGCTTAGGCCGGGCGGCCAGTCCTTTCCGGGTGTCTCCGGTGCATGCCTAGCGTGGCGTCGGGCGCGTCCCGTCCGGTGGTTCGGATGCGGACATGCCACGTTACCGCGTACGGTCTAGTCGATACATCGCGCAGTTCGGCAGCTGGTGTAGTTCGACAGGTAAACGGTCGGGGAACGTCCGTGGTTCCCGAAGTCTCCGGTCGGGTTACGCCAAGTGGTCACAATCATGTCATGTTCGGCCTATCGTGAGCGACGACACATAGCCGCGGTGCGAGCGACGGGCCCGAAGGCGGTAGCTTGCGTAACCACGTAGGGCCCCGGGAGCACCGCGAATCAAACAGAGCGCAGGGGGTATGGACATAGTTGAGCTACGGACACCCACAGCGATACTGCGGCACGGCCGTGGACGACTGATCGTTCTACGCCCGGGCAGCGATGGCGAGCGCGTCCTCGATGTGCCGGTCACCGATCTGCTCAAGGTTCGCCTGAACCGCCGTGCCGACGATGCCGTCGTCATCGAGATCTATCTGCGTTATCCCACGCCCGTGCTCACCGGCGTACCCGCCGACCGCACCCCGCTACCGGTATTGATAGCCGAACACGATTTCCCCGCGGCCGCCGAGATCGTCGAGCGCATCAACGGTCAGATCCTGGCCAGCCAGCGCATCGATGTGGCCGCACCCGATCTGCAGCCGCCCGCCCCGCAGTGGGGTAAAAGCGGGCCGACCAGAGCCGATGTCGATCGAGCCGTGCGGCGGATGGCCCCCAAACGCGAAGCCAAGGCGGCGATAGCCGCTCTGCATCGCTACGTCACCATCGACGAATACGTGCTGGAGACCGCCATCGTCGTCGCGCATCCGCCTGCCGGCACCGGCCCCGGCCTGCTGGCCGCGACCACCGGACGGCTGCTGTTCATCTCCATCGGCCCCGGCGACAGGTACGCCCACGAGCTACCCATTCCGGTCGTCATGTGGGCGCGCACCACCGACGGCGCCGTGACGACACCCGGTGAGATCGGCCCGGTGCGCGGGGAGACCGGTATCGATGTGCACGACGGAAACGTCACGTTGCATTTCACCGGCACCGATCGGGCCGATACCGAGCGCGTCACCTGCGCAGTGAATTTCGCCGTCCGGCGCGATTCGGCCGACGGCGCGGCCGGTCCGGCCGATCCTGGCGTCGCCCAGCTCTATTCCGAATGGGAATTGCTGGTGGAGCGGCATTCCCTCGGCATGGTCGATGACGGACAGTTCCAGCGCTACGGCCGCGGGATTCTGCGCTCACTCCCCGACGGACACTGATTGCAGCGTGATCCGCCGCCACGGGCTGGTCGGACGCAACCACAGGCGCAGCAGTTCCATGCGCCGATCCACGCCGCCGTTCTTGAGTTCGGCCAGATCCTCACAGGCCTGCCAGTAGGTCCAGCCGGTCAGGTAGGCATCGCCGAATTGGCGCCAATTCTGGTATTTGCGCTGAGCCAGCGGCAGCGCCCGCATCAGATAATCCCAAGCCACCTCGGCGTCGAGATAACCCGCGGTAAAGGCCATTCGGGCCACCGCGACCACCCGGGCCAGATCCCAGGCATGGATATCGCTCGGCAGCGGGCGGGCCAGATGATCGGTGAAACCGATTTTGATCGCCTGCGACCAGATGTCGTAATCGCGGACCAGCGCCTCCGGATTGTCCATCCCCCGGAACGAGCCCACCTGCCGCAGGAAGGCGCGGTGCCGATCGGCCCGCTCACCGAACCGGTCGCGTTCACTGGCATTGATCGATGCCATCACCAGCGGATGCACCATCGCGTACAGCGGCGCGTGCATACCTTCGAGCAGCTGCTCCATGGAGGCCTGCGCCTCGGTGCCGTCGGTGATGCCCCATGCGCCGGTGAGCGTATCGATGGCGAGTTCACGCCGGTCACCGAGCGGATGGTCGCGCTCGGGACCGAGCAGCAGCGCGTCGTGGAAGGCGTCCCAGCGCGCCGAATAGAAGCCGCCGAGTGCGAGCGCTCGCAGCTCGTCATCCGATACCGCCGCGCCGGACCAGTGGTCCTCTTCCCGCTTGTCGAGCTCGTCGTAGGGGAATGTTGTCAAGGTGGGTACACCGCGGGCAGGCATACTCCGATTGTTCCCCATCGATCTTGGATGGACCTGTGTAATCGCTCGGCTTTATCGGATCTGTTTCTTGGCCTGCCTTACCCCGACAATGGGCAGTAGTGTGCTCCCATGAGTAGCAACATCACCCTCCTTCGTGGCCTGGATCCTGCGCCTACCGAGCAGGAAATCTATGCTGCCGCACTGCAGTATGTGCGTACGGTCGGTGGCGTGTCCGGCCTGAGCACCACCACCAAGGCAGCCGTCGACAAGGCGGTGAATGCCATTGCGGCGGCGACCACGCAATTGCTCGCGGATTTGCCGGATGTGCGGGTCGCACCGGTCACCGAACCGCCTCTACGCCAGGGCGCGGAGGCGGAATAGTTCGTAGCGTTTCAAGGTAGGGCGTCTGCGCCGTAGGTGGCGACGCAGGCCAATGCGATCTCGAGCGGCAGGCTGCGCGCTTCGATCGGATGGCCGAGCAGTTCCTCGATCCGCTGGATCCGATAGCGGACCGTGTTCTTGTGCACACCGAGTAATTTCGCCGTGGCCTCCGGGCTGCGATGGCTTTTCAGATATGCGTGCAGTGTTTCGCGCAGTCGTGTGGCATTGACATCACGGCCCGCCAGCGCGCGTAATTCGCGCCTGATCAGACCGCGCATGGCCGCGTCGTCGGCGCCCGCCAGATAGGCGATCTCCACCTCGCGATATGCGGTGACCCGCGCTCGATCCGCCGGACCGCGCTCGGCGACGTGCCTGGCCGCGACGGCCTCGTGATGGCTCTGCCGGAACCCGGTGGCCTGCGGCGCGGGCACTCCGAACGCGGCCCGCACCGGCGGCTCTACCTGACCGAGCACGATCTGCTCGATCTCCCCGGGCAACGCCAATCCGGCGGCATGCGCGTCATCGTCCAAGCCCGCCCAGGCCCACATGCCGCTCGCGCCGGAGGCCACGGTGAGCACGTGGCCACTGCCGAGCGCCGTGCCCAATCGCGTCGCGACCCGATCCAGCAGCCCGCTCGACTCGCTGTCCGGCTCACCGGTGGTCTCATCGGTCCACAGCACAAATGCCAAGTGCTGCTTGGCAAGTCGGTAGCCGAGCCGGACCGAGGCCTGGTCGATATCGAGTTCGTCGCCGGCGAGCAGGGCGCGCACGATTTCGGTGCGCCGGTTGAGCGCGGCGCGCATGACGCGCTCGCGTTCCTCCATGTAGGTGTCGGTGAGCGTCTCCACCGAAATGCTGACCCATCTGGTGGAACGCTCGAACAGCCGCAGCATTACCGCCCGCTCGATCTCGGGCGGCGGCTGCCGTTCGTCGACTGCGTCGGTCATGTAGTCGAGTACCGCCTCCTGCCCGACGTGATAGGTCCGTAGCAGCAGCCGCAGGTCGTAACCGCGTCGGGCGAGGGTTCGGGCGAAGGCGTGCGCCTCCTCCGGCAGAGCGAATTCGATGGTGTCGCTGGTGAGATTGGCCAGCACCACCCGCGCGTGTGCGCGGGTGCTCGCGGCCAGGTCGCGGCGCATATCGCGATCGGCGAGCTCCGGGATATGCGCGATGATCGCGTTGTCGAGACGGTCGACGACCTGTTCGAGAGCCCGGGTGCGCATGGTCTCGTAGACGTATTCGGCCAGCCAATCGCGGACCACTGCGCTATTCGGGCTGATCGCCGCCGGGCGGCCGGTGGTCACGAAATCTCCAGATTGTGCTCAGAGAACAAAAACAGCCTCATTCGTTGACAAATCGGGCCAAGAAAGTCCGGGAACCTTGTGTCACGATCATAGGTCAGTGAACTGATTCACAGTGTTCAGCACAACGTCAGTGGGAGAACAGCGTGACCGATACGGTGCCCGGCGCGGCCGAGAAGAAAACTGCGCGTAAGTCAACGGCGAAAAAAGACGCGGCGCGAGCGACGGGCGCGGAGGCGGTAGCGGAGGGTGACCACGGAGCGCCCCGGGAGCGCCGCGAATCGCAAACCGCTCCGGCACTGATCGAGGTACGCAATCCGGGCACCGGGGCGGTGGTGGGGTCCGTGCTGGACGAGAGTGCCGACGCGGTCGCGGCCAAGATCCGCGAATTGCGTCTGTACCAGCCGGAATGGGAGGCCATCGGCCCCGACGGGCGCAAGGAATGGCTGCTGAAGCTGCAGGACTGGATCATCGACAACACCGAGCATCTGGCCGATGTGCTGCAGGCCGAGGCGGGCAAACCCCGGGTGGACGCGCTGATCGACCCGGCCTTCTCGACCGATCTCATCGGCTACTACGCGCGCCGGGCGGGCAAGTTCCTCGCCGACGACCATCCCTCACCGCACAGCCCGCTGGCCCGGGTCAAGAAGTTGACCACGGTGTACAAGCCGTATCCGGTGGTCGGCGTGATCACGCCGTGGAACTTCCCGCTGGCCATGCCGGTCATCGATGTGATCCCGGCGCTGGCCGCCGGCGCCGCGGTGATCCTCAAGCCGTCGGAGGTGACTCCGCTTTCGGCGATCGAATTGGCAAGGGGCTGGGCCGAAATCGGTGCGCCGCCGGTCTTCGCCGTGGTCACCGGGGCCGGTGCGACAGGTGCCGCGGTGGTCGAGAATGCCGACTACATCCAGTTCACCGGTTCGACCGCGACCGGGCGCAAGATCGCGGCGGCCTGTGTCGAGCGGTTGATTCCCTACAGCCTGGAATTGGGCGGTAAGGATCCGGCCATTGTGCTGGCCGACGCGGATCTGGATCGGGCCGCGCACGGCATCGCCTTCGGCGGCATGTTCAACTCGGGCCAGGTCTGCATTTCGGTGGAGCGGGTGTATGTCGAGGCTCCGGTTTACGACGAATTCGTCGCCAAGCTAACCGATGCGGTCGAGAATCTGCGCCAGGGTCTCGACGGTCGCGAGTCCAAATACGATGTGGGCGCGCTGGCCAACGAGAACCAGGTCCAGATCGTGCAGCGCCATGTCGACGAGGCCGTCACGGCGGGCGCCAAGGTGACCACCGGCGGCAAGCGTACCGGCGTCGGCACCCTGTTCGAACCGACCGTGCTCGTCGATGTCGACCACACCATGTCCTGCATTACCGAGGAGACCTTCGGCCCGACCCTGCCGGTGATCAAGGTCGCCGACGAGGCCGAAGCCGTTCGGCTGGCCAATGATTCGATCTACGGCCTCTCGGCTTCGGTGTGGACCGGCGATAAGGAGCGCGGCGAACGCGTGGCCCGTGCCCTCGAAGCCGGCGCCGTGAATATCAACGACGTCTTCGTCAACCTGTTCAGCTTCGCGCTGCCGATGGGCGGCTGGGGACAGTCCGGCGTCGGCGCACGCTGGGGCGGTCCGAACGGAGTTCGCAAGTACTGCAGGCAGAAGGCGATCACCACGCCGATCCTGCCGACCCAGCAGAAGGAACTGCTCTGGTTCCCGTACCAGATGCCGAAGGTGCTGTTCGGGCTCGGCGCGATGCGTGCCGCGGGAGCTCGCGGACTGCGGCGCATCGACATTGCGGCAATTCTGAAACTCAAGGGAGACAACAAGTGACCCCGGAGCGAGCGAAGGGCCCGGAGGCACAAGCTGGGGGCCGTCAGAGCGGCACCCCGCAAGGAGTACGCGCGCATGGAGGGCACAGGGAGCTCCGCAAATCGAACACAGATGCGGCGAAGGTTCGCGGCAAGGTCGTCGTCATCACCGGTGGCGCACGCGGCATCGGACTGGCCACGGCGACCGCACTGCAGGCGCTCGGCGCGAAGATCGCGATCGGCGATATCGACGAGACCACCGTCAAAGAGTCCGGCACGGCCCGCGATTTCGAGCTCTACGGACGGCTCGATGTCACCGATCCCAGCTCGTTCGAGAGCTTCCTCGACGAGGTCGAGCGCACCGTCGGCCCGATCGACGTGCTGATCAACAACGCGGGCATCATGCCGACCGGCAGATTCGCCGATGAGCCGGATCAGATCACCCGTCGCATTCTGGATATCAATGTCTACGGCGTGATCCTCGGCTCCAAGCTCGGCTTGGCCCGCATGCTCGCGCGCAAGCGCGGACACATCATCAATATCGCCTCGCTCGCCGGCGAGACGCATATCCCGGGACTGGCGACCTATAACGCCAGCAAGCATGCGGTGCTCGGTTTCACCGACACCCTGCGCGAGGAGTACCGGGGTTCGGGTGTCACGTTCTCCTCGGTGCTGCCGACGCTGACGAATACCGAACTCGGCTCCGGTGTGAGCGGCCCGAAGCTGCTGCGCCCGGCCGAACCGGAGGAGATCGCCGATGCCATCGTCGCGCTGATCGCCGAGCCGAAGTCCAAGGTCCGGGTCACGGCGGTGGCCGGGTTCCTGTCGCAGTTGGTGAATCTGCTGCCCGAGCCGGTGGCCGATGGACTGGCCAGGGCGCTGGGTTCGAGCAATGCCTTCCTCGACGATGTGGACGTGGCCAAGCGCAAGGCCTACGAGGATCGGGCACGCAGCCTCTGAGCGGTCGATGAAGGCGTCGTGGTCGGGTTATCGACCACGGCGCCTTCGCGCGTTCGAACACCCCGCGACTGCCGTCCCCCGGACCGTTCGAGCGAGACAGCAAACACAATTGTGACTAACATCACTCCACCCGCCCGTAACCGCATCGCCCTCGTTGCGGGCCGGTTTCCCCACAGTGACCGGCCACACTTCAGCACCTCCACGGCGCGGTCCGTAGACCAAGTCGTCGCCGCATCGTTGCTGGTCATATGCCCAATTAACTTGCGCGCGGCAGTACGGGTCGCGAGTGCTGGAGATTCGCGGAGTCGATGATGCAAATGACCATGACAAGCCATATGCTGTGTCTAACAAACCTGCCGACTGTTTCGGCTGCCATATCCAGACTTTCCGGCCTTAATAGGCTGGAAATTCAGGACTGATTCTGATAGCAAGGGGCTATGGACCCGCATTTGCGCGACCTGCGGTATTTCGTCGCCGTCGCTGAGGAACTGCACTTCACCAACGCCGCTCAGCGGCTGCACATCGCTCAACCCACCCTGTCGCGTCAGATTCGTCAGCTGGAACGTCAGCTCGACGTGGTCCTGTTCGACCGCAACCAGCGCAGCGTCGCGCTGACCGTCGCGGGTAAGGAACTGCTCGAAGGCGCCCGCAAGATCCTGGAGCTGTGGGAGGTCACCAACGTCTCCTTGCAGGAGGCGGGTGAGGTGCTGCGCGTCGGCATCCAATCCGCGCTCGGCCGCGGGCTGCTCAACGATCTGGAGAGCGCGAGCGGGCACCGCTTGGCGCTGCACGCCGCCTCCTGGACCGACCCGTCCAGTGGTCTGGCCGGTCGACAGGCCGACCTCGCCCTGGTCTGGCTTCCGCTACCCGATCCGAACAGATACCGCTGGCAGGTGCTGCGCACCGAGCCGCGCTGGGTGCTGCTGCCGGAGAACCATCCGCTGGCCGAGAACGACACCATCGACTTCGCCGACCTGTTGGACGAACCGTTCATCGCACTGCCCACCGAGGCCGGTGCGGTGCGCGACTTCTGGCTCGGCAACGATGCCCGCAACGGCCGTCAGCCCAAGATCGGTGCCGAGGCGGCGACCCCCGAGGACAAGCTGGAGGCCGTGAGCCTCGGCCTCGGCGTCTGCCTGCTGGCCGAGAACAATGTGCCGATGTACCGCTGGCCGGGTCTGACCGCCCGACCGCTCGCCGGACTCGCCCCGTGCGAATTGGCGGTGGCCTGGCGCGCCGACGACAATCGGCCCACCATTCTCGAGTTCGCCGCACGTGCGGTGGACGGTGGTTTCGCAGTGCAGCATCAGCCCGCGATCGCGGGTTAGTCGTTCACCGTTCGCTTCCAGGGGTGGATCGACTCGAGTTGAGCCGCGAGGCGCAGCAGGATCGATTCACTGCCGGGCGGTGCCGTGAGTTGGGCGGCGACGGGCGTTTTGGATCTCGGGTGCATTCCCATCGGGATCGACGCGGCGGGCCAGCCGACCAGATTCCACAGCGGTGTGAACGGTGAATACCGAGCGCTGACAACAACATTCGCGAGCCAACCGAGAGTGTGCCAGGCCCTGGCCCGCGGTGGCGGCGCGGCGAGCGTCGGGGTGATCACCACGTGGTAGCGCTCGAAGAAATCCAGCAGCTGCGCCTCGACCCGGTCCACCTGCGCCGGTCGCACCAGCCGCAGCCGCTGGACGAGCCGACCGAGTGCGATGTGGCGGCGGGTGCGCCGCTGCAGACGTTCGGGGCGGATGAGATTCACGGCCTCCCGCGCGCCGCATGCCAACCAGCGCAGGCCGACCGAAACGAGCGATTCGCCGTAGGGCAGTGTCACCGCTTCCACCAGGTGCCCGGCCGCGGCGGCGGCCGAAGCAGCGGTGCGGGCCGCCGCGGTCCAGTGCCGATCGACCCGGAACATCCGGGACGGTGGCGCCACGGCCAGCCCGATGCGTAGTCGGCCCGGCGCCTCCAACTCGGCTAGGTCCGGGCGCGCGGCCAGCACGGACAGCATGAGCGCGGCATCGCCGACTGTCGTTGCGAGCACACCGTTTTCGACCATCCCGGACCAGGAATCGACGCCTACCTCGGCCGGTACGGTATGCCGGCCCGGTTTGATCCCGAACACCCCGCAGCAGGCCGCGGGAATGCGCACCGAACCGAACCCGTCGTTGCCGTGTGCCACCGGCACCAACCCGGCCGCCACGGCCGCGGCCGAACCGCCGGAGGAGCCGCCGGAGCTGTGGGCGGAGTTCCACGGGTTCCGACCGATGCGGCCCTCGCTCTCGGTCGTCGCCCACAGGCCCAGTTCGGGGACCGCGGTAAGCCCGACCACCACCGCGCCCGCGGCCCGCAGCCTGCACACCACCGGATGGTCGGTGGTTGCCGGGCGGGTATCGGTCGCGGTGGAACCGGCGAGGATCGATTCACCCTCGACCGCGATGTTGTGTTTTATCGCGATCGGCACCCCCGCCAGCGGCAGCAGATCCAGATCGGAACGCTGTTCCAGCGCGAGTGCTTCGGCCCGTGCCTTAGCGGAGCGAACGACCGTGAACGCATTCGTCTTTCGGTTCTCGGCGGCGATCAGATCCAGGGCGGTATCGACGGTTTCGGTCGGCGTCAGCGAGCCGTCACGCACACTCGCCGCGATTGCCGCCGCCGGACCTCGTGACAGGCTGGTTTCGCGTGGCATGCTGGAATCCATCGAAGCATGTACGGCGTCGGTCCCGCCCACCGCGACCCCACGGGCGGCCTGCACCTCCGGGGCTTCAGCAGCCTCCGGAGCGGTCGAATCCGTCGCTGTCGGATCGGCCGCCGCGACGCCACCCGCCGCGGCCGTCACGGTATTCGATTTACGGCGCTGTTCCCGGGTTTTTCCGTGGTCACGCTCCGCTACCGCCTCCGCGCCCGTCGCTCGCGCCGCAGTGTTGTTCATGTGCTGGTTCTTCCCCGTCGCATCGTTGTCGAAATCGGGTGATCCGCTGTTGTGGCGCAAGTTATCATTTCGATTACTGCTCGGGGGACGATGTCGTCGGGTGTGGCGGAAATTCAGCGGCACATCCACCGAACGGCCACTGCGGATACTCGACATCCGCTCAGCAGGTAGGTCCGAAAATGAGTGCTGATCCCGAAAATACGCACCGAACCGATCTCGACACCGAGCCGACCAGAGACTGGGGCGAGTCGGCGTCGCATACCGAGAACGATGTGGTCGAGGCCTTCTCGACCGCATGGGAATCGGCGCGCCGGCCACCCGAGATCGCTGACTTTCTGCCCGATGCCGAATCCCTGCGCCGGGCCGCCCTGATCGAATTGATCCGCGTCGACCTGCGACATCGCTGGATCCGGCTGCCCGAGACGCCGACGCCGCGCAAACGGCTTTTCGACTACTGCGCCGAGTTTCCGGAACTCGAACCGGGCGGGATTCCGGCCGGTTTGGTGTACGAAGAGTTCGTCATCCGCAGACACAGCGGTGAACGTGTCGATCCGAAGGATTATCTGCGGGAATATCCGGAACAAGCGGCGGAATTGCGCGCGCTGCTCAATGCCGACGACATCGACCAGAGCACCCGCCGGGCGGCGCTCGAGGATTCGGTGCTGACCGAGTTCGCCAATACCCGCGCGGCGGCCGAACTGAGCCGAACCGTGCAAGCCGATCAAACCGTCGGACTGAACCGAACCCAGCAGTCCGTTCGTAATACTGACGTGACGCGCACGACCGTCGATCCGACCGAGACGGCGACCGCCATTCCGACCACGAGCGGAACCGGTCCGGGGAAATTCGACGCCCTCGACCGGATCGAGATCGGCCAATCCATCGACGACTTCGACCTGCTGACCGGACTCGGCAGCGGCGCCTTCGCCCGGGTATTCCTGGCCAGGCAGCGATCATTGCAGCGCTTGGTCGCGGTGAAGATCTCCGCCGACCACGGCACCGAACCGCAGACTCTGGCCCAACTCGACCACGACTACATCGTGCGCGTCTTCGATCAGCGGCTGCTCGGCTCCGATGACGCCCGCGATCCGGCCATGCGCCGACTCCGGCTGCTGTACATGCAGTTCCTGCCCGGCGGCACCCTGCTCGGCGTGCTGCGCTGGGTACGCGCGACCCCAACCGCCGAACGCAGCGGACAACTGCTGCTCGACGCGGTCGACGCGGCCATGGAGGAGAAGGGCGAAATCCGCCCGACCGATTCCAGCGTGCGCGCCGAGATCGCCGGACTGAGCTGGCCCGAAACCGTGGCCTGGCTGGGCCGCAGATTGGCCGAGGCGCTGGAATACGCCTCCGCGCACGGCGTACTGCACCGCGATGTGAAACCGGCCAATATCCTGCTCACCGCCGAGGCGGTGCCGAAACTGGCCGATTTCAATATCAGCTTCAGCCGCAATGTGGCGGGCACCAGTCCGGTGGCGTATTTCGGTGGCTCGCTGGCGTACATGTCGCCCGAACAATTGGAGGCCTGCCATCCCGGCCGCGAGCGCACGGCCGAGGATCTGGACACCCGCTCCGATATCTACTCCCTCGGCGTGGTGCTGTGGGAATTGCTCACCGGCGCGAAACCGTTCGACGATGCCACCGCGACCGAACAAGGCGACGATACGGCGCTGGAAGGCATGCTCGAACGCCGCACCGCCGGCGTGGACGACATTGCGCTGCAACGCGTTCCGGCGAATTGCCCGGCGGCGCTGCGGCGGGTGCTGCTGACCTGTCTGGAATCGGATCGGACGCGGCGCTGGGCCAATGGCGGGGTGCTGGCCAAACAGTTCGACCTGTGCATGGACCCCAGGGCCCGGGATCTGGTCGACCCGCCGCCCGGCAGTTGGCGGCTGAAGTTGCGGTCGTGGCGGCTGGTGATCGTGTCGCTGGCCATCGGCATCCCGAATATCCTCGCCTCGGCATACAACATCCAGCACAACCAGCATCTGATCGTGGACCGGCTCCCCGAGGACGCCGGGCGCACCTTCATGATCATCACCACCGCGGTGAACGGAATCTTCTTCCCGCTCGGCGCGGCGCTGATCCTCTATATGTCCCGAAGGATGCTCACAGTGCCGCACGGGCTGCGCCGCCACCGCCGCTACGATGCCGAGACGCTGCGGCTGGCCAGGGCGGATTCCCTGCTGTTCGGCGACCGAGCGGTGTGGGTGGTCTTCTCGCTGTGGGTGCTCGCCGGATTCACCTTCCCGATCGCGCTGCAACTGGCGGCCGGGGATGTGCCCGCCCGCGCGGTGGTGCACTTCCTCACCTCGATCGTGGTGTGCGGCGCGATCGCGATGGCGTACCCATTCTTCCTCGTGTGCTTCTTCATGGTCCGCTGCATCTATCCGATCTTCCTGCGGCACGGAGAAATCAGTACCGAGGACGCGGTGTGGCTGCGCGGCCTGGATCGCCGCGCCAACGGATATCTGGCGGTCGCGGCCTCGGTGCCGTTGCTCGCGGTAGCGGGCGTGACCTTCCTGCCGCCCGGCGATATTCCGATGGTGATCGCCGCGGTGCGCGTGCTCTGTGTGGGCGGCATCATCGCGTTCATCGGCTCCTACCTGCTCTTCCGGGCACTGGAGGCCGATCTGCGTGCACTGGAGCGGGTCGTCGCGCCAGCGGATTCCCTTGACCGCGATCATGTTTCGGCGGACCGGGAGCGCGGCAGGCCGGCCGTGCCGGAGCCGCGATCGTGACAGCCGCCGATTTCGCGCATCGAGGCGAGACCGACCCCATAACCAGATTCACCGAAGATTGGCAGCACTGCCTGCGTGGCGAGCGGACCGAACCACCTCCTATCGCGGAGTACATCCCCGACGGCACCCAGGTGCGGGTGGCGGTACTCACCGATCTGGTTCGCATCGATCTGCGCCACCGCTGGGATCGGGAGGGCCTCGGCAAACGCATCGCCGAGTACCGCAAGGAATTTCCCGAGGTCGAGCACAGTGCGGATTTGGTCGATCTGCTCTGCGAGGAGTTCCTGGCTCGACGCCGGTACGGCTCGCTGGAACTGGCGGATTTCCTCGCCGAATATCCGGAGCTGGCCCAGGATGTGCGCGCGCGGCTGGCCGTTTACGCCGACGACGATACCGCGGCCGATACCGAACGAGCCGCCGCGCTGGTCGCCGGTCTGACACCGGGTCATCGGATCGATGACTTCGATCTGCTCACCGATCTGGGCACCGGCACCCTCGGCCGGGTCTTCCTCGCGAGGCAGCGCTCCATGCAACGTCTTGTCGCCGTGCGGCTTTCGGCGGGCCGCGCGGCCGGCGGGCACAGCATGGCGCAACTGGATCATCCACATCTGGTGCGGGTTTTCGATCAGCGCCTGGTCACTGCCGCGACACCGGAGGCCCCCGCATCGACCCGGCTGGTCTACATGCAGTACCTGCCCGGCGGTACGGCTGCCGGAGTGCTCGCCGAGCGGCGGCGCGGCCCGGAATCCGAGGGCGGCGCCCTGCTGCTGCGCGCCGTCGATGCCGCCATGGAGGCTAAGGGCGAGATCCGGCCGTCGGATTCGAGTGTGCGCGCCGAAATCGCCGCACTCAGTTGGCCGGAGACGGTGGCCTGGATCGGCAGACGACTGGCCGACGCGCTCAATTACGCCGAGCAGCACGGCGTACTGCATCGCGATATCAAACCCGCGAATGTGCTGTTCACCGCGGAGGGTATTCCCAAGTTCGCCGATTTCGCCGCGCGCACGGCGGCACCTCGCACGGCGGCGAATCCGCTGGCCGCCGAACCGGATTCGCTGCCGTACCGGTCCCCCGAACAACTCGCCGAACTCCTCGATCCAGCCGCACCGCCGCCCGGCTCGAGCACCGATATCTACTCCCTCGGCGCGCTGCTCTGGGAAATGCTCACCGGCGCGATGCCGTTCGACGATCCGCCGATGCCCGCCGATCCGGACGCCCGCGCCGAAACCATCGCGACCATGGTCGTCCTGCGCGAGCGCGGCGTCACCGCGGAGACGCTGGAGCAACTGCCCACGGACACCCCTAATGCGCTGCGACGGGTGCTGCTGGAGTGTCTGCGGGCCGATCCGCAGCGCCGCTGGCGCAATGGCACCGAACTAGCCGCGCAACTCGATCTGTGCCTCGACGAGCGCGCCAGGGAACTGGTCGATCCGGCACCGTCCAGCCTGGCGTACCGGTCGCGAGGCTGGCTCATACCGATCCTCACGCTGTGCGTCGGCGTGCCGAATTTCCTCGCCAGCGTCTACAACATCAACCTGAACAACTCACTGATCATCGATCGGATGACGGCGGCCGACCAGGAACGGTTCGCCACGGGCGGCCTGATCACAAATCTCATCGCCTTTCCGATCGCCGGATTGCTGCTGCTTTTCCTCACCCGCCGCCCGCTGACCATCGGATTCCGGCTGGCCCGCGGTCGCGAATACTCCCCGCGCACGCTGGCCGCCGCCCGGCGCGACACCCTGCAGATGGGTGACTGGGCGGTCTGGGTGCCGTTCGGGTTCTGGCTGCTCGCCGGGCTGGTGTGGCCTTTGGCGCCGGTCTTCTTCGGGGTCGAGCTACCACGCGCGACCTTTCTGCATTTCTTCGCCGCGCAGGTGGTGTGCGCCGCGATCGCGCTGGCGTATCCGTTCTTCCCGATCATGGTTTACGCGGTGCGTTCGATTTATCCACAGCTGCTTGTGCGCGGTGGTATCGGCGCCGAGGACGAGCAGCAGTTGCGCAAACTCGCCAAGCGCGGCAACTTCTATCTGGGCGTCGCCGCATCGGTTCCGCTGCTCGGGGTGGCGAGTGCGACCTTCGTCGAGCCCGCCGATCTGGATTTGGTGATCGTTTCGGTGCGGGTGCTCAGCGTGGGTGGCATCCTGGCATTCGTGCTCACCTATCGGTTGTTCCGAATGCTCGAGGCCGATCTGCTGGCCTTGGCACGTGCGATTCCGCAGCGGAAGCGATGACCGGCCCGCGGCCGTTCGGACGGCTGGTCAGCCTTTCCCATGTCCACGATCCGGCGACGGCGCCGCTGTTTCCCGGTGATCCCGAATTCCGGACCGATATTGTCGCGACGGTCGCGAACGACGGTTATTACCTGCGCTATATCCAGCAGGGCGAGCACACCGGAACCCATTGGGGCGCACCGATCCACTTCCATGCCGACGGCCTGGCCGCCGACGAATTGGATCTCGACGATCTCTTGTTGCCCGCGGTGAAAATCGATGTGCGGGACCAATGTGCGAACGATCGGGATTACGCGATCGACACCGCTGATCTGCGGGAATGGGAGGGCCGGCACGGGCGGATACCCGACGGGTCGGCGTTGGTGGCCTGGACCGGGTGGGACGAGAAATGGGGGACGCCGGAATTCATCGGAACCGGTGAAAGTGCCGATCACCAACCGGGATTCGCGGTCGAGACGGTCAAATGGCTATTGCGGACCGGGCGGCTGGGGCGGCGTGGCGCGCTCGGCATCGATACGTTCGGACCCGATCTGGGGACCGACGACACCTATGAGGTGTCGAAGCTGCTGTATCGCAAACATCGGATCAGCTTGGAATGTCTGGCGAATCTCGCCGAACTACCCGCCACCGGTGCCTGGGTATTGGTCGGCGGTGCGCTCTACGGCGGCGGGTCCGGTTCGCCCGCAACGATATTCGCGATGCTGCCCTGATTACGCGCCGCCGTAGACCTTCGGGTCGAGGGTGCCGATATACGGCAGGTCGCGGTAGCGCTCGGCATAGTCGAGGCCGTAGCCGACGACGAATTCGTTCGGAATATCGAAGCCGACGTGCGCGACTTCCACGTGGGTGCGTAGCGCGTCCGGCTTGCGTAGCAGGGTGACGACCTCGAGCGAGGCCGGATTGCGGGTGGACAGATTGCGCTTGAGCCAGGACAGCGTGAGACCGGAGTCGATGATGTCCTCGACGATCAGCACATTGCGGCCCGCGATGTCCTTGTCCAGGTCCTTCATGATGCGCACGACACCGGAGGACGAGGTGGACGAGCCATAGGAGGAGACGGCCATGAATTCCATCTGGGTGGGAATCGGCAGCGCCTTGGCGAGATCGGTCATGAAGAAGATGGCGCCCTTGAGCACGCCGACCAGCAACAGATCCCCCTCGGGGGCGTCGGCCGGATAACGCTTGGCAATCAGCTCGGCCAACTCCTGGGTCTTGGCCGCGATCTGTTCCTCGGTGATCAGCACCGACGCGATATCGCCCTCGTACACGTCAGTTGGTTTCCCTTCCCTGGTGTCTCCCCGCCCGATCCATTATGTGTCATCGGCTCCTTGCAGACGCAAAGTCAGCCTGCCATGTTCGCGCGCCGCGACCAACCTGCGTCCCGGCTGCCCGCCGCCCACCGCGACGCCGCCCTGCCCGCGCCATGCGGTAATCAATTCGTCAACCGCCTGTAAATGCTTGTTGGTCAGGGCTTTAGCGCCACCGGCCAGCAACCAGGCACGGATTGCGCGCCGGCGCAAGGCCGCGGGGGCAGTGGCGAGGGTCTCGATCGAGAGGGTTGGGCCATTACTCGCCGGACCGGTACTCGCGGCCCGCAACAACTCGTCGGCCAGCGCATCCAATACGGCACCGTCATCACGCAACTGCTCAGCCGTCCGCGCCAACGCCCCGGCGACCCCGCCTCCGAGCACCTCCTCCAGCAGCGGCAGAACCTCATTCCGCAACCGCACCCTGGTGAACTCCGCCGCCGAATTGTGCGGATCCTCGAACGGCGTCAGTCCGATGTCGACACACAACTGCCTGGTCACCGCCCGGCGGACCCCCAACAGCGGCCGCCCCCACGGATCAACGAAAGCCGCCATCCCCTGAATCGACCGCCCACCCGATCCCCGTCCCAACCCCAGCAGCACGGTCTCGGCCTGATCATCGAGCGTGTGCCCGAGCAGCACCGGCAACCCACCCCGCGCCCCGTCGAGCGCCGCATACCGAGCCGCCCGCGCCGCCGCCTCCAATCCCCCGTCCACACCGACCTCGACCGTCAGCACATGTGCCGACCGACACCCCAGCGCCAACGCCGCGGCCGCCGCCTCAGCCGCCACCCTGTCCGATCCCGCCTGCAACTGATGATCCACAACCAGCGCGTCGACCTGCGCTGCCTCCACCACCGCAGCCGCCGTCAACGCCAGCGAATCCGCACCACCGGACAACGCGACCGCCACATCACCCGTCGCAAAATCGGCCAGCCACCCCCGCACCGCCCGCCGCACTTCGAGCACCGCCTCGGTCTCGGGCAGCCGCCGCGAATTCCCGGGCATCGCTCCCGCCGTCCGGCTCATATCCGGAGACTACCGATGATCAGTGCTCTCGATTCGCTCGGCAAGCTCAACGATGCAGCCTTCGCCGATCATGAGACGCCTACCGTCTGCCGCTCGGGTTCGATGATTGCGACGACGCGCTCTTTGTCTCGCGAATACGGCTGACCGATGTATTTCTCGGCCAACTGGTCGATGATCGTCCAGGCCGCGTCGCCTTCGAGCCACTCGACGACGCGGCCGCGCAGGATGACCGGCTCGAACGGGTTGTCGGCCGGGGTCAGGGACAGCGCGACCCGCGGGTCGCGGCGAAGATTGCGGGCCTTGCGGCTGTCCGGGCCGGTGAGGAACACGATGTGCTCGCCGTGCGTGCCGACCCAGACCGGGATGGAGTGTGGGGCGCCGTCCGGCAGGACGGTGGCGACGTGGGCGATCGAGGTGCCGTCGAGGACGCGGCGTACGTAGGGGTCGAGCATCGTGGTCATCTCCTGGTGTGGGGTCCGGATGGGCTGGTTGTCGGAGGTCATCGCTCGACCTCGTAGTGCAGGTGGGTGACGCCGGGCGCCGGGACGGCCTCGACGAGGCGCAGGCGCACGTGTTCGGGGAGCGACTGGAAGAAGGGTCGTCCGCCACCGAGCAGGATCGGCACCTGGTGCAGGATCACCTCGTCGACGAGTCCCGCCCGCAATGCCTCGGCGAGGACGCCGCCGCCCATGAGGCCGACATCATTGCCACCGGCGGCCGCGCGGGCCGCCGCGATCGCGTCCTCGATGCCGGTGGTGACGAGGGTTTGCCGGTCGGTCAGCTCCGGTGCCGTCCGATGGCTGAGGACGAACAGTGGGGCCTTCGGGTGGGGGCTGCCGCCGCCGAAATGGTCGGAATCTTCGTAGGTGTTGCGGCCGGCCACGACCGCGCCCGCACGTGCGGCGAGTCCGTCGAATACCCGGGCGCTGGGCTCGCTCAGCCCGAACCCGTCGAACACCCGGCTCGGTGTGTCGCCGTTGAAATACCAGTCGAAGAGCATCGTTGCGTCGCCGAGGCCGCGCCCGGCGCCGGGATCGCGGCCGGTGATGTAACCGTCGACCGATACCGCGTGAGCGCTGAAGACCTTGCCCATCTCCGCAATCCTTTCTAAGTTCCCTTAAGAGACTCTATGACCATAACAGTCAAAGTTCCCTAAGGGAACCCAGATTGCTAAACTGGATTCATGCAGCGCACGGACTTCAGCAAAATGGCGTGCTCGATCGCGCGCACGCTCGACGTCATCGGGGAGCCCTGGTCGCCGCTGATCCTGCGCGACGTATGGGTCGGACTCAGCCGTTTCGAACAGCTCCAGGCCGACCTCGGTATCTCACGCAAGGTCCTGACCGAGCGGCTGAACCACCTCGTCGACCAGGGCGTCCTCGACCGCCGCCCCTACGACCAGCGACCGCGCTACGAGTACGTCCTGACCGAGAAGGGCACCGAGTTGGTCGATCTGCTCATGGTCATGACCGGCTGGGGAGACAAATGGCTCGCGGGCGACGCCGGTCCGCCGGTGCTCTACCGCCACCACGCATGCGGTGAGATCAGCAGCGTCGACCTGCGCTGCGCCCACTGCGGCGAGCCTATGCACGCAAACGACATCGACCCGCTGCCAGGCCCCGGCGCAGCCGTGTGATGCACCCGCTCGCCCTCCGCGTCCTCGCCGAGATGGGAGGGCACGCGGGCGAATCGGTGTCGCTTTCTGCGCGATCGGACTCATCGCGAATGCCCGGCTGAGGCATCGTCGACTGTCGGCACGAACCGAAACACATTCGGGCACAAAGCAATAGAGAACTACCCGAGGACGCGCGCCACCCAGCGTTGCGGATCCTCGATTTCCGTTGCGAGCGGAAGGGTTTCGGGGTTGGTCCAGACGGTGTTGAACTGGGCCATGCCGACTTGGGCCACCACCGCGTCGACGAATTTCTTACCGCGGACGTATTGAGCGACCTTGGCGTCCACGCCGAGCAGGGCGCGCAGGAGGCGTTGGAGGGGGTTGGTCGGGCGTTTGCGGCGCTTGTCGAAGGCGGCGCGGATTTGTTCGACGGTGGGAATGACGGCGGGGCCGACAGCATCCATGACGTGGTCGGCGTGGCCTTCCAGGAGGGTGCCGAGCATCAGCAGGCGGTCCAGGGCTTCGCGCTGCGGCGGGGCCTGGGTCGCGCGGAGCAGGCCGACGACACCGCGGGAATTCGGGTCTTCGGAACCGGTGCCGCGGCGACGTTCGCGCACCTCTTCGACGAGGCGACCGAGCATATCGGCGAGCGGTTCCTCGCCGACTTCGCCGAGGATGTCGACATTGGCGCGCATGTAATCGGCCAGCCATGGCGCGGAGGAGAACTGCACCCGGTGGGTCACCTCGTGCAGGCAGACCCAGAAGCGGAAGTCGGTCGGCGAGACGCCGAGTGCACGCTCGACGGCCATGATGTTCGGCGCGACGAGCAGCAGCGTCCCATCGGGCCCGGTGAACGGGTCGTACTGGCCGAGGATCGCGGTGGACAGGAAGGCCAGCATCGCGCCGGCCTGCACACCGGCGGGTTTGCCTGCAAGCAGGCCCTTGTCCGATGCCTGCCCGGTGCCGGTCAACTGGGCCATCGAATCGGCGGCCGCATTGATCCAGCCGGGTCGGTCCACGATCAGGGCCGAGGGCACCGGCTGGTCGTCGAGCAGACCGCTCACCTCACGAACCGGCCCCTCCGCCCGCACCGATGCCTCGGCCAGCTCGCTCACTACTTGCTCGGCCGAATACCGCGAGGTCCGCGGGCCTGACGGCACCAGCGCGGCGCCGGTGCGCGCGGCAAGACGCCAATCGACGGCACCGGAAAATCCGGAGCGTCTGCGCTCGGCCGGAGCGTCCGCACCCGAATTCACGGCGGGCGCGGCGCCCGATTTTTCAGTGCCTTCGAACATGGTCAACCACCCGTCACGAGCATCCACAGTTACGCAGCGTGCCGGCGATGGCGTCCAACGCGGGCCGGCTCAGCTCCGGTGGCCGATCGTTCGACATCAATGCGAAGGTCAGTACTCGCCCATCGCTGTCCAGCACATACCCGACCAACGTGCTCGCCACCGAGAGAGTTCCGGTCTTGGCCCGCACCCAGCCCGCGCCGCCTCGGTTCTGCGTGACATAACGGCTGCTCAGCGACCCCGTCGCACCTGCAATAGGCAGATCGTCGAGCAGCGGCGCCAGGGTGGTCGCGATGCGGTCGGTCTCCGGCCTGGCCTTGGTATTGCTCGGTTGCACGGCATTGGCCCCGCTCGGCTTCGCGGCGGTCGAGATGATCTTGTCGAGCAGCCGGGGAGGCACCCGGTCCTCGGTCGACAGGCCGCTGCTATCGCGCATCGAAAGTCCGTTGAGATCGAATCCGCCCTTGCCGAGCGCGGTTTCGAGGGCGGCGACAGCCCCGCTGAACGATGCCTCGTTACCGGACGCGACCGCGATCTCGCGGCCGATGGCCTCGGCGAGCACATTGTCGGAATGGACCATGGTGTCGCGCAGCCGGTCCCGCAGCGGCGCGGATTGCACGCCGGCCACCTCGGTCGCATCGGCGGCGGCGTTGCCGATCCGCACCTTGGCGGGATCGAGTCCGAGTTCGGTGGCCAGACGCTGTCCGGTGGCCAGGGCCGGAGTCGGGGTGCGCGGCGAATACTCCACCAGCGGGTCGAGGCGGCCGCCGTCGAGCATCACCGGATCCATCGGTGCGATCGAACCCTCGCCGATATCGGCCGGATCCCAGCCGGGCGCCATGGGTGGGCCGGAATATGCGGAGGTGTCGACCACGATGGTGTCGACGGGATGGCCGGAATCTTTGATCTGCGACACCAGATCCGACAGCCGCGGCCCGTTCGGGTAATACCCTTTGCCGTCGGGCTGCGCGGTCAGTGTCGGATCGCCACTACCGACGAGCACAAGTTCATTGGGCGCGGATCCGGTGACGACACGGGTGGTCACCCGATGATCCGCGGGCAGGGTGAGCAGGGCGGCCGCCGTGGTGAGGACCTTGGCGGTGGACGACGGAATCATCGGTTTATCGGATTCGGCGCTCCACAGCACTGTCGCGGAGTCGGCATCGGTGACCTCACCGGCGAACGCACCGAGGTCGGGATTGGCGACCGCCTGCGCGAGCGCGGCGGCGACACCGGACGGAGTCGGCGCGGGCGCATTCGAGGGCGCGGGCGCGACCTGCGGAAGCGGTTTGACCGGTTCGGGCGGCGCGGCAATGGTGAGCCCGCCGTGCCGGAATTCCTCGGTCCACGGCTTGACCGCGATCACCACGCCCGCCCCGGCACCGAGCAGCAAGGCCAGCGTGAACGCGACGCCGATCCAGATATTGCGGCGTCGCTTGGCGGCCAAGCCACCGATATTCCTATTGCTGCCACCCACCACGTGCCCGCCGTCTCTCCGTCTCGTATCGCCCGACCGTCGCACCGTCGCCGGGTCCACCCACCTACCGCACCCAAGTGCCCGCGGACCACACTATCCTCGTTCCGGCACCGTTCCCCCCGAACACCTGTCGAGTCGGCGTTCCGACGACAGTCACCCAGAAGCATCAGTAAGGAGATGGCGTGGAGTTCGACGTCACCATCGAGATCCCCAAGGGTTCTCGGAACAAGTACGAGGTCGATCACGAGACCGGTCGGGTCCGGCTCGACCGCTTCCTCTACACGTCCATGGTCTACCCGGCCGACTACGGCTACATCGAGAACACCCTCGGCGAGGACGGCGACCCGCTGGACGCGCTGGTCCTGCTGCCGGAGCCGGTGTTTCCGGGCTGCCTGATCGAGGTGCGTCCGGTCGCGATGTACAAGATGGTCGACGAGAAGGGCGGCGACGACAAGGTCCTGTGCGTGCCCGCAGGCGACAAGCGCTGGGATCACATCCAGGACCTGGCCGATGTGCCTGAGTTCGAACTGGCCGCGATCAAGCACTTCTTCGAGCGCTACAAGGATCTGGAGCCGGGCAAGTTCGTCAAGGGCTCGGAGTGGGTCGGTCGCGCCGAGGCCGAGGCCGAGGTGGAGGCCTCGATCAAGCGGCTGCAGGAGAACGGCGGCCACTGAGTTTTCTTGGGGCGGTGGATGATTCGCCCCGAACGAAAAGCGGGAAGTCCGGCGTTCGGACTTCCCGCTTTCGTTTCTATTGCGGTGCGGTGCCGCCGATTTCGATCATCGGCGGATCGGCTCAGTAGTAGATGTAGAGATCCCAGCCGCTGTAGGTTTCGACGCACTCGTAGTAGTAGCCGCCGGTGGTGGGCGAGGCGCCGTCCGCGGCACATGCCGCGGAGGTGGCGTAGGTGCCGTAGTAGTAGCCCGAGGCCGCGGACGCGGTTGCTGCCGTCGACACCCCGGCGACGGCGGCGATGGCGAGAAGACCGGCCGCGATGAAGGACTTGATTCGCATTTCACTGCTCCTGAAAGCGAGGTTGATTGATTACCTCGCCTACATTAAGGACCATTCGCCCCCCGAACACCCACCCCTAGGGCTCGAACAACCTCCCCCTTGGGCAACACCACCTCCCCCACCCCACACTCATTCCTCCACGCCTCCAAGAACTCTCGGCGCCCCACACCCCAAAGCGTCGCCGAGAATGTATTCCTGGCGGACTGCTCTCAACGTTTGCGGCCACCAGTACATGGTGATCTTGAAGTGCCGCGTGGCGCGGCGACCCGTGTGGCGAGGCGGTTCACGGCAAAAGCGGGAAGTCCGGTGCGGTCGGACTTCCCGCGTCTCGCTGTCATTCGAGTCAGTAGTAGGTGTAGAGCTCCCAGCCGTTGTAGGTTTGGACGCACTTCCAGTAGTTGCCGCCGGTTCTGGGCGAAGCGCCGTCCGCGGCACATGCCTTGGAGGTGGTGTAGGTGCCGTAGTAGTAGCCGGTGGACGCCGACGCGGTTGCGGCCGTCGACACCCCGGCGACGGCGGCGACAGAGAGAAGACCGGCCGCGATGATGGACTTGATTCGCATTCCATTGCTCCTGAAGCGAGGTTGATTGATTACCTCACTTACGGTGGGGACAGCAAATGTCCAGCACGGCCAACCCTAGGGCTCGGACAACCGCCCCATGGGGCAATTCCACCTACTCCACCCTGCGTCCGCAGGAGTCTCGGTACACCACTGCGAGAACCAGGTTCCCGTCAATCACACATTCAAGGAAAAGCCCAGTGCCACAGTAATATTCGGCCGTCCGGGAGTAGGTACCAACAGAAACCGGCACTGCCGAAGATTCAGAATTCGACGCGCTCCAGCCAGGTCGCGAGCACCGACAAATCCCCGGAGATCGCCAGCCGTTGACTGTCGGGCGGGATCCGGCGCAGCAACAGGAGGAACAGATCCACGGCCGTACCGTGAACCGTCAGCAATGCCGGTGCCGGGCTGTCGCCGATGGTGATCGTGTCGCCGGATCGGACAATTGTCCAGCTGTCATCGGTGTCGATGGCGCGCAGGCACAGACTGGTGCCTACCTCCAGCGGTGTCTGAAAGCGCGGCCCGCTCTCAACGATCTCGAGGAACTCCGACAGCCCATCAGCGCCGAGTTCGGGGGCGATGTTCACGTCTCGGTCCACCGCGAGCAGGGCGTCGGCGCGGTGCGCGGTCGCCTCGTGCAGGCGTCGGCGCACCCACCACTCGGCCGGACGCGGGGAGCCGAACGGCGTCCAGACCGGGACATCGGAACCCACTGTGTCGATATTGTCGATCACCGCTCGGGCACTGGCTCGCAGCCATCGGTCGGCCTCATCCATCTCGCGTGGCCGACGGACATCGGGAACCTGCTGGAATTCCAGGAATTCGGTAGCCCCGCCGGCAATCATCGCTGCGGCCCAACGGTTTCCACCGCCGACGTGGGCGATCAGATTCGCCAGGGTCCAATCTGGGCAGGTCGGTATCGGCGTCTTGGGGTCGGCGGACCGGTACAGGTCGGCGAGCAGATCGGTCTCGTCCAGGAATGCTTTGCGCAGAGCCGTTTTGTCGAGAGAGGTCACGAATTCGACTCTAACCACAATTCGATTCGATGAGCCCGGCGAACACCGCTGCCCGGGACCGTGAAACGGGTCGCGCCCGGCCCAGGAGACTGCCGGGCCGGGCGCGCTTCGACTGGACAGATTCAGGCGGAACCGACACCGCCGGATCGCGGTCCAGCACCGTTGGTCGAACTCACCGCATCCTCGGGTGGGCTGATTGCCTCGCCCCCGGCGGTCAACAACCCGGTGCGCTCGAGCACATCCGGCCCGGCACCGTTGGCCGCGGTATCACCCTTGGCCGCCTCGATACCGCCGACCGTACGCAGCGGCACTTCCTTCCAGAACAGCACCAGGATCAGCCCGAGCAGTGCCATGCCGGTCACCGAAAGGAACACCGTGGACATCGATTCCGCGAAACCGACCTTGAACGGCCGCGCCAGCTCCGGGCTGAGCTGCTGCACGATCGAACTGTCCTTCAGCACCCCACCCGCAGCCGAAGTATCTTGCGCGAGTAGCCCTTTCGCGAGTGCGGCATCGGCGGGATTGCTGCTCTGCGCTGCCTCGACCACCGCGTGCTGGAATGCCGGATCGGCGGCCGCGGACTTAATCTCGGTGGAGATATTCGGCGTCAACTGCGCGAAGAGGATCGAAAGGAATACCGCGACACCCATCGTGCCGCCGATCTGCCGGAAGAACGTGGCCGCGGCGGTGGAGACGCCCATATCCTTGGGCGGCAACGCATTCTGCACCGCGATGGTGAGCGGCTGCATGAGATTGCCGAGTCCGAAGCCTGTGGCGGCCATGAAGATCATCGCGACCCACAGTGGACTGTCGGCATTCACGAAGTGCAGTAGGAACAGGCCCAGCGTCAGCATGGTCGCGCCGATGAGCGGGAAGATCCGGTAACGACCGGTACGCGAGATCAGCTGGCCGGATACGACCGAGCCGGTCATCATCCCGAGCACCATCGGCAGCATCTGCAGACCTGCCAGCGTCGGACTGGATCCGCGCACCACCTGCAGGTACTGCGGCAGCAGCGAAATACCGCCGAACATCGCCGAGCCGACCACGACCGAGATCACCACGCCGAGTGCGAAGGTCTTATTGGCGAACATCCGCAGCGGAATCAGCGCCTTATCCTTCATTGCCTTCTCGACCAGCACGAACCCGATGACACCGAGCACACCGATCACATAGCAGAGGATGGATCGTCCACTGCCCCAACCCCATTCGCGCCCCTGCTCGGCAACGATGAGCAGCGGCACCAGTCCGATCGCCAGCACGAGCACACCCCACCAGTCGACCCGGTCGGTGGAATGCGGCCGCTTCGGCAGCTTGAGCACCCTGGAGACGACGCCGAGCGCGACCAAGCCGATCGGCACGTTGACGAGGAAGACCCAGCGCCAGCCGCTGATCCCGAGGATGCTGTCCTGTCCGGCCAGCACACCGCCGAGCACCGGGCCGATCACGCTGGAGGTGCCGAATACCGCGAGGAAGTAGCCCTGGTACTTGGCGCGTTCACGCGGGCTGACGATATCGCCGAGGATGGTCAGCGCCAGCGACATCAGGCCGCCCGCACCGAGTCCCTGGAATGCGCGGAATGCCGCGAGCTCGTACATCGACTGCGCCATCGTGCACAGCAGCGAACCGAGCACGAAGATCGAGATCGCCGCCATGAAGAAGGGCTTGCGGCCGAACATATCGGACAACTTGCCGTACAGCGGCGTTGCGAGCGTCGCGGTGATCAGGTAGGCGGTGGTCGCCCAGGCCTGCATCGAATAGCCGTCGAGATCGTCGGCGATGGTGCGGATCGCGGTGGAGACGATCGTCTGGTCCAGCGCCGCGAGCAGCATGCCGAGCAGCAGACCGCTCATGATGGTCAGGATCTGTCTGTGGGTGAAACCCGTGGGCTCCGCCACGGTGGCCGGTGCGGTCACGAATCGTTCTCCATCCGAAGGTCGTAAAGGTTGTGGTCTTGGCGCATGGCCGCGATCATGGCGGGCTTGGCCTGCTCGTAGTCGTCGACGAACTTGCGCAGCAGCCCGGCGAAGGTGGCCCGGTCCTGCGGCGTCCAAGCCGCCATCACCCGGGTCAGGTTTTCGTGTCGACGCCTGCGGATCCGCTCGGCGACCTCCCGACCATGCTCGGTGACGACCAGTACGGTGGCGCGGCCGTCATTGCGATCGGCCTGCCGCTCGACCAGCTTCCGTTCGACCAGATGGGCGATGTGCCGACTGACCGTCGACGCATCCGAATGCACCGCATCGGCGAGTGCACCCGAGCGCATCGGCCCGTCACAGAGCAGCCGGAACAGAATCGCGAAGGCCGCGGGATCCACGCCGTCCCCGCTGCGCAGCTGCGCCGCGGTCCGATCGCGCATTCGCTGTAGCCGGGTGAGCTGAATCGCGATCGCCTCGACCGACCGCCCGTCCTCATCCACTCGACTCACCTTTACTTGCGTCAATCAATTAGTTGCGTGATACAAGTATGTGTGCGAGCCAACGGCTAGGGCAAGCGAATATGCGGCCTTTACCGGCCCTTGAACTCCGGAGCTCGCTTCTCGAACACCGACTGGATGGCCTCGGTCAGATCCTCGGACGGCAGGAATGCGGAGTTCCACGCGGAGACATAGCGCAACCCGGCGGCCACCTGATCCTTGGTGCGCTGCTCGAGCACATCCTTCGCACCCTGCACCACCAGCGGCGGATTCGCGGCGATCTCGCGCGCGATGGCGTGCGCCGCGTCCAGTACCGCCTCCTGATCGGCGAATACATCGTTGACCAGGCCGATCTTCTCGGCACGCGCAGCGTCGATGTCCTTACCGGTGTAGGCGAGTTCGCGCAAATGGCCCTCACCGATGATGCCGGGCAGCCGGTGCAGCGAACCGATATCGGCGACGATCGCGACCTTCGCCTCGCGCAGGCTGAACTTCGCGTCCGCGCTCGCGTAGCGGATATCGGCGGCGGCGATCAGATCCAGCCCGCCGCCGATGCACCAGCCGGAAACCGCGGCGATGACCGGCTTGCGGCAATCGGCCACCGCGGTCACCGAGGCCTGCATATTGCGCACCTCGTAGAGGAAGTCGGTGCGCGGCGCGGCCAGCGCCCTATCCGCCATCAGCGGACCGAACGTACCGGCCATCGCGGGCAAGTCGAGTCCGTAGGAGAAATGTTTTCCGGAACCGGTGAGCACAATGGCGCGAACCTCGGGATCGGCGTCCAGCCCGCGGAAAATCTCCGGCAGCTCCCGCCAGAAGTCCGGACCCATGGCATTGCCCTTGCCGGGGCCGGTCAGCGTGACCTGCGCGATGTGGTCCTTGGTTTCAACGGTGAAAGCCTGCCAATCAGTCATTCGTCCAGCGTAAAGCAGGTGCGAGCAAGTCAGCCGACCAGTCCGTTCCGCGTGCAAATGCTGTGCAAAGTCGGTGCGCCGCACTGGTTCTCCCATCGGACATCTCGACCACTGACCGAAAACTCGACCGGCACACTGCCCGCAATCGCTCTACTCTGGGTTCCATGCGCAGGTCGCTTCCACCAGTCGCATGCCGGGTCGCGGATACCCTGATCGCGCGCGGCCACCATGGTGTCATCGTCACTCAGCCCGCCCCCACGCCCACCGCTGCCGATGCCGCGCGGGCACTCGGCGTCGATGTGGGCGCCATCACGAAATCACTGGTGTTCCTCCTGGATGACGATCCGGTGCTGCTCCTGGTTTCCGGCGCACACCAGGTCGATCTCGGGCGCACCGGTGAACGGCTGGAAGGCAAGCTCACCCGCGCCCCCGCCGCGATGGTGCAGGAGGTGACCGGTCAGCCCATCGGCGGCATCGCACCGGTCGGCCATCCCACCAACCTGCCGACCTGGGTGGACAACGTGCTGTCCACGCATCGGGAGGTCTGGGCCGCGGGCGGCCATCCGAATACCGTGTTCCGCACCTCGTTTCGCGAACTGGTACGCATCACCGCCGGGCTCCCGATAGACGTGGACTGAGCGCCACACAAGTACGCGGCGTAGTTTCGTCATGTGAGCGAGCGAACCAACACAGCACCAACGGTCGCAGCGGAGCCCAGCGCCAGCGAGGCGCAGACGTGAGCGCGCGAACCATCAACACAGCACCAACGGTCGCAGCGGAGCCGAGCGCTAGCGAGGCGCAGCTGTGACCGAAGCTCAACCCCCCGCCACGGACATCCAGATTCCCGATGATCTGAGTGGTATCACCGCCGAGCTGTACCGCGCCTCCATGCGGCACTATCCGGCGGGCGTCACCGTCGTCACCCTGGGCTCCGCGAACGGCCCGGTCGGCTTCACCGCGACCTCCTTCGCATCGCTGTCCCTGGAGCCGCCGCTGGTCTCGTTCAATATCGCCCACACCTCGTCTAGCCTGACGGCATTGCAGGCGGCCGACTCCGTGGTGGTCCATTTCCTCGGCGAACACCAGCACGAGCTGGCCAAGCGCTTCGCCCGCACCGCCGATCAACGCTTCAGCGACCGCTCCCTGTGGACCACCCTGGACACCGGTGAGCCCGTGCTGCACGGCACGCCCATCTGGATCCGCGCCACCATCCAGCAGTTGATCCCCATCGGCGACCACACCCTCGTCGTCGGCCTGGTCACCCGGGTCCACGACAACACCGACGAGCAGCCGAGCGCCGCACCCCTGCTCTACTACCGCGGCCGCTACTACCGCCCGACCTCGCTCGAAGACTGAACGCGGCCGGGCGGATTCACCTGCGCGGCAACGCTATAGATCGAGCGATGAGCCGGTGCGCACCTCGATGTGGAAGGTGTCACCCGCACCCATATCCAGTGATGAGGGCGTGGTCGAATTCGGGGTCAGCTCGTCTTGGCTGGGTTCCTTCGGTGGTGAATCAGTGGTCGGCTCGGGTGGACTCACGGGCGAGGTGCTCGTGGTAAACGGACCGTGCGTCGACGTCGGCACGGTTGTGTCGTTGATCGAAGTGGGCGTCGGCGTCGTCGACGGTGCCACATACGGCGCGTGCTGCGGCGAAGAATCATCGGTCGACGTGCCGGCGGTAAAGGTCGTGCCCCCGGGCGACGGACTCACATACGGCGCGTGCTGCGGCGTCGATGAATCCTCGCCCGATGTACCAGCGGTGAAAGTCGTGCCCCCGGGCGACGGATTCACATACGGCGCGTGCTGCGGGGTTGTCGTGTCCGACGTGTCGGTCTGTTGCGAACCATCGTGCAGCGCCTTGTAATTGCGCGCCGGTCCGAACGCCGTGGTGGTGAGCTGCTCCGCCAACTTCTTCGTATCGGTGGAATTGAACCCGAGTTTGTTCAGCGCACCCTTGATCGCCCCATCCAGTGCCCCACGCTCACCCGATTCGACCAGCCGATCGACGTCGTAACCGTCGCGCGTACCCATCTCGATCCCGATGGTCTGTCGCAGGAATTCCATTGCGGTACTTGTCAATGCGCCGGTGGCCGCCTTGATCACGGTCCGGGTGAGGATCTGCTGGACCAGCTTGCGCAGCGCCTGCGTGATGGCGGTGCGAATCGCGACCTGCATTGCCGCCGCCTCGGCGGTACTCGCGCCGAGGGTCGGCACCGCTGCCGCGGCGGCCGCCGCCAACTGAATGGCGGTGTAGATCAGCATCGAGATGATGTACAGCTTGATGGCCAGAATCAGCGATGCGTAGATCCGCAGCGCCAGGGCGATATCGCGGAGCAGATCGGTGAGCGTCTCGACCGCTTGCATCGTCTTCTGTCGATAGCGCTCGATCGCGTCGTGGGTCTCGCCCTCGATATGGCCGAGTGCCTCTTGGAATTTGGTATCGATCTTGCCGGAGTACTTCTCCAGCGTATTCGCCATCGCCTCGGCCTTGTTGCCCAAACTGAACAGCTTGGTCTCATCCGCCTTCGGCCAGCGATAGACGACGACCGCCGCCACCGGCTCCAGCGCCGCTGGTATCTGCAATCCCATGCGGCTACCCCTTGCCGTTCTCGTCGAGCAGGCCGGTGATCTTCTCGACGGCCGACTCGAAGTCCCCATCGGTCGTCGTCACGGCGTCCGCGACGGCGGTGAAACGCTTCTGGACCGATCCGAGCAGGCTGATCACACCGTCGAGCATCTCGGTCGCATCCTCGACAGGGCCCAGGAAGTTCTGCAGGAAGGCCTTTCCGAATTCGTCATCGCCGATGCCGTCGCCGTCCTCGCTCAGCGCGCTGGTGAATTCCGCCACCTCGGTGGCGAATTCGGTGCCCAGCGAACCGATTTCGGTCGCGATCGAACGGAACTGCGCCGGATCGAGCCGGAAGTTGCTGTTGCCCATGACCTACCAGCCCTTCCAATGCGGGCCCTCGTCGTCCGGATCCTCGTCCAGCCGCCGAGGGAACTCCATCTGCGGCTCCGGTTCGGGCTCCGGCGGAGGCGGCGGCAGGATATTTCCGTCGGGCCGGGCGATCGCCGGCAGTTCGCCGAACGGATCCTCGGGCAGCCCGACCTCCGACACCGCCGCGAGCACCGGCGCCAGGCGCGCGTCGAGCTGCTCCTTGGCGGCCCGGGCCGCGGCCTGCGCCGCCTCGGTCATCGCCGCACCGAGCCGCTCCGGATTCGAGCGCTTGAACGCCTCCGGCGCCACCCACACATCCAGCGCAATGCCCGCCGAATTCGCCGTCACCCGAACCAGCTGATCCTGGGACCAGCCCTGCACTGTCAGGTTGGCCAGCTCGGTCTTCGCCGCGCCGAACTGCTCTAGCTGCCGCTCGTAGACATCGGTCATCTGGTCGATTCGGCCGCGCATCCCGTCCGTCCAGGACTGGAGCGTGTCCCGCTCTGCCGAATTCATTCAGCCGCCTTTCCGTACCCCCGCCCCGGCCGGACGAGTGCCATCACTTTTCTAGACGCAAGGGATGGAGCGGCGGTTCCGCGGTACCGCAAATTGTTTGGTGAATTCTTCAGAGCGAATTCTGCACGCCGGCGGATCATGCCGACCTGGCCGAATCCGCCGCCCAGGCTCCGCGCACGTTCGTCCGCTGGCCATAAGTTCATCCGGTCCTCGGACCGCGTCAGCCCAATGCCGGGCGGCAGCTACGACCGAGCCGACGGCTCGGATCAGCCGATCGAGCAGGGCGCGGCGCCATCGTTGGTTTCGGGGTGGGCGAAGGGGCGGGTCTCCGGTGTCGGGTTCCAAAGTCCGTCAGTACTGGCGTAATTCCACGACGCACCCTTGTCGACGAGAGTAGCGATGGCCTCGACCAGCCGATCCACATCGGCGGAGCTGGTGCCGAGGCCGATGCTGGCACGCAGCGCACCGTCCAGGCCGAGACGCTCGAGCAGCGGGTGCGCGCAGAAGCGCCCGTCGCGTATGCCGATGCCGTGTTCGGCGGAGAGATAGGCCGCGACGTGTCCGGGGACGAATCCGTCCAGGGTGAAGGCGACAATGCCGACGGTGTCGGGGCTGTCGTCCCAGATGCGCAGCAGGTTGACCCCCGCAATCGCGGACAGCCCGGCACGCAGGCGATCGGCGAGCCTTCGCTCATGCGCGGCAAGGGTTTTCGGATCGATCGCGCACAGCGCATCACATGCGGCGGCGAGCGCGGCCGCGCCCAGGACATTCGGCGAACCGGCCTCGTGACGCTGCGGTGCCGATGCCCATTCCGTGCTGGTAGTGGTGACCTCGCGGACCGCCCCGCCGCCCGCCAGATAAGGTTCGGCGGCATCGAGCCAATCCCGGCGTCCGACAAGCACTCCCGCGCCGAACGGTGCGTAGAGCTTGTGACCGGAAAAGGCGAGGTAGTCGATTCCGGTGGCGCGCAGGCTGATTCGACGATGCGGTGCCAGCTGCGCGGCATCGACCAGGATGCGCGCACCGCACTGGTGCGCGATGGTGGCCAGGCGCTCGAGCGGCAGCACCTCACCGGTCACATTGGACGCGCCGGTGACCGCGAGCAATGCCGCCGGCTTACTGCACAATTCGGCGATCAGCTGGCGGATCGTCTCCTCGACGGTCGCCGCGGCCTTGACGACGCGACGACCGTGCCGGGTCCAGGGCAGGAGGTTCGCATGATGTTCGATATCCAGCACCACGGTGTCGCCGGGCACACAGGCGGCGAGCAGATTCAGCGAATCGGTGGTGTTGCGGGTGAACACCACGACTTGGCCGTCGGCGGCGTCGAGGAAGCGGGTGACCGAACCGCGTGCGGCCTCGTAGCACTCGGTGGAGATCCGCGAGGCGTAACCGGCGCCGCGGTGCACGCTCGCGTAGAACGGCAGCAGCTGCTGCACGCGGTCGGTGACCTGCGCCAATGCCGGTGCGCTAGCGGCGTAGTCGAAGTTCGCGTAGGTGGTCGTTCCGCCCTGTACCAGCGGCACTCGGAGATCGTCGCCGGAGACCCGGGCGAGGGCGGCACAGCTCTGATCGATTACAGCGGTCATCACAAAATCCCATCGGCTATGGGACCCGAAATCTGGTGATCATCCGAGTCCGCGCTTGCCGCACCCGGTCGGGCTGCGGCCCGGTCGTCACCCGGAGCACCCCACCGCGGAGGAGGGTTGCCGACCAGCTAGCCGGGGCTTGACGCTGGCACTCATGACCTGAACCGAGATTGGCAGATACCGCACCGCCCTGTCAACCGGTCCATTGCTGCATACACATGCAGTCGAATAAATAACCTTGCAATGCCGAGTGATGTGCGATCTGATCGAGAGGTGACGCTTTCCCTGCTGCTCAGCTTCATCGGCCTGTGCATTCTGCTGTCGATCACGCCCGGCCCGGATTCGTTCCTGGTGCTGCGCTTCTCGATCGTGGACGCGCGACCCGGTATTGCCGCGGCGATCGGCTCGGCATTGGGCGGGATCGTGTGGGCGGTGGTGGTCGCGGCAGGGGTGGCCGCCCTGCTGGAACAGTCCGCGACGGCCTACCGAACGCTCAAGGTCATCGGCGGAATCTACTTGGTGTACTTGGGAATTCGCGCACTGATCGATCACCGCAAGCAGCGCAGGGCGGGCACCGCCGCGGCGTCCGGACAGTCGGCCGCGGAGGCCCCCGCCTCGATCCGCTCGGCATTCGCCGCAGGCCTGGTGTCGTGCATGTTCAACCCGAAGGTCGGGCTGTTCTACCTGGCGGTACTGCCGCAATTCCTCACCGATGTCACATTTCTGAACACCCTCGCCCTTGGCGCCATCGAATGCTCCATTGCCGCCGTCGAGATGATCCTGCTCGCCGTGCTGGCGTCACGAGCGGTTGCCATGTTGCGCCGACCACAGGTTCGCGATCGGCTCGAACAGATCAGCGCGGCCATACTCGCAGCGCTCGGCATCGGCACGGCCGCTTCCGCCGCGTAATCCGGCATGCGCCTGGCCGGTCGCCACCGACCAGGCGCACAGCGTCACGGATTCGGCTGAATCTCTTTGCGCCACAGCAATAGTGATGCGATCAACGAGATGACCGACGCGGCCGTGAGCCACCAGAACGCGTGCCGGAACCCGGCATCCACCGACAATCCCGCAGCGGCCGCGCGATACAGCACCACCGCGAGCAGTGCCGCTCCGATCGACCCGCCGACCCGCTGCAGAATATTCACGAACGATGCCGCATCCGGCAGCTGATCGGGCCGCGCCGCGGCGTAGGCCGCAGCGATGATCGGCACCCCGGTCAATCCGGTCGCCACACCGCGGATCAACAGAAGTACCTGCACGACAACGGGATTCATCGACGCATCGCCGAACGCGAACGGCACCGTGACTGCGGCCGTCACCGCACTGCCGACCACCGCGACCACTCCCCCGCCGTACCGATCGGTCAAGCGCCCGCCGACGGGCAGCGCGATGATGCCACCGATCCCGAAGGACATGAGCAGCAAACCCGTCGCGATGAGACCGTCGCGATGCAGCACTTGAAAGTACAACGGCAGCAACAGCATTGCCCCGAACAGCGACGCACCGGCGAAGAAGTTCGCCACATTCGCCGTCGCGAATACCGGATGCCGGAACATTCCGACATCGAGCAGACTTCCGCCGCCACCGCGCACCGACCGCACCACGAACAGGCCGAGCGCCAACACCCCGACCACTACCGACACCCAGACCGTCGGCGCGGAAACGCTACCGCGACTGCCGAATTCACCCAGCCCATAGACCAGCGCCGACAGCCCGACCGCGATCAATGCGAATCCGGTGGCATCGAATCGACCGCCGTTGCCCGACGCCTGCGCCCGCGGTAACAGCCGACGCCCCAGGACGAACGCCACCAGCCCGAACGGGATATTGATCAGGAACAACCACTCCCAATCCAGGTTCGCCAGCATGACGCCGCCGATGGTCGGTCCGATCGCGGGCGCGGTGACCACCGCGATGCCGACGACACTCATTACCCGGCCCAACCGATGCGGACCCGCGACCTGCCCGAGCAGCGTCTGCCCGGCGGGCACCAATAGCCCCGCGGCCAGACCCTGCGCGATCCGAAAACCGATGAGCCAGCCGATATTCGGAGCCAGCGCGCACAGTCCCGAGGTCACCGTGAATCCGGCGAGCGCGGCCAACCAGACCCGGTCCATTCCGAATTGCCGCCCGAGCCAACCGCACAGCGGCAGCGTGACGGCGAGCGCAAGCAGATACCCGCTCGCGATCCACTGGGCACTGTCCAGTGCCGCACCGAGATCCGTCGCGATGGAGTTCAGCCCGATATTCACCAGCGACGTGTCCAACATGCTCATGACGGCGCCGAAGACCACCACACCGGCCACCCGCCAGACCTGCGCGGGAATGGCTTCGAGTGCGGGCGCGGTGGCGGCGACGGCCGTTCGAGTATCCGACATGGATCCTCCGCTATTTGTAGACAACCTAGATTGCGGAGGTTATCAACAATCTGGCTCATCAACAATAGATATGATTACCGAATGCCCGCTGACCACATTCACCCCCGCGGCCTGCTCCGCTTCCCGACCTACGCGCTCGGCAAGCTGCACAAGGCCGTACACGCCGAGATGGGCACGTCATTGCGTGAACACTGGGTGCTGGTCTGCCTGGAGGAATTCGACGACCTGTCCCAGCAGCAGGTCTCCACCGCGCTCGGCATCGACCGCAGCGAGGTGGTCCGGCTGATCGACGGCTTGGAGGAGTCCGGTTTCGTCATCCGCACCCGCGATTCGACGGACCGGCGCAAATACCGGCTGTCCATCACCCAGACCGGACGCGCCGAACGCCGCAAGACCGACGAACTCATCGAAGAGGCCGCCGAGCGGGTGCTGTACCGCCTCGACGAGGACGAGCGGCAGACCCTGCACCGCCTTGCGCTGAAAGCACTGGGCGAAGAACTCTGACCGATACCGCAGGTACCGTAGACAGTTGGTCACCATGGCGTTTGCCCACTGGTAACCCTGCTGTGAAACAACAACGAGGAAGCGCAAGGCAGGTCTATGAGAGGTGGGCAGGACGTGATGCTGCGGCCGCAGGTCGACACCGCGGCGGGCACAGACCCGACCGACGGGCTCCGCACCCCCGAACCCTTGCTACGCGCCGCACTCGCGCCGCAGGCCAGGACCCTTGTCGACATCCTCAACAGCACCGCGCAAGCCCATCCGGAGGCACCCGCGATCGATGACGGTCGCGTAGCGCTCAGCTACACCGAATTGCTGGCCGAAATCGACGCCGGAGTCATGCGCTTGACCGCGGCGGGTGTGCGTCCCGGCGACCGCGTCGGCGTGCGGATGCCATCCGGCACACATGAGCTTTACGTCACTATTCTGGCGATTCTTTTTGCCGGGGCGGCTTACGTCCCGGTGGACGCCGACGATCCGGACGAGCGCGCCCGGCTCGTCTTCGGTGAGGCCCGCGTCACCGCGATCGTGACCGCGGCAGGCATCGAGCCGACAGCCGTCGAACGGCCAGAGTCCGCTGATGCCTCGACCGTTCGCCCCACCCCCGGCGACGACGCGTGGATCATCTTCACCTCCGGATCCACCGGAACCCCGAAGGGCGTCGCGGTCACCCACCGCAACGCCGCCGCCTTCGTCGACGCGGAAGCGCGCCTGTTCCTGCCGAATGCCCCGATCGGTCCGGGCGACCGGGTTCTCGCCGGGCTCTCGGTCGCCTTCGACGCCTCCTGCGAGGAAATGTGGCTGGCCTGGCGCAACGGCGCGTGTCTTGTGCCCGCGCCGCGCGCCCTGGTCCGCACCGGCGCGGATCTCGGTCCCTGGCTGGTGCGCCGCGAAATCAGCATCGTCTCGACGGTTCCCACACTCGCCGCGACCTGGCCCACCGAGGCGCTCGACCCGGTCCGGCTGCTGATCTTCGGCGGCGAGGCGGTGCCGCCCGAACTTGCCGAACGCCTTGCCGGCAAAGAGGATTCGGAACGCGAAGTCTGGAATACTTACGGCCCCACCGAAGCAACGGTGGTCGCCTGTGCGGCGTTGCTCGACGGGGGCTTCCCGGTCCGGATCGGACTACCGCTGGACGGCTGGGATCTTGCCGTCGTCGATGCCGCCGGAAATCCGGTGGACGAGGGCGAATCCGGTGAACTCGTGATCGGCGGCGTCGGCCTGGCCCGCTACCTCGATCCGGCCAAGGACGCCGAAAAGTACGCTCCGCTACCGTCACTCGGCTGGGAGCGCGCCTACCGCAGCGGCGACCTGGTTCGCAAGGACAGCGCGGGTCTGGTCTTCCTCGGCCGTGCCGACGATCAGATCAAACTCGGCGGCCGCCGCATCGAACTCGGCGAACTCGACAACGCCCTGCAGCACCTACCCGGCGTCACCGGTGCCGCGGCCGCGATCCGAACCAGCAAGGCGGGCAATAAGATCCTGGTCGGCTACCTGACCGGAACCGGACCCGATTACGACCTCAAGGCCGCCAGAGCCCAACTCGCCGAACAACTTCCGGCCCCGCTGGTCCCCCGGCTCGCCATCGTTGCCGACCTGCCCACCCGTACCTCGGGCAAGGTCGATCGTGACGCCCTGCCGTGGCCGCTGCCGAACACCGCCGAACCCGAAACCGCGACCGTCGATCTCACCGAAACCGAGCAATGGATTGCCGGACTGTGGGATTCGATTCTCGGCGCCGAGGTCACCGGTCCGGATACCGACTTCTTCGATCTCGGTGGTGGCTCGCTATCGGCGGCGCAACTGGTCACCGCACTGCGCGAACGTTATCCGCGGATCACCGTCGCCGATCTCTACGACCATCCTCGCCTCGGCGCACTGGCCGAACTGCTCGACGAGACCGCGCCGAGCGCCGCCGTCGAGGAACGCATCGTGCGCCCGACGCCGCTGCGCGCCCAGTGGATCCAGGTGCTGGCCACCATCCCGCTGACGACCCTCACCGGACTGCAGTGGCTCACCTGGTTGGCGATTGTCGGCAATATCGCGGGCTGGTCCGGCTCGCTGCCGTGGTTGCCGCATCTGTCCTGGTGGTGGACGCTGGCCGCGTTCCTGCTGTTCATCTCACCGCCGGGTCGCATGGTGATCTGCGCGACCGGCGCTCGGATTCTGCTGCGCGGGGTGCGGCCCGGCAGTTATGCGCGCGGCGGATCGGAGCACCTGCGACTGTGGGCGGCGGTGCGGCTCTCGGAGGCCAGCGGCGCCGAGAGTCTGTCCGGCGCACCGTGGATGGTGCCGTTCGCGCGGTCGCTCGGCGCGAAGATCGGTACGGGCGTCGATCTGCACACCCTGCCGCCGGTCACCGGCATGCTCGAACTCGGCGACGGCTGCAGTGTGGAGCCCGAGGTCGACCTGTCCGGCTATTGGATCGACGGCGATGTGGTGCACATCGGACCGATCACCATCGGTGCGGGCGCGGTGATCGGCGCGCGCTCGATCCTGTTGCCCGGCAGCAAAATCGGTAAGAATGCCGAGATCGCGGCCGGATCTTCGGTATCGGGCAGGGTGAAGGCCGAACAGGAGTGGGCAGGCTCGCCCGCCACGAAAGTCGGTAAGGCCCAGCATCGTTGGCCGTCGCATACTCCGGCGCGGGCCGCGCACTGGGTCGCGATTTTCGGCGTGACCTCGATGGCATTGGCGGCCATGCCCATTCTCGGTCTGGCGGTGGGCGGCGCATTCATCGCCTGGTTCATCCGCGATGCCCGCACACTCGCGGGTGCGCTCGGCAAGGGTTTCGCGATCCTGCCTGTCGCAACACTGCTGAGCCTGGCCGTGTACACGGTGGCCACGGTCATCGCGGTCCGGCTGCTCAGCATCGGACTCACCGAGGGCCATCATCCCGTGCGCAGCCGGGTCGGCTGGCAGGCCTGGGCCACCGAGCGGCTGCTGGATTCGGCGCGCACCTTCCTGTTCCCGCTCTACGCAAGCTTGCTGACCCCGCTGTGGCTGCGCCTGCTCGGCGCGAAGATCGGTAAGAGCGTCGAGGCGTCCACGGTGCTGCTGCTGCCGAAATTCACCACCGTCGCCGACGGCGCGTTCCTCGCCGACGACACCATGATCGCCAGCTACGAACTCGGCGGCGGCTGGCTGCACATCGGCGACGCGAAGGTCGGCAAGCGCGCCTTCCTCGGCAATTCCGGTATGACCGCACCCGGTCGACGGGTGCCGAAAAACGGGCTGGTCGCCGTCCTTTCGGCCGCACCGTCCAAGGCCAAGGCGGGTTCGTCCTGGCTCGGCAGCCCACCGGTGCGTCTGCGACGCGCCTCCGAAAGCGGCGATACCGAACGCACCTTCGATCCGCCGCTGCGGCTGAAGGTGTTCCGCGGCATAGTCGAGACCTGCCGGCTCGTCCCGGTGCTCATGAGCTTCGCCATCGGCCTCGGTGTGCTGTTCATGCTGGCCTGGATCGCGGAATCGGCCGGATACCTGGTCGCCGGACTGCTCTGCGGTTTTGTCCTGATGGCCGCCGGTGCCATCGCCGGGGCCAGTGCGGTCACCGCGAAGTGGTTACTGGTCGGGCGAATTCGCGCCGAGGAGCATCCGCTGTGGAGTTCGTTCGTGTGGCGCAACGAGGTTGCCGACACCTTCGTCGAAACCGTCGCCGCGCCGTGGTTCGCGCGCGCCGCGACCGGTACCCCCGTACTGAATCTGTGGCTTCGTGGACTCGGCGCGAAGATCGGACGCGGGGTATGGTGCGAGTCCTATTGGCTACCGGAGGCGGACCTGGTGACACTCGGTGACGGCGCGACCGTGGAACGCGGCTGTGTGGTGCAGACTCACCTTTTCCACGATCGAATCATGGCCATGGACACCGTTACCCTCGACGCGGGCGCCACCCTCGGGCCGCACTGCGTCGCCCTGCCCGCCGCAGGCATCGGCGCGGGCGCGACCGTCGGCCCCGCCTCGCTGGTCATGCGCGGTGACACCGTGCCGCCGTCCACCCGCTGGTGGGGCAATCCGATCGCGCCGTGGTCGAGTGCGGCGCCGAGCCTCAGCGAGGCGGGAGCGACCTCCTGATGGCGGGCAAGTACTACGAAGAGCCCGTCGACGAATACCTACCGCAGAACGGAAATTGGGGCTACCGGGTATCGCGGTACGAACTCGAGATCACTTATAAGGTCGCCAGTAATCGCATGGCAGGCCGAGCTCGGATCATCGCGGTGACCGACGCCGTCCGTGACCGTTTCGCGCTCGACCTGTCCCAGTCGCTCACCGTATCCAAGGTGCTCGTCAACGGCACCAAGGCCGCGAAATACTCCCACCAGCGCGGCAAGCTCGTCATCACGCCGCAACACCGCATCCCCGCGGGTGGGCTGCTCGAGCTGGTCATCCAATACGCCGGGCTGCCGAAGCCGGTGCGCGGGCCGTGGGGCGAGGTGGGCTGGGAGGAACTGACCGAGGGCGCGCTGGTGGCCAGCCAGCCCAACGGCGCCGCGTCCTGGTTCCCCTGCGACGACCACCCGAGTTCCAAAGCCAGCTACCGGATTTCGATCACCACCGACACCCCGTACTACGCGCTCGCCAACGGCACCTTGATGCGTAAGCAGACCAAGGCCAGCCAGACCACCTGGGTTTACGAGCAGTCCGAGCCGATGTCGACCTATCTGGCCACCATCCAGATCGGGCAGTACCGGAAACACCGGATCGGCAGCCCGCGCGGTTCGGTGCCGATGCAGGCCGTGATCCCACCGCGACTGCGCGCAAATTTCGAACACGACTTCGAGCGCCAGCCGCAGATGATGGAGCTGTTCACCGAGAAGTTCGGCCCGTATCCGTTCGAGGGGTACACCGTCGTGATCACCGATGACGACCTCGAGATCCCGATCGAGGCCCAAGGCATCTCCGTCTTCGGCGCGAACCACTGCGACGGCCGCCGCGGCGCGGAACGCCTTGTCGCACACGAACTCGCGCACCAGTGGTTCGGCAACAGCCTCACCATCTGGCAGTGGCGTGACATCTGGCTACACGAAGGCTTCGCCTGTTACGCCGAATGGATCTGGTCCGAAGCCGCGGGCGGGCCCACCGCGGACCAATTGGCCCGCGCCGCCCGGCACAACCTGTCCCGTGAACCGCAGGACATCATCATCGGCGACCCCGGCCCACGACGTATGTTCGACGACCGCGTGTACAAACGGGGCGCACTCACCCTGCATACGCTGCGCCTGGAACTCGGCGAGCTCGCCTTCTGGGATCTGCTGCGCGAGTGGACGATCCGGTACCGGCACGGCTCGGTCACCACGGAGGAATTCACCGATCTGGCGGGCCACTACACCCTGGTGCCGCTGCGGCCGCTCTGGGATGCGTGGCTGCTCGGTGAGCCGCTGCCGCAACTGCCGCCCTCCGGCGGGCAGGTCGATACGACATCGCGCTGAGGCGCCGTCAGAAGACCAAGTAGCGCGCGGCCAATTCTTCGACCAACGGATCGTCATCGGCGACACTGTTCAGCGCATCGAGATCGGACTCGACCGAGATCAGGCGCGGATCATCCTGTTCCGAGTCGGGCGTGCCGTCCTCGGCGAGCTGGCGCAATAGTTTCGCCCGCACGCGTTCTTTCAGCGAATCACTCATATACGAAGCCTGCCTGAAAACCGCTAGACCGGCGTGAGCCAGGTCCCCCACGGCGTATTTCGCAACACCGTATAGCCGATGAGCAGCGCGAAGAACACCCACATCGTGGTTCGACTGATCCGAGGTAGTCGCATCCGCTCACCGCGCCAGGCACGGATCGACCAGTCACCGATCCACAGCACGAAGGCCAGCACCAGCGGCAGTACGAGCAGATTGCTGTGTACCGCATCGAGAATTCGGCCGTCGGTCAGATTGTGCATACCCCGCATGCCGCCGCAGCCTGGGCAATACAACCCTGTCAGTGCGTAGACCGGGCAGATTCCATAGGAGCCTTCGCCGTGCGGATCCCGGAAATGCAGCAGGACCGCGGCACCGACCCCGACGCCCGCCGCCACCAGTGGCCACCCCATGGCGCGCAGGCCGGTGCGCCTCGGTTGTTCCGCCACCGCTTCCTGGTGTGCGACCGGTACCGCATGACTCATCTCCACAAGCACCAACGGTAGCCGCGGCCGCCCCACACCCGCCACAGCTCGTGCCGGCTATTCGGGTTGGGCGAACCGCAACGTATTGCCGAACGGATCGGCGAGTTCGAACCCCGGCCCGCCCGGCCCATCCTCCGGGCACCCCGGCTTCGCATACCGATAGTCCTTGCCCGCCAACTCGGCATGCAGTGCCTTGATGTCGTCCACCGCGATCCACACCACCGATCCGGGAGTGCCGTCACCGTGATGCTCACTCAAATGCACCTTCGCCGACGACCGCGACACCTGCGCATACAACGGAAAGTTCGCACCGAACCGGTGTTCCCAGTCCACAGTGAATCCCAGATAGTCGCGGTAGAACTCGTACGCCTTGGCAATATCGAATATGCGCAGCACCGGAATCGGCGCCGCCAATCGGACCGCATCGGAGGCCATGGGCGAAATCATCGCAGCAGCTACCGACATGATCAATTCGGTCCGGCATTTCCGCAGCTAGAGTAGAATTTCGCGACGTGGAGGCCGCTGGTGTTACCCGGCTCGACGGATTCGGGGTCAGCGCGGCTCGCAGGCTCGAATTCGGGCATGTGGGCCACTGGTACGCACCCACGGACAGCGATTTCTCCGGCTCGGTCGCGGTCGAAATAGACCCCGGAGACGGTTCGTCCGTTGTCGTTTTCGTGCGCGCCCCCAACCGCCGCGACATCCCCGGTGATTTCCATCCGGACGACCAGGTCTGCCTGGTGATGCCCGAGGATATCGTCGATTTCCTCACCCCCAGCTGACTGCCGACCGCACCCTTTGTCGGGGATGCGCGCCGCAGAACCGGGCCGATCCCGAGAACGGGTGCGCGATTGTGGGGTGAGACAGGGGGATCGGGGGCAAGACAGGGTGGGCGGCGGGGGTAACGGCTGCCTCGGGCACAGGCGATATCCAGGAAGAAGAGCTCGTACCCGATGTTTCTTCCGGCCGGACTATTGGCCGACCTAATTTCGGGTATCCATCCGATAGCACCAGGATTTCCGCCACTGGAGCGCTAGCAGTAGCAAGCACTCAGCTTGCACTGTACTGTGGCGGCAGACACAAAGGAGTGCTCGAATGCTGGTCAAGTCGATGAGGACGCTGGCGGAAGTGCGCGGAGACGAACCGTTGACCGCCGCCTACCGTGCCGGCCTACGGTCGCGGACATACCGGACCACGTCTCTCAACAAGCCCGCCGCCACACCCGAGATCATCCCGGTCACCACCGGGGACGGAGCCAAGCTCAGGGCCCATGCCTACGGCCCCGCCGACGGCGATGTCATCGTCTTGATCCACGGCTGGAGCTGCTGCATCGAGTACTGGAATCCGCAGATCAATGCCTTCGCCGACCGCTACCGGGTGCTCGCCTACGATCAGCGTGGCCACGGCGAGAGCACCCTCGGGAGCATCGGCCCGGGTGCGCAGACACTGGCCGACGACCTCGAAGCAGTGCTCGAGGCCGCTCTCCCGCCAGGCAAGCGCGCCGTCCTCGTCGGCCACAGCATGGGTGGAATCACCCTGCAGGCGTGGGCATCTCGCTATCCGGAACAGGTCACTCGCCGCGCCGCCGCGGTCGTCATGGCCAATACCGCGGCCAGCGACATCCGATACGAAACCGACCTGCTGCCGCTGTTCAACAAGCCGCTCATGGTGGCCAAGCGCCCGCTGACCGTACTCGGCGCCAGCGTCCGCGTCCCGCTCGTCATCGCGGAAACCGCACTCGCCGCGCCGATTCCGCTGCCGGGCGGGTGGCCGGTCAGCGCGGTGTTCAAGGCCCGCGTCATGTCCAAGCCCGCCACCCGTGACGAGGTGGACTTCGCACTCGGCATCGTCCGCTCGTGTCGCCCGCTCACCCGCGGCCTGCACGCCGCCGCTCTCGCCGATCTGGACCTGGGTGATGCCGCGAAGCACCTGACGGTGCCTACCACGGTCATCGGGGGCGCCGAAGACCACCTGCTGCCCGAGCGCATGTCCCGCCCAATCGTCGAGGCCCTGTCCAAGGCAGGTCACCTCGCCGACTACCAGGTCTGGCCCACCGGCCACCTGGGCAATATCGAGGCCGCGGACCGCTTCAACACCCTGCTCGCGGACGTGGTCCAGCGCGCCAACCCACGCAGCGCCGCGGCGGGCTGACCCGAGCCCTGCTGGGGCTGGTCGACGGCGCCCGGCCCCAGCTATTGACCACGGCCGCCCTCTGCACCGGCATCGACGAGCAAACCCTCGACGAGGTGCGCGCCGCGATGGGAACTACTTACTGATCGGATGTTGTCGCAGGAAATGGCGGACGACGGCGTCGAACGCCTTCGGCGCCTCGAGGTTGCAGCAGTGGCCGACACCGGGAATCACGACCAACTGGGAGCCGGGGATACTCGCGTGCAATCCCTCGGCGATGCGCAGCGGCGCTCGCTCGTCGAGCTCGCCGTTGAGGATCAGCGTTGGGACGGCGATGGTGGGTAGCACGTCGCGCAGGTCGGCCTCCGCGAATGCCGAAAGTATCGCGACCATGCCGCTCGGTCGCGAATCGGACATGATCGCCAGCATCTCGTCGATCCACTCCCGCGGTATCGGTGTGGCGAAAAATGTCGGAAGGTAGGACTCGGCCCATTCTGCCGGTGGCCGCTGGGTCTGCTCCCGTATCCGCCGCACCCGCTCGTCCACCACATCCGCGGGTAGCGATCCCGCCCATCCGGCGTATGCGCCGACGAGGATCAACGAGCGCGGCACATCAGGGTGGCGGTGATACAGCTCGATGGCCAGGCCGCCACCGAACGACAGCCCGAGCACATGCGGATGTTCGATCCCGAGTTCTCGAATCAATCCCGCCAGTGTGTCGGCGTAGTAGCCCAGACGCACACCTTCGGGCGGATCGTCGGACCTGCCGCATCCAGGTGCATCCCAGGCAATGACCGTGTACTCATCGGCGAGCGACTCCAACTGCAGCCGCCACGATCGGCTGTCCTCCCATCCGCCGTGGAGCAACACCAGCGGTGGACCGGCACCCACCATCCGGTAGGCGATCGACCGCCCATCGACCTCGATCCGAGCTGAATCGGCCGCAACCCTCATCGCGATCAGCCCGGCTTGATATTGGCGTTGCGGTGGAAAACATTCTCGGGGTCGTACTCGGTCTTGATATCGGCCAGCTTCGCGTATTTGGCGGGTCCATAGGATGCGCGTACCCGGTCCTCGCCCGCCTCCGCCATGAAGTTGACATACCCGCCCTGGTTGGAGGCGAAGGGACACAGCGCTTCCCAGGTGGAGCGCACCCACGCCCTGTCGGCGGCCAATATCTCGGCATCAGGCGCGGCGGCTTCGATATTGCATACGTAGTGTGCCGAGCGCGCGCCGCCAAATGCGGTGTCGTCCTCGCCGACGGCAGTGAAGGCGCCATCGAGTACGAAGATCGGCATGAACGACAGCGGCGATGTCTTCTGCCCCGCCCGCTCGGTCAGAATCGCGATCACGTCGTCGGAGAAGTCGTCGAGATCGAGCGCCTTCTCATATCCGTGGATGCCCCACGGCGCCGCCACATCGAGCATCGACTGCAATCCGGTAAAGGGTATCGGGGCAATGAATTCGAAGAGCGGGGCGAGCGCACTGCGGATCGGCGCAACCATCTCGGCATGTTCTTCGGCAGTACCGTAACCGGCGACAATAAGCGCATGACCCGGTACGAAGTGGTACTGCTCCGGCACGAAAGGCTCCGGCGGCGCGGATAAAGCGACGGCGACCAGCACTCCCGACCTGGGCGGCATCGTCGGTATGAACGCACGAATCATATGCAGCGCGGCATCCCCATCCGTCAGTGGCCAGAAGAAGAATCCGACGTGCACTTCGGGCCCGATCCGATGCGTGCGATATTCGAATTCGGTGACGATTCCGAAATTTCCGCCACCACCACGCAACGCCCAGAACAGGTCCGGATTCTCACTGGCGGACGCCCGCACGATCCGGCTATCGGCAAGAACGACCTGTGCCGAGACGAGATTGTCGATCGACAGTCCGGCTACGCGGGTCAGCCAACCCATGCCACCACCCAGGGTGAGGCCACCCACGCCGGTATCGCTGATCACGCCGCCGGGCACGGCCAGTGCGTACGCCTGGGTCGCGGCATCCATATCCGCCATCGTCGCGCCGCCGCCGACCAAAGCTCTCCCGGCCACCGGATCCACCACGACGCGATTCATCACCCCGAGATTGATCATCAGGCCGCCGTCGCAGACCGCCGTGCCGCTGTAGGCGTGCGCACCGCCGCGCACCGCTACCTCGAAGTCGTTTTCCCTCGCGAAAGCCAAGGCCGCGGCCACGTCCTCGGTGGAAAGGCACTGGGCGATCACCGCGGGCCTCCGGTCGATGGCCCCGTTCCAGATGGCACGGGCATGGTCATAACCCGCGTCGTCAGGAGCGAATACCGGCCCGCCGATCGCGGATCTCAGTGCTCTGAAGTCGAAACTCATTGTTTGGGTCATGGCATTTCTCCAGCCACCGGTCCCCGACCACTCGTGGAAGAGCGGGTCACGCTGTCCGCGTCGCCGACTCTTGCTGCGGCACCGACACGTAGGTGGTGCTATCCGAATGCCACGCACACAACCAGCCCATCCGGATGATGTGGCGCGCTTGACATAGTAACGCTGGTGCACGGCGGCCGTACCTGGTTTCGGTCCGGTGCCGACCTACCGGCGACGTGTCGGTGCGGCACCGGCCGGAACCTTGGTGCTAAAAGCTTGGGTATGGACAGGGGCGTAATCGGAGGAATACATAGATCGGTAGTCGGCATCGCGTTGGTGGGGATGCTCGTCGGCACGACGTTAGGTGCGCCGTCGGCCTTTGCCGAGGTCACCACATCCGCGCAGATTTCTACGGATACGGCGTCGGACGACGGTTCGTACATAACCGACGTCGAGTACATCGACGACCGCAATATCCGACTTCAGGTCTATTCCGCGGCGATGGGCGCTGAATTTCCGGTGGAGATCCAGCGGGCCGCGGATGACTCGGTTCCCCGGCCGACGCTATATCTGTTGAACGGTGCGGGCGGCGGCGAGGACGACGCATCGTGGCAGGCACAAAGCGATGCGCGGCAGTTCATGTCGGACAAAGACGTCAACCTGGTCCAGCCGATCGGCGGCAGGTTCAGTTACTACACCGACTGGCTCGAGGACGATCCGGTACTGGGTCGCAATAAATGGAAGACCTACCTGACCGATGAATTGCCACCGCTGATCAATTCCGCACTCGGCACCAACGGAGTCAACGCGATCGCAGGAATTTCCGCTTCCACCGCCACGGTATTGGCATTGCCAATTGCCCGACCCGACCTCTACCGGGCTGCAGCCGCATATAGTGGCTGCGCACAGACCAGCGATCCGATCGGTTCCAGGTTCCTTAAGCTCGTGATCGCCTGGGGTGGCGGAAACGCCGACAACATGTGGGGTCCGGTCGGTTCGCCCGAATGGACGGAAAACGATCCGTACCTGCACGCCGATAAATTGCGCGGCATCGATCTGTATCTCTCTTCAGGTAATGGCCTGCCCGGAAAATATGACACGCTGAACGGGGCACATGCCGAACCCGGCCTCGACGGATTGACAAATCAGGTTCTGCTCGGCGGCGCGATCGAAGCAGCGGCCAATTACTGCATGAAGAATTTGCAGGCTAAGCTGATAGCGCTCGGCATTCCGGCAACGTACAACTTCGACGAGGGCACGCACTCGTGGGGTTATTGGGAAGACGAATTGAAGCGGTCGTGGCCGGTCCTTGCGCACGGACTCGGCTTGACATAGTGCATTGAAACCGAACGCGGGGCGGACCCTTTCGGCGTCCGCCCCGCGTTCGGATGTAATGGCCTAGAGGATGGAGAAAATTATTCCGAGCAGTGCGCCAATGGCCGGTCCGAGAATGCTTCCGAGACCCAGCAGCAGCACGAGTGTCCTCCTATTTCGGCGGGGTGGCGATGGACCGGGTGCGATCATCCCAAGCGGTGGATATTCGACAGTTCAACGGTCTCGGCGTGTCGGCAAGTTGTCCGGCGTAGGGGCGTTGACCGGCGCGGACACCGACACGCTATGGAACCAAATAGTCCGTTTTGTGACGCATGTGACATAGCGTCATCGAATACTTCGGCGCTTGGTCAGGAGGCGGCTCGATGAGGTCGGGTATTCGTACGCGGCGGGCAGCGCTCGGCTGCTGTGCCGCATTGGCAATGGCAGGTTCGATCGCGCATCCGGCAGCGGCCGCACCAAAGCCCGATGCCGCCCCGCTGCCGCCCGGACTGATCGCGGCCGTCGCGAGTGACCTCGGAATGGATGCGCACGAATATCTCGTACGCGCCGAAACCGCCCGGCGGCTGGCCGAATTCGCACAGCAGGCGCGCGCCGCATACCCGGCCGTATTCGCGGGGATCCGGATGAGTGACGACCGTCCGATCGTCTCCCTCGCCGAAGGTGAGCGCGCGGCGGACGCCAAAACCATCGCCGAAAAGGCCGGATTCAGCGTGGAAACCGTTGCCGACAGTGAGCGCACTCTCGATGCCCGCCGCATCGCCTTCGAACGTTGGCTATCCGGTCAGCCGAGCACCGTCGTCGACTCGATTGTCGCCTACGGCATCGACGTGGTGACCAACAGTTTCGCCGTCCGGCTGGCCGATGACGTGCAGTTGCCGACCGATATCGGGCCGATCCAGTCGGTGACGGCCGTGCTGCCGGAAGCCCGACCCGACGACACCTCCGTTGGCATCCAGACCATCGCCGGAATCGAAGCCGAAGGCGACATCATCGGTGGCCAGCCGTTCGGCATCAAGATCGACGGAAATGCGCACAGGTGCTCGTTCGGCTTCAATGCCAGCGATGCCGGCGGTAGTGCCGTGAATATCACCGCCGGGCACTGCGACCCGAACAATGTTGTCGAACCATCCGCGAAAACCACCGAGCCCCAACGTGTCTACGAATTCAAAGATGGGCAGCTCGGCAAGGAGATCGGTAACTTCACGGTCTCCCAGTTCGCCCCCAAGGACTACGCGATCGTGCGGATCAACGAGACATTCGCGCCGCGCTTCCGGAACAACCTGGTGTCCACCCAGAAAATGGATTCACCGGCGCAGGCGCCCAACGTGAATGTGAACGGCAGTAATGCAGGACAGTCGCGAGCTGCCGGTTCGGATGTCCTGCGCATCGACGGAATCACCGACCCGGTTGTCGGAGCGGCGGTCTGCAAAACCGGCTTCACATCCGGATATTCGTGCGGGACGGTGCTGGCGGCCGGGCAAAAGGGCCTGTTACGCGGCCACGGCGACCAACCGGTCAAGATCGAGAATATGTTCTATGCCGCCCTCTGCGGCCAGCGCGGCGACAGCGGTGGACCGATCTTCGCGGGCACCAAGGCACTCGGCCTCAGCAGCGCCATCGTCACGGTGAGCTCCTCCTTCGATCTCGGCTGCGGCCACGTCCCACTGCTGCTCGGCCAGCCGATCAGCAGTGTGCTGCAAGACAATCCGGGTTTGACCATTCGGACGAACTGATGCACGCGAGCTCATGACACCCATCGATATGGAAGGCAAATACATCTAAGGAGCGAATCGATGCTGCGCGTTGTCGTGGCCGCCATTGCGGTCGGAGCACTCATGGTTTGTGCCGGTCCAGCCGTTGCCGAGGGGTTGGGCGACAGCGTCGTCACGTTCGCCAATGCCCCGAACGACGACGACGCGACCTCCGCTGACAGTCTGGCCGATAGTGGCCCTACATCTACCGACGGACTGAATGACAGCGCCACGTCCGCCGATTTCCCCGACAGCAGTGCCGCCACGTCTGCAGACAGTCCGGGCGAAGGCGTCAACACTTCCGCCGACAGGCGGAACGACGGCGTCACACCATCCGCCAACGGCCCGGATGACAGTCTTGCCACACCTACAGATGGGCCGAGCGGGAGCGACAGCACGCCCACCGACAGGCCGAACGGCAGCACAACCACGCCCGCCAACGCCCCCGACAGCAGCGACGCCACGCCCGCAGACAGTCTCGGCGACAGCGACAGCACATCCGCCGACAGCGTTACCCCATCCACCAACGGCCTGGGCGACAGCCTCGCCCTCTCCGCCGAGGAGAGCGACAATATTGCACCCGGCGACGAGAGCGACGACACAGGCGCCGTCAAGCCCGCCGCCAGCCCGCCCGACAGTGGAACAACCACTGCCGGACTCGCGTTCTCACTGGTCCGCTTGGGCACCAGAGCCCTCGCCCTGACAGTGGTACCACTGCACCAGTTCCCAGCCTTCGACGCCGTCATCACCCACGAAAGCGGTTGGGACGTCTTCGCCATCAACCCGAAAAGCGGCGCCTACGGCCTCGGCCAAGCACTGCCCGCCGAAAAGATGCAAACCCACGGCGCCGATTGGCGATTCAACCCGCTGACCCAAATCCGCTGGACCTACGACTATATGAACGAGCGCTACGGCAGCCCCGACGGCGCCTGGGCATTCTGGCAGGCACACCACTGGTACTGACCAGCATCAGCTCTTTGCCGGTGCGCGGTGCAGTTCTTTCCGGTCGTAGTAGCGAGTGACGACCCCGCCGACGACGAGTCCGATGACCAGGCCCAGCAGCGTCATCCAGATCGCGCGGCTCAGACCGGCGGAGCCGTCGGCGTTGAAATACAGGATGGCCCTGATGCCGAGGTACACCTGGTGCATCGGTTCGAAATCGGCGAGCCAGGCAACGGATTTCGGGATTGCCTCGATCGGGATGGTGCCACCGGAGGACGGCAGCCCGAGCACGATGAACAGGATGAGGTTGACCAGCAGACCGGCGGTACCGAGCGCCGACACGATCGACAGCGCGGTGACGCCGACCGCGATGATCGCGAACATGCTGTAGAGGAACAGCAGCAACGGCCGCTCGATGGGCATGCCGAGCCAATGCCCGACCGCCATGAATATCCCGGCCACAACCGGCGCGGTACCGGTGATCACGCCCCACTTCAGCAGCAGCGTCCGCAGCCGGGAAATCGGCGTCGTCGGATAGTGCACATACCAGGGACCGAATTCGGTCGGTGCGAAACCGAGCGACGAATCGACCATCCCGTTGATCACCATGGCGCCGGTGAATCCGGCCAGCAGCACCATCATCGTGTAGAAGAAGGCCGTCAGACCGCCGCCCGTTCCCGACGGCAGGGGATGGAACGGGGTGACGACCACATCGATCGGCTGGGCCAGCATCAGCCGACTCAGGCCGGCCAGTTCCGGCGCCGACCCGGACGATTGCAGCTGGGTCTGCACGGTCTCGGTGAGCTGTTTGCCAACCGTCTGATTCGCTTGCGCGAGTGCGCTTCCAGCCACCGTCTGCACGACCTGCGATGAGAACGCACCGGATCGCGGATTGGTGTACACCGTGATGATCGGCCGGCTGACATCGCCGGGCACCACGCTGGCGGTGGCGAAAATTCCGAGCCGCTTGGTGAAGTCGCTCGGAATGACGATCGCCCCGTACACATTGCCCGAGTTCAACTCTTGCTGCGCCTCGTTGATGCCGAGCACCCGCAGATCGATTTTGTCGCTCGGCATCTGCTGCACCAGCGCATCACTGATCTGCTTGCCCACATTGGTCGGCTTCCCGCCGATCAGATCCCCGCTGTCCTGATCGACCAGCGCGATCGGAAAGCCGTGCAGATGCTTCGACGGATCGACCACATACGCGAGATACATCGTGGCCAGCAGGGCCATGAGCAGCGACACCACAACCGCCGGTGCGAGCCACACGCGTACGCGCGATCGACGAGGACTCGTCTGCTCGACGCCTTCCGGGTTCGTCATGCCAGCACCGTAATTGCTGGATCGAGACGAATGGGGTGATTGCCGAACTGTGTCTCAGCGGGCGGATCAAGCCACAATCTGGCGGTGGAACAGACCCAGGTCGTCGATCGCGGCTCGGGCGTCGGAAAGGAAATCCGAGGCGACGTGGTGGACGTGCGGCGCGCGGTCCCAGACCTGCAGCTGTACCGGGCCGTCCGCTTCGACGCAGCGGCGGACCAGCATTTCCGCGTCGGGCAGCAGGCATTCGGTGGAGCCGACCTGGATCAAGACCGGAGGTAGACCGGTGAAGTCGTGGTTGACCGGCGACCATGTCGGATCGAGTTCGCCGTCGAGGGCGACGCCGCGCCGCACGATTGTTTCCAGGATCCGAGTGGGGATATAGGAATCGAGGTGCCGGTTGGGGTGGGCGTTTCGGGTCGTCGAATCGAAGTCGGCCCACGGTGCGATCGCGGAGATGCCGCCGGGCATCGGCAAGCCGCGTTCCCGGATTGCCAGCACCAGCCGGAAGGCCAGCCCGCCGCCTGCCGAGTCGCCGGAGACAATGATGCGCTCGGGTTGGAAGCCGTGCTCGAGGAGGTAGACATAGGACTCGACGGCGTCGTCGAGAGTCTCGGTGAAATGCGCACCGGGTAAATGCCGGTAGTCGACATTGAATACCGGCATCCGGCTCGCGCGTCCGATTTTGGCGACGAGGCGCCGATGGGTATTCAAACCGCCGCTGATAAACCCACCGCCGTGGAAGTACAGCAGCGCCGAGTCTTGTCGCTGCCACGGGGCGGGCAGATCGTCGTTCCACAACCATTCGGCACGGAAGTTACCCAACTGAACGGTCCAGCGTTTGGTGCCCTTCGGAGGCACGAGTGCGGCAGCCGGTAGATCGATGAGTCGGCTGAGCCAGAGCGCGTGCCCGAGCCGGCCGTGGCCACCTATCAGCGCCAGGGTTGCCAACCCCAACCCGACTGTGCCACGCAGCAGCGGATGGGCGATTCGAGTTCCGATACTTGCCTGGTTGGCTGGTTCGACAGTCGGTAAGGATGCTTCGGGCCGCGCAACTGCCGTGGTCACGACCATTGCCATTGTCTGCCCTTATTCGGGCATGGCGGAATAAGGGTGGTCCAGAAGTCGCGGCGCACCGCGTCCCACAGCTTCGTCAGACCCGGATGGAGTTCTCGTGCTTGCACGAGATCCGGATAAGCGGCCGGGCCGAACGAGAGCACCGGCGAAGCATCGGATGTGTCGTGCACGGCGACGATCGAGATCAGCCGATTCTGGATCAAACGCCACGTCACGCGCAGTCCGTCGAATTCGGTGCGACATACGTCATCCATCGCCACCCCCGGTTGTCGCGGATGTAGCTGGTGCCTTTGGCTACCCCCATCGATCGGGCACGCTCGGTGAGATGTCAAGGTCGACCTCCTGCTCACAACTGATTGACCGAGCCTCACAGATCCGTCACGCACAGACATGGGTAGAAACACCCACTTCACCACCCAAATCCGCAGTTCGCGCATGTTGAGACCGCATTCGGACGCACAGATGGGGTAGCACTCGGGCACCAACCGCTTCGGGAACGACCTTCGCAAACCAGGCCCTCACAGGGCCCCCGGCACGGTTAGATTAGGTCTCATGGGGCGAAGTAAGCCCACTCGCGTGGTCGGTAACCTGCCATTCGCGGTGACAAGTTTCGTCGGACGGCAACGGGAGATCCGCGAGGTCCGCGAGCTGCTCGCGACGGCTCGGTTGGTCACGCTCACCGGTGTGGGCGGTGTCGGAAAGACTCGGCTCGCCAGCGAGGTAGCGGCCGTTTCCGGCCGGTCGTTCCCGGACGGGGTGTGGCTGGTCGACCTGTCCGCCGTCGCCGATACCGAGCTGGTGGCACAGACGGTGCTGACCAGCCTCGCAATGGTGGACGTGTCGAACCAGACCATCGAGCAGCAGCTCGTCGACTACCTGGCGGATCTACACGCGTTGATCGTGCTGGACAACTGCGAACACCTGGTGGATGCGTGCAGCGCGCTCTGCAACGTGCTGCTGCGATCCTGTGCCGGGCTGCGGATCCTGACCACCAGTCGCGAGTTGCTCGACGTCGCCGGCGAGCACGTATACACGGTTCCGACGCTGTCGATGCCAACCCCTTACGATCCGGTGACGCTCAGGGGGCTGACTGCCTACGATGCGCCTACGATGCTGGTGGAGCGGGCGCGGGCGGTGCGCCCGGACCTGACCCTGACCGAACGTGATGCGGATGTGGTGGTGCGGGTCTGCGAGCGTCTGGACGGGATTCCACTCGCCATCGAGCTCGCCGCGTCCCGGTTGCGGTCGCTATCGCTGCCCGCCGTCCTGGACCGGCTCGAGGATCGATTCTTGCTGTTGGCCGGTTCGGTCCGGGCCACTGTGCCACGGCAGCGGACGCTGCGTGCCCTGATCGACTGGAGCTATGAGCTGTGCCTGCCGACCGAACAGCTGCTGTGGGCGCGGCTGTCGGTGTTCGCCGGTGGATTCACCCTCGCCGCGGCGGAGGGCGTCTGCGCTGGTCCCGACCTGCCGCGTGCACGAATTCTGGACCTGATCGACCATCTGGTCGCGCAGTCGATCCTGGCGCCCGAACCAACCGTCGGCCCACCGCGGTATCGGATGCTGGAAACGATCCGCGAATACGGCTCGCATCGGCTGACCGAGCGGGACGAGACGAGCGCCATGCGCAAGCGGCATTGCGACCACTACCTTGCACTCGCCGAGCAGATCGCCGCAGCCTGGAACGGCCCCGGCCAAGCGGCCGGTCTGGCCGAGTTGCGCGCCGAACGGGACAATCTGCAAGCCGCGCTGGACTGGGCGACGAGCACACCGGCCGCCGTCCGCGAAGCGCTGGCGCTGGTCACCGCCCTGCGCTATCACTGGTGCACCGACGGGTTCCTCGGTGAAGGACGGCGATGGATCGATAAGGCATTGCACACTGCCGACTACTCCGGCCCGGAGCGAATCTCTGCCCTGTGGGTGGCCGGCTGGGCGCGGTTGCTGCTGGGCGACATCGATGCGGCCACTGTGTCGCTCGACGAATGCGCTGAGCGCGCGGCGGCGGTGGGCGATCGCCACGCGCTGGGCTGGGTGACCTGTCTGCGCGGCACAGCCCAGTTGTTACCCGGACATCTCGCACCGGCCATCGCAGCATTCGAGCAGGCCGCCGAGGATTACGCGGACGACGACGAGGTGGTCCGCATGACCCTGTTCCAACTCTCCCTGACCATGGCACACACCGGTGACCACAGTGCGGGCGCGACGGCCCGCCGCGGCATCGAACTGGCCGACCAGCAGGGCGAACGGTTGACCAAATCCTATTCACTCTGGGCGCTCGGCTACTACCAGTACGTCAGCGGCGAATACGACAGTGCGGTCGAGTCGACGCGTGCCGCCCTGGAGATCCAGCGCGAATTCAACGACCATGTCGGCGCGGCGCTGATGATGGAATTGCTGGCCTGGATCGCCGCCGCCCGCGGCGAATACCGGCACGCGGCGCGACTGATGGGCGCGGTCGGATCGGTATGGCGACGCATCGGCACCTCGATCGCAGCGTTCGGACCACATCTCGGCGCACAGCACTCAGCCTGCGAGCACACCCTCACCAAGTCACTGCGGCGGGCGGAGCAGGACACGGAAAGAGGGCACGGTGCGGCACTGGATCACGCTCACGCGATCCAATACGCACTCGACCCCAGCCAGACCGCCCAGGAGCCGAACGAGCACGAAGACACCATGCTCACGGCCCGCGAGCGGCAGGTGGCCGAACTCGTCACGCAGGGCCTCAGCAACCGGCAGATCGCGGAACGGCTCGTGCTGTCGACGCGCACCGTCGACCGGCACCTGGAAAACATCCTGTGCAAACTCGGCTACTCGTCTCGGGCACAAATAGCCGCCTGGACCGCGCGTACGCATCGCCTGCACTAGCCCCTCGACCGGGTCGCGATACGGACCGGTCCGCAGAAATGGGTATACCCCCGGTAGTTCTACCGTCGTGTTCGGGCGCTGAGAAAGCAACGCTTGGTGGGGACAGCATCCATGGCTATCACCACACCGAGGTTTCCCATGTCCGAGCAAACATACGAGTACGGTGGCAGACCCACCGGGACCGATACCGCAATGATGATCCGGCGCTGTGGACGCTGTGACAAATTGTTCGCGCCGCTGACCGCCGAATGTTCGTCGTGCCGGTCCTGGGATCTCGAATGGTCGCCGTCGTCGGGTCTCGGTTCGATCGTGTCGTGGCGGCTCGTACACCGGAGTGTGAGCCGTCCGCACGCCCAGGTGGTGCCGTTGACCATAGCCATTGTGGAACTCGACGAGGGGCCGTGGGTGTACGCGACAATCGAGGGTGACGTCGCACCGTCTGCGGAACTGCCGGTCCGGGTGCGATTCGAGCCGCGTCCTCGGATCGATCGATTCCCGGTGTTCACCGTCTGCCGAGCAACGCCCGATCCGGATGACAGCGTTCGTCCCGCGGCACAGCGTTCGTGTGCTGCGAACGATATGCGCCCGACGCATCGCCCCCCTGTCGAACATCGCTACGACGCGTGGTGGGTGCGGACCTCGCTGCGCGAGTGTGAGCTCATGGAGAGCGCGAAGGCCCTCGACGCGGCGGCGAAAGCCCTGATCAGCTTTGCGATCCGCTGGGCGCCGTTCGGCGGCGCCACGGCAGGCGAACTGCTTGTGACCTTCGGCGTGACCCGTCGGCGGTTCCTGCACATGGTGGAGGAGGCACTGGACCCACGACACACCGACAGCGTCAAAGTGCGCGGGTTGAAGCGCCATTTGCGGGAAGCCCTGGCACAGGCCTGGCAGATGAGTCCCACCGCGCTCCCCACCGCCTGATGTAGCTACGAACTCGCGATCCGTTCACCTTCGTTGGCGATACCAGGCCAGCAACAGCGTCTCGACCAGATTTGCCGAGGCCGCCACCACTTGCTCGCAGTTGTCGAGAACCAGCAGCATTTCCCGCGAGCTGAGGAACTGGAGACGGATTGCCGCTGGCGATCGAACTCGCGGCGGCTCGGATGCGCGCCATGTCTCCCGAGCAGATCCTGCAGCGGCTCACCGACCGGTACGCGCTGCTCACCCGCGGTAGCCGCACCGCGCCGACGCGACAGCAGACGCTGCGGTGGTGCATCGACTGGAGCTACCAGCTGTGCACGCCGGTCGAGCAGCGGATATGGGCCCGGTTATCGGTATTCGCCGGCGGCTTCGAACTCGATGCCGTCGAGCAGGTGTGCGGCGCCGACCTTGCGCCGGAGATTCTGCTGGACGCATTGTCCTCCCTGGTGGACAAGTCCATCGTGATCCGGGAGGAACCCGAAGGCGTCGTGCGCTTCCGAATGCTGGAGACCATGCGTGATTACGGTCGCGAGAAGTTGCAGGAGAGCGGCGAATTCCGGGACCTGCGTCGGCGCCACCGTGACTGGTACGAGCGATTGGCCCTGGCTTCGGAGGCAGGGTGGATCAGCGACCGGCAGCTCGGCTGGCTGGCACGGCTCGACCGTGAACAACCGAATTTCCGGGACATGCTCGAGTTCTGCCTTGCCGAAGACAGCGCGGAGGCCGCCGAAGCCGGGCTGCCCACCGCCACCGCCCTATACCTGTTCTGGAGCTTTCGGGGCCAGTACGGCGAAGGCCGACGCTGGCTCGACCGCGTCCTGCCCCACCCTGCCGCGCACTCGATACCCGACCGCGTCAAAGCGCTGCATACGAGCGCGATCATGACGGCGGTACAGGGGAACCTGGAGCGCGCGGCCGCCCTCGTGGAGCAGGCATGCACGCTTGCCGAACAGGACCCCGCTCCCACTACCAAGGCGCTGGCCGCGTCCGCCAGGGGAGCCGTGGCACTGTATCGGCGTGAACACGATCGGGCGATATCCGTGCTCGAGCCCGCCCTCGCGGTATTCGAATCGAATACGCGAGGACATCTGTATATCTCCGTGTTGACCATGCTCGGTTGGGCACGCGCACTCCAAGGTGATATAAAGCGATCGATCGAATATCGCGAGCAGATACTTTCCATCACCGAAGCCTGCGGCGAATCGCTGTTTCGGTCGAGCACGTTGTGGGGGATCGGAATTGCCGCATGGCAGCAGAGCGAGCGTTCGCACGCAGAAGAAGTGCTGCTGGAATCGCTGCGAGTCAGCCGACACATACCCAGCCCTATCGTCGCGGCCCCCGGCATCGAGGCACTGGCCTGGACCGCCGAGAATGGTGAACGCGCTGCCATTCTGATGGGAGCCGCCGAATACCTGTTGCGCTCCGCCTCAGGTGTCACAATTTTTCCAACGAGTTGTCCCAATTTCACGACGAATGCGAGCGCCGGGTGCGCGGCGCACTCGGTGACCGGGCATTCGATGCCGCCTTCCGGCGCGGCCAGGCCATGGGGTTGAACGCCGCGGTGTCCTACGCCCTGGGGGAACCGCCGACCAACACAGCACACGATTCCGCGACGACATTGACCAGACGTGAACTCGAGGTCGCACACCTTGTCGCCCAAGGACTCACCAACAAACAGATCGCCGCAAAACTGGTGCTCTCCCAACGCACCGTACAGCACCACGTCGAACACATCCTGACCAAACTCGGATTCACCTCACGCACCCAGATCGCCGCCTGGATCGCGGACGAGGCCAAGCACGAGAGTTCTTGACCGTTGCGTGGAGCCGCCCGGGTTAATCGAAACCCCTTGGGGCCCAGCACAACTAGCTAGTGCCGTGACGATCCCGTCAGTCCCCGAGATTCTCGAGTCGCGCCCTGCCGATGTCCGGCTAGTCGACAGGCCGGATGAGTAACAGGGCGCATGAGATCAGTTGTCCCGTAGATGCGGTAGGGTCTGCCGGAAGGTTCGAGTGCTGGTCCCGCATCGAACCTCCTGCGCGGCTAGACACTTCGAGTCCCGGTGTCGCGAGCGATCTATTTCTACGGAACAGTCTGTGTCGGTAATTATTCGACTGGAGTGGTATGACCAGGAAATATCTCAGGATTATTGCATCGCTCACGGCGATGGTCGGTGCGGCGACTTACATTGCGAACACACCCGCCGATGCGGCACCTGGCGAAGCCGGTGCCGGTGGCATGCACCTCGTCGCGGCGGTGGACGTGGGCAATCTCGTCCCGGCCGGAGACGAAGTAACACAAGGAATCCCGTTCGTGCACGCAGCCAAAGTGTCCGGAGATTATTCGGTGTCTGTCAGCGGCGGTTCAGTCCGCGACGGGGAAATTGCGATCGGATACTTGATCGGTTGCGCCGTGGATATCTCCGAAGGCGTCACCATCGGGATTGCGCCGAGCGTCGGCGTCAGCGCGGGTATCGCACCCTCGCTCGCGTTGACCTTCGGCGACTCGACCAGCGTCACCGTCGCAGTTTCACCGAGTTTCGGCGTCAATGCCGGTCTCGCCGGAGCGATCTCGGTAACCCTCGTACCAGGGAAGGTCACGGCGGCGGTTATCGGTACGGCCAGCCTGGATCAGGACGCAACGTACCCCTACACATTCAGTCACACCAACACGCCACTGAACGTCAACGGATGCCTGTCGCCCGCATCAGCGATGCCGTTCGTCACCGCGCGCGTCGACGGTATCAACGGAACCGCCCAGACAACCGGCTACGGAACACAATTCACGTTCTAGGGACACTGCCGCCGCAAACGCCGACCCCGCCTCTCGGACGTAGCCACCGCTAAGAAGGGATCCGGGGGTCGGCCTTCCGAGCATTCCAGTTCGGACCAACAAGGACGGCGTGATCACGTTCCGGGTCGGGCCCGCCCTCCTGTCCTTCTCGCACAATCTGGCGGCGAGCCGCTCCTTGGGGATCGTCCGGAAGGGTCGATCCCCAAAATCAGCGATTCTGTCGATGCGGGCCGCTGCCGGTGCATTCTCGGTGCGTGGTCTTCGACTTCTCAGCCTTCCCGATCCTCGAGACCGAGCGACTGGTACTGCATGAATGGCACCCCGTCGACGCGAGCGACATGTTCGCCTTCCGGAGCGATCCAATCGCGCAGCGCTACAACTCCGGGGCCCATCGCGACGTATCCCGACGCCGAGGCCATGATCGCCGCGCTGCGCACCGCCTACGCCGCCGAGGAACAAATCCACTGGGCCCTGACCGGGCGCGATGACCGACCCATCGGTCTGTTCGGCATCAACTCCTGGCACCGCTTCCACCGCCGGGCCGAGATCGGCTACGACCTCGCACGGACACACCGTCTATCGGTTGGGCAAGAAGTAGCCTCTGAACTGGGAAAATGGAGCCGCCTGGGGGAATCGAACCCCCGACCTTTTCATTACGAGTGAAGCGCTCTACCGACTGAGCTAAGGCGGCGTGCCTTTCGGCCACGCGAGTCTATCGTCTCGGCGGTCGGATCGCGAAAACGGGTGGTCATCGCAGCGCGAACGGCAGACCCGACCACGGCGTCCGGCCAGTTCTCGGTCGGATGCCCACCCGCCGGTCGAGCATTGGGGCAGGTCGAACCCCGACCTTTTCATCACGATTCACTATTGCAATATCGCCGCGGCGGCGATGTTGCACCGAAGAGGCCGTCGCGTCCGTTGGGGTGCTGGCCGACCAGGTCGGCCTCACGTCCTCGAAGCCGTTGGGCTCGCTCTCTAGGAATCTCCGCGGACCGTCTGCGAAACCGCAATCGCCGGCGATGGACGCGGAAGAGATCGGCCATGATGGTCTCGGTGTGGGCTATCGGTGCGTGCAGGTGGAGCCGGACCGCGTGGTACCACTGGCACAAGACGTGTCACCGCAGGTGATGCCGACCTCGACCGCGCATGCCGCGCCGGTTCGCGCGCAGTCGAGTTGGCGCTCGAGCTCCGATCTCCGGCGAAGTGACCGCCCCTCGGAACTCCGGGCAACATCCCGCAGTCCATTGACCTCGACCAAGAAGGAATTGGTCTCCGATTCGTCGAATCGCAGGTCTTCGGAATCGATTTCGACCAATTCGTCGCGCAGGCGCATGCGACCGACGGGGAGTCCGGCGGTGTTTCGTGATGATGATCCGCAGATGGTGGCAGGCATTGTCTAGCAGGAAGTCCAGTGTCGCGCGGGCCGCGGGCGTCCGAATTCGGGCTGTTCTGCGGCCCAGGCCGCAATCTGTGCGCGCGAGGTGAAGCCCAGCTTGGTCAGGATACGTTCCACATGTCCATCGGCGGTGCGCTGTGAAATCACCAGCCGGGCGGCGATCGCCTTGTTGGTCAGACCGCGCGCAACGAGATCGGCGACCTGGCGCTCACGCTTGGTCAGGTTTCCTCCCGAACGAGAGGACCGCGCGGTCGCTTCGGCACGCCCGCCGAGCGCGAAGCCCACCGCGGCAGCGAAACTCATCGCGGCGCCTTCCTGACGGGCCGCCTCGAATGCTCGCGCGCCGAGCATCTCGCGACTGTGGCGCGTGTATTCCTCTTGGTACACGCGAACTGGGAAACATGAAGGTGACACTGCCGATGATGCGGCTCAGCGTATCGGCGGCGCCCAGCAGTACAGCGGCGCGCCGGGCATGGTGCTGCTCGGTCGCGATCCAGGCCAGTGTCTCCAAACAGGCCGTCACAACGAGCGGATCGGACACCAGTCGGCCCGCTCGAATACTCTCCCGCAAAAGGTGTTCGGCGCGATCGGGCTCACCGTTTCGCCACACGGCAAATCCCAACGCCCACAACTCCTCGGCGGTCGGATCGCGAAAACGGGTGGTAGCGGTCACGCGGATTGGGCAGAGATGAGGGTAGCGACCATGGCGGCGAGGGCGAAGCGGGGTTTGACGTTGAGGTCGAGGGCCTCGCGGCAGGCGAGGACGGCTTCGATGGAACGGAGCAGGCCCTCGGGGCGGACGCGGTCGGCGAGATCGTGGATCTGGTCGGACATATCGGGGTGGGTGAGGGTGACACCGGAACCGTTGCGGGCGGCGCCGAAGCGGACAGCCAGAGCGTCACGGTAGACGCCCGCGACGTCGATCAGCGCGCGGTCCAGGGCATCGCGGCCGGTGCGGGTGGCGCGGGATTTCTGCCTGCGCTCCAGGTCCTTGAGGACACCGGCCGAACCTCGGGTCGCACCCGCGGCGCCTTTGCCGGTGCCGCCCGCACCGAGTGCGGTCGCCAATTCTTCGCGCTCACGTTCGTCGCGGGCCGCACTCATCTGCTTGGCCTCGTCGTCGGCGGATTTCACCAATTCATCCGCGGCCGCGTAGGCGGCACCCGGCCGCGAAACAGCACCCACCAACGCCAGCGCTCGCTGCCGACGAGCACGCGCTTCCTCGTCGGTGGCCAACCGCCGAGCCCGCCCGACATGACCGCCGCTCACCGATGCCGCCCAGGTGGCGGTCTTCTCATCGAGTTTGTCGCGCTCGCGCAGCACAAGCGCGATCGCGGGCACCGAGGGCGTCACCAGATGTACATGCCGACAGCGCGACCGCAGCGTCACGGAGATGTCCTCCGGATCCACCGACGGCGCGCACAGCAGGAATACCGTTCGATCCGGCGGCTCCTCGACCACCTTCAACAGCACATTGCCCGCCGCCTCGGTCAACCGGTCGGCGTCCTCGATCAGCACCACCTGCCATCGACCGGTACTCGGCCGCCGTGAGGCGATCTGCACGATCTCGCGCATCTCCTTGGTGCTGATGCTCAGCCCTTCCGGAATCACCCGCCGCACATCACCGTGCGTTCCGGCCATAGTGGTCGTGCATGCATGGCACCGACCACATCCGGGCTCCCCTTCGTCCGTGCACTGCAGCGAAGCCGCAAAGCACAGCGCCGCAACGGATCTCCCCGATCCCGGCGGTCCGGTGAACAGCCACGAATGCGTCATCGCGCCATTGCCGGTCCCTCCGCGCGCGGCGACCGCGGCCGCCCGCAATTCGGACTCGACCGCATCCTGCCCAACCAGCCGATCGAAGACACCCGCCACGCGCTACACCCTAGCCGCCCCGTCCGACAGCCCCGGGCGGACGGCTGAACGGATCCGCATCAAGCTCGCTGGTAGGTGGTATTGGCACCGTCGAGCGCCTCCCGAATGATGTCGGCGTGCCCACTGTGGTGGGTGATCTCGCGCAACACGTGCAGCAGCGTGAACCGCACGGTCCACCACACGCGGTCGGGCGTCCACGGTGTCGTCGGGGTCGGGATGGACGTGCTCAGATCCGGCTCGGTGCGAATCAGCTTCGCGGTCGCCTCCGCCACCTCGTCCCAAGTGGCCAGCAGTCCCGCAACCGTATCGTCGGGCGCCATCAAATACTCGCCCTCGAATTCGGCCAGTTCCTGCTTCGCCGTCTCATCGCGCTCGACGATGACCTTTGTCCAGTGCCGCTCGCAGTTCACGACATGGTGCAGCAGTCCACCGAGAGTCAGCTCGCTGACGGTGGTGCGCTGCCGTGCCTGCTGCTCGTCTAGACCACGCAGGGTGATTCGAAACACCTCGCGCTGACTGTCGAGTGCGAGGATGAGATCTTCGCGTTCCTGATCGATGGCCATGGCGGTCCCCTTCCCGATCGAGCTTCGATACCGGGGCGAGGCTACGGCAGGGCACCGACGAAAACCGTCAGGACTTCTTCGCGGCCGTCTTCTTGGCGGTCGTTTTCTTGGCGGCGGTCTTCTTCGCCGCCGTCGCCTTCTTGGCCGGAGTCTTCTTCGCCGCCGCCTTCTTGGCCGTCTTCTTCACCGGACCACGCGCTCGCCGATCGGCGAGCAATTCCGAGGCCCGTTCATCGGTGATCGAATCGACCTCGTCGCCCTTGCGCAGGCTGGCATTGGTCTCACCGTCGGTGACGTACGGACCGAAGCGCCCGTCCTTGATCACCATCGGCTTACCGGTGGCCGAATCGTTCCCGAGCTCGCGCAGCGCCGCAGCACTGGCGGCCTGGCGTCCGCGCCGCTTGGGTTCGGCGTAGATCTTGAGCGCCTCGTCCAGCGTCACGGTGAAGATCTGGTCTTCGTTGAGCAGCGAACGAGAATCGGTGCCCTTCTTCAGATATGGGCCGTAACGCCCGTTCTGCGCGGTGATCTCCTCACCGGAAGCCGGGTCCGCACCGACAACGCGCGGCAGCGACAACAACTTCAGCGCATCGTCGAGCGTAATCGTCGCCAGATCCATATCTTTGAACAGCGATCCGGTCCGCGGCTTAGGCGCCGCAGCCTTTTTCGCGGTTTTCTTCGCGGGTGCGGGTCCGTCCTCGGCCGCGGGCTCCGGCAGGATCTCGGTGACGTACGGGCCGAAACGTCCTTCCTTGGCGACGATTTCGTGCCCGGTCGCCGGATCGGTACCCAGCGAACGCCCCTCCTGCGGTGTCGAGAAAAGCTTCTCGGCGACCTCGGGGGTCAGCTCGTCCGGCGGCAGATCATCGGGCAGATTCGCCCGCTGCGAAATCGAATCCCCTTCCGGGTCATCGGGATTGGCGACCAGCCGCTCCAGATACGGTCCGAACCGACCGACCCGAACGACGACGTCGCGCCCCTCGCCGTCGACGAACAGCTTGATCGAATTGACCTCGCGGGCATCGATATCATCGAGCCGCTCACCGACCATCCGCTTCAGACCACCGGAGCGTGCGACCGAACCCTCGACACCGTGATCGCCGCCGAAATAGAAGCTGGACAACCAATTTCCGCGCTGCTCACGCCCACCGGCAATGGCGTCGAGATCGTCCTCCATCGCGGCGGTGAAGTCGAAGTCGACCAACCGACCGAAGTAAGCCTCCAGCAAACCGACGACCGCGAAGGCGACCCACGACGGCACCAGCGCACTGCCGCGCTTGTACACATATCCGCGGTCGAGAATGGTCTTGATGATCGACGAATACGTCGAAGGTCGACCGATGCCGAGCTCTTCGAGCGTCTTGATCAACGAGGCCTCGGTATACCGCGCCGGCGGATTCGTGCTGTGCCCATCGGGATTCAGCTCCACCGCCGTGACGCGCTCGCCCTCGTCGAGTGCGGGCAGCCGGGATTCGGCGTCGTCGGACTGACCGCCCGCCTCCTCGTCGACACTCTCGACGTAGGCCTTGAGGAAGCCTGGGAAGGTGATGGTCCGACCGGAGGCCGAGAACACGCATTCCTCGCCGGTACCCGCGACACCAGTGATCCGCAGCGTCAGCGTGGTGCCCCTGGCGTCGGCCATCTGTGAGGCGACCGTGCGCTGCCAGATCAGCTCGTAGAGCCGGAACTCGTCATTGTCCAACCGCGCATGCAATTGGCCCGGGGTCGCGAAGGTATCGCCTGCCGGGCGGATCGCCTCGTGCGCTTCCTGCGCGTTCTTCACCTTGCGGGTGTACTGCCGCGGCGTCGGGTGCACATACTCGGCGCCGTACAGCTGGGTCGCCTGCGACCTGGCCGCGGCGATCGCCGACTCCGACAGCGTGGTCGAGTCGGTACGCATGTAAGTGATGTAGCCGTTCTCGTACAGCCGCTGCGCGACCCGCATGGTCCGCTCCGCATTGAACCGCAGCTTGCGGCCCGCCTCCTGCTGCAGTGTCGAGGTCATGAACGGCGCGTACGGCTTACGCGTATATGGCTTTGCCTCCGCTGACGAGACCACCAGATCGGCGCCCTCGAGCGCCTCGGCGAGGCGGCGGGCATACGGCTCGTCGAGGACGACCACGCCATTGCCCTTGAGCTGCCCGTCCGGTCCGAAGTCCCGGCCGGTGGCGACCCTGGTCCCGTCGACGCTGACCAGTCGCGCCCCGAAGGTCCGCGGATTGGTGGCGTCGCCGTTGTCCCCGCCCGCATCCAGCTTCGCCGCGATATCCCAGTACTCGGCCGAGCGGAATGCCATCCGCTCGCGCTCGCGCTGCACGATCACCCTGGTCGCGACTGACTGCACCCGGCCCGCCGACAGCCGCGGCATGACCTTCTTCCACAGCACCGGACTGACCTCGTAGCCGTACAACCGGTCCAGGATGCGCCGGGTTTCCTGCGCATCGACCAGATCGTTGTCCAGATCGCGGGTATCGGCCGCGGCGGCCAGAATGGCGGGCTCGGTGATCTCATGGAACACCATGCGTCGCACCGGCACCTTGGGCTTCAACGTCTCCAACAGGTGCCAGGCGATCGCTTCGCCCTCACGGTCGGGGTCGGTGGCGAGGTAGAGCTCGTCGGCATCGGCCAGCAGACTCTTGAGCTCGGAAACCTTGGCCTTCTTATCCGGACTCACCACATAGATGGGTTCGAAGTCATTGTCGACGTCGACGCCGAGGCGCGCCCAGGACTGGCCCTTGTACTTGGCGGGCACGTCCGCCGCACCGCGCGGCAGGTCCCGGATATGACCGACCGAGGCCTCGACCGTGTAATTGCGACCCAGATAGGGCGCTATTTTGCGGGCCTTGGTCGGGGACTCGACGATCACGAGACGACGCAGGGGACGGCCCTGGTCGGCTGCACCGCGGTCTCGTGTTGCCACCGGCGAATACACCTTTCCTTATCGACCCGCGCGGCGCTTTTTCGCGCTGTGCGCGGCTGGGGCAAGCGGCGGCGACGGGGAGGACGTTGCCACCAGACACGTTTATACCTTGACGCGACGTGTGGCCGAGCGCTTGCGACTCGAACCACAGAGCGTACCTGCGTCGCTGGTGATCAGTATGCAGTGCCTATGGCGATACGACCGCACCGCAGGTACGCGTCGGTTTTTGCCTTACCCCAGATATAGCTCGTCCCTCACCTCCGTTACCGGTGGTGAGGGACGGGCGGATTGTTTCGACGCTCAGCTGAGCGCGCGAACTCCGGTGGCCTGCGGGCCCTTGGTGCCCTGGCCAACCTCGAACTCGACCTTCTGGTTCTCCTCGAGGGTGCGGAAACCCGACCCTTGGATCTCGGAGTAGTGGACGAAGACGTCAGCGGAGCCGTCCTCCGGCGCGATGAAGCCGAACCCCTTCTCCGCGTTGAACCACTTCACAGTTCCCTGTGCCATTCTGTTCCTTCTCTTTTCTTACCGGAACGGCGGACAAGTAGGTTCATCCACCGGGTCCGTTCCGACCGCTGTACTGTTGGTTCCCCCTGCAGGAAAGCACCAAGCACACCGTTCGCAACATCGATCCTGCTGACGGTTTGGACTTTGGATCCGTCCCTCGAACACAGAAGCTTGCGACCAGGAACTAGTGAACCATGTCTTCGAGCAATTCAACAGTCGAGTTACCGACAATTTGCAAAAAAGTTGATCTTGCGAATGCGCAGGTGAGGGACACAATGCCGGAATCCAGACTTGTGGTTCGTTTGCTTACGGATAACCGAGCCAGTGTCTGGCAAACAGCCTGTGACCCAGGTCGCTATTTGGTATCGAAATGGCAGGTGGGGCTTCCTAAGCGCACACGTTTCACACTTTCTGCGCGTGTCGCGGAGCCCGAGTCGTGAATCCGACCGAACCGGCGACCCGGCCACGCGCCAGCAACGGCCGAAGTTATGGGGCATCGTTGCTGAATCGTGTCCTTGACGGGGCGCCCGATGACGACCCACGTCTCACCCATGTCGTCGAGCTCGCCGCACGGCCCGCAGCCACGACTACCTGGCCGGATTGGGCCGCGCCCGACGTCGTCGCCGCGCTGCGAGCCACCGGAGTCGAGGCACCGTGGACTCATCAGACCGAAACCGCCGACCTAGCCGCGAGCGGCCTGCACGTTGTCGTCAGCACCGGCACAGCATCCGGGAAATCGCTCGGCTACCAGCTACCGGTGCTCACCGCATTGCGCGAGGATCCACTCGCCACTGCCCTTTATCTCGCGCCAACCAAGGCATTGGGTGCTGATCAGCTGCGGGCAATTGCGGAATTGACGCATGAAGGGCCGTTGCGAGATGTCCATCCGGCCACATACGACGGGGACACACCGGCCGAGGTCAGGCAATGGGTGCGGGCGAATGCCCGCTTGATCCTCACCAATCCGGACATGCTGCACGTCGGCATGCTGCGCTCACATCAGCGCTGGGCCAGGGTGTTGCGCAGGCTGCGCTATGTGGTGGTCGACGAATGCCACGCCTACCGGGGCGTATTCGGCTCGCATGTGGCGCTGGTGCTGCGCAGGCTGCGGCGGATCGCGGCACATTACGGCGCGGATCCCGTGTTCATACTGTGCTCGGCCACCACGGCCGAGCCCGCGGCTGCGGCATCCCGGCTGATCGGCGCGCCCTGCGTCGCGGTCACCGAGGACGGATCGCCGCGGGGCTCGCGCACCATCGCACTGTGGGAGCCGCCGCTGTTGACCACCCTGACCGGTGAAAACGGTGCGCCGGTTCGGCGATCCGCCACGTCGGAGACGGCCAGGATCATGGCCGATCTGGTGGTGGAAGGCGCGCGCACGCTCGCATTCGTCCGGTCGCGGCGGGCCGCCGAGCTGACCGCGATCGAGGCCCGCAGGCTGCTCGCCGACGCCGATCCCGAGCTCAGCAAACGGGTCGCCGCCTATCGGGCGGGTTATCTCGCGGAGGATCGGCGCGAACTGGAGGCCGCGCTGTCGGATGGGTCGCTGCTGGGGGCTGCCACTACGAATGCGCTGGAGCTCGGCGTCGACATAGCTGGGCTGGATGCGGTCGTGATCTCGGGTTTTCCGGGCACGGTCGCCTCGTTCTGGCAGCAGGCCGGGCGCGCGGGCCGGCGCACGCAGGGATCGCTGGTACTGCTGGTGGCCAGGGACGATCCGCTGGACACCTTCCTGGTCCACCACCCTGAGTCGCTGCTGGACAAACCGATCGAGGCCACCATCACCGATCCACACAACCCCTATGTACTGGGTCCGCAATTGCTGTGCGCCGCGCTGGAACTCCCGCTCACCGATGCTGAGGTCGACCACCTCGGGGCGGGTGGGGTGCTCGCCGATCTCGCACGTCAGGGGTTGATTCGACGCCGGAACGGTGCGGTGCGCGACGGTAGCGCGCGCTGGTTCGCGACAGCCGAGGCGCAGCCGCACGATGCCGTCGATGTGCGCGGTGGCATCGGCACACCCATTGCCATCGTGGATGGCGAGACCGGCAGATTGCTCGGCACGGCCGATGCCGGGCGAGCGCGGGCGACGCTGCACGAGGGGGCCGTTCACCTGCATCAAGGCGATACCTACCTGGTCGATGAGCTGGATCTCGAGGGCGGAGTGGCCTTCGTGCGCAGCACCGACCCCGGCTGGACCACCAGCGCCAGACAGGTCACCTCCATCGCTGTCGACACGGTGACCGAACAGCGCCGCCACGGCCGGGTGACGACCGCATTGGCGCAGGTCAGCGTCACCAGCCAGGTGATCGGGTATCTGCGCACGCTGCGCACCGGCGAGGTATTGGACCTGGTCGAGCTGGATATGCCGGAGCAGACGCTGCCGACGCGCGCGGTGCTGTACACGGTGACACCCGAGCTGCTGGCCGCCGCAGGCCTGGATACGCCACGGGTACCGGGTGCGCTGCACGCCGCAGAACATGCGGCTATCGGCCTATTGCCGCTGGTCGCGACATGTGACCGGTGGGATATCGGCGGTGTTTCGACCGCCGAGCATCCGGATACGGGACTGCCGACGGTGTTCGTCTATGACGGGCAGCCCGGTGGTGCGGGCTTCGCCGAACGCGGGTTCGCGCAGCTACAGCACTGGTTGTCGGCCACGCTCGCGGTGATCGAGACGTGCACCTGCGCGGTCGGGTGCCCGTCCTGTGTGCAGTCGCCCAAGTGCGGCAATGGCAACCATCCACTGGACAAGGCCGGTGCGGCCCGCCTGCTGACCGCGGTTCTGGGCGAATTGGCCGCCGATACGGGCAACTGAACGGCACGGCGAAGGCGCCGCGCTCGATTCGTGACAGCGCCGACCCCCGAACGTGATCACTTGTCCACGTTTCCGGGTGGTCACCAGGGGTTATAGGCGCGTGTCGGCGTGCCTCGCCGTGCTGCGCCGGGCGTGTCGGACCGCCGAATAAAGAGGATTAGATTCATGTTAACTGAGGTATTGCCACGGCCATTACCACCCGACGTGCGGATTCATTCGATTGCGTTCTGCGGTTACCAAGTAAATTGAGGCAATGGCGTATTTATTCGAGCATCGCAATTACCGAATTCCGGCATCGTGAAGTACCACTGGCGAGTGTAAGTACGTACCGGTCACGCTTCGACTTCTACAGGTCCGGCACGGGCAACCGCGCGAACAGTCCGCTTTCCTAACAGACCCATTGGTACATTCCCTTCAACAGTGACGGTCGCATCCCACTGCACGACTTCACAGTGCTGAATCCGCACTTCCATCCGTCGCGCAATCTCCCCGGCTTCCGCACATCCGACATCTGCCCCACGCGCGAGTTCCCCCGCCGCCGCCAATGCCGCCAAATCCGCCGCAGCCTGCGCCCGATGTCGCGCCACAACGACCGCGCCAACCTGAGCGATCAATAGCGTCGCGCCGATCAGCGCAGCCAGCGCCAAGCAGGCGAACACCGTCGCAACGCCCTCGTCCCGGCGCACCTCATCGATCGCATTCGCTTGGCGGACCTGCCCCACATCGAGGCCGTCCTCACTCCTGGAAGCAATCGCATCGCACCCATGGTCAGCTCGGTTGTCCGCCCAGACTCCCCACGAGTGACGACGCTGCCTCATACCGCCGAATACACACCCGCTGCGGCGACGGTCGATCCGATCACCAGGCCTGGCCCGCCGCATCAGGTCACTGTGCGCACTGGCACCTCGGCCGCCTCCGGGCGGGAACGCTCCGCACCGGCAGTCGGCTCGGATGTCCCGGGCTTGCCGCACTGCGATGTAAAACCCTTGCGTGTCGTCTGATGTAAGCGCCCTGGACCGGCGTTCGAGCCAGCGGGCAGCAGCGACGCAGCAGCGACGTGCTGTGCACCGGTCGACGATGCCGCTGTGATTGTGGTCGCCTGGTCGGTAGGGCGGGCTGTTCGGCGGAGCTGCTTCTACTGCTCGGTCACTGGGCATCCTTACTGCCGCGGTTCGGTGGCGCGGCACATCGCTGTCCATCATCTGTGTGGTGCCCGGTGGCACGTCGCGGTCCATTGGTCGGCCGTCGCTGGTCACGGCTCGGCTCCTGGCTCACGGGTGGCGACGGCCTCGGCGTGCAGGACCAGTAAGGGCAGCAGGGGAGCGCGGGCGGAGACCGCCGCGACTACCCGGTCGCCCTCACTGCGCAGCGAGATGTCGGCGGTCGGCGGAGCTACCCACCGCGCCGCCGGCACCGCATTCGCTTGATCACCGCGGGCAGCCAGCCGGGCCGCTTCGCGAGCGGCGTCGACACAGCGCACCTGCGTCGACGCCGCGAGCAAGGCACCGACGCACAGCACCACCGCAAACACGATGGCAGCGAGTGCAATCGCCGCCTCAACCGTCACCGCACCCCGATCGTCACCGAGATGCGTTGCACCACAGTAGTTTAATCGACAACTACCCCGCGCTAGACCGCGGTATTCAGTGCCTTGTCGATGATCTTCGTCAGCGCGTTCACAATGCTGTCCCCGGTCACCACCCCATAGAGAACGGCCCCGAACGCCGCAGCCGCAATAGTCCCGATCGCATACTCCGCCGTACTCATCCCGTCGTCCGCGACCAACACCCGCAGCACCCGAGCCCGCAGCTCCATGCTGACGGCCCCCAGCCGGAGCACCACCTGATCCCGCATCATTCGCACCGTGTTCCCCTCTCATTCCCGCCCACGCGGCTACTCCGCGCCGACACACTCTTCCCCGTCGCGCACGCCCCGGCACCGCTCCACACAGCTCAACGCTCCCGAGCGCAGCACCCGGCAGCTCCGCGACGGCACCTTCAACACCGCCGCGTTCGACAGAACCATGCGCGCCCTGCACCGGGTCGACAATGTCCCGCGCGCGCACTCCGCGCGCATACGCTCTTCCCGGCCGCCCGCGCCCCGGCACCGCACCACACAGGTCAACGCTCCCGAGCACAGCACCCAACAGCTCAGTAACGGCACCTTTGGCAGAGCCGTGATCGACAGAGCCCCGCGCGGCGGTCTCCGGCCCGACAAAGTCCGGCGCGATCGCGCCCAGGTAGGTCCTGCTCCGAGTTGGCATCCCCAGCTCGGTAGCGCCCCGTGCTGCGCTGTCCGGGGCAGCAGAACTGTCGGAACCGGTAACGCCTCGCTGGGTCGTTCGTAACTCGGTCGTTCGCGAACCCGTCGCGCGTGATGCAGTACTTCCCTGCCGTGTAGTTCTCACAGCAGTCCGCCTCCGAGGACGCGGCCTGCGAGGCCGATTACTACGGGGACGATGCCGAGGCAGACGAAGGCCGGGAGGAAGCAGAGGCCAAGGGGGCCGCCGATGAGGACTCCGGCACGTTCGGCGCGGGCGGCGGCCGCATCCTCGACTCCGCTGCGGCGCTGTTCGGCCAGTTCGCCGATGGCGGTGGCGAGCGATGCGCCGGAGCGGGCGGAGCGCCGGGCCATGCGTGCCAGTGAATCGACCTCCTCGGCGCCTGGTTGGCCTGCGCCGTCACGAGCCACCTGATCCCAGGCGGTTGCCGCGTCCGCACCCAGTGCCAGCAGGTCGGCTGCCTTGCGCAGTGCCGCGCCGAGGGCCGTCGGGGCGCTCGGTGCCACTGCGCGTGCTGCGGATGCCATCGGCAATCCGGCTCGTAGGCAGGCGGCCAGCAGGTCGAATACCGAGGCTATGGCCATCGGATCGCTGTCGGTGCTGCGCGGAGACACCAGGGCGACCGGCTGTGGACCAGGCTCTCGTAGCGCCCGCAATCGCCGATTCGTCGCAACTCGTCCAGGCAGCACGACTAATGCCATCGCAAGCAAAAGCAGCGGCGCACTGGCAATTCCAACCATCCGCAACCCCTTCGAATCCGTGATCGACCAGCAGATCTGTTTCATACGAAGACCTTTCGCGTGATCGCGTCGGTCCACAGCAAGCCGATGCACGCCAGTGCCGCGCCGAGTGGCAGCAGTACGGTTCCGGCACCCGGGCTCAGCAGCACGTGCAGTGGGGCGGCACCCATCAGTTGGCCAAGGCCGATACCGAGGACCGGTAGGCCCGCCAGGACCGCCGCTGTGGCGCGAGCACCGGCCAGTGCGGCTGTGGTGCGCGTGCGAAAACGGATGCGCCCCAGTAGGTCCGCGCGAGCAGCCGAGAGTAGTTCCGCGAGAGCTAGACCGTGGTGCTCGGCGACCTGCCATGCGTCGGCGATCCTGGCGAGTTCCGCGTCGACGATGGAATCGGAATCGCGCAGCCCGTCCGCGCCGGAACCACCGAGTCTGCTGCGCGCCGCGCTCACCGCGAAGACGCGTGCCGCCTCCCCGCGCGACTCCTGCGCGGCTACCTCCGCCGCCGCACTCGGATGCGCACCCACCCGCAGTTCCCCGATCACCGCCTCGAGCGCGTCCAACAGATGGGCGCACTCCGCACTGCGCCGCCGCTCCCGGCTCGCCCACCGCACCCGAATACCGACCGTTCCCGCAACCAACACCGCCGCAACCAACGGACCGACACCAACGGCCGACGCCCCTATGATGACAACACCGAAGGTGACCCGAACTCGACTGCCCCGCCGGAACTTTCGGGCGCCGCCCGACGCCGTGAACAGCCTGACGAACCGACGCCGCGAACTCGGCGGCGGCGCCAGCCGAACCGCGAGCGCCAGACACACCAATCCCGCGATCATCGACCGAGCCGTTCACCGACCAGGCACCGCACCGGCGCCATCCGACCAGCAATTCCCGAGTGCACCGCTGCCGCGATCAGGCTGGACCGCAACGCTGCCGGAGTCACGTCCTCGAGGAGCACCAGCACCACATCCGACGACGGGACGGCAAGCACGCGCGACAGCGATGCCGTCCGGGTTGCGAGCGCCGTGCGCTCGATTCCCGCATTCACCGGCCGAGCCGTTCATCGAGCAGGCGGGTGAGGGTGGATGCGGCCGGGGTGGGGGCTTGGTCGGCGTGCCATGCGGCGGTTATGGTGACGCGGCCTTGGGGGTTGCGGGCTACGATGCCGATTTCGCGGAGGCCGCGCGAGCCGTCGGCTCGGCGGTGGACGTGCAGTACGACCTGAACGGCTGCGGCGAGTTGGCTGTGGAGGGCGGCTCGGTCCATTCCGCCCAGCGCGGCAAGGGCTTCCAGGCGGGCCGGGACTTCGCGGGGTGAGTTCGCGTGGACCGTGCCCGCGCCGCCGTCATGGCCGGTGTTCAGGGCCGTCAGGAGGTCGACTACCTCTGCGCCGCGGACTTCGCCGACGACGATTCGGTCGGGGCGCATTCGCAGGGCCTGCCGGACCAGATCGCGGACGGTTACCGCCCCGACGCCCTCGACGTTCGCCGTGCGCGCGACCAAGCGCACGACGTGGGGATGCGGGGGTGCCAGTTCGGCGGCGTCTTCGACGCAGATAATGCGTTCGTCGTTGGCGACCTTGGCCAATAGGCCGGACAGGAGCGTTGTCTTGCCCGCGCCTGTGCCGCCGACCACCAGGAAGGCGAGCCTGGCCCGAATGATCTGCTCCAGTAGAAGTTTCGCCTCGGCGGGTACCGCGCCCGCTGCGGCGAGCGCATCCAATCCCTGTGTCGCCGGACGCAGCACACGTAGCGACAGACAGGTGCCGTCGTGTGCCACCGGCGCCAATACCGCGTGCAGCCGGACTCCGAACGAATCCCCCAATGCCGCTTCCCTTCCGGTCAACCTGCCGTCCACCCACGGCTGTGCGTCGTCGAGCCGCCTGCCGGCCGAGAGCGCCAACCGCTGCGCCAAGCGGCGCACCGCCGCCTCATCGGGGAAGACGACCGAGGTTCGTTCCAGCCCGCGGCCCCGGTCGATCCACACCGCATCCGGCGCGGTCACCAGCACGTCGGCGACCCGGGGATCCTGCAGCAGCGGCTCCAACAGCCCAGCCCCGGTCATCTCGGTCTGTAACAGCCGCAATGCCCGCAGCAGATCGGTATCACCGAGCACGCCACCCGCCTCGGCCCGGATAGCAGCCGCCACCTGCGCAGGATCCGGATCCCCCGACGCACCGGACAGCCGTTCCCGCACCCGATCCAACAACTCCGACGTAACCAGCGCACTCATCGCAGCCCCTTCCCTGCCGGAGCGCCGAGCACCCCGAGCACTGCGTCCGCCGCGTCGCGGAGAGGCCCGCGGCGCAAAGTAAGGCCACCGCGTTCGAGGCGGGCGGCCAGTCCGGGCTGGGCTCGAACGGCGGCCAGGAGGGGGAGGTCGAGGACCTCGGCGACCTCCTGGCCGCGGAGTCCGCCGGGTGCCGGGCCGCGGACGACCAAGCCCTGGTTGGGATTTCGCTTACCGATATGCGCGGCGACCGATTCGGCGGCGGCTACGGCGCGCAGGCGGGCAGGCACGACCAGGACGACGAGGTCGGCCGCGTCGAGTATCTGGTCGGCGTGCGGGCCGCGTTCGCCCGAGATATCGCATATCACCAGATCGCCTGCGGCACGGCCCGCTTCGATGACGGCGCGCACGGCGGCAGGGCCGATTTCGGCGGGCAAGCGTCCGGCACCGCCGCGGCCGCAGGACAGCACCGCCAGTCCCGGGGCGGCTGCCGGCAGTGCGCTGTGCAGTGCGGCGGCCGACACCCGGCCGTCCTCGATCACCAGATCCGGCCAGCGCAGTCCGGCCCCGGTCTCGATGCCGAGCAGCAGGTCGAGACCGCCGCCGAGCGGTGCGCCGTCGACCAGCACGGTGTCGTGGCGGAACCGCTCGGCGGCGGATCGCAGTCCGGTCGCCGCGGCCAATGTGGAGGCGCCCGCACCGCCGCCGGCACCCGCGATCGCGACGACAACACCATCGCCCATACGGTATTCACCGTGCTCAGCAAACTTCTCGATAAGTCCGACCGCGGCACCGGGCAGCGCGATGACGCGCTCGGCACCGACAGCCGCGGCGGCCTGCCAATCGGTCAATCCGGGTTCCCCGTCGGTCACCAGCACGATGCCGATCCGTCGGAGATGACCGGCCCGCGCACAGCTCTCGGCCGCCACTGTGTCGAGGATTACCAGAGGTGCTGCCACCCAGGCATGCCGACCGACAGAGAGCGCGCGCTCGTCGAGCTCGCGCTCCGCGGCCGCCGCGACCCGGCGCACCTCATCGCGCAGCCGGGTGTTCTGGATGAGCACGAGCGCGGGCGGCGGTGTGAGTGCCGGGGCGGCATCGAGATTCATGCAGGTCAGCGTGCTCGAAGACGAAGCCGAGCAGAAGATGGAATATGCCGAATGTGGATAACTCGGGGGGTGTGGATAAATCCGGAGGCCCGAAACCGGGGGAACCTACCCCGAAATAGAGGACGGCCCCAGCCGGGGGGGGAGGAGGCTGGGGCCGTCGGGTTCAGCCCCGGGGGGTCGGGCTGAACGCGCCTGGACTATGTCCAGGTGCCAGCAATACTACACCCAAGCCCGGGCCACAACGCAAGTCTGTCGACGGAGAACTTTGTGGCCACCACCGGCCCGGCGTCTCCGGGGCAAACCCGCCGAACGAACCAGACCCCGACCCGTCCGACAGTCTCGCGGCGGCATGCATATTCTGAACGGGTGACGGCCGATGGCGACCAGACAGAGCTCGAGGACCAGACGGCACGGGACGCGACACCAACGAAGCGACCGAGCGCCGGTGGCGAGCGCGTGGCCGCCTTCTTCGATCTCGACAAGACGGTGATCGCGAAATCGAGCACCTACGTGTTCAGTAAGCCCTTCTACGCACAGGGACTGCTGAACCGGCGCGCGGTACTGGAGAGCAGTTACGCCCACTTCCTGTTCATGCTCTCGGGCGCCGACCACGATCAGATGGAGCGCATGCGCGCCAATCTGACGAATATGGTCGCGGGCTGGGATGTGGAGCAGGTGAAATCCATTGTGGCCGAAACACTTCACGAACTCGTCGACCCGTTGATCTATGCCGAGGCAGCGGATCTCATTGCCGACCACAAGATCCGGGGACACGACGTGGTGATCGTCTCGGCCTCGGGCGAGGAGATCGTCGGTCCGATCGCCGAGGTGCTCGGCGCCTCGCATACCGCGGCGACCCGGATGGTGGTCGAGGACGGCCGCTACACCGGCGAGGTCGAATTCTATTGCTACGGTGCGGGTAAGGTGACCGCGATCGAAAAGCTCGCCGCCGCTGAGGGTTACGACCTCTCGCGGTGTTATGCCTACTCCGATTCGGTGACCGATCTACCGATGCTGAGCGCGGTAGGCCATCCGACGGCGGTGAACCCGGATCGCAATCTGCGCCGCGAAGCGGTGGCCAAGGGCTGGCCGATTCTCACGTTCTCCAACCCGGTCTCGCTGTGGGCGCGTTTCCAGAGTCCGTCGTCGACCACCCTTGCCGCGACGGCGGCGGTCGGGCTGAGCGCGGTGCTGGCCGGGGCGATCAGCTACCGACTGTTGCGTCGGCGCCGCTGAGCCATCGCCGCCCGGCGCGGGCCGCGTTGCCGGGCTGTCGAGGGGCGTGACGGAGGGCTTGCCGACATAACACAGAGGCCGCTGCGACCAGGCATTTAACCATGAAACACCGGTAGGCACGCCGGTTATTTAATGTTTTTCCAAGCCTTGATGTGAGGGCAGTCACAGGTGTAGAAAGGTAACTACGGAAGGGCGGAAGGCCTGAGCGGAACCGGAAGAGAAGGTTCAGCTCCCCGACCTACCCTTCCCAGCACGGGCACCAGGCACCCACGCGGAGCGCGCCGCGACAAGGGCAGAAGCGTTGTGGGCCTGCGAGATCCGGGTTTTCGACGGCGAAGGCCTCGCACAGGTTGCGGGGATGAACCGGCGGAGTTCGGATAATCGCCGAGGCCGCAGAACACAACCCACCCAGCACGCTTGGTAACCGGGTATCCGTGCTAGCGGGCGGTGAGGTCGTCAAACGACAACGCCGCCCGCTTTGATGTGTATCGGCCCCTATCCGGATGCCGCGTCGGCGATCGATGTCGCCTCTCGCGCACCGTCTTCGAAGGCGCCGCAGCACAGGATCACCCAGCCGCCCACCGCATCCGGGGCACCCGCGCCGAATCCGGCCGCCGCATCCAGATACTGCTGACGCCGCCGCAACCAGAACACCTCCGGTACGCCGAGGCTGTGCGGGTCCAGCCCACTGGACGCGGCCACCAGTCGAGAGGCCGCCCGTGCAACGATGCCGTCGGCCGTACCGAACGGCCGCAGGGTCAGTAATTCACCGTGCACGACCGCCGCGATGACCGGCGCGGGTGCCTTGGATCCGAGCACGGTCTGCACCAGCAGGTCTAGCCGTTCGGCCACACCGTCGTCAGCGCGTGGCCGTCCGAGCAGCGCCTCGTCGGTCACCAGATCGGCCGCGGCCAGCAGATGCAGCCGGGCCAGCGCCTGCAGCGGTGCGCGCTGCCAGGTGCCGACCAGATTCCGCAGCGCGTCACCGTCGAGCGCCTGCCCGACCCGCAGCGAGCCGGCCAGGATCGGATCCGCGACCCGGCCGTCGGCGGGCAGCTCGGTACTGCCGCCCTCGATGGCGGCGGATGAGCGCGCGGCACGCACGGCCGCCTCGGCGGCCGTGGTCGGCCAGCCCCGCCGGTTCGCCTTGTGCCGGTGCACCGCGGCGAGCGCGTCACGCGCCTTATCGGCGGCTTCGCGCACACCTGGCAGATCGACGAGGGGCTGTAGCGGATCGGTCACCGTGCTGATTTTGCCGCGCCCGCACCGCGACCGATGCACGACCCCCTGGTCAGCCCGCCAGCAGGTCCCGTCCGGGTATGGCGTCGAGCAGGCGGCGGGTGTACTCCTCCGTGGGATTCTGGAAGACCTCGTCGGTGGTGGCCGCTTCCACGATCCTGCCGGTTTGCATGACCAGGACGTCGTCGGCGATCTGGCGGACGACGGCCAGGTCATGGGTGATGAACAGATAGGACAGACCCAGCTCGGCTTGTAAGTCGTTGAGCAGCTTGAGGATCTGAGCCTGGACGAGGACGTCGAGCGCGGAGACCGCCTCGTCGCACACCACGACCTCCGGGGACAGCGCAAGCGCACGCGCCACTGCGACGCGCTGGCGTTGGCCACCGGAGAGTTCATTGGGGTAGCGGCGCATTACCGAGGACGGCAGCGACACCTTGTCCAACAGATCGCGCACCGTCGCCTCACGTTCCTTGGCGGTGCCGATTTTGTGCGTGCGCAGCGGCTCCTCGATGGTGCGGTAGATCGAGTACATCGGATCCAGCGAACCGTAAGGGTCTTGGAAGATCGGCTGCACTCGGCGGCGAAATGCGAACGCGCCCTTGCGATCCAGCTTCGCCACTTCGCGACCGTCGAAGGTCACCGAACCCGATGTCGGTTCGAGCAGACCCAGAACCATCTGTGCCACAGTCGATTTGCCCGAACCCGACTCGCCGACGATGGCAGTGGTCGTGCCGCGCTTCAGCCGGAACGACACATCGTCTACGGCGACGAAATCCGTCGACTTCCACGGCGTACTACCCCGAATCTTGAACGCCTTGGTCAGATTCTGTGCGACCACCACGTCATCGGAGACCGCCGCGATTTCGGCATCGGCCGCCGCGACCTCTTCCGCGACCTGTACGGCCTGCTTACGCACCGCTATGCGCTCACGCACCGAGGACAGCCGCTGCGAGGCGAGCGAGGGCGCGGAATTCACCAGCTTCTTGGTGTACAGGTGCTGCGGTTCGCGCAGAATCTGCAGTGCCGGACCGGATTCCACCACCTTGCCCCGATACATCACCACCAGGTGCTCGGCGCGTTCGGCGGCCAGGCCGAGGTCGTGGGTGATGAGCAGGACCGCGGTACCGAGTTCGCTGGTGAGTCCGTCGAGATGGTCGAGGATCTGCCGCTGCACCGTGACATCGAGAGCCGAGGTCGGCTCGTCGGCGATCAGCAGTTTGGGTCGGCAGGCCAATCCGATGGCGATGAGCGCGCGCTGGCGCATACCGCCGGAGAATTCGTGCGGATACTGGTTCACCCGGCGCGCCGCATCCGACATCCCGGCTTCCTCGAGCAGTTCGATGGCGCGCTGTTTGGCCGCCTTGCCCTTGGCAATGCCATTGGCCTCCAAGGTCTCTCGAATCTGGAAGCCGATCTTCCACACCGGATTCAGATTCGACATCGGATCCTGCGGCACCAATCCGATACCGCTACCGCGGACCGCGACGACCTCCCGCTTCGACGCCTTCGCCAGATCCTTGCCGTCGAACCTGATCGAGCCGGAGGTGACCTGGCCGGTGCCGGGCAGCAGGTCAATGATGCTGTGCGCGGTCGTGGACTTCCCGGATCCGGATTCGCCGACGATGGCGACGGTCTGGCCCGGATACACCGTCAGGCTGACGTCGCGCACCGCCGGAATCTTCTTGCCCTCGGATGAGAAGCAGACGTTGAGATCCTCGATCTCGAGCAACGGTTTATCCGACATCGCCGCGGTCACCTCTTCCTCGCCTTCGGATCGAGCGCGTCCCGCAGCGCGTCGCCGAGCAGGATGAAGCTCAGCACGGTGAGCGCCAAAGCCGTTGCGGGATAGAACAGAATCGGCGACCCGCCGCGCAGTTCGTGCTGGTTGGTATTGATATCCGAGCCCCAGGACACGATCGTGCGCGGCAGGCCGACACCGAGGTAGGACAGCGTCGCCTCGGTGACGATGAACGCACCGAGCCAGATCGTGGTGACCACGATCAGCGGTCCGGCCGCATTCGGCAGCACATGGCGCAGCAGCGTGCGTATTCGGGATACCCCCAATGCCTTCGCCGCCGTGACATATTCGCTGTTCTTCGCCTCGATCACCGCACTGCGCGCGATGCGTGCGGCCTGCGGCCAGGTGAATGCGGCCAGGATCAGGATGACGGTCCAGATCGTGCGCGAATCGAGCAACTGCATGATGACGATCGCGGCCAGCATCAGCGGAATCGCATAGAAGATCTCCGCGATGCGCGACACCACCGAATCGAGCAACCCACCGTAGAAGCCCGCGAGCGCCCCGAGTGTGCCGCCGACCAGCAGGAACACCGTGGTCGCGCCCAAGCCCGCCATCACGGAAGCTCGGGCGCCGTAAACGGTTCGGGTGTAGACGTCGCAACCCTGCTTATCGAAACCGAACGGATGTCCGGGCCCGCGCGGATCCATGCTGAAATCGCCGTTGCAGTAGCGCGGATCCTGATCGGAGAACAGGCCGGGCCACAGCACCACGATGGCGATGAACACGATCAGCACCGCGGCCACGATGAAGATCGGATTGCGGCGCAACTGCCGCCACGCGTCCTGCCAGATGCTGGTCGGTGAACCGGTATCGACGACCTGATCGGTGGCGAGCACCTCGACTTCATCGGGCGGCGCGACGAAATGCTGCTGCCGGTCCGGAGCTTTCTTATCGAGCTCAGGCATATCGGATCCTCGGGTCGAGCGCGGCATAGAGCAGATCGATGATCAGATTCGAGATCAGGAAGATCACGATGAGCACGGTCACGAATGAGACCACCGTCGGCGGCTCACCGCGGGTAATCGCCTGGTACAGCGTCCCACCCACGCCCGGGATGTTGAAGATGCCCTCGGTGACGACCGCGCCGCCGATCAACGCACCGAGATCGGCGCCGAGGAAGGTGATCACCGGAATCATCGAGTTACGCAGAATGTGCACGGTGACCACCCGCGGGCGACTGAGCCCCTTCGCGGTCGCGGTGCGCACGTAATCGGCGGACATGTTCTCCGCCACCGAATTTCGGGTCAGCCGCAGTACATAGGCGAACGACAACGACCCGAGAACGAATGCGGGCACGAGCAATTCACCGACGCTCGCCTTACCGGTAACGGTCACCGGCGCGATCCCCCACTTCACACCCAGTACGAACTGGGCCAGAAAGCCGATCACGAAGATCGGCACCGCGATGATGATCAGACTGACCACCAGCAGCGTGGAATCGAACAGTTTGCCTTTGCGCAGTCCAGCGATCAGACCGAAGACGACACCGAAGACGCCCTCGATGAGCACCGCCATGAACGCCAATTTGATGGTGATCGGGAAGGCGCGGGCGAGTTCGTCGCGCACCGGTCGACCGGAGAAGGCCGTCCCGAAGTCGAGGGTGAAAATGCCCTTCAGATACAGCAGATACTGCACGATGAACGGACGATCCAGGTGATACCGCGCACGCAGTTGGGCCTCGACGGCAGGCGTCATCGGCTTGTCACCGGCCAGCGCGTGGATCGGATCGCCCGGAACTAAGAAGACCAGTGCATAGATGAGCAGCGTCGCCCCGAGGAAGACGGGGATCATCTGGAGCAGACGCCGCACGACATACCAGGCCATTTCATCTCCTGGGTGAGCGGCGCGGCCGTGCCGTCGGAATTGCGACACGACCGCGCCGAGCGGCTACTTCTCGATGTTTTCGAAGTCGAACAGACCATTCCAGGCCAGGTCGGCCTTCTTCACCTTGTCCGAACGTCCCGCCGCGGCAAGATAATCGAGCACGGGGATATCGGCCATATCCTTGATCAGCAACGCCTGCGCCTGCGCCACGATCTTGTACGACTCGTCCAGCGTCGGCGCGGCCAATGCGGCGTCGAGCAGGTGGTCGAATTCGGGGCTCTTGTAGTCGACGTTATTGGTTTCGGAGTAGCTGTAGTACTGCGAGGTGAGGAACTGCAGCATGGTCGGGTAGTCGCCCTGCCAGCCGTAGCGGAACGACTTGCCGATCGTCTTCTGGTTCACCAGATCTCGGATGTTCTTGAACGTCGGATACGGCGCGCCGACCGCATCGATACCGAGGGTGTTCTTGATGCTGTTGGCCACGGCTTCGATCCACGCCTGGTGGCCGCCGTCGGAGTTGTAGGCGATCTCGTAACGACCCGACCACGGCGAAATGGCATCGGCCTGCGCCCAAATCTTCTTGGCCTCTTCGGGGTTGTACTTCAACACCTCCGAGCCGGGCAGGTTGCCGTTGAATCCGGGCAGGGTGCTCGAGGTGAAGTCGCGCGCCGGAATCTTGGTGCCGTTGAAGATGGTGTCGCAGATCTGCTGCCGGTTGATCGCCATCGAGATCGCCCGGCGCCGCAGCAGCCCTTCCTCACCGCCGAAATGCGGGACATTGGACTGGACGCCGATGTGCTGGTTCTGCGCGGACGGATCCAGGATCGCGCGATCGCCGAGGTCCTTCTTGTACGAAGTCAGCGCGCTGTCCGGAATGGTGTCGAGGGTATCGAGATTGCCTGCCTGCAGATCCGAGTAGGCGGTATCGAACGACTGGTACATGACGAAGCGCAGACCCTTGTTCTTGGGCGCACGGCCGCCCTTGTAGTCCGGGTTGGGCACCAAGTCGATCTTGACGTTGTGCTCCCAGGTCTGGAACTTGTACGGGCCATTGCCGATCGGGTTCTCACCGAAGGCCTTCATATCCTTGAACGCGGCATCGGGCAGCGGATAGAACGGCGCGTAGCCGAGTTCGGTCTCGAAGTCGATGGACGGTGACTTCAGCTCGACGGTGAAGGTTCGGTCGTCGACCACCTTCAGCCCCGACATCGTTTGCGCCGTGGGCTTTTCCGCCGACACCTCGTCGAATCCGACGATCGGGGTGAACGCGTAACTCTGCAGCTGACCATTGGTGCCGAGAGCGCCGTAGTTCCAGGCGTCGACGAACGACTTCGCGGTCACCGTGCTGCCGTCGGTGAACTTCCAGTCCGGCTTGATGGTGATCGTGTAGGTCTTGCGGTCGTTGGTCTTGATGGACTCGGCCATCTCATCGTGCGCAACGCCCTTGCCGTCGTAGTACTTCAGACCCGCGAACAGGCGGTCGACGACACGGCCGCCCATATTCTCGTTGGTATTGGTCGGCACCAACGGATTCTGCGGTTCGCCACCGTTGGTGGTGACGATGTCGGCGTCGGCACTATCGCTCGACGAACATGCGGACAGTCCCAGGCTTGTGGCCAGCAGGACTGCCGCGGTCAACGCTGTAGCTCTGTTGAATCTCAACGCGTTCTCCCGATTTCGAGACAGGCGAAGGGGATCCGCGACGACGCATGAGTATCTGCCCAGCGCGCCTCGACTCGATCCGCCTTGGAATGCCTGGGACGTTAGCTATTCGAAGCAGCCTTGTCACCGGATTGACAGAGGTTCGTTCCACTTGTTACCAATCCGGCAACATCATCGAAACACGCTAAACATTAAAGAGAAGACAGCCATCCGCCGGAAGTATGCCTCCGTTGGGGCTTCCGGGATCCGGAGCTGGTTGGTCTATGACGATAGCTACCGAAGGCTCGGTTTGTCAGCGGATCGCGCAGGATACCCGCCGCGGTGACGCGGTGGAAACCCATTGGACACAGCAGGCGCGGGCTGGATCACAGTTGGTTACTGTCGAAATCGACTGCGACTGCCAGCACCACGGGGCTACGTGAGGAAGAGACGAGATGACCGAAACCACCGACCACCGGGACTCGTACCCGCCGACCGCGGAATTCGCCGCGGCGGCGAATGCCGACGCGTCGTTGTACCAGCGGGCCACGGCGGATCGCGACGCGTTCTGGGCCGAGCAGGCCGACCGGCTGCACTGGGAGCAGCCGTGGACACAGGTGCTCGACTGGAGTGACGCGCCCGTCGCGAAGTGGTTCGTCGACGGCAAGCTCAATGTCGCCTACAACTGCGTGGACCGCCATGTGCTCGACGGGCACGGCGATCAGGTCGCCATCCACTGGGAGGGCGAACCGGGCGACTCCCGCGACATCACCTACGCCGAACTCCTCGCCGAAGTTTCCCGCGCCGCAAACTATCTGACCGAACTCGGGCTCGAAGCGGGCGACCGGGTCGCCATCTATATGCCGATGGTTCCCGAGGCGATCGTGTCGATGCTGGCCTGCGCCCGACTCGGGCTCACGCATTCGGTGGTATTCGCGGGCTTCTCCCCCACCGCATTGCGCCAGCGGGTCGACGACGCGAGCGCCCGGTTGATCATCACCACCGATGGTCAGTGGCGGCGCGGTAAGGCCGCACCGCTCAAGGAGGCTGTCGACGAGGCGCTCTACGCCGATGGCGATGTGCCGCACACTGTCGAGCACGTACTCGTGGTGCGGCGCACCGATATCGAGGTGCCGTGGACCGAGGGCCGCGACCTGTGGTGGCACGAGACCGTCGCGCAGGCCTCGTCCGATCACCAGGCACAGGCCTTCGACGCCGAGCATCCGCTGTTCATCCTCTACACCTCCGGCACCACCGGAAAGCCCAAGGGCATCCTGCACACCAGCGGCGGATATCTCACCCAGGCGTCCTACACACACCAAAATGTCTTCGACCACAAGGCCGGACGCGACATCTACTGGTGCACCGCCGATATCGGCTGGGTCACCGGGCACACCTACATCGTCTACGGACCGCTGTCGAACCGGACCACCCAGGTCGTCTACGAGGGCACGCCGAACTTCCCGGATGAGCACCGGCACTGGAACATCGTCGAAAAGTACGGCGTCACAATCTATTACACGGCGCCGACGCTGGTTCGCACATTCATGAAGTGGGGTAGGGAGATTCCGGCCGCACATGATCTGTCCAGCATCCGGGTGCTCGGCAGCGTCGGCGAACCGATCAATCCCGAGGCCTGGCGCTGGTACCGCGAGGTGATCGGTGCGAACACCGCGCCCATCGTGGACACCTGGTGGCAGACCGAGACAGGGTCGATCATGATCTCCCCGCTGCCTGGGGTCACCGCCGCCAAGCCCGGCGCCGCGATGACACCGCTGCCCGGAATTTCGGCGATGGTCGTCGACGAAGAAGGCAAGGCGGTCGAACTCGGTGAGACCGAGGCCAACGGCTATCTGGTGCTCGATCAGCCGTGGCCGTCGATGCTGCGCGGCATCTGGGGCGATATGGACCGCTACCGGTCCACCTATTGGGAGCGCTACGCGGAACAGGGCTGGTACTTCGCCGGTGACGGCGCCAAGCTCGATGCCGACGGCGACCTGTGGGTGCTGGGCCGGGTCGACGACGTGATGAATGTGTCGGGTCACCGCATCTCCACCGCCGAGGTCGAATCCGCGCTGGTCGGTCACTCCGGCGTCGCCGAGGCCGCGGTGGTGGGCGCCAGCGATGCGACCACCGGACAGGGCATCGTCGCCTTCGTGATCCTGACGGCCGAGGCCAAGGACACCGGCGACGCGCTGATCGGCGAACTGAAGGCGGAGGTGTCACGGGAGATCAGCCCGATCGCCCGGCCGCGCGAGATCCACGTGGTGCCCGAGCTGCCCAAGACTCGCAGCGGCAAGATCATGCGGCGACTGCTGCGCGATGTCGCGGAGGGCCGCGAATTGGGCGACACCTCGACGCTGGTAGATCCGAACGTTTTCGAGGCGATCCGGGCCAGCCGCGCCTGAGCCCGCACATCCGCGTGAGGCCGGTGACGGAATTCGTCGCCGGCCGCACCCGTTAGAATTGCGTAAGGTGTGCCGGGAAGCCTGGTCGGCATGCGGTCGCGTACCTGAAAGCCGGATCGGTGGGATTGCGCGTCCGCGGTCCAGCCCACCCCGGCGGAAGGTTTCCCGTGATCACCCAAGTTCGCTCGGAGCTGACGCGGTATCTACGCACCGAAACCGTTGGTGGTGCAATCCTTCTGATCGCGGCTGCTGCCGCGTTGCTGTGGGTGAACTCGCCATGGGGCCATAGCTACTTCACCGTCACCGAGTACGTCCTGCCGATCAAAGCACTGCATCTGGATCTCACCGTCGCGGACTGGACCAAGGACGGTCTGCTGGCCATCTTCTTCTTCGTCGCCGGATTGGAACTCAAACGCGAGCTGGTGGTCGGCGAGCTCGCCGATCCGAAACGGGCCCTCCTGCCGATCATCGCGGCGGTCGGCGGCGTGGTCACCCCGGCGCTGATCGCATTCGCGGTCGGGTTCGGCGTCGACGGGATGGACCGTGGCTGGGCGATTCCGGTGGCCACCGATATCGCGTTCGCGCTGGCTGTGCTGGCCATGACCGGATCCCGGATTCCGGCAAGCGCGCGGGTCTTTTTGCTGAGCCTCGCGGTAGTCGACGATCTGCTCGCCATCATCCTGATCGCGGTGCTGTTCACCACGACACTGTCGGCGCTGTGGCTGCTCGGCGCGGCGGCCTGCTTCGCTGTGTGGGCACTGGCCCAGCACAGGCGGATATCCACACCACTGCTGTATGTGCCGCTGGCGCTGGTCTCCTGGTACGCGCTGCACGAGGCGGGCATCCATCCGACGCTGGCCGGTGTCGCGCTCGGCCTGCTCACCAGGGTGCGCAAGGATTCGGGCGAGACCGAAGCCCCGGCAACGCGGCTCGAGCATATGATCCAGCCGATCTCGGCCGGCCTCTGCGTGCCGCTGTTCACCTTGTTCGCCTCCGGAGTTCCGTTGGACGGCAAGGTTTTCCAACACCTGTTCAGTGACAGGCTGCCGCTGGCCATAATTCTCGGATTACTGCTCGGCAAGACTGCCGGTATCTTCGGAATCAGCTGGGTGGCAATCCGATTGGGCATTGCGAAGCGTCCGGTCAGCCTCGGCTACCGAGACATGTTCGCCCTCTCGGTGCTCGGTGCGATCGGCTTCACCGTTAGCCTTCTGGTGGCAGAACTCGCGCTGACCGACGTCGGTGACGGCTCAGCCGTCGAATTGGCGAAGGCCGCGGTGTTGGTGACGTCAATGACGGCGTCGCTCGCGGGTTCGGCGCTACTGTTGCGGCGTGGGCGTGTCCACCAGGCGCGGCGGGACGCGCGTGCGATAGAACGAGAGACTGAGGCGGAAGCAGTGCCGGGACAGGGAGAAGGGTCGACCAAGTGAGTTTCGCAAACGGCGGTAACGGGGATGAGTCGCGTCGCGACCGCACTGTCACCTCGATTCCCCTCTCGGACGCCAACCCGGCCGGGTCGGCGAGCTTCGGCGCCCTGGTCCGCGATGCCACCGAGCAGATGTCGACGCTGGTGCGGGCCGAGGTCGAACTGGCCAAGGCCGAGGTGACCGGGGAGATCAAGAAGGGGCTGCAGGGCAGCGTCTACTTCATCCTCGCACTGACCGTGCTGCTGTTCAGCACCTTCTTCTTTTTCTTCTTCCTCGGCGAGCTGCTCGATGTCTGGCTGGCGCGCTGGGCGGCGTTCCTGATCGTGTTCCTGCTGATGATCGTCGCGACGGCGGTGCTCGCCCTGCTCGGCTATCTGCGGGTCAAGAAGCTGCGGGCGCCGGAGAAGACGATCGATTCGCTCAAGCAGGCGCGCACGGTGCTGCCGAGCGGATTCGGCTCGCACGAGGAGCACCTCACGCTGGCGGAGCCGACGCAGTCGAAGTCGCTCGAGCAGCCGTCGAAGTAGCGGCGCGGCAGCGTCGACTAGGCGGTGAGCCGGACCCCTACTAGGCTCGGTCGGCGTGTCGTCGAACTCGTTTCCCGATCCGTCCAGCGTCCGTTACGACGGTCCGTGGACGCATCGAGACGTGCACGCAAACGGCATTCGCTTCCATGTCGTCGAGGCCGAGCCGGACCGCCCGGACGCACCGCTGGTCGTCCTGCTGCACGGATTCGCCGATCTCTGGTGGTCTTGGCGGCATCAGCTGACCGGACTCGCCGAACTCGGCTACCGCGCGGTCGCGGTGGATCTGCGCGGCTACGGCGACAGCGATAAACCGCCGCGCGGCTATGACGGTTGGACGCTGGCCGGTGATATCGCCGGCCTCATCCGCGCCATGGGCTATTCCGAGGCCACGCTGGTCGGACATGCCGACGGCGGACTGGTGTGCTGGACGACCGCGGTGCTGCATCCACGACTGGTGCGCTCGATCGCACTGGTGAGTTCCCCGCATCCGGCCGCGCTCAAGAGCGCGGTACTGCGGGACCGGCGTCAGCGGCGCACCTGGCTGCCGAATTTCCTGCGCTATCAGCTGCCGCGCTACGGCGAACATCTGCTGACCACCGGGAACGGCTTCGAGGTCGAACGGCTACTGCGCCAGCGAGTGAGCCGAACCTGGTCGGGCACCGCCGAATTCATCGAGACGGCCGATCGGATGCGCTCGGCCATCCAGATTCCCGGTGCGGCGCACTGTGCGCTGGAATACCAGCGCTGGGCCTTCCGCAGTCAGTGGCGTCCGGATGGTCGGCGGTTCATGGCCACCATGCGGGTGCCGATCCACATTCCGGTCCTGGCCATGCGCGGTGAACTCGACGGCTACATCCTGCCCGCGACCTTCCAGCGCGGCCGCCGGTTGTCACCGCAGCGGCGACAGGTCGTGATTCCCGGCGCGGGTCACTTTGCGCACCAAGAGAACCCGGAAGCCGTCACGATGGAGTTGGCCAAGCTGCTCGGGTAGCAAGTCTCACGTCGACCTGGCGGGCAACCGATCCGAAACCGATTGCCCGCAGGGACGACAGCTAGTAATCGAAAGTGATTCTGATCACTATGTCGTTGATGTTGGTGATCAGGTCGTGTTCCCCGAAGTGATAGGGCTGATGGTTCTCGGTTTCAATCAGACCTTGATGGGAACCGGCCTGGATAGTCGCGATCGGGGATCGCTCCGGATAGATCGCCGTCCCCGCACCACCGTCGCTGCATCGCCCGCCGCGGTCATAACTGATGTCGACATAGGTGTAGCAAAACTTTGCCCCGTCATCCGCGTCCGCGGTCCCGGGCATCGCCACACCAAGCGCGACCACGCTGGCAAAGGTCGCAACTGTGGCAAAGGTCGCGACCGCAGGGATGCTTCTCACAGCAGATTTCTCGACATCGGATCATCCCCTCCGAACCACCATGCAGGCAAGCGCTCTGCGATGGTTCCTCTGAACATATATGGCCACAATAGAATTCCGTAGCCCCGGCGCGATTTCCTTGGCCGGACGGCAAGCTCAGGCTAGCGAGCGAGTGTGGACCGTGTCATCCATTGACATCGAATTCGCTAGCGTAACTAGCGAATTCGCGCGACGTGCAGCCGACATGGCGCATCGGCTACCACCCGATGCGCCGTCGGTGTTCAGCTCAGCACACAGGCGCCGGTCTCGACTGGTGCAACCGCACCAGGGGCAGTATTCAATTGCGCCCGGACCTCGGACAGCGTCAGTACGTATCCCGTGTCATCGTCGGTTACCGCCGCACCGAACACGATGCCGAGCACCTGTCCCTCCGTATCCACAAGCGGCCCACCCGAATTACCTGCACGCACTTGGCCACGAACCGTGTAGACCTCCCGCTCGACGGTGCCGTTGCGGTAGATCGTCGGGCCCGTCAAGTCCAGCGTCTCGCGAACGCGGGCAGCACTGGCGGTGTACCGACCGCCGCCTGGGTAGCCCAGCACGATAGCGCTGTCACCGGAGTGCGCTGGCTGCGGAGCAGTTGGGATCACGGGCGCGGTGAGCCCCGGTACCGAGAGCACCGCGACATCCTTGGACGGATCGAACAAGACAACAGTGGCATTCAGTGGCCCGTTGGTGGCGTCAACTGTGATGCTGGTCGTCCCCGCGACGACGTGGGCGTTGGTAACTATCCGTTCGGGCGCGATGACGAAGCCCGAACCCTCCAGCGCCCGCTGGCAACTCGGGGCCACGCCGCGGATGCGCAGCACACTCTGCTGCAGCGAGGCCGCGACCGGGCTGGCGAGCACGCTGGGATCCGGCGGTTCGACCGCCGCGATCGGCGCGCGACCGAACGGTCCGATGACATCCGGCAGCCCGGAGGTGTTGAGCAGCTTGGAGAATTCGTTCGGCAGCCGCCGCAGCCAACTCGGGGAGACATCGTTGACGTCGGCGAGCACCTTCGAACCATTGATGGCCGCGGCGATGGCCGGCTGGGACGAGGTGGCCAGCGGCAACGCCAGCAGCCATGCGGTGACCAGCACCGCAACCGCCTGCAGTACCGCGCCGACGACGCTGTCCACACTGCGGGTGAACGGATGTCGCATACCGCCGCGCGCGGCCCGGCCGAGCACCATGCCCGCGACCTCACCGACGATGACCAGCAGCACGATCAACAGCACGCCGGTGAGTACCCGCGGTCTGCCCTCATTGACATGGATCAGGATGTGCGGAGCGATGAGAATGCCCGCGACCGCGCCGAGTACGACGCCCAGAAAGGCCAGCGCGGAGGCCACCGCACCCTGCCGCCAACCGGAGGAGGCGGCCAGCAGCGCGAGCAGCACCACCGCGATATCGAGCCAAGCCGATGAACTCATAACGTCATCCCTACGGCCGCCAGCGCGGACTCTAGATCGCGAACATCGCTGTGGTCCCAGTTCCGTTCCCACCCGGCGGTCTTGCAGATGCCCGCCAGAATGCCGCCGGTCAGTCCCCACACCAGCATTCCGTCCACCTGGAATGCCGGACTCTGATAGCCGAGGCTGCCACGCACCATGAAGCGATTCGCCGGGTCCAGCAGGTCGGCGAGCGGCACCCGCACGACGCGTTCGGTCTCGGTGTGGTTGACCACGTGGACCGCCCTCGGGGTGTGCCAGTAGGCCACCACCGGGGTCACGTCGAATCGGGAAGGGGGCACGAAAAGCTTCGGCAGCACCGCAAAGGGTTCGACGCCCTCGCGCGCCAGCCCGGTCTCCTCACAGGCCTCGCGCAGGGCGGTGTCGATCGGACCGGAGTCGCCGGGATCGACCGCACCGCCGGGAAAGGCGACCTGACCGCGGTGCTGGCGCATGGTGGAAGCGCGCTGGGTGAGCAGCACATCCGCATCGGCGGGCAGCCCGCCCGGCGCCTCGGGATCGGCTTCGGGCGAACCACTGAACAGCACGAGCACTGCCGCCTGCCGCGGTGTGGTGCTGATCGTCATGGCCCGCCGGACCGCCCGCGCCAAGGACAGCGTGTCGGTGGGATCGGTATTCGGGTCCGCCGCTCGGCGCAGCCATTTCGGGATGCTGTCCGGCATGGGGATCTCGGTCATGCCGCAACTCCCAGATTATTCGCGACCGTATCGGCGATGTCGTCGACGCCGTTGAATGCCCGCACCACCACCTCGGCGATCGAACCATCGGCACGCAACAGCACCGATACCGGCAGCACGGCGGGCGCACCGACCGCGGTTCGCACCTTGGTGCGCGGGTCGAGGACGCCAGGCAACGTCACCTTCAGGTCGGTCAGCAGCGCGAGCGCCCTCGCCTCATCCGGATCGCTGTGCACGGTCAGCACCGTAACCGCGTTTCCGGCCCGTCGCGCGTACTCCTGCACATCTGGCAACTCTTTGGCGCACGGTCCACACCAGTACGCCCACAGGTTCAGCAGTGCCGGTTTGCCCGCGAGTGCGGCTGCCAGGTCGACCGGTTTGCCGTCGGACAGACAGGTCAGGGCGAGTCCGGCAAGCGGCCCGCGTCCCACCGCATCCGCTGCGGGCGTCGGGCAATTCGCGAGCCCGGCGGCGGTGCGCGCTTCGACCGATGCGCTCGCAAGGGAATTCGCCGAGTGGTCGCCGCTCGTCGCGGTCTCGTCGTCAGCGCGGGGCCACAGCGCGACCGCCAAGGCCACCACGGTGATCAACCCTGCCAGCGCCAAACGCGCCGCGACAGGTATTCGTCTCACCGGCCCACCAGCTCGAGCAAATGCTCCGCCTCCGGACCCTTCACCAGCTTGGCCGCGGTTTCCGGATCGGTCGGCCCGACCCCGAACGACGGGCAGTCCTTGGCCAGAATGCAGACACCGCATGCGGGCTTGCGGGAATGACAGACCCGGCGCCCATGGAAAATCACGCGATGGGACAACATCGTCCATTCCTTGCGTTCGATGATCGCGCCGATGGCGTGTTCGACCTTCACCGGATCTTCCTCGGTGGTCCACGCCCAGCGGCGCACCAGCCGGCCGAAATGGGTGTCGACCGTAATGCCGGGCACCCCGAAGGCGTTGCCGAGGATGACGTTGGCAGTCTTGCGGCCGATGCCCGGCAACTGCACCAGTTCGTCGAGGGTGTGAGGCAATTCACCATCGAAGCGTTCGACCAGCGCCTGCCCGAGCCCGATCAGCGAACTGGTCTTGTTGCGGAAGAAGCCCGTCGGCCGGATGTATTCCTCCAGCTCGGCGCGGTTTGCCTCGGCGTAGGCGCGAGCGTCCTGATACTGCGCGAAGAGCGCGGGTGTGGTCAGATTCACCCGCTCATCGGTGCACTGCGCGGAAAGTATTGTCGCAACCGCCAATTCGAGCGGTGTGGTGAAATCCAGCTCACAGTGCGCGTCCGGAAAAGCCACCGCGAGAGTGCGGTTCATCCGGCGGGCCCTTCGGGTCAGGCCGAGCTGGGTTTCCGCTTGTCGCGCTCGGGATTTGCGCTTCGGCGCGGGGACCGCGCCGGGTTGCGCATCGGTCGCCTCGACGGCAGGCGCAGGCCCGCTCACGGCAGCAGTGGAGGGGGAGACACGCACGCGTCCACCATACGGAACCACCCCACAACGGTGCCCTCCTAGATCTCTTGCCGTGTTCCATCTGAGACCTAGACCGTGTTTACTGCTCGTCATGCAAGGACTCGCTGTGGTGCTCTTCCCAGTGGTGCTGATGCTTTTTGCACTGGGCATGGAGCGGGTCGAGAATCGGCTCCGCAAACTTCTCGAACCCGACGAAGAGGTTCAGCAGTACCTGGACAAGGCAAGCAACGCCGAAGTGAAGGAGCTGACGAAGCTCGGACTGCCCGCCGCGGTGGCACGGATGCGCAGGCGTCGGTCCCGTGGCGAAGAGCTGGACGTCGCACGCGCCAGCTGAATCCCCTACCAACCGGTACCTGGCACGCCGCGCAATCGACTCGTTACGTGGTGTCTGTCACTACGCTGCTGTAATGCCGCGTAGACTGCGCTGTTGGCCGAATCGCTTCGGTCCAGGACAGAGCCATTTCCCATAAGGAGCACATTCGTGGACGAGGCCCTCGCCAGAGCAGGCATCTTCCAAGGCGTAGAGCCCACCGCGGTGGCGGCTCTCGCCAAACAACTGCAGCCCGTGGATTTTCCGCGCGGCCATGTCATCTTCAACGAGGGCGAGCCCGGCGACCGGTTGTACATCATCACCTCCGGAAAAGTGAAGATCGGACGACGTTCCCCGGACGGCAGGGAAAACCTGCTGACCATCATGGGTCCGTCGGACATGTTCGGTGAGCTGTCGATCTTCGACCCGGGTCCGCGCACCTCGACCGCTACCACCGTGACCGAGGTCAGGGCGGTCACCATGGACCGTGACGCGCTCAAGTCCTGGATCGACCAGCGGCCCGAGATCGCCGAGCAACTGCTGCGCGTTCTCGCCCGCCGTTTGCGCCGCACCAACAACAACCTGGCCGACCTGATCTTCACCGACGTCCCCGGCCGGGTCGCCAAGGCGTTGCTGCAGCTCGCGCAGCGGTTCGGCACCCAGGAGGCCGGTGCGCTGCGGGTCACCCACGACCTCACCCAGGAAGAGATCGCACAGCTGGTCGGCGCCTCCCGCGAGACCGTGAACAAGGCTCTGGCCGACTTCGCGCACCGCGGCTGGCTACGGCTGGAGGGCAAGAGCGTGCTGATCTCCGACTCCGAGCGCCTGGCCCGCCGCGCGCGCTGACGCATCTGAACGCAAAAGCACGCTGAGTTCAGCTACCGAATGAACTCAGCGTGCTTCGGTGTTTCTAGTTCTGCTCGGCGCGCAGGTACTCCAACTGCGCTTGCACCGAACTGCGTGCCGCAGGCCACAGCCGCTTGTCCACATCGGCATAGACCTTGCGCACAACCGACATCGCACCCGCGTTCGGCCCGAGCACGCGCAATGCCGCCCGCACCTGATCGAGCCGCTCCTGCCGATGCTCGATGTAGTACCGCGCGATCGGTTCCAGATCGGGATGATCCGGACCATGCGCGGGTAGCAGCGCACGTCCCGCACCCGCCTCGACCAGCTTGTCCAGCGATGCCAGGTAATCGGCGAGGGTGCCGTCGGTGGAATCGAGCACGGTGGTGCCGAAGCCGAGGATGGTGTCACCGGTCAACACCGCGTCGTCGAGTACGAAACTCACCGAATCCTTGGTGTGGCCGGGAGTATCGAGGACGGTGATCCGCAGTCCGGCGGCCTCGATCACCTCGCCGTCGATCAGCGGCGCATCCGAACCGCGCAGGAATTCGGCGGTCCTGGCCCGCACCGGCGTACCCGTCAGCGCGACCAGCCGGTCGATGCCACCGGTGTGATCGTGATGCCGGTGCGTGATCAGGGTGAGCGCGATATTGCCGTCGGTGACGCGGGCGAGCGTCTCGCTGTGCGCCTTGTCCTTCGGTCCCGGATCGACGAGGACGTATTCCGATTGCCCCGGCGCACGCAGCAGCCAGGTATTGGTCCCCTCCAGCGTCATCTGGCCGGGATTGTCCGCGAGCACGACCGCCGCGGTCGGCGTGACCTGGCGCAGCCGGCCGTATGCGGGATGGGTGAGCGTCATCGAACCTGTCTAGCGCACTTCGGCGATCAGTTCGACTTCGACGGGGGTGTTGCGGGGCAGTTCGGCGACGCCGACCGCGGAGCGCGCGTGCACGCCCGCATCACCGAAGACCGCACCGAGCAATTCCGAGGCGCCATTGACGACCTGCGGCTGATCGGTGAATCCCGGTGCGGAGGCGACGAATCCGACGACCTTCACAATGCGCACCACCGCATCGAGCCCGACCAGATCGTGCACCGCGGCAATCGCGTTCAGCGCGCAGAACTTGGCCGCCTCCTTGGCCTGTTCGAGCGAGACCTCCGCGCCGACCTTGCCGGTCGCCGAGAGCTGGCCGTCTACGAACGGCAGCTGACCGGAGGTGTAGACAAGCGATCCGGTGCGGATCGCCGGAATGTAGGCGGCGACCGGCGCCACGACCGGCGGCAGGGTCAGGCCGAGCTGGGCGAGGTTCTTCTCCCACTGGGTCATAAGTGCAAGTCCCTTCGGTTACTTGGGGCGCTTGAGGTAGGCGACGTGCTGTTCACCGGTCGGACCGGGCAGCACGGTCACCAGCTCCCAACCGTCGGCGCCCCACTGGTCCAGGATCTGTTTGGTCGCATGCGTCAGCAACGGAACGGTGGCGTACTCCCACACCTTCGAATCACTCATGCAGTTACTTTGGCAGCGCCTTCGGCGCTGCGTGTTCGCGGCCCCCTGGTGTCTCGCGGCTGACCCTTTCGAGCGACCTGCAAGCAGTCGCTAGCGGCGCCGTCGAGACTCGCGACTTCGTCGCATGCGCTTCGACGACTCGGACGCGAGACGGGCCGCGAACTCCTCGCTCGTAAGACTCGCTCCGTTGTGGTCGAGAGAGCGGGTATCTCACCTTGCGGCAAACCCTGCAGCCTGCCGTCTGGGACGGAATCGCTGGAAAATGAGGCGCTGACCATATCGCTGGGACGCGATGTCAGAACGGGTTATAGGCTCGCGATCGTGGGAGTACCAACAGCAGTGCCTATTTCGGCGGAGCCGGGGCCGGAAACAGGTTGGCCGGAGCGCGCGGATAAGGCCCGCCTGCACTATGTCTCCGGCAAAGGGGGAACCGGCAAGTCGACGGTCGCCGCCGCGCTGGCACTCGCGCTGGCCGCGGGCGGACGACGGGTGCTGTTGGTCGAGGTGGAGAGCAGGCAGTCCATTGCCCAACTGTTCGATCTGCCGCCGCTGCCGCCCACCGAAACCAGGATCGCCACCGCGGACGGCGGCGGTGAAGTAGTCGCGCTCGCACTCGATATCGAGCACGCCTTCCTCGAATACCTCGACATGTTCTATAACTTGGGCTTCGCCGGGCGGGCGATGCGCCGGGTCGGCGCCATCGAATTCGTCACCACGATTGCACCCGGTCTGCGCGATGTCATCCTGACCGGCAAGATCAAGGAATGCGCGGTCCGGGTAGATAAGCAGGGCAAGCCGGTATTCGACGAAATCGTCGTCGACGCACCGCCGACCGGACGGATCGCCAGCTTCCTCGATGTCACCCAGGCCATGGTCGAGGTGGCCAAGGGCGGGCCGATCGCCTCGCAGGCCGAGGGCGTCTCGAGGCTGCTGCACTCCGATCAGACGATGATCCACCTGGTCACCCTGCTCGAGGCGCTACCCGTGCAGGAAACCGCCGACGCCGTCGCCGAACTCACCGCCAATGACCTGCGAATCGGCACCGTCATCGTGAACCGGGCGACCAAGGGCCAACTGCCGGCCGACGTGCGCAATAAAGCCGCACAGGGCGATATCGATCGCGATGCCATTCGCGCCGGACTCACCGAAACCGGAATTTCCCTGTCGGACCAGGACTTCCAGGGCCTGATCACCGAAACCGTCGAGCATTCGGCCACTTTGCGGGCACAGGACGAAAGCGCCGCCGAACTCGCGAAGGTGGATGTATCGCGGATGTATCTGCCCGCGCTCGCCGACGGCATGGATCTCGGTGGCATCTATGAACTTGCCGAACATCTGAGCAAGCAGGGGGTCCGATGACTAGTCCGAATGTGGCCACGCCACTAGATGTTTCGAGCATTATCGCCGATCCCACCGCGCGGGTGGTGGTCTGCTGCGGCTCCGGCGGCGTCGGCAAGACGACCACCGCGGCGGCCATCGGATTGCGCGCGGCCGAGCAGGGGCGCAAGGTCGTGGTACTCACCATCGACCCGGCACGTCGGCTGGCCCAGTCACTCGGTGTCGCCGATCTGGACAACGCCCCGCAGCGGGTGGCGCTCGGTCCGGACGCGAAGGGCGAATTGCACGCGATGATGCTCAATATGCGGCGCACCTTCGACGATATGGTGCTCGAGCACACCAGTCAGGAGAAGGCGGAGCAGATCTTCGCCAATCCCTTCTATCAGACGGTCGCCTCCTCCTTCGGCGGTACGCAGGAGTACATGGCGATGGAGAAGCTCGGTCAGTTGGCCGGGCGCAAGGAGTGGGACCTGATCGTGGTCGACACTCCCCCGTCGCGCAATGCGCTCGATTTTCTCGATGCGCCGCAGCGGCTGGGAAACTTCTTGAACGGCAGGATGATCCGGGTCATCATGGCTCCCGGTCGCGGTGTCACCCGATTGGTGACCGGTGCGATGAGCCTGGCCGTGCGCGGGGTTTCGACCATTGTCGGCGGCCAGATGCTCAAGGACGCGTCGAATTTCCTGCAGTCGCTGGAGTCGTTGTTCGGTGGTTTCCAGGATCGCGCGGACCGCACGTACGCGATGCTGTCCAAGCCGGGCACGCACTTCTTGGTGGTCGCGGCCGCCGAACCGGATGCGCTGCGCGAGGCGTCCTTCTTCGTCGACCGCCTCTCGACCGAACGCATGCCGCTGGCCGGACTGATCTTGAACCGGACCCACCCGATGCTCAGTTCACTGTCGGCCGATCATGCGCTGACCGCCGCCGATCAGCTCGCCGAATCCGATCCGCTGACCGCCGCGGTGCTGCGTATTCACGCCCATCGGGTCGCTACCGCCAAGCGCGAACAGCATCTGCTGCACCGGTTCACCGGTGCGCATCCACGGGTCCCGATCGCTTCGGTGACCGCCCTGCCCTTCGAGGTCTCCGATCTGGAGGCGCTGCGTGCCGTCGCGGCGCAACTCACCGATGCGCACCCGGTCGAGGTGACCGCCTGAGGCGTTATCGGCGGCGAAATCGCCAGAGCGACTGTGTCATTCTGATGCCGGTTTGATATAGACCCGTTAACGAAGCCGAGCCCGCAATCGCGGGCTCGGCTTCAGTTCCAGGGTTAGATTGCGATTTGATGTTGACGCTGGGCTTGGAAAAAGTCCGCCCAGGACGTCACCTCCGGGTGCTGCTTGAGCAGCGCACGACGCTGCCGTTCGGTCATTCCACCCCACACGCCGAACTCGACTCGATTGTCGAGTGCATCGGCCCCACACTGCATCAGCACCGGGCAGTGCCTGCAGATCGTCGCCGCCTTGCGCTGCGCCGCGCCGCGGACGAACAGTTGATCAGGGTCTACTTCCTTGCATCGAGCCTGGGCTACCCAGGCGATCCTTGCTTCGGCCTGCTCTACGTCCAATCGAGCGATGGGGGTTGTCATGTGCATTTGGTGTGCCCCTTTGCAGTCCGAACACCGGGTCAACGGCGCTCCAGAATCGCGTGTCAGTGTCGCAGCAACCCAAACCCCGCTGCGAACTGCACCACATTCCACTTTGAGTGTTAGCTCTATCACACTGGGTTCTCAATCTAGGTAAAGGTATGGCTTCTGCGCAAGACCGTCCCGAGACTTTTTGGTACGTCCGTCCCTGCAACCGTGATCCAGAACCGGGCGGTCGACTCGACCTGCGGCCCGCCCCTCCGCGACACGCCGGAATCCATCCCGCGACACGCCCAATCCGGCATGCGAACTCCAGGATCCGAGCTACTCGCAAACACACCCGAGAGCGCCGAATCGGCACCCCGTAGTCTGGGTCCGTGCCGATCACACATACGCTCGCGAGGCTGGCCGGCAGCTGCGCGCTGGCCGCCGTGCTCGTCGCCGGGTTGTTGTTCCCTCTCGCAGGCGGTTTCGGGTTCGTCTCCAACCGCGCCGCCGACGCCGTCGACAATGTGTCCGCAGAGCTGGTGGAGGGCACCGTCCCCGCCGTCTCGACCATGGTCGACGCGAATGGAACGCCCATCGCCTGGTTGTACGAGCAGCGCCGCTTCGAGGTCCCCAGCGACAAGATCTCCAACGATATGAAGTTGGCGATCGTCTCAATCGAGGATCGGCGCTTCGCCGAGCACGCAGGTGTGGACTGGACCGGCACCATGCGCGCGTTCGTCACCAATACGAGCAGCGGCGAGGTGCAACAGGGCGCGTCCACCCTCGATCAGCAGTATGTGAAGAACTTCCAGCTACTCGTCGTCGCCAAGACCGACGCCGAGCGCCGGGCCGCCATCGAGACCACTCCCGCACGCAAACTGCGCGAGATCCGGATGGCGCTCACGCTGGACCGAGAGCTCACCAAGGACGAGATCCTCACCCGATATCTGAATCTCGTCCCGTTCGGTAACTCCTCCTACGGCATCCAGGACGCGGCGCAGACCTACTTCGGCGTCGACGCCGCGAATCTGAATGTGCCGCAGTCGGCGATGCTCGCGGGCATGGTGCAGTCCAGCTCGAAGCTGAATCCCTACACCAATCCCGAGGGTGTGCTGCAGCGGCGCAATACCGTGTTGGACACGCTGATCCAGAACATCCCCAGCCGCGCCGAGGAATTCCGCAAGGCCAAGTCCGAACCGCTCGGCGTGCTCCCCGAGCCCAAGGGGCTCCCGCGCGGCTGCATCGCCGCCAACGATCGCGGCTTCTTCTGCGACTACGCGCTGCAGTATCTGGCCAATGCCGGTATCAGCCGCGAGCAGATCAATACCGGTGGCTACACGATCAAGACCACGCTCGACCCGGCTCTGCAGGATTCGGTGAAACGCTCGGTCACCGAGGCCGCGAACCCTAACCTCGACGACATCGCCCAGGTGATGTCGGTGGTCGGGCCTGGACAGGATTCGCATCCGTTGCTGGCCATGGCCAGCAGTCGCACCTACGGCCTGAACCGCAACGCCAACGAAACCGTGCAGCCGCAGCCGTATTCGATGGTGGGTGACGGCGCGGGCTCGATTTTCAAGATCTTCACCACGGCCGCGGCCATGGAAAAGGGTCTCGGTATCAACGCCCAGCTCGATGTGCCGGGCCGGTTCGAGGCGAAGGGCATGGGTAACGGTGGTGCGCGTGGCTGCCCGCCCGCCACCTACTGCGTACAGAACGCGGGTAACTACAAGTCGCCGATGTCGGTGACCGAAGCACTGGCCACCTCGCCGAATACCGCGTTCGTCAAGCTGATCCAGGCCGTCGGGGTCACCCCGACCGTCGATATGGCGGTGCGCCTCGGCATGCGTTCCTACACCGAGGCGGGCAGCTCGGGCCACGGCAACCAGAGCCTGGCGGACATGATCAAGGAACAGAACCTCGGCTCGTTCACCCTGGGCCCGGTCGCGATCAACCCGCTGGAGCTGTCGAATGTGGCCGCCACCTTGGGTTCCGGCGGCCGGTGGTGCCCGCCGTCGCCGATCAAGGAGGTGATCGACCGCTCCGGCAAGACGGTGCCGCTCACCCAGCAGGCCTGTGAACAGGTCGTCGATCCCGGACTGGCGAACACGCTGGCCAATGCCATGAGTCAGGACGACATCAGCGGCACCGCGGCCGGCGCGGCGCGGGCGACCGGCTGGAACGCGCCGCTGTCGGCCAAGACGGGAACCACCGAGAGCCACCGCTCCTCGGCGTTCCTCGGCTTCACCAATTCGCTTGCGGCCGCGGCCTACGTCTACGGCGACAGCCCGACACCCGGTGAGATCTGCTCGTTCCCGCTGCGCGGCTGCGGCGACGGCAATCTGTTCGGTGGTAATGAACCCGCTCGCACCTGGTTCAATGCGGTCAAGCCGGTGATCGGGAACTTCCCGCCGCCCGCGCTGCCACCGCTGGACGACAAATATGTGCGCGGGTCCAACCAGGCCCAGGTCCCCGATGTCGCGGGCATGACCCAAGGTCAGGCGACTGCCGCACTGGTCGCCGCGGGCTTCCAGGTCTCGCCGGTGAACGGCACCGGTGCGCCGCCGAAGGGGACGGTGATGGGGACAGCGCCGAATGGGTCGGCGATTCCCGGGTCGGTGATCACGATCTATATCAGCGACGGGACGGAACGGGCACCCGCGCCGGCACCCGGACCGGCGCCTGCGCCTGGTCTTCCGATTCCGGGCATTCCAGGCATTCCGGGATTACCGAATATTCCGGGATTCCCTGCCCCTCGATAACTCCTCATAAATACGAAAGCCGCCGATCCGGATCCCGGATCGGCGGCTTTCTTCGGTACGGCTACAGACGCGACTTCACGGCGGCCGAGATGCGAGAGCCGTCGGCCTTACCGGCGGCGATCGCGGTGGCGGCCTTCATGACCTGGCCCATCTGTCGCATGCCCGGGCGCTCGCCGAGTTCCTCGGCGACCTGCGCGATCGCGGTATCGGCGACATCGGCGACCTCGGCGTCGGTCAGCTGCGTCGGCAGATATTCATCGATGATGCGCGCCTCGGCGTGTTCGTTGGCGGCCAGTTCGCCACGCCCGGCCTGGGCGTAGACCTCGGCCGACTCGCTGCGCTTCTTCGCCTCTTTCTGCAGTACGGCGACGACCTCGGCATCGGAGAGCTCACGTGCCTGCGAGCCCGCGACCTCCGCGGTCTGGATGGCGGCGAGCAGCATCCTGAGGGTGGCGAGGCGCAGCGTATCCTTGGCCTTCATCGCGGCGGTCATATCCGCACGCAGCTGCGATTTGAGTTCCGACATGTGCCACACGGTAGCCGTTTCCCTGTTCCCGGCCCATTACATTTGGCGTTCGACCCGGATTCACCACACCGGCCCGACCGCTTGTGCGGAAACACACTCAGCGTTCCGGACCGGGGTCACCTATGCTGGGCAAATGCCCGTAATCTCGACCTCCGCCATCCGACGAACCGCGTTGGGAGCCGCCGGGGCCGCGGTGGCCGGTATCGGCTACGCCTCGCTGATCGAACGAAACGCCTTCGTACTGCGCGAGGCCACGATGCCCGTGCTACAGCCGGGCTCGTCGTCACTACGGGTGCTGCACATCAGCGATCTGCACATGATGCCTGGTCAGAAGCTCAAGCAGCAGTGGCTGCGGGAGTTGGACCGGCTGGAGCCGGATCTGGTCGTCAATACCGGCGACAATCTTTCGCACCAGAAGTCGGTGCCCGCGGTGGTTCAGGCCCTCGGCGGATTGCTTTCCCGCCCGGGCCTTTTCGTTTTCGGCAGCAATGACTATTTCGCGCCGGTGCCGAAGAATCCGGCGAAATACTTCAAGAAGGATCACCGCCGGGTGTACGGCGCGCCGCTGCCGTGGAAGGACCTGCGCGCGGCCTTCACCGAGCGCGGCTGGCTCGATCTGACCCATGTCCGCCGTGATGTCGAGGTCGCGGGCATTCGAATCGCGAGCGCGGGCGTCGATGATCCGCATCTGCAACGCGACCGGTACGACACCGTCGCCGGTGCGCCCAACCCGCTCGCCGTGCTGAGCATCGGCCTGACCCACTCCCCCGAACCCCGGGTGCTGGACCGCTTCGCCGAGGACGGCTACGACCTGGTCATGGCCGGACATACGCACGGCGGCCAACTGTGCCTGCCCGGATACGGTGCGCTGGTCACCAACTGCGGTATCGATCGCTCGCGGGTGAAGGGCTCGTCCAAGTGGGGCGCGCACACCCAACTGCACGTCTCCGCGGGTCTCGGTACCTCCCCGTGGGCGCCGTACCGCTTCTGCTGCCGCCCCGAGGCGACGCTGCTGACGCTGGTCGCCGCACCGCCGAAACGTCCCAATGCCGATAGCGGGCAGGGCGTTTCACCCTCGGAAGCCATCGCCCGCTGAGTTCCGCTAAGGTCCTTTGCCGAGACTGACGTCAGGCAGGGGACAGTGTGAGTGATCTCGACGACCGGCGCGAAACCGGTACGCCGTATCAGCAACAGCCTTATGGCGCAGAGCAATTCGGCCCTGCGCTGGGACAGCCCGGATCCGGGACGCAGTCGGGGGCCGACCCGGCGCACGGCACATTCGGTGCGCCGGTTCAACTCGATCCGGCCGCACTGTCGCCGTTCGGCCCCGAACCCACTGCCGAACCGTGGCGCGGCGGCGTCGCACCGGCCCCGGCCATGCCGTGGCAGCCCGAACAACAAACCGTAAGTGCCCCTGGTCAATTCGATCCGACCCTGCAGTGGGCGCCGCAACCCGCTCCGGCATGGCAGTCGGGCTCGACGACGCAATTCCATCCCGGCGCAACAGCATCCGGACCGTATGGCGGCATGCCGGCGCCCCATGGCCCTGGCGGTGGCTCCAATGCGTTCTTCAGTGACCGATTCGCCTCGGACTTGGCCGCCGCATCGAGCGTGAACCGATCAGGCCACGGGCGCCGCACCCCTTGGATCGCCGCCGCGGTCGCGACGCTCGTGGTCGCGGGCGGGGCGACGGCGACTATCGTCACGGCCAACCACGGCTCGGGCGACACCGCGGCGCAGAATCCGGTTCCGTCGATGGTGAGCGCACTCACCCCCACCGGTTCACGTACCTCGACCCAGCCGACCACCACCAAGCACGCCCCCGCCAATAACGAGACCCCCGTCGTACCCGGTTACCAGGTTGTGGTGGCCTCGGACCTCGGGGCCGCCTATGACGTACCCGCCGACTGGACAGTCGCCCCCGACGGCAAGGTCGGCGGCTTCGGCGATCCGCCGGACGCTGTCACCGGCAAGGGGCTGGCCACCGAGGGGAAGAGCTACTGCCCCGGCTCGACCCGCACCGTGGCCTTCCTGACCGGCTCCAAGGACACCGATTCGGCAACCGCCGCAACCGAACTCGGCACCAGGACCGCCAAGATCGCCTACACCAACTCACCGGGCGGTATCCCGAGCGCCGCACAGCCGCTCCGCTCGCTCGACGGCTCCCAGCAGGGCATGTTCGTGGAGACCAAGGGCACCGCCACCAAGGTCAATCCGGGCTGCGCAACCGACTACTCGATCTACACCTTCGCTACCCCCACCGACAGCGGCAATTTCGTCATGGTGATCGCGGCCGACACCGGCGTCCCCAATGCCGTCGACGCGGCCACCGCGATGCGCATCTTCACCAGCCTTCGCCCCCATGGAGGCTGATTGACCTGCGGGTTTAACGTCTGGACGTGAGCTGTTGTAAGCTACTCCAGGTTCGCTTCACGGGGTGTGGCGCAGCTTGGTAGCGCGCTTCGTTCGGGACGAAGAGGTCGCAGGTTCAAATCCTGTCACCCCGACTCGTGGTTGAGACGAACGGTTCCGCCCCCGGCCCGCACAGGTCGGGGGCGGAGCTGTTTTCGCTGGTTGGCCCGGCGGTCGGGGGTCGGCCACCACACCGCGCAGGCAATGACCGCTAGTAGCCCGCAGACCAGGGCGAGCAAGCCAACGATCACGAACGCATCCATCCATACCTCCCGAGACTTCTCGTAGGTGCACCCGGCGTCGCGACGGATCGGCACCGACCGGCACGGAAGTGCCCGGCTGTCATCAGCCTGCGGGGACAATGTGTCCTGCGGTGGTGCGGCGACGTTGCCGAGTGTTGCTGTCTGCTCCCCCTCACTGTGCACCGCCGGTGCGAAATTCCGGAAGGCGGCACGCCGAAGGAATGCGCGATGGTTCCGATATGTCCCCGGTCGTCCGATATGGGCGGTGAGCAGACTCTTACCGCTTGCTAACGTGCGGTCATCTCGATGAAATGCGAGGTCCATAGCGTATACACGCATGTCGACACGGGTGGCCACACTGGCGGATGCAGCGGGACGGCCGCTGCGCGATGTTGTTTATACGACTTTGCGCGCCGAGTTGATCAACGGGGATATCCGGTTCGGCGAGCGCCTTACCGAGCCCAAGCTGTCGACCCGGTTCGGAATCTCGCGGACGCCGGTCCGGGAGGCGCTGACCATGCTGTGCTCGGACGGACTGTTGCAGCGGGAGGAATACGGCTTCACTCCGGTGCGGCCCAGCATTCCGTTGATTCGGGACCTGTACGAGCTGCGAATCACCTTGGAGCTAGGTGGAATTCAGCGCGCCATCGATAATCCGGCGGTCGTGCACGATCATGCGTTACTGGCGACCGAGCGCGAAGCCTGGCTGGCCCTGCGTGCGGATCCGCCCGAGCAGGAGCCCGGTTTCGTGGTGCGCGACGAGGAGTTCCACGTCACGCTGCTGACGGCGGCGGGCAATGCCGAGCTGGTGCGCTCGCTGAAGGCCGTGAATTCGCGGATAAGGCATGTTCGGATGTACGACTTCATGGTCAACAACCGGATCGAGACCACCATCGCCGAACATCTGGGAATTCTGGATGCCGTTCTGGCACAAGACCTTCCGCTGGCATATCGACTGCTGCACACGCACATCGGGGAATCGCTCGATGTCGTTCTCGATCGGGTCACGCGGGCGATTGCCGCGATGTCCTTGGCAACTGAATAGGGGAGTTTCCGGTGACACTGGAATTCGATACGGTTCTGGTCGCCAATCGCGGCGAAATCGCCTGCCGGATCATGCGGACGGCGCGTGCGCTGGGACTGAAAACCGTCGCCGTGTACTCCGATGCCGATGTGGGTGCTGCCCATGTGGAAATCGCAGATGTCGCAGTACATCTGGGGTCGAGTCCGGCTGCGGAGTCCTACCTGCGTGCCGAGCTGGTTGTCGAGGCGGCGCTGTCGACGGGTGCGGGCGCGATTCATCCCGGATACGGATTCCTTTCGGAGAATGCGGATTTCGCCACGGCGGTGACCGATGCCGGGATCGCATTCGTCGGGCCGACGCCGGAGCAATTGCGCATCTTCGGCGATAAGCACCGCGCTCGCGAGACCGCCGAAGTCGTTGGAGTGCCGCTGATTCCGGGTAGTGGACTGCTCGAATCGGCAGAACACGCGGTGGCCGAGGCCGAGCGCATCGGCTATCCGGTAATGCTCAAGGCGGTCGGTGGAGGCGGCGGTATCGGCATGCAGGCCTGCGGTAATGCCGATGAGCTGCGGTCGGCATACCTGCGCGTGCAACGTTTGGCCGCAACGAATTTCTCCTCGACCGGTGTTTTCCTGGAGCGGTTCGTGGCGCGGGCCAGGCATATCGAGGTGCAGCTCTTCGGTGACGGTTGCGGCCGCGTGGTGAGCCTCGGCACCAGGGATTGTTCGCTGCAGCGGCGCAATCAGAAGGTCATCGAGGAAGCACCCGCACCCGGACTCGCGCCGGAGCTGTCGGAGCAGTTGCTCGCGGCGTCGCGGGAGTTGGCCAGGTCGGTGGGGTACCGATCGGCGGGCACAGTGGAATTCGTTTACGACGTCGAGCGCGGTGCGGCCTCGTTCCTGGAGATGAACACCCGGCTGCAGGTCGAGCATCCGGTGACCGAGGCGGTGGCCAGAGTCGATCTGGTCGAGTGGATGTTGCGGCTGGCGGGCGGGGACAGCTCGATGGTCGACGAATTGCCCGAGACCGGACCGGCGATCAGCGGATGGGCCGTGGAGGCGCGGGTCTATGCCGAGGATCCGGGACACGAGTACCGGCCGAGCGCCGGGTTGATCACGGCCGCGACCTTCCCGGTGGATGCGGCGGTTCGGGTCGACACCTGGGTCGCGACGGGCACCGAAGTCAGTCCGTACTACGACCCGCTGCTGGCCAAGGTGATCGCGTCGGGGACCACTCGCGACGCGGCCTTCGCGGGATTGAGCGATGCGCTGGCCTCGACCAGGATCTACGGGGTCCAAACGAATCTGCCCCAGTTGCGGGCGGCGAGTGCCGATGCGGTGGTGCTCGACGCGGACCACGTCACGACGACACTGGCCGATATCCGACCTGCGGGCCATCGCATCGATGTGCTGCGCGGTGGCACGATGACCACGATCCAGGATCATCCGGGGCGAATCGGCCTGTGGCAGGTCGGAATTCCGCCGTCGGGTCCGATGGACGATCTGTCGTTCACCCTGGCCAATATCGCCGTCGGCAACCCCGCAGGTGTGCCCGCGCTGGAATGCACGCTCCAGGGGCCACAGGTGCGTTTCGCCGATACGACCGTGGTCTGCGTGACGGGTGCTTCGACTCCGGTCACAGTGGACGGACAGCCGGTACCGATGTGGCAGCCGGTTACCGTCCCGGCCGGGTCGGTGCTCGATATCGGCGCACCGTCGGACGCCGGATTGCGCACCTACCTCGCGGTACGTGGCGGTATCGATGCGCCGCTCTATCACGGCAGCGCCGCCACCTTTACTCTCGGTGGTTTCGGCGGCAGCACCGGCAAAGCCATCGTCGCGGGGGATGTGCTGGGAATCGTCAGGAATCGGCCCGAACTCGCTGAGCCACAAGCGGTTCCGTTCGATGAGCGACCCGAATTCACGCACGTGTGGCAACTGGCGGTCGGTATCGGGCCACAGACCGCACCCGCCTATTTCACCGATGCGGATATGGACCAATTCTATTCGCACCCTTGGAAAGTCGGCAGTCACGCGAATCGCACCGGCATTCGACTGGAGGGTCCGAAGCCGACCTGGTCGCGCACCGACGGTGGCGATGCGGGATTGCATCCGTCGAATCTGCACGACAACCCGTACAGCGTCGGAACATTGAATGTCTCCGGCGATACCCCGATCCTGCTCGGGCCGGACGGTCCGAGTCTCGGCGGCTTCGCCTGCCCGCTCACCGTGATCTCGGCGCATCGCTGGAAACTCGGCCAGTTGCGTCCGGGCGATACCGTCCGCTTCGCGCCGGTCGACGATGACCGGGCCACCGCGCTGCGCCGTTCGAACACCGCCCGCGCCAAGGCCGAGGCCCCAACGGCGGCGCCGAGCCTGCTCACCGGTTCCCGCGCGCCGATCGGACTGGCCGATCGCGGCATCCTCGGCACCGTTGCGGCGGGTGCGGATCGTCCGCAAGTCACCTATCTGCGCGGCGGCGATGACAATATTCTGGTCGAATACGGCGAGATGGTGCTGGATCTCGGCCTGCGCATGCGGGTGCACGCACTCGCCGAAGCATTGGCGGGCACCGGTCTCCCGGGCATCATCGATGTGACGCCGGGTGTCCGTTCACTGCATATCCATTTCGATCCCGAGGTGCTGCCGCAGTATCGGCTGCTCGGCACGCTGAGCGACCTCGAAGCCGAACTGCCCGCAACCCATGACCTCGTGGTGCCCAGTCGCACGATTCGATTGCCGCTGTCGTTCGACGATCCCTCGATTGCCGAGGCCATCGATCGATACCGCAGCGGGGTCCGTGATACCGCGCCGTGGTTGCCTTCGAATACCGAATTCATCCGCCGTATCAATGGACTCGACAGCATCGAGGATGTGCGTGCCGCGGTCTTCGACGCCGAGTACCTGGTGCTCGGCCTGGGTGACGTCTACCTCGGTGCGCCGCTTGCGGTTCCGCTCGATCCGCGGCACCGGCTGGTCACCACCAAATACAACCCGGCGCGCACCTGGACACCAGCGGATGCCGTCGGCATCGGCGGGAAGTACCTCTGCGTATACGGCATGGCATCACCGGGCGGCTATCAGCTGATCGGCCGGACGGTGCCGATATGGTCCAGCTACCGGCAATCCGCACCGTTCGAAACAGGCACCCCGTGGCTGTTCCGATTCTTCGACCGCATTGTCTGGGAGCCGGTGACCCCCGAGCAGTTGCTCGAACAGCGCGCGGCCGCCGCGGCCGGGCGTTTCGACGCCGAAGTCAGCGATGGCGCCTTCGCACTCGCCGACCACCTGCGGGTGCTCGCCGAAAATGCCGAAGCCATAACGGAATTCGAGTCCAAACTGGCCGTCGCCTTCGAAGCAGAGAAACAGGCCTGGCGCGCCGTAGGGGAATTCGAGCAGAGCACGATCGTCGAGAGCGCGCCGGAGCCCGCAACCGACCCACTGGCCGGATTGCCGCCGGACGCAACGGTGGTCACCGCACCGATGATCGGCAATGTCTGGCGGGTGGAAATCGAGGTGGGTCAGCGTCTCGGCGCGGGCGATCCGGTGGCCATCCTCGAGGCGATGAAACTCGAATTGCCGGTGCACAGCCCGGGCACCGGCACGGTCCTGAAGGTACTGGCCACCCCAGGCGCGAAAGTGGAACCGGGAACCCCACTAGCAGTGATCGGAGCCGCCGAATGACCGCAGGCGTCCTAGGCAATATCGAAGTACACGGCACGCCGACCGCGCGGGTCGCCGCCGCGTATCGACGCATCGCGGAGGTCGATCGGCCGGAGGTGTGGATCACGCTGCGTGCCGAGGCCGATGTCGCCGCCGAGGCCGCGGGCGTCGAACAGCGGCTCGCCGCGGGCGAATCCTTGCCGCTGGCAGGGGTGTTGGTTGCGGTGAAGGACAATATCGATGTCGCGGGGCTGCCGACCACCGCGGCCTGCCCCGAATTCGCCTACACCGCCGAGGTCACCGCGACGGCGATCGAGCGCCTGGTCGCGGCGGGCGCATTGGTTCTCGGCAAGACCAATCTGGATCAGTTCGCAACCGGGCTCGTCGGCACACGCAGCCCATACGGCGCGGTCCGCCATGCGCACGATCCGGAGTTGATTTCCGGTGGGTCCAGTTCCGGATCGGCGGTCGCCGTAGCTCTCGGTATCGCCGATGTCGGAATCGGCACGGACACAGCGGGTTCCGGACGCGTTCCGGCGGCACTGCACGGAATCGTCGGTATCAAGGCCACTTTGGGGATCATCCCGGCACACGGGGTGGTTCCGGCTTGTGCGGACTACGACGCCGTGACGGTCTTCGCCAACGACCTGGACAGTGCGGTCGCGTCGGCCGCGGTCATGGTCGGACCGGAGCCTCGGGATCCGCGCAGCCGGTCCTGGCCCGCCGATGTTCCGCTCGCCGCGCCGCATGCCATCCGGCTGGCGGTCCCGCGCGCCGAGGATCTCGTCGCGCTCAGCGATTCGTACCGAGATGCCTTCGCCCGCACCGTATCCGCGGTGACGAGCGCCGGGATAATGACCGCAGAGGTCGATATCTCCGGGATGCTCGATGCCGCGCTTCTGCTCTACGACGGCGCGATCGTCGCGGAGCGCTATGCGGCCGTCGGCACATTCCTCGATACCGCGCCTGCGAGCGCCGATCCCACCGTGACGGCCATCATCAATGCCGCGCGAGCAACGACCGGCCCCGGATTCGCGGCTGATCTGGATACCTTGGCGCGAGCCAAGGCTGCGGCAGCGGTGACTTTGCGGGGGTTCGCCGGGCTGCTGTTGCCGACGACCACGGAGCATCCGAGTATCGCTGCGGTACAAGCGGATCCGTTCGGCATCAACCGACGGATGGGCACCTTCACGAACTTCTGCAATCTCCTCGATATGGCGGCCGTCGCCGTCCCCGGCCTACCCACCGCGACCGGCGCGCCCTTCGGCGTGATGGTCGTGACGCCCGCCTTCGCCGATCAGGTCGCCGTCGACATCGCCGCCCGCATCATCGGCGCGGACAACGCCCCGGTACTGGTCGAAGACGGTGTCGAGCTGGCCGTTTTCGGCGCGCACCTGCGCGGTCAGCCGCTGCACTGGCAATTGGAGGAGATCGGCGCGCGGTTCACCGGCGAGATCCGTACCACCGACGCCTACCGCCTGACCGCACTCGACACCACGCCCGCGAAACCCGGACTGGTGCGCCACGGCCCGGGACTCGGTGCGCCGATCCTCGGCGAGCTGTTCCGGGTATCGGCGGCGGGACTCGGCCGCTTCCTCGCCGCGCTGCCCGCGCCGATGGCGCTGACCAGCATCGAACTATCCGACGGACGTACGGTCATCGGCTTCGCCTGCACTTACGATGCCGCAGGTACCGCCACCGATATCACCTCCTACGGCAGTTGGAAGGCCTACTTGCAGCACTAGAACTATCCGCTGGCTCAAACGTCTTACACATTTGTACTAGACAAACGTGCAACACGTTTGTTAGACATATGTGCAAGACATTCGAGCCAGTGAGGAACAGATCATGAGCAACACCAACCCCGCCACCAACCGCCCGCGGGTCCTCGTCTGCGGCGGCGGCATCGGCGGCAACGCCGTTGCCCTGCAACTGCTCCGGGCCGGGATCGGGGCCACCGTGGTCGAGCGGGCGGCCGCGCCCCGCCCCGGCGGGCAGGCTGTGGATCTGCGCGGTCCGAGCGTCGAGGTGGCGGAGCGGATGGGGCTCATGCCCGGTATTCGCAAATCCCAACTGGACGAGCGCGGCATGGTATTCGTGGACAGCGAGGGCAAGGAACTGCTGCGCATGGCCGCGGAGGTTTTCGAGGGTAAGGGCGCGGTCGCCGAGATCGAGGTCACCCGCGGCGACCTGAACCAGGTGCTGCTCGATCTGCTCGACGAGGCGGGCGGCGTCGATTACCGCTACGGCGAATGGGTTACCGAGATCAGCCAGGACGACGCGGGCGCCGATGTCACCTTCGCCTCCGGCAGCACCGAGCGGTTCGACATCGTGATCGGCGCGGACGGGCTGCATTCCTCGACCCGGCGCCTGGTCTTCGGCCCGGAGGAGGATTTCTCCACCTATCTCGGCGGCTACATGTCCTTCTTCACGCTGCCGACGCCCGACTATGCGGAGCAGCACTGGATCGCGATGAACTCGCTGGTCGGCGCGACCGGTGTGGGACTGCGTCCGGATGCCGATCCGGCCACCTGCAAGGCGCTGGTCGTCATTCGCGACGCCGCGAATCCGGCGCTGCGGCGCGATATCGCGGCACAGCAGCAGCTCATCCGCGAGCGGCTGGCCGACGGCGGCACGATCGCGGGCACCGTGCGCGATGCCATGGCCACCGCCGACGACTTCTACTTCGACGAGTTGGCCCGCATCGATGTCCCGAACTGGTCCAAGGGCCGCGTGGTGCTGCTCGGCGACGCGGGCTACTGCGGTTCGCCGCTCACCGGACAGGGCACCGCGATGGCACTGGTCGGCGCGTACGTCCTGGCTGGTGAAATCGCCGCGCACGCAACCGATCCCGAGAAGGCGCTGGCCCGCTACGAAGAGGTGCTGCGGCCGTTCGTCGCTACCGCGCAGGAGCTGCCGCCGGGTGGTCTGCGGTCGATGACGCCCCAATCGCGCTTCGGCATTCGCGCTGGTCTGTTCGTCAGCAGACTGATGACCACCAAGATCATGAAGCCGCTCATGATGAAGATGCTCACCAAAACCGAGAGCTACGAACTGCCCGATTACTCGGTCCAGACGGTCGGCTGACCGCTCGAGGCCGGGCCGGGCCGGTCACCCCTCGTGAACCGGCCCGGCCACATACACCCTTGGATGGGATCGTCGGCACGCACCGAATGGTTACCTTCGGCAGCGGCGACTGATTCGCCGGTCAGCTCCGGGAAGAGCCATCCGAAGTGGTTGCCCCCGATAAAGCGCCAGCGGGCCGGTCACCCCTCGTGGACCGGCCCGGCTGGCACTACCCCCGTGACGCGACCTGTTACCCCTCGTGAACAGGTCGAGTCCGGTTCCCCACCCCCGGTGGTGGCTTGTGTTGCGGTGTTGACACAAACAATGCCGTTGCGGGCTTGTTGGGCACTTAAGAAGACCTTGCAGGGACAAAACCTCAGGTAGTCGCATTATTTGCGGAAGATCCCGACAAGTTTGCGGCGCGGTGGCGCGAATCGGCGGATGATGGAGGATGAGGCGCCAAGGAGAATGGGAGCGGCGATGGAGACCGTGGTTGTCTGGGTGCTGGCCACACTGCTCTATTGGTGGGGCCTGTTGTAGTTCCGAGCCCTGGGGCCCGTGGATTCCCCCATAACGAAAAGCTCCGCCTCCGACCGAAATGGTCAGGGGCGGAGCTGTTTTCGGACCTGAGTTAGCAGCCGCCCAGTCCGGCGCGGACACCTTCCTCGACGCGCTTGCCGAGTTCGGCGTCCACGTTCTTCCAGTATTCGAACACCCGGGACAGCACCGGCTCGCGCACACCGCCGAGCACATGGCCGACGATATTGTCCACCAGACGATCTCGCTGCTCGTCGTCGAAGACCTCACGGACCAGAGTGCCCGCCTGGGTGAAGTCGCCGTCCTCGGCATGCTCGAGATAGCCGGCGCGTACGACGGTCGGGTCGAACTCCCAGACGCCGCCATCGGGCGCCCGCTCCGGATCCGCATGCGGGCCACCGAACGAATTCGGCGCGTAGACAGGCACATTCGCGTCGTTGTATTCGTAGCGCATCGCGCCCTCCTTGGAGTAGGAGTTCACCTCCGCGGCGCGTGCGCGGTTCGGCGGCAGTTGCGCGTAGTTGGTGCCGATGCGGTAGCGGTGCGCGTCCGCGTAGGCGAATACCCGGCCGAGCAACATTTTGTCGGGCGAAAAGCCTATGCCGGGAACGATATTCGAGGGTTCGAAGGCGGCCTGCTCGATATCGACGAAGTAGTTGGCGGGATTGCGGTTCAGGGTCCACTTGCCGACCTCGATCAGCGGGTAGTCCCGATGCGACCACACCTTGGTCAGGTCGAACGGGTTGAAGCGGTAGCCATCGGCCTCGGCGACCGGCATGACCTGCACGTACAGGGTCCAGGTCGGGAACTCGCCACGCTCGATCGCCTCGTACAGATCGCGGCGGTGATAGTCGGCGTCCGCACCCGCGAGGCGGTCGGCCTCGGCCTGGGGCAGGTAGTCGATGCCCTGATCGGTCTTGAAGTGGTATTTCACCCAGAAGCGCTCGCCCGCGGCGTTGATCCACTGGTAGGTGTGCGAGCCGTAGCCGTTCATATGACGGTAGGTCTTCGGGATGCCGCGGTCGCCCATCAGCCAGGTGACCTGGTGGGCGGTTTCCGGACGCAGGGTCCAGAAGTCCCACTGCATATAGTGATCACGCAGGCCGCTACCGGGCAGGCGCTTCTGCGATCGGATGAAGTCCGGAAACTTGATCGGATCCTTGATGAAAAAGATCGGGGTGTTGTTGCCGACGAGGTCGTAGTTGCCGTCCTCGGTATAGAACTTCACCGCGAAACCCCGTGGGTCGCGCCACGTGTCGGGGCTGCCCTGTTCGCCCGCGACGGTGGAGAACCGCGCCAGCGACTCGGTCCGCGCGCCGGGCTGGAAGAGTTCGGCCTTGGTGTAGCGGCTCACGTCATTGGTCACCACCAGCTCGCCGTATGCGCCCGCACCCTTGGCGTGCACGATCCGCTCCGGCACCCGCTCCCGGTTGAACTGGGCGAGCTTTTCGATGAGGTAGTGGTCGTGCAGCAGGATCGGACCCTGGGTGCCCGCGGTGAGCGATTCGTTATCGCTGGATACCGGCGTTCCGGTGTTGGTGGTGGTCGGCTTGGTCATCGGCAGCCTCCTTCGCTGAATGGGTACGGCAGGTCGGGCACAGACCCCAGAAGACGACCTCGGCCTCGTCGATCACGAACCCGTGCGCGTCCTCGGGTTCCAGGCAGGGGGCTGTGCCCACGACACAGTCGATATCGACGACCGTGCCGCAGCTTCGGCACACCAGATGGTGATGGTTGTCCGCGACCCTGGCCTCGTACAGCGCGGGCGAACCGGCGGGTTCGATGCGCCGCAGAATTCCGGCGTTCACGCAGGCCCGGAGCACGTCATAGACGGCCTGCGTGGATACCGAGCCCAGAGTTTCGCGGACGGTGGCGGCCACCCGATCGGCATCCGAATGCGGTCGGGCCGCCACCGCAGCCAGCACCGCGACCCGCGGGGCAGTAACCCGCAGGCCGGCCGCGCGCAGTCGTTCGCGCGGATCGGTGAGGTTGGTGTGCATGCATCCGATGGTTATGCTTTTTCTGGAATTAGTCAAGAATTAGAGGAGATCCAAAAAATAGGCTCGTCGCGCGGGTCGGTCAGCGGGTGTGGCGGCAGTCACGGGAGGCATTCGGTAGCTGGGCGCTTCAAGACGCAAGCGGGACGCCGATGACGCGCACCTCCATGCGCAGATGCCGCGCACTTCCAGGACGGAGATGCTCCACACCTCCAGGGCGCAGGTGTCGCACATCTCCAGGCACAGGTGTCGCACACCCTGGGGCGCAGACGACCCACAGCTCCAGGGGCTCCGGTGACCCCCGAGCACGCAGACCGACGGCGCAGGCGAGACCCACCCCGACCCCGCAGACGTCGCGCAGCTCCCGGGGACGCTGGTGACGCGCACCCGCAGGGACGCACGCGCCACGCACCTCTACGGCGCAGTCGGCGCGCAGCTCCGGGAACGCCGTTACCAACACGCCTCCAAGGCGGGGAGATCCGCGCACCCAGGGGCGCAGACGCCATGCGCCGCCAGGACGCAGACGACGCGGGGCTTCAGGACGCCGACTATGCGCCTCTCCGTCGGATGGAGTGCGGGTTGGTGTGGCCTGAGCGGCTCGGCCGGGCTTGTCTCAGGAGCGGAACTTCTTGGCTCGCATGTACTTCGCGAGTTCGTCGTACGTTCCGTCGTTATTGGCGAATTCGATTACGTTGCGGGCGGATTCGAACCAGGGGCCCGCGCTCGGCTTGATCTGGCTCAGCGCGACTTCGATATCGGCCATGCCGACCGGGCGCACGGTGCCGGTGCTGATCGAGTCGGCCATCGCCAATTGTGTTGCCGAGGTACAGATGTGGGCCAGATCGGCACCGGAGAAGCCGTCGGTGCGCCGCACGATTGCCAGGAGATCGATGCCCGCGACCGGACGATCCTTCAGGTGGTAGTGCAGGATCGCCCGGCGCGCGTCCGAATCCGGCAGGCCGACCAGGATCATGCGATCGAATCGGCCGGGGCGGCGCAGGGCGACATCGAGGTCCCACGGGTGGTTGGTGGCGCCGAGGATGTAGACGCCGTCGTTGCTGCGGGTGGCCGAATCCATCTCGTTGAGCAGCTGATTCACTACATTGCGCATCCACGCCGAACCCGACATCTGACTGCGCTTGTGCCCCAGTGCGTCGACCTCGTCGAGGAACAGCACGCAGGGCGCATTGCGGCGGGCCATTTCGAAGACCTCGTGCAGATTGCGCTCGCCGGAACCGTGATAGATATCGAGGATGTCGGCGATCTCGATCGGGTAGAAGTTCGCACCGAGTTCACCGGCAACCGCCGCGGCGATGAAGGTCTTACCGCAGCCGGGCGGGCCGTAGAGCAGCAGTCCGCCGCGCGCGGAAGTGCCGAAAGCCTTGGCGAATCGGGGATTTCGGATCGGACCGAGCAGCGTGAGTTCGAGCTGACGCTTCACATCCTGCATGCCGCCGACATCGGCCAGCTTGACGGTGGGCTTCTCGAATACGCCGACATCGGAGTCGGTGACGAATTCGCGCGAGCCCTCATCGATGAATGCGGGGGCGATGATATCGCCGACCTGTTCTTCGGCCGCCACCCAATCATATTGCGACGGATCGTCTTTCGCTTCATCCGGTGCCGACTCGGTTGGCGCGGTATTGCTCGGCGCGGGCTGGGTCGGCGATGGGTGGGCCGACATGGGCTGGCTCGGCGATGGGTCACTCAGCGTAGGCTCTCTCGGCGATGGCTGGCTCAGCATCGGCTCGCCCGACGTCGGCCGGGTCGGTGCAGCGGGGGGCGCCGCACCACTTGCGAGCGCAATTGTGCACTGCTGCAACAACTCCAGCACTCGAGCATGTCCCGGTTCCTGACCGAGCGCGGTCGCACACTGGGCCAGTGCCTCGGCATGGCGGCCACGATCGATCAGCAACTCGATCACCCGCACCCGCAGCGCGAGCACCTCCGGACTGCGCTCCAACGCTGCCAGCATTTCGGCAAGTACCAGATCATCGGACACGCCGATCCCCCTCTTCACCTCGTGAGCCCGTTGATTCTAGATTGCGGCACGCGAGTCCGTACCGGCTCGAACCACCACCCGCGGGTAGGCGACAGTGCCAGGGACCTGCCCGTCGAGCGGCCATGCCGCATCTGATCACGGTCGCCGGGTGCGCCGCGCGGCGGCGTGCCGCCCACAAATCTGGCGGTGCATATCCGGTCGCGGGTGAGAGGACGTCGGCTTCTGCCGTGATGGCAAAGACCGGGCGACAGCCACCGCTGGGCCGTGAATGGCGAGGCAGCTTGATCTAGCTCGATAGATACCGATCAGTCGGTTTTGCGACGGGGCCGTGGCACCCGTCTGTGCTGCACAGACAGGTCCGCGCTGCCCAGGCAGCTCGAAGCTATCGGGAGGACGCGGATCGCGGCGGGATCCCACCGGGTGATTTTCGTTGTGCGCATCACATCGCAATTCGTGGAATAGATCCGGCCGACGGACCGTTGATCACCTCTGTCGGCGTCCGGACAGCCCCGGGCCTCACCCTATTCGTCGCTACGAGCGACCACTCGCCGAGAGGCGCTTGTGGGACGTCGGCACTCGAGTCGTGACGTTGGCGTGGCGTCCGGCGACTCAGCGCCGCCAGGTTTACCAACCTGGCGGCGTTTCGTATTTCCGGAGCGGCTCGACTCGTGGTCGACCGCGGTGTGGTCGATGATGCAGCCATGGCAACGCACGGCGACGCACTGCGACGCAGGCTCGGACTCACCGACTCGGTGGTCATCGGGCTCGGGTCCATGGTCGGCGCGGGCATCTTCGCCGCACTTACTCCCGCGGCGGGGGCGGCGGGCAGTTGGCTGCTGCTTGCCCTGGCGGTGGCCGCACTGCTCGCGTACTGCAATGCGACGTCCTCGGCGCGGCTGGCGGCGAGGTATCCGGTATCGGGCGGGACGTATGTGTATGGACGCGAGCGTCTGGGTGCGTTCTGGGGATATCTGGCCGGGTGGGGATTCGTCGCGGGTAAGACCGCATCGTGTGCGGCGATGGCCCTGACAGTGGGCGGCTACGCATGGCCAGAACATTCGCGGATCGTCGCGGTCGCGGCGGTCGTCGCGATCACCGCGATCAACTACACCGGCGTGCAGAAATCGGCGCTGGCCACCCGGATCACTGTGGCGGCGGTATTGGCCGTGCTGGTGCTGGTCGTCGGGGTGGGATTGTTCGGAAAACATTCCGCTGCAACGACTCTGCCGGACCGGATCGGACCGCGCGGCGTCTTACAGGCCGCGGGATTGCTGTTCTTCGCCTTCGCCGGATATGCCCGTATCGCCACCCTCGGCGAGGAGGTGCGCGATCCGCGACGCACGATTCCCCGGGCCATCATGATCGCGCTCGGGATCGCGCTGGCGGTCTATGCACTGGTGGCGGTGGCCGCGTTGGAGGTGCTCGGGTCTGCGGGGCTCGCGCATGCGATCGATCCGCTGGCCCGGGTCGTCTCGACGGCCGGGGTCTCCGGGCTCGCCCCGGTGGTCCGGGTCGGTGCGGTGCTCGCGGCGGCCGGATCGCTGCTCGCGCTGATACTCGGGGTTTCGCGCACGGTACTTGCAATGGCACGCGACAGATATCTGCCGGGTTCGCTGGCCGCCGTGCATGCGCGATTCGGTGTGCCGCATCGGGCGGAGTCGGCGGTCGGTGCGGTGGTGGCGGTCATCGCGGGAACCTTCGACTTGCGTGCGGCCATCGGGTTTTCGTCGTTCACGGTGCTGGTGTATTACCTGATCGCCAACGTCTCGGCGGCGACCTTGACCGAGGCGGAGAATCGTCCGGCGCGCTGGGTGCCGCTCGTCGGCGCGGCGGGGTGCGTGATTGTCGGGCTGTCGCTGCCCGTCGGTTCGGTGCTGACCGGACTAGCGGTCCTTGGCGTGGGCGCCGGCTGGTTCGGGGTACGGACACGCCGCTGACGGCGTCTGAAGCGCGGATCGATTTGTATGAGCGGCGCGCGGCAATTGCGTTATGACGTCTAGCGACGCGCCGAGTTGGCAATTGACTGAGACGCATTCAGCCTGTTACCCCGTCTGGCGAGGTCGGTCGCGATAGCCTTTGCGCATGGGGCGCATCTACGGATTCCTGGCCGGAATCGCCGCGGTATCGCTGGTTGCGGGAAGCGTTTTCGCCGGAAGTGCGCAGGCCACGCATACCGAGCAGCTGTCATGTGGGGTGTCGTCCGGGCGAGAGCCGGAACGGACGGCACCGGAACAGGTTGGACTGGATTCGGGGCGGCTCGCGCAGGCATTGGAGTTCGCGGGCGGGCGTAATCGGTTGAATGTGCAGGTGTTCCGGCACAATTGCCTGATCGGCGAGGGGCCGACGAACGACCAGACCGGGAATGTCGCCTGGAATATCTGGAGTGCGACGAAGAGCGTGGTTTCCCTGCTCGCCGGAATAGCCTGGGATCAGAGGAAACTCGATATCGAAGCGCCGATCGATCGGTATCTGCCGCCCGGACTCGGTGATGCGCAGCATCGGTCGATCACCGTGGAGAATCTGCTGACCGAGACCTCCGGCATGAAGGTGGGCGTGCTCACCGAGGGCGTCACCGGGGTGATTCCAATCGATCCGAATAGTGCGGTGCAGGCGCTCGGGGTGCCGTTGGACAATCCGCCGGGCGTGGCATTCAGCTACAGCCAGCGCAATGTCGATCTGCTCGCCTATGTCATCGAATTGGCCGTCGGGGAACCGCTGCAGCAGTTCGCGCAGCGTGAGCTTTTCGATCCGCTCGGCATCGAACGCGGCGATTACTACTGGGCGCGCGACCGCGCCGGGCACACCTACGGATACGCCCATCTGATGATCCCGCCGAACGATTTCGCCAAGCTCGGCCTGCTGGTGAGCAATAACGGGAGCTGGGGCGGGCAGCAAATCGTCTCGCAGACGTATCTGTACAAGGCACGCCAGCCGTCAGCGGCGAACGAATGCTACGGCTATCTGTTCTGGATCGGACCGGGATGTGCCGAGACCCCCGACTACCTACCCGCCGACATTTACTCGATGTCGGGACTCGGCATGCAGAACGTCTTCATCATGCCGAGCCTGGATTTGACGGTGGTGTGGACCGGAGTCTTCGGAGATGTCAGCAACGAGGGCATTTCGGGGATTGTGCAGAACACCGCGGAGCTGCCGTACGAATTCTTCCGTCGGCTGTTCGCGGCCTTCGAAGTCCGTCCGGTGCCCGATCCGGGTCCGTATGTGGAGCCGCCGCTGCGTCTGGATCCGAGGCGGTTCGTGGACACGAATCTGCTGCTCGCGGTCTTCGGCATCGGACCTGCGGCATATCCGGGCTGCAATGTCTTCAGCTGCCTGAATTATCCGTTGGCGCCGCCGTTCGCCGATACCGCACCCGGCTGCGCCATTCTGGTCTGCCTCGGTCCGGATCCGCGCACACCGGGCATCCGCTGAATCACACACCGAAGAAAGGGATATCGCCTTCCTTCGCGCCCTGCGCGAAGAAGTGATCCGGCGAGACCGCGATGAACAGGGCATTGCCCTCGGCGACGAGTTCACCGTCGTGTTCGAGGCGGGCGTGGATATGCAGTTTGCGCTCGCCTTCGCGCCGATCGAGGATCGCGGTCACGATCATCGGCCGGTGCAGCGGTGCGGGGCGCACATAGTTTACCGAGGGTGCGGGCGGACTGACGATCCGCACGGTCGCCAAAGCCGCCGGACTGTCCACCCGGTTCGTGTACGAGAGTTTCACCGATCTCGACGATCTGATCGGTGCCGCATTCGAGCTGGCTTTTCGCCAGTTTGCGAACGCCGTCGGTGCGGCGTCCGCAAGCGCGGCACCGGACCGCCGGGCACAGGTCACAGCGGTGGTAGAGGCCATGGTCGATTTCTTCCTGGCCGCGCCCGCCAAGGGAAAGATCCTGTCCACCAAGGCATATGGGCATCCGGCCGTGGCCGAGCGGCGGCTTGCGCGCTCGGAGGATGTGTCGCGTGCGTTCCGCGGAATCCTGGCGCAGCTGGTTGCGGACCGCGCTCCGGAGGATCCCGTCATCGACCTCACCGCGCGGTTTCTGGTCGGCGCGTTCGGCGACACCGTCACCGCCTGGATCCAGCAGGCGCTGCCGTACCCCCGCGACAAATTCGTGCACGACAACGTGGAACTTTTCCTCGGCACCATCGCCGCCCTCGAGCGCTTGTGATGCCTACGATCCACCCGCGACGGAATCCCGCGCTGCCGCTGAGGATCGAGCACGTCGCATCGTGCCACCTCGCACACAGTAAAGCCGCGTCAGGTAGTCACGGCAGCGCCGGGATCAGAGCTGCCCTGCGCGCGCAATCCCACTCGGCGCAATGGATTGAGCGCGGCGCATAGCCGGTGACTACCTCGCACACGGTAGAGGTAGTGCGAAGTAGTGACGACTTCTGCGGGAGCGGTCAGAGGGATGTGAGCCAGTTGTGGTGGGTGTCGGTGCGGAGGGCGGCGGTGTGGCGTTTGCGGAGAGTTTGGGTGAGGGGGCCGGGGTGGCCGTCGGCGATCAGGCGGCCGTCGACTTCGGTGACGGGCGAGGTCCCGGATGAGGTGCCGGTGACGAAGACTTCGTCGGCGATGTAGAGCTCGGTGAGGTCGACGGTGCGTTCGACGATCGGAATGCCGTCTTCGGCGGCGAGGGTGAGGATGGTGCGGCGGTTGATGCCGTCGAGGATGTCGCAGGACACATCCGGGGTGATCAGGGTGCCGTTGCGGACGAGGAAGATATTGGCGGCGCTGAGTTCGCAGACGTGGCCGTTGCCGTCGAGGAAGATGCAGTCGTCGTAGCCGCTGTCGATGGCATCCTGTTTGGCGAGTACCGAATTGACGTACGCGCCATTGACTTTCGCTCGCGATGGAATCGCATTATCCGGAATGCGCCGCCATGGACTGGATTTCAGCCGCATACCGTCCTGGGGCACGATCGGCACCGCGTCGTAGACGAAAATACTGACTTGGATGGCACAGCCCCGGACCCGGGTGCCCGGAATCGATTCGACGACATGCACTGTCGCGCGGACGAATACGTCCTCGTTCGGCGCATTGGCCGCGACCAGGTCGATAATCGCCGTGCGGAATCGGGCGAAGTCCCATTCGGCGGCGAACCGGTCGATGCCGATGATCTTGCAGGATTCCTCGAGTCGCCGGAAATGGTCGTCGAGCCGAAATGCGGTGCGTGCCGATCCATCCACAAGCACTGGGAACACTGTGTACACACTGAGCCCGTACAGCACTGCCGACGAAGCGACCGCGACCGACGCCTGTTCCGCGTCGATCATCCGGTCCCCGAAATACACCTGTGGATAAGGATTCGCCATCGGCGCAGGCTAGCAGTGGGCACCCGGGCGGAGCGAGGGGAATTTTCGGCCCGCCCGGGCCTGCTGGGTCAGTTCTCCACAAGCCGGGCGAAGCGCGCCGTATCCATGTAGTCGCGGAACAGCGTGACCTTGCCGTCGCGGACCCGAACGACATTGACGGAGGTGCGAACTCGCGCCCGCTCGGCGCCGGGCACCGTCATATCCACCTCGTTCTCCACGAAAACCACCTCGGGATCGGCCGTTTCGTACACCTGTGGATAGATCCCGTGCACCTCGATTCGCGAAATTCCGGACCAGCGCTGCGCGAGATGCGCGCGTATCTCCTCGCGCCCGACCAGCCGGGTCGGCATTCCGGGAATGACGAAGGGGATCTCGAACACCGCATCCGGGGCGAGCAACTCGACAAATGCGTCGGCATCGCGAGCCGGCAACTCCCGGAACAGCCGTTCTACCAGTTCACGAGGGCTTTCCACCGAAGTCTCCACCATGAAAACACCTGCTTCAATTAAGCGGAACGTTGACCCCGCTTATCATCCGGAACGATCGCCCCGCTTGTCAATGCCTCCAGTAAACTCAGCCCTCATGACCGATCGCGAGGAACCGCGCCCGCTGCGCGCCGACGCGCGCCGCAATCGCGACCGCGTACTCGCCGCCGCCCAGGAGGCCTTCGCCGCCGAGGGCATTTCGGTCCCGCTCGACGAAATCGCCCGCCGCGCCGGCGTCGGCGCAGGCACCGTCTACCGCCACTTCCCCACCAAGGAAGCCCTTTTCGAAGCCGCGATCGTAGACAGCGTCGAGCGCATGATCACCTACGCCCGCGAACTCGCCACCGCGCCCGAACCGGGCAAAGCCTTCTTCGACTTCCTCGACCGCATGGTCGCCGAGGGCACCGTCAAACGGGACCTAGCCGAAGCCGTAGGCGCCGAAAGCCACAAACCCGCCCACGAGCTGAGGGCCGCCATCGCCCAATTACTCACCCGCGCACAACAATCCGGGAACGTACGACGCGATATCGATATCGACGACCTCATGCGCGTGGTGAAGGGCACCTTCTTGGCCGCCAACTCCACCAACACCACCCCCGACCAACGCCACCGCACCTTCGCGATCGTGTTCGACGGACTACGACCCCACTGACCGAACCGTGCCGCCCGGCGCAGCCTCACCGAGGCCTACTCGGCCGTCACACCGCGTTCAAATGGTTCCCGAGCCGGGCCGCACCGGTCACGTGTTCGTTGGGCTCGCGCCGCTTCCGAATCGCACCACGGTCGAAGCGGGCGGGCAAGGCGCGGTGAGCAGGACCCTTATCGGCTCGCGCTGTCCCGGTCGACCGCGGACAACTCATGACGTGGGGCGCGGCAGGCGTCGACGATGATCTTGCGGACCGCACGGCCTTCGGGGCTGGGCATCAGCGCGTAGTTGTGCGGCAGCCCCGGGCCCTCGTGGTAGTCGAGCGGCACCCCCGCGGCTTCGGCGCGGCGGGTGAGGTTTCGGGCGTCGGGCAGGACCAGTTCGTGGGTGCCGGAGAAGATCGTCAGGGGCGGCAGTCCTTCGGCAGCCCCGAACAGCGGGCTGACGCGGGGGTCGCGCAGGTCGAGGCCGTCGGCGTAGAGCCGCGCTATCTCGGCCATTCCGGGCCGCTGATGCAACGGATCGACGTGTTCGAGCTCGGGCAGTGCCGGGTCGGAAAGGGTGGCGTCGAGCCATGCGGAGATCAGCACGACCCGAGATGGTTGCGGCCCACCCTGATCGCGCAGGACATGTGCTGCCGCCAGTGCCAGCAGACCGCCGGCCGAATTGCCCATCACCACGGTCTTGCCCGAACCGCGCTGCTCGATCGTGCGGGCGAGTATCGCGGCGGTGGTGGCAACCATGTCCGCGGCGCTGCTGTGTGGGATCAGCGGATAGATCGGGACCACGACCTCCGCCGGAACGGCAGCGCCGAGTTCGCGGACGAAACTCCAGTGCGGGCGCACGATCTCGGCGAAAAAGCCGCCGCCGTGCAGGAAAACCACGCTGACGTCGGTGGGTCCGGCGCTCGGCGTTACCCGGAACACGGGCCAACCGCCGAGATCATCCCGGGTGACGGTCGCCGCCTTGCGCAGGAACGCCGGGGGCCGCACCTCTTTGACGCGACGGTCACGCTTTTCCAGCGCCGCATGAATCCCCTCCGCGCTGCCGAGCATCTGCTTCTGCCCGCGCGATGCCAACAGTGCGGTGATGGCTCGGGTCTGCCAGCTCGGCTTCGCGGTAACTCCCTCGGTCGTCATTTCCGTTCATCTCCTGTCGTCGCGGCTCGCACCGGCTGATTGCGCCGGGCACCGATTAGCCTGACGAACATGACCGGGACCGCGCTTTCACAAACCTGCGGTGCGCCGGTGCTGTGGATGCGGCCCGGACATGTCGGATATCTCGGCCCGGAGCTGGGCGTCGGGATGCATGCCACGTCGATCGGGTATCTCGGCCTGAGCTTGGACGAACCGTTCGCCGTGGAGACGGCGGCGGAAGCGACGATCATCACCCGCAGCGTGTTCATACCGGCTCGGGTACCAGCCCGGATTGTCTCGGAGGGCCGGATCGCATTGCTGTTCGCCGAACCCGGCATCGCGATGATCGCTGGGGTCACCACCGGATCGGGTAGCAATGTCCAGTCCACGGCTGTCGATCCGAGCGCCGAAGCCGTCCTCATCTCCGCGGCCCGAACCGGTGTCGCCGAGTTGGAGTCCCTGATATCGGTTCGGCAATCGGCGACAGATCCCCGAATCGATGCCATTGTCCGCGACATTCGTGACGATCCGACCGCACACATCCGGGCCGAGCACGCGGCCGATGCAGCCGGGATGTCGGAAACCCACTTCCTGCGGACCTTCGCCGCACACACCGGCACCACATTCCGCCGCTACCGCCAATGGGCGCGGCTCCGAATGGTTTTCGCGAGCTTGGCCGCCGGACACGACCTCACGCGCTGCGCCGCCGATGCCGGTTTCGCCTCCCCGTCACATCTGAGCGAAACCTTCCGGCGCACATTCGGGCTGTCGCTGACCGCGCTGCTCGGCTCGTCAGTGAAACTCGATATCAGATGACCGAAAAGCAAACGGGCCGTTCGGATCTCATGATCGGAACGGCCCGTTCGGTCAATGTCAGCGCTGCGCCAACAGGACTTCGGCGATTTGAATGGTGTTGAGAGCGGCTCCTTTTCGGAGGTTGTCGCCGGAGATGAACAGCGCCAAACCGCGACCGTCGGGGACACCCGGATCCTGGCGGATGCGGCCGACGAGGGAGTCGTCCTTGCCCGCGGCGGCCAAGGGGGTCGGCACGTCGGTGAGCTGGACGCCGGGGGCCTTGGCGAGAATTTCCTTGGCGCGCTCGACCGAAATCGGTTCGGCGAATTCGGCATTCACCGACAGTGAGTGGCCGGTAAAGACCGGGACACGCACGCAGGTGCCGCTGACCAGCAACTCGGGCAGGCCGAGGATCTTGCGACTCTCGTTGCGCAGCTTCTGGTCTTCGTCGGTTTCGAAGGAGCCGTCGTCGACCAGTGCACCGGCGAGCGGGATCACGTCGAAGGCGATCGGCGCGACATACTTGTTCGGCGCCGGGAACGGCACCGAACTGCCGTCGTGCACCAGCTTTTCGGCATCGTCGACCACGGCGCGCACCTGGGAGACCAGCTCCTCGACACCGGCCAGGCCGCTGCCCGAGACCGCCTGGTAGCTCGAAACGATCAGGCGCTGCAGGCCGGCCACATCGTGTAGCGGCTTGAGCACCGGCATCGCGGCCATGGTGGTGCAATTCGGGTTGGCGATGATGCCCTTGACCAGATTGCGGGTCTGCTCCGGATTCACCTCGCTGACGACCAGCGGGACCTCGGGATCCTTACGCCAAGCCGACGAGTTATCGATCACGGTGACACCGGCCGCCGCGAAACGCGGGGCCTGCACGCGCGACATGGTGGCGCCCGCGGAGAACAGCGCGATATCCAGGCCGGCGGGATCGGCGGTCTCGGTGTCCTCGACCACGATCTCGCCGCCGCGCCACGGCAGGGTCTTACCCGCCGAGCGTGCCGAGGCGAAGAAACGCACCTCGTCGGCCGGGAAGTTGCGCTCCTCCAGCAGTTTTCGCATGACGGCGCCGACCTGTCCGGTCGCGCCGACGACTCCTACCCGTACACCCATGCTTATCGTCCTGTTCCCGCGTGGACGACGGCGACCTCGTCGCCGCCCAGATCGAAGGCCTTGTGCAGCACCTGCACGGCCTCGTCCAGTTCGGTGTCCTTGACCAGCACCGAGATCCGGATCTCGGAGGTGGAGATGAGGTCGATGTTCACGCCCGCGTTCGCCAGCGCCTCACAGAAGGTGGCGGTGACGCCCGGATGGCTCTTCATGCCCGCGCCGACGAGGGAAACCTTGCCGATGTGGTCGTCGTAGAGCACCTGCGAGAAACCGATCTCGTCCTGACGCTTGGTCAGCATCTCCACCGCACGCGCGCCCTCGGTCTTGGGCAGGGTGAAGGTGATATCGGTCTTACCCGTCTCGACCTTGGAAATGTTCTGCAGGACCATATCGATATTGATCTCCGCGTCGGCGATCGCGCGGAATACCTTGGCGGCGTAGCCAGGTTCGTCCGGTAGGCCGACCACGGTCACCTTGGCCTCGCTGCGATCGTGCGCGACGCCCGTGAGGATTGCTTGCTCCAAGGGGATGTCCTCCATCGATCCATAGACGTAGGTGCCGGGCTTGTCGGTGTAGGACGAGCGCACATGCACCGGAACGTTGTAGCGGCGCGCGTATTCCACGCAGCGCAGCATGAGTACCTTCGCGCCGCAAGCGGCGAGCTCGAGCATCTCCTCATAGGAGACCTGCTCGAGCTGCTGCGCGTCGGGCACGATCCGCGGGTCGGCGGTGAAGACGCCGTCCACATCGGTGTAGATCTCGCAGACGTCGGCGTCGAGCGCCGCGGCCAGTGCGACCGCGGTGGTGTCGGAGCCGCCGCGACCGAGCGTGGTGACGTCGCGGCTGTCCTGGCTGACGCCCTGGAAACCGGCGACCAGCACGACCAGACCTTCGTCCAGCGCGGCGCGCACCCGGCCCGGGGTGACGTCGATGATCTTGGCGTTACCGTGCGATCCGGTGGTGATCACACCCGCCTGCGAGCCGGTGAACGAGCGAGCCTCGGCGCCGAGCGAATGAATGGCCATGGCGACCAGCGCATTGGAAATGCGCTCACCCGAGGTGAGCAGCATGTCCATTTCCCGAGCCGGCGGCGCAGGCGCCACCTGCTGCGCCAGATCGAGCAGCTCGTCGGTGGTATCGCCCATGGCCGAGCAGACGACCACCACGTCGTGGCCCTGCTTCTTCGTCTCGACGATCCGTTCAGCGACGCGCCGGATACGCTCGGCGGTCGCTACCGAGGATCCTCCGTACTTCTGAACAACGAGAGCCACGACAGGGTCCTCCAAGATCGACAATCAGCTGCTAACAGCACCCCAGCGTACCGGCCGAGGCCCAGCGGATTTGTTCCTACCTCCTCAGCCCGCGAGTATCGAAGGGGCCGTTCGCGAATCGAACTCGGCCGAAACGGATTCCATGAGCCAGTGGTGTTTCGTGTTCTGGAAGGCGGCCACCAGCCATTCTCCCTTGTGCCGAACGGCCACTGTTGTCTGCACTTTGGTGTTGCGGCGGTTGCGGCGCCGCCTGCCCTTGACGACCGCGCCTTTGCCGTGGATGACGGCCACATCGGGCGTAAGAAAACGGAGCTGGGTGATCTCGCCGTCGAGCCGCGTGCCCTTCAGATACTTCTCGAACAGCGGCACATGGCAGGCGCTGATGGCCGCGCGGCCCTTGTAGTGGGTGCCGAGCCAGGTGACGTAGTCCGCGTCCAGCGTGAAGACCTGCGCATATGCCTCGGCGTCGCCCGCGACCCAGGCAGCGGCTCGGCGATCGAGCAATTCACGGATGGCGGCCGCATCGGCATGCTGATCGATGGTCATGGTGACCCTCCCCGGTAAGATCTGATTCGCTCAATAGTTGATCGAGTAAATAGTTGAGTGAGTAAGATAGCGACCGAGTCAGACAAGGGTGTCAAGGTGTCGAATCGTGTGGACCTGTCGACCGCGCTGAGCATCGCTGCCCAGCGGAGCGCCAATGACGGCGTGATGATGCACCAGGCCGTCGCGGACCGGCTGGGCCTGCATGTGACCGATCTGCGCTGCTTGAACCTGCTCCGCCTCGGCGGTCCGGCCACCGCCGGAGAGCTGGCCGCCCGTACCGGCCTGACCACCGGCGCCATCACGCGCATGATCGACCGGCTGCTGAAAGCGGGCTATGTCCGGCGCGAACACGATGCGCAGGACCGGCGGCGGGTCAATATCAGTGTGATCCGAGAGCGGATCGATGAGATCGCGCCGCACTACGAGGTGATGGCGCGCGAGTTCGGGGCGGCGATGGCCGGGTATTCGGTCGAGCAGTTGGAGTTGGTGCTGGATGTGTTCAACCGGCTGCACGAAACATCGGTGCGGGTGACGGCGCTGCTGCGGGCAGCCGACACCGATTGAGAGGACGATGTAGCCCATGAAGAGCACGGTGATCGAGGTGACCACGGGACGTTCCGAGGTCGTGTACGACATCACTCCGCAGTGCGCGTCGTTCGCGCGCGAGGCGGGCGAGGACGGGCTGCTGCACATCTTCGTGCCGCATGCCACGGCCGGGATCGCGATCATGGAGCTCGGCGCGCGCAGCGATGACGATCTGCTCGCCGCATTGCGCGACCTGCTGCCCGCCGATGATCGCTGGCGGCATGCCCACGGCTCCCGCGGACACGGCCGCTCCCACGTCATGCCCGCATTGATCCCGCCCTACGCCACCGTGCCCGTTATCGGCGGCGCACTGACCCTGGGCACCTGGCAATCAATCGCGATGGTAGACCTCAATGTCGACAACCCGGACCGCCAAGTGCGCCTGTCATTTCTGCGCGGCTAATCACTGGGCGCGAGACGGGCGAGTTCGGTGCGATTGGCGATTCCGAGCTTGGCGTATACATGGGCCAGATGCGTTTTCACGGTGCCGCGGCCGATGAACAAACGCGCGGCGATCTCCGGATTGGTCAGGCCGGAGACTGCGAGTTCGACCACGGAACGCTCTGTTGGCGTGAGGCTTTCCCAGCCGGAATCGGGGCGGTTGCGCCTGCCACGGGCACGGGTGATGTAGTCGATCGCCGCCCGCAACGACATGGCGCGGCCGCGCTCGAGGTATTCCAGCAGCCGCGTTTCGTCGGGGATATCAACGCGGACAACCGATCCGGCGTCGGCGCGGGCCCGTTCGGCCGCGCCGAACAGCAACCCCGCCGTCTCGAACGACGCACGTCGCAATGCCACAGCGGCGAGAGCCGTCAGGCTGTCGGCACAGGCGAGCACCAAGCCGTGTTCGTCCCGAATTCGCAAGGCCTCGTGATGCATTCGCATTGCCTGCTCGGTATCCGGAGCCAGTAATGCCCGCTGCTCCAGCAGAGCGGCGTGCACGGACGGCAGGGCCGTCGTGAGCGGCGTGGCCGATAACCGGTCCAGCAGATCGGCCGAATCCGCTGCCGCTCCCGATTCCCGAAGCGCACGAGCGAGTACCAACCGCGTCCAGGGGGTCAGTTGATCGTCGGAAGGCCGCTCCTGCCAACACCCTTCGCGACGGCACCAGGCAGCCGCCTCGTGGGGCCGTCCGGCGTCGAGTTCGAGTAAGGCGTGCACCCGCTCCCAACCGGGGACGAACGGCGGTGTCTCCGCTCCCTCGACGAGCCGATCGATCGGCGCGAGCGCGGCGCCCGCCGACCCGGATCTGCCTGCCCACAGCAGGATTTCGGCGAGCGCGGTGCGGGCCAGTGCGATGCGATGGAAGTCGCGAAGGGGTGCCGCGGTGGTCACGGCCTGTTCGGCGAGTTCGATGGCGTGGGCCAGCGCACCGGATTGCGCGGTCGCCAGTGCGAGCCAGCCGAGTGCGGACGAGGCGATGGCGCGGTCGCCACGCCGTAGCAGTCCCGTTACGGCGGGCTCGAGCTGTTCGATCGCGTCGCGGTGTTCGTCGCGCAGTAGGTGGACCAGGCCGATCAGTGCCTGGGTGGCATCGGTAACGAAGCCGTCGCCGGCCCGTTGTGCTTCTGCGCGCACCGCCGACGCTTCGGTGCGCGTGCGCTCCAGATCGAATCCGATGGTGCCGATGGCAATGAGTGCGCGGGCCAGCAGGCCGACATCCTCCAGGCCGAGCTGTTCAGCTAGTTTCGCTGCGGCGCATGCCTTTTCATAACTCACCGACCCCGGTAGCGCGGTGTCCGCAACGAGCGCCTGGGCCAGCAGCACGCGCGCTTGGGTTTCGTCACGGGTGTCATTCCCTTGCGCCGCAGCATGTTCCAATAACCGAACGCCATCGGCGGCATGCGTGCCCAGGTGCCACAGCCAGGCCACCGCGGCCGCTAGTCTACGGCCCGCTGCGGCGTTGGGCTCGGCCCGATCCAAACCCCATTCGATGGCGGCACGAATATTCGGATATTCGACGGTGAGCAGCGTGCGCCACTCGTCCTTATCCGAATCCAGTAGCAGCGCAGCGCTTTCCACCAGCGCAAGCATCAGTTCCAGATGCAGATCGCGCAGCGCCGCGGTCTCCTGCGCCTCGTCGAGCCGCAGCAGCGCGTAATCGCGCACCACACCGAGCATTCGGTAGCGGGCGACCGGACCTGTCGTATCCGCCGACACCAGCGATTTGGCGATCAAACCGCGCAATGCCCGCAGATAGCGCTGGACCGGGACTTCCAGCCGTTCGGCCAGACCGGCAATCGCCTGCGCGGCAAATCCGGGCTCGAAAACACCGAGACGCCGGAACAATTCGCGCTCATCCTGGTCCAGCAGGTCGTGGCTCCAGCGCATCGATGCGGTCAGCGTAGCCTGCCGGAAGGGGGCGCGTCCGGTGTCGTCATCGAGCAATGCGAACGGATCCCGCAACGAGTCCGCCAACTGCGCCAACGAAAGAGTGCCCGCCCAACCTGCGGCGAGTTCGAGGGCCAGCGGCAGTCGATCCAGCCGGTCGCAGACCCGACGCGCCGCCGCCAGCGCGTCCGGGCCGAGTTTCGCGGTCCCTGCGCGGTCCGAGAAGAGATCCAGTGCGTCGGCCAGGTTGAGTGCCGACAGGCGATACACCTGCTCACCGGGTAGGCCGAGCGGCACCCGACTGGTGGCGAGCACACCGGCGCTCGGGCAGCGCGCCAGGATGGCCGACACGATCCCCGCTACCGGTTCGCGCAGGTGCTCACAGTTGTCGACCACCAGCAGGATGCTGCGCGCGGTCAGTTCCCGAGTCAGCGTGTGCACAGGATCGGCGGCCAGCGGTACGCCGAGCGCCGATGCGATGGCTCGGGTGACGCCATCGGCGTCGCGTTCGTTCTCCAAGCCGACCCAGCGAATGCCGTCGGGCCAGGAATCGGCGAGCGCAGCGCAGGAGCGCAGGGCCAACCGGGTCTTACCGCAGCCACCCGGGCCGACCAGGGAGAGCACCCGTCCGGGCGCGACCGCTGCGGTGAGCGTTGCCAGTTCCTCGGCGCGGCCGACGAACGACGACAGCTCGGGCGGAAAGTGCTGGCTGGAGTCGATCATCGCGCCTCGGAGTCTGCCACGACCGCCCGCATCCGACCACCGGGTATCTGCCACCTGCCCCACACGAATATCGGCCGGCTGGGAGATGTTCGGGGGTGGCCGCGCCGGAAGTATTCATTGCAGCGGCGCACGGGGCGCCACCGATAACAAAGGAACCGACATGACCGAGACCAATACCCGCCGCGTCATCGCCAATATCTCGCTGTCGCTCGACGGCCGGACCAATGGCAGCGGCGGCGACTACGACATGAGCTGGATCGTGCCGCACGCCGTGAGCGACGCCTCCCGCGATCAGATGGTCAAGCTGACCACAACCGCGACCACGGCCCTGCTCGGCCGCAAAAACTACGAGGGCTTCGGCGGCTACTGGCCGACCGTCGCCGCCGACGAGAACGCCGAGCCACGCGACAGGGCCTTCGCTACCTGGCTCGATGCGGTGGACAAGGTGGTCTTCTCACACTCCGTGACAGAGACGCCCTGGCCGAACTCCCGGATTGCCGAGGCCGATCCGGCCGCGACGGTCAAGCTGCTGCGCGCCGAATCAGGCGGCGACATCGTGGTACTGGCCTCCGGCAGCGTGATCAAGAACCTGCTGGCGGCGGGCGAACTGGATCGGCTGATCATCACGCTGTGCCCCGAACTCGTCGGCGGCGGCGCACGACTGTTCGAAGACGGCGTGCCCGCAACCAGCTGGTCGCTCACCGATCTGTCCACCACGGATTCCGGTGCGATCGTTCTGGTCTACGACAAGGTCGCGTGAGGTCCCGATGCCGTGGCGGCGGACTGCCGCCACGGCCGGTGGCATCAGACTCTGGTGAGCCAGGTGACCTGCGCACCGCTGCCGAATTCGGTGCGTCTGGTGGGTGTGAACAAGGTGGGGTTGAATTCGCCCGCGAAGGCCGGGGTTCCGGTTCCGGCCACCACCGGATAGCTCTTGATGACGAGCTCGTCGATCTCGCCGAGTAGCTGTGCGGCGAGCTTGCCGCCACCCGCCAGCCAGATATCCATGCCGTCCTCCTGCTTCAGATGACGCACCAGACCGACCGGATCGCCGTCGACCAGTTCGACAGTCGGGTCATCGAGCCGGCCGAGGGAACTCGAGACGATGTACTGGCGCATATGCGCGTACGGGCTGGTCACGCCGATGGCCTGGGCCGGAGCATAGGTGCCTCGACCCATGACCAGGGTGTCGAACTTCTGGTTCGGCGCATCCACCTCCAGCCCGATATGTGGGCGCACATGAGTCGGCAGGGTCTCCGGATACTCCGCCTTGATCCAGTCCCACATGTCGTCCACCGGATAGAAGCTGATGTCGTCGCCGGGGCCCGCGATATAGCCGTCGAGGGACATGCCGACGTAGTACACGAGTTTTCGCATATGAATACCGCTTTCGTGGTGTGGGATCGTCAGGACCGGGAGAACCAGGTGACCTGGGCGCCGTTGCCGAACTCCCGGCGCTCGGTCGGCGTGAACAGGGTCGGGTTGAATGCACCCGAGAAGGCGGATATGCCGCCGCCCGCGACAACCGGATAGCTCTTGACGATCATCTCGTCGAGTTCGTCGAGCAGCGCCCCGGCCAGCTTGCCGCCGCCGCACAGCCAGATATCGCCACCCGCTTCGGCTTTCAACCGTCGCACCAGCCCGACCGGATCGCCCGCGACCACCTCGACCTGCGGATCATCGATCGGGCCGAGGGTGCTCGAAATGACGTACTGCTGCAAATGCGCATACGGACTGGCGACTCCCTCGGACAGCGCGGGCTCGTAGCTTGCGCGGCCCATCAGTACGGTGTCGAACCGCTTATTCGGTTCGTCCACCGCCATCCCGATGTGCGACCGCGCCTGACTCGGCACGAAGTCCGGATACTGCCCCGTGATCCAGGTCGCCATCTCGTCGTCGAGCGGATAGAAGTCGAACTCCCCTGCCGGACCAGCGATATAGCCGTCGAGCGATACGGCTACGTAGTAGACGAGTTTTCGCATATCAATACCGCCTGATCCGTTGTACTCTAACTGAAGTGGTTTGAAGGTAGTACTACAGATGGAGTGGTGTCAAGTGCGGACTAATCCGGAGCGGCGGCAAGCGCTGCTCGATGCGGCGATAGAAGTGTTGGCGAAGGAGGGGGCGCGCGGGCTCACCTTTCGAGCGGTGGACAAGGAGGCCGGGGTGCCCGCGGGTACGGCGTCGAACTACTTCGCCAATCGTGACGACCTGTTGACCCAGGTGGGCGGGCGGTTCTACGAACGGTTGACACCGAGCGCGGCGACCATGGCCGACCTGGCAACGGGTCCGAAGACGCGGGCGCATATCACCGAGTTGATGCGCGAGACGGTCGGTCGCATCGAGGCGTTCCGCACCGGCTACCTGGCCATGCTCGAGCTACGTCTGGAGGCGACGCGGCGACCGGAGTTGCGCGCGGTCATGACCGAGGCCGTGCGCGCGGATCTCGATTTCAATGTGCGCAACCATCTCGAAGCCGAACTGCCCGGCGACGAAAAATCGGTGATTCTGCTGTATCTGGCGCTGAATTGGCTGATCGTGGACCGGCTCACACTGCCGGGAATCTTCACCGAGGCGCAGAGCCAGGAGCTGATCGAGGCCGCGGTCGAACGACTCGTCGGAAACGAGTGAAACGCCGCGTAGTACTGGGAACCCTTGTGACGCGCGTCACCGTCATTCGATAATGGGGCGATGATGGCGAATGTCGGAGACCGGCTCCTCGTACACGGCCACGTTGTGGGACAGAGTGATCGCCACGGCGAAATCGTCGAAGTCCGCGGACCTCAGGGCGCACCGCCGTATGTGGTGCGATTCGACGACGGGCACGAATCGCTCGTCTACCCAGGCCCGGACGCGATCATCGAACCAACGCCGCACTGAGCCGCCGCACCCACGGGCCCGCTCCCCGCGGGCCCGTTACCTCCTGCGCAGCCGACGATGCGAATACCTTGCGCACGATCGACTTACGGCCCCGTCAGCTGCTACGGCAAGTCCACTGGACCGGCGAAATCGCGATTCGTTCGAAAATACTGAACCGTAACTTGTTCTCGCCGTACATAATCGATCGTGATCCCCCCGAGATATGCGGCCGATGTGGCTTCGGGCACTGCCCGCTCAGTTGACTTGCGATTGTGTCGCTGGGCACAATTTGCCGATGTAGTTGGGCGGGGGCGGAGGTATGGAATGCGTACAAAGACCGATATCCGTTTCGTCGTCGACGCCGATCCCGAGCAGGTAATGGATGCACTGGCCGCGGTCGAGATGCTTCCGGAGTGGTCGACCTCCTACAGCGACGCCCGGGTCGCGAGCCGCGACGACAACCTGCGACCGCGCCGGGTATTCGTCAAAGCTGAGTTGATGGGCGGCTCGGATCTGCAGGTCCTGGAGTACGAATGGACCGAGACCCGCTCCTCCTGGGAGGTCGCCGACAGCACCCGAGGGGTCAAGGGCGGCGGCTGGTTCGAGGTCACCGAGGGCGAGGAAGGCACCGACGTCTGGTACCACGTCGAGCTCTACGTCCCGATCCCCGTTCCGGGCATGCTGGTGAGCCGCACCATGCGCCGCTCGAACGAGGCCGTCGTGCAGAACTTCATCGAGTTCGCTGAGGGCTTCACCGAGAACGAGAACTATCAGGCCGTATAGGAGCGCACCTGTCGTATTCGGATGCGACGATGTGAACCATGATCGGTTCCAAACGGGCACGCCTGCTGCCAACGGCCGAGGATGCGTCGGTAACTCAGCTCGAGTTGTTCTTCGACCTGGTGCTCGTCTTCGCGTTCACCATGGTCACCGGCCTGGTCGCACACGACACCAGCGCCAAGAACATGCTGCGCGCGGTGCTGGTACTCGCGGTCATGTGGTGGCTGTGGATCGCCTACTCCTGGCTGGGCAATGTGGTGCGCGCGGACGAGGGCATCGCGCGGGTCGCCATGTTCGTCGCGATGGGCGGCGGATTCCTGGCGGCGCTCACCATTCCGGAGGCCTTCGACGACGCAGACGGCGGCTGGTTCGGCCCGCTGGTCTTCGCGATCGCGTACCTGATTGTGCGCGTGGTGCATCTGGCCATGTTCGTGCTGGCCAGCGCCGAGGATTCGCAACTGCGCAACCAGGTGCTGCGCTGGAGTCTCGGTTCCATCACCATCGGGACCACCCTGCTCGTCATCGCTGCCATGACACAAGGCACGACGCAGATCGTGCTATGGATCGCCGCGATCGTCGGCGATATGGGATGGACCCTGCTCGCGGGCGAGGACTGGCGATTGAATTCGGCCCGCCATTTCTCCGAACGCTACGGGCTGATCGTCATTGTGGCGCTGGGTGAATCGATCGTCTCGATCGGCATCGGCGTTGCCGGACTGCCCATTTCGTGGCCGATCGCGGTCGGATCCCTGCTCGGACTCGCGGTTTCGGGTCTGCTGTGGTGGGCGTACTTCGATGTGGCGGCGCTGTCGGTGGAGCACGAGTTGCAGCACGCCGAGGGCGAGCGGCAGATCAAGATCGCCCGAAACTCCTACACCTTCTGGCATTTCCCGATGATCGCCGGGATCATCGGTCTCTCGCTCGGACTGAAGAAGGTGCTCTACTACGTCGGCGACGAATCGGCGCACAGCCTGAAGGACGCGCTGTACGGGATACCGCTGTTCGCGCTGTACGGCGGTGTGGTGCTGTATCTGATCGCATTGGTCGGGTTCAAGCAGTACGCGACCGGGAACGTCACGGTGCCGCGCCTGGTGGCCGCCGGACTGCTGCTCGCGCTGACTCCGGCGGCCTGTGCGCTGCCCGCGCTGGCGTCACTGGGGCTGCTGTGCGGTGTGCTGGTGCTGCTGATCGTCTGGGAGACAATGCGTTACGCGGCGCCGCGCGACGAGATCAGGCACGCGGCACACGGCTGAGGTGGTAGCGCACGGTCTGTTCGTGCGGCGTCGGGCCGTAATTGGACGGCCCGACGCGCACCCCGGCGTGCACGGCGTCTCGGATCTGATCCACGTTCTCGCGGATCATGTCCGAGACCAGTTCGTCCGTGCGCGGATCCGCCAGCACCTGGAAAATGATCCGAAATGTGGTGTCGGCGATGAGCCGGATGATCTCGTCGTGGAACGGAATGTAGCGGACCCGACCGGCCTGCGGATCGTTCTTGATGAGTTCGAGGATCATCTCGTCCATTTCGGCGCGGTTCTCCTCCAGCGCCGCCGCGATATTGCGGGTGTAGTGGCCCGTGCGCAGCACCTGCGCGACCTCGTCCATGATGGCGATGGTCATGGGGCGCTTGATGACCTCGACGATGGTCGTCACGAACCGGTTCACCACCGCGGCGGTCACGCGATCGCCGAGGGCCCGATCGGCGACCCGGCCGAGGCGGACCGCGATCACCACGATCCGCAGTAACCGGAACCCGCGGAAGAACGGGCTGGTCACCGGGATCATGCCGAGCACTTCGTACCAATAGACGAACGGGAACGTCCACGGCCAGCCCGCGCGGCGCCAGCGCCAGAGGAATTCGACGGCGAATACCGCGCAGACCGAGTAGTCGAGCACCACGATCGCGCGGTAGGTGTGCGCGGAGACGTCGAAGAAGCTGACCCAGGTGACCAGCACGACCGAGACGATCGCCAGCGCCAGCATCACCAGGTCCGACCACAGCGCGGGCGGCTTGCGTGGAAAATCCAGCTTCGGTCCGTCGTCGAGGCCGGGCGTGGTCGGCCTGGTCGGTGTTGCCACGTGAGGATCCCTTCGACGCCGAACGGTCCCGCCGACAGTAATACGCGCCGCGCCGGGCTACTTCCCAGCGCGGATGATCGCCTCGATATTGCGTTCGGCCAGTGCGGTAATGGTGAGCGAGGGGTTGACCGTGCCGGTGCTGCCCGGGATGGCCGCACCGTCCATCACGTACAGGCCTGGATGACCGTGCACGCGACCGTTGCCGTCGGTGGCCCGCCCGAGCACCGCACCGCCCAGCGGGTGCGCGGTGAACAGCGCGTTCGCGTCGTAACCGAGTGCGCCGTATTCGACGAGAGCATTGGAGCGTTCGGCGATCCGATGATCGACCGCGCGGGCGGCGGCCACGATATCGTCGCGGTTCTTGGTCGACCAGGACAGTCCGACCGTATTGCGGGCGCGGTCGTAGCCGAAGCGCGCGCGGGCCGGATCGAGCACCATGCCCAATGAGGCGAGCGCGCCGGTCTCGAACGGAATGCCGGGGATATACCAATTTTCGAGCGTGAGCGGCACCGCGGATTCGTCGAGGATCCGGCTCGCGCTCGGCACACCCTGTCCGAAGCCGGCCAACTGACTGGCGCCGCGAGCCAGCACCACGTCACCGTTGGTGCCCCAGCCGTCGCCGCTGTGCTCGTTGAGGTTCGGCAGTGCACCGGTGGCCTGGGCCCGCACCAGTAGCTCCGAGGTGCCGACCGAACCCGCGCCGAGGAACAGGCGGTCGCAGGTGATGGTGCGGGTGCCGATCACGTCGCCGGTCGGCGAAAGTTTTGTCACGGTCACCGAATAGCGGCCGCCGGATTCCTGTGCGATGGCGTCCACGCGGTGCCCCGGATAGATGGCGGACTTTCCGGTGTCCTCGGCGTAGCGCAGGTAGTTCTGGTTCAGGTCGAACTTCGCGCCGTTGGAGTTGCCGAGATTGCTGCGCGCCACCGTCGCGGAAGGCCTTGTGGTGCCGGCGATTTCGCCGCGCAGCACATCCCAGTTGAAGATCGAGTCATTGGCCACCGGCTGATAGCCGGCCCTGCGCACCTGCTCGTCCCAGGCCCGGGAATGTGCGAACGGCGAAGCGGCGTACAGGTCCGCCGGAATAGGGCTGAGCCGCAACATCTCCCGCACGCGCGGGTAATAGACGCGCTCCATTTCGCCGTAATCGACGGTGCCGCCGAAGACGTGGTCGAAGAAGCGGCGCTCGGGCGCGACCATCGCCCCGGAAAAGATGACCGAGCCGCCGCCGACCGCCGCCGCCCGCCACACATCGATGCCCGGGTACTGGGTGCAATCGAGCACCCCGCCGAAGCTGGCGAAATGCGTCGGCACCTTGGTGACGCCGGTGAAGTTGGTGCGATGCCAGAAGCCGCGGCCGTCGGGCAGATCGTCACCGGTGAAGATCTCCCGCCACGGATCGTTCGGCCAGCGCGAACCGCGCTCCAGCACGGTATTGGCGATGCCGGCCTCGGCCAGACGCAGTGCGGTGACCGAAGCGCCGAAGCCGGAGCCGATGACGATCGCGGGTGAATGCTCGGGCGGATCGGGAAGTGGCGCAAAGATTTCCGGAACCCACATGCGGAAAAGGTTGTCCCACATCGGATCTGCGGCATCGGCTGTCGCCCTGCCCAATGCGGTACCCGCGACACCCAGCATCGCGGCTGCACCGGCTGCCTTGAAAAAGGCACGTCTATGCACCCGGGCCACCTCCCTCATCACGCATGGCCGAGCGCAGACTACCGGGATTCGGGAGTCCTGAACAGTGGTAGTCGCAAGAATGGACGATCTTGGTCGAGCGGTTTCCGGTACTGACGTTTCAGTCGGTGAACGGGGCCTTGTCCGGCTTGCAGGTAGCGCCGGGCGCGGGGAGTTGCAGGTCCACGAGGTAGTGCTCCTGGAGCCTGCCCGCGCAGTCGCTCACCACCAGGTGTCCGTAACCGCCCTCGATGATCACCAGCCTGGCATTGACCAACTCCTGCTGCGCCCTGCGGGCGGCCGTCAATGGGGTGACCGGATCGAAGCGGTTGTTGAACAGCAGAGCGGGCTTGTCCGAACGCAGAATCCACGGACCGGTGATGCGCTGCGGATACCCCTTGGCCGACGCGGGCCAAGCGCCGCAGGCCTGTCGCAAGTAGAGCCACATGGCACCGTAATGCGGTGCGAAACCGGCGAGTTCGTCGGCCATGGCGGGCCATTGCTCCGGTTCGTGGCCAAAGCTGTTGTCCGCGCAGGTGATTGCGGTGAAGGCGTCGAGGAAGTCTTCGGCGAACCCGCCCGCATCCAGAATCTGTTGTACGACATCGGGATTACCCGCCGAGCCGCGCTCCAGTTCGGTGAGCAGTTCGGCCAGTGCGGGCCAGCCCTGCTTCGTGTCGTAGAGCATGGTGGCGTGTGCGGGCAGCACCTCGGTGAGGGTTACCTCGCGGGTGCGTTCACCCTGGCCGACCACGATGGGGCCCTGGCGCAGCCGGTCCAGAACGGCGTCGTTGCGGACGCGAAGTGCGGCGGCATCGGTTTTGGTCGGGCCCGCGAACTCGCAGCGCGGTTGTCCGGCTTCGGCACACAGCCGCAGGAACTCCGCGAGCACTTCTTCGGTACCCGCCGCGGAGTCGGCGATCTGGGCGCGCGAATCGTTGGTGTAGGCGTCCGGGTCGATCATCGAGCCGAGTTGCAGCGCGCGAACCCGGTCGCCGAACAACGCGCCGTAGACCTCGCCCAGATAGCTCGCGTAGGAACCGCCCGTGTAAGTCATGGTCGCCTCGCCGACCGCGCGGCGCAGCAGGTCCAGATCACGCGCGGCATCGACGGTGGTGAGGTGCGGCAGCAGCTCCGGGCTGTGCGCGGCGCAACCGGCGGCCAGGTCGCGGGCACTGCGCGCGGCCGCGGCCTCCTGTTCGGCATTCGCAGGCGGGAGCAGGATGGCGGACCAGAACCGGTGCTGCTCTTGGGAATTCGCGAAGCAGCGCACCTGACCGCTGCGGCCGATACCGCGCTGATCGAAGGTGATCACATCGAATCGGCGGGCCACCTCACCGGCTGACAACTCACCGTGACTCGCCCATTTGAAGCCCGAACCGCCAGGTCCGCCGACCGCGCTGAACAGGGTGCCGACGCGACGGTCCTTATCCGCTGCCGGCTGTTTGACGACGGCCAGCGAAAGCGTCGCACCGTTCGGCTGCGCGTAGTCGATCGGGACCGCGGCCGTCGCGCACTGATACCTGCTCAACTCCGCTTCGGGGCACTGCGCCCAATCGAGTTTCGGGGTCGGCGCCGCATCGGCCTGCGCAACCAGTTCGGCGACCTGCGTAACCGCAGCACTGGGCCGAGAGCACGAAACCAATGACGGCACCAACACGGCCGCCAGTGCCAACCCGACGATCTTCCACCCGCGCATATCGATCATCCTGCGTTGTGGACCCGGCCGCCGTCGTCCCCCTTTGGGACCAATCCGGCTGCGCGACAAGTGCGACCGCACTAAGGGTTTCGCATCTCGAGTGCCACGTACATCCTTCGTCTACGTCATCAACAGTCGGACGACGGCAATGCTGCCCACCACGACGATCACCGCACGCAATGCGGTGGGCGGCATTCGCCTGCCCATTTTCGCGCCGAGTTGACCGCCGATGATCGAACCGACCGCGATCAGCGCGGCGACCCGCCAGTCGACATCGGCGATCAGGGTGAACACCACCGCGGAGACCGCGTTCACCAGCAGACCGAGCACATTCTTGACCCCGTTGAGCCGCTGGATGTCCTCGTGCACGAACACACCGAGCAACCCGATCAACAACACGCCCTGGGCCGCGCCGAAATAACCGCCGTAGATGCCGCACAGGAATATCGCGACGTACAGGATCAGGCCACCGTGTTCGGGCGCCGGACCGCTATCGGCGGCGCGGCGCTCCTTCACCCAGCGCGCCAACCGCGGTTGGACCACGACCAGGATCAGCGCCGCGATGATCAGCACCGGCACGATCGCCTTGAAGGCCGCGGCAGGCAGAATGAGCAGCAGGATCGCGCCGGTGGTGCCGCCGAGCAGGGACGCGCTGCCGAGCCGGACCAACCTGGCCCGCTGGCCCTCGAGTTCGCGCCGATAGCCGTACGCCCCGCTGACGCCACCGGGGACCAGACCGATGGTGTTCGAAACGTTCGCCGTGACCGGCGGAATTCCGAAGGCGAGCAGCACCGGGAAGGTGATCAGGGTGCCCGATCCCACGATGGTGTTGATGCCGCCCGCCGCGATGCCCGCGCCGAAGACCGCCAGTTGTTCCAGCCAAGTCATTTGAACCTACCTCCAGCCGGTCGGAACGCTAATCGTTACGTCGGATGACCGGACGATGGGGACCGGGCTTTCGGCAGTGTGCCGGGGCACGGTAAACTCGCCGACATCATGCAGCGGGCACTTCTTCTCGGCCGCCGCGACGGGGTCTGATCGGACTGGCCTCCCGTCGCGGGGTTCTGCCGCGCCGGTCGACCCGATAACTGGGATCCACCACACCCTGGAGAAAATCGCATGTCCCCTGCTGACGCCTTTGTATCCGGTTCGCGCACCATTACGGCACCGAGCAAGCCCGCCCCGGCCGACCAGCCCGACTGGAACCGGCAGAAGAACTCCTCCATGCCAACCTTCCGCTACCGGCCCTTCGCGGAGGAGGTCGAGCCGATCACGCTGCCCGACCGCACCTGGCCGGACAAGATCATCGACCGCGCCCCCGGCTGGTGCGCCGTCGACCTGCGCGACGGCAACCAGGCCCTGATCGACCCGATGAGCCCGGCCCGCAAGCGCCGCATGTTCGACCTGCTGGTGCGGATGGGTTACAAGGAGATCGAGGTCGGCTTCCCGTCGGCCAGCCAGACCGATTTCGACTTCGTCCGCGAGATCATCGAGGACGGGGCGATTCCCGACGACGTCACCATCCAGGTGCTGACCCAGTGTCGCGCGGAACTGATCGAGCGCACCTTCGAGGCGTGCGCCGGTGCGACCAATGTGATCGTCCACTTCTACAACTCGACCTCGGTCCTGCAGCGGCGTGTGGTGTTCCGCGCGGACCAGGCGGCGGTGAAGAAGATCGCGACCGATGCCGCGACGCTGTGCCTGGAGGTCGAGCAGCGCTACCCGGACACCAACTGGCGCTACGAGTACAGCCCGGAGTCCTACACCGGCACCGAACTGTCCTACGCCAAGGAGGTGTGCGACGCGGTCACCGAGATCATCGCGCCCACCCCCGACAAGCCGATGATCATCAACCTGCCCGCGACCGTCGAGATGGCGACCCCGAATGTGTACGCCGATTCGATCGAGTGGATGAGCCGCAACCTGGCTCGCCGCGATTCGATCGTGCTGTCGCTGCATCCGCACAACGACCGGGGCACCGCGGTGGCCGCCGCCGAACTGGGCTACCAGGCCGGCGCGGATCGCATCGAGGGCTGCCTGTTCGGCAACGGTGAGCGCACCGGCAATGTCTGTCTGGTGACGCTGGGGATGAATCTGTTCTCCCGCGGCGTGGATCCGCAGATCAACTTCTCCGATATCGACGAGATCCGCCGAACGGTCGAATACTGCAATCAGCTGCCGGTGCACGAGCGCCACCCCTACGGCGGCGACCTGGTCTACACCGCGTTCTCCGGTTCGCATCAGGACGCGATCAACAAGGGTCTGGATGCGATGAAGGCCGCGGCCGACGCCGCCGAATCCGATGTCGACGACATCGTCTGGGAGGTGCCGTACCTGCCGATCGATCCGAAGGATGTGGGCCGCACCTACGAGGCCGTCATCCGGGTCAACTCGCAGTCCGGCAAGGGCGGCGTCGCCTACATCATGAAGACCGATCACGGGCTGGTGCTGCCGCGCCGCCTGCAGATCGAGTTCTCCCAGGCGATCCAGAAGATCACCGACGGTGAGGGCGGCGAGGTTTCGCCCAAGGAGATGTGGGATGTCTTCGCCGACGAATACCTGAGCCCGATCCGGCCGCTGGAGCGGATGCGCCAGAAGGTCACCGCATCGGAGACCGACGGCGGCGTGGACTCGATCACCGCGGTGGTGAAGGTCGACGGCGTCGAGCAGGAAGTCACCGGCGCGGGCAATGGACCGCTCGCCGCATTCGTCGACGCGATCGCGACGGTCGGATTCGATGTGCGAGTACTGGATTACTCCGAGCACGCGATGTCCGCGGGCGACGACGCGCAGGCTGCGGCTTATGTGGAGTGCGCGATCGGCGACAAGGTGGTGTGGGGTGTCGGCATCGCCACCTCGATTACCACCGCGTCGCTGCGGGCCGTGGTGTCGGCGGTGAACCGGGCGCACTGAGCCGCTCGAGTCGATCCGGGTACTTCGGCTCAGGCCGGAGAGTACGGTGGGAATCGGGCGCCCAGCGGTGACATTTTTGTTGCCGACCGGGGCGCCCGGCTCTCGATCTTGCTGTTGGACAGCGTTTTCGAGTTACGGCTGGTCGCCGTGCTTCACGCGGCGCGGCGGCCGTGTATACCACGGCGCGGGGCCGCGTACCCCGTGCTAGCGTTGATTCGCACTTCAAGCGCCGAGCTCTCTGCTCGAATTCCCGAGCAGATGGGGGAACTGTGACAACTAACGACCACAACCCGACTTCTCCGCCCTGGCTGCAGAGTCATTCGGTGGATACGGCCGAGGTCACCACCGACTCCTCGGCGCCGGACGAAACATCCGAATCCGTACCCGTCGACGCGGAGCCCGCAACCGACGAGCACGAGGCCGCCGAGGTCACCGAACAGCCCGATGAGTCCGAACAGTCGGAGCCCGGACAGTTCACCGGATACCCGGGCGGGCCAACAGATCAGAACAGTTACCCGCAGGCCGGGGTTCCGCCGCAGCAGCAGTACGGGCCGCCCGACGGGTTCGCGCCGCCTGGAACGCCGTACAACACAGGTCAATTCGCGCAGCCGTATCAGCCGAGTCCCGGCCAGAGCGGTAACCATCCGGTGCAGCCCGAGCCGTCCTATGGCGAATACCGCCAGGAGATCGGGCCCGATGGGCTGGTCCGGCGGGTCCCGGTGGAAAGTCCGGCCGAGCCGCCGATCTACAGTTGGGCGCCGCCACCACCGGTGCAGCAGCCGCCGATGTATCAGCAGCCGCCCATGGGGCAACAGCCTCCGATGGGGCAGCCGCCCATGGGTCAGCAACCGCTGCCGTATGCCGAACAGGGGCCGGGCACCGGTCTGATGCCGTATGGCGAGCAAAGGCCGGGCACCGGGATGGTGCCGTATACCGAACAGGGGCCGCCGCCGGGATGGCAAGGCGGCCCGCCGAATACGCAGCAGCCGTTCCAGCCCCAGCATGTGCCGCAGCCGGGTCAGCCGGGACATTCGGTCAATGACCTGAACCTGCTCAAGCGGGCGCGCAAAGCGCCGCGCAGTGGTTGGCGACGCGCCGTGCACAAGGCCTCCGGCGGCATGATCAATCCGGGTGAGTCCGCGGCGGATGTCGTCTTCCGCGATCTCGTCGACCGGGTGAATCAGCCGGTGCGCGGGGACTATCGGATCGCGATCCTGTCGCTGAAGGGCGGCGTCGGCAAGACCACGACAACCGTCGGACTCGGATCGACGTTCTCGTCGCTGCGTGGTGACCGGGTCATCGCGATCGATGCCAATCCCGACCTCGGCACGCTGGCGCATCGGGTGCCGCGGCAGACCCGCTCCACCGTGCGCAATCTGCTCGAGGATCACCACATCACCAGGTACTCCGATGTCCGGGCACATACGTCCCAGGCACCGAGCCGACTGGAAGTGCTTGCCAGCGAACAGGATCCGGCGGTTTCCGAGGCCTTCAGCGAGGCCGACTACCGCCAGGCCATCGGCATTCTGCAGTCGTTCTACAACATCATCCTCACCGACTGCGGCACCGGTCTGATGCATTCGGCCATGGCCGGTGTGCTCGATATGGCCAGCTCGCTGGTGCTGGTGACCTCACCCGCCATCGACGGCGCCCGCAGCGCCTCGGCCACCCTGGACTGGCTGGACCACCACGGCTACGGCAAGTTGGTCGAGCGAACGGTGGTGGTGGTCAACGCATCTCGCCGCGGCGCCTCCACCGTCGACCTGGACCAGCTACGCAAACTGTTCCTCGACCGCACCCGCGCGGTCCAGGTGGTGCCGTTCGACGACCACCTCGCCGAGGGCGCGGAGATCGACCTGGAACTGGTGAGCAAGCCGACCCGGCGTGCCCTCCTGGAACTGGCCGCCATGGTCGCCGACGATTTCGGCTACATCGGCACCCAGCAGTACCGGCCCGGCCCGCCCCGCCACCACTAGCATTTCGAAACCCTTGCGGCCCCGAGCACGTTGCCGGGGCCGCACCCCGGGCCGAAATCTGCTGCCGTACCCCGGAATTCAGCTGCCGCATAGCGGCTGGAACCCTCGCACAAGTTGCAGCCTATGCGACAGCGCCACACGCTATGCGCCAACGGATTCCACCGCACGGGCACGACAGTCGCCAGCCCCGTGATCAGCGGACGTGCCCGAGATCCGGCTGGCGCACAGGTAGTGAGCACCACACATAGGGGTGCGGCCTCTGCGAGCCTGAAACCTGCCACCCCGTCCACGGCGCACAGGATGCACGCCCGTGCGACAGCGCCACACGCTATGCGCCAACGGATTCCACCGCACGGGCACGGCAGTCGCCAGCCCCGTGATCAGCGGACGTGCCCGAGATCCGGCTGGCGCACTGGTAGTGAGCACGGCGCATACGGTGCAGCCTCTGCGAGGTGGTGATTGGGTGTGCGACAGCAGGCTGCCGGGGGCTGGGCTATTCGGCGGCGATTTCGGCTGCGGCGGTGCGGAAGGCTTGCAGGACGGTGGCTATGGCGGGGCGGGTGGCGGCGTGGGGGCGGGTGGCGAGTTCGTACAGGCGGGCGGCGCGCACGCCGGACAGGCGTAGGACAGCCAGATCCGGGTGTGCGACGGCCCAGCGAGGCATGAGGGCGACGCCGTAGTTGGCGGCGACGAGGGTTTCGATGACGCGGAAGTCATTGAGGCGCTGGGCAATACGAGGTTGGACGCCGGTCATGGTTGCGATGGAGCGCAGCACGTCGTCGACCGGGAAGCCGCCGCGGACACTGAGCCAGGTCTCCTCGGCGAGTTCGGCCGGGGTCACCTCGGTGCGAGTTGCGAGCGGATGGGTCGGTGCGACAACGACATCGGTGGGTTCGCGCATGATGACCGTAGTGCTGACGCGAGGACCCGCGATACCGGCTGAGCGCTCGTCGCGATGGGTGAGAACGATGTCGTAGTCGGCGAGCAGCCGCGGCACTTCACTCGGCGGCAGGTCCTCGTCACGGGCGACGACCTCGACACCACTGTCGGCCAGTGCGGGCAGCACCCGCGGCAGCAGCAGCGCCGCACCGGACGGGAACAGCGCGACCCGGACCCGGCCGCGCGCGGACCCGCGATAGTGCGCCATCTCGGCCACCGCACGGTCCATCGCGGCGAGCACCTCGTCAGCGCGCACGACAAGCGCCTGCCCCGCATCGGTCAGCCGAACCCGGCGCCCATCGGGCTCGAGCAACGCGACACCCGCCTCCTTGGCAAGCACCTTGAGCTGCTGCGATACCGCGGAAGGAGTCATCGAAAGCGCCTCGGCCACAGCCGCGATCGTCCCGCGATCCGCGAATTCCCGTAGCACCCGCAGCCGTTCAACCGCCATCGGCGGCCCAATCCGCACGTCCTCAGGCGGCAGCGACACGCGCCGCTCCTATAGCCGATAGCGAACCTGCGATCGCCGGCATCCCCGCACCACCCGATAGCGCACCCGCGTACGCCAACACTGCCACCGAAGGCCACGCCGCGACCTGAACCGCAACCATCAGCGACACCGCGGCATACGCCACCCCTGCACCCGGTAGCGAGACTGCGATCCCTGGCATTCCTGCGCGGCCCGATCGCGCAGCCGCGGCTTGTTCCGACATTGCAGCCGGCGGCGAGGCTGCGACCTCGGTCGCAAGTGCTGACACCGACGCCGCGACAGCGCCGCGCTCGCCGGTGTTGCCGACCGATCGCGCGGCGTCGGGAGTCAGAGGCGGACGACTGCCGAAAACCATTAAGCAATGCTACATCGATAGTGCATATTTATTCGATTGTTCTTATTGGTTTCATTACCGACGATAAGGAACGTGACCAATCGTGACCGCTTGCTCGGGCTTACCGTTGTCCTGCTCTGGGGGCTGAACTTCATTGCTATTCGGGTGGGGCTGGACCACTTTCCGCCGTTCTTCTTCGCTGCGCTGCGGTTCGTGGTGATCGCGGTGCCGGTGCTGGCGTTCGTGCCGCGGCCGAAGGTGCCACTGCGGTGGTTGCTGCTGTATGGGATCGGGTTCGGGATTCTGCAATTCGCGTTCCTGTTCACCGCGATGCGCGTGGGCATGCCGACCGGGTTGTCCTCGCTGGTGCTGCAATCCTCCGCGCCGTTCACGGTTGTCCTGGGTGCGCTGTTCCTGCGGGAGCGGTTGCGGGTGACGCAGTTGCTCGGCATCGGCGTCGCCGTGGCGGGCATTGGGGTGATCGGGCTCGATCGCGCACAGCATGCGGCGCTGTTGCCGGTGCTGCTCACGCTGGCGGGCGGGCTCGGGTGGGCCTTCGGCAATATCGGCTCACGTTTGGCCACGGCGTCCGGCGAGGTCAACCCACTGCATCTGACGCTGTGGATGTCGGTTGTGCCGCCGATCCCGATGTTCGCGCTGTCCGCATTCATCGAAGGGCCGACGACCGGCCTGCATGCGTTGACCGACGTCACGTCCCCCGGCGGCTGGCACGCGCTACTCGGCCTCGCCTACATCGTCGCGCTCGGCACCATCGCGGGCTCGGGTCTGTGGACCTACCTGATGAGCCGGTACCCGGCGAGCACGGTCGCCCCCATGTCCCTGCTCGTCCCTGTGGTCGGCATCCTCGCCGCCTGGGCCGCCTTCGGCGAGGACCCGACACCGCTGTCACTGCTCGGCGGAGCCATCGTGATCGCGGGTGCGTTCGCGGCGACGAAGGCGGGACGTCGCGATGCGAATACCACAGCGGCGGAACCGGTTTCGCCCGCTACCCCGGTGTCGGAGCCGACCCTCGGCAAGCAACCCAGATTGGTGGACGCCTGAACCGACCGCCACGCGATTGCCACAGCAGTACAACCGGTCCCAACCGCGCCCCCAGCGCCGGAGCCGACCCTCGGCATGCAACCCCCGATCGGTGGACGCCTGAGCCAACCGCCACGCGATTGCCACAGCAGCGCAACCGGTCCCGACCACGCCCCCGGCGCCGGAGCCGACCCTCGGCAAGCAACCCTGGTTCGTACGGCCCAGAGCCATCGCGCAGGTCCATTTCCGTCTCGCCAACACAGCCTGCGATAGACAGCCCGGCTCAGCCGCACGCGATTTACCTGCCCCCTTTCGCCAACACCGCCACAACTACGCTCTGACCTGCGAAGTTTGCGTACAACCCCGGTTCCAGAAATTAACTCGACCCGGTCACACCGCCCGGTAGTGTCTGCCCCGCTGTATTCGTGACCTGGTCGAATGCGAGGCCGACCGGGTCCGGCGGCGGCAGGGGTGGGTCGGCTCACCCACAAGCAGTCGCTTTACAGTGTTTGGCGGCGGTAGAGATCGGTCCAAAGGCTTAGGGCAGCAAAGAAGCGCATGGCACATCAACAGTGGACCGTTTCGCGAAGAACGATGCTTCGCGGCACGGTTGCGATGGGGGCAGCAACGGCGGGGGCGCTGACGGCCGGTGGGCTGCGACCGGCGCCTGCCGCGGGTAGCCCCGGCGGCGGGCGGGTCGCGGTGCTCGGCGGTGGGGTCGCTGGATTGACCGCGGCGCACGAATTGGCCGAGCGTGGGTTCCAGGTCACCGTATTCGAGAGACGTGCGCTCGGGGGCAAGGCGCGCAGTATTCCGGTGCCGGGCAGCGGGTCGGGCGGACGGCCGGATCTACCCGGCGAGCACGGCTTCCGCTTCTTTCCCGGCTTCTATCAACACATTCCGGACACCATGCGGCGAATTCCGTTCGCGGGCAATCCGAATGGCGTTTGGAATAATCTGATCGGCGTGCCGGAGGCGCGTTTCGCCCGCCGCGGCGGCGATGATTTCCGACTTCCCCTTGGCCCCAAGGCCCGCACGAATTTCACTCCGGACGCGTTCCGCGAAACGATGGGCGCGGCAATCGCGACGACCCTGAAAATGCCCGCCGAGGAAGGCGCCTACTTCGCCGATCGCCTGCTGGTATTCAACTCCAGCTGCGATGCCAGGCGGTTAGGACAGTGGGAGCAAACCTCATGGCGTGATTTCGTCGGCGGCCACCAGCGCTCCCATGAATTCCGCGCCCTGCTCTCGCGCACGCTGACCAGCATCATGGTCGCCGCGAAGGAGGATGTCGCCAGCGTCCGCACCATCGGCACCATGGGCGAACAGTTCCTGGGCAACCCCTTCGAAATCGGCAACGACGGCGCGTTGGATCGGGTGCTCAACGGCCCGACCAATTCGGTATGGATCGATCCATGGGTGCAGCGACTGCGCGACCTCGGCGTGCAATTCGCGGTCGGGGCCGAGGTACGCGGACTCGAGGTGCGCGATCGGCGGATCGCCTCGGCCCGCATCGTCGATGAAAACGGCGCACAGCGCAGCATCGACGCCGACTATTTCGTGGTCGCGCTGTCCGCCGAACGGGCCCGCGCGCTCTGGTCGCCCGACGTACTCGAGGTGCGCCCGGAACTGGCCGCGATGGATCGCCTCTTCGTCGACTGGATGAACGGAATCCAGTTCTATCTGCGCAGGCCGATGGATATTTCACACGGTCACACCGCCTATATCGATGCCCCGTGGTCGCTGACCTCGATCACCCAGAATCAGCTGTGGACGCGCAAACTCACCGAATTCGGCGACGGCACGGTGCAGGACTGCCTCTCGGTCGATATCTCCGACTGGAACTCCCCCGGCATGCTCTACGGCAAGCCCGCCAAGGAGTGCACGCACGAGGAGATCGCGCGCGAGGTGTGGGCGCAACTGCGGGCGCATCTGAACGACCGCGACGATCTGCTGCGCGATGCCGATCTGCACTCCTGGTTCCTCGATCCGGGCATCAGCTGGCAGGAGTCCCAGCGGCGCAATGCCAATGCGGATCCGCTACTCATCAATACCGCCGGATCGTGGGAGTGCAGGCCGCAGGCCCACGGCGCGCTCGAAAACCTGTTCCTGGCAGGCGATTACGTGCGCACCAATGTCGATCTGGCAACCATGGAGGGCGCCAACGAATCCGCGCGCGACGCGGTCAATGCCATTCTCGACGTTTCGGGTTCGAATGCCGAACGCTGCCGTAAGTTCACCCTCTACCGTGCCACCGAACTGGAACCGCTGCGCCGCATCGATGCCGACCGCTATGCCGCGGGCCAGCCGAACCTGTTCGACGTGCGACTGTGATCGATCTCCCCTCGCGGGAACATAATTCGATCGTCGGCGACCCGTGCCGGTGCTTTGATCGAAGTATGGGCGAGATCACCGAAACGAATCAGATCACCGACCCGGCCGAGCTGCGGCAGTTGCTCGGGGAGGTCATGCCGCGAGCAGCGACGAAGGAGCGCATCGCACTGCATCCCCGCGACCGCGACTGGATCGCGGCCACCCCGTTCATTGCCCTCAGTACCAGCGATGCCGACGGCAATTGCGACACCTCACCGAAGGGCGATCCGGCCGGTTTCGTGAAGGTGCTCGACGACACCACCATCGCCATTCCCGAACGGCCGGGGAATCGCAGGGCCGACGGCTACCTGAATATCCTCAGCAATCCGCACGTCGGGCTGCTGTTCATGATTCCGGGCCGCCGCGAAACGCTGCGCATCAACGGCCGGGCGCGCCTGGTTCGCGACGCACCGTATTTCGACGACATGGTGGTCAAGGGCCATCGCCCGATCCTGGCGATCGAGGTCGATATCGAGCAGATCTTCTTCCACTGCGCAAAGGCGTTCATCCGCAGTCACCTGTGGGAACCGGAGCAGTGGCCGGTCGACAATCTGCCCAGTCCCGGCCGACTCGTCAAAGAGGTCCAGACCAATGTGACGGAGTCGGTGGAGGAATTGGAGCGTTACTACTCGCCGGAAAATTACAACGCCAAGCTGTACCGGGAGTGAGTACGGTCACTGCGGCCGAGCGGGTGGGCCGCAGCGAATGCGCCGCCGGGCAGAACACATAGACTCGCGGCGTGGCAGACATAACGGTGCGCGGGCGACTCGCGCTGCGGGCGGCGGCGGCAGCGTCGTGGGCCTCGCAGAAGGCGGGCCGCGGCAAGGGGTCGATGATCGGCGGGCTGATCGCCCTGCAGATCGATAAGACGATCATGGATCAGCTGGGCCGCGGGCGGCGCACCGTGCTGGTGACCGGCACCAATGGCAAGTCGACCACCACCAGGATGACCACGGCCGCACTGAGTACCCTCGGCAAGGTCGCCACGCAGGCCGACGGCGCGAATATGGACGCGGGCATCGTGGCCGCGCTGAGTGCGCACCGCGGGACGCCGCTGGCCGCGATCGAGGTGGATGAACTGCATCTGCCGCACGTCACCGATTCGCTGAATCCGTCCGTGGTGGTCCTGCTGAATCTCAGCCGCGATCAGCTGGATCGGGTCGGCGAGATCAATATGATCGAGCGCAAGCTGCGCGCCGGACTGGCGCGGCATCCGCAGACCGTGGTGATCGCCAACTGCGACGATGTGCTGGTGACCTCCATTGCCTACGACCACCCGAATGTGGTGTGGGTCGCGGCGGGCAGCGGTTGGTCGATGGATGCGACGAGTTGTCCGCGCAGCGGTGAGCCGATCGTCTGGGAGGGTGCGCATTGGCGCAGCACCGGCACGGATTTCGAACGACCCGAACCGAATTGGTGGCTGGACGGCGATGAGCTGGTCGGACCCGACGGTGTCCGGCTGCCGCTGAAATTGGCACTGCCCGGACGGGCCAACAAGGGCAATGCCGCGCAGGCGGTCGCCGCGGCGGTCGCCCTCGGCGCGGATCCGGCGGCGGCGACGACCGCGGCGGGTACGGTGCGCGAGATCGCCGGTCGCTATCGGACGGTGCAGGTCGGCGAGCATGCCGCCCGGCTGCTGCTGGCGAAGAATCCGGCCGGCTGGCAGGAGGCGCTGTCGATGATCGAGCCCGATTCGGCAGGTCTGGTGATCGCGGTGAACGGGCAGGTGCCCGACGGCGAGGATCTGTCCTGGCTGTGGGATGTGCGATTCGAGCACTTCGAGGGCATTCAGGTGGTGGCCGCCGGTGAGCGCGCCACCGATCTCGCGGTGCGCCTGACCTATGCCGGAGTCCGGCACACCACGGTGCCGGATCCGTTGCACGCCATCGCATCCTGTCCGGCGGGGCGGGTCGAGGTGCTGGCCAACTACACCGCGTTCCGCGATCTCAACCGCGATCTGGAGGAGCAGAACTGATGGCAGCATCGCGTAGCGATTCGATGAGGGGTGGTGGCCGAGTGACGGGCGGGCCTGAATCGACGGTACGAATCGGCTTGGTGCTGCCCGATGTGATGGGCACCTACGGCGACGGCGGCAATGCGCTGGTGCTGCGGCAGCGGCTGCGCATGCGCGGCCACGACGCCGAGATCGTCGAAATCACGCTGTCCGACCCGGTTCCCGAGTCGCTCGACATCTATACCCTTGGCGGAGCGGAGGATTCGGCGCAGCGCCTGGCCACCCGGCACCTGCAGCGCTATCCCGGCCTGCAGCAGGCCGCCGCGAAAGGTGCTCCGGTACTTGCCATCTGCGCCGCAATCCAGGTGCTCGGCCACTGGTACGAGACCTCCTCCGGCGAGCGCGTCGACGGCGTCGGCCTCATCGATGTCACCACCTCCCCGCAGGTCAAGCGCGCCATCGGCGAGGTGACGACCACCCCGCTGCTCCCCGGTCTCACCGCCGCCCTCACCGGCTTCGAAAACCATCGCGGCGGAACCAAACTCGGCGGCGACGCGACCGGGCTCGCGCACGTCACCCGCGGCGTCGGCAACGGTGTGGGCGACGGACTCGAGGGCGTGGTCCAGGGCTCGACCATCGGCACCTACATGCACGGCCCCGCCCTCGCCCGCAATCCGGAACTCGCCGACCTCCTGCTCGCGCGCGTCCTCGGCGTGGACGAACTCCCCCCACTGCACCTCCCCGAGGTGGACCAACTCCGCCGAGAACGCCTGCGCGCCTGAGCGTCGGGGCAACGCGCCGCGCTCTTCGCCGGGTGCCTCGGCGGAATATGGAGTGATGCACGATACGCTCCCGCTATGGCGACGATCACAGCTACGGAATCGGAACTGCTCGAGGAACAGTCGGTATCGACGGATCGTCGGCCGTCCTTCGTCACCCGGCTACGGGCATGGCGGCCGCGCCCGCTACATGCTTCGGCAATCGTCACGGGCGTCGTCGCACTCACCTCATTCGAAATGTCTTTTGCCGCATTGCACGACCTGTCGGTGCGAAACCTGGTGGCTCCGGCGCTCGCCGCGAATGTGCCGATCGCCATCGACGGATTGGTCATCGGTTCGATCATTGCCACCGCCACCTTCAAGCGGCGCAGTTCGGCCTGGTGGTACGCCACCGCGCTGTTCGTCTTCTGGACCCTGGTGTCGGTGGCCGGAAATATCGAGTACGCGCGCGAAATCGGGGGTAGCCCCGTGTCTTTGTCCCTGTACGCCGGTATGCCGTTGACCATGCTGTTCGCGGTGCATCTCACCCTGATGCTGTTCGGGCGCGGCCGCACCGCGCAGCAGGCCCCAGCAGCGCAGCAGGCCCCAGCAGCGCAGCAGGTCCCAGCAGCGCAGCAGATCCCCGCAGCGCAGGAGGATCGCACACCGGCGATGCCGACGGACCTCGCACCGGTAACGCCAGAAGTCCGCGATCAAGCGGCAGAGCAGGATTGGGACCTCGTGCAGGACGATTGGGACGACGCGGCACAGGACGATTGGGATTCGGCACCGCAGGAAGAGCGTGTCGTGTCCACGCGGGGCGCCGCGATCCTGGAGAATACCGACCCGCTGCCCGTCGCTCCGAAAAAGCTGCTGGCCAGCGCGCTGCCTCGGACAGCAGCCGCGCCGCGGATCACTCCGACATTCGCGACCAACGGCACGGGCGGCAAGACAACGATCAACCCCTTCTGACTCGAAACTGCTTCAGCCACAATCGGACACGTCGATGGAGTAAGCGATGGCTTTTACCGTTTGGCAAGACCAGGGCGTAGAACAATTCCGGGAGGTCGCGGGCCGGCTCGCGTCGGTGATCCAGAGCGGCATCGATCGCTCAGGGGCGTTGAACCAGTTCGCGGAATCGATCAGCAGCGGAGAAACATTCACCGATCTGATGATCGAATACGCGTCCCGGTGGTTCACCGAAACCGGCGGCCGCTCGACCTTGATCGGTCCGGAGTTGTTCTGGTTGCTGTCCGAGCCGAACCCGCGCCGGGTATCCGGCGCCGGCCTGCGTGTCCAGGATTCGTATCTGGACACCGAATTGACGGCCGGACAGCGAGCCCGGATTTTACTGCTGATCTGCGTATACGAGGCGCTGGCGCAGAACCAGTGGGGACCGGAAGGCATGGCGGACCACGTGATCGCGACCAACGGGGTCGGCTAGCTCAGCGGGGCTCCGGCGTGGTGCAGAGGTCGTGCACCAGGCGCATTTTTTCGAGCACCGGGTCGGGCAGGACGAAGGGATAGAGGTCGTCGTGGCCCATTGAGCGGTTGACCATATTGAGCGACCAGGCGAGGGGAAGCCAGAGGTCGATAATGTGGTCGAAGCCGGCGCGGCCGACTTGGGGACGGTCGAGGGTCGCGCCGGCGGGGGCGATGCCGAAGGCGGCGGCGGTGTCGAGGGTGTCGCGAATGTGCAGGTAGTGCGCGAAGGTTTCGGCCCAGTCCTCGGCGGCGTGCATGGTGGCGTAGGAAGAGACGTAGCCATTTTCCCAGCCCGCGGGTGCGCCCTCGGAGTAGTGGTGGTCCAGTGCCGCTTGGTAGTCGGCGTCCGGATCACCGAACAGATTCCGGAAGCGTTGCGCGGCATCGTCATCTGCGACCAGCACCGAGAAGTAGTAGTGACCGATTTCGTGGCGAAAGTGGCCGAGCAGGGTGCGGTACGGCTCATCCATCTCGATGCGCAATTGTTCGCGATGCGGGTCGTTGGCCTCGGCCAGATCCACGGTGATCACACCGTTCTTGTGGCCGGTGACAACCCGGTCGGTGGCGCTGGAGAGCAGGTCGAAGGCCAGGCCGGTGTGCGGGTTCCGGTCGCGGCCGACGACCGGCAGACCGAGTTCGACCAGTTCCATGATCAGGCGGCGCTTGGCCGCCTCGGCCTCGGCGAAGGCCCGCAGGCCCGCGGCGTCGAGATCGTTGGGGCGGGTGCGGGTCAGGCGGCAGGATTCGCAAAGTCGCGGTCCGTCATTGCCATCCGCGGTCGACGCCGTGATCTGCCAGGCATCCTCCGACATACCCGAGGGAGGCGGCACGATCGCACTGACCGAGACCTCGGTACCGGGCACGGGCACCAACCAATTGCATTCCGCCACATGCAAGTTGTCGCAGAGCCGGAAGCGGTCGCGATCGACAACGCCTCGCGACCGATCCACCGCCGCGTCGCCCGGCGGATCGCCGATCACCACCAGCGCGCGATCGGCGAGACTGAAACCCAGTGGGCTGGAACAGGACAGGCACACCGAATTCTCGAAGGCCAACTGTTGTCCGCAGTTCGGACAGGTGAAATCGCGCATATCGCTACACCTCTACCGGCGCCACGTCGACGGATACCGTGATCGAGCTCTCCTTGGCGTCGGTGTAGATGATGCCACGCATCGGGGGCACATCGGCATAATCGCGACCCCATGCGACAGTTACGTACCGCTCGTCGGCGAATTGGTCGTTGGTGGGGTCGAAGCCGATCCAGTGACCGGTCCGGTCGTGCGCGGTATCGCCGGGAACCCATACCGCGGACCAGGCGTGCGTCGCGTCCGCGCCGACCATGCGTTCCTTCCCCGGCGGCGGATCGGTTGCCAGATAACCGGATACATAGCGCGAGGCCAGCCCGTGTGAGCGCAGGCAGGCGGCGCCGATCCTGGCGAAGTCCTGGCAGACGCCCGCACGTGCGGCGAAGACGTCGGCGACTTTGGTGGATACCGTCGTCGAGCCGGATTTGTAGGTGAAGTCGTCGTGGATGCGCGTGTTGAGTTCGGTCACCGCTTCCAGCAGCGGCCTGCCGGGCGTCAAGGATTCGGCGGCGTATGCGGTGACCTCGGGGGTGATCTCGGGCGGATGCAGGTCGAGGGTGAATTCCACCGCCAGCGGGCCGGTGGCGGTGGACGGGCGGGCCTGCTCCCAAGGCTTGCCGGTGGCGCTCACCGCGGTTGCATCGGGTACGTCGACCTCGACCACTGATTCGCCGGTGACCACGAGCTTCGTATGTTCTGCCGTGACATGGAAATACGAGGTGGTGTTGCCGTACACGTCGGTGCCGATCGAGCGGTCCGACGGCGTCGGATCGATATGGATCTCGTGCGAGAGCAGGCGCTGTCCGGGAAACTCCCGCGGTGTCAGATAGGCGCGCCCATAGGAGCTGGTGACCTCGTCGGAATATTTGTAGGTGGTGCGATGCTCGACCCGGTAGTGCCGGGCGGCGGCGTTGCGCGCGATCATCCAACGACCCTCGTGCTACCCCACAGCGGCTGGATGCCGACCGGCAGCGCCAGTTTCGTGGTCTCGAAGGATTCGGAGATCTTGCGCAACCGCAAATGCACGCCCTCCAGCAACTCGGCCAGTTCGGTGCGTCGGCCCTCGGCATCGGTGATATCCAGATCGGCCGGATCCACTCGGCGCAGCATGCGCTGGGCATCGGCCAGTAGTCGTTGCGGGCGTGAGGATCCCGACGCACCCGGCAGCGCCTGGAAGTCGGCATCGAGCTGATCGAGCTGATAGGCCAGCGAGCGGGGATTCCCTGCATCGAAAAGCAGCAGCCCGGCCACCGCCGATACCCGCACCGAATCCCGGTGCCGCCGACGGTAACTCACCGACGACTCGGTCGCCCGCAGCACCGTTTCGGTGACCACCCGCTCGGCTTCCGGCGGATAGACCGTCGTCAGCGCGGCCCCGAGCAATGCGGTCAACGACAGCCCCCGCTCGATGCGCTTGCCGATATCCATGACGTACCAACCGGTATCGCGCACCAGCGATTCGGCACCGATACCGGACAGTGAAAGCAGCGCCGCCAACGACAGCGAATGCACCGCCGACAATGCCGATTCCTGATCGTCACCGGTGAATCGATACTCCTCCAGCGCCCGATCCACCGCACCCAGAATCATCCAGGTATCCACCGACAACTGATCGCGCACCGCCCGCGCCGCCGACCCGTACCGACTGATCGCAAACGCCATCGACCCCGGCATATCCCGATCAACGGTCAACGCCACCAAATAGTCGTGCCCCTCCCGCCCCTCCTCAGACACGACCGACCGAGCCGTAATCGCAGCAACCGGCTTCGAGGGGTCGACGGAGCCCGGCGCCGCTCCCGCGGCACTCGCGCCTTGCCCGGCCTGCGACTGCGTTTGCGATCCGGGCGGTTCCGATGCGGCTGCACGCGAACCGGACCCTGCCGAAGGTGGCTGCTGCGCATCGGAAGTCGTATCCGACCCGGGCTCGCCGGAACCGGACGGCGCTCCCGGCGCCTGGGGGCCCTGACCGGCCGACTGCGACGCAGGCGGTTCCGCTCCGGCCGGACCCGACGCCCCTGCTGCACGCGGACCAGGTCCTGCCGCCTGCGACTGCGTTTGTGACCGTGCAGCTGACGGGCGCGGCTCCGCCCCAGTCGCACTCGGCTCAGCGGCCACCTTCTCAACTACCCCGGCACCATGCACATCACCGGGCAGCACACTGAGCGGAGCCGGTGTTCCGGTGGTGCGGGCCAGCGCGGCCATGAGTACGGGTAGCGCGTCGGCGCCATCCAGCCAGTGGCGGTAGCGGTAGTCCTGGTAGCAGTCGTGTGTTGCGATCAGTTGGCGCACAACGGCTTCGGCGCGTTCGCTGTAGCGGCCCATCCAGAACAGGTCGTTGAGTACGCGGGGGGAGCTGACCGGTTCGATTGTCGGGGCGCGGCGTTCGCGTTCCTCGGGGGCGGGTTCGGTGCTGATGGCGGCGACGGCGGTCGGGGCGGCGCGGACCCAAATGTCTTTGGCGGCAACCTTTATGACTACCCGCTCGGGTTGCAGGCGTTGGCACAGTTGGCCGAGGCCACCTTCCATTGCGGTATAGCCGCCGCGTCGGGCGAGCGAGAACAACCGCATACCGACCGGCGCCGAGGCGAGTCCGCCGTAACCCTGCACTGCGGGCGCGACCGAGAACTGCGCGGGCTCCTGCCCGACCCACTGCCAGCCGCAGTCCTCGATCCGAGCGGCGAGTTCCGCGCGTTCGGCATTCGACAGTTCCGGACCGAACCGCGTCGCACCGTCGACCGCCGAGCAAATGATCAGCCGATCCAGATTCGCGATCAGATGCGAACGTTCGCTGTCATTGCCACCCCAGTACGTCGGCGCACTCTCGAGCGCCAACTCCTCGCCGAGCAGGGCCCGCGAGATCCGCGGCAGGAATCCGGCCAGCGCGGGATTCTCCAGCAATCCGCTGCCAATCGTATTCACCACGGTCACCGCGCCGCGCCGCAGCACCTCCACCAGCCCGACCACCCCGAGCCGCGAATCCGGCCGCAGGTCAAGCGGATCGGAGAATTCGGCGTCCACCCGCCGCAGCACCACATCGACCCGCTTCAACCTGCCGAGCGAGCGCATCCACAGCGCACCGTCGCGCACCACCAGATCCGCGCTCTCCACCAGCGGAAAACCCAGCGTCGAGGCGAGATAGGCCTGGTCGAAGGCGGTTTCGGAATGCACACCGGGACTGAGCACCACGACGACCGGATCATTGTCATCGGCCATCGGCGCGGACTCGATCAACATCAATCGCATGGCCCGCGCGAACGGCGTGAGCGGCCGCGGATTGGAATGTTCGAAGGCCTCGGGAATCGCCGTCGACACCACCCGCCGATCCGCCAGCGCGTATCCGGCACCCGACGGCGCCTGCGCCCAGTCGGCGATCACGCGGAACTGTCCGTCGCTCCACCGGCTGAGATCGCAGGCGTGCAGGAACAACTGGTGCCGCCCGGGAATCGTGATGCCGTGCGCGGCCCGCACATATCCGCAATTGCCGAACACCACCTCCGGCGGCAGCAGACCGGTGGTGATGGTGCGGCGCGCGCCGTAGACATCGGTAAGCACCTCGTCGAGCACCCGCGAGCGCTGCACCAGCCCGGCCTCCAGCCGAGTCCAGTCGTCGGCGGAGACCAGCAACGGAATCGGATCCAGCCGCCAGGCGGTCGGCATGGGCGGTTCGCCCGCCGCACCCACCTCGGTGTAGTAGATGCCGTCGTCATCGATGAGCCTGCGCACCCGGCTGTCCAGCCGCCCGAGTCCGGTCGTGCCCAATTCCACGAAATCGGCGGACAGCTCCGACCACATGCGCCGCACACCACCCGCGGAATCGACGAGCTCGTCGTAATACCCGCCGGTCGGCCGACCGCATTCGTCGTAGCCCGCGGTGTCCGCACCCTCGGCGCGATATCTGGCGAACTGTTCCGCGACCTGCTCGCGTACACTCAGCCGTCCGGCATTCAACAGCGTCGTCTCGGATTCCCGAGCACCCGAGCCGCGCGCTTCGTCGCGCATAGTCACCGCGCCGACCTCCGCCCCTCGCTTACCGATCGCTGACCAGTCCCCACACCGTGCGCGCCCGGCGCAGATCGAGGATGCCCGGCGCACCGATGTCGATGGACTGTGCTGCCATCTTCGCACGTAGCACCCCTGGATCGACCCGGGAAGTGGTGTGGCCCGCCGCCTCGAACCGCCGGTTGCGGCGCGATTGCGCAGCCACCGCATTGACCGGCGGCTCGTCATATGCCATGCCACCCGGATGCGCGACGTGATAGGTGCAGCCGCCGCGGGACAACCCAGTCTCGGCATCGATCAGATCGAATACGAGCGGCGCGTCGACAGTGATGGTCGGATGCAGCGAATTGGGCGGCTGCCACGCGCGATAGCGCACTCCGGCCACTTGCACATCGGCCTTGTCGGTGGCGAGCAGCGGCACCGGCATCCCATTGCAGGTCACCACGAAACGGTCGCGGTCCGCGCCGACCACCCGGATCTGCAACCGCTCCACCGAGGAGTCGACATAGCGGGCGGTGCCGCTCGCCACGGTCTGTTCGCCGAGGGTCTTCCACGGCTCGATCGCACCGCGCAGTTCGAGTTCGACATCGCCGAGCACCACGGTCCCGATGCGCGGGAAGCGGAATTCGGTGAACGGGTCGAGCCAGCTGGTGTCGAATTCGATGCCGTGCCCACGCAGGTCGGCGGCCACCTCGGCGATATCGGCCATCAGGAAATGCGGCAGCAGATAGCGGCCGTGCAAATTTGCGCCGTGCCGAATCAGTCTGGCCTGCAACGGTTCCGCCCAGAACCGGGCGACCAGGCCGCGCACCAGCAGCGACTGCACCATGGCCATCTGGAAATGCGGTGGCATCTCGAAGCCGCGCAGCTCCACCAATCCCAGTCGGCCCCTTGCCGTTTCCGGATTGTAGAGCTTATCGATGCAGAATTCGGCGCGGTGGGTATTGCCGGTGAGGTCGGTGAGCAGATGACGCAGCGCGCGATCGATATGCCACGGCGCGTCCGAATCCCTGCTCAGCCGAGCGATTTCGGCGAAGGCAATCTCCAATTCGTACAGTGCGTCCTCGCGGCCCTCGTCCACGCGAGGCGCCTGTGAGGTCGGGCCGACGAAGCGACCGGCGAACAGATATGAAAGCGCCGGATGCCGCTGCCAGTAGGTCAGCAGCGAGACCAGCAGATCCGGGCGGCGCAGCAGCGGTGAGCGCGCGGGGGTGACCCCGCCGAGCGTGATGTGATTGCCGCCGCCGGTTCCACTGTGCGTCCCGTCGACATCGAAGGATTCGGTGCCGAGCCGGGCCAGTCCGGCCTGCTCGTAGAGCGTCGAAAGCAGTTCGGCCTGTTCGCCGAAGGAGGCGGTCGGCTGCACATTCACCTCGATCACGCCGGGATCCGGCGTCACCGAGAGCCTGCGCAGCCTGGCATCGACGGGCGGGGCGTAGCCCTCGAGCACCACCGGCTGCCCCACCGCCGCCGCGGCGGCCTCGACGCGCTGGATCAGCTCGAGGAAGTCGTCGAGTTCTTCCAGCGGTGGCAGGAAGACGTGCAGTCGGCCATTGCGGACCTCGCCGACGAGTGCGGTGGTCGGCTCCCAATCCGGGTTCTCCACCACAGCGGATGGTTCGGTCCGCGGGAACTGCAGCGGTCCCATGAACAGGGGATCACTGTCCGGGCGCGGACGCGGCGGCTGCCACGAGACGGCATCCAGCGGCAAGCGCAGACCGGCCGGAGCGTCGCCCTCCGACAATACGATTCGCCCCTCGGGCTGGTCGGACGACTTGCCGCGCCGCATCCGCCAGTCGGCGCTGGCCCACCCGGCACCGTCCGCGCGGCGATACAGCGAAAGCAGATAGGCGGCGGGCACGGTCACGGCCGTGTCGAGCCGCGCCAACAGTTCCTTGCGCGCTTGCGCCGAATCCTGTTCCAGATCATCGGCCGGGTCTACCGGATCACCTTCGGGCGCACGGACACTGCCCGCCAGCCGGGCCAGTGGGTCCTCGTAGGCCGGACGCACCTGAGTGTCCGGCAGGCCGAGACTTGCGGCGATATGCGCGATCAGCGACCGGGCGGATTCGGGACCCGCGGGCGCCGGCCACCGCGTACGAACAGTTGATTCGGTGCCTGGAGCCGACCCATCCCCGGTCATCGCGGTAGGGAATCCACCGCCTGAAACATTCGAATGAGACTGCGGCCCTGACGAACTCCCGAGGCCACTGATCGAACCGCGCTCCAGCACCGCAAGTTTCCCGACGCCATCACCTGGCCCTGAGCCGACCAATGAGCCATCGCTCGGCGCGCCATCAGCCGAAGTCGACTGGTGCCGCGTCATATCCCCCGAGTGCTCAGCCATCGGCGCCACACTGACGGATTCCCCCTCCGGCACCGAGGCAACCATCCTCGGTGGCGTCCACGGATCAGCAAGCAGATCCTGACGCGTCCAGACGGGTTCACCATCGGTGCGCCACGCGACCGCAATCTCCCAGCGCGGCAACGGTTCTCCCGGATACCACTTACCTTGCCGATACTGCACCAACCCGGTCGGCGCATAGCTGCGACGCAACCGATCGGCGAGATCGACGGCGCGTTCGCGTTTGCGTGCCCCGTCCGCCTCGGTCGTCCATTCCGGGCTGATCTGATCATCGATCGATACGAACGTCGGCTCGCCACCGATGGTCAGCCCGACATCGGCCATGCGCTCGTCGACCGCCGCACCCGCGGCCGTGATCCGCTCCCACTGGGATGCGGTGTAGGGCAATGTGGTTCGCGGATCCTCATGGACCCGCCGCACGGTATTGGCGAAATCCATGGTCGTCTCGGTCCGCCCGGTCGTGCCGGTGATCGGCGCCGACGAGGTCGGATTCGGTGTCGCGGCCAGCGGTATATGCCCCTCGCCCGCGAACAGGCCGGAGGTCGGATCGAGGCCGACCCACCCCGCACCGGGCAGGAACACCTCGGTCCAGGCATGCAGATCGGTGAAATCGGCGGGCGGTCCCGACGGCCCGTCGAGTGCGGGCACGTCCTGTGCCAACTGCACCAGATATCCGGAGACGAACCGCGCCGCCAAGCCGAATTCCCGCAGTATCGACACCAGCAACCACGCCGAATCACGGCACGACCCGATCGCGCTGCGCAGGGAGTGGTCCGGCGATTGCACACCGGGCTCCATCCGAATCGCGTACCCGACGTCATCACGCAGCGCCTGATTGACCGCGACCAGGAAATCGATGGTGCGCGGCCGATCGGTCGGCATATACGCACGCACCCATTCCCGAACCAGCGCACCGGGTCCCGAACCCGGCTCGGATTCATCGACCGGACGCAGATACGGATCCAGGTCCGCAACCAATTGTGGGCTGTAGGCGAACGGAAAGTGTTCGGCGTAATCCTCGATGAAGAAGTCGAACGGGTTGATCACCTCGAGATCGGCAATCAACCCGATGGTGATGGACAACTCCCGCGCCGGATTCGGAAAGACCAGCCGGGCAAGGAAATTCCCGAACGCGTCCTGCTGCCAGTTGCAGAAGTGATCGCCCGGGGTGACCCGCATCGAGTACGCCTCGATCTTGGTCCGCGAATGCGGCGCGGGCCGCAAACGCACCACATGGGGATGGACCTCCACCGACCGGTCGAAGGTGTAGGTGGTCCGGTGTTCGAGCGACACCTTGATGCCCATGCAGCAAGTTCACCACAACCGAGCCGGCTGTATTCGAATTGCGGTGTTCCCAGGGCCCTTCGTGGTTACGCAAGCTGCCGCCTCCGGGCCCGTCGCTCACGCCTGCGCCTCGCTGGCGCTCGGCTCCGGCGTGCGCGATGCGCGCTGTGACACGGTTCGCTCGCTGCGCTCGCTGACACCGTGGGGACGCAGCATGAACAGTCGGTTTCCGGACAGCCGCCGTCCCGATGCCGTCGCGACACGCGACCGATCTCCCACTACCTGTCCGGGGCGGGTGCTATGACCGATTCACGAACCGATCTCGTCTGGAGGCCATATGCGCGCGCCGACGTGTCCGTCCTGTGAATCCGCCACCGACCATTGCCACGGCACCCTCATCGTCCACCTCGGCCGCACCGCCGAATGCACCGATGCGGACTGCATCGATCTCGACCACGCACGGCACGCCTTCGTCGTCGACTGCGGTGACATTGCCGGGGGCTGCGCCTGCGCAGCACGGGATGTCACGCGCACCGCGCGAGCTAATAGGTCAACGCGAAGGTGAGCAGCAAGGTGGTCTGGAAGTAGCCGCGCCACCAGGAGTAGCCGAACCAGACATTGGGCGTGACCTCACGGATCTCGTCGTAGACCTGCGGGGTCGGTGACGGGGCATAGTTCAACGCCCAGGTCGGGCCGCCATCGGTGATCGCAGGTGCGGTGTACACATCGGCCTGCCAGGCCTCGAGGCCCGCCTGGGTGACCCGGTTCACCAGAAAGCCACCGTCGGGGCCGGTGTAGAACGTCTTACCGATCCACAAGGCCGGGGCCACCACCTCCATGATGGGCGGCCTGGTCACCCAGCCGTTCGTAACTCCCCTCGGCACCTCGCCGCGCGGGGCATTGCGGAAGATCGCGTCCTGCTGTTCGGCCGAACAGTGCGACCGCAGCGAGTCGATGGTGGCGGTCGGATTGTCGGGATAAAGGACGCACCCGCCGCCATAGTCCACCGCCGTGTCGACCACCTCGGCGTCGGCAACCTCGGGGTCGACGATGCCGGAGTCGGCGGCGGCGAGGCCTGCCCCCAGGAACAGACTGGGAAATCCCAGCGTGAGCACCGCGGTGCCCATGAAAAGAACTCGGTTTGCGCGCATTGCTGTCTCCAGAACTCACCACACCCGGTCCCCGACCCTGTATCGATCGTAAGACGGTGCCCTCGCGGACATCTGGTTAAAAATCGAACTGTTATCTGGCGGCTCGGGGCTGCGGGCACCGCTGTTGCCGCGCCCACTAGGCTGGACGACGACACTTTCCGCAGAGAGGACAAGCCGTGCAGCCCGGTGGTCAGTTCGATATGCAGCAATTACTCGCCCAGGCGCAGCAGATGCAGCAGGCGGTGATGCAGGCCCAGGCCGAGATCGCGGCGACCGAAGTGCAGGGGCAGGCCGGTGGCGGCCTGGTCCAGGTCACCATCAAGGCGACCGGTGAGGTCGTCACGCTGAGCATCGATCCGAAGATCGTCGACCCCGACGATGTCGAGGGGCTGCAGGATCTGGTGATCGGCGCGGTCAACGACGCCATGTCCAACGCGCAGCAGCTGGCTGCCGAGCGGCTCGGCCCGCTGGCCGGCGGCGGGTCGCTGCCGGGTCTGCCCGACTTCTGATCCGGGGACGTCTTTGTACGAGGGCCCGGTCCAGGATCTGATCGACGAGTTGGGCAAGTTGCCCGGCATCGGTCCGAAAAGCGCGCAGCGCATCGCATTTCATCTGCTCCAGGTCGAGCCGCCCGATATCGACCGGCTGCAGGCCGCTTTGCAGAAGGTGCGCGACGGCGTGCAGTTCTGCATTGTCTGCGGCACGGTCTCGGATAACGAAATGTGCCGCATCTGTTCGGATCCGCGCCGCGACCGCACCATGATCTGCGTGGTCGAGGAGCCGAAGGATGTGCAGGCCATCGAGCGCACCCGCGAATTCCGCGGGCGCTATCACGTGCTCGGCGGCGCGCTCGATCCGCTCAGCGGCATCGGACCGGATCAGCTGCGCATTCGAGAGCTGTTGGCACGCATCGGCAATCAAGAGGACGGCGTCGATGTCAGCGAGGTGATCATCGCGACCGATCCGAATACCGAGGGCGAGGCGACGGCCACCTACCTGGTGCGGATGCTGCGCGATTTTCCGGGATTGTCGGTGACCCGTTTGGCCTCCGGTCTGCCCATGGGCGGCGATCTCGAATTCGCCGACGAACTCACTCTCGGCCGCGCGCTATCGGGTAGGCGGGCACTGTAGCTTGCGTTCGGCCGGGCACGGGTTACTGTGTCGGGGATGAGCATCGAGTTCTTGCTGACCACGCTCGTCATCGTCGCCACACCCGGCACCGGCGTGCTGTTCACGCTGGCGGCCGGACTTTCCCGGGGGACGAAGGCCAGCGTGATAGCGGCCTTCGGCTGCACGCTCGGCATCATTCCGCACATGGTCGCGGCCGTCACCGGACTGGCCGCACTGCTCAATGCGAGTGCCGTCGCCTTCCAGACGCTGAAGTATCTCGGTGTCGCCTACCTGCTGTACATGGCGTGGAATACGTTCCGGGACAAGGGCGCACTGGCCGTGCCCGAGGCGGAGACCGGAACACCGTCGGCCCGGCAGGTGATCACCTCGGCAGTGCTGCTCAATATCCTCAACCCGAAACTGACGATCTTCTTCTTCGCCTTCCTGCCCCAGTTCGTGCCGACCAGTGCCCCGAATGCGTTGGCGCGCATGCTCGAACTGAGCGGGCTGTTCATGCTCGCCACCTTCGTGGTGTTCGCGATCTACGGAGCTTGCGCGGCCGCCGTGCGCAACCAGGTGATTTCCCGGCCCGCCGTGGTCACCTGGATGCGCCGGGTGTTCGGGGCCTCGTTCATTGCCCTGGCCGGTCGGCTGGCGGTGCAGAATCAGTAAGCGTCAGACGGTGATTCGACTCCAGGGCAGGGCCTGCAGCCGGGTACGGTCGTCGACGGCCCAGTCCCAGATCAGATCCGCGACGGTCTGCGGGTCGGTGACGGTGATGCCGAAGTGCCGGTCCGGGGCGCCATCTCGATACTCGAGGGTGAATGTTCCGGACTTGTCGCGGTAGGTCTGAATGTAGACCTGCTCGTCACGTTCGACGACCAGATACGGATTCGGCGGGGCCAGCTCGAGAATCCACTGGTCGGCAAGGGCTTTCGTCAAATAGGGGAATTCGCCCGCGCCACCGTGGGTGACCAGCGCGGGCACATGTCCGGCCGGATCCATCAGCCAGGCCAGCTGCGGATCGTAGACGGCGTAGTTCAGCGGTGTCGCGATCTCGAACAGCACCTGCCGGACGAATCCGATCGCGTCGTACGGGCACGGTACGTGCAATACCGCACCGGTCGCCGCGCCGCCGACCGGAACCGTGCTCAGGAATCCGTCCTGCTCGGGTAGTTCGGCATTGCGCCTGTTCAGCTCCGCCGCCATCGCCGCGACCGGTTCCGTCTCGGGTCGTCCCTGCTGGGTAGCCAGATACGCGTCGACCTGCGCGATCGTCATCGCGACACCGGACGGCAACAAGACGTGGTCGTAGCTCACGCGGCCAGCGTACTGGGGCCTGAAGAAGTCGCTGCAGCACGTCGCTTCGGCCCCGGAAGCCAGCCCGGCCCCCACGTGTTCTTCAGGAAGCCGCGCGACCCCGTCAGCGAACAGTTGGCGCGCTGCCGATCAAACCGTAGCCAACTCGCCCGACCGCGCCGTCGACGCCGAAATCGACGCGCACCTCGTACAGCCCGAAGTAGCCCATCAATCGGTGCGGCTCATCGAAATACAGCGTGGGGATGCCGTAGTGCCGGAAGTAGCCGACAACCAGTTCTCGCATGACACGGTATCGGTTCTCCGCATTGGTCAGTGGGTGCAGCATATTCGCCGCGGCATCGAAGACGGCGCAGGCCATCTCCGGATCCGTAGCAGGCGGGACAATGCGCTCGTCGATCAGCGCGACGGCATGGTGGCCACCGTCGCCGGGAACAACTGCCCAGCCCACGGCGCCGCCGAGCTGAACAGCGGCGGCCGACAGCAGATCACAGGTGTTGTCGTCGTGCGGCATGGTTGCCGTGAGGTCGACGCGGTCCGCGGCGAGCTGGTCCGCACCATGGGCGCGCGCCAGTCCGCGGACCGCGACGCTCCCCGCCCAGTCGTTGTCGGCCCAAACCCACGTTCGGGAACCCCGGTCGTACCAACCGATTTCGACGGCCGCCACCGACAAATTCGGCAATTCGGCAAAGCCGAATCGGCCGCCGACCGGATCCCAGGTCGACTGCGGATGCTCCAGCTCGGTCAGTTCCTCGGCGAAGTCGAGTAGTCCGCCCTTCAGCCCCATTGTGATCGCCACCGCGGGTGCTAGCTCGACCAGCAGAGCGTCTGGGATGAACGGAGGCACGGACGAAGGATGCCGCGGTGCCGGCGGCTGGTCTGGACGATACGGCCGGCCGTCCGGGCCGATCATGCTCGCATCGATGATGTTGTCGCTCGCGTCGACACGTGCGACCAACCGGTAGCCGTCGGGCAGTGTCAGTTCTATGCCCTCCGGGATCGGGCGAGCGGCCAGCTCGTGTGTCCTGGCATACCCCGTGACAACGTCTCGCGTTCCGTCGCCGGGCAGCAGAAGCGCCGCCATCCGCAGATATTCGCACACGCGTGCCGGATCCGGCTCGGCGTAGGTCAGGGTCTCATCGCTGGTGACGAGGTAGGTGTACGCACGGCCCCCGTGGTTGAACATCATCGCCCCGCGGGATCGCAGCGCGCCGAGAGCGATCAAGGACAAATGATCAGCGGCGAGCTTCGGGTCCCAGAATTCGCCCAGATCCAACAACTCTTCGGTGAACTCCGGAATCCCGTGCCGCACACCGATATCACGCAACCGCGTCGAATGCTCCACGCCCGGCAGTCCCGCAAGAGCCGGCTTCGCCCACGCCCACATGAACGTCAAATCCTCGGCGAAGGTCCCCAGCTGGCCGGAACGGTGCAACGCCCGCTCCCCGACCCATGCCGTGCCCGCCTCGTGATCGATCCTTATCTGCCCGTCAGGTACCTGCTGCTGAAACGCCGAATATTGCTCGATCGCCACACCGAGATGGCCCCGCGCGAATGACAACAACGCATGACTGAAATTGTCCATCTCAGCTGACGCTAGCAGGACTTCCGGCGGCGGCTACTTGAAATTGCGCGCCACGACTCGTCGATCGCGGCAGCGGCCGCAACCGAGATCGACCGCGCAATGCAGCATGGGTTCGATCCCTGTCCGGCACGATATTCGCGGGTCCTTGACTCTCCTCTAGCTGGAGGGTGTTCGCTATGAGATATGGCAGCGACAGTGTCGATCGGGGAGTTCGCGAGGTTGACGTACCTCAGTGTGAAGACGCTGCGGTATTACCACGAGGTCGAGCTGCTGGAACCCGTTGCGGTCGACGCGGGGTCGGGGTATCGGCGGTATTCGGTCGATCAGGTTGCGCAGGCGCATCTGATCCGTCGGCTGCGGGGGCTGGATATGCCGCTGCCGGAGATCAAGGCGGTGCTGGCGGCCGCGGATACCGAGGCCCGGGATGCCGCGTTGCGGGCACATCTCGAACGCATGGAAGCGGAGTTGCAGCGCACGCAGTCGGTGGTTGCTTCGCTGCGCTCGCTGCTCACACCGGCCGCGCCGATCACCGTCGAATACCGGTCGATCGCGGCATTTCCGGCACTCGCGTACGTCGATTCGGTGAGCCGGGATGCGATCGGCGACTGGTGCGCCGCCGCATATCCGCTGCTGCACGAGACCTTGGCCGCGACGAATATCGCGCCCGCCGGTGCCGACGGCGCGACCTATTCGATGGAATTCTTCGAGGACGACAGTGGCGAGGTCGCCGCTTTCATCCCGATTCCGGCCGACCCGCGGATTGCGCTACCGAGCGAACTCTCGGTCATCCAACTGCCCGCGCGCCGGTTCGCGATCACCGTGCACTCGGGCCCGTTCGACGATTTCGACCGCACCTACGGTGCCCTCGGCAGCCATGTCGCCGAACACGACACTTCGCTCGCCGAACCCATCCGTGAGCTGTACGTCCTCGGTCCGGGCGAAATCGAGGACCCCAATGCCTACCGCACCGAAGTCTGCTGGCCCATCGGTCGGCTCTGAAAGAGGGAGAACCGCAATGACACTCACGATCGGGCATATCACCTTCGACTGCACCGACGCCGCGACGCTCGCCGGTTTCTGGTCCGAGCTGTTGAACCGTCCCCTGGACGACAACGCGAGCCCGGAGTTCGCGACGGTCGGGATGGCCGAAGGCGTGGCGCCGGTACTGATGTTCATCCAGGTGCCGGATAAGACGCCGGGCAAGAATGTGATCCACCTGGATCTGAAGGCCGCGGACTGGCGCGAGCAGATCGATCGCGCGATCGGCCTCGGTGCCAAGCACATCGGCGATTTCGACGAGTACGGCACGCAATGGGCGACGCTGGCCGATCCGGAGGGCAATCTCTTCGATATCGCGGCCGGATAAGAAAAAGGCCCGACGTGTGTCGGGCCTTTCCCTGCTATCTCAGGAGAGTTCGCGCTGCAGGTTCGCGAGCACCTCGGCTTGAATCTTCTTCAGCCCCAACGGCGCGAAGATCCCCTCGAAGATCCCCGCGATACCGCCCGCACCCTTCCACGACGTGCGCAGCGTGACCTGCGAACCCGTACCGTCCGGCGTCACCGTCCAGGTGTTCACCAGCGTCGAATTCGAATCACGTTCGGTCACGATGGAATCCGAGACCGACACGACCGCGTGGATGTTGCGGGACCGCTTCTCGGTGGCCTGCAGGGTCCATTCGGCAACGGTGCCCGCGCCCTGACCACCCTCGACCACCTTGTAGTCCCGGTAGTGCGCGGAGAGGATGCGCGGACGCACCTTCTCGTAATCCGCGATGGCCTCGAGTGCGCGCTGCGGATCCGCCGCGACGGCGATCGAACTGCTGGCGCTGACCTGTCCCACGATGAGCTCCTTGTCCGGGCAGTGATTTGCCTCTATCCTGCCCTGTCCCCACCGCGGTGCGACGACCAGGTCGGTCCTGTTGATCACCGCGCGCCGACCGGTCCGCACTGTTAGGCTTCCCGATCAGATTGCGCCGGAGGGGATCCATGCAATATGTCGTGCGAAGCGGGTGTTCGAAACCGCCCGGACCGCCGCCGGACTGACACGGCGAGTCCTGGGTATTCCCGATGCAACAGATGCGTGACATTTATCCCTCGTCGGTGACCTCGCAGTGGCTTGTGTTACCGGTGCGTACTAGCGTCGAGGAGTGGCAGTGAGTCTGTTGGGGAAGGCCGGACACGCATCGGCCGCACACGAATCAGGGTTCGCCGCGCATCGAGCGGGTGTGGACCGACTGTTGGCCAGTTACCGCGCGATACCCGCGAACGCCAACGTGCGACTGGCGAAGAAGACCTCGAATCTGTTCCGGGCCAGGGCCAAGAACACCGCACCCGGCCTGGATGTTTCCGGCCTCGCCGAGGTCATCGCGGTGGACGCGGACGCCAGGACCGCCGACGTCGCCGGGATGACCACCTACGAGGATCTGGTCGCCGCGACACTGCCCTATGGGCTCGCCCCGCTGGTGGTGCCGCAGCTCAAGACGATCACCCTCGGCGGCGCGGTCACCGGCCTCGGCATCGAATCCAGCTCGTTCCGCAGCGGTCTGCCGCACGAGTCGGTACTGGAGATGGACGTGCTGACCGGGGCGGGCGAGATCATCACCGCGACACCGGATGGCGAGCACGCGGACCTGTTCCGCGGCTTCCCGAACTCCTACGGCACCCTCGGCTATTCGGTCCGACTGAAGATCGAACTGGAGACCGTCCAGCCCTATGTAGCGCTGCGCCACGTCCGCTTCCACGACCTGCGCGAGCTGGAGTCCACGCTCGCCCGGATCGTCACGGACAAGACCTACGACGGCGAACGCGTCGACTACCTCGACGGCGTGGTCTTCACCGCCGACGAAAGCTATCTGACGCTCGGCCGACAGACCGACGAGCCCGGCCCGGTCAGCGACTACACCGGCATGGACATCTACTACCGGTCCATCCAGCACGACTCCGACCGGCCCAAACGCGACCGGCTGAGCATCCACGACTATCTCTGGCGTTGGGACACCGACTGGTTCTGGTGTTCGCGCGCCTTCGGCGCCCAGAACCCGAAGATCCGCCGGTTCTGGCCGAAGCGCTACCGGCGCAGCAGCTTCTATTGGAAGCTCATCGCACTCGATCACAAGTACGATATCGGCGACAAACTGGAGGCCCGCCAGGGCAATCCGCCGCGCGAGCGTGTGGTGCAGGACGTCGAGGTTCCGGTCGAGCGGACCGCGGATTTCGTCGAATGGTTCCTGCGCGAAATTCCGATCGAACCGATCTGGCTGTGCCCGCTGCGACTGCGCGAAAACGACGCATCTGCAACGGGGCGTCCATGGCCGCTGTATCCGCTGCAGCCGAACCGTACCTACGTCAATGTCGGATTCTGGTCCGCGGTGCCGACCGTCGCAGGTCAGCAGGAGGGCAAGGCCAACCGCGCGATCGAGCAGACCGTCACCGAGTTCGACGGGCACAAATCCCTGTACTCGGATTCGTATTACGGCAAGGATGAATTCGCGGCCCTGTACGGCGGCGAGACCTACACCGAATTGAAGAAGCGCTACGACCCGGACCAGCGACTGCTGGATTTGTATTCGAAGGCGGTGCAACGCAAATGACTACATTCAAGGACCGTTCCGATGTCTTCGCGGACCTCGGGACAAAACTCAGCATTGCCGAGATCTTCGAGACGCTGATCGACGGCGATGTTCCGATTCGGCTGACCGCCTACGACGGCAGCGCGACCGGGCCGGAGGATTCGGAATACACCCTGGAGATCAAGTCCCCGCGTGGGATCAACTATCTGGCCACCGCGCCGGGTGATCTCGGCATGGCCCGTGCCTACATCGCCGGCGATATGACCGCCACCGGCGTGCACCCCGGCGATCCGTACGACATTCTGCGGGCGATGGATGGGCTGAAGTTCCGTCGTCCGTCGGCGCTCGCGCTGGTCACCATCGCGCGCTCGCTCGGCTGGGAGCGGCTCAAGCCGATCGCGCCGCCACCGCAGGAGACGCTGCCGCGCTGGCGCCGGATCGCGCTGGAGGGCCTGCGGCACTCCAAGACTCGCGATGCCGAGGCCATCCACCACCACTACGACGTCTCCAACACCTTCTACGAATACGTCCTCGGCCCCTCGATGACCTACACCTGCGCGACCTACGGGGACGAGAACTGGACGCTGGAGCAGGCCCAGGAGAACAAGTACCGCCTGGTCTTCGACAAGCTGCGGCTGAAGGAGGGCGACCGGCTGCTCGATATCGGCTGCGGCTGGGGCGGTATGGTGCGCTACGCGGCCAAGCGCGGCGTCAAGGTCATCGGCGCGACACTATCCGCGGAACAGGCGGAATGGGCGCAGCAGAAGATCGCCGAAGAAGGTCTGTCCGACCTCGCCGAAGTGCGGCATTCCGACTACCGCGATATTCCGGAGGTCGACTTCGACGCCGTCTCCTCGATCGGCCTGACCGAGCACATCGGGGTGCACAACTACCCGTTCTACTTCGACTACATCAAGAGCAAGCTGCGCGAGGGCGGCCTGTTCCTGAACCACTGCATCACCAGGCCGGACAACACCCGGACCACCAAGGCCGGTGACTTCATCGACCGCTACGTCTTCCCGGACGGCGAACTGATCGGCTCCGGCCGGATCATCTCCGAGATCCAGAATATCGGCCTCGAGGTGATCCACGAGGAGAACCTGCGCGAGCACTACGCGCTCACCCTGCACGAGTGGTGTAAGAATCTGGTCGCCAACTGGGATGCCTGCGTCGAAGAGGTCGGCGAGGGCACCGCGAAAGTGTGGGGCCTGTACATGGCCGGTTGCCGACTCGGCTTCCAGCGCAACGTGGTTCAGCTGCACCAGGTGCTCGGCGTCAAGCTGGGCCCGAACGGCGAATCGGGTCTGCCGCTGCGCCCGTGGTGGCAGCCGTAATCAGCGACTGATACTGCCCGTCCTAGCCCAGGAGTTCATCCAGGAATAGGGCGGGCAGCGTCGTTTCGCCGGATTGTCCCGGTGTCGCACGCACTTCGGTGCGCAGCACGCGCAGGATGCCGAGCACACCGGGTCCCGCATCCAAAAGTGGCATGGTCCAACCGTGTTCGGCGCAGGTGGCCGCCGCGGGCAGCAGCAGTCCGGTGGCCTCGCCGACCCAGCCGGAGGCGGCCAGACATTCGGCGAGCAGCAGTACGGTATCCAATTCCGCTCGAGGACGGTGCTGTTCGACCATGCGAGCGTGCAGCGCGCGGGCCCGGCGCACCGCGCGATCGTCGGCGCGCAGCTGACGTTCGGACAGCAGCGCGCGGATCGCGGCGATCTCCTCCGCCTCGGCGGCCAGTGCCGCCGCGCCCGTCATCCGATGGGCCTGGTGAATGGTTCCGGAGATATCCGATTCGTATCCGGTCGCGGCATCGGCGACGCGCCGGGCCGCGGTATCGGTCAGCAGTCCCAGGCGCAGCCGCTCGGCGCGGATATGAGAGGCGAGCCGGATCAGTCTGTTATCGGCCGCGATTCGATCGCCCTCGTCGAGGCGGGCGGTCGCGGTGTACAGATCGCCGAGCGCGGCCTTGACCCTGGCACCGACCACGAAGGTGGAGATCAGGAAGTCGACCGGCCCGACCCGGGTGACCAACTGATGACTGTCGTCGAGCAGCCGGTCGGCGGTATCCAGATCGCCCCGGCGGTAACTCATTTCGCCGAGCAGCGCCGCGGCCACCCGCACCGCATCGGAGCGCGGTCCCGACTTCTGCCGTGCGGCCTCCCACGCCTGCTGGAAACAGCTTGTGGCAGTGGCGATATCGAGCTGTTCATAGGCTGCCGCACCCTTGCCGCACAGTCCGAAAACTTCGCCGAGCGGATCCTTGGATCGAGCGTGAAACGGCGCCGCCCATTCCTGGATTTCGCGCGCCCCGTCGAAGTCGAATTCGCACAAGCGCACGAAGGAGGTCAGATTCGCGGCGGTCGATACGGTCCAGGCGGGTAGTTCATCGGGTTTCTCCAGGCATTCGGCCACCTGGTCGAGAACACCCTCGGTGTGGTCGCGCGCGATCTGATCCGAGGCCGCGAGCACCGCTGCCTGGCAGCGCTGCCGATCCGCATCGTCATCGGTGGACGACCCGCGCGCCAGCACATTGGACAAGCGGCCCAAGGCCGCGCGCGCCGCGGCGGGCTGCTGCAGATTCACATTCGCCCTGGCCACGGCCATGAGCAGTTTGGATCGCGAAGCCACCTGCTGCACCGGCAGCTTCGATACCGTCCCGAGCAGCGTCGCGAGGCGGGACTTATCGATGAGGTCCATGCCGCCGCTCTCGAGCAGATCCAGCGCCATCTTCAGATCCGTCGCCGCGAGCGCGTGATCGACCGACTTGCGCAGCAGATTATGTTCGGCATACCAGCGAGATGCCTTGCGGTGCAATGCCCGCACCTTGCTCGGATCGGCCCGCTCCAACCGCGCCCGAAGATGTTCGGCGAACAGCGGCTGCATCCGGAACCACTCGGGATCGTGGGCAATGCGCCGGACGAACAACTCGCGCTGTTCGGCCTGCTCGAGCATCGCTTCGCCGTCCGGCTCCTCCGAAAGCGCCGAGGCCAGCGAACCGCTGACCCGCTCGGTGATCGAGATCGAGGTCAGGAAGTCGAGCATCTTGGGTTCGAGGGCGTCCAGGACGTTTTCGGCGAGATACTCGCGGATGCCGTGACTGCCCTCGGCCAGATTCGCGATCAATCGATCCGGATCGACATTGCCACGCAACGACAAACTCACCAGTTGGACCGCGGCGGGCCAGCCGTCGGTGGCCGCGTGGATCTCCTCGATCTGGTTATCGGTGAGTGCGAATCCGTTGCGCTGCACCAGGATTTCCTTGGTCTCTGCGCTGGTCAGGCGCAACGCCGAGGAGCCTATTTCGACCAATTCGTCGTGCACCCGCATCCGACTGGTCGGCAGGCCCGACTGCTCCCGACTGGTCACCACGAAGCGCAAGTGGTGACATCCGTTGTCCAGCAACGCATCCATCGCCCGCCGCGCACCCGCATCGCCGACCCGGTGCCAGTCGTCCACGATCACCACGACGGTGGTCCCGCCGGCGTGGATCTCATCGATCAGCGTGGAGATGACATAGGCGACCGCGTCGGCGGGCCGTTCCTCGAGCACCTGGTCCAAGCCCTCGCCGATATCTGGGCGAACCCGGCGGATCGCCTGGATGAGGTGGGCCAGGAACCAGATCTCGTTATCGTCGTCCTGGTCGACGCCGAGCCAGGCCACCGGGACCCCGCCATCGGTCAGCTCATTGCGCCACTGCGCGGCCACCGTGCTCTTGCCGAATCCGGCCGGTGCGTGGATGACCGCGAGTCGGCGGCGGCCACCGGCGCGCAGCGTGTCCAGCAGGCGCGGGCGCGGCACCGGCTCGCGGGCCGGGGTCGGCGGGCGGAATTTCGTCGTCGCCGTCGGGGGCAGTGTCGGCGCGACCGAGGTCGAGTTGGCCGGATGCTGGGAGACCGCGGGACGCAATGTCAACGGCCAACTGCGGCGTGCGGTCACCGCCGGTCGCGTTACCGTCACCTCGGCCGCGTTCGGATGTTCCGTCTCATCCGGCGCCACCACCGTGGTATCCAGTAGCGCCATCTCATCGGGCATCTGATCGTGCTCGCGCTGCACCGTGCGCAGCAGCTCGCCGAACTCGAAGGCCGACGCGGGCCGGTTACCCGGATCGGTGTCCATCGCATACTGGATGGCATCGGCGACATCGTCGGGAATGTCGTGGCCGTGCAGGTCCGGCACCGGTTGGGTGGTGATCCGCAGGAATTGCGCGACCACCTTCTCCCCCGATTGCCGTTCGAAGGCGGCATGGCCGGTCAGCAGGGCGAACAGCGTCGAGCCGAGTCCGTATACATCGGAGAGCACGGTCGGCTCGTCGCCCTTGAGTACCTCGGGCGCGGTGAAGGCGGGTGAGCCCGTGATCAAACTGCTGGAAGTGCGGAAACCGCCCGGAATCCTGGCGATTCCGAAATCGGTGAGTTGCGGTTCGCCGTACGCACTGAGCAGGACATTCGCCGGTTTGACGTCCCGATGCAGAATCTGGGCCCGATGCGCGCTCTCGATCGCGCCCGCCAGCTTCACCCCGGCCCGCAGCGAATCCGCCCAGGTGAGCGGACCCTGGTCCCGAATGACCTGTTCGAGCGATCCTCGAGTGCAGAAGGGCATCACGATGAATGGTTGGCCGGTCGGGGTGACATCGACCTGCAGGATGTCGACGATATTGGGATGGCCGGACAGCCGGCCCATCGCCTGCTCCTCGCGCAGGAACCGTTCCCGGCTCTCGGCATCGATCTCCGAGGAGAGCACCTTGACCGCGACCACCCGGTCCAATGCGTACTGGACACAGCGGTACACCACCCCGAACCCGCCCCGGCCGATCTCGACCGCACCCGACAGGCCCATCGCCTCCAGCTCGTCGACCATTTCGATGGGCGCATGCCGCTGTGTGTCCGATTCGGCCGAAGTCGATTCGGCGTTTGCCTTGCCCGAACGCATCTGTGGATTCATGTGACCACCTCGAATTCACATCGAATCGGCGTCACCGGCGACCGAGAAACACACGGACATCGGACATCGCGAAACGATCTCGCGATGCCCGATATGTCACGCATACTCCAACGTAGCGCGGTATCAACCCGAGTGGGTGGCTTTCGAAACAGCGTGGTTGCGACCGCCTCAGCGCTCGGCGGCGGGCCTGGTCGCCGGATCGTAGAGAAACGAGATCCGCTCCATGACGTTGTTGCGCTGCGTGTTCTGGAACGCGGCGATCAACCAGCGACCGTCTTGGCGAACCATGGTGTAGGTCTGCGTTTTCGACAGCTCCTCGGGCTGTTTCGGGTCGCCCTTGTAGGTATCGCCGCGACTGGTGACGACGGCGGTATCCGGGCCGTAGAAGCGGATGCCGAGAATCGAATCGGTGAGCTCGGTGCCCTTCTTGAAGCCCTTGAACAGGGCGCGGTGGCCCTCGACGATATCGGCGCGCCCCTGGTAGTAGGTGCCGACGAAGCTGGTGTAGGTGGCGTCCTCGGTGAACAGGGCGCCGTAGGCGTCGGCATCGCCGCGACCCCAGGCGTCGGTGAGTTGGTCGAGCAGATCACAGATTTCCCGGGCCGACTGCGGCGCGGGCGTGGTGACGGTGGCGCAGGCGGTCGTGCCGAGGTTGTGCACGTCCGAGGTCCGGTCCAGCCAGAGGTAGCCGCCGCCCGCGGCGACACCGAGGGTGACGGCGGAGGCGGCCAGGACGCGGGAGACGATGCGGCGGCGATGGCGGTGTGCGGGGGCGTTCATGGCGGATCCTTTTGGGGCAGTGGGAGTTCAGCGCTCGGCGGCGGGGCGGGCGGCGGGGGTGGACAGGTAGGTGATGCGCTCCATGAGCTTGTTGCGCTTGGTGTTCTGGAAGGCGGCGATCAGCCAGCGGCCGTCGCGGCGGACCATGGTGTAGGTCTGGGTCTTGGTGAGCTGCTTGGGCTTGCCCTTGTAGGTGTCGCCGTGGCTGTTGACCACGGCGGTGTCCGGGCCGTAGAAGCGGATGTCGACGATGTCGTCGGCCAGCCGGGTGCCCTTCAGGACGCTGCCGAACAGGGCGCGATGCGAGGCGACGATATCGGCGCGGCCGCGGTAGAGGGTGCCGAGAAAGCTTGTGTAGGTGGCGTCTTCGGTGAAGACGGTGCCGTAGGCGTCGGCATCGCCGCGGCCCCATGCGTCGACCAATTCCGCGAGTACGGCTTCGATCGCCTTTGTGTCATTGCTGTGCCCACCCGTCGCCCGACCGTCGCCCCTCATCGAATCGCTACGCGATGCTGCATTCATTTTGCCCTCCGTGCTAGATTTCTTCTTAGAAGAGCTTTCTTCGTCTAGGAAGTCTCTTCGTTGAAGAAGAGATTAGAAGATGGAGGTATCCGTGTCAACACCTGCCATGCGCCCGGACGCGAGCGAGGTCTACCGCCGCTATCTGAGCGCGGTCATGCTGCACGGACAGGCCGGTGCGCGCGCCGTCGACCTGGGCGCGACGGACCTCTACGCCCTGAACATCCTGGAACTCAACGGCGCAATGACGCCCGGCGAACTCGGCGCGCGCAGCGGACTGACCACCGGCCCGACCACCCGCCTCATCGATCGCCTGGAAGACGCGGGCTATGTGCGGCGCGTCCCGGTGCCCGGTGACCGCCGCAAGGTGATCGTCGAATTGATCGATAAGCCAGCCGATCTCGACGAAGTCCTGGCCCCCGCGCGGCGCGCCATCGGCGAAATCCTCGGCGGGTATTCCGCCGAACAGCGTGAAGTTCTGTTCGACTACTTCACCCGCGCCGCGGACGCGTACTACCAGGCGGCGGAGGATCTGCGGCCCAGCTGAACTACGAGCCGGCCGACCTGCTACCGGACGGCCAACGCCACGATCTGGGTGACCTGCTTATCCGAAAAGTTGTTGTCGCTGACCAGGATCAGGGTGCGTTCGCCCGACGGCAGGCGCGGCCCCCAGGTCATGCCCTCGATATTGTCGATGGGGTCGAGCGCGAGGTCGGCGAGGTCGACCAGCAAGCGCTTGGCGACCGGTCGGGCGGTGCCGAGCGGAGCATCGAGGATGTTCGTCGCGCCATTGGTATCGGCCTCGTAGATCCGGATCTTATTGCCGACGCCGAGCACGAAAGAGCGTTCCAGGACAAGGAAATTCGTGGGATCGAGCGGATCGGCGGCCAGGATCGAGGCAATGCCGTTCATGCCCTGGCCCGGCTCCGGACTCGACTCGGCGAAGACCGGCTCCATCGGGTAAGCGTACTGAGCGAGCAGCGGGCCGAAACGCGCCTGCACCGTAATCCGTGAGGTGGCAGCGGTTTTCGCCGTTGCGACAGGACCGTCCTGCAGCATCGGGCCCTCGACGGAGGTCACGAACAGGGCGCCACCCGCCGCGAAGGTCGCGCCCTCGAGCGCGAGATTCTGGCGCGGGCCGGTGGTCGGGCGCATCCGCTCGTTCTCCGGAATCGGGAGTTCGGCGGCGAAAGTGCCGTCCGGGTGGGTGATTCGGACCGAGGGGTCGGCGAGCACGGCATCGGTGCGCTCACCCTCCTGCGTCCAGAAGTAGTCACCGGTCCACGGGTCGGCCCGAATCTCCTCCGGATCCAAGGACTTCGGCGCGTACAGCGAGCCGTCCGGAGTACGCAGCGGGCAGGTCCCGGTGAACGTCACCGGACCGATGCCGCCCTCGCCCACGCCGAATCGCGCGGTATAGAAACGCGCCGGGTCCCGCTCGGACCTGTCGTCGCTGATCAACACATATTCGCCGGTGCTCGGCTGAAAATCGATACCGGACAACCCGCCGACCGTGGTGCCCCGAAAGTCCATGTCGAACGGAATGATCTGCTGGCCGAGTAAGCGCACCGGTGCGGCATCGGACGCGACCGGCGGCGGCGCTGCGTCGGCAACCGGGGCGACAGCACATGCGAGCGCGAAGGTCGCTACAAGCAGGGACCCTTTACTTCTGACCACAATCACCTACCGTATCGACGAGGCCGGTCGCACAGGTTAACGGCATTCGAAAAGGTGTTGTCGCTGACCAGGATCAGAGTGCGTTCGCCCGACGGCAGGCGCGGACCCAGGTCGCGCCCTCAGGTGAACCAGCACATCCCGCAATGCCCGCGCGGCCGCAACCCCGGCCCGGAACAGCGAAAGCCCGCCACCGCGAAATGCGGTGGCGGGCTGACCTTTTCGAGACCTGCAAGCAGTCGCTACGGCCCGTTGCGAATTACCGCGTGACTACTTGCGCAGCGAGGCCGGGACCTCGAAACGCTCGCCGTAGGTCTTGGCGAGGTAGTCGGCGCGCTCGACGAAGGCCGCCTGGCCGCCCGGGTAACCGACGATGTACTGGTGCACACCACCGGTCCAGGCCGGGAAGCCGATGCCGAAGATCGAGCCGATGTTGGCGTCGGCGGTGGTGATGAGCACACCCTCGTCGAAGCACTTCTGGGTCTCGATCGCCTCGATGAACAGCATGCGGTCGATCAGATCCTGCAGCGGCACACCGAAACCGGCGGTGGTCTTGAAGTGCTCGCGCAGACCCGGCCACAGGCCGAGACGCTTGCCGTCCTCGTCGTACTCGTAGAAACCGGCCTTGCCAAGGCGACCCGGGCGACCCTGCTCGACCAGGTAGTCGATGACATCCTGTGCCGGGTGCCGCTTCACACCCAGGGTGTTGTCACCCTTCTCGGCGGCCTCCAGGGTCTCCTTGGCGATCTTCTGCATCAGCGTCAGGTTCAGCTCGTCCGACAGCTGCAGCGGCGCGGCCGGGTAGCCCGCCTGCAGACCGGCCTGCTCGATGGTCGCGGGCTCGATGCCCTCGTTGAGCATGGCGATCGCCTCGTTGACGAAGGTGCCGATCACGCGCGAGGTGAAGAAGCCGCGGCTGTCGTTGACGACGATCGGGGTCTTCTTGATCGCGAGGGTGTAGTCGAACACCCGGGCCAGCGCCTCGTCGGAGGTCTTCTCACCCTTGATGATCTCCACCAGCGGCATCTTGTCGACCGGCGAGAAGAAGTGGATGCCGATGAAGTCCTCCTGGCGCTTCACACCGGTCGCCAGACCGGTGATCGGCAGGGTGGAGGTGTTCGAGCCCAGCAGCGCGTCCGGGGTGACGATGTCCTCGATCTCCTGGAACACCTTGTGCTTGAGCTCGGTGTTCTCGAAGACCGCCTCGATGACGAAGTCGACACCGGCGAAGTCGGCCGCATCCGCGGTCGGCTTGATCCGGTCCAGCAGCGCCTTGGACTTCTCCTCGGTGGTCTTGCCGCGAGAAAGGGCCTTGGCCTCGATCTTCTCGGAGTAGTTCTTACCGCGCTCGGCCGCCTCGATGGTGACGTCCTTCAGCACGACCTCGTAGCCCGCCTTGGCCGAGACGTAGGCGATGCCCGCGCCCATCATGCCCGCGCCGAGCACGCCGACCTTGCGGATCTCCTTCTTCGGGACATCCTTGGGCCGCGAACCGCCGTTGTTGATCGACTGCAGGTCGAAGAAGAACGCCTGGATCATGTTCTTCGCGACCGGGCCGGTCAGCAGCGAGACGAAGTAGCGCGATTCGATCAGCGACGCGTTGTCGATGTCGACCTGCGAACCCTCGACCGCGGCCGACATGATGGCGCGTGGTGCGGGCATGTTGGTGCCCTTGAGCTGCTTGCGCAGGTTGGCCGGGAAGGCCGGGAGGTTGGCGGCGAAGGCCGGGCTGGACGGAGTGCCGCCCGGGATCTTGAAGCCCTTCTTGTCCCAGGGCTGCACGCCACCCTCGGGGTTGGCCTTGATCCACGCCTTGGCCGCGGGCACCAGTTCCTCGACCGAGCCGACGACCTCGTTGATCAGGCCGATCTCCTTGGCCTTGCCCGGGCGGTACTTGTTGCCCTGCAGCAGGAACTGCATCAGCGCGCCCTGCAGGCCGAACATGCGCACGGTGCGGATGACACCGCCACCGGCGGGCAGCAGGCCCAGGGTCGCCTCGGGCAGGCCGAGCTGCACACCCGGCACATCCGCGGCGATCCGGTAGTGGGTCGCCAGGGTGATCTCCAGGCCACCGCCGAGTGCGGCGCCGTTGATCGCCGAGACGACCGGCTTGCCCAGGGTCTCCAGCCGACGCAGCGCCGACTTGATGGTGCCGAGCTCCTCCATGAGGGCCTGGCCGTCTTCCGGGCCGACCTTCATCATGTTCTTCAGGTCGCCGCCGGCGAAGAAGGTCTTCTTCGCCGAGGTGATCACCACGCCGGTGATGCTGTCCTTCTCGGCCTCGAGCCGGTCGACGGTCGCGGTCATCGACGTCTTGTACAGCTCGTTCATCGTGTTGGCGCCCTGGTTCGGGTCGTCCATCGTCAAAACGACGATGCCGTCCGAATCCTGCTCCCAACCGATCATGTTGGTCTCGCTCACAGCTCTGTGTCTCCTGTGTCTAATTGGCGGCGCTCGCGGTCCCTACGTGGTTACGCAAGCTACCGCCTCCGGGCCTGCGCGAACGCCGCCGTGAATTCTCAGCTGTCGGTTGGGGTTAGACGCGCTCGATGATCGTGGCGACGCCCATGCCGCCACCGATGCAGAGGGTGACCAGCGCGTAGCGGCCGTTGCGGCGCTCCAGCTCATCGACCATGGTGCCGGTGATCATGGCGCCGGTGGCGCCGAGCGGGTGGCCCATCGCGATGGCGCCGCCGTTGACGTTCAGCTTCTCGTCCGGGATCTGCAGATCCTTCTGGAACTTCAGCACCACCGAGGCGAACGCCTCGTTGATCTCGACCAGGTCGATGTCGTCGAGGGTCAGACCCGCCTTGGCCAGCACCTTCTTGGCGGCCGGGGTCGGACCGGTCAGCATGATGGTGGAGTCGGCGCCGCTGGTCGCGGTCGCGACGACGCGTGCACGCGGGGTCAGGCCGGAGGCCTTGCCCGCCTCTTCCGAACCGATCAGCACCAGCGCGGCGCCGTCGACGATGCCCGAGCTGTTGCCACCGTGGTGAACGTGGTTGATCTTCTCGACGAAGTGGTACTTCTGCAGCGCCACGGCGTCGAAGCCACCCATCTCGCCGACCACGGCGAAGGACGGGTTCAGCTTGGCCAGGTCCTCGGCGGTGGTGCCGGGGCGCATGTGCTCGTCGTTGTCGAGGACGACGAGGCCGTTCTGGTCCTTGACCGGAACGATCGACTTGGCGAAGTAGCCGCCGGTGGTGGCCTTGGCGGCGAGCTCCTGCGAGCGCACGGCGTAGGCGTCCACGTCATCGCGGGAGAAGCCCTCGATGGTGGCGATCAGGTCGGCGGAGACACCCTGCGGCACGAAGTAGGTGTCGTAGTTGGTGGCCGGGTCCAGTGCCCAGGCGCCACCGTCGGAGCCCATCGGCACGCGGGACATGGACTCGACGCCACCGGCGAGGACCAGGTCGTCGAAGCCCGAGCGGACCTTCTGCGCGGCCAGGTTGACGGCCTCGAGGCCGGAGGCGCAGAAGCGGTTGAGCTGGAAGCCGCCGACGGTGTCGGGCAGGCCGGCTACGGTCACGGCGGTGCGGGCGATATCGGCGCCCTGGTCACCAACCGGCGCGACGACGCCCAGGATCAGATCGGAGATCCGGTCCTCATCGAGGTTCGGGAAACGGCCGCGCAGCTCCTGGATCAGACCAACAGTCAGGTCGATCGGCTTGACCGAGTGCAGCGAACCGTTCTTCTTGCCGCGTCCGCGCGGGGTGCGGATGGCCTCGTAAATGTAGGCCTCTGTGGTCATATCGGAGTGTTCCTTCCTTAAGGGTGCGGCGGCCGAACATTCGTCCGTCCATGCGAGTGACCTCGCCGATCGGTCCGGAGACCGACCGTCCTGACGCTGTACAAAAGTCGACAAGCAGCGGCGATGACGAGTTCCAGATACCCGCATGCCTCCGCATACCATAGAACTTCGCCACACCGCGGCTCGCGGCCACCCGTTCATACTACCGTGGTGTGCGAACTCCGGTTAACTTAACGTCTTGTGAACGAGGGTTGTCAACCATCCAGCCGTGTGGCACCCAGCTCACTTTTGAGCAACTCCAAGGCCACCTCATCCGGGTCGCGTCGATCCCCTGGCGCCACCGGGGTCTGCGATTCGGCCAGCATCTCCTGTTCCTCCTCCGGCGTGGAGGGCGGCGGGACGCCATCGATCGGCGCGTAATCCATCGGACCCGGGTCATCCGGTAGATCCGGGAAGTCGGGCGGCGGAATATCGTCGTCGCCGCGGAACGACCGCGCGTCACTACTCGGTGCGGGCCGCCGACCAGGGCCCGCCGCTGGATCGGAGGCCGCCGCCCTGGCCTGACTCGGCCGCGAGAACCGCGGCGGCGTAGGCGCATCCGAAGCGCGCCCAGCCGCAGTGCCGGATTCACGTCCCGGCGCACTAACGGCCTGCTGCCCTGCCTGACCACGCCCCCGACTCGCCTTCGGCGTGGCAGCCGCGGGCCGAGGCGCGGCCCCACCCGCTTCCCAGCGCACCGGATGATCGCTGCCGAGCACGGCCCGCACCGCCGACCGCACCGCCTCCACATTCCGCGGATCCGACAACCGCTGCGCCAACGGCGCATGCTGATGCGCGAATACGATCACCTCCCCCTCGATCCGCGCCACCGAGGCCCCCGACAGCAACGCCTGCACGGTAGGCCCGAACTCCCGAACCTTCGCCCGAATCTCCGCCCAGGCCCCCTCCACCGCCCGCAACAAATCCCCATCCCCCTGCCCACCGGCCTCCGCACCGGCTTGGTCCGCGAGCCCCTGCGCACCGCTCTCCTGCACGGCACCTTGCGCGCGCCCCTGCTGCACAGCAGCTCGCGCGCCGCCCTGCGGCGCCGCACCACCCGGACCCGCCCCGGTCGTCGACTCACTCAGTTCCGCCGCACCAGCTGTGGTCCGATCCGCGACACCTCGCTCCGACCGTTGCACCGCAGCGTCGTGGTGCGCCGCGGCACTCGTGCCCGCGCCACTGGTCTGCTCGCTCGATTGCGCCAAACCGGCCCTGGACGCCGCCTCTGCCGCAGCCTGGTCGGACTGCCGAGCCGAAATCGACTGCGCAACTTCCGAATTAGACGGCGCTTGCCCCTCGCCGACCCCGGCGTGGTCGCGCTCTCGCGGTGCCGTTGTCTCGGAGACCGCCTGCGTCCCTTCGGATTCCAGCAATCCGGCGGCAGCCTGCGAACCCTCGTCGCCCGCCGAGTCGGCCGCACCTCGACCGGATGCGGCGGCCCGATCCGCAGATTCGACGCCTGAAGAGGCGAAAGCCTGACTAGGTGCGGCATCGGTCGGGGCAGCCCCAGCACCCGACGAAGCATCAGAGCGCGCTTGTCCCACAGACGCCGCATCAACGGGCGCGCCGCTTGTCTCGTCGGAGGCATCGACTCCGGCCTGCTCTGCCGCAACGACCTGTTCAGTGCTCGAACCCGGATCGACAGCCGTGCGATCGGCATCCGTCTGCGTCTCGCCAGGCTCGGCCGTCGAATCATCCGGCACGAAAGCGAATCCGGCTCCGGCATCGGCTTGACCTGCGGCTGCACCCTGCTCGACAGAATGCCCGCGCGCGGTCGAAGCCTCTTCCGCCAATGGGGTCTGTGTTGCCGCAGCGCTCGGTCCGACCGCAGGATCCGGCCCACCGGCCGACCCCTCTGGATCAGCACCATGCCCGGCGGTCGAGTGCTGTTCAACAGCCGCTGCCCGCTCTGCAGGCAGGCTCTGCCCAAGGCCACCAGCCTGCCCGGCAGCACCAGCCTGCCCGGCAGCACCAGCCTGCCCGGCAGCACCAGCCTGCCCGGCAGCACCAGCCTGCCCGGCAGCACCAGCCTGCCCGGCAGCACCAGCCTGCCCGGCAG
>NZ_JBIAFV010000011.1:0-41491 GCF_042869435.1 Nocardia sp. NPDC006982 | reverse complement strand
CAGCACCAGCCTGCGCGGCAGCACCAGCCTGCGCGGGAGCGCTCGCTGGGCTCGCGCCTGCGCGGGTGGCGTCCTTTTCGCGGCGGGCGGCGGCGAGGAGTTCCGCGCCTCGGCGACGGGGAGGTTCGTTGGACGAACGCGGCGGTGCCGATTGGGCCGGGGCTTCGGGCTGTGTCGGAGCGGATGGGGCTGCGGCGGTGGGCGGCGCCACTGCTCCGGCGGCTATGCCGCGTTCGAGCCGCTCCAGGCGTTGCAGGGTTGCGGATTCGGCGTCGGATACCGATGGGAGGAGCATGCGGGCGCAGACGATTTCGAGCAGGAGGCGCGGGGCGGTGGCGCCGCGCATTTCGCCGAGCCCATCGTGCAGGAGTTCGGCGTGCCGGGCCAGGGTGGCCGGGCCGGTGCGTTCGGCCTGTTCGCGCATGCGGTCCAGGACATCGCCGGGGCCGGAGACCAGGCCGCGGTCGGCGGCATCGGGGACAGCCTGCAGCAGGATCAGGTCGCGCAAACGTTCGAGCAGGTCGACGGCGAAGCGGCGCGGATCGTGACCCGCCTCCATGACACGGTCGATGGTGCCGAAGAGGGCAGCACCGTCACCGGCGGCGAGCGCGTCGATCGCATCGTCGATCAGCGCGACATCGGTGACACCGAGCAGCGAAACCGCCCGCGAATAGGTGACGCCCTCGGGACCGGCGCCCGCAAGCAGCTGATCGAGCACGCTCAGGCTGTCGCGCGGCGACCCACCGCCCGCGCGAATCACCAACGGATACACCGCTTCCTCGACCGGCACCTGCTCCTGCTCGCAGATCTTGCCGAGCAGTCCGCGCATGGTGGCGGGCGGCAGCAACCGGAACGGATAGTGGTGCGTGCGGGACCGGATGGTGGACAGCACCTTGTCCGGCTCGGTGGTGGCGAAGATGAAGATCAGATGAGCCGGCGGCTCCTCGACGATCTTGAGCAGCGCATTGAACCCGGCCGTGGTGACCATATGCGCCTCGTCGACGATGAACACCCGATACCGCGACTCCGCGGGCGCGTAGAACGCTCGATCGCGCAGTTCGCGAGTGTCGTCGACACCGCCGTGACTCGCGGCGTCCAGTTCGATCACATCCAGATTCCCCGGACCGCCCGGTCCCAGCGCCACACAAGACGGGCAGACGCCGCACGGTGTCGAGGTCGGGCCCTGCACACAGTTCAACGAGCGCGCGAGGATGCGCGCCGAGGAGGTCTTGCCACAGCCCCGGGGACCGGAGAACAGATAGGCATGACTGATGCGACCGGTGTCGAGTGCGGTACTCAGCGGGTCGGTGACGTGCTCCTGACCCACCACTTCAGCGAACGTTGCCGGTCGGTACTTCCGGTACAGAGCCACGGCCAGAGGTTACCGGCGCCCACCGACAAAGCACATTCCCCTCGACCGACAGGCCGGGCGCGGCGCGATGCCGGGCGTTTCGCGACAGTGATGTGATGTAGATCACAGGATGCTCGAATCTTCGTTAGCCCCCACTGATCAGCGCCGAAGGCGGCAAAGTCGGAGCAATCGAAGATCGAGAACGGACGAACATTGAATTTTGGTGCCCGTCCAGTGCACTTAGCGGCGATTAGTTGAACTCGCGCCCCGGTTCTGAAGCTATTTGTGGAGATAACGAATCAATCAACGTGCATGACATGGACGCAATCGCCTGGCTACCGTGGTTCTCGGCAACTTCGGTAGCCAAACCTTCATCAGGTTGGTGGCCCCGGCCGGTCCCTCATCCCGACCGGGGCACAACCTGAGATCCACAATTCCGGCGCTTTTCGCCGAACTCACACCACTTCCACCGGAGGAAATTTCCACCGTGCCGTCGTGTGACGACATCGCCGCCGCCTGGCTTTCGAGCACCGATTTCGCCGACGACCATGCCGCCGTCGACCTGCTCAGCCGGGCAATCAGCCCCCAGGACTTCGCGATCAAGCGCGATTCGCTACCGGTGGCCGCAGCCGCCGATCCGTCGACCGCGGCCGCCATCCTCGAACTACTGGAACGCGGCCAGGTGCCGACCATGGCGGCGATCCGCACTCTCACGGCGCAGAACGAGATGCGCCGGGAGGCCGAACGCATCGAACGCCTCGGCCGCCGGGCCCAGCGCAGCATCGATGACTTCGGCCGCGTACTCGCCCGGCTGGCCGAGGACCACTGGCTCGCGCACGGCGCCGGCCCCACCCGACGTGACGTACTGCAGTCCGAACCGGTGATGACACTGATCCGGGACCGGATCGGCGATATCGCCCCGACCGCGGTGAAACACCTGTGGTTGATCGAGCGCGCACAGCGCGCCGGCTGGATCGCCTCCAATGCCAATGCCGGATCGCTTTGCGCCGCGAGACGTTTCTACTCCGCCAAGTACGGCAATCGGGTCTCGCTGCGACCGGTCAATACGATCGGCACGATCGTCGCGACCTACCTGCGCGACTATGTGGCCGAAAATGACCGCGCGCCGCGCTGGTCCACCCTCGCCCACGACCTGCGCGACGATCGCGGCCGCCGGCTCTTCCACGACACCGCCGACGCGCGCATCCAGCGCCGGTGGCTCACCACCGCCGAATGGATGGCCGAGAGCGAGGACCTTCCGGTGCCCGGGCGACGCGGTCTGCGCGCCTTGGCCAAGAAGGCGCGGCGCTGAACTGTCTGGGCCGACACCCAGCGACGATGTGAGCATTCGGTAACTTCTTCGCAACGCATGCAAGCGTGGAAGGAGTTACCCCGTGTCCCCAACCATCGATCCCGCGGCCACCGCCTGGCTGCTCGTCAGCACGGCCCTGGTGCTGCTGATGACGCCCGCGCTGGCGATTTTCTACGGCGGGATGGTGCGCTCGACCGGCGTACTCAACATGCTGATGATGAACTTCATCGCGATCCCGCTGGTGACCGTGGTGTGGCTGCTGGCCGGTTACAGCCTGGCCTTCGGCGAGGACGCGGGCGGCGGCCTGATCGGTGATCTCGGCCACTTCGGGATGGCGGGCATCGATCCGAATTCCGTTCACGGCACCGTTCCGGAACTGCTGTTCGCCACCTTCCAGCTGACCTTCGCCATCCTGACCGCGGCACTGGTCAGCGGTGCGATCGCGGACCGCGCCAAATTCGCGGGCTGGATGGTGTTCGTGCCGCTGTGGGCGCTGGTGGTCTATGTGCCGATCGCGCACTGGGTGTGGGGACCGGACGGCTGGCTGGCCTCCTTCGGCGCGCTCGACTACTCGGGCGGCATGGTCGTCGAGATTGCCTCCGGCGCCTCGGCGCTGGCGCTGGCCCTTGTGCTCGGCCCGCGCATCGGCTTCAAGACCGATGCGATGCGTCCGCACAACCTGCCGTTCGTACTGCTCGGGGCGGGTCTGCTCTGGTTCGGCTGGTTCGGTTTCAATGCCGGGTCGGCACTATCGGCGAATGGTATTGCGGCCGCGGTATTCCTGAACACTCTGGTCGCGGGCTGTCTGGGCATGCTCGGCTGGCTCGCGGTCGAGCAGATCCGCGACGGTCGGCCGACCACCTTCGGTGCGGCCTCGGGTGTGGTTGCCGGTCTGGTCGCGATCACACCTTCGTGCGGTTCGGTGAATACGCTCGGATCGCTCATCGTCGGTCTGGCCGCGGGTGTGGTGTGTTCGTTCGCGGTCGGCTGGAAATTCAAGGCGGGCTACGACGATTCACTCGATGTGGTCGGCGTGCACTTCGTCGGCGGCATCGTGGGCACGCTGCTGATCGGATTGCTGGCCAATCAGGTGATGACCGGTGGTGTCGAGGGCCTGTTCTACGGCGGCGGACTCGCGCAGTTCGGCAAGCAACTGGTCGGCGTGCTGGTGGTCGCGGCGTATGCGTTCGCCGTCTCCTTCGTGCTCGGCAAGGCGATCGACCGGTTCCTCGGATTCCGGGTCAGCAAGGAAGACGAGTCCGCGGGCATCGACTTCGCACTGCATGCGGAGACCGCGTATGCCGAAGGCGTGCACGGACATGCGCCGCGGCGCTTGGGCGAGGGGCACTTCGGGCAGACCCCGGGTGGCGATCACTGATCCACCGGGGGCGCGAAAGCGCTCGCTAGGACACCTCGTCCGACGACATATTCCAAGTGTTGCACTGAAATGTCCGGTCGTAGTTCTGACCTTGCTCGAACCACGCCCCGTAGTGCTGGGTGGTGCCGTGATCGCGGGCGTCGCCGGATTTATCTCCACGCCCGTACTGATCCGCTGTCGTTCTGCTTTGCTCCGCTTTGTCGAAGGCACCATCGACGACCGAGGTGCCGACGTACATTCCGGCAAAGCACTGCGCCTCCAACTCCATGCGACGCGACAGTTCCAGCCCGATCGGGCTCCGCGCCCCCGCGTCGGAACGCTGACTGCTCATTGCCTGGGTAATGCCGGAGATCGCCTGCACGTGATGGCCGTATTCGTGCGCGAAAACCGTCAAGTAGATGACCGTATCGTTGCCGTACCGCTCGATCTGGATCTTGTCCAGAGGCATGTAGATCGTGTGGTTCGCCGAACAATAAAATGCTGCCCAATTGGCACTGCCGGAGCCGCATGGTGACGCCGCGTCCGCCCCGCGTGCCGGCACGCTCACAGCCGGGCTGGAGTACGGCAGGTTGGCGCGTTGTAGAGCGGGACGCCATTTCTTATCGAGACAGGCGGCGGCAGCCTGAAAGAACCGGGTGGCGGCATCGACAGTCGCGGACCAGGCCGGATAACTGCACTCGGCATTGACCATACCCGAGTCGCTGTCACTGAACAGCGGGTTGTCACCGGTTTTGGCAACCGGTTGCAGCCCAGCGGGTTTCGTCGTCGGCGGCGCGGCGGCGCGACTGGTGGTCACCGCTACGCTCGATGTCGGGATCGGCGAGGACGTCGATGAAGTCGGCGGAGTGTAGGTGTAGCTCGGCGTCGGCGGCGGGTAGGCCGACGGGCGGTGCCGCTTGTTCTCGTTATCGGCCGAAATCGCCGATGAGACAAGCAGTCCGACGACCACGACGACGACCGTCAGCACACCGAGCAGCGCACTGAGCCCAGCACCCGAACTCCGGCGTCGCGGCGGGTACGGACGCGGCGGATATCCCGGCCGCTGATACGGCATCGGCGGACCGTACGGTGCCGCGTAGGGCGGAGGAGGACCGGGTGGATAACCCTGTGGCGTGCCATATCCCGGCGGTTGCTGGTATCCGGGTGCGGGTTGATATCCGGGCGGCGAACCATAGCCGCGGGGCGGCTGCGTCACCTGGTCACGACACCGAACTGGCCGACGCGGTGAACGTATTGCACTGTGCCGCACGGTCTTTGTCCACACCGATCTCGAACCAGGTGCCGCCGTTGTCCGCGGTCCCGTGATCGCGCATATCCCCGCGCTGGTCACCGCGGCCGTGAGCGTCGCGGCGGGCGAGGGTCATCTGCCCCGTGGTCAGCGAACCGCCATTGGCCGAGGAGCCGAGATACATGCCGTCGAAGCAGTTGGCCTGCAACTCGATTCGGCGCGAGAGCTCCAAACCCTTCTCACTGCGCACGCCCGCGTCGACGCGATCGCTGTTGGCCTTGCGCAGGATTCCGGCCATCGCCTGCACGTGGTGGCCGTACTCGTGGGCGAAGACCGACAGGTAGACGATCCAGTTGTCCTTGAACAGATCGGTCTGCAGCTGGCTGAGCGGCATGTAGATCGTCTTGTTCGCCGGGCAGTAGAACGCGGCGAAATTACTCGTGGAGCCGGTGCACGGCGTGGTGATGCCGTCCGTGCTCGCGCTGACATTCAGCGTCGGCGACTGGAACGGCAGATTCTTCTGTGCCAGTACGGGTTTCCATGCCGACTCCAGGCAGCTCGCGGCGGTCTCGAAGAACTTGCGCGCGGCGTCCACCTGCGTGCTCCACGGTGCGTACGAGCACTTCGCCGGAATCAAGGTGGTGTTCGGATCGGTCAGCAGCGGGTTGGTTCCGGTCTCCGATACTCCGCCGTTCGAATCCGGGGTGTAGGTCATGCTCGGGCCGGGGCCCGAAGCGGTGCTGCTGAGCCTGCCGTGCGAAAACGCGCCACGCACCAGGCCACCCGCGACCACGAAGACGATGATCAACAGCAGCGCGATCCAGCCGCCGCCGCCCTTGCGCTTCTGCGGTGGACGTCCGGGTGGGCCGTAGGGCGTCGGTGGCGGCATGGGCGCGCGCTGTCCGTATCCGGGCGCCGGATAACCGGGCTGTTGGCCATAACCCGGCGGCGGACCATACCCGGGTTGGCCGTAACCGGGCGGATAACCCGGCTGCTGGCCATATCCGGGCTGACCATAAACGGGCTGCCCCGGCGCAGGACGGTATCCGGGCTGCCCATACGGCGAACCGGGACGCGGCGGAACCGGTTGTCCACCAAGCGGAACCGGCCCGTAGCCGTACGGTGGTTGGGTCACGTCCCCCGTACCCCCTCGTCTCATGATCGCCTGCGGTATTGAATTTGCGGCGCTCCCGGGGCCCTTCGTGGTCACGCTGCGCTACCGCCTGCGGGCCCGTCGCTCGCGCCGGGCTGCTGACGCAGCTTAGCAACTTGTCTAGAGTAGGCAGCCATGCTGACTTTTCGGGGGGGCGCCGCGAGCGCGCTGCTTCTCGCCGCTGCGGGAATGCTCGCCGCCGCACCGATAGCCCACACGGAGCCCGCAACCGATGGTGTCGATATTGTCGCGGATCTGAAACTGAGCCGCGAGGGTGTGCTCGAGGTCACCGAGAAGGTGACCGTCCCCGCCGACAGCGGCTTCAAAATGACTCTGCCGCTGCGCCTCAAGGTCGGCGACGATGTCGAACGCGTCTTCAAAGTCACCGATGTCGATACCAAAGGCCCCGGCACCGCGACGGTCGCGAACGATCTGTTCACCATCGATGCCAAGCCGGGCGAATCGACGTTCACCTACGCGATCCACAATACGGTCAGCGACGCACCCGGTACCCAGGTCTTCCGCTGGCTCGGCACCATCAATGCCGATGTCGCATCGATCGATGCATCACTGATCAGCCCGAGCTACGAAATGGGCGTGGTGGACTGCAAATTGGGCCCGCCCGGCAATCTGCGCCAGTGCTCCGATCTGCAGATCGAGGCGGACGGAGTGCTCTATTGGCGCCAGACCGACCTGCGCAAGGGCGACAATATCGACCTGACCCTGCAGCTGCCGCCCGGCACGGTGCCCGCCAACGCCGATGTTCGCGACAACAGCGAGGCCGGCGCCTTCTCCTTCACGACTCCGGTGCTCGTCGCATTCGGTGTGCTGCTGCTCGCACTGGCCGCGATGGCGGGCTACGTGGTCAAGACCAGGCGGGAAAACGCCGCCGCCACAGCCGGTTCAGCGACGATCGATCCGCTGCTGCGCGACGGTACGCGGGTCCAGTTCACCTCGCCGGACGGCATCCTGCCCGGCGAGGCGGGCGTCTTGCTCGACGAACATGCCGATCCGAGCGATATCGCCGCGACGGTGATCGACCTCGCCGTGCGCCGGTACATCTGGATCACGCCCGTCAGCGATAGCGATTGGCGCATCGACCGGGTTAACGCACCCGATGACCAGCTGCGCGCGTACGAGAAGGCGGTTTACCGCGCACTGCTGCCGGACGGCACCGATTCGGTGACCGTCGGCGAGTTGCGTGCACCGGGACGCATGCAGTCCCAAACGGTGCGCAGCGCAATGCTCGCCGATGCGGTCGAACGCGGCGCGTTCATCGATCGGGCCCGCATCGGATTGCCGATCCTGTTGGGTGGGACACTGATCCTCGCCGGTATCGCCGCGACCATCGCTCTGGCGCTCACCTCGGGCAGCGCACTGGTCGGCGTCGCGATCCTGCTCGCCGGCGTCGCGACGGTACTGCTGCCGCGATTCCTACCGGTGCGCACGGCCCAGGGCCGCGAACTCGTCGGCCGGATCCGCGCACTGCAGCGCGGCCTCGACGCGACCACCCGCGACCAGATCCCGCCCGCCGACCAGGAATTGGTCTTCTCCCGTGCGCTGCCGTTCATGGTGATCGGCGGCCGCGCCGACAACTGGATCCGCACCTTCCGCGACCTGAACCTCGCCGCCGACTCCCAGCCCGGCCTCTACTGGTTCGGCACCTTCGAACGCGACCGCAACCTGCAACGCTTCGCAGGCCACTTCCCGTACTTCATCACCGCCCTCGAGGCTCTCTTCACGTAAGTCCTCGGAGCATCCCGCGAACCGAGCAATTTCGTCGGCACCCGTCCACCGATCGCGGAAGACCAGCCGCTCGGGCCTCGTTGTGATTGCATTGCTCCCGGCCGCTCGTTTGTGTGTCCGGACGGCAGAGTGCGTTGGAGTCGGAGCTGCCGACCATCGATCTGAACAAGACATTCGCGCAACGGTTTTGGTATCCGATCGGCATTGTGGTCCTGACGGTGGCCGCCGCCGGTGCCTGCTGGCTCATCGTCGGCGGACTGGACCGCGGCCGGCATGCGCCGTTCAGCGATGGGCCCGCGTACTCCCTGTGGCGCATGATGATCGGGATCACTGTCGGGATGGCGGTTGCGGGAACCTTTTCACCGCTCCGATGCTGCGTGAACTTCGCACCAGATATCCAAGCGCGAGCTTATCCGCATTGACCGCGCTGTACCTGCTCACCATCGCGGGAACCGCCGCGATGCCGCGGATGTTCTGGGGCCGGCTCCAACCGAGCGCGGTGCGGATCGGCATCGCCCTCGTGCTTGTCGCCGTCGCGATGTGGCCGGGCGGTCGCGGTCATTTGGATTGTGCGCGCACGGGTTCGGTTCATCGCAGTTCAGCCACTGGACACGCTCGCGGCGGCGACCGCATCTGTGCTGGCAGGCGGACGGTGCGCGGATTCTCGACGCGTCGTCTCCCATCGTTCGGACCGACGCCTCGGGCGATCCGCAACTGCCCGATGACCAGTGAACGTCGGGACGCAATCGACTCACTGAGCTGATGGGCCTCGCCGATACGGCGACAGCACAATTGCGAGCGGCGTTCACGACGTTGGCGCCGTTCCTGACCGGTCTTCTCGCCTACTTCCTGAAGTAGGCGAGAAGACCTGCAGGCGACTGTCAGTCGTTCAGCGCCGTGCGGCGGATCGCGGCGAGGGGATCGGCGTAGATGGCGCTGAGTGAGGTGACCACTGCCGCGAATTCCTGCACCTTGCCGCCGAATCCGCTGATGCGGATGTCGGTCGGTGGGAGTTGGGAGGACTGGGTGAAAGCGCGGGCGACGTGGGCGACCGCTGGGCGGTAGCCGGTGAAGGCCTGGCCGCCGAGGATCACCCGGTCCGGGTTGAGCATGTCGCGGACCATCGCGACGGTGTGTCCGAGGATGGTGGCGCGCTCGGCGAGCAACTCCTGCGCATCCGCCGCGCCCGCCTCGGCGGCGCGGTACAGGTCGGCGATGGTGCTGCCGCCGGTGCCCTTGTGCGCCGGAATGATCCCGCGCCCAACGGCTCTGGCATGCAGCGACCGATCACCGACGGTCACCTCGAGGCAGCCGCGCCGTCCGCAGGCGCATTCGACATCGGAGCCGGTCGGGAAGTGCGCGATCGAACCGGGGCCGCTGCTGGGGGTATGCACCCGGCCGTCCAAAGTCACTGCGATACCGGCGGTTTCGCGAACGTAGAAGTACAGGCTGCTGCCGGGACCAGTGGTCCCGCGCGGCTCGCCGGTCGGCAACAGCAGTTCCGACGCGGCCATCGCCTCGACGTGCGGCGCAACCGAGACCGGCAGCTCGAGCACCTCGCCGAGCACCGAACCGACCTGCGCCCCTTGCCAAGCCAGCTTGGGGTGATCGACGACCCCGGTCGCGGGATCGACCCGTCCGCCGATCGCCACACCGGCCCAGAGCGGTTTGCGCCGATGCCAGCGCTGCAGGAAGGCCTTGGCGCTGCGCGCGACGGTCGTGGTCGCGAAGTCCTGACCGGTCTGCGGCGTCGCGATCGCCAGCCCGCCGAGGATGCGCCCACGCAGATCGGCCGCGACGATCTTGGTGACCGCGGCGCCGATGTGGATGCCGAGGGTCAGATAGGCCTCGTGGTCGATTTCGAACGGCACCCGAGGACGGCCGACCGCACCCGATGCGGTCAGGTCGGGGCGCTCGCGCAGCAGTCCGGCGGCCAAGAGCGCCGAGACTTGGCGGTTGACCGTCGCGATGCTCAAACCCGTTGTGCGCGCGGCATTGTCACGGGAAACCGGACCGCCGGTCGCGGCGCGCAGCACGGCTGCGGCCGGATTGTCGGCGATGCGGAGTTCCGGCGCGACGACGGGGCGCTGGACACGGACACGACCGGTTACGACCCTGGAGCCGGATCGATCAAGGGTGAGGGACATATGAAGATTCCTTGCTGAAGTCCCGTACCACGGGACGTGCCTACACGTGCGGCGGCGGGGCAGCGCACGAGCCGAAAGAGCGGCTCAGCTGCAGCAGGAACAACACAGTTCGCGAGTCAACGGCAGTCGCAGACCCAGCGCGGCGGTCACGTAGGTGACCCGCAGTGCGGTCGGACGGCTCGAAGACATGGGATCAAAGTTAACACCGAAATCGCCGCGCACCAAGCCCTATCGGCGGAGCGGGAACTCCTCGGATGCATGGTTCGTTCCGAAATCCTTGGCGCGCACCGGGTTCCGGGCAAAATGTGGCCCAAAGCACGATTTGTCCGAAAAAGCCGAATGGGGGCCGCCGCTTCGGCGACCCCCATGGGGTGACTGGCTCGCCCGATCCCGGGCTGTTCGGTTACGCCGCTTCCGCGACCAACTGACGACGGGCCAGCAGCGCGGTGGCCGAGGCGATCAGCCCGACCAACGCGACCACGGTGACCAGGTACAGACCCGGCCGGTACTGCGCGATGCTGGTGGCGGCGCCACCGCTGATCAGCCCGGTGACCACGGCCAGCACGACCGCGCCACCGATCTGACCGGAGGTCTGCACCAGCCCCGAGGCCAGCCCCTGCTCGTGGTCGGCGATACCCTCGGTGGCCTGCACCATGACCGAGGAGAAGCCGAGCGCGAAGCCGAGGCCGAGCAGGAGGAACGCGGGCAGGTAGTCCACGACGTAGGTCGGGTCGGCGCTACCACCGAAGGAGATGAACCAGACGTACCCGATCACGAACGAGGTCATCGAGGCGATGATCATCGGCGTGGTGCCGTAGCGGTCGATCAGCTTGCCCGCGACCGGTGAGAGGATCGCCACGATAATGCCCGTCGGAGCCAGGGCCAGCGCCATCTTCAGCGGCGTCCAGCCCAGGGTGTTCTGCAGGTACAGCGACACGATCGTCTGGAAGCTGATGTAGGAGCCGAAGATGGCCAGTGCGGCCAGATTCGCGCGCACGATCGACTTCACCTTGAAGATGCTCAGCCGAACCAGCGGGTGGGCCACCTTGTTCTCCACCACGAAGAACGCGCTCAGCAGGGCGACGGCGATTACGGCGGTCGCGACAACCGTTGCGGTGAGGCCCTTTTCGGGTGCGGTGACGATGGTGTAGACGGCGGCCAGCATGCCACCGGTCAGTAGTGCGGCACCGGCGAAGTCGATGCGACCCTGTTCCTTCTCGATATTGCGCGGCACCACGAAGTAGGCGGTGACCACCACGGCCGCGACCACCAGCACCGGGACGTAGAAGGTCAATCGCCAGTCGACGCCGGTGAGCAGACCCGAGACGATCAGGCCGGAGGCGTAACCGGTGGCGCCGAAGACCGTGAAGATCGACAGTGCGCGGTTGCGGTCGTGACCTTCCTTGAAGGTGGTGGTGATGATCGAAAGTGCGGCGGGTGCGGTGAATGCGGCGGCGACGCCCTTGATGATGCGGCTGGCGATCAGCAGCGCACCGTCGTCGACCAGACCGCCCGCGAGTGAGGCGAGTCCGAAAACCACCAGGGCCGTGAGGAATACCTGTCGACGACCCAGCAGATCGGCGGCACGGCCACCGAGCAGCAGCAGGCCGCCGTAGCCGAGGATGTAGCCGTTGACGATCCACTGCAGGCTCTCGGTGTCGAGGCCCAGTTCGGATCCGATGGACGGGAGGGCGACGCCGACCATGGAGACGTCGAGTGCGTCGAGGAACATCGCCAGGCCGGCGACGAACAGTACGGCCCACAACGTCGGGCCCCAACGGCCCGGGGTGTGCTCGGTAGGTGCGGCGGTCCGGGTATCGGATGCGGTAGCTGTCATAGTCACGTCCGGTAATTTAGATGCACACGCATTAAATGTCAACGCAAGTAATGCGCGCGCATAAAAGACCAGGTCATGATCTTGCCGGTCGACACAAGAAGGCCCCGCTCAGCATTGAGCGGGGCCTGCGTCCGTGGCGGGATCAGCCCGGGTAGACGTAATGCTTGGGCCCGAAGTGGCCGGTGCCACTGGAGCCGGCATACGGCAGGTCGAGCGGGGCGATATTGAGCTTGTGCGGGTTGCCGTCGAGGTCTGCCTGCCAGCAATCCTGCTGAACGCCATGGAAACTGGTGCAGACGATCCGGGTGCTCGTACCGAACGGTGAGGTCAACCGGTTCCGGTCGGAAAGTGGATTCCAGTAGTCGGGATCGGATTGGACCGCGAAGTTCTTGGTCTCATAGACCTCGAGCGCGCCGCCGCCATCCGAGGGCCAGTCGTCGGCAGCGGCGGTACCCGCGCCGATCAGCAGGCTGGCGCCGGCCGTTGCGAAGAGTAGGGCGATCCGCAGAACACGCTTGGTTTCGAAGCTCATCACTAGCCCCTTCTGATTCCAGATTCTCTGAACAGCCAGTGCATGCTAGCCGGGTCGGCCCAGCCTTCCCCGCCACAACAAGGCCCCGCCCAGTCGAGAGGTACCGGGCGGGGCCTGTTTCCGTGGCGACGGTGGGCCACGGATGCCGTGCGACCTACTTGGCCGGTACGAACGGCTGGTTGATCGTGGTGAAGTACTGGATCGCCGCACCGATCGCGACCGGCGCGGTCACGAGAATCTGACCGGCCAGGGTGCCGAGGGCACCAACGGCGATGATGCCGCCGAGGCAGCCGATGGCGGCGGCCGGAATGAACGGACCGAACAGACCGACGATGGTTGCCGAGGCGACCGTGGCACCGGCGATACCGCCGAGCACGCAGCCCGCCGCACCGCCGATGAGACCGCCGACCAGCGTGCCGATGGTGGCCGCCGCCGAGACGGTGCTGGTCAGACGGGTCCAGGCCGCGACCTCACGGTCGTATGGGGTCTTCCAAGGGGCCTGGTCCTCGTAGGGCAGCGCGACCGGCTTGTAGACCGCGTGTTCGCGATCGATTTGCGGGGTCAATGTCGCGGTGCGATCGGAAATCTGTGCGGCGATCGGGAATTCGAAGTCATCGATCCGGAACCGCAGCGGGGTGCCCGCGAGTACGGTGCCATCGGCGGCCTTGATCTCGAAGACATCGCCCTCGACCGCCAGCGAACCCGCGTCGGTCTTGATAATCGATGAATCGCCTACTGCTTCGGCGGTGAAATTGATTGCGCTATCGTCGCTTTCGGTCGCGGCCGGGGCGGCGACCGAGGTGCCCGCGGCCACACCGGTCGCCATGGTCACCAGCGCCGCGACGACGGCGAGTTTCCTCATCTTCATGTACTGCGTTCCCTCATCTAGGTGTTGCTACCGAGGGAAAAGCATCGGCGAGAACTCAATCGGGCACGAGGGAAAAATGCAGACAGATTCGAATAGGCAAACCCGGAGCGACCTCAGGACTTCTTGGCCGCCGCCTTCATCTGCTTCTTGAAAGCCCTTACTTCCAAAAGGGATTCGCCGTCGACAATATCGGCGGCCGAGCGCCGTGAGCCCGTTTCGGAGTAGGCGCCCGCCGCCGCTTCCCACCCCTTCGGCTGCACACCGAGTTGCTTGCCGAGCAGGGCGAGGAAGATCCTGGCCTTCTGATCGCCGTAGCCCGGCAGTTCCTTCAAACGGCGCAGCACCTCTTTGCCGTCCGGATCGCCCTGGGTCCAGATGCGTTGGGTCCTGCCGTCGTAATGCTCGACCACATAGCGCGCGAGTTCCTGGGTGCGGCGAGCCATGGACCGGCCGTAGCGATGAATAGCGGGCGGGGTCGCGCACAGTTCTTCGAACGCCTCGGTATCGGCGTCGGCGATCCGCTGGATATCGAAGCCGTCCATGCGGTCGGCGATCTTCTTCGGCCCGCGGAAGGCATGTTCGAGCGGGAACTGCTGATCGAGCAGCATGCCCGTCAGCAACGCGAAGGAATCCTCGGAAAGGAGTTTGTCCGCCTCCGGCTCCTGGGCGAGACACAGCTTGACAGTCGCGGACTTCGCTTTGGCCACAGGACTTCCTTTCGCTGGTACCGGACTTCTCCGATCATCTCACTCGGCACCGTTGCGTGGTCCGGCCCACCCGGATCGGTGGCCCGCCCGAATCGTGACCCACCTCACAGTCCTGCCGTGCGATGCGGTCGGTGCCGAAGTAGGCTCAGCGCCATGCCTCAGACGACGGCAATACCTAGAGACGGAATCGGGCCCATGAATATGCAGGGGTTACGCCCGGATCGCTTCGATAGCGCGGGCCAGGATCAGTTGGTCGACGTGCGGGATCTGCAGGCGGCGCTGCCGGGCATCCGCCGACTGCGCACGTGGGCACATGAAGCATTGGCGCTGCAGCCCGGCGAGAGTGCGGTCGATGTCGGATCGGGCACCGGCTCGGAGGTCATCGCCTTCGCGGATGCGGTCGGCCCGACCGGCACCGCGATCGGTGTCGAACCCGATCCACAGCTGCTCGCCTCCGCCGAACGCCGCGCCGAACAGGCCGGTTCGACGGCCAAATTCCATTCCGGCGACGCCTACGGGCTGCCGTTCGGCGCTAAAACCTTCGACGCCGCACTCTGCGAGCGGGTGTTCCAACACCTGACCGCACCGAGTCGTGCCGCCAACGAGATCGCCCGGGTGCTCAGGCCCGGTGGCCGCGTCGTTGTGATGGACAGCGACTGGGGAACGGCAATCGTGCATCCCGGCGACCGTCACGTGGTTCGCGAGGTCGTCGACACCCTGATCGCCGCAACCACCAACCCGTTCTCCGGCCGCAGGCTGCCCGGCCTGCTGACCAAGGCAGGCCTGGTTATCGACGAGGTCGGCTCGCACGCCCTGGTACAGGACCGGACAGTCGGCGCGGGCGCGCTGGTCAACCGCATCTCCGCCATGGCGGTCGCGCGCGGTTCCATCACCGAGGCACAGCGCGACCAGCTCATCGCGGATCTGGAACGGGGCGCCCAAACCGGTGACGTCCACCTATCGGTGACCATGTTCGCCGTGCTGGCGCATAAACCCCGCTGATCGTGGCCGTCGACGTATCGACGGAGGCGGTGATCGAGTGTCCACGCGCTCAGGTCGCCGCCTTCGCGGGCGATCCGACGAACGCCCCACGGTGGTACGCCAATATCGACCGCATCGAATGGCAGACCGAGCCGCCACTGCGGATCGGATCGCGCATGGAATTCGTCGCGCGATTCCTCGGCAGGCAACTCGTGTACACATATGAAGTAGTCGAGTACACACCCGGCGAACGACTCGTAATGCGCACCGTCGAGGGACCGTTCCCGATGGAGACGACCTACGCCTGGGCCGACGCCGGACCGGACCGCACCCGAATGATCCTGCGCAACACCGGAACTCCCAGCGGATTCGGCAAACTGGCCGCACCGATCATGGAGGCGGCGATGCGGCGCGCCAATCGGGCCGATCTGGCACGATTGGCGGCGCTGCTGGAGGCTTGAAATACGGTGGACGCGTATCGGATTCGATACGCGCCCACCGAATTCGCCGACTATTTCTGAAGCAGCTTCTCAGTGGCCGCGAGCAGTACGCAGGTGGCCAGACCGTCCATCGCCTTCTCCAGTTCCGGCAGCTGGGGGAAGCTGGGGGCGATGCGGATGTTCTTGTCCTCCGGGTCATTCCGGTACGGGAAGGCCGAACCGGCCGCGGTGAGCGCGATGCCAGCATCCTTGGCCAGCGCGATCACCCTGGCCGCGGTGCCCTCCAGGACATCGAGGCTGATGAAGTAGCCGCCCTTCGGCTCGGTCCAGGACGCCACCTTGGACGCGCCGAGCCGATCCTCCAGAATCTTCAGTACCAGTGCGAATTTCGGTTCGAGGATGGCGCGATGCTTCTGCATATGCGCGCGCACGCCGTCGGCATCCTTGAAGAACCGCAGGTGACGCAGTTGGTTGATCTTGTCCGGGCCGATGCTCTTCTTCGCCGCGTGGTCGAGGTACCAGTTCAGGTTCGGCGTGGACGCACCGAGGAAGCTCACCCCCGCACCGGCGAAGGTGATCTTCGAGGTGGAAGCGAAAACAATGGGACGGTTCGGGTTTCCGGCCGCGGCGGCCATACCGAGCACATCGAGGACGGGTGCGGCGGTATCGGTCAGCGGATGCACCGCGTAGGCGTTGTCCCAGAACAGGCGGAAGTCCGCCGCCGCGGTTGGCATCGAAACCAACTCCTGGACAACCTCTTCGGAGAAGATGACACCGGTCGGGTTGGAGTAGTTCGGCACCGCCCACAGACCCTTGATCTGCGGATCATCGGCCACCAGTGCGGCGATGGCGTGCACATCCGGTCCATCGTGACCGATCGGAATCGGAATCATCTCGAAGCCGAGCGCCTCGGTGATCGCGAAGTGCCGGTCATAGCCGGGGCTCGGGCACAGGAACTTCAGCGTGGGCTCGGCCACCCAGCGCCGCTCGGAATCCGGTGTGCCGTACAGCAATGCGTAGCTGATCACATCGTGCATCAGCTCGAGGCTGGCGTTATTGCCCGCGATCAGGTTCTCGACCGGAATGCCGAGCAGCTCACCGAAGATCGCACGCAATTCCGGGAGACCGTGCAGCCCACCGTAGTTGCGGCAATCGGTGCCGGCGCCGTCCTTGAAATCGCCGGGGCCGGGCAGCGTGAGCAGTTCCGCGGAGAGGTCGAGTTGTTCCGGCGAAGGTTTACCCCTGGTCAGATCCAGCGTGAGCTTCTCGGTCTTGAGCGTCGCGTAATTCGCGGTCTGGGTCTCGTGTTCGGACACGAGCTCCGGGGGGCTCATCAAACCGATCTGCGTTTGCCGGGGCATCCTGAGCAGCCTTTCGAAGCAGCGAAGGGGCGATGACGTCCGAGCCGATTACCGCGGTCGGACCGTTCGATCCAGCCGAGCGCGTTCGACGTCCGGCGGACCGTGTTCACGTTACCCGGCGGTTGCTCCGAATTGGAGTGAATATAGGGGACCCCGCGCACCCGGCAGAGCCCGTTGACCCTTGCTGCCTTCCGGCCCTGGGGGAGTTCACAGGATGCGCGCCGCGCGGGATCCGTATGCAAGTGTAGCGGGCGGATCCGACAATGATCACCACCGGGGTGGACCGCAATGGGTCGAAACGGGACCGAACTGGGAGTTCCCGCCCCGAGCAGCCCCAATTTGGCGACCGGCCGGGGGCACCCGGTATGCTGCTGCACGGAGGATTCGCCTAGTGGCCTATGGCGCTCGCCTGGAACGCGGGTTGGGTTAACGCCCTCAGGGGTTCAAATCCCCTATCCTCCGCCACGAAATAGCAGGTCAGGACATGTTTTCATGTCCTGACCTGCTGTTTCTTTTCGGACCACTGTCAACCACTGCTCGACCCGGGCATCGACGCGGTCAACACTCAATCCTCCGTTTAGACATGGTTGCGTTCGCGGCTGTCACTTTCCGCAGCCCGCCCCGGCGGCGCACCATGGGTTCTGTGACGCCGATCCACACATCAGTCGGGCTGACCCATGGTCGGGGCCACAGCGGGGTTTCATGTCTCGGTGACTACGACCGGGTCATAGATTGTCGCCGCTGATATCGCCGACGCAGTTGGACACACTCGACTCGGCACTACAGGATGTCCTGCGCCGCAGCGGGTCTCGCCCGTCGGCCGCTGGTGCGGTCAGCGCGGTGGACGGCAGCACAGCTCGCTGTCGTCGCCTGCTGCCAAGGTCGCTGTGCCGCAGGGCGTGCGCGCAGGCTCACCGGTCCGTCGTTTTTCGGACGATTCGCGGCCGCCGATTCCTTTCCGTGGCGACCGAGGTCTACATGGTCGACGAGGCAAGCCGAGAAAGAGAGCTGATTGCTGTGAGTATTCCCACCACTATGCGCGCCCTGCAGCAGACCTCGCTGAAGGGTCCGCAGGATATGCGGTCGATCATCGACGCGCCGGTCCCGGTGCCCGGCCCGGGCGAGGTCCTGATCCGGGTCGCGGCCGCCGGTGTCAACTTCGCCGATATCTCGCGGGCCTACGGCACGTTCCTCGACGGCCCGCAACCACCGTATCTGGCGGGTTTCGAGGCCGCCGGCGAGGTCGTGGCAGTGGGTGAGGCTACGACCTGCCCGCAACCAGGGGCCACGGTTATCGGCGTCGGCTACGGGGCTTTCGCCGAGTACATGGTCCTGCCCTCGGCTGCGGCGGTTCCGGTGCCGGACAGCTGGACGGCCGAGCAGGCGCTGGGCTTGGTCGTGAACTGGCCCACCGCGCTGGCCGCGCTCAGGCCTCTGGGCCGCATCACCGCAGGGGAGACCGTGCTGATCCACGCCGCGGCGGGCGCGACCGGCCAGGCCGCGGTGACCATGGCCAAGCACTATGGTGCGACGGTCATCGCCACTGCCTCGCCGGGCAAGCACGAGACTGTGCGGGCACTCGGCGCCGACCACGTCCTGGACTCCCGCACCGAGGACCTCGCCGCCGAGGTACTGCGGCTGACCGGCGGCATCGGCGCCGATCTTGTGCTCGAGTCCGCCGGCGGCGCAACCTTCGCCGCCGGCCTGGCCGCGGCCAAGCGGGTCACCGGCCGGATCGTCGTCTACGGCGTGGCAGGCGGTAAAGCCGCGATCACCAACTGGGAGTTGGTGTACAAGCACCAGGTCCACATCATCGGCCTCAACATCGGCGTGCTGAGCCAGGCCGCACCGCAGATATTCGGCGAGCTCATGGGTGAGCTGTCCGCGCTCATCACCGCTGGCGTCCTCACTCCCGCTCGCCCCACCGCCTACGACTTGTCCGACGGCCCGAAAGCCCTCGCGGAACTCGAAACCCGCACCACCACCGGCAAACTGGCACTGGTGCCGTGACCACCCCTGAGCTGCGTTTCGATTCCTTCACAACAGCATCCCGGTCGTAATCAGCGACCGTCCCGACCGGCGGGAGCGGTCCGGACAAGGAGCTGCCTGTGGGATTCCACCGCACATCCGGCCAGCCGGCTACGGCCTACACTCGCGACATGACGGCGCACGTGCCGGAGGCGGCGAACCAGGACCGGTTCGCCGCCGAAACCGAGCGGTTCCGCCGGGAGCTACTGGCGCACTGCTACCGCATGGTCGGCTCGTCCCAGGACGCGGAGGACCTGGTACAGGAAACATATCTTCGGGCATGGCGTTCTTACGCCGGCTTCGAAGGGCGCGCGTCGATTCGGTCCTGGCTCTACAAGATCGCCACCAATGTCTGCCTGACGGCCTTGCAGCCGCGCCGGATCCGGGTGCTGCCCTCGGGCCTGACCGGGGCTTACGACGGGCCCGATCGCCCGCCGAGTCACGTTGCGCCGGGCGAGGTCTCGTGGCTGGAACCGTTGCCGGACGGGTGGATCGCCCCGGCCGCCGACGATCCGGCCGCGGCGGTGATCGCACGAGAGTCGCTACGGCTGGCACTCATCGCCAGCCTGCAGCACCTGCCCGCCCGCCAGCGCGCGATCCTCATCCTGCGCGAGGTGCTGGCGTTCTCCGCGGCCGAAACCGCGGAGATCCTCGGCACCACTACGGCGGCGGTCAAGAGCGGTCTGCAGCGCGCCCGCGCCCGGCTCGACGAACTGGATCCGGAGCCCGAGGAACTGCTCGAACCGACCGACCAGCGGGCACGCGCACTACTCGACGGCTACATCGCAGCCTTCGAGCGTTCCGATGCCGGTCTGCTGGAACAAGTGCTGCGCACCGACGCCACGCTGGAGGCGACGCCATTCCGCGAATGGTACGCAGGCCGGGTGCGGTGCATCCATATGCTCGACGCGTACGTGCTCGGCACACCCGGCGACTGGCGGATGATCGCTACTACAGCCAACGGCCAGCCAGCCGCCGTCATCTACTACCGAGACGCCGACTGTGTGTTCCGGGCAAACGGCATCGTGGTGCTGGCCCCAACTACTACCGGAGTCTCCCGAGTGATCGCACTCCACGACTCGGCGCTGGTCGCGATGTTCGGCTTCCCGGACGTGCTCGCGCCAATCCAGCAGTAGCGCCCCGTCCGATCCTCGAACTGGTATTCGAACCGGAACCACGGGCTGGGCTTGCTCTCGGATGTCTGCGATGGCCGGCTCGCGACCGCTCGGCGGCGCACCCGTCCGCTTCACCGGCGGCTTCCCCGCGATCGTTTCGGGCATTCAGCCAAGTCGGTTGGTGATGTGGTTGTGGTTCCGCCCCGCTCGATTGCCGCCGCCGCGGTCTCCGCCCGAATGTGTAGGCGTTCAATGCATTCGAACATTTTCGATGTCGCTCGGCCATAACTAGAAGTACGGCGTCGGGCTGCGGTGAATCACTCGGTTGAGGTTTCGGGCTCGCCCAATTCAGCTATGGCACAGTCGAATAACTCGTTCAGGGCATCGCGTAGCAAGTCGACGTAAGTGTCTATGTCCGGTAGTGCGGCGGTATCGGCGTGGATCGAGACGGTGACGGTGTCGCCGAGGCCGTGTACGCCGTGGGTCAGGTGCATGACCGAGCCGATTGCGGGGAAGCCGCCGGTGAAGCGGACGGGTGCGCCGCCGAAGGTCAGGTCGGCGGGGCCGCGGTGGACGCTGGAGACCACCGTGTGTCCGGCGATGGAGTCGGGGACGGTGTCGAGTAGGTAGCGCTCGATGTCGCGGCGCAGTAGTGGCGCTGGGGTGACGGCGGTGACGCGGTCCTGTGCGGTGAGCAGTGGGTGCTGTGCGCGGGTTCGGCGATCGGCGAGGGCTGCGGCGATCTTGTTCGCGCGAGCCAGCAGGTCCGGTTCGTCGATGAACAGGTCGACACCGAGGCTTCGGTAGTTATTGCGAGCGGCTATCCGATTGTCGGACAAGGCCATCGGCACTTGCGCGCCGAGGCGGTCCGGTCGTTCCCCCCGCGCCGTCAGATAGCGATCGAGTGCGATCGACACTGCGGTCAGCGCGACCACGGTCACGGTGCGGCCCGGGATGCGCAGTCGTTCGGCATCGCAGACGATCATCCGCACCTGATGGGCATGCCCATCTGTCGAATCGCTACGGTTCACCAGACTCGGTGTGAACGCGGGTCCCGGCCCCGGAAGCCTTCCCGCACTGGTCAATTCGGCCAGCTGCTGCTGCGCACGGAATGCCTGATAGCCACGAATCACCGTGCGCGCGAACTGAATCGGCATCCGAAGCAGCGCCAGCACCGAATTCACATGCATGGGATTCACCGGCGCTTGCGCAGACGAAACGTCCCGCGCAACCACCTCGGCCCCACCAACCTCGGAAAACAACCCCCTGGCGAGCTCCGCACCCCGTCGCCCATCCGCCAACGCGTGCGACATCTGCAACACAGCTACCATTGCCGGTCCAGCACCCCCCGGCGCACCTACGACCTCACGAAACACATGCAACCGCCATGGCCGCACCGCGGCGTCCACCCCGGTACCGAGCAGTTTGCCGAGCACCTCACACACACTCGGCCAATCTGGTTCCGGAAGCATATGTTCCACAAATTGCTCGGCACGGAATTCACACCGAACCCATGCCGGATAGTCCAGATCTGCGGGCAGCTCCCGCAGCCGCACCGACAGGTCGGCAATCTCCGCGCTGCGGTGCGCGACGAACTCGCGCAGTTGCGCACCGGAACGCCCGGAATCTTCGAAGCAATACAGCATGAAGAGGTCATTTCGGGTACGGCCCGACAGCCAGTACATCGTCGCGTCCTGGGCGGCCACCGTACTCACGACTCGACGATATGACACCGGTTACCGGCACTATTGGTCGGCACCGGGAAACTGAATGATCTTGTTCCACATTGCGGTTCAGGGAAACCTATCGATTCCCGGCCGATCCCCTGCTACCGTCTGTAGTAGAACACATACCACCACTCACCAGAGCGGGGTGTCGGCCATGGCTATTGACATAGGTCGTAAGGCAGGCGAACAAGCCAACTCCTTCGACGAGCGATATCAGGCCGCGAGATTCATCAAACGGTCGATCAACAAGGTTTTTCCGACCCACTGGTCGTTCTTACTCGGCGAGATCGCGCTCTACAGCTTCATCATCCTGGTGCTGTCCGGTACCTATCTGACGCTGTACTTCGACCCATCGATGGCCGAGGTCACCTACAACGGCGCTTACCAGCCGCTGCGCGGGGTATCGATGACCCGCGCCTATGAGACGGCGCTGAACCTCTCCTTCGAGGTCCGCGGCGGTTTGTTCGTGCGCCAGGTGCACCATTGGGCAGCACTGCTTTTCGCGGCCTCGATCATCGTGCACCTGTTCCGCATCTTCTTCACCGGCGCGTTCCGCAAGCCGCGCGAAGCGAACTGGGTACTCGGCTCGCTGCTGCTGATCCTGGCCATGTTCGAGGGGTACTTCGGCTACTCGCTGCCCGACGACCTGCTCTCGGGCACCGGCCTGCGGGCGGCGTTCTCTTCCATCACGCTCGGCATCCCGCTCATCGGCACCTGGATGCACTGGTTGATGTTCGGCGGCGACTATCCGGGCGAGATCATCCTTCCGCGCCTGTTCATCGCGCACGTACTGCTGTTCCCCGGCATCATGCTCGCGCTGATCGCCGCGCATATCGCGCTGGTCTGGTATCAGAAGCACACCCAGTTCCCTGGTCCCGGCCGCACCGAACGCAATGTGATCGGCACACGCATCGTGCCGGTGTTCTCGCTGGATCAGGGCGCGTTCTTCGCGTTCACCCTCGGTGTCGTCGCACTTATGGGCGGCCTGCTGCAGATCAACCCGATCTGGGCCTTCGGGCCCTACAGCCCGGCCAAGGTATCGGCGGGCACCCAGCCGGACTTCTACATGATGTGGACAGACGGCATGATGCGCCTGATCCCGCCCTGGGAGCTGTATCCGGGCCGCTATACCGTGCCCGCACCGTTCTGGGGTGCGATGATCATGGGCTTGGTCTTCACCGTGCTGATCGCCTATCCGTGGATCGAACGGCGCCTGACCAAGGACACCGCACACCACAACCTGCTGCAGCGCCCGCGTGACGTGCCGGTCCGCACCGCGATCGGCGCGATGGCGATCACCTTCTACGTGGTACTGACGCTGTCCTGCGTGAACGACATCATCGCTTATAAATTCGATGTCTCACTGAACGCGACCACCTGGGTCGGCCGGATCGGCATTCTGACCCTTCCCGCGGTGGCCTACTTCGCCGCTTACCGCATTTGCCTGGGCCTGCAGCGCAGCGACCGCGCGGTGCTGGAGCACGGCATCGAGACCGGCATTATCAGACGGCTGCCGCACGGCGAGTACATCGAGATCCACCAGCCGCTCGGTCCGGTCGACGAGCACGGTCACCCGATTCCGTTGACCTATCAGGGCGCGACGGTGCCGAAGAAGATGAACAAGCTGGGTTCGGCGGGCAAGCCGGGCACCGGCGGATTCTTCCGACCCGATCCGTGGCAGGAATCCCGCGCGCACATGGCGGCCGAGCACGAGGAAGAGCGCAGGCAGCTCGCCGTACTACGCGCAGCTCAGGAGGAGACCGACGGCCAGCACCACTGAGAAAGGGCGCTGAGCACCTGCGAAGGCCCCGAGTCCGTGCCGACCCGGGGCCCGTGCTGTTGGTTCGGACGTACCTGTTGTTCAGGCGCGGCCGAACTCCCCCTTTGACATTCCGTTTAGGAACGCGTTCCACTCGCCGGGCGTAAACGCCAACAACGGACCATAGCCGTTGTCTTTGGTGTCGCGGACCGCCACGTTGCCGTCGACGAGAAATGCAACTTCCACGCAGTTCCCGTCGGGGCCGCTGTATGTGCTCTTACGCCACACAGCGCCCGTCAAGTCAACTTCCACGGCACTAGCTCCTTTGCTGCGTCGAGAACGAGATTATTCTTCTGACATCGTTCTAACTAGCACCGGCATCCGGCGCGGAACGCCGAATCCCGCGGTGCGCCTTGCCAAAGCGCGCGACTTTCACGGTGCGTCGTGATCGCACTGCACTTCGAGGTGAATTCACCTCGCGGGGTCGCCCCCGCGCGGTAAACAGTAGCAGGTTCCTCGAGAATTTGCCGATCTCTTGCCCATTCAATGCTCGCATTTGCCAATCTTGCGAAGATGGGGAGTTGCGGGAACATTGCCAGAAGATGACATTCATTTCTATGTTTGCTGGGCAGCAAACTTTTTGGGATGTGATTGCTCCGTGATCCGTCAATTAGTCGTGATCGAACCAACTCGGGTGGACGCCTTCGACTCCGTCCGTGGATGATGGGCAGCATGGTCGAACGCCCGCGCGACGAGGCAGGTCGCGCACGCAATCCCCGCCCACGCGACCGGTTCGGGCGGCCGCTGCCCGTCGGCAGCGTCGGCGTGCCGCGAATTCCGGACGACCTGAATCTGCCGCCCCAGCAAACCCTTTCCTACGCCCAGCAACTGCTGGATGACGGCCTGGCATTCAACGCACACGAGGTATTGGAGGCCGCATGGAAGAACGGGCCGTTCGCCGAAAGGATGCTGTGGCAGGGTCTGGCGCAATATGCGGTCGGCCTCACCCACATCCAGCGCGCGAATCCGAAGGGCGCGCGCACGCTGCTCACCCGTGCGGTGACCCGGCTGCGCGCCTATGAGGCCGAGCGAAACACTGCTGTGCCGTACGGAATCGACCGCGCGGGTCTCATCGCGCACGCCGAGGACCTGCTTGCTGCCCTCGACAGCGGAACCTCCATTACCGAAGACCGACTCAAGCCGCAGCTGCTGATCCGGTGACCCACGCCGTAACCCCTAGCATGGCAAACGTGCCAGTAATCAGAAATCCAGCAGGCAGGTACGCCCCAAGCCCGTCCGGCGATCTGCACATCGGAAATCTGCGCACCGCGGTGCTGGCCTGGTTGTTCGCGCGATCGACCGGACGCCGCTTCGTGCTCCGGATCGACGATCTGGATCGCGTCCGGCCCGGCGCCGAACAGCGCCAACTGGCGGATCTCGCCGCGATCGGACTGGATTGGGACGGCCCCGTAGTCCGGCAGAGCGACCGGCTGCCGCACTATCGAGCGGCCATCGATCAACTCACGGCGGCCGGGCTCACCTACGAGTGCTATTGCACCCGAAGGGAAATCCAGCAGGCCGCGACCGCACCGCACGGACCGCTCGGCCACTATCCGGGCACCTGCCGTGATCTGACCGAAGCCGAGCGGGCCGCGCATCGCATCGACGGACGCCCGGCCGCGTTGCGGTTGCGTGCGCACGCAACCGAATTCGAGATCACCGATGAATTGCACGGGCGCTACCGCGGTCCCGTCGACGATGTCGTACTGCGCCGCGGCGACGGAATTCCGGCGTACAACCTGGCCGTCGTCGTCGACGATGCGGAGCAGGGCATCGATCAGGTGGTCCGCGGTGACGATCTGCTGCCGTCGACGCCACGTCAGGCCTATCTCGCGACGCTGCTCGACCTTCCGGTACCGCACTACGCACATGTGCCGCTGGTGCTGAATGCCGCGGGCAAGCGACTGGCCAAGCGCGACGGCGCGGTGACACTCGCCGATCAGCTCGCCCTCGGCAACACACCCGATCGCGTCGCGGCCGCACTGGCCAGTTCCCTGGGCTATCCCCCGATTTCGCCTGCCGAACTACTCGACGGGTTCGACCCGGCCGATCTGACCCGGGAACCGTGGATACTCGATGAGAATGGGTTGTTGCAACCCGCGCGATGTCCGTAACGTACGCAATCGACCGATCTACTGATCACTGACGAGGACACACATATGACAAGCGGTGGGTACGACCCCAACCAATATCCGCAAGGCGGGCAACAATACCCAGGCGGCCAGCAGTACCCGCAGGGTGGACAGCCCCAGTACGGCCAGCAGCCGCCGCAGTACGGTCAGCAGCCCCAGTACGGTCAGCAGCCCCAGTACGGTCAGCAGCCGCCGCAGTACGGACAGCAGCCGCAATACGGTCAGCAGCCGCAGGATCCCTACGGCCAGCAGCAGCCCTACCCCCAGCAGCCCTATGGCGAGCAGCCGGGATACGGATACGGCGGACAGCCCGGTGATATCGGAGCCCGGATCGGCGCCCGCATCATCGATCACCTGATCGTCGGCATCCCGATCTCCGTCATCATCACGCTCATCGTGGGCTCCGGACTCGGCGGGCAGATCGTGACCGGTCTGGTTGGCGCGATCGCAGGGCTCGCGTACTTCGTCGGCATGGAGACCTCGCAGGGCACCACCCTCGGCAAGAAGATCCTGGGCCTCAAGGTCGTCGCCCCCGGCGGCGCGGCGAAGGTCACCCCGGAGGTTTCGCTGAAGCGCAACCTCTATGTCGCCCTCGGCATCATTCCGTGCATCGGTGGCTTGGCCGAGCTCGGCCTGGTCATCTACATGATCATCACCACCTCGCAGGACCCGAACAAGCAGGGCTGGCACGACAAGTTCGCCGGCGGCACCCAGGTCGTCAAGGCCTGATCGCCGACACCGGATACAGCTCAGGGGCGCTCCCGAAATCGGGAGCGCCCCTGATGTTTTCGAGTCCTATGTCGTCGAGAGCGCGACGTTGAGAATCACGTAGACGATGGCGAGCACGATGCCGCCCGCGCCCACCCAGATACCAGCCAGCGCCAAGCCGCGGCCCTCCTGTCCGCGCTCCTTGATCTGGTTGAGTGCGATGACACCGAGCACGATCCCGACGATCGAACCGATGCAGGTGCACAGCCCGACCACCGAGGCGACCAGCGAACCGATTGCGAGGCCATTAGTGCCCTGGGCCTGCTGCGGATAGCCATACGGCTGATACGCGCCCGGATAGGCTGGGGTCTGCGGGTACGGCTGCTGCGGGCCGGCGACCGGCTGCTGCGGGTAGCTCGGGTACTGCGACTGCGGCTGAGGTGGCGGCGTCGGAGCCGGCTGCTGCGGGTACTGCGGCGCGGACGGGTACTGCGGTGCCGAGGGGTACTGCGGTACCGACCCCTGGGAGCCAGCCTCCGGCGACACGCCTTCGCCGCCGTACTGTTTCCACCATTCGTCGGAATCGCCGGGATTCGTCATTGGTACAGCCTATTCCACAACCTGGTTGGATGAAGCGCGTGAGTGAGTCCAAAACAGTCGAAGAACACCCAGAATCTGGGGGCCCCGCAGCGGCCCACGCGGCATTCGCCGTCGCCGCGCGGGGCTACTACACCCCCATCGTCGCCCTGTTCACCGCGACGCTGATCATCTCGAATATCTGCGCAACCAAAGGCGTCCAATTCTTCACCGATCATTCGGTGAAGCTGGGCCCCATCGAGATCCTGCCGATCTCCACCGACGGTGCGTGGTTCCTGTTCCCCCTGGCCTACATCATCGGCGACGTCCTGAGCGAGGTGTACGGCTTCAAGGCCGCCCGCCGGGCCATCTACTACGGCTTCGCCATCCTGCTGCTCGCGGTCATCTGCTTCAAGATCGCCATCGAGCTGCCCGCCGCGACCTTCTACGACAATCAGGAAGCCTTTCGATCCGTCATCGGCACCACCCCGCAGCTGGTCGCCGCGGGCCTGGCCGGGTACTTCGTCGGCGAGATGCTGAATTCGGCCTCGCTGGTATTTATCAAGGAGAAGACCAAGGAGAAGCACCTGTGGGCGCGGCTGATCGGCTCCACGGTCGTCGGTGAATTCGGTGACACGCTGATCTTCTGCTCGATCGCGGCCACCGCCATCGGCATCGACAGCTGGGGACAGTTCGTGAACTACGTGATCGTCGGCTTCGTCTGGAAGACGCTCGCCGAGGTCATCGTGCTGCCGATCACCTACCGGGTGATCGCCTTCCTGAAGAAGCACGAACCGAGCTACGCGCCACGCGAAACTCCCGCGCTCCTGAGCTGAAAGTTGTTCCGCCACAGGCCCGCTCGGGCGCAACCACAACGGAGCGAGTCTTACGAGCGACGTCTCGCGCCCGAGTCGGCGCTCCCGACACATCGCGAGGTGCTCGAGCGAACCTGGGGCGGTCAGCGGAAGTGCTGAAGCAGTAAGGATCCAAACCCTTCCCAGCCACCACGGAGCGAGTCTTACGAGCGAGGAGTTCGCGGCCCGTCTCGCGTCCGAGCCGTTGAAGCGCATGCGACGAAGTCGCGAGTCTCGACAGCTCGGACGCGAGACACCCGGGGGCCGCGAACACGCCGCGCCGAAGGCGCGGCAATCAGACAGAGCGACCTTTCCAGCGGCCTAACGTTTCGGCCTTGAACTCGTCGAAGCAGCCGTCCTCGATGCTCTCGCGAATCCGGTCGACGAGCCGAATCGTGTAGCGCTCGTTGTGAATCGTGCACAGGGTCGAGGCCAGCATCTCCTTGGCCTTGAACAGGTGATGGATATAGGCCCGGGTGTAATTCGCGCAGGTGTAGCAGTCGCACGTGTCGTCGATCGGGGTGAAGTCGCGGCGGAATCTGGCGGTATTGATATTGAATCTGCCGTCGGCGACATAGATCGCCGCATTGCGTGCGACCCGGGACGGGTTCACACAGTCGAAGGTGTCCGCTCCGTTCTCCACCGCGACGAAGACGTCCTCCGGTTCGCTGATGCCGAGCATATGCCGCGGCTTGTCCTCGGGCAGTTCGTCGCAGCACCAGCCGACGATGGCGCCGAGATTGTGTTTCTCCAGTGCGCCGCCGATGCCGTAACCGTCGAAACCCGTTCCGGTACTGCCGCGCAGCGATTCCAGTTCCCGACAGGCCTTGCGCCGCAGGTCTTCGTACTGCGCGCCCTGGATCACCGCGAACAGCGCCTGATATGGGCGATGGGTGCGCGCGGCGGTCAGCCTTTCGTGCTCGTCGATGCAGCGCTGCGCCCATTCGTGCGTGCGCTGCAGCGACTTCTCCTGGTATGCACGGGTATTCAGCAGGGTGGTCAGCTCGTCGAAGGCGAACATGATGTCCGCACCGAGTTGATGCTGGATGCCCATCGAAACCTCCGGGGTGAACCGGTGTTTCGAGCCGTCGAGGTGCGAGCGGAAGGTAACGCCGTCATCGTCGACGGTGGCCAAGCGCTCTTTGCCTTTCGCGATCACGTCATCGCTGCGGACGTCGACCGCCTCCATGGCCAGCACCTTCTTGAAGCCGACCCCCAGCGACATCACCTGGAAGCCGCCGCTGTCGGTGAAGGTCGGGCCGGGCCAGTTCATGAATTCGCTCAGCCCACCCGCCTCGTCCACGATGTCCGGGCCCGGCTGCAGGTACAGGTGGTAGGCATTCGCCAGCAGCGCCTGCGCGCCGAGTTCCTTCATGGTCTCGGGCAGCACCGCCTTCACCGTCGCCTTGGTGCCGACCGGAATGAATGCGGGCGTCGCGATATCACCGTGCGGTGTGCTGATCATGCCCGTTCGACCGTGTCGCCCCGGGATGCGGGTACCGACGGTGAACGAGAAAGCTCCAGGATCAGCCACGCTGTACATCCTCTCAGGCACGCCGCAGTGCCCCGCACCATGCTGTCGCACAGCCAACAGCTATGCGGCGTCACGGGTCAGGCCTCGGCGGCGGCCGCGGCGAACTGGGCGTTGTAGAGGCGGTAGTAGGCGCCGCGTTCTTCGAGGAGGCGCTCGTGGTTGCCGTGTTCGACAATGCGGCCCGCCTCCATGACGACGATCAGGTCGGCGTCGCGGATGGTGGACAGGCGGTGGGCGATGACGAAGCTGGTGCGGTCCCGGCGCAGGGCCGCGGTCGCGTGCTGGACCAGCGCCTCGGTGCGGGTGTCGACCGAACTCGTCGCCTCGTCGAGCACCAGGATGGACGGCTTGGCCAGGAATGCGCGGGCAATGGTGATCAGCTGCTTCTCACCAGCGCTGACGCCCGAACCCTCCTCATCGATCACCGTGTCGTATCCGTGCGGCAGCGCGTGTACGAAACGGTCGACATAGGCGGCGCGGGCGGCCTCGAGAATATCCGCCTCGCTCGCATTCGGACTGCCGTAGGCGATGTTCTCCCGGATGGTGCCCTTGAACAGCCAGGTGTCCTGCAGCACCATGCCGATCCTGGAACGCAGGTGATCGCGGGTGATATCGGTGATATCGACGCCGTCGATGGTGATAGTGCCCGCGTCGAGTTCGTAGAACCGCAGCAGCAGATTCACCAGGGTGGTCTTTCCCGCACCGGTCGGACCGACAATGGCGACCACATGTCCCGGTTCGGCGACCAGCGACAGCCGCTCGATGACCGGCGTCTCCGGTTCGTAGCGGAACGACACCGCCTCGAACTCGACCCGGCCGCGATCGACCGGACGGGTGTTCTCCATGACCGGATCCGCCGACTGCTCCTCGGCATCGAGGATCTCGAAGATCCGCTCGGCCGATGCGACACCGGATTGCAGTAGGTTCGCCATCGCGCCGATCTGGGTCAGCGGCTGGCTGAACTGCCGGGAGTACTGGATGAAGGCCTGCACCTCACCGAGCGACAGATTGCCGGTCGCCACGCGCAGGCCGCCGACCAGCGCGACCAGCACGAAGTTCACATTCCCGAGGAACATGATCGCGGGCATGATCAGCCCGGAGATGAACTGCGCCTTGAAACTCGACTCGTAGAGATCGTTGTTGCGCTTGTCGAATTCCTGACCGACCTCGCGGTTGCGGCCGAATGCGGTGACCACCTCGTGCCCGGTGAAGGCCTCCTCGACCTGCGCGTTCACCATGCCGGTGTACTTCCACTGGTTCACGAAGTGCGGTTTGGAGCGTTTGGCGATCTGCGTGGTGACCACGATCGCGGCGGGCACGGTGAGCAGGGCGATCAATGCGAGCAGCGGCGAAATCCAGAACATCATGATCAGGATGCCGACCACCGAGAACAGCGAAAGGATCAGCTGGCTCATGGTCTGCTGCAGGGTCTGCGACACATTGTCGACGTCATTGGTGACGCGGCTGAGCAGGTCACCGCGCGGTGTGGAATCGAAGTAGCGCAACGGAAGTCGATGGATCTTGTCCTCGACATCGCTGCGCAACCGCTTCACCGTGCGGTTGATGACGATATTGAGCAGGAAGGACTGCAGCCAGCTGAAGACCGCGGCGCCGATGTAGAGCAGCAGCACCAGCATCAGCACCCGGCCGACCGCACCGAAATCCACACCGACACCCGGGGTGACATCCATCGCGCCCAGCATGTCGGCGAAGGTGTTGTTGCCTGCGGCCCGCAGGCGCTGGATCGCCTCTTCTTTGGTGATGCCACTCGGCAATTGGCGGCCGACGACACCATCGAATACCACGTTGGTGGCCTTGCCGAGGATGTAAGGGCCGAGCGTATTCAGCACCACCGAGATGATCGCGAGCCCGACGATCACGCCGACGTACAGTCGCTCGGGCGCCAGCCTGCGCAACAACCGCTGCAGCGACGGACCGAACGATTTCGCTTTCGCATCCGGCGCACCGGGATTCACCGCTCCGGGTCTCATCGGATCTCCTCCCGCCGGGTCCGATACCCGTCACCGCTCGCATCGGGCGGCGGTACGTTGCGCTTGGCGAGCACGACGGCCTCATCGGCGCCGAGCTGCGAAGCGACGATCTCCTGGTATTCCGCGCAATCGCGCATCAGCTGCTCATGGGTGCCGATCCCGGCCATCACGCCGTCTTCGAGCACCACGATCTGATCGGCATCGCGGATGGTGGTAACCCGTTGCGCCACAATGATTACCGAGGCATCCCTGGTCTCCGGTCGCAATGCCTCGCGCAGTCGGGCATCGGTGGCGACATCCAGTGCGGAGAACGAATCGTCGAACAGGTAGACCCGCGGCTTCTTCACCAGCGCCCGCGCGATGGCCAACCGCTGACGCTGTCCACCCGAAACAGTGGTGCCGCCCTGCGCGACCGGCGTCTGCAAACCCTGCGGCATATCGCGAACGAAGTCGGCGGCCTGGGCGATCTCCAGACATCGCCACAGTTCCTCGTCGGTGGCGTCCGGATTGCCGTAGCGCAGATTGCTCGCGATCGTGCCGGAGAACAGATACGCCTTCTGCGGCACCAGCCCGATCTGTTCGCGCAGCACTTGGAGGTCGATGTGACGCACATCGGTACCGCCGACGTAGACCGCGCCATCGGTCACATCGACGAGCCGGGGAATCAGATTGAGCAGTGTCGTCTTGCCCGCGCCGGTGGAACCGACGATCGCCGTGGTCGTACCCGGCTCGACCTGGAACCGGATCGCGGACAGCACCGGTTTCTCCGCACCGGGAAAGGCGAATTCGGCGAATTGCAGATCTACCTGCGCCGGATCGCCCTTGAACGGCTGCGGCAGCCGCGGCGGTAGTACCGAAGTTTCGGTCTCGATTACCTCACCGATCCGGTCGGCCGAGACGGCCGCGCGCGGCGCCATCATGGCCAGGAACGAGGCCATCATGACGGCCATCAGGATCTGCATGATGTAGGACAGCATCGCGGTGAGCGAGCCGATCTGCATTTTGCCGTCGTTGATGAGGTGTCCGCCGAACCAGATCACCCCGACGGCAGTGATATTGCTGATCAGCATGACCAGCGGGAACATCAGCGCCATCAGCCGCCCGACCCGCAGCGAGGATTCGGTGAGTTCGGTGTTGGCCACGCCGAAGCGCCAGGTCTCCTGCCGTTCGCGCACGAACGCTCGCACCACCCGGATGCCGGTGATCTGCTCGCGCAGCACCCGGTTGACCCCATCGATCCGGTGCTGCATATCGCGGAAGCCGGGCACCATCTTCGCCACGATGACACCCATCGAAATGGCAAGTGCGGGCACCGCGATGAGCAGCAGCCAGGACAGCCCGAGGTCCTCGCGCAGCGCCATGAAGATGCCACCGATACACATGATCGGCGCCATCACCAGGATGGTGGCCGACATCACGATCAGCAGCTGAACCTGCTGAATATCGTTGGTATTGCGGGTGATAAGCGAGGGCGCGCCGAACATGCCGACCTCGCGCGCGGAGAAGGTGCCGACCCGGTGCAGCACCGCGCCGCGCAGATCCCGACCCGCGCCCATCGCGGCCTGCGCGCCGAGATAGACCGAGCAGGCCGAGGCGATGATCTGTACGCCGGTGACGGCGAGCATCCACAGACCGGTGGTCCAGATGTAGCCGATATCGCCCTTGGTGACACCGTTATCGATCAGGTCGGCGTTCAGGGTCGGCAGGTACAGCATCGCGATGACCGAGATGAGTTGTAGGCCGACGACGCCCGCCAATTGGGCCCGGTAAGGGGCCAGATGAGTGCGAAGCAGTCTGATCAGCATGATGAAAAGGAGGCTACCGGCAATCCGCGCGGTACGTCGCGAACATTCCTGACCAGCAGCGATGTTCGCGCGAGAGGCTTTCGCCCGGTGTGCTCCGATTCGGATTATCGTCGGGCCCAGGCACCGGGATCCTCGGTGAGTGTCCCGATGAATCCGGGCAGCCGGTCCTGCGCGATGTCGTCGATGGAGACATTCTCCAGCACCGCACGAATATTCACCCGCAGCGCGATCCACACCCGCTGCAACGGTTCGGCCGCACCCGGATACCGCACATCCTCCGGACGCTCGCCGCGCACCGAGGCCAGCGGGCCCTCGATCGCGCGGATCACATCGGCGATGGAGATCTGCGCGGCCGGGCGGGCCAGCCAATAGCCGCCGTCCGGGCCGCGTCTACTGGTCACCAGATCAGCTCTGCGCAATTCGGCGAGTACGGTCTCGAGCACCTTGGGCGGAATATGCTGCGCGGTCGAAATCGCCTCGGCCTTCACCACCGGGGCGACCTGCACGGCGACCCGATCCGACGCACGGTGGATCTGCGGTGCGCGGGCGATCTCCAATAGGGTCCGCACCGCGTAATCGACCCTCGCGGTGATGTGCACGGCGGCTACTCCCTGGCCTCTTCGGTGTTCGAACGAATCTACGCGGTATGGCAGCCGGTCAGTACACAGGTGGCCGCGTCCAGAAGTGTGCGTTCCACCACCGAATCCTCCACCCCGGGCACGAGTTCGGTGGACAACAGCGCGACCCCGAGCACTTCCAGTGCCGCACTGGCGCGCAGCTTGGCGACATCGTCGGCGCCGGGTCCGGCGAGCCATTCGCGCAGCACCCGAGTGGAATCCAGCATGTCCGGATACCGGTCGGCCATGACATTGATGATCGCGACGGTGTCGCGCACGCACAGCGCACCCGCGTCGCGATGGCGGATCATGCCGCGCAAATAGGCGCGCAACACAGCACGCACGCCCTCCTCGTCATGCGGGACCGCATCGATATCCTCGATCACCGAGCGCAAGTGATCCACGATCGGATCGACGATCGCGAGTAACAGATCTAACTTCGAGGCGTAGTGATAGTAGAGCGAAGCCTTTGTGATTCCTACCGCATCCGCGACCTCGCGCAGGCTCGTCTGTTCGAAACCCTTGGCCCCGAATAGCTTTACCGCAGCGTCGCGAATTGCCATTTTTGTGCCGCCACCTGCGACAACAGTGTCGCCCGCGTCACGAACAATCATGGGATGATCCTCTCACCACTTATGCGCTGAGCTAACGTTGCCACCAGAATTGAGGTTGTACCTCCGCTTAGCTCCTGGGTAGTCTACCTACCGCACGGTAGGCAGAAAGCGTCAATTGGAGGCGGGGGCCGGCAGGGCAATCCCCGCGAGTGCTTGTCTACGCGCCACGAATCAGCACGTAACCAGCCATCCGTAGTGACTGCTTGCAGGTCGCTCGAAAAGGTCAACTAGGAGAACCCTTTCGTGTCCGTTTATCTGTATAGATGGGGGAAGTTCGCTTTCCGCAGGAAATGGATAGTGCTTCCGGTCTGGATTGTCCTCTTCCTGCTGCTCGGCGGCCTCGGTGCGCAGCTCAAAGAGCCGATGACCAATGACTTCAGCATGCCGGCGCTGCCGTCCGCCCGTGCAAACGACATTCTCGACAAGCACTTTCCCGGCGCCTCCGACGCCTTCAAATTCGACGCCGTCACCGGCACCTATGTCATTGCCGCACCCGATGGCCAGAAGCTGACCGATCCGGCGAACCGGGCGGCGCTGGAGGCCTTCATCGCCAAGCTCGGCACGCTCGACATCGTCGACCACAGCAAGCCGGTGATGGATCCGGTCGAGGCCGCCGAGAAGTCGGGCTGCATCACCGACCCGGATCCGTCCAAGTGCAGTGGCGCACCGCTGAACGTGCTCAGCAAGACGGCGCCCGACTCGGTCGCGTTCTTCAGCGTCCCATTCACTATCAAGAAGTTCACCGACGTCACCGACGAGCAGCGCGAAGTGGCCTACAACGTCGCAAGCGATGCCCGCAATGCTGGGCTGCAGGTGGAGATGAGCGGCTCGATCGCGCAGAAGAACGAGGGCCCCAGCGGTAAGTCCGAGCAGATCGGCATGGGCATCGCGCTGGTCGTCATGATCATCGCCTTCGGCGCCATCGTCGCCGCCTTCGTGCCGATCATCACCGCGATCGTCGGCCTCGGCGCGGCCACCTCGCTGATCTTCCTCGGTACCTCGATCATCGAGGTGCCCAGCTTCACCACCTTCCTCGCGTCCATGATCGGCATCGCCCTGTCGATCGACTACGCGCTGTTCATCGTGTCGCGCTACAAACACGAACTGGCAGTGCAGGATTCGCCGGAGGAGGCGGCCGGTACCGCACTCGGCACGGCGGGTTCGGCGGTGGTGTTCGCCGGTCTGACAGTCATCATCGCACTCGGCGGACTGAGTATCGTCGGCGTCCAGTTCATGACGTTCATGGGCCTGGGTGGTGCGATCGCCGCGGCGTTCGCGGTGCTCACCGCCATCACGCTGATGCCGGCGCTGCTCGGCGCGTTCGGCCGGTTCCTGTTCAAGCCGAAGCTGCCGATCGTGGCCCAGCACGATCCCGAGGACGACAAGTCGGTCACCAACGGCATGCGCTTCGGCCGTTTGATCGGCCGGGCGCCCGCGGTGACGCTGCTACTCAGCGTGGTCGTGCTCGGTCTGCTCGCCGCACCCGCCGCCGGTCTGAACCTCGGCCTGCCCGGCGATGACAGCCAGCCGAAGACCTCAACCATCCGCAAGGCCTACGAGCTGCGCACCGAGGGCTTCGGTGAGGGCAGCAACGGCGTGCTGAATGTCGCGGTCGACCTCACCAATGTGGCCGCCGACCGACGCGAGGCCGCGGTGAACGCGCTGCGGTCCAAGCTCGCGTCGTACCCGGGCATGGATTACGTGACCGAGCCCAAGTGGAGCGGTGAGGACAAGGCGGGCGCACTGCTCGACGGCGTGCCGAAGTCGGGTCCGAACAACCAGGCCACCAAGGATCTGGTCAGTGACGCCCGCGATGCCGAAGCGCAGATGCAGTCCGAGTACGGCATCGAATACGGCATCACCGGCACCACGGCGATCTTTGCCGATGTCGACCATGTGCTGCTCAGCAAGATCGTGCCGTATCTGGCGATCGTGGCCGGTGCCGCATTCCTGCTGCTGATCCTGGTATTCCGCTCGATCCTGGTGCCGCTGACCGCGGCGCTCGGCTTCCTGCTCTCCATGGCGGCCACCTTCGGTGCGACCGTGCTGATCTTCCAGCAGGGCAAGCTCGGGCTGATCGAGGATCCGCATCCGCTGGTCAGTTTCCTGCCGATCATGCTGATCGGTCTGGTGTTCGGTCTGGCCATGGACTACCAGGTGTTCCTGGTGACTCGGATGCGCGAGGAATTCGTCGACGGCAAGTCGCCGAAGGAAGCGATGATCGCCGGTTATCACCACGGTGCCCGAGTCGTCACCGCGGCCGCGGTCATCATGATCTCGGTGTTCGGCTCCTTCCTGCTGGAAACCGACATCACAGCGAAGTCCATGGGTTTCGCACTGGCGGCGGGCGTATTGATCGACGCGTTCATCGTCCGGATGGTCGTGATCCCATCGCTGCTGGTGCTGATGGGCAAATGGTCCTGGTGGATTCCGAAGTGGCTGGATCGGATCCTGCCGAATATCGACGTCGAGGGCGCGAAGCTGCGTGAGCTGCAGCAGCGGTCCACGGAGACAGCGAAGGTGCCGGTCGGCGTGAGCTGATCGGAACTCCCGCGGCGGCCCCGCACCCGGATTCTCGGGTGCGGGGCCGAGTGCGTTCACCATCGAGATGAGCGGGCGGCCGGCGCCCGACGAGGTGCGACAGCCGGTTTGGGGCGGCTGTTTCGAATTGGGAACGCTCCCAGTGGAATTCGCCGATGACAACTCGAATTCCGGTGGGAGAACTGGCATTACTGACTGGGCTGCGGGAGGTTACACTCCTCGACCTTCGGGTTCACACCCATGTAGTTGAGCGGACCGGCCAGCGCCGTCACGGCAATGGTGCCGAAACCGGCACAGTTGATCGGGGCGCTGTCGAAGTTGTGGCGCTGACCTGCGGCGACAACGCCGACGACCAGCCAGATCAGCAGAAGCATCGCAAACAGTCGCGCACCAGCGGAAGGCGCTGGTCTCGGATGGGTCACACGCTCGCGCATAGTCATCGCTTCCTTTCGCACTCGCGTACCAACTCGGATACCCGCACGCGAGACGATCACTCTCCGGCCGGATGAGCACTTGTGCCGATCACCACAGATCGGGCATCGATCGGCAAGGTAAGCACCGTTTTCGAGAAACCGACCAGTCCATCGTCATTTACTTAGGACACCTAGCTTTCGGGCTGTGAAGGTTCAGCCACGCGCGGCTCGCGCGGTGCCCGCGCCCATCCTCATCCTCGCCGCTATGGTCAGTATCCAGCTGGGTGCCGGGTTGGCCAAGTATCTGTTCGAGATCATCGGCGCCGGCACGGCGGCAAGCGTGCGTCTGGCCTTCGCCGGCGCCATCGCACTGCTGCTGTGGCGGCCCTCGCTGCGCGTCGACCGCGCGGCACTACCCGGCGTCATCGGCCTCGGTGTCGCCGTCGCCGGGATGAATCTGTGCTTCTATGCCGCCATCGAACGCATTCCGCTCGGTATGGCGGTCACCCTGGATTTCCTCGGACCGCTCACCGTTGCGGTCATCGCCTCGCGTCGCCCGCGTGACCTGGTGTGGACGCTGGTGGCCGGGCTGGGTGTGCTGCTGATGATGAAAACCGGTGGTTCGGTGTCGTGGACCGGCGTGCTGTTCGCGATTGCCGCAGGTGCGGGGTGGGGTGCCTACATCGCATGCAGTGAGGTGGTCGGGAGGCATACGTCAGGACACGACGGTTTGGCGCTCGCGATGGCGTTCGGCGGTTTACTGGCGCTACCCGTCGCCTTCGCGAACGCGAGCCCGGCGCTGTTCGATCCCCTGGTGCTCGTGGCGCTCGCCGTTGTCGCCGTGCTCTCGTCGCTGGTGCCGCACGCCATCGAACTCGAAGCGCTGCGCCGGATTTCGGCCGCCACCTTCGGTGTGCTGATGAGTCTGGAACCAGCGGTCGCGGCCGCGGCCGGACTGCTTTTGCTCGGCGAAGATCTCGCGCTCGTTCAGTGCGCGGGTATCGGCTTCGTCATCATCGCCTCGGCGGGCGCTTCCGGCAGTGGGTCGACGAAAGCTCATGAGCCGCAGCGGGATCTGGAGCCGGTACCGATCTAGGGACTCGGTTGCGGGACATTGCAATCGGCGATCTTCGGGTTCACGCCCATGTAGTTGAGCGGGCCCGCGAGGACGGTCAGTGCGATCGTGCCGAAGCCCGCACAGTTGATCGGACCGCTGTCGAAATAGTGCCGCTGCCCCGCGGCGACAACGCCGACGACCAACCAGAGCACGATCAGCACGCTGCCAAGTTTCATCTCGCCCATATCTCTCCCGCAAACCGCGCGCACGGGTTTCAGCGAATTGTCGCATCTTGCCGGGCGCGGTCGGGCGCGCCCGACCGCACGGCATGTCGCCGCCCGGCAGAGCACGCCCTGAGCCCTGAGGGTGGCCGAACCCTCGGAACTCAGTTCTCACGCATTACTGGCTCGGTTGGGGCACATTGCAGTCGGAGATCTTCGGGTTCACGCCCATATAGTTGAGCGGGCCGGCGATCACCGTCACCGCAATCGTGCCGAAGCCGGCGCAATTGACCGGACCGCTGTCGAAATAGTGCCGCTGCCCCGCGGCAACGACGCCGATCACCAGCCAGATCAGCACCAGCAGACCGCCGAATCGAAAATAGGGCTCTCTCATCTAACTCTCGCGAATCAATCGCGCGCGGCTCGTACTGCACCGCATCATCGCTGCGCACCCTCCCCGCGCTTACCTAATCGCCGTATACCCGCCCGCCGCCGACTTACCCAGAAACTCCACAGCCGACGTATTCGTTGCTGCCATATGACGGATTTCCTGGGCTGGTCCATCCCTGGCTGGGTCCTACTGCTGATGGCCGTCGCCCTCTACGAAGCCTTGACCCGCAAACGCCGCAAGCGCCGCAACCCCGTATCCGGCACCTTCACCGACGAGTTCACCGCCATGTTCTACGCGACGAAACGGATGGAACTGGACCACCGGGACTCGGTGTCGATGCTGCGCGACGAGGAAGCGCAAGGTGCGCCGCCATGGGTCGGGGTCGACCTGGACCAGCAGACGGTTGTCCTGCGGCGGCGGGATTCGGGGCAGTAACCCGGACCCGAAATCGGTTGCGCGATCAGTGAGCATCTTCTGCAGCCATGCGCATTACCATCGAGGTATGGGTGGTATGAGGATCCAAATTGCCGTCCGACGTCCAGAAGTGGTCACGTTCATCGATGCACACAGCGACAATCGGACCGTGAGCGTCGTGGAGGCGCTGAAGCGTGTCCAACGCCGCAGGTTGGCCGAAGCCGAAGCGATCACCATCGGTGTGCGCCAGGCTTTCCCGGACAGGGACTAGGAGAAATCGATCCACCGGACCTGGCCGGAAAGCGTTCGCCGGGCCCGTATGGGAACTCGTGCGCCCAGCGATGAATCGGTTGCGGCAGCGGCGATTACCGGCGTCTTCGTACATCGAGTTCGAGTCCCCCAACGGTGCGGCGAGCCGCGGATGTGGCGGCACGGGCGACTCTGCTCGGCAGAGCGCTGCAATCGTTGAACGAATTCGACACCGACCAGATAGCCTCACCGCGCCGCCACTCCATAGCGGCGGCCCGCGAGCCCACCGCGGCCCTGGCATTGCCGAACAACTCCGAGCGGATGGACGACACCGGCGGCCTATACCCAGCGCGCGCTAGGCAGGCCCTGCATCCTGTGGTATCAAAACTCCTCACACCTACTGCAAACGTTCGGCCCATATGCGGCGAGTGGGCCGCTGCGCCTAGAGAAGAGATTCCCCTGTCGGCACCACTGCGCCGCGACCATTCGCAAGGCAGCGGCTTATTACTCACATCGACGGCCCACATGATCCAGAGCTAGCTGGCCGTCCTCCAAACCAGGCGCCCGTCGCCGATTATGTTGGCGGAAGCGATTTCTCGCAGCCACACACCCTACGCTTTATGCTGGCGCTGGACGTTACGAGGGCAGGCCACCTCATCCAGGAATGAGCTCGTCGGGTCTGGCTCGTACCGGACCTCAGCTCACGTCAGACAGGGATAACCGAGTGTCAGAACAGCGTCCGCGACCAACACCACCGCAAAATGATCCCGAGCCTGGACGCAACAACGGAATCAACTGGCGCGACTCCACAATCATTGCCGCTATCATCGCTGCGGTCAGTGGGATCACCATCGCCCTTATCAGCGTCTCCTGCGGCGACAAGTCCGCGCAGCACCCCACGTCGGCATCGGTCCCGCCCAGTTCTACCGCCGCGGTGCCTGCCGCCGTCACGAGCTCCAGCAGTGGCAACCCAGCGCCCACGTCGCCAGCATGGAACTTGGTGTACGCCGACAGCGCGCTCACTCTCCCCGAGCTCAACGGCTGCTATAACCCAGGCGTCGACTTTGATACGCGGGCCACTCATGACTCGGGCCGACTCTCTGACGAGCTGAGGACAATATCGTGCAGCCTTACCGACCCTGCCCCCGGTATCGCACCCGTGGGTTCCACACGTTGGGGACATTCCACGCCGACAACACCAACTCCGCAAGATTGTTTCGATTCGGCGACTACGCAAGATGTACACGGGACACAGTTCTTCGACCGAGTCGCGGACGATTCTGGCTACTGCATGATTACCGATAAGAATGCCGTGGTTTGGTTCAAGGTCACTAGGCATATCGGGGCAAAGCAAGAAGGACTTCAGATGGTCGCGACCTTGTGGGAACCCCGTCGCTGACAACAGGTCTACACAGAAGATCCACGATGTGCTGTTTACTTGTGCGTTTTCGACCACCGCCGCTCGAAGCATGTAGCACCACCAACAGAAGAAGGGCCTCTCACCGGATTCAACAGGTGAGGGGCTGGAGCGGTGGCGGAGGGATAAACCTGGGCTGCTCCCAATGAATGAGACCATCTGGTATTAGAGTCCCGTTTGGCCTGATGAGGGCCGAGAAGGGACACTGATCGACATGGCAGGACGCA
>NZ_JBIAFV010000010.1:151005-286203 GCF_042869435.1 Nocardia sp. NPDC006982 | reverse complement strand
TCACCACACGGGGGTATGAGAGGCCGGAACCAATAAAAAATTGGCACTGACATTCATCGACACACTATTGAGTTCTCAAAGAACACACGCACACACCATCTAGCGGGTTTGACCCCGGTCGATCGGTGAGGCAACTTATCCAGCTTAGCTCAGCCGTGAACCCAATTCAAAATCGGGGTCTCGTTCGAGCTAGTGTGATCGTCAGGCGCTCAACGTCCTACCTCGTTTCCCTGGTCCTTCGCCCAGCCTTTCGGCTCAGCGCGTCGGCCCCGGGTCGGTGTCCGTGTCGCTCTGACTCGAATAAAGTTACGTGTCGGTGTGCACGATGTCAAATCGCCTGGTCAGGAACGGTTTTCGGCAAGAGGTGATCGTCGCCTTCCGTTCACATGATCAATCCGCGGCACCGACGCGCTCGACCTGACCGCCCAACGCCTGCAGCTGCTCGACGAAATTGGGGTAGCCGCGGTCGATATGGAAGACGTCGTGCACCTCGGTGGTGCCATCGGCAACCAGACCGGCAAGTACCAATCCGGCGCCGGCCCGAATATCCGACGACCACACCGGCGCGCTCGACAGCCGCGGAATTCCGCGCACCACCGCGTGATGTCCATCGGTCCGCGCGTCGGCGCCCAGCCGGATCATCTCCTCCACGAAACGGAACCGCGCCTCGAAGATGTTCTCGGTGATCATCGAGGTACCGTCCGCGATCGCCGCCAGACCGATGGCCATCGGCTGCAGATCGGTCGGGAATCCGGGGAAAGGCAACGTCGAGAAATTCACCGCGCGCGGCCGATCGGCCTGGATCACCCGGAAACCGTCCGGTTCGAACGAAATACGCGCACCCGCCGAGCGCAGCTTGTCCAGCACGAGGGACAGATGCTTGGGGTTCACACCGGTGACCCGGACATCGCCCATGGTCATCACGGCGGCGATCCCCCAAGTCGCGGCCACGATCCGGTCGCCGATCACCTGGTGCGTCGTCGGCGCGAGTCGCTCGACCCCCTGAATGGTGAGCACCGAGGTACCCGCACCACTGATCCGCGCGCCCATCCGAACGAGCATGTTGCACAGATCGACGATGTCGGGTTCACGGGCCGCGTTATCGATGACCGTCTCCCCCTCGGCCAGCACGGCCGCCATGAGGATGTTCTCGGTAGCGCCCACCGAGGGAAAGTCCAGCCTGATCCGCGCACCCTGGAGTTCTTCGGCGCGCGCGACCACACAACCGTGCTCGATTTCGCTGGTCGCGCCGAGCAGACGCAGACCCGCCTGGTGCATATCCAATGGTCGCGAACCGATCGCGTCACCGCCGGGCAGGGCGACAACAGCTCGCTTACAACGCGCCATCAGTGGACCGAGCACACAGACCGAAGCGCGGAACTGCGTAACCGCCGGAAAATCGGCGTGGTACTTGGGCTCCGCAGGCGTGTTGATCGTGACGACCGACCCGTCGATCGTGACGTCGCAGCCGAGGCCGCGCAGCACATCACCCATCAACGGCACATCGAGGATGTCCGGGCAGTTCGTAATGGTGGTCGTGCCTTCGGCCAGCAATGCAGCCGCCATCAGCTTGAGGACGCTGTTCTTCGCACCTCCGACCGCGACCTCACCGACGAGTCGATTCCCGCCAGTAACCAAAAACCGTTCCATGCCGCCTCTCCGCGTATTCGGCGCACTGTTGGTGCAAAGGATAGTTGCGTTGCGGGCTGGTGGTAGCAGTGCCGGGGTTATATCCAGGTAGCTGGGACGACTTTCGGGGTGTCCAGCAACTTTTGCGCGTGTCGGTGCGGATCGGACAGTTCACGAACCACCTTGTTCGCCACCAGGCTTCCACAACACGTCACCGCCCGGGTTGGCGACACGGCTGAGGATGAACAGCAGGTCGGAGAGGCGGTTCAGGTACTTGGCCGGAAGGATATTCGTATCTTCCGGATGCGCCTGCACCGCGGCCCATGCCGAACGCTCCGCCCGCCGCGCCACTGTACGAGCAGTGTGCAGCAGGGCGGCCAGCGGCGTACCGCCGGGCAGAATGAACGAATTCAGTGCGGGCAGATCGGCATTGAATTCATCGCACCAGGCTTCGAGACGGTCGATATAGGGCTGGGTGATGCGCAGCGGCGGATACTTCGGCTCCTCGACCACCGGCGTCGAAAGATCCGCGCCCGCATCGAACAGATCGTTCTGCACCTGGCGCATTACCTTCAGCAATTCCGGCGCAGGGTCACCGAGCGCGACGGCGACGCCGATGGCGGCGTTCGTTTCGTCACAGTCGGCATAGGCGACCAGCCGCGGATCGGTTTTGGCCACCCGCGAGAAATCGCTGAGACCGGTAGTCCCGTCGTCGCCGGTCCGCGTATAGATCCGCGTCAGGTGCACATTCACGAGTTCAGCCTAGAGTCCGGGCAGCCGACGGGTGCGATCCGAGGGCCGGGATTCGACCCAGGAGAGGAAGGCAGCCAGTGAGCCGCGGTCCAGGGCCAATTCATAATTGCCGTCATTATCGGAAACCGCGGTCACCGCGATCTCGTCGGTCATGATGTCGTATTCGTCGCCGCGCGGGCCGCGCCGATCACCGATCTCGATGCCCTGGCGTCGAATGGTGGAGTCAGGGCCCAGTTTCAGACTGGAGAGCTTGTAGAAGACGAGGCGATCCTCGTCATATCGAATCAGGCCGTGCCGCCACCCCTGACCGCCGCGTGCGGGCAGCACCCGCAGAATCGCGGCGGTGCCGCCGCGGCGCAGCATGATCAGCCGGTAGGTGGAGGCCAACGCCAACAGAACGAGCGTGAGCACCAGAATGATCAGGAGAACCATCCCGGTCTGCAATGCCGTTCGTCCCTTCGTTCCGCCGCCGTGTCGACGACACGGTATTCGATTGGCGGTGTTCGCAGGCCCTCCGTGGTTACGCAGGCTACCGCCTCCGGGCCTGATGCTCACACCGCGTGCGGCCATTCAACCACGGCGCCGAGTTTACAAATGGCCGGGCCTTGTCTTTGAACGTTCGAAACCGGAAACGGCGCTGTCAGCGGCGAATACCTTCGCCGCCGACAGCGCCGTGCTATCGGGTCGTACCCAATCCTGGTGCGGTACTACGCCTTCGCCTCTTCGACCGCGCGCACCTGGCCCTGGGCCGCGATCTTCGCTTCCTCGGAGGCATCGGCGTCGTCCAGCACCCGACGGGCCGCCTCGACGTCGATCTCATCGGCGAACTCCGCGGATTCGGCCAGCACCCGGACCGAGGTCGCGGTCACCGAGAAGAACCCACCGTGCACCGCCGCGGTGATCCGCTCACCCTCGGTGGGCACGATGCTCACGATGCCACCCTCGACCAGCTGGCCGAGCAGCGGCTCGTGACCCGCCATGATGCCGATCTGACCTTCGGTGGTCTGCGCGCTGACGAACGTCGCCTGGCCGGACCAGAGCAAACGTTCGACGGCGACCAGATCAACTGACATCTCCGCCATGGGTGACTACTTTCCGGCGATCTTCTTCGCGGCCGCCTCGACGTCGTCGAGACCACCGCAGGAGTTGAACGCCTGCTCCGGGAAGTGGTCGAACTCGCCCTTGCAGACGCGGTCGAACGCCTCGATGGTGTCGGTCAGCGGCACCACGGAGCCCGGCTGGCCGGTGAACTTCTCGGCAACGATGAAGTTCTGGCCGAGGAACTTCTCCAGACGACGGGCCCGGCCGACGAGGACCTTGTCCTCTTCGGAGAGCTCGTCCATGCCGAGGATGGCGATGATGTCCTGCAGTTCCTTGTACTTCTGCAGGATCCGCTTCACCTCGTTGGCGACCCGGAAGTGCTCCGCACCGACGATCGAGGCCTCCAGGATGCGGGAGGTCGAGGTCAGCGGGTCGACAGCCGGGTAGATGCCCTTCTGCGAGATCGGGCGGGAGAGCTCGGTCGTCGCATCGAGGTGGGCGAAGGTGGTCGCCGGGGCCGGGTCGGTGTAGTCGTCGGCGGGCACGTAGATGGCCTGCAGCGAGGTGATGGACCGACCACGGGTCGAGGTGATGCGCTCCTGCAGCTCACCCATCTCGTCGGCCAGCGTGGGCTGGTAACCGACGGCCGAAGGCATGCGGCCGAGCAGAGTCGACACCTCGGAACCGGCCTGGGTGAACCGGAAGATGTTGTCGATGAACAGCAGCACGTCCTGATGCTGCACATCGCGGAAGTACTCGGCCATGGTCAGGGCCGAGAGCGCGACGCGCATACGGGTGCCCGGCGGCTCGTCCATCTGGCCGAAGACGAGGGCGGTGTCCTGGAGGACGCCCATCTCTTCCATTTCCAGGTGCAGGTCGGTGCCCTCACGGGTGCGCTCACCGACGCCCGCGAACACCGAGGTGCCGGAGAACTCCCGCGCGATACGGGTGATCATCTCCTGGATCAGAACGGTCTTGCCGACACCGGCACCACCGAACAGACCGATCTTGCCGCCCTTCACGTACGGGGTCAGCAGGTCGATGACCTTGATGCCTGTCTCCAGGATCTCGGTCTTACCCTCGAGCTGGTCGAATGACGGAGGCTTGCGGTGGATGCCCCACTGCTCGCCGTCGCGGCCGAGACCCGGGGTGTCGAGGCAGTCGCCGAGGGCGTTGAACACGTGGCCCTTGGTGATGTCGCCGACGGGCACCGAGATCGGCTTGCCGGTGTCGGTGACGGTGGCGCCACGGACCAGACCGTCGGTGGGCTGCATCGAGATGGTGCGCACGATGTTGTCACCGAGGTGCTGGGCGACCTCGAGGGTCAGGGTCTTGGCCACCGAGGTCAAGGTGATCTCGGCGTGCAGAGCGTTGAACAGCTCAGGGATGGAACCCCGCGGGAACTCGACGTCCACGACGGGGCCGATGACGCGGACGACGCGACCTGTTTTCGCGCCGGTCCGGCTCTCTTGTGTGACTGCTGCGGTCATTTTTCTCTTCCTGCGCCTTTAGTCGCGGTCCGAGCTCGAAGCCAGCGCGTTCACGCCGCCGACGATTTCGCTGATTTCCTGCGTGATCTGGGCCTGCCGCACCGAATTCGCCTGCCGGGTAAGCACATTGGCCAGTTCGTTGGCGTTGTCGGTGGCTGCCTTCATTGCGGTGCGCCGAGCCGCGGACTCGGATGCCGCTGCCTCGAGCAACGATGAGTAGATGCGCGTGTTGATGTACTTGGGCAGCAACGCCGCCAGCAGCACATCGGCATCGGGCTCGAACTCGTACTGCGCGGTGAGTTCCGCGGTCGGCGAGTCGGTGAAGCTGTCCTCACCCATGTCGTAGTCTTCGTCGACATAGCTGACCTGGATCGGCGCCAGGCGACGCACCTCGGGGGTCTGGGTCAGCATCGAGACGAAACGGGTGTACACGATGTGCAACTCGTCGACGCCCTCGATATTGCCCACCCCGTTCGGGGCCGGAACCTCAGCCTCGGAGCCCGCCATGAACGCGTCCACCAGGTGGTGGCATGCGGCCGTGGCATCGTTGTACTTCGGCTGCTGGGAGAACCCGGTCCACGCGTTGACCACCGGCCGATTCCGGAAGGTGTAGTACGTGAGGCCCTTATTGCCCATCACGTACAGCACCGGCTCCTTGCCCTCGCCACGCAGGGTGACCATGAGCTCCTCGGCGCGCTTGAGCACGTTGGAGTTGTAGCCACCGCACATGCCGCTGTCACTGGTGATCACCAGGACGGCGGCGCGGCGGGGGTTGGCCCGCTCGGTCAGCAGCGGGTGCGACAGATTCGTCGACGCACTCGCCAGCTCGCCGAGGACCTTGGTGATCTCCTCGGCGTACGGCTTCGCGGCCGCAACCCTGGCCTGGGCCTTGGAGATTCGCGAGGTCGCGATCAGCTCCTGGGCCTTGGTGATCTTCTTGATCGAACTCACACCACGAATGCGGGAGCGCAATTCACGCAAGCTTGCCATCAGCGGTTCACACTCCCTTCATTCGACGGTGTCGGATTGCAGCATTCACGGGGCACTGCGTGGTCACGCAAGCTACCGCCTCCGTGCCCGTCGCTCATGCTGCGGATCGAATAGCGCATCAGCGGACTCGATTACTTCTCGACGTGCTTGCGGGTCACCGACAGCGATTCGACCTCTTCGTGGTCGAGCTCACCGGCGGCGGCCTCGTTCACGACGCGCGAGCCGTCGGAAGCGAGGAAGCCCTGCTTGAACTTGTCGGTGGCCGCCTTGATGGCATCGCCGTTCTCGTTGTCGAGGACCTTGCCGCCCTGGATCGACTTGAAGGCGTCGGCCGCGCTGCGGTGCAGATCCTCGAGCAGTTCCACGTTGAAGCGACGGATGTCGGCAACCGGTACCGAGTCGAAGTAGCCGGCGTCGACCAGGAAGATCGAGACGATCTGGTCCTCGACCGGAACCGGCGAGTACTGGTCCTGCTTGAGCAACTCGACCCAGCGGGCACCGCGCTCCAGCTGTGCGAGCGAGGCGGCGTCGAGGTCGGAGGCGAAGGCGGAGAACGCCTCCAGCTCGCGGTACTGCGCCATTTCCAGACGCAGCGAACCGGCGACCTTCTTCATGCCCTTGGTCTGGGCGGCGCCACCGACACGGGAGACCGAGGTACCGACATTGATCGCCGGGCGGACACCCTTGTTGAACAGGTCGGACTCGAGGAAGACCTGGCCGTCGGTGATGGAGATGACGTTGGTCGGGATGAACGCCGAAATGTCGTTGGCCTTCGTCTCGATGATCGGCAGGCCCGTCATCGAGCCGGCGCCCATCTCGTCGGACAGCTTCGCGCAACGCTCCAGCAGACGCGAGTGCAGGTAGAAGACGTCACCCGGGTACGCCTCGCGGCCCGGCGGACGACGCAGCAGCAGCGAGATGGCGCGGTAGGCCTCGGCCTGCTTGGTCAGGTCGTCGAACACGATCAGGACGTGCTTGCCCTGGTACATCCAGTGCTGGCCGATCGCCGAACCAGTGTAGGGCGCAAGCCATTTGAAGCCGGCCGAGTCCGAGGCGGGGGCCGCGACGATGGTGGTGTACTCCATCGCACCGTGCGATTCCAGCGCGGTCTTCACGCCCGCGATGGTGGAACCCTTCTGGCCGATAGCGACGTAGATGCAGCGAACCTGCTTGTTCGGGTCGCCGGTCTCCCAGTTCGCCTTCTGCGCCAGGATCGCGTCGATGCAGACCGCGGTCTTACCGGTCTTGCGGTCGCCGATGATCAGCTGACGCTGACCACGACCGATGGCGGTCAGGGCGTCGATGGCGGTGATGCCGGTGGCCAGCGGCTCCTCGACCGGCTGACGCTGCAGCACGGTCGCGGCCTGCAGCTCCAGGACGCGCTGCTCTTCGGCCTCGATCTCGCCGAGGCCGTCGATCGGCTGGCCGAGCGGGTTGACCACGCGGCCGAGGAACTTGTCACCGACGGGGACCGAGAGCACGTCGCCGGTGCGGCGAACCTGCTGGCCCTCTTCGATTTCCGCGAACTCACCGAGGATGACCGCGCCGATCGCGCGGTCCTCCAGGTTCAGCGCGACGCCGAGCACGCCACCCGGGAACTCGAGCAATTCATTGGCCATCGCCGAGGGCAGGCCACTGACGTGCGCGATGCCGTCACTGCAGTCGGTGACAACACCGACTTCTTCGATGGAGGTTTCCGGGGTGTAGCTCTGGGTGTAGCTCTCGATCGCGCTACGGATCTCATCGGTGGAGATCGTCAGCTCCGCCATAGTCTTCCTGCTCTCGCTGTCTGGTCTGGATGTCGGGGGAGGTGGGTCGTCAGGCCAGAGCCCGACGCAGCCGTTCCAAGCGGCCGGTGGCGCTGCCGTCGATCAGGTCGTCGCCGACCTGTACCACGACGCCGGTCAGCAGACTCGGATCGACCTGCACGTGCACCGTGACCGGCTTGCCGTAGATGCGCTGCAACGACGCCCCGAGATGGTCGCGCTGCTGGTCGGTCAGCGCGACCGCGGCACGCACATGCGCGACGATCTGATCGCGCCGCGCGGCCGCGAGATCGGACAGCTCGCCGAACGCGCCGCCGATATTCGTCGACCGGGTGACCACCTGATCCGCCAGGGTCTGGGTGATGGTCTCGGTCTTGCCCGCGAGCAGCCGGTCGATCAGTTCGCGCTTGGCCGCTGCGGGCTTCGCGCGATCCGAAAGTGCCTGCTCCAGTTCGGGATTGTCGCCGATGATCCGGCCGAGCCGGAACAATTCGTCCTCGACCGCCCCGAGTCGTCCGCTGTCAGCGGCGGACTCCAGCAACGCCTCTTGGCCGAGCAACACCAGGGTGTCGACCAAATCGGCGGTGCGCGACCAGTTCTGGGCCACCGCGGTGGTCAGCACCGCCAGGGTGGCGGGGCTGACCTTGCCGCTGAAGACCCGCTCGCTGAGTTCGGCGCGCGCCGAGCCGGGCACCGACACGTCCGCGAGCGCAACACGCAGCGAACGCTGGTCATCCAGCACGGCGACAACGGCGAACAGTTCCGACCCCGTCGTGGCCGCAACACTGTCGCTTCCGGTCAGAGCGGCCCGAAGTGCCTCCCGTGCCCGGGAGCTTGCCTCGCGGCTCGCTGCGTACATGCTTCTCACTTTCGCGTCGCTACCTTCCGACCCCGATGCCGGCATCCGACTGATCGAGTTCGGACAGGAACCGGTCGATCGATGCCGCTTGCTTAGCTTCGTCCGAAACCGACTGTCCGATAATCTTTTCGGCCAAATCGACGGCAGTTTTGCCGACTTCGGCGCGCAGCTCGGTCAGGATCTGCTGGCGCTGTGCTTCCAGCTGGCTGTGACCGGCAGCGACGATGCGGTCGCTTTCGGCCTGTGCTTCCGCGCGCATCTGCGCGAGGATCTGCTGGCCCTGGGTGCGTGCGTCCTCACGGATGCGCGCGGCCTCGAGCCGGGCGTCAGCCAACTGCTGCTGGTACTGCTGCAGCGTCAGCTGGGCTTCTTCCTGCGCGGCCTCGGCCCGCTGGATTCCACCCTCGATCTTGTCCGCACGTTCATCCAACACCTTGATAAGGCGCGGGATGACGTACTTGTAGAAAATGGCGCCGACGATCGCAATGCAGACCACCGACCAGACGATGTCGTAGGTCTCGGGGATGAGGGGGTTGATGTCCTCCCCTGTCTCCGCCGCGAGCATAGAAAGCGTGCTCATAGCAATCTCAGAAGATGAAGCCGGCCACAAGGCCGATCAGGGCGAGGGCCTCGGTGAACGCGATACCGAGGAACATGTTGGTGCGGATGGTGCCCTGGAGCTCGGGCTGCCGGGCGATGCCCTCGATGGCCTTACCGACCACGATGCCGACGCCGATGCCGGGGCCGATGGCGGCGAGACCGTAGCCGATGGCGCCGAAGCCCTTGAACTTCTCGGTGGTGGTGGCGGCTTCCTGGGCCAGGTACGCGAGGCTCATGAGTCTTCCATTCCCTTTCTTTTGCTCACCCGCCGGTCGGCGTGGTGCAGCAGATATCCGGTAGTTGTGCGGTCAGTGCGAATCGGCGTGTTGTGCGAGTCCGATGTAAACGGCGGTCAGCAGCGCGAAAACGTAGGCCTGCAGGAAGATGACCAGCATTTCGAACAGCGTGAACCCGAGTCCGGCCAGCAGCGAGAACGGCGAGAACACCTTCATCCAGGCCGCGGCGTCGAACAGGAAGAACCAGGTGGCGCTGAAGAACAGCACCAGCATGATGTGGCCGGCCAGCATATTCGCCATGAGTCGGACGGTCAGCGTGAACGGACGCAGGATGAACGTCGAGACGAACTCGATCGGAATCAGCAACACGTGCAATGCGGGCGGAACATTCGGAACGACGATGCTGCTGCGCATGTAGGTGACGAACCCGTATTTCTTGATACCCACGAAGTTGAATGCGAGGTACGCGATGAGGGCCAGCACCAGCGGCATGCCGATTCGGGCGTTCGACGAGATGTTCAGCCCCGGAATGATGCCGGAGAAGTTGAGGAAGAGAACCGCGAAGAAGATCGTCGCGATCAATGGGAAGTACTTGCGACCGGATTCCTTGCCGAGCACCTCGTCACAGATCTGATCCTTGACGAAGACCAAACCGGTTTCGGCGATGTTCTGCAGACCACGCGGGACGATGCGAGGATTGCGGAATGCCAGCACCATGACGAGTACCAATGCGGCGGTCATCACCAGCCGGATCAGCATCAAACGGTCGAGTTCGAACGGCGTACCCTCGAACAGCACGGCTGGAGGGAAGAAGTCGGACAGCGATGGCGCGTGGAACTCGCCCGCCAAAGTGGTGACGCTCAGCGTTCTCTCCCGTGTTCGGGCCGCGGGTACGGTCATTCCCGCGGTTCGATCGGACATTGACGATCAATTGGGTCGACTCAGGTCGGCTCGAAAATTCGTCAGCAGCTGTGCGGCATACCGCCCGGGCGTCTGTACGTAGTGTCGGCGACATTCGTCGACATGCAGAACCGGAACCCCTCGGAGCCCGGCACGGCAGTAAGCATAGCGGCAGTTGGCGGGATCTCGGTGATCCCCCTTGCTTGGTCGCTTGCTTACCAACACTTTACCAAGTTATCTACGACAGCGTGTAGGTGGGGGCGATTATTGCTGCGCAGAGGGCAAATCGGACTCACCGGTCGGTACGTTTACGTACGGAACCTTCTGCCGCAGAACGCCATACGTCTCCGCGCCGAGCACGATGATCAAGGACCCGACCACGGTCAGGAACAGCGCCATCCGATCGTAGAAGTCGAACCGCTGCAGCACCGCGATCACGATCATCGCGACCAGCAGCTTGCCCACCCAACTCACCAGCATGACCAGGCCCGCGGTGCTCGCAGGCAGCTTCGCGCCGAACAGCACGACGGCCGCGGTGGTGAGAATGAAGCCGCCGCCGATGGCCGCGCCGAGCAGTGCGCCCCAGAGTCCGGACAGGCCCGCGACGGCCGAGGCGATGGCCACCGAAACCACTACCAACACGGCCAAACCGATCACGCCGTAGCGCAGCGCCGCCTTCAGCGGGGCGTCGGGACCGGGGACAGGGTTAGTGAGACTCACGACCGCGCCTCGCTGGCGCTCGGCTCCGTCGTTCCTCTGGACGCTGTGTTTATGGTTCGCTCCCTCACGACCCGAACTTTACCTGGGCCTTGCTTTACGAATCCGCGGGCTCCTTGCGCCGCAGGCCCGGTATGGCGGTCACCACCAGCGCGAAAACCAGCCCGCCCGCCATCATCAACACCACAATCCGGCGATCATGGATCAGCGAAGTGCCGACGGCGCCGAAGGCGAGCACACCGACCCATAAATAGATCACCAGCACAACGCGACGGTGCGAATGTCCGATCTGCAACAGCCGGTGATGCAAGTGCATTTTGTCCGGTGTCGAGAAACTCACACCGGCCCGAACCCGGCGCACGATCGCCAACAGCAGATCCAATACCGGAATGAACATCACAGCACCGACGAGCAGCAGCGGCGAAAGCAGACCGACGATGTCGCGAGGTCCGTAGCCCGCCAAATTGATTCGGCCCGAGGCACCCGTCGACACCGCGGCCAACATGAGCCCGATCAACATCGAACCGGAATCACCCATGAATATCCGGGCGGGCGAAAAGTTGTGTGGCAGAAATCCCATGCAGGCGCCCGCGAGTGCGGCAGCGAGCAGGGCAGGCGGATAGGTGTCGACCGAACCGCCCTGGCTGTAGAGCAGGCCGACGGTGAATACGAAGACCGCGCCCGCGCAGATCAGCCCCAATCCAGCCGCGAGACCGTCGAGTCCGTCGACGAAATTCATCGCGTTGACCAGCGTCACAGTGATGCCGACCGTGACCAGACCGCCCTGCAGCGCGTCCAGCACCACCGTCGTGTCGTTGAACGGGTTGTAGATGACGTACCAGCTCAGGCCCATCACCGCCATCACACCGGCAGCGGTGACCTGACCCGCGAATTTTGTCAGCGCGTCCAGGCCCCAGCGGTCGTCGACGATGCCGACGAGCACGATGAGGGTGGCTGCCACCAGTACCGCCGGAATATCCGGCGCGTAATCGAAGCCCCTTCGCAGCGCGGGCAATTGGTGCGCGAACAGCACCGCCGCGACCACCCCGATGTACATGCCGACGCCGCCCATTCGCGGAATAGGTTTGACGTGCACATCGCGCTCGCGCGGCACCGCCACCGCGCCGAAGGCGATGGCGAGCACCCGGATTCCGCCGGTGGCCAGGAAGGTCACCGTGCCCGAGATGAGAAGCACGAGCAGCAGCTCGCGCAAAGGAACTACCGCACCCGAACCGATCATCCGTTTATCTGATCCGCCATCTGATCACTGCGTCCCGAGGTCACCGCGTCGCGACGCTGGTCAGCGCCTCCGGGGACATTCCGAGCACATCGGCGATATCGCCAGCCGGTACCGCGCCCGCGCGCAGAATCCGCGGCTGATCGGCGGTGAGGTCGACGATGGTCGACGCGACCGCATGTTCGGCCGGGCCGCCGTCGAGATAGACACCGATTAGATCGCCGAGCTGATCGCGCGCCTCGGCGGCGGTCTTGGCGGGTGGCTGTCCGGAGACATTGGCGCTGGAGACCGCAAGCGGACCGACCTCACGCAGCAGTTCCAGCGCAACCGGGTGCAGCGGCATCCGCAGCATAACCGTGCCACGGGTGTCACCGAGGTCCCAGGCGAGCGAAGGCGCCTGCTGCACAACGAGACTCAACCCACCGGGCCAGAATGCCCGGATCAGCTCGCGGGCCTGCGGGCGCACCGAGAACACCAGACCGTCGATGGTGTGCCAGGAGCCGACCAGCACCGGCACCGGCATATCGCGACCACGCCGCTTGGCGGCGAGCAGATCGCTCACCGCGGTGGAATCGAACGCGTCCGCGGCCAGACCGTACAAGGTATCGGTCGGCAGTACGACCAGCCGGCCGGATTTCAGGGCACTGGTAGCCGCGGTCAGTCCGGCGGCGCGCGAGTCGGGATCCGCGCAGTCGTAGACGGTACTCACGGCCACCATCCTGTCACGCGTGCCACTCGATGCCACCATCGGCGGGGTTGGTTCGATCCGATGGTCGCCGGGTCAAGCACGAGTCGCGACGACGAAGCGGGGCTTACCCGCGAGGTCCGGATGCTCGACGATGTCGGTGAAGTCATCCTGTTCGGCCAGCAGAGCGGCGAGATCGGAGCCGTTGGTGTCGTCGTGTTCGATGGCGCAGGAACCGCCGGGACGCAGCAGACGAGAGATGGTGGGAATCATCCGGCGGATGACGTCCAGTCCGTCCGGACCGCCGAAGAGCGCCAGATGCGGATCGTGATCGGCGACCTCGGGATCGAGTTCGGCGCCTTCGGGAATGTACGGCGGATTGGCGACGACGAGATCGACCGCACCGTTGCGTTCGGTGAGCAGATTCGGGTCGGTGACATCGTCGGCGTACAGGGTTATCGGGGTGTCGCCCTCGGCAATGCGCAAATCTGCATTACGACGCGCCCATTGCAGGGCCGCGGGATCGATTTCGATCGCGTGCACGTCCGCATCAGGGCGGGCCTGGGCAATGGCGAGTGCCAGCGCGCCCGAGCCGGTGCACAGATCGACGACGACGGGCATGTGATCGTGCGGCAGCGCCTCCAATTGCGCCAATGCCCAGGCGAACAGCAACTCGGTCTCGGGACGCGGCACGAAGACACCGGGCCCGACCGCGAGTTCGATCTGGCCGATCGCCGCGGTGCCGGTCAGGTGCTGCAGGGGAATTCGCTGTGCGCGGCGGTTCACCAGGGATCGATACTCCTCGAGCAGCTCCGGTGCGACCAGTGGGGTCAGCGCTAACCGGGTCCGATCGACACCGAGTAGATGTGCGGCCAAATACTCGGCGTCGGCCTGCGGGCTGTGGACGCCCGCCGTCCGCAAGGTTTCGACCGCCTGGTTGATGGCGGGCCGCAATGCCACACGGGTCATGGGCTTACCCGCCTCTCCGCGTATTTCGTCGGTTGTAGGTACCCACTGGCGTCGCGCGCCGGCGGTTGCCTACCGGGGCGCGTACCCGCGGAGTTGCCCATGTTCATACCAAATCGGTCGACGCGACCGGCACGGTGTCGAACTGCGACTTATTCCGCGGCCATTCTGGCTTCGCGATCCGCCTTGCCCAGGGCATCCAGGAGTGCATCCATATCACCGTCGAGTACGGCGTCGAGGTTGTGTGCCTTGAAGCCGATGCGGTGGTCGGTGATGCGGTTTTCCGGGAAGTTGTAGGTGCGGATGCGCTCGGAGCGGTCCACGGTGCGGATCTGGGAGGCCCTGCCTGCTGCGGCTTCCTGATCGGCCTGCTCCTCGGCGAGCGCCTGCAGTCGAGCCGCGAGCACCTGCATGGCGCGGGCCTTGTTCTGCAGCTGCGAGCGCTCGTTCTGGCAGGTCACCACAGTGCCCGAGGGCAGGTGGGTGATGCGGACCGCGGAGTCGGTGGTGTTGACGCCCTGGCCGCCTTTGCCGGAGGAGCGGTAGACGTCGATGCGCAGATCCGATTCGTCGATCTGTACCTCTTCGACCTCGTCGGGCTCCGGGTAGATCAGTACACCGGCCGCCGAGGTGTGGATGCGACCCTGCGATTCGGTCACCGGAACCCGCTGGACGCGATGCACGCCGCCCTCGAATTTGAAGCGGGACCAGACACCGTCGCGCGCGGCGTCGCGACTCTTGATGGAAATGGTCGCGTCCTTGTAGCCGCCCAGGTCGGAGATGTTCACATCGAGAATCTCGACCTTCCACCCATGCCGCTCGGCATACCGGACGTACATGCGGGCCAGATCCGAGGCGAACAGCGCCGATTCCTCGCCGCCCTCACCGGATTTCACCTCGAGCACCACATCGTCGCCATCGTGCGGGTCGCGCGGGGCCAGCAGATCCGCGAGGGTCCGCTCCAGCTCGGTGACCTGTTGTTCCAGGTCCGGCACCTCGGCGGCGAAGGACGCGTCGTCGGCCGCGAGTTCCTGCGCGGCGGCGAGATCCTCGCGGGCGGACTTCAGCTTGTTGTAGGTGGCCATGATCGGGGCCAGCTCGGCGAACCGTTTGCCGACCCGGCGCGCGGCACCCGGATCGTTGTGCAGCGCCGGATCGGCGAGCTGCGACTCCAGGCCCGCGTGCTCGGCCAGAATGTCATCGATCGCGGACGGTTGCGTCACGGTGCTTCCTCTCGTTATCCGTACTGGCCACACAAAAGCGCCGACGCCCGGCCTGCAGTGCAGGACCGGGCGTCGGCGGGGAAGCTACTTTGCGTCGGCCTTCTTGCCGGCACGCTTGCCGTAGCGAGCCTCGAAGCGGGCCACGCGACCACCGGTGTCGAGGATCTTCTGCTTGCCGGTGTAGAACGGGTGGCACTGCGAGCAGACCTCGACGGTGATGTGTCCCGACTCCTTGGTGCTGCGAGTCTGGAAGGTGTTGCCGCAACCACAGACGACAGTGGTCTCGACATACGACGGGTGAATTCCTGCCTTCATGGGTGTCCTCTCGATATTGGCCGCCGGGTCGCCCGCGCAGATCGCGAGGACGTGAACCGGAGCCGACTTAGGCGGGAGGCCTGCTCGTCGGAGCAGACGCAACGACCGCTCAGTATGCCAGAACGGTGGTTACGCTCCCAAAACACCCCAGACCCCTGGTTTGTTCCCGCCCCCTAGGTAGTCCCCAAGTCCCGTTGCCAATTGAACTACTGGCACGCGTTGATCGTGTTCTTACGGAACCCTTAATACAGGTAGTCAACTACTCGTGGATACGAACACCAATGTTCATAGAGTTTTAGGCCTGATGCACATCGGCGTGCCGAGACAGAAGGGAGAACACTGTGAACAGCCGCGTTGCTCTGGCGGTCTTCGTTTCGTTGATTCTCACTGTCGCGGTCGGCTGGTTAACCACTCCGGTTCGCCCGGACACCTACGCGTACGCGAAACCCACTGCCGCACAGTTCGACCCGGCCACTACCGCCGCGAGCAGCGGTAGCCCGGCCGCCATGACCGCGATCATCCTGGCCTTCATGATCGCGGGCGCGGCAGGCATAGGTCTCGCGTTTTTCAGCCCGAGAACGCCGAAAGGGCCCCGCGTACACGGAGCCCCTTCGACAGTGAAACCGGTCTTCGACCTACTCGTCCAGCGCGCCCGGCGCGGTCTTGCTGACCTGCATCAGGAACTCGAGGTTGTTCTTGGACTTCTTCAGACGATCGATCAGCAGATCGATCGCCTGGTGCGAGTCCAGGCCGGACAGTACGCGGCGCAGCTTGTGCAGCACCGCCGCCTCGTCGGGGCTGAGCAGTAGCTCGTCCTTACGAGTACCGGACGGGTTGACGTCGACGGCCGGGAACACGCGCCGTTCCGCGATCTTGCGGTCCAGCTTGAGCTCGGCGTTACCGGTGCCCTTGAACTCCTCGAAGATCACCGTGTCACCGGTCGAACCGGTCTCGACCATGGCGGTCGCGATGATGGTGAGCGAGCCGCCGTTCTCGATATTGCGCGCCGCGCCGAGGAACCGCTTGGGCGGGTACAGCGCGGTCGAGTCGACACCACCGGAGAGGATGCGACCCGATGCCGGCGAGGAGTTGTTGTATGCGCGGCCCAATCGGGTGATCGAGTCGAGCAGCACCACAACGTCTTTGCCCATTTCCACCAGGCGCTTGGCGCGCTCGATGGCCAGTTCGGCGACCGAGGTGTGATCTGACGGCGGACGGTCGAAGGTCGAGGCGATGACCTCGCCCTTCACCGAACGCTGCATATCGGTGACCTCTTCCGGACGCTCGTCGACCAGCACAACCATGAGGTAGACCTCCGGGTTGTTGATGGCGATGGCGTTCGCGATGTCCTGCATGATCGTCGTCTTACCGGCCTTGGGCGGGGAGACGATCAGGGCGCGCTGGCCCTTACCGATCGGCATGATCAGGTCGATGACACGGGTGGTCAGCTTGTTCGGCTGGGTCTCCAGCCGCAGACGCTGGTTCGGGTACAGCGGGGTGAGCTTGCTGAACTCGGGCCGCCGCTTGGCCGCGTCGACCTCACCGCCGTTCACCGTGTCCAGGCGCACCAGCGGATCGAACTTCTGGCGCTGGTTGCTCTGCTCACCGTCGCGCGGGGCGCGCACCGCACCGGTGATCGCGTCACCGCGGCGCAGGCCGTTCTTGCGGACCAGGTTCATCGAGACGTAGACGTCGTTCGGTCCGGCCAGGTAGCCGGAGGTGCGCACGAAGGCGTAGTTGTCCAGCACGTCGAGGATGCCCGCGACCGGCTGCAGGACATCGTCCTCGCGGATCTCGAGCTCGCGTGCCTCACCGCCACCGGCGCCACCCTCGCGGTCGCGACCACGACGACGTTCCCGGAACCGGCGTCCACGCCGTCCGCGACCGCCCTCGTCCTCGTCACCGCCACGGTTGGCCTCGCCGCGGCCGCCGCCCTCGCCACCACGGCCGCTATTGGCACTGCCGTTCTGGTTGCGGTCGCCGCCCTGATTGCGCTCGCCACCCTGGCTGCGCTCGCGGCGGCGTTCGCCCTGCTCCTGCTCCTGCTTGGGCTCGTCACCACGGGCCTCGCCCGCCGCGGCATCGCCACCGGCGCGCGCCTGGTCGCGACCGCGACGCTGCCTGCCGCGACCGCGCTGACCGCCCTCGCGACCGGAATCCTCGGTGGTCTCCGCCGGCGCGGCCTCGGCCTGGGCCTGATCGGACTTCGACTCGGCAGACTTCTCGGCGGCCTTCGGCGCTGCGTCGGCCACGGCCTCCTTCGCGACAGCCTGTTTCGCCGGAGCGTCCTTGGCCTGGGCTTCCTTCGCCGGAGCGGTAGCCTCCTTCGCCGGGGCGGAAGCGGCGGGCGTCACGTCGAGGGTGCCCTGCTCGGCCTTCGCCGGCGCCGCCTTGGCGGCGTCCGCATCGGACTTCACCTCGCCTCGCGCGGACTTTTCCGCCTTCGCCGACTTTCCGGCCTGATTTTCCTTGATGGCGGCGATCAAATCGCCCTTGCGCATTCCAGAGGTGCCTCGGATACCGAGCTCCCCCGCGAGCGCGCGCAATTGCGGCAACAGCATTCCAGTCAGCCCCGATCGTGCGACGTCGGTTTGTTCGCTCATCTTCGAAATCTGTCCGGAGTCACTTTCGCGGTCCCCTGTCGGGTTGGAATCCACCCCGGGTGTCGCGAGCAGGTCCGTATCTGTCACGGAAATCCTTTCCTTCCCTCGATTGCCGTGTGCTGTTTCGAGGGTTTCGTCCCGCAGTCCGTGCGTTCTGCCGGACTCGGATGCGAGGGCCGAGCACAAAGCTCGGACCGGCGCTTTTTGCCGTATCACCTGCCCCGCCGGACCGGCGGCTTCGCCACCAGTTCCCGAAAGGTGGGAGAGATCATTCCAGTTGCGCAGCTACGCAGCACCCCCATGGCCTGGAGGCTCGAGCCTGGAGCCTGCTGGAGCGATTGCCCTGATGAAGCACCGGCGTCTGATGCGCACGATGTACGGACGTGCTCAGGATAGCTGGCAACCTGGAACATCGGCAAGGCAGACGCGCCGTCAGTCGACCTGGACGCCTTCTGCGAGTCCCGGCTCGACCACGCGGAGCCCGTCGATGGCCGCGAGTTGGCGGAGTTCGGCAGGGAATTCGCTGGTACCCAAGGCCAGTACGGTCGGTCCCGCGCCGGATACCGTGGCCGCGATCCCGGCCGCACGCAGCCTGGCGATCCATTCGGTGGTCAGCGGCAGTGCGGGCGCGCGCTGGGTCTGATGCAGACGATCGGCCGTCGCGGGCAGGAGCAGGTCGGTACGTTGCGTCAGGGCGACGACCGCGAGCGCGGCGCGGCTGACATTGAATGCGGCATCGCCATGCGGTACGACCTCGGGCAACAGGCCGCGAGTATGCGCGGTCGAGGAGCGCTCTTCGGGAATCAGCACCACCGGACGCAGCGTGGGATGCGGATCGAGGCGCACCGCACGGTAGACGCGGCCGTGATCGAGCGCCACGGCACCGGCGTTGGCGGCGTCGGCAGCGGTTTCGGTCCAGGACACTACGATTCCGCCGAGCACGCTGGCCGCGGCATTATCGGGATGACCTTCGAATTCCGATGCGAGCTGGACCAATTGGTCACTGCCGATGGCCAATGCCGGATCCAATTTCGCGGCGAGACCGCAGCCCGCGGCGAGACCGCCGACCACCGCCGAGGCCGACGAACCGAGACCGCGCGAATGCGGAATTACGTTGCGGCACACCACATCGAGACCATCGGCCCAGACGCCCGCCGCCTCCAGGCCGCGCTCGATCGCGCGCACCACGAGATGTGAAGGGCCCCATGGCACATCGTCGGCACCTTCGCCCTCCACTCGGATGGTAAGGCCGGAATCGGTAGTGCGCACCTCGATCTCGTCGTAGATGCCCAAAGCCATACCGAGCGAATCGAATCCGGGGCCGAGGTTGGCACTGGACGCGGGCACCCGCGCGGTCACGGACAGACCGGCGGGCAGCGTCCTCGTCATCAGTTGGCTTTCGCGCGAATTCAACTCAGGCCAGCTCGAGTTCGTGGGCGACCGCGATCGGGTCGACCGGAATCGCCTGCACCTGCGGCATTCCCGCGAGCGCGTTGTCCGGATCCTTGAGGCCGTTGCCGGTCACCGTGCACACGACGGTCAGCCCGGAATCCAGCCACCCCTCCTTGCGCGCGGCGAGCAGGCCGGCGATGCTGGCCGCCGACGCGGGCTCGACGAAAACACCCTCGGTCGCGGCGACCAGTCGGTACGCCTCCAGGATCTCCTCATCGGTGGCGGCGCGGAAGGCGCCACCGGACTGCTCCTTGGCCTCCACCGCGCCGTTCCAGGACGCGGGCGCGCCGATCCGGATGGCGGTGGCGATCGTCTCGGGATCCTTGACCGGGGCACCGTTGACCAGCGGCGCAGCGCCCGCGGCCTGCACACCGAGCATGCGCGGCAGGCCGGTGGTGATGCCGTCGGCGTAGTACTCGCGGTAACCGCGCCAGTAGGCGGTGATATTGCCCGCATTGCCCACCGGAAGCGCGTGCACATCGGGCGCCCTGCCGAGCACATCGCAGATCTCGAACGAGGCGGTCTTCTGGCCCTCGATACGCGCCGGATTCACCGAATTCACCAGACCGACGGTCGGGAATTCCGCGGTGACCTTGCGCGCCAGCTCGAGACAGTCGTCGAAATTACCGTCGACCTGGATGATCTTCGCGCCGAGCATCACGGCCTGGGCCAGCTTGCCCATGGCGATCTTGCCCTGCGGAATCAGCACCGCACAGCTCATCCCGGCCCGGGTCGCGTAGGCGGCGGCCGATGCCGAGGTGTTGCCGGTGGACGCGCACAGCACGGCCTTCTGCCCGCGGTACTTCGCGTCGGTGATGGCCATGGTCATGCCGCGGTCCTTGAAGGATCCGGTCGGATTCAGGCCCTCGACCTTGAGGTACACATCACAGCCGGTCAGCTGCGAGAGATGCGGTGCGGGCACCAGCGGGGTGCCGCCCTCGTACAGGGTGACCGGGTCCCAGTCGGCGGCGCCCGCCAGGCGATCGCGGTAGGCGGCGATCAGGCCGGGCCATCGCGAGTGCACTCCTGCCTGCGGCGCAACGGCTGTGCTCACCCACCCCGCCGGCTCCGCCGTCTGCCGTCCCCTGGTCGTACGCCCACCCATCGCCCGACCACCACCCCCCACGGAATCGCTACGCGATGCAGTTGTCATTCGTTGGTGCCTTCCAATCTCAGAACGCTGGTCACGGATGTGACGGATTCCATTTCCGCCAGGGCGGCGACGGTGTCCGCGAGCGCCGACTCCGACGCGTGGTGGGTGACCACGACCAGGCGCGCACCCTCGCCGTGTCCTTCCTGACGGACCGTGGAAATGCTCACCTCGTGGTTGGCGAATTCGCCCGCCACCTTGGCCAGCACCCCGGGTCGGTCCGCGACCTGCAGGTTCACGTGGTACCGCGTGGGCGTATCGCCGATCGGCGCGATCGGTAGCTCAGCATAAACCGACTCGCCCGGAGCACGGCCACCGAAGAACTTATTGCGCGCCGCCATCACCAGATCGCCGAGCACCGCCGACGCCGTCGGGGCGCCGCCCGCGCCCTGGCCGTAGAACATCAGCCGACCGGCGTTCTCCGCCTCGACGACCACCGCGTTGAATGCGCCGGTGACCGCGGCAAGGGGGTGCTTGCGCGGTATGAGGGCCGGGTAGACGCGCACCGAGACGCGCTCCTTGCCGCCCTCCTCCGGGCTCGGTTCGCCCGGACCCGCGGCCACCCGCTCGCAGATGGCGAGCAGTTTGACCGTGCAGTCCAGTGCGGAAGCGGTCTCGAGATCCTCGGCGGTGATTTTCGAAATGCCCTCGCGGTACACATCGGCCGCGGTCACGCGGGTGTGGAAGGCCAGCGAGGCCAGGATCGCGGCCTTGGCGGCGGCATCGTAGCCCTCGACGTCGGCGGTCGGATCGGCCTCCGCGTAGCCGAGGCGGGTGGCCTCTTTCAGGGTGATCTCGTAGTCGGCACCGGTCTCGTCCATGGCGGAGAGGATGAAGTTGGTGGTGCCGTTGACGATGCCGACGACCTTGTTCACACGGTCACCGGACAGCGACTGGATCAGCGGGCGCACCACCGGGATCGCGCCGGCGACGGCGGCCTCGAAATACAGGTCGGCGCGGTGGTGCTCGGCGGCGGCGGCGAGTTCGCCGGTGTAGTCGGCCAGCAGTGCCTTATTGGCGGTCACCACGGATTTGCCCGCGTTGAGTGCGGCCAGAATGAGGCGGCGGGCCGGATCGATGCCGCCGATGACCTCGACCACCAGATCGACATCCTGGCGGGCGACCAGCGCATCCGCGTCGGTGGTCAGCAATTCGGCCGGGATACCGCGGTCGGCGTCCAGGTTGCGCACGGCGACACCGCGCAGCACCACCGGCGCGCCGACGCGCGCACGCAGGTCATCGGCGTGGTCGCGCAGAATGCGCACCACCTCCGTGCCGACATTGCCCATCCCGAGGACCGCGACTCCGATCGGACGATCGGTCCCCCATACGCCGAACTTCACAGCGTCGGTCATGATTCCACCTCCAGGCTGAGCAGATCCGCCACCGTTTCCCGGCGCAGAATGAGTCGCGGCACACCGCCCCGCACCGCGACGACCGCCGGCCGAGTCAGCTGGTTGTACCGGCTGGACATCGAGTAGCAGTACGCGCCGGTCGCGGCGACGGCGACCAGGTCGCCGGGGCCGACATCGGCGGGCATCCACGTATCGCGGATGACGATATCCCCACTCTCGCAATGCTTTCCGACGACCCGGGCGACCACGGGCGCGGCATCGGAGGAGCGCGAAACCAGGCGGCAGTCGTAGTCGGCCTGATACAGCGCGGGGCGGATGTTGTCGCTCATGCCGCCGTCGACGCTGACGTAGCGCCTGCGCAGTCCGGCATCGAGCGAGACGTCCTTGATGGTGCCGACCTCGTAGAGGGTGACGGTGCCCGGTCCGGCGATGGCGCGGCCGGGTTCGACGGCGATCTTCGGCTCGGGCAGTCCGGCGCGGCTCGCCTCGGTGGCGACCAGCTTGCGCAGGCTCGCGGCGAATTCGTCGAGCGGCGGCGGGTCGTCATTGGGCAGGTACGAAATGCCAAGTCCGCCACCGAGATCCAGGGTGGCGATCTGCGCGGTGCGCTCGATGCCGAACTTGTCGATGGCCTCGCGCAGCAGGCCGAGCATGCGGCGCGCGGCGATCTCGAAACCATCGATTTCGAAGATCTGCGAACCGATGTGGCTGTGCAGACCGACGAGCCGGAGATTATCGGCCTCGAAGACGCGCGCGAGCGCCTCCATGGCATCGCCGCCCGCGATCGAGAAGCCGAACTTCTGATCCTCGTGTGCGGTCGAAATGTATTCGTGGGTATGGGCTTCCACGCCGACAGTGACGCGGACGAGCACATCCTGAACGACTCCGGCGCGGCCCGCGATGGCCTCCAGGCGCTCGATCTCGATCAGTGAGTCGACCACCACATGCCCGACGCCCGCCTCGACCGCGGCTGCCAGTTCGGCGACCGATTTATTGTTGCCGTGCAATGCGATTCGGTTCGCGGGGAAGCCCGCGTGCAATGCGATGGCCAGTTCGCCGCCGGAGCAGACATCGAGGGAAAGACCCTCGTCGCGTATCCAGCGAGCGATCTCACCGCACAGGAATGCCTTGGAGGCGTAGTGAACTCGCGCGTCCGGGCCGAAGGCGGCGACCATATCGCGGCAGCGGGAACGGAAGTCGTCCTCGTCGACCACGAACAGCGGGGTGCCGAACTGCTCGGCAAGCTCGTGCACCGGCACACCGGCCAGGTGCACGACACCCTCGGCATCGCGAGAAGCGTTGCGCGGCCATACATTCGCGGGCAGATCGATCATCTGTTTCGGATCGCTCGGACGCTCCGCGAGACTGGGTGCGTGTGGAATATCTGCATGCCGAGGACCGGCGGGATGGACGCTCACGACTCCACCTCGCTGACGCTCGGCTCCGCGGTGACCGTCCGAGACGCTGTGTCTATGGTTCGCTCGCTGCGCTCGCTCACTACATTCGCTCCGGTGCACTAACGCCGAGCAGCTCGAGGCCGTTGCTCAGCACCTGACGGGTGGCATTGGCCAGGGCCAGCCTGGCGGCATTGGTCGGCGTGACGGGTTCGTCGCCGAGGGGCAGTACGCGCAGGTTCTTGTTGGTCTGGAACCGGTGGTAGGCACCGGCCAGTTCCTCCAGATACCGTGCGACGCGGTGCGGTTCGCGCAGGCTCGCGGCGCTGGCGACGGCACGCGGGTATTCGCCGATGGTGCGGATGAGTTCACCCTCTTCATCGGCGGTGAGCAGACCGAAATCCGGTGTCACCGTGTCGTATTCGAATTCGGCGGCATTGCGTGCGATGGACGCGGTCCTGGCGTGCGCGTATTGCACGTAATAGACCGGGTTCTCGTTGCTCTGGCTGGTCCACAGGTTCAGGTCGATATCGATGCTCGAGTTCACCGAGCTGCGCACCAGCGAGTACCGGGAGGCGTCGACGCCGATGGCCTCGACCAGATCATCGAGGGTCACCACGGTGCCGGCACGCTTGGACATTCGCACGGCCACACCGTCTTTGACGAGATTCACCATCTGTCCGATGAGCACCTCGACGGTGGCGGGATCATCGCCGAAGGCGGCCGCGGCGGCCTTCAAACGTCCGATATAGCCGTGATGGTCCGCACCGAGCATGTAGATGCACAGATCGAACCCGCGCGAACGTTTGTTCTGGAAGTAGGCGATATCACCGGCGATATAGGCGGCATTGCCGTCGCTCTTGAGAACGACGCGGTCCTGATCGTCACCGTATTCGGAGCTGGCGATCCACCAGGCCCCGTCCTTTTCGTAGAGGTCGCCGGAATTCTTGAGCTTGGTGACCGCCTGTTCGACCGCACCGGATTCGAATAGCGAACTCTCGTTGAAGTACACATCGAAATCGGTGCCGAATTCGTGCAGCGATTCCCTGATATGGGCGAACATCAACTCGACGCCCTCGGCACGGAAAAGTTCGAGCTGCTCGTTTTCCGGCAGAGTCGGCGCCTCTGGGTGCGCGGCCACGATCTTGGCGGCGATCTCGCCGATGTATTCACCCGCGTAGCCGTTTTCCGGGGTCGGCGCGCCGGTAGCGGCGGCGACCAGGGATTTGGCGAAGCGGTCGATCTGCGCGCCGTGGTCGTTGAAGTAGTACTCGCGGGTCACGTCGGCGCCCTGCGCGGCCAGAATGCGGCCGAGCGCATCACCGACGGAGGCCCAGCGGGTACCGCCGAGATGCACCGGACCGGTCGGATTGGCCGACACGAATTCCAGATTGATCCGGGTGCCCTTCAGGGTGTCCGAGGTGCCGTAGGCCGCGCCCGCGGTCAATACCTGTTGCAGGATCGCGCCCTGCGCGGAGGCGGCGAGCCGGATATTGAGGAAGCCGGGACCGGCGACCTCGGCGGTATCGATGGCGTCCGTGGTAGCCAGCGCCTCGGCCAGCCAGGTCGCCAACTCGCGCGGATTCGTTCCGGCCTTCTTACCTACCTGCATGGCCACATTCGTGGCATAGTCGCCATGTTCCGGATTACGGGGGCGCTCCACGTTGACCTCGTCGGGCAGGACCGCAGGGTCCAGTCCACGTTCGACAAGCACCTTCGCCGCGGTCGCGCGAAGGAGATCTGCAAGGTCAGCTGGAGTCACGAGTCTCTATCCTATGGTCTGGGCAGGTGTACGCCTCGAGTGGGCACCTCGGCGGAGCCCTCCGCAACCACCCAGCACCGTGGATCAATACGTGGAAAGAGCACAGCGAGCATGCCGAGCAGCACGAGCGCCAAATCGGCCAAGGCCGTCCGGGCCGCAGGGAAGGTCGCACCGTCGCGGAAAAAAGGCGGCGGCAAGGTTCCGATGGGCAAGGGCCCGTTGAAGAAGCGCCAGATCCCCTGGTTGGTCATCGGAGCCGCCGTGGTGATCATCGCATTGATCGGTGCGCTCGCGTTCAGCCTGGTGCCGAAGTATCGGGACAAGGCCGAACTCGAGAAATTCACGCCGAGTGCACAGAAGAAGGATCCGTCGGATCAGATCGCCGGGGTGACCAAGAAGGACTACCCGGCGGGACTGCACGTCGTGGGTACGCAGCGCGTCGCGTACGACCAGACCCCGCCGTTCGGCGGTCCGCACGATCAGGTCTGGGCGAACTGCATGGGCGTGGTCTACAGCAAGCCGGTCCGGGTCGAGAACGCGGTGCATTCGCTCGAGCACGGTGCGGTGTGGATCGCCTACAACCCCGACAAAGTCGACGCGGCGGGCATCGACACGCTGAAGCAGAAGGTCGAAGGTAAGCCGTTCACGTTGATGTCGCCGTTCCCCGGACTTTCCTCGGCGGTATCGCTGCAGTCCTGGGGGCATCAGCTGAAACTGGACAGCGCCGACGACAAGCGGGTCAACCAGTTCATCACCGCCTTGCGCGCGAACCAATACGCCTACCCCGAGGTGGGCGCGAGCTGCTCGAACCCAGCGTTCGACGCGAACAACCCGACGCCGTACGACCCGACGCCGCCCGGACCGGATGCGGTGCCGATGGACGGCAAGGGCCTGTCGCAGGACCGGACCGAACTCGGCGGCGCCTCGGGTGGTCTGCCCGGTATGCCGAATATTCCGGGTGTGCCGAATATCCCGGGCTTGCCCGGCGGAATTCCGACCCAGCCGACGGAAGGTCAGTAGATGTCCGTGGATGCCGAAATCGAGCCTGACGTGACGACCGATTCCACGGGTTTGGCCGCACAGGCACGGCGGCAGCGCACTCCGCTGCTGGTGCTCGGTGCGATCGGCATCCTGCTGATCGGTTTCGCGGTCGGCGTGCTGGCCCGGCTGCCGCTGGACAGCAATAGCGAGCCCGATCCCGGCGCGGTCGATATCGGGTTCAGCCAGGACATGTCGGCACACCACGCGCAGGCCGTCGAAATGGCCGGTATCGCGCTGATCGCTTCCACCGATAACGATGTCCGCAGGCTGGCCTACGACATTCTGACCACCCAGCAGGAACAGATCGGGCGGATGCAGGGCTGGCTGCAGATGTGGGGTAAACCGAACCAGAATGTGGACGGCTATATGGGCTGGATGACCGAACAGCCGGGCCATTCGCATTCCGGTGCTACCACCGACCACGCAATGTCGGGCCCATCGGCGTCCATGCCGGGCATGGCGACCACCGCGGAGGTAACCGCGCTGCGCCAGGCCACCGGTCCCGCGCTGGACACGATGTTCCTGCAGTTGATGCTGCGCCACCATCAGGGCGGACTCTCGATGACCGAATACGCCGCCCAGCACGCCGAAACCACCGCGGTGCGCACACTCGCGGCGGCCATAGCGACCACTCAGCAGGGCGAAGCACAGCTCATCACCACCATGCTGACCGCCCGCAACGCGAAACCACTGCCGCAGAACTGATCCATCGCGTCGGGCCGGGAACCGAAACTCCCCGGCCCGACACACTTTTTGGCGGACGCCGCGCAATGCGATACGCTTGGCCCCGCCCGAACGGCCGCCCGCACCGGCACCGTTCGAAACCTATCCCGCCCTCGTAGCTCAGGGGATAGAGCGTCTGCCTCCGGAGCAGAAGGCCGCAGGTTCGAATCCTGCCGAGGGCACAGCACGAAGAAGGCCCTGACCGGCGCGCATACGGTCAGGGCCTTTTCTCATCCGAGGACTCATCCAGACTCAGTGTCACGAGTTGTCACAACCTCACCCGATGTCTTCGCCGCAGTCTCCGGAGCTTCGAGCTGTGAATGGGTAAAGATCCGCCCTGTCACGCTGGCGTCGGCGTGCCCGAGCTATGCCGCAATCACCGCCGGCGACACCTCTGGGAGTCCGGGCGGTAGTGCTCGAATGTCGTGCCGGATTACGTCGCCGTGCTCGACGGCCAGGCTCGGTCGTCGATTGTGAGCCAGGGTTCGGTGGCTGCGGAGGTGGGCGGTGTACCGGTGAACTCGCGGATATCGCGGTGGAGGTGGGATTGGTCGGCGTAGCCGGTGTCGGCTGCTACTCGGGAGGGGGAGTGTCCTTGGACGAGGCGGTGGACGGCGTGATCGAAGCGGACCAGTTTGGCGGCGCGTTTGGGGGTCAGGCCGATTTGGGTGCCGAAGCGTGACCACAGTCGTTGACGGCTCCAGCCCAGCTCGGCGGCCAGGTGCTCGACGCGGAATCGGCCGTGGCTGAGCTTGATTCGGCGCCATGCCCAGGCGACCTCCGGGTCGACGCGGTGGTCGTGCCGAGACCGCGCGGACAGCGCGGTGTCGACCAGGGCGAATCGGTCGGGCCAGCTCGGTGTCTCGTGCAGGCGCTCGCGCAGCCGCCCTGCCTCGCGACCCCAGAGGTCGTCGAGGCCGATGATGGTTCCACCCAGCTCGGTGGGCGCGAAGCCGAGGATGGCCTGGGCGACAACCGGTTCCAGACGGATCTGGACGCATTCGACGGCGTCGACGCGGACCGGAAGCGCGGAGCCTGCGAGGCCGAGGGTCAGGCTGCCCGAATGGCTGCGGCCCGTCGAGTCGCGGACCTCGAAGCTGCACTCACCGAACTCGACGATCACCGTGACCGCCGGATGCGGAATGACACGCACCTGCTCCGGGCCGTCCCCGTGAACATGAAATCCGGCCATGTCGACGCCGCGCAGGGCGGGTGGCCGCGCCGGCCGCGCGATATCCCAAGGCACACGTCGATTGTATGAGCAGCCGCGAACGCTGACATTTCTTCAATACGTGACCCGCTGTCGTGTCCGAACGTAGTGGCGTCCCAACCAATCGAAGGAGAAACCGTGGACGAAACCACTGCCGCCGCAAGACCGAATCGGTGGCGGCATATCGGGATGCTGATCGTCACCGGCCTGGTCGCCGTGCTCACCGGCAACACGGCCAGCGCAGCGAACGCCGAGACCGACGATTCGCACGAGCACATGGTGCAGCTGCCGGGCGGAGACATCCACGTCGTCGCCGACGGAACACCCGGCGCTCGCGCACTGGTGCTGCTGCACGGGCTGGGCGCCTCGACCGCCTACTGGGATCCGGTGCTGCCCGCATTGCGGGACCAGTACGTCGTGCGCATCGACCTGCTCGGCCACGGCAAGTCCGATAAACCCGACAGCGGCTACAGCACGTCCGAACAGGCGAGCCGAGTCGGGGCCGTGCTCGACCAACTGGGCGTGCGCCAGGCGATCGTCGTCGGGCATTCCTCCGGCGGCTACGTGGCCACCTCACTGGCCGAACAGCGCCACGACCTGGTGTCGGCGATCATGGTGATCGACTCCGGACCCCGCCTGGACGCCGTCACCGACAACGGTCCGGTCGGCAACCTGCTGTTCGTTCCGGCGATCGGGCAGCCACTGTGGCCGCTGCTCCCGGACGTCGTCCTCCGGCAAGCCATGAGCTCCGCGTTCACCCGGGACGTGCAGATCCCCGACCGGTTCGTCGCCGACCTGCGCGGCATGACCTACCGCAGTCTCACCGCGACCTCCACGGCCTCGGATGACTACCTGCGGGAACGGACCGAACCGGACCGGCTCACCGACCTCGGCGTGCCGGCCATGGTGCTCTACGGCTCTCAGGACAAGCGTTGGCAGCCGAACTCTTTCGAGGACTACCGCCGCGTCCCGGGCATTCGGATCGAGAGCCTCGACTGTGGCCACACGCCCATGGTCGAAGAGCCCGACAGCACCGGCGCCCTCATCCGTGACTTCGCCGGTCAGCACTGAATTCCCGGCAGCCGACCGGTCTTTCGCGGAACTCAGTTCTGGTAGTGCACGGTGATCGACGGGGTGTCCGGGACTGCTCGGCAGGTGAGCACGTAGTTGTCGGCCACCTCGTCGTCGGTGCGGCGTCGTTGATGCGCATGGTCGCGTGTCGGCCGGTGACCTCGGCGATACACGTTGCGCAGTTGCCGGATTCGCAGGAGAAGGGCGGGTGAGTCCGGCGCGGAGTCGAAGGTAAGGGTGGCGCGGTTGCGGTCCGCACACAATCGTGTGTCGCCGTGAGCTGATCGGTGTTCCGGTCGTGGCGGTCCGAGTTGCCGTAATCTCAGACACAGTTGGGGTGAGCGGGAGGACGGGACGATGACATATCCGCCGGGAGGGCAACCGCCGTTCGGGGCGCCGCAGGGGCAGCCGCAGCAGCCGTATGGCTTTCCGCAGCAGGGTGGGCCGGGGTATCCGCAGCAGGGTGGTTATCCGCAGCAGGGTGGTCCGGGATATGGACCGCAGCAGGGGTATCCGCCGCCTGGCGGTTATCAGCAGCCGGGGAATCCGCCGCCGAAGAAGCGCAGGACCGGGCTGATCATCGGCCTGTTGGTGCTGGTGCTCGTCATCGCGGGTGCGGTTGCCGCGGGCGTGGTACTGACTGTGCAGGGCAAGACGCCGCTGGCCTCGGACGAGAAGAAGATCCAGGCGGCCATCCACGACTTCTATGACACGCTCGAGTCGAACGGCTTCGCCGCCGCGGCGGGCAAGGCATGCGCGGCCGACCGTGCCGAGTTCGACACGCTGACCGATGAGCAGAAGAAGGAATTCGATACTGCCAAGATCGAGGTCAGCATCGACAAGATCGATGACATCGTCGTCACCGGCGACCGTGCGACGGCCCGGATCACCGGCAAACTCACGCTGACCGTCCCGGGTGAGACGCCGGATACCGATACGGGAACCACCGAACACCTGCGCAAGGAAGACGGGAAGTGGAAGATCTGCTCGGCGGAGTCGGGTAAGAACTGACGTAATCTCGTCGGATGAGCTGCTGCGGACCGTCGCGCCGGACCTTCCTCAGCGTCATCGGGCCGGCCGCGCTCGCGAGCCTCGCGGACCCGGGTTCGGTTCGGGCTCAGCCGAATCCGCTCTTCGCGACCGATCTGGAGGTCGTCACGGTCACCGATCGATCGGTGATTCTCACCTGGACGACGGTTGCCTCGGATCCGAGCGGCCGACTGCTGCCGGTCGACACGGCCGCCGAAGTGCGCCTCGGTCCGGCCGATTCAGCGCTGACCACCGTCTATGCCCAGGACGAGCCCACCCCGTTCCACTATGCGCAGATCGACGGTCTGGAACCAGGCCGTCCCTACCGATACGAGGCATGGTCGAACGGCGTCCGCGCTGTCCCCGCGCTCTCGCTGACCACTCGCATCCCCGGAAGTCCGGAATCCACCGGCGAATTCACCACCCTGACACCGCCGCCCGGCCGTGCGCTGCGCACCGTCGCACTAGCCAATGACGTGCACTACGGCGAGCAGGTCAGCGGCCTCGTCGTCGACAACCTGCCGCCGGGTTTCCGGCAGGAGCCCGGCCTGCCGCCCTACCCGGAGGTGATGCTCGCGGCCATGCTCGATGATCTGCGCCGCCCCGACCGCGCCGCCGACGTCCTGCTCATCGCGGGCGATCTCACCGCCGAGGCGACGCCGGAGCAATCGCGTTCGGTTCGCAGGCACCTGGACTCGTGGGGCGCGCAGGGCCGCGACTACCTCGCCGTACGCGGCAATCACGACCGTCCGCACATCGGCCCGGAATATCAGGGCTGCATTCCCGCGCCCGCGGATCATTACGATTGCTGGGCAGAGCAATTCAATCCGCGCCAGCAACTGATCGAGCACGAGTTGGGCGGCCTGCGGCTGCTCGGACTGGACACCAGCGAACTCGACGGTTCGGGCGGCAGCATCGAACGCCCGCAATTCGACCGGCTCGGCGAACTGCTTCGCGAAGATCCGAACCGCCCGACGCTGGTCTTCGGACATCACCCGGTGACCATCGAATCCGGTCTGACCAATACCGCCGGACCGGGTTTCGTCCTCAACCGCCCGGACAGCATCGAACTCCAGACGCTCTACGAGCGCGCTCCCGGCGTATTCCTGCAGCACAGTGGCCATACCCACCGCAACCGTCGCACCCGCCCCGACACCGGTGCCGCGGTGGAATTCCTGGAGGTCGCCGCGGTCAAGGAGTATCCGGGCGGCTACAGCCTGCTGCGCCTGTACGAGGGCGGGTACATGATCAACTTCTACAAGACACGCACCGCGGCCGCCCGCCGCTGGAGTGCGACCACCCGCGGCGAATACTTCGGCCTGCTGCCGGATTACACGCTCGGCACCTTCGCCGACCGCAATCACGTTGTGCTGCGGGACTTCTCGGGTCTGTCCTGATCGGCAGACAAACGCACATCCGCCGCAGCCGTACCGATACCATCGCCGCACTTCGGACGCGGTATCTTGCTTAGGTAAGCCTCATCATATGAAGTGAACCCTTGCACGCGTCGGAAGGACTCGAACATGTCGATCAGATGGAAAGCGATTTCCGCAGCGCTGGCCGTCGCTGTCGCGGCGCTCGGCGTGACGGCCTGTTCGAATTCCTCGGACGACAAGAACGAGATCACCGTCTACAACGCCCAGCACGAATCGCTGACCAAGGAATGGGTGGACGCGTTCACCAAGGAGACCGGCATCAAGGTCACACTGCGCCAGGGCGGTGACACCGCACTGGGCAACCAGTTGGTCGCCGAGGGCGCGGCGTCCCCCGCCGATGTCTTCCTCACCGAGAACTCCCCCGCCATGGCGCTGGTGGAGAACGCAGGACTGTTCGCCGATGTCGACAAGAAGACCCTGGACCAGGTGCCCGCGCAGTTCCGCCCGTCCACCGGGAAGTGGACCGGAATCGCCGCCCGATCAACGGTTTTCGTCTACAACAAGGACAAGATCGCGGCCGATCAGCTGCCCGCATCGCTGCTCGATCTGGCGCAGCCGCAGTGGAAGGGCCGCTGGGGCGCGGGCGTTTCCGGCGCCGACTTCCAAGCCATCGTGGCGGCCCTGCTCGCGCTGAAGGGTGAGGACGCCACCAAGGCGTGGCTCAAGGGCATGAAGGACAACGCCACCGCATTCCCGAACAATGTCGCCACCATGAAGGCGGTCGACTCCGGACAGCCCGACGGCGGCGTGATCTACCACTACTACTGGTACCGCGATCAGGCCAACACCAAGGAGAGCAGCAGCCACACCGGACTGCACTACTTCAAGAACCAGGATCCGGGCGCCTTCGTCTCGGTTTCCGGTGGCGGCGTGCTGAAGTCGAGCAAGAAGCAGGAGTCCGCGCAGAAGTTCCTGGAGTTCATCACCGCCAAGGCCGGCCAGGAGATCCTGCGCGACGGCACCTCGTTGGAGTACCCGGTCGCCAGTGATGTCGCGGCCAATCCGGTGCTGCCGCCGCTGGCCTCGTTGCAGGCGCCCGCCGTCGATCCGAGCAAGCTCGATGCCAAGAAGGTGACGGCGCTGATGACCGAGGCGGGTCTGCTCTAGTCATGGCCGTCCGGACCGCTGTCGCCGCACCCCGGGTCGGAAGACCCGGGCCACTCGTCACGACCGTCGCGCTGCTATTGGTGGCGGCGACGTTCGTGCCGCTCGGCTACATCGTGTCCACCGTCTTCTCCACCGGTCCGCACGAGGCGGCGGAATTGGTTTTCCGCCCGAGGGTCGGTGATCTGCTGCGCAATACGGTCGGGCTGGTAATCGTCACCGTCCCGATCTGCGTGGTGCTGGGGGTCGGGCTGGCCTGGGTGGTGGAGCGGACGAATGTGCCGGGCGCGGCGTGGTGGGGGCCGGTATTCGCGGCACCGCTCGCCGTGCCCGCGTTCGTGAACAGCTACGGCTGGGTCAGTGTTTTCCCGACCATGCACGGGCTGTGGGCGGGCGTGGTGATCTCCACCATGTCGTATTTCCCGCTGGTGTATCTGCCCGCGGCGGCCACACTACGCCGCCTCGATCCGGCAGTGGAGGAATCGGCGCGTGCGCTGGGTTCCGGTCCGGTCGCGGTCTTCACCCGAATCGTCCTGCCGCAGTTGCGATTGGCGATTCTCGGCGGCGGACTGCTCATCTCGCTGCATCTGCTCGCCGAATACGGCGCGTTCGTGATGATCCGGTTCGATACGTTCACGACCGCGATCTTCGAGCAGTATCAATCCAGTTTCGCCGGTCCGGCAGGCAGCATGCTGGCCGGTGTGCTGGTGCTGTGCTGTCTGGTGTTGCTGGCAGCCGAGGCGGGCGCGCGCGGTAAGGCGCGTTACGCCAGGATCGGCAGCGGTGCGCCGCGGGCGGCTGTCCGGATTGCGTTGGGGCCCAGCACGATTCCGGTTCTGGCCGCCTTGGCCGCGGTGGTCGTCGGGTCGATCGGCGTGCCGCTGTGGACCATCGTGCGCTGGCTGCGCATCGGCGGTGCGCAAGTCTGGGATTACACCGAGATCGGCACGGCACTCGGACAGACCGTCGCCCTTGCGGCGATGGCCGCGCTGCTCACCACAGTGTGCGCGTTCCCGGTGGCCTGGATCGCGGTGCGCTCGACATCGGCCTTCGCCCGAATGGTGGAGGGCGCCAACTACATTACGAGTTCGCTGCCGGGCATTGTGATCGCGCTGGCCATGGTGACGGTCACCATTCGGTGGGCGCCGCCGCTCTATCAGACGGTGACCATGGTCGTGGCCGCCTATGTGCTGATGTTTCTGCCGCGGGCGCTGGTCAGCGTGCGGGCCGGGCTGGCGCAGGTGCCGGTCGGGCTGGAGGAAGTGTCGCGCTCGCTCGGTCAGTCGGGGCCGGTCACCTTCCTGCGCGTCACGCTGCGGTTGACCGCGCCCGCCGCGGCCTCCGCCGGTGCGCTGGTATTCGTTGCGGTGGCGACCGAATTGACCGCGACATTGCTGTTGGCGCCCAGCGGAACTCGCACACTGGCGATGCGATTCTGGTCGCTCTCGGGCGAATTGGACTATGCCGCGGCCGCGCCCTATGCACTCATCATGATCGTCGCGGCCGTGCCGGTGACGTATCTGCTGTTCACCCAATCCAGGAAGGCGGCCGGGTTATGAGTCGGCTTGTCGTGGCGGACGTTTCGAAGACATTCGGCCACCACCGGGTACTCGGCGGGATCGATCTCGAAGTGCCGAACGGTAGTTCGACCGCGGTGGTCGGCTCATCGGGGTGCGGAAAGACCACGCTCCTGCGGGTGATCGCCGGATTCGAGGCGCCGGACACGGGTTCGGTCGCGATCGGCACCGAAACCGTGACCCGCGACCGGTTTTCGGTGCCGCCGCAGCGGCGCAATGTCGGGTACGTCGCGCAGGACGGTGCGCTGTTCCCGCATCTGACCGTCGGCCAGAACATCGCCTACGGTCTGCACAACGGATTCTGCGGGCTGCGACGCGGTCGGAATCGGGTGAACGAGCTGCTGGAGATGGTCTCGCTCGATCCGTCCTACGCCGACCGTCGCCCACATCAGTTATCCGGCGGCCAGCAGCAGCGCGTCGCGCTCGCGCGTGCGCTCGCCCGCAAACCCGATGTGATGCTGCTCGACGAGCCGTTCAGCGCACTCGATGCCGGCCTGCGAGCCACCACCAGGCAGGCCGTTGCCGAGACGCTGCGGGCGGCAGGCATGACCAGCATCTTGGTCACCCACGACCAGGAGGAAGCGCTCTGCTTCGCCGAACAGGTCGCGGTCATGCGCGAGGGGGTATTCACCCAGGTCGGCGCACCGGAAGAGGTCTACGCCGCGCCCACCGATCTGTTCACCGCCAAATTCCTCGGCGATTGCGTACTGCTCGATGCGGTGGTCGACGGCGATGTGGCCAAATGCGCGCTCGGCCGGGTTCCGGTGCAGAAGTCCGCGCCGACCGGGTCGGCGACCATCATGATCCGTCCGGAACAGCTTGTGGCGCAGGTTGTTTCGGATAGCGAAGCGAGTAGCGGGATCGTGCACGAGGTGGAGTTCCGCGGGGCGGATGTGATGCTGACCATCGCGCTGGACGGCGATGTCGATCCGGTGCGGGTACGCCGGGCCAGCGTCGCGGCGCCGACCGCGGGCGAGCGCGTCCGTCTGGAGGTGCTCGGGAACGCCGTGGCCTTCGAAGCGGCCTGAACCACGGACACCCGACCCGGCGGTGGCGTATCACCGGGTCGGGTACCCATGGCGCACCCTCACCTTTGGAGCGAGCGGCGGGAATTGAACCCGCGTAAACGGCTTTGCAGACCGTTGCCTCAACCACTCAGCCACGCCCGCCTCGCAATGAATATTGCCGTCGCCGCATCGGAACGCCCACGTTTGCACTCAGCGTGATCCGAACCGATGACGCTCGACTCTCCGGAATGCGACTTCTGCGGCGCTCACCGATCGGGAGAAGATCCGGAGCGGCGGCGGAACGTGGAATGATCAAGACCATGTCGCGGCCACGCCCACTTCCGATTGATCCGATCGAGGAGGCCCATCGTCAATGGGTCGGCCACGGCTGGGGCGATTTCGCCGACGGAATGGCGACGGTGACCTCGCTGGTTCGCGCCCAGCAAATCGTGATGGCTCGAGTGGACGAGGCCCTGAAACCCACCGGTCTGACCTTCTCTCGATATGAACTTCTCATGCTGCTTGCTTTCAGCAAGACGGGCGCACTGCCCATGGCGAAGGCCAGTGCGCGACTGCAGGTGCACCCGACCAGCGTGACGAATACCGTCGATCGACTCGAAGCAGCCGAGCTCGTCGAGCGGGTGCCGCACCCTAGCGATCGACGTGCCACTTTGATCGAAATCACCTCCGCAGGAAGGAAATTGGTTGCCGAGGCGACCGAGGAGCTCAACGCGAAAGTCTTCGCGATTCCCGGCCTTCCGCCGGATCGGCTGCAAACGCTGCTGCAGTTGCTCGCGGAATTCCGCCATGCCGCAGGGGACTTCGACACCGGTGATGAACCGGCCCGATGGTCGGCGCACGAGCAGTAACCAAACAGCCGGACCGGTCGGTCTTTACACCGCGCGGAGGACCGCGCGGTAACGGTCTGGCATCCAACTAGCGAATTTCCCGCCCCGTCTTCTTGGCAGCGGAGACGAAAGGGTCCACCATGGAATCCATGGTGCTGGTCTTGGGGGTATCGGCGGGCGCTGGTGGTGCCCGCGCGATGCTGACGCATTCCGATCAGCCGCATCTGCCCCCGATCGATCGATGCCAAGTGCCGCGTCGGGCGGGTGGTGGGGTCGAGGAACCGGTCTTCGAGGCGATCCGCCAGATGCGCACCGCCGCCGACCGGCGCGACGAGCTCATTACCGGAACCGCCGTGACCTGCCGCTGCCCGCTGCACGCCGACGCCATCCGCACCACCGCGGGCCGCACCCGGCTCACCATCGTCGACGAACCGCTGGCCCAGCTGCGCTACCTGCGCTTCACCGGCTGCCTGCCGACCACCGGCTCGGTCATCCTCTACGACCTCGGCAGTTCCGGCCTGACCATCACCCACGCCGACTGCCGCACCGACACCATCCTGTCCAGCAAACGCAGCACCGTACTCGGCGGCGACGGCTACGACGCACTGCTGCGCTGGCAATTGGCCCGCGGCGGTGTACTCACCGACAAACTCACCAGCCGCAGGCATCGCGAAGAACTGAGCAGCGCCCGGGTAATTACCGCCATGGACACCAGTTCCGGCGGACGCGCCGTGGTCACCCGCAGCGACCTCGCCGAACTGTGCGCCGCGGGCATCCACCACTCCGCATCATTCGTCCGCCAACTGATCGAGGAAACCGGCGTCCAACCGGAAGCTCTGATCTTGCTGGGCGGCTGCACTCGCAACCCCGATATCCGCGAAGAATTGTCCGAAATGATCGAACTCCCGGTCATCTACGACGAGGAGCCCGAATACGTTTCGGCCCGCGGGGCGGTTTTGCTTGCCGCGGAACGTCCCACCGGAGATGTGCGCATGGCGCGCTTACGCAGCGGAGCACTGACCGGTTCACTGGCGCCGACCACCACCGGCCGCCGCAAACTCATTGCCGCCGTTGCGGTTACGATCGCCTTGGGCGCGACCATCGCCGGACTGCTCGCCATGGACCACAGCTCCGCCCAGCCACCCGGTGGCGTCAACGCGCCGACCCCCGTCGAAGTCGCGGAAATCCCGGCGACGTCCTTCAACTGACCCGGTATACGAAGACCGGCGGTGCCCTTTAAGGAGTCGGCAAGCGGTTCTTAGGGGGCTTGACCGATTGTGGACGCAATCGATCGGATGGTCTTGGAGGTAGGAATGGCGTTCGCAACCTCGTGGCAGATGTTCAAGACGTCGGCCGCGGTACTGAAGTCGCGTAAAGAATTGGCGGTTTTTCCGGTGTTCTCGGCGGTCGCGAGTGTCCTGGTGGCCGCGACATTCATTGTGCCGATCGTTGCCAATGATTTCTGGCACAAATCATCGACGATGACCTACGTGCTGTTCGGGCTGATGTATCTGGTCTCTGCGTTCGTCACGATTTTCTTCAATGCGGCATTGATCTCGCAGGCGAACGTTGCGTTGCAGGGTGGGGACCCCGATGTGGCCGAGGGGCTGCGGGCGGCGGGAGCGCGATGGCCGCAGATTCTGGTGTGGGCGGCGATTTCGGCCACGGTGTCGCAGGCGTTGCGGTGGCTGCAGGATCGGGTGCCGTTTCTCGGGATGATCTTGGCCGCTATCGCTGGGACGGCATGGCAGGTGGTCACGTTCTTGGTGCTGCCGAAGATTGTGCTCGAGGATCGTAATGTGGTTGCGGCGGTGAAGGATTCGTCGGTGGCTTTGAAGCGGACCTGGGGAGAGAATCTGGCAGGCAATGCCGGGCTCGGATTGTTCGGCTTGCTGCTCGCCCTGCCGGGCATTCTGGTGATGTTCGTCGGATTCCTGATGCTCGGCACGGGTACGGTAGCCGGGCTGGCAGTGATCGCGCTCGGCATCGCATGGCTCATGGCGACCGGGGTTATCGTGTCCGCGCTGTCGGGCATCTACCAGACGGCGCTGTACCGGTACAGCGTTGATGGCAACGCGCCGATCGCGTTCGCCACGGCCGATCTTTCGCAGTCGTTCCGGCGACGTGGCCGCCGCTGATCGAATACACCTGTGCCCGGCCGAGATTCACTCGGCCGGGCACAGTGCTATACATCAGCGCTAGCTGTTGGTGAACTTCGCCGGACGCTTCTCGACGAAGGCGCTCATGCCTTCCTTCTGATCGTCGATTGCGAAGAGCGAGTGGAAAACTCGGCGTTCGAAGCGCAGGCCCTCGGCGAGGGTGGTTTCGAAGGAGCGGTCCACGGCTTCCTTGGCGATCATGGTGACCGGCAGCGACATCGAGGCGATGGTCTCGGCGACCTCGAGTGCGGTGTCGAGCAGTTCGGCGGCGGGCACGATGCGGGATACGAGGCCGGCGCGCTCGGCCTCCTCGGCATCCATATTGCGGCCGGTCAGCACCAGATCCATAGCCTTGGCCTTGCCGACGGCACGGGTCAGGCGCTGTGAGCCGCCGATGCCCGGGATGACGCCGAGCTTGATTTCGGGCTGGCCGAATTTCGCGTTGTCGGCGGCGAGCAGGATATCGCAGATCATGGCCAGCTCACAGCCACCGCCCAGGGCGTAACCTGCGACGGCGGCGATGGTGGGCTTGCGGAACTGCGCCAGCCGGTCCCAGCGGGCGAAGTAGTCGTTCATGAACATGTCCATGTACGACTTGGGCTGCATCTCCTTGATATCGGCACCGGCCGCGAAGGCCCGCTCCGAACCGGTGATGACGATGGCGCCGATCGCGTCATCGTGCTCGAGTTCGTCGAGCGCGGCGATGACATCGTCGAGGACCTGCGCGTTCAGCGCGTTCAGCGCCTTCGGGCGGTTCAGCGTGATCCAGCCGACCCGGCCCTTGCGCTCCAGCAGAATCGTCTCGAAGTCGCGCCCTCCCGTCGCCCGACCACCACCCCCCACGGAATCGCTTCGCGATGCATCCATCTTTCAGACACCCTCTTCATCGGAACGGTCACGGATATCGGTGACGATAGCGGAGAAGTCCTTCCCGCCCTGCGACTGGTTGAACCGGGTGTAGATCTCGGCGGCGAGCAAGCCGAGCCGACCGTCGACGTCGTTATCGCGCAGGGCATTCGCGGCCAGACCCAGGTCCTTGGTCATCAATGCGGTGGCGAAACCGGGCTGGTAATCGTTGTTCGCGGGGCTGGTCGGTACCGGACCCGGAACCGGACAGTAGCTGGTCAGCGCCCAACTCTGGCCGGATGCGGTCGAGACCACATCGAAGAACGACTGGTGACTCAGGCCCAGCTTCTCGCCGAGCACCAGGGCCTCGGACAGGCCGATCATCGAGATGCCGAGCAGCATGTTGTTGCAGATCTTCGCGGCCTGGCCGACACCGGAGCCACCGCAGTGCACGACCTTGCCGCCCATTACCTGGAGCACGTCGAGCGCATCGGCGAAGTCGGCCTCGGTGCCGCCGACCATGAAGGTCAGCGTGCCCGCCGCGGCACCCGCGACACCACCGGAGACCGGGGCGTCGAGTGCACGATGACCCGCGTCGACGGCGTTAGCGGCGGCCGCTTTGGCGTCGGCGACATCGATGGTGGAGCAGTCGATGAACAAAGTGCCCGGATCCGCGGCGGAGAGCAGATCGGCGTAGACGTCGAGGACGAGCTTGCCATTGGGCAGCATGGTGATCACGACATCGCGACCCGCAGCGGCCGCAGTGGCCGAATCCACTACGGTGGCACCGTCTTTGCGTGCTTGCTCTTGTGCGGCGGGGACCGGATCGAAGGCGAGCACGTCATACCCGGCCTGCACCAGATTCGCGGCCATCGGCCCGCCCATATGACCGAGGCCGAGGAAACCGATCTTCTTCGTCACTTGCTTGCCTCCAAACCCAGTTCCTTATCGCCCAATTCGACGAAGTACGCGTCGACTTGCTCGGCGGTGACATCGGCGAGCGTCGCAGGCGACCACTGCGGGTTGCGGTCCTTGTCGATCACCTGCGCGCGAATGCCTTCGACCAGATCGTGCGAGGCCAGCGCGGCGATGGACACCCGGTACTCCTCGTTCAGCACCGCCTCGAGGCTCCGCGCGGCACGGGCGGCACGCAGCGAACGCAACGTCACCTTCAGTGCCACCGGTGATTTGGCGAGCAGTTCGGTCGCGGCCTTGGCGGCCTCCGGCGAGCCGTGCGACCGCAACCGATCGACGATCTCCTCGACGGTACCGGCGCTGTAACAAGCATCGATCCAGTCCTGCTGGGCGACCAGCTCGGATTCCGGCGCGTCCGTGGCGAATTTGGCAATCGCGATCTCCGCGGACTCGGTCCGCAGCGTTTCCAGCAGTGCCGGAATATGTTCCGAGGCCACGTAGTAATCGGCGAAACCCGCGGCAATGGCGTCACCGGCGCTCATTCGCGCGGTGGTCAGCGCGACGTGGGTGCCGATTTCGCCCGGCGTTCGGGCGAGCAGGTAGGTGCCACCGACATCCGGAATGAAGCCGATGCCGACCTCCGGCATGCCGATCTTGGAGCGCTCGGTGACGATCCGGTGGCTGCCGTGGCCGGAAAGACCGACGCCGCCGCCCATCACGATGCCGTCCATAACCACCACATACGGCTTCGGGTAGCGGCCGATCAGGGCGTTGAGGATGTACTCGTCGCGCCAGAACACACCGGTGGCCGAATTCGCATTGGCGGCACCGGCCGGGGAGCCGCCCTGCAATGCGGACGCGTCACTGTGGATGGCGACGATATCGCCGCCCGCGCAGAGCCCGCGCTCCCCCGCACCGGTGACGACGACGGTGCGCACCTCGTCGTCATCGGCCCACACCTGTAGTGCGGCGGAAATGGCGAGGGCCATCGGATGATTCAGTGCATTGATGGCCTTGGGCCGGTTCAGCGTGATCAGACCGAGTCCGTCGCGCTTATCGATGAGAACTTCGGATTCCGTCATGCTGCTCCTACCACCGAGCGGGCGACGACCACCCGCATGATTTCGTTGGTGCCCTCCAGAATCTGGTGCACCCGCAGATCGCGGACGATCTTTTCCACGCCGTATTCGGCCAGATATCCGTAGCCGCCGTGCATCTGCAGCGCCTTATTCGCAACCTCGAATCCGGCGTCGGTCGTGAATCGCTTTGCCATGGCGCACAATTCGACCTTGTCGTCGGCATCGGCATCCAGTGCGGCCGCGGCCCGCCACAGCAGGGTCCGCGCCGCCTCCAGCGAGGTGCGCATATCCGCGAGCTGGAATTGCAATGCCGGGTTGTCCAGCAGTCGGCTGTTGAACGCCTTGCGCTGGGCCAGGTAGGTCACGGATTTCTCGAGCGCCGCCTGGCCGCCGCCCAACGAGCAGGCGGCGATATTGAGTCGCCCGCCGTTGAGCCCGTTCATGGCGATGCGGAAGCCATTGCCCTCGACGCCCAGCATATTCGCGGCGGGCACCCTGGCTTTGTCCAGAATCACCTGACGAGTGGGCTGGGCATTCCAACCCATCTTCTTCTCGTTGGCGCCGAAGGAAATCCCCGGCGTATCGGCCGGAACAATGAATGCCGAAATCCCACGCGCACCCGCATCGCCGGTGCGCGCCATGATGACGTACACATCGGTGCTGCCCGCTCCGGAAATGAATTGCTTTACCCCGGTGAGCAAGTAGTCGTCACCGTCGCGAACGGCCTTGGTGCTCAAGGCCGCCGCATCCGATCCGACGCCCGGCTCGGTGAGCGCGTAGCTGCCGAGCCATTCCATCGAGGTCAGCCGGGGCAGCCAATGGTTGCGCTGCTCGGCATTGCCGTAGTTGTCGATCATCCACCCAACCATGTTGTGGATGGAGATATACGCCGCGATGGCGGGGCAGCCGGTGGCCAGTTGTTCGAAGATGCGCACGGCATCGAGCCTGCACAGCCCGGACCCACCGACGTCCTCGCCGATATAGATGCCACCCATGCCGAGCGAACCCGCCTTGCGCAGCACATCCACTGGAAAGTGCTTCTGCTCATCCCATTCCAGGGCGTTCGGGGCGAGGTATTCGTCGGCGAAGTCGCGCGCCATTTCGGTAATGGCGCGCTCGTCGTCATTCAGTGCGAACACGATCGTCGACCTCCCGTCCGTGGGCCATTCAGTCCATCGTCGGAATGACGAAGTGGTTGCTGTCCTTCAGCCCGGAAGGCCAGCGCTGGGTAACGGTCTTGGTCTTGGTGTAGAAGCGAATCGAATCCGGACCGTGCTGGTTCAGATCACCGAAACCGGAACGCTTCCAACCGCCGAAGGTGTGGTACGCGATGGGCACCGGAATCGGCACATTGATGCCGACCATGCCGACCTGCACGCGGGCGGCGAAATCCCGTGCGGTATCGCCGTCGCGGGTGAAGATCGCGACGCCGTTGCCGTATTCGTGCTCGTTGGGCAGCGCCAGCGCTTCGTCGTAATCCTTGGCCCGCACGATCGCGAGCACCGGGCCGAAGATCTCTTCTTTGTAGATCCGCATTTCCGGGGTGACATTGTCGAAAAGCGTTGCGCCGGTGAAGTACCCGCCTTCGCCGCCGTCGACCGCGAGGCCGCGCCCGTCGATCACCAGCTCGGCCCCCTCATCGACGCCGATCTGGACGTAATTCTCGACCCGGCCGAGCGCATCCTTGGTGACCAGCGGGCCGAAATCGGCACCGGCATCGTCGGAGCGTCCGACATTCAGTTTGGCGATCCGCTCGATCAGCTTCTCGCGCAGGCGGTTCGCGGTCTCCTGGCCGACCGGGACAGCAACCGAGATGGCCATACAGCGCTCGCCCGCCGAGCCGTAGCCCGCGCCGATGAGCTGGTCGGCGACATCGTCGAGGTCGGCGTCCGGCATCACGATCGCGTGGTTCTTGGCACCGCCGAAGCACTGTGCGCGTTTGCCATTCGCGGTCGCGGTTTCGTAGATGTACTGCGCGATCGGGGTGGAGCCGACGAAGCCGACGGCCTTGACGGTCGGCGAGTGCAGAATCGCGTCGACAGCTTCCTTATCGCCGTTGACCACGTTGAACACCCCCGCGGGCAAACCCGCCTCGAGGAACAGCTCGGCCAGCCGCAGCGGCACCGAGGGGTCGCGCTCGGATGGCTTGAGCACGAAGGCGTTTCCGCAGGCCAGCGCCGGACCGGCCTTCCACAGCGGAATCATGGCCGGGAAGTTGAACGGGGTAATGCCCGCGACCACACCGAGCGGCTGACGCATCGAGTAGACGTCGATTCCGGTGCCCGCGCTCTCGGTGTACTCACCCTTGAGCAGATGCGGAATACCCGCCGCGAATTCGATGACCTCGATACCGCGCTGGATATCACCCCTGGCGTCGGGGATGGTCTTGCCGTGTTCGGCAGACAGCAGCGCCGCAAGGGAATCCATCTCGTCCTGCACGAGCGTCAGGAACTTCATCAGCACCCGGGCCCGCTTCTGCGGGTTGAACGCGGCCCACACCTGCTGCGCCTCGGCCGCGTTCGCGATGACGGCATCGACCTCGGCCTTACTCGCCAGCGGCACCCGTGCCTGCACCTGGCCGGTATTCGGATCGAAGACATCGGCGAAGTTGCCCGAGGTCCCGGCGACATGCTGCCCGCCGATGTAATGAGTGAGTTCGCGAACCATGCCAGTCCTGTTCTCGTAGTGGATGCCGCGCATCGCGCGATTTACGGTCATCCTATAGTTGGATGTCCAAGTAAATACAGGCACACGAGCAGACTGTGATTCATCCCACGGCAACCACCCAGCGAACCGAGTCGCCCGGCGACCTCGGCGGTCGCCGGACCAGCAGAACCGATCAGCCGGTCAGGCGGAGGACTTCGACGAGCGAGTGAGCAGCCACGCACCGGCGGCGAGGACCACCGTGCCGACGATCAGGATCGTGGCGATCGCGCCGACCGCGTCGTCGAACCAACGCGCGACCGCCAAGCCCACCGCCAGCGCGATCATGGCAGCGCCGCCGATCATGAGCACGGCCGAGCGCCGCGTTGCGTGCAGTGCGAAGCAGCCGACCACCCGGCGAGTACGAACTCCGTGCGCTTGGCGTCGACGTAGCCGGTCACGACGCCCGCCGCCGAGATGAGGACCGCGACGAGATAGCCCGCCCAGGTTTCGACGATCGCGCCGGTCCTGGTTAGCGCGACTTCACAGGCAGCCACCGCCTGCCACATTCGGCCGAACCGGCGAACCGAATTCGGTGACAGCTGCGGCCATGACCGCATCGCGCATCCCGGTCGTGACCGTCGGGGCTTCGACCGTAATCCATGCCGCGGCACTGATCTCGCACCAACGCGAGATCCGATCGACACCAGCGGTGCACCACTGCCGGACAGCCTGCGAGTTCATTTCGACTCACCACCAATCGCATTCGTGCGGTGTGCGGAATCCCCACCCTCCATCGGAACTCGAGTCGGGGTGGATGTCGCGGGTTGCGGTCACGATGAGCGGAATCCCCGGCAATCATTCGGCCAACAATCCGGGCGCGGTTCACCTGGCGCTGTGACTGCCATCACCGTAAGATTAGTTTGACGTCCTAGTATCGGGCGCCAAACAGGATCTCCCCCGGAGGACCCCCGTGGCCGACACCACCGCGCTCCACACGCCCACCCATCCCGTCCGATTCGTGACCTCGGCCGCGCTCTTCGACGGGCACGATGCGGCGATCAACATCATGCGACGGATCCTGCAGGCGCAGGGCGCCGAGGTCATCCACCTCGGACACAATCGCGCGGTCAGTGAGGTCGTGGACGCGGTGCTCACCGAGGATGCCCAGGGCGTCGCGGTGAGTTCGTATCAGGGCGGACATGTCGAGTACTTCGAATACCTCGCCGACGCATTGAAAAAGGCCGGCGCCGGCCATGTCCGGATCTTCGGCGGTGGCGGCGGGGTGATCGTCGCCGAGGAGATCGCGCGTCTCGCCGAATCCGGGGTGACCATCTTCTCCCCCGAAGACGGCCAGCGACTCGGCCTGCCCGGCATGATCAATCAGCTGATCCGGACCTGCGATTTCGATCTCGCCGCCGAGCCGCCGGTGCTGGACGCGGTACTCGCCGGTGAACGGGCCGCGCTCGCCCGCGCGATCACCTGTTTGCAGCAGGACACACTGTCGGAGTCCGATCGCCAGACCCTGGCCTCGGCCGCCGCCGCACGCACGGTGCCGGTGCTCGGCATCACCGGCACGGGTGGTTCCGGAAAGTCTTCCCTAACCGATGAATTGGTGCGCCGTCTGCGCTCCGATCAGCAGGACAAGTTGCGCGTCGCGATTCTCGCGGTGGATCCGACCCGGCGACGCGGCGGCGGTGCGCTGCTCGGCGACCGCATCCGGATGAACGCCCTCGACGGCGATCACATCTTCTTCCGCTCACTGGCCACCCGCGGCGGCCATGAGCTGCCGCAGAATATCGACGCCATCGTGACCGCCTGCAAGGCGGCAGGCTACGACGTGGTCATCCTGGAAACCCCCGGCATCGGCCAGGGCGACGCCGCGGTCACCGACCACGTCAACGTGTCGATGTATGTGATGACACCGGAATTCGGCGCGGCCTCCCAGCTGGAGAAGATCGACATGCTGGATTACGCGGATGTGGTGGCAATCAATAAGTTCGAGCGGCGCGGCGCCGAGGATGCACTGCGTGATGTCTCGCGACAATTGATTCGCAATCGCGAGGAATTCAGCAAATCTCCCGACGAGATGCCGGTATTCGGTACCAGCGCAGCCACTTTCAACGATGACGGTGTGACCGCGCTTTACCAGCACCTCACCGGATTGCTCGCCGAGCACGGTCTGCACCTGGAGCCCGGCGTACTTCCGAAGGTGGAAACCCGCTCCTCCACCAGGTTCGCGCAGATCATCCCGCCCGCCCGGGTGCGCTACCTCGCCGAGATCGCCGATACGGTCCGCGACTATCACGCCGATACGGCTACCCAAATCGTTGCGGCACAGCGCCTACAGCGGCTCGAGCAGGTGGCGGCCGAGCTGCCCGATGACATCGCGGTGGCCGAACTCGCCGAAAAGGCCCGCGACGCACTGCATGCCGACAATGCCGAACTGCTCGCGGGTTGGCCCGAATTGGCCGACTCCTACCGAGGCGATGAGCAGGTGGTTCGGGTTCGTGATCGGGAGATCCATACCCCGCTGCGCCGGGAGACGCTGTCCGGCAATTCCATTCCGCGCGTCGCGCTGCCGCGCTTCACCGATCACGGTGAGCTGCTGCGATTCCTGCGCTCGGAGAACCTGCCCGGACGGTTCCCGTTCACCGCGGGCGTCTTCGCGTTCAAACGCGATAACGAGGATCCGGCGCGGATGTTCGCCGGTGAGGGCGATCCGTTCCGCACCAACCGGCGCTTCAAGGTACTCAGCGAACATGCCGAGGCGACACGGCTTTCCACCGCTTTCGATTCGGTGACGCTCTACGGTCACGATCCCGCCGAGCGCCCGGATATCTACGGCAAGGTCGGCACATCCGGCGTCTCGATCGCCTCGCTCGACGATATGAAGGCGCTCTACGACGGCTTCGACCTGATCGCGCCGACCACCTCGGTATCGATGACCATCAACGGCCCGGCGCCGACCATCCTGGCCTACTTCCTCAATACCGCCATCGACCAAGCACTGGAACGGTTCTCGACCGCCGAAGGCCGCGAACCAACCGCCGAGGAGGCCGCCGATATCACGGCACGCACTCTGGCGACAGTGCGCGGCACCGTACAGGCCGACATCCTCAAGGAGGATCAGGGCCAGAACACCTGCATCTTCTCCACCGAATTCAGTCTGCGCATGATGGCCGATATCCAGGAATGGTTCGTGCGCAAGGGTGTTCGCAACTTCTACTCGGTCTCGATTTCCGGCTATCACATCGCCGAGGCCGGTGCTAATCCGATCAGTCAGCTGGCCTTCACCCTCGCCAACGGATTCACCTATGTCGAGGCATATCTCGCACGCGGCATGCAGATCGATGACTTCGCACCGAATCTGTCGTTCTTCTTCTCCAACGGCATGGATCCGGAATATTCGGTGATCGGCCGGGTGGCGCGACGCATCTGGGCCGTTGCCATGCGAGATCGCTACGGCGCCAACGAGCGTTCACAGAAGTTGAAGTACCACGTGCAAACCTCGGGCCGATCGCTGCACGCACAGGAGATGAGCTTCAACGACATTCGCACCACCCTGCAGGCGCTCATCGCCATCTACGACAACTGCAACAGCCTGCACACCAATGCCTATGACGAGGCGGTGACCACACCGACCGAGGAATCGGTGCGCCGCGCGCTGGCCATTCAGCTCATCATCAACCGCGAGTGGGGCATCGCGATGAACGAAAACCCGCTCCAGGGCAGTTTTCTCATCGATGAACTCACCGATCTCGTCGAGGAGGCCGTGCTCGCCGAATTCGATCGCATCAGCGAGCGCGGCGGGGTCCTCGGGGCCATGGAGACCGGCTACCAGCGGGGCAAGATCCAAGACGAATCCATGCGCTACGAGCACCGCAAACACGATGGCTCGCTGCCGATCATCGGCGTCAATACCTTCCGCAACCCGCACGGCGAACCGCATCGGGTCATCGAATTGGCTCGCGGCACCGAAGCGGAGAAGCAGTCACAACTGCAGCGCGTGCGCCAGTTCCAGAACGACCACCGCGATGCCGCACATGCCGCCCTCGCCCGCCTGGACGCGGTGGCCCGCACCGACGACAACATCTTCGAGGTCCTGATGGACGCCGCCCGGGTCTGCACCCTGCAACAGATCACCGACACCTTCTTCACCGTCGGCGGCCAATACCGCCGCAACGTGTGAATTAGGTTGGCCCGTCAGAAGATTCGCACCTCCGGAATCGAATCCATCTGACGCGCCCACTCCGGATACTTCGCCAACTTGGCGTTGTGCAGGGCCATGATCTTGTCGCGAAGTTCGGGATCCGGCTCATCCGATACATCGGGACCGATGGCGATCTTCTGGAAGTGCGGGACGATCTGCGGATCACCGGCAAGGTGGACCGGATCGTGCATGTAGCGCTCCATCGCATCGAGATCCTCGATGCCCACGCAATAGGCATGGGTCAGCCCTTCGCTCACGTCGCCCAGATTCTGGCCGACGGTCGCGAACGACACCGATTCGACTGAGGCGGTGCGCTTCATCAGCGCGAGTACCTCGGCCTTCTGCGCCTCGGTGGTCTCTTCGCGGAAGCCGAAGCGCAACAGATGAACGATCATGGATACCTCCTAGTTTGAACCAGCGAGTTCAATCTAGATAACTGACCGGTAGATGCACAAGAGTGAACCCGCAAGTTCAATCGGGCGCTACTATGCAGGGGTGACGGGTACGACGGCGGCGCGCGGGCGCATCGATAAGCGGCAGGCGATCCTGGACGTCGCATTCACCGTCTTCGCGCGGCGCGGCTACGACAAGGCCTGTGTGCAGGAGATCGCGGACGAGGCGGGCGTCGCGAAACCGACGGTCTACAACCACCTCAATGACAAGCAGACCCTGTTCCGGCACGCCGTGCTGGCCGCTGCCGATACGGTGGCCGCCGAAACCCTCGCGATCGTCGATCGCCTGCGCGAGCCGGGCGATGATCTCCCCGCCGCCCTCACCACGACGGCGCGCGCGCTGCTCGCGGAATGCTCCGGCGAGCGCGCCCGTTCGCTGCGTGCGCTGACCTACGCGCAGCTCGCCGCCTTTCCGGACCTGGCCGACACCGTGCTGGAGCGCACCTCGCGACACATTGCCGAGGCGCTGGCCGATCGACTTGCGCGACTCGCTCTTGCGGGTCGGCTGCAGACCAGCGATCCGGCGCAGGCCGCCGAACAGCTGCTCGCCCTGCTCACCGCGCCGCTGGAGGCCCGGTCGCGGCTCGGCACTCGCGAGGTGAGCGAGGCCGAGCAGGCCGATATCGCCGATGCGGCGGTGCGGACATTCTTGTCCGCATACGGTTCCCGCTGAACCCGAACGCGCCCGCCCGCGCGCGTGTGACAATCGCGATGTCAGGGCCTTCAGCGTGGTTGGGACGGCGGACATGGATCTCTCGAATATCCGGATTATCGACAGCCATATTCATCAGTGGGATCCGTTCCGCACGCCGCGCGAATTCAGCCAGACGGCGAAGTTGCTCCGGATGCTGCCCATTCCGATCGATTGGGCCAAGCGGGTGGCACCGCGCCGGGATCGGGAATTCGTCGGAGATCCGACCGCCTATGCGAATCCATATCTGCCCTCGAACTACCGCGCGGATGCCCACGGTGTCCCGATCGAGTCGATCGTGCATATCGAGGTCGGATGGACCGGAAAGGGCACGCTGGCCGGGGCCGACGAGACGAAGTGGGTGGCCGGGCTGTCATTCGGCGGCGACCATCCGGCACTCGGCGCAATCATCGGGAATGCCGATCCGGCGGCATCGGATTTCGCGGCGCTACTCGATGCCCATGTGGCCGCATCGCCGCTGGTCCGCGGCATTCGCGCGCATGTCGCACACCATCCCGATCCGGATGTCCGGCCCTATACCGAGCACGACAGCGCACTCACCACCAAGGAATTCCTCAACGGTTTCACGGCACTTGCCGAGCGCGGGTTGTCTTTCGAGGCCTGGGTGTATTCGCATGCGCTACCCGATGTGACGGCGCTTGCCGAACGTTATCCGGAAGTCCCGATCGTGCTCGACCATCTGGCCACGCCCGCAGGGATTTTCGGCCCGGTCGGCAAACACACCGGAACGAATCCGAGTCTGCGCCGGGAACTATTCGTCCGCTGGCGCGACGATCTCACGGCGCTCGCCGAAAACCCCAATGTGGTCGCGAAAGTCAGCGGCTTGATGATGCCGATCCTCGGCCACCCGGTACCACCACGTGGCACGTCGACACCGATTCCGGTGCTGCTGGATCGAATTCGCCCGCTCGTCGCACATGCCTACGAAGTCTTCGGCGCGGACCGCCTGCTGTGGGGCTCCAATTTCCCGGTGGACAAACCGATTACGAGCATCGCCGACAGCGCCGAGCTCATTGCCACCGCAGTCACCGAGCACGGCGGCGGACGCGATGAGCTCGAGCAGATCTTCCGAACCAACGCGCAACGCACCTACCGAATCGAATCCTGAACCGGGCCGAAACGCAGGAGCAAGGTTCGCGGCCCGGGGATCGGACCCGGCTGGTACCGCTCGATCAAGGGACGAAGGCTTCAGCGATTTGGCCGGTCAGGGTGTCGCGGGCGGTCGCAAGGGATGGGCCGTACCAGGTGAGGCTGCGGCCTTCGACCAAGGCGACAGGCAAGCCGGAGAATGCCTCGGGACCATCGGATCTGGTGAATACGTACGGCTCGTCAGGGAGCAGGACGAGTTCTACATCGCGGGTCAGCTCGTCCTCGGAGACGTGCGGATAGCGCTCGGTGCGGTCGACGTGCACGAGCCGGAGGCCGAGGCGCGCCGCCAGGTCGCCGGTGAAGGTGTTGTGGCCGACGACCATCCAGGGGTTACGCCAGATCGGAATGACTGTACTGCGCGTGGGCGCGGGAGCTGGTGCGGCCCAGGATATTTCGGCCTCGACAAGCCAGTCCGGCATCGGACCGTCCAGCGCTTCGGTGAAGAGTCGGCGCAGCGAGGCGAAACCCTCGTCCAGCGTTTCGATTCTGGTGACCCATACCGGGATTCCCGCATCGCGCAGCCGCTCCACATCGATGCGGCGATTCTCCTCCTGATTGCACAGCACCAGATCCGGTGCCAGCTCGATGATTCGGCGCACATTCGGATTCTTGGTGCCGCGAACCCGCTCGACGTCCAAATCCGCGGGGTGTGTGCACCAATCCGTCGCCGCGACAAGGACTTCGGGGCGACTCACCGCGACGGCCTCGGTCAGCGACGGAACCAGCGACACCACCCGATGCACCGGGCGGTCGATGCGCACGGCCGCGCCCAGGTCGTCGGTCACGAGAGAACCAGACGACACGGGACACGCGATTGCTCGGATGGCGTGGTGTGCATCTGCTCGAGGTGTTGTAGGCGAGCAGCGCGGATTTTTGAGGTCCTCTCCCGCCTAAAGGCGGGAGATTCCGGTCTGTGCGGGTATGCCGCGCTTCCGGTGGGTTCCTGCTTCAACGCCGGTCGCTCGGGCGAGGCCAAGTCTGACACCAGCTCCACAGGCGTTGGGCTGTCCGCACGTCCTGCGGCCAGAATGTTCTTCGCGGCGTTCACATCTCGATCGTGGGTGCCCCCGCACGCGCACGTCCACTGCCGGACACGCAGCGGTTTCCTACCAGTCAGCGCACCGCAGAACCAGCACAGCTGCGTGGATGGAAACCAGCGGTCCACCTTGCCGAAGCGCCGCTCGTACCGGGCGGCCTTCTGTTCGAGCATGCGGGTGAACATGGCCCACCCGGCATCGTGAACCGACTTCGCCACCCTTGTCCGCGCCAGACCCTTGACACACAGGTCCTCGACGTACACCGCTTGGTTGTCGCGGATGATCGCCGTGGACTGTTTATGCACCCAATCTCTGCGCGTATCGACCACCTTCGCGTGTGCCTTGGCAACTCGCAATCGCGCCTTGCCTCGGTTCCGCGAGCCCTTCTGCTTGCGTGACAACGACTGTTGCGCATTGCGGAGCTTGCGTTCGGCGCGGCGCAGGAACCTCGGGTTCTCGATCACCCTACCGTTCGAACGACGTCAACCCCAAGTCGATACCGACCTCGGAATCCGAGCCGGGCAGCGGCCCGGATTCGACTTCCACCACGAACGACGCGAAATACCTGCCCGAAGCATCTCTCACGACCGTCACACTCGATGGACCCGAGGGCAGCTCTCGTGACCAGGCAACCGACACGTCCCCGATCTTCGGCAACCGCAGCTTCCCGCCGGGAGTGACCTTGAACCGTGAGTTCCTTGTGAACCGGATCGACTGCCTGCTGTCCTTGCCAGACCGGTACCTCGGCGGCGCGACCTTGGCACCTGCGCGCTTGCCCGTTGCCGAGGTGAAGAAGTTGCGGTAGGCGGTGTTCAGATCGGCCAGCGCCTGTTGAAGAACAACCGACGACACTTGCCCGAGCCACTCCCGCTCCGGCGTGCGTTTGGCCGCGGTGAGTCGCTTCGACAATTCGCCGTCGCTGATCCGCTGCCCGGCTTCGAACGCTTCACGCCGGGCCCGCAACGCGTCGTTGAACACCACGCAAGCACACCCGAACGCCTTCGCCAACGACCGCTGTTACCCCACAGTGGGATACAAGCGGAAGTTGTACCGAAGCTGCACACCCCGACACTACCAACTAACTGAACCGAACTCAGCGGTCCAGGGCTTCGTAGAGCGCGCGGATGTCGCGCAGCCCGGCCGCGGCCGTCGGTTCGTCCTCGGCGATCATGCGCAGGGCGCGACGCAGCAAGGTCGGGTCCAGATCATCGATGGCGGGGCGGAATTCGAGCTTCGGGAGGTCGGGCAGTTGGATACGGTCGCCGTAGGGGTCGTCGGAAACTGTCGGGGTCGTATCGCGTTCGATGCCGACGATGAGGGTGTCCAGGTCGAGGCCGCGCAGGGTGAGGATTTCGCGAGGACGCTCATCAAGACGTTCGGCGAGCAGATAGCAGACCGCGGCCACATGTTTGCACGGCCAGCCGGGATCCGGGCAGGTGCAGGAGAAGTCGAGATCGGCGGCCGTCGTCGGGAGCAGATGCTCGCCCAGGCTCGTCGGCAGCGCACCGGAGGCGATTTCGGCCAGTACGCCCGGCGTGGTCCGGATGGTCTCGATGAGCAGTTCGAGTTCCTCGTCGCGCAGTGGCCGGATGGCGAATACCGAGGTGAACGGGCGCGGCTGACTCCCTTGGACTTCCGCGGTGACCGCACCGGGTTCGATCCGATAGCTCACGACCTGTCCGGCTCGGGCGTAGGTGCGGCCGCGGGCGAGTCGACCGGGTTCGGCCATTTGCTCGACCGCCTCGATCAGCGCCTTGCCCCACCAGGTTCGTCCGAATCCGCCACGGCGACTGCGTGCTTCTACCCCGCCGCGCACCGGGCGGCGTTTGCCGTACTTGCTGTAATCCTCGAAGGGACTCAATCGCCGACCGCCTCCGCGCCGAGGGCGAAGAGCCGATGCAGTTCGTCCGTGCTCAATTCGGTGATCCAGTTCTCGCCCGCACCGATGGCCAGATCGGCGAGTTGGCGTTTGCCGCTGATCATTTCGTCGATCTTCTCCTCGATGGTGTCGACGCAGATCAGTTTGCGCACCTGCACATTGCGCTGCTGACCGATCCGGAAGGCACGGTCGGTCGCTTGGTTCTCGACTGCCGGATTCCACCAACGATCCAGGTGCACAACATGGTTGGCCGCCGTGAGGTTCAAACCGGTGCCACCGGCCTTGAGCGACAACAGCATCAGCGGTGGGCCATCCGGTTCCTGGAAGCGCTCTACCATGGTGTCGCGGTGCTTCTTCGGCACGCCACCGTGCAGGAACGGGATCTTCGTACCGAAGCGCTCGATCAGATAGGGCGCGATGAGCTCGCCGAATTCGCGGAACTGGGTGAACAGCAATGCCTTCTCGCCATCTGCCAGCACCGCATCGAGGACGTCCTCCACCAGGGCGAGTTTGCCGGAGCGGTGACTGCCGCGGTGCAGCACGCCGGAGCCGTCGCCGAGGAAATGCGCGGGATGGTTGCAGACCTGTTTGAGCCTGGTCAGCGCACCGAGTACCGCGCCCTTGCGGGCCATGCCCTTCGCATCCTTCAGTTTGGCCATCATGTCGTCGACGACCGCCTGGTAGAGCGCCGCCTGCTCCACGGTCAGGTTGGCGCGCACCGTCATCTCCAGTTTCTCCGGCAGATCGCTGATGACGGCGGGATCGGTCTTCACCCGGCGCAGCACGAACGGCTGCGTGACGGTGCGCAGCCGGCTGATGGCGTTCTCGTCCCGATCGCGTTCGATCGGCACGGCGAACCGGGCGCGGAAAGTCTGTGCGCTACCGAGCACTTTCGGCATCGTGAAGTCCAGAATCGAGCGCAATTCTTCGAGGCGGTTCTCCACTGGAGTTCCGGTGAGCGCCAACCGATGTCGGGCAGGCAGCGCCCGCGCCGCCTTCGCCTGTCTGGTTCCCGCGTTCTTGATGTGCTGCGCCTCGTCGAGCACCACGCGATCCCACTGCTGCCGCGCCAATTCGACTGCGTCCCTTGCCAGGAGCGAGTAGGTGGTGATCACCAGATCCGCACCCGCAACGGCTTCGTCCAGTTCCGTACCTGACTCGCGGCCGACACCGTGGTGCACCAAAACACGCAGATCGGGGGCGAATCGCTCGGCCTCGCGCTGCCAGTTGCCGACGACCGACATGGGGCATACGAGCAGGGTCGGCCCTGGCGCACCGTCGCCACCAGGTGCCTCCTGCCCGCCAGCGCGCGCATCGCGGTCGTCCCGGCGCCGGGCTGCACTCCGCTGCCTCACATCGCGCAGCGAAACGACCTGTGCGTCCTCGGACCGCGCAGTACCGGTGTGCCGTTGCGTCAGTTGGCGATCGACCTCGCGTTCATGTACCAAGAGCGCCAAGACCTGCACGGTCTTACCCAGCCCCATGTCATCGGCCAGGATTCCGCCGATACCGTAGCGACTCATGGTGGCGAGCCAGGCCAACCCACGCTCCTGATACGGCCGCAACTGCGCCTTCAAACCGACCGGCGGAATCACCGGTACCGGCTCGCGGGTCTGGTCCAAAAGGTCCGCGGCCCAACCGGTTGCGCTGACCTCGGTGATCGGGACCTTCTCGACATGACCGGTGACGAGTTCGCCGACCAGATCGGCGAAGGTGATTTCGGTGTCGTCGAGATGGGCGGCGACATACCGGGCGGCGGCGGCCAGCACCTTGTGGTCGGCCTGTACCCATTCGCCACGCAGCTGCACCAGATCCGATTTCGAGCGGACCAGCCGTTGCATCTCGGCCTTGGTCAGCACGGTATCGCCGAGGGCGAGTTCCCAACGGTAGGAGACGAGTCCGCGCATGCCGACGGTGCTCTCGGCGGCGGGTACGCCGCTCTCCACGCGCAGCCGCATCGTCGGGGCACTGATATTCCAAGCGCGCGGCAGCAGCAGCCGCACACCCGCCGCCTGCAGCGCATGTGCACCGTGTTCGACCAGGTCCGCGACCACCTCGGTCGGCAGCAGCAAGTCCATCGACTGCGGATCGTTCGGCAGGTCGCGCAGGCGTGGATAGGCCCGCGTCGCCTCCCCCAGCTTCTCGATCGCGGTGCGGACCAGCACCGGATCACCCAGCAGCGGAACCGGATTCGGCGCTTCACCATCGGCGCGCAGACAGACCTGCAGCCGCCACAGCGCCACCACGTCATCGGCATCGGTATCGGCCTCGCCGAGCGCGATATCGCCCTCGGGCTCCAGCAGGCGCAACACCAACTCGGGCTCGTCCCCGGTCAGACTCGCCCGCCAGCGTTCCAGCACCTCGGCCAGCTGATGGCTGCCGCCGTCCAGGGCGACGTCATCGATGAGCGCGGCCACCAGCGGATGCGCCGACCGCGGCGGATCCATCAATTCCCGGACGATCGGATCGGCGAGTTCGGTGACCATATCCTCGAGCAGCATCCCCGGCTTCCCCGCGACGCGCAGCGCGGGCGGCATAGCCACCGCCAACTCCGCCAGCCAAGCACGCTGACGCTCGCCGCCGACCAACCGCCAGCGCACCCACCACTGCCCGTCGTCGCGGCGCAGCTCGGGGACAACCCGCCCGGCCCGCACCCACCGTTCGACACCGTGCGCCACATGCCCGAGAAACCGCAGATCCCCCGAAACCGCATCGACCGGCAGCCGTTGTCGCAGCGCGACCGCGGCCGCCGCAGGCACCATCGCATGTGCCCTTACCTGCTCGGTCGTCCCCGGTGACCCGCTGACCAGTACCTGCGCCCGATGCCGGAACTTCGACGCCGCCAGCACCCCGCCCAACGGTTCGGGTAGCACGACCGGGGCCTCCTGCCAGAGCAGCAAGCCCGATCCCGGCGACCACAGACCGTGCAGCATCACCCCATCCAATCAGGCGGGTCCGACGGACGCTGCGGCCATCCTCGCCCGCTGCTCAGTCGAGTTCGTAGTCGAACCAGATGTGGTGCACACCGTCGGTGTCGACGGTAAGACCACCGGTGCCGGTGATACCGGTCAGCTCACCGGTGCCGCTGGTCGGCACGATGGTGAAGAACTCGGCAGTGCGGTCGGTGCCGAGGGTGGTAGCCGAATGCGCGAAGTTGAAGCCGCCCGCGCGATCGTGCAGCGCGCCCTCGAACGATTCCATGGCGACATACGTCCCCGCACCCGTCGCCTGGTCGAAGGCGGCGGTGAACAGGGTCGCCGACCGTCCGGTGATCTCGCCCGCGAACTCCTTCTCGATCTGCGCGATGCCGACCGGCAGCGCGGTCGCGATGGCCGGATCCGGCACGACATCGGTTGGGGTGAAGGAGGCGACGGAGAACGTGCCGATTGCTTTCATGCGGCGGAGCGTAACGGCAGGTACCGACAACTTTTCACGACTCTCGGCGGTGGGCGAGCACCCTGCGCACGACAAGACCCACGACCAGCGCCCAGAAGGCCGCGCCGATGCCGAGGAAGCCGACACCGGACGCGGCGATCAGGAAGGTGACCACACCCGCCTAGCGGTGCTGTTCGGATTTCAGGGCACCGGCAAGGGCGGCCGCCAGAGTGGCCAGCAGGGCAAGGCCCGCAACGGTTTCCAGCGTGCCCTTGGGCGCGGTGGCGATCAGGGTGACCAGCGCCGCCGAGCCGAGCGCGAGAATCAGATAGGAGGCACCCGCGGTGCAGGCCGCGATCCAGCGACGCTTCGGATCCGGATGGGCGGCGGGGGCGGCCGAGAGCGCGGCACTGATCGCGGCCAGGTTGATGGCGTGCCCACCGGCCGGTGCACCCAGAATCGTGCCGATACCGGTGACGGACATCGAAGCGCGCCAAGGGACTTGATAGTCGAAGGACTTCATCACGGCGGTGCCCGGAATGTTCTGCGAGGCCATGGTGACGATGTAGAGCGGAATGGCGATACCGATCATCGCCTGCCAACTCCAATGCGGCACGGTCAGTTCGAGCGAGGGGCGCATTGCCGCGAGATCGAGATGCTTGTGCTGCACCGCGATACTGATCCCCGCCCCGATCGCGGCGGTCGCGAAGGCCGCGATCACCGCCCAGCGCTTGGCGAATCGCTGCAGCACCAGCCACACCACGATCACCGGCACCACCACCGCCGGACTGGCCTGCACGGCCTTCACCGGCGCGAGACACAACGGAAGCAGCACACCGGCGAGCATGGCCTGCGCGATCTCCACCGGAATCGCGGCCACCAGATTGCCGAGCCGCTGCCACAGTCCGGTGATCACGATCAGCACACCGGTTATCGCGAACGCCCCGACTGCCGCGGCCCAACCACCGGCGACCGCGCCGGTGCCGGCGAGCAGTGCCGCACCGGGCGTCGACCAAGCCAGTGTGATCGGCAACCGATACCGATAACTGAGCAGCATCATTCCGATGGCCAGCGTGAGGCAGAGCACGAACAGTCCCGACGCCGCCTGTGCAGGGGTGGCCCCGACCGCCGTCAACCCGCTCAGCACCACCGCGAATGAGCTGGTGAATCCGACCAGCGCGGTGACGACACCGGCCCCGACCGGCTGTGCGAGCCGCGCCTCACGGTGGACCGGTGTCGGTGTGTCGGCGAGCGCCGGGGAAAGCCTGGACATTTCTGGAATCCTCCCCGGTCATCAGTCCAGTTGTCACAGCCAGTCCCCGGAAACTGGACTGAATTGCGCGACGTCCGGCTAGGGTGAATCGCCGAAACCGCATCCGGATTTGCCACCTGATTTTGTGAAGCGGGACAGTTGACGGCGGGTCGCCAGGACGTAGGGTGGTCGGGGCCGAGCACTCGGATCTGGTCGGCGTGCAGGCTGTCGAACTCGGCGATCGCCGTGCAGGTATCACCGCTCAACCCTCGCCAGAAGGCGAGATCGTGACGGGTGGCCACAGTGCTCTGGTGCTCGCCCCGAGCACTCGCTGGTGGTCGACGAGCAGATCGACGGCAGCAGTGGCGCCACCGGCCGGATCCCCGGATTGTCCCCGAGACCGGATAGCCCGATCGCGCACTACCGCGGCGTGGGTCGAATGTGCCGAAGTCCGCGCTCGGCCAGGCTTGCACCCGCACCGGAGGACGCAGATAGCCATCACAGGTTCGCTCCATGCGCCCGGTAGCGCCCGACGCGGGTCCGCCTGTGTCCCAAGACCATTCGCAGTGAACAGCAAGTTGCATCACCGGAGAACGCGAACGCGAAAAGGACGACAGTTGGCCAGCAGTTGCGCATTAGCTTGCTTACGAACGACTTTCAAGTCGAAATGTTTGAAACACCACATGTGGTTCGCTCGATGAGACGATTATGTTGCCGGGGCGGCTGCGGAAGAAGCTGACATGATCGACGGAATGGGCGTTGCCACTTACGTGGCCGCTGCGTTGGGGGCGATAGACGGACGGGCCGTGGACCGATCGCTGGATCAAGGGTTGACCGCTCTCACCGGCACGGTCACACGCAGACTGGGACGGCGCGCACTCGACGACCTCGACCGGAATCCGCACAGCATGGCCGCACGCCGCCAGCTCGCCGATCAGATCGAACGCGCGGCATCCGCCGACGCGGAATTCGCCCGCGAACTCGTGGCCCTGCAGGCCACGCTCGACAGACTGAACGGCGGAACCGTGATCAACACCGCGACCCACGGCAGCCGGATCGTCACCGGGAGCAAAGGCATCACGGCCGGGGGCAGCATTCACAACACCACATACGACATAGCATCGGATGAAGATCTGTCCCGAGCTCCGATCTGGACCAAGGCACTGTTGTGGATCGGCTTGGTGTTCGTCGGTATCGGCTTCGCCGGCGGTTTGATCGGCATGTCCCAAGGCGGGTCGGTGTCAGAGCAGTTCAACTTGCTGCCGTTCTTCCTCATCGGCGGTGTCCTCATGACCTTCGCCGAGCTCGGCGCGAGAACGTCGACACCTCGACGCCGCCGGTAGGCCGGAAGGCAGCTGGGTGAAGCCATTTCCGCGCATCAAATGAAAACAAGCTGCGGGTATGGGTTTTCGATATCAACGGTGCGCGATCGTATCCAACTCCTGGCATGCGTCCCGCTACCGCGAGGCCGTACTGAAACCCGGTGAGCTGATTTTTCGTGGGAATGTTCGAAACGCCGCATGTGGTTCGTTCGATGAGATGATTATGTTGCCGGGGCGGCTTGGGAGGAGCCTGACATGATCGACGGAATGGTCGTTGCCGCGTATGTGGCTGCGGCACTGGGGGCAGCCGGTGGACGGCTCGTGGACCGGTCACTGGATCAAGGACTGACCGCCATCACCGGCGCGGTCACACGCAGACTCGGACGACGCGCGCTCGACGATCTCGACCGAAATCCGAACAGCATGGCCGCACGCCGTCAACTTGCCGACGCGATCGAACGCGCGGCATCCGCCGACGCGGAATTCGCCCGCGAACTCGCCCAACTCCGAGACAGACTCGACCGGATCAACGGCCCGACCATCATCAACACCGCCACCCACGGTAGCCGAATCGTCACCGGCGGAGATGGCCTGACTGCTGGTGACGACGTCTATAACACCACCTACGATTCCCCGGCTCCAGGCGATCTGTCGCGGGCACCTCTCTGGAGCAAAGTCCTGATCTGGATCGGCACGACAATCGGAGTGATCGGCTGGGCAATCGCCGCGATCGCGATTGCCCAGCACACGCCGGGGCACATGAACGATGCCACAAACGGATTCGTGGTCTTCATGATCGGAGTCGGCATCGCGCTGGTGGGGCAATACGGCGCCAGCACGTCGAGGCCTCGACGGCGGCGATGACGCTGACAGCTCGAGCGGACGGTGCGCGCTGCGAACCTGCCCCCGACAAACACGGCCGGATTCTTGACGACTAGATGGCATATGGCCGCAGATCACACAGTACTGTCGGCCCCATGACCGGCGGATATGCTTTAGGGGGCAACTCATCGGGTACGCCCAAAAATGATGCGGCACATGACGTAGAACCTTTACCCAGGCATAGTGCGCTTATTAGTATGGCCAAAATATTCGGAGAGGCGGAACAGAGCTTTGTTGAGCGCGGTACTGATCTCGGCGGATGAGCTTCGGGAAGTATTGGCGGACAAGCGGGTTCGTCTACTCGATGTGCGGTGGGCGCTCGGTGATCCGGACGGCCCGCAGCATTATCTGGACGGACATATTCCGGGCGCGGTCTTCGTCGATCTGGAGACCGAACTGGCCGCACCCCCGTCCCCCGCACGCGGGCGGCATCCGCTGCCCGATCCCGCACAGCTCGAAAAATGCGCACGCAGCTGGGGTTTGCGAACCGGCGATCCGGTGGTCGTCTACGACGCGACGGGCGGCATGGCGGCGGCGCGGGCCTGGTGGCTGCTGCGCTGGGCCGGGATCGCGGACGTGCGGATTCTCGACGGCGGTCTGCCCGCGTGGACCGATTCGGGCGGTGCGATCGCCTCCGGCGAGGAGAACGATCCCGAACTCGGTGACGTCGAGGTGAATCCGGGGCAGCTGCCGGTCATCAATGCCGATGCGGCCGCCAAATGGTCCGGCGTACTGCTCGACGCACGCGCCGGCGAACGCTACCGCGGCGAGGTGGAGCCGGTCGATCCGCAGGCGGGCCACATTCCGGGCGCGATCAGCGCACCGACCGCGGAGAACCTCGACGCCGACGGGCGATTCCGCAGCGTGGAAGTCTTGCAAGACCGCTTCGCCGCATTCGGGTCCGGACCGGTCGCGGTCTATTGCGGATCCGGTGTGACCGCCGCCCATCAGATCGCGGCACTCGCCGCCGCAGGTATCGAAGCGGCACTGTATCCGGGCTCGTGGTCGCAATGGTCGAACGACCCGAAACGGCCGGTCGCCACCGGGGCATAGCTCGCTACGGACACGAGCGGGCAATGTCGTTCAGTACGGCATTGTCCGCAGCGGTCACCGGTAGGTCGTACCGGACCGCGACCGTCAGGTATTTGCCCGCATAGAAGCAGCGGTTCGTGCGCGGCGTCCATTCCGCCGGTGTGCTGTCACCCTTGGCCTGGTTGGCATTCGCGGCGGTGGCCAGCAGATTCACGTCGATATCGTTGGCGAAACGCACCCGCCGCTCGAGCGGCCAGGACACCGCGCCCATATCCCAGGCCGCGGCCAGCGGATAGACATGGTCGATCTGGATATCGCCCGCGTCGGCCTTGCTGAAGGCGATCCGCTTGCCGGTGTACGGATCGTCGAGCGTGCCCGCGGTGACCACGCAGTCGTGGGTGCCCGGCCGGAAGCTCACCCCGGTCAGCTGCGCGCTCAGTATGTTGTTGCGGGTATCGCAGCCGTCGTGACCGCCGGGGCCGTCGTAGTCATCGGTCCATGACGGTCCGAACACGCACCGCTGTCCTTCCTTGCAGCCGCGCTCATAACCGCCGGGATGTCCCCGTGCGGCAACGACTCGCACCGATGCCAATAGCTGCTCGAGCTGAACCCGGGTCGGACTGAGTTCACCCTCCCCGCTGCCAGATGCGGGCGCGACCGGTCCACCGCCCACCTCGGCGCATCCGGGCAGCGCGAACATCGCCGCCGCGATCAAGGCAGGCAACCATCGTCGGATGTCGGCACGCACGGTGCCAGATGTACCCGTATGGACCGACATTCGTAGAACCCGGCTGGAGCGCCTCGGAGCCGGTCAGGACCTACAGCCAGGCGCGAGCCAGCAGATCGTCATTGGCGACTTCACTGGACCGGGGTGGGAATCTGGTGGCCACAATGGACTCGGTGTGCGCGCCGTCGTGTCCGATCAGCCACGAACCACCGCGCTCCTCGCACTCGGCGATCTTCGCGAAGGTGGTGAGCAGGAACGTGACGGCGTCACGCGGGTCCAGGGTTCGGGCCAGGCGCTGTGATTCACCGGGCCGGGACAGGTCGAGCCAGACGCCGGACTGTCCGTCCAGTCGCATGCCGACGATCTTGTCGGCATTGACAAAGGTGAATTTGCGCCGTTCCCACGGCGTGGTCGGCGTGAAGCTCTGCTCGAGTACCTGGAGCAGAATCGTCATGCTTTGCCCTCCGCTTTCCGTTGACGCCCAACTGCGGTTCTCATGCGATGACCAGCGGATATACCAGTATGTTCCGAAAGTGGTGCCAAGGGGTAGTAACTGGTCCATCTCGGCGAGTTCAGGGATTTTTCCGGCGACCGATTAGTTCGGCGACCGGGCCGCGTCTATATCTGCAAACGCACCACGATCAGGGAGGACTCTCATGGATGCTCTGCCGCCCGTCGTCGATTCCGACACCTGGCAGCGCCAACTCGATGAACTGCGTGTCCGGGAGAAGGCAGCGACCCGAGAACTCGATGCGATCGCTGCCGAGCGGCGGCGCCTGCCGATGGTCGAAATGCCCGAATACACCCTCGAGGGCGAGGAGGGATCGGTCCGGCTGGCGGATATCTTCGACGGTAAGTCACAGCTGATCGTCTACAACCACATGTGGTTCCCGGGCGAGAAGTGGCAGTGCGGTGGTTGTACCGGGTTCACCTCGCAGTTCACCCGGTTGGAGTTCCTGGACAACTACGATGCCCGGTTCGTCATCGTCACCCAGGGGCCGATCGAGGAGGCACTCGCGTACAAGCGGCGGGTCGGGAACAAAATGGCCTGGTATTCCACGGCGAACAGTCCATTCGGCACCGACGTCGGCGCACCGCCCGGCGGCGGATTCGCGGTCAACGTATTCCTGCGCGACGGCGACACGGTCTATCGCACCTGGCACACCAACGGCCGTGGCACCGAGCAACTCGGTCACAGCTTCGCGCTGATCGACGTGCTGCCGTACGGGCGGCAGGAGCAGTGGCAGGACTCGCCCGAGGGGTGGCCGCAGTCGCCGACCTACAGCCGATGGAGCGGCTCCGAAGACATCGCCGCGCACTACGGCGACCCGGGGGCGTGACTACATCCGGCCCAGTAGCGTGAGCGGATCCTCGAGCAATCCGGCGACGGTCGCGAGGAAGCGCGCTGCCAGCTCACCGTCGATCATCCGGTGGTCGAAACTGATGCCGATGGTGGTGACCCACCGGATGGCGAGTTCGTCGCGGAATACCCACGGGCGCTTGCGAATCGAGCCGAGGCACAAGATCGCGGCCTCACCCGGATCGACCAGCGGAACACCGGCGTCGACACCGAAGACGCCGACATTGGTGATGGTGAAGGTGCCGCCGCGCAGGTCGGTCGGGGTGGCGCTGCCCGAACGCGCCGTCTCCGCGAGCCAGCCGATCTCCCGGCACAGGTCGCGCAGGCTCAATGCCTGGGCTTCCTTGAGATTGGGCACCAGCAGGCCGCGTTCGGTGGCGACCGCGATACCGAGATTCACATAGTGCTTGGTGACGATCTGCTGATTCGCCTCGTCCCAGGATGCGTTGATGCCGGGATACTCCGCGAGGGCGGCGAGGACGGATTTGGCGACCAGGGCCAGCGGTGTCAGCGTCAGGCCCTCGAAGGATTTGGTGGTGCGCAGGTGGTCGAGCAGTTCCATCGATGCGGTGAAGTCGATGGTGACGAAGGTGCTGGCCTGCGGGATGGTGCGCGCGCTCGCCACCATGGCGGCCGCGGTGCGTTTACGGATGCCGCTGATCGGCGTGCGTTCCTCACGGGTCGCGGGGCGGATGATGCCCGCATTCGGATCGGTGACCGATGGCGTCGGCGGCGTGGCCGGGCCGTCGGTGTGGGTCGCCGCGGCGCGCGGCTGCGATACCGGGACCGCCCCGCGCACGTCCTCGACCGTGACCGCACCGTCGGGGCCCGAACCCGCGACGTACCAGAGGTCGATGCCGAGTTCCTTGGCGAGTTTGCGCGCACCGGGGGTCGCCGCAGCTCTGGCCGTTCCCGACTCGACCGGCTCAGCGGCCGAACTCTCCTGCGGCGCGGTCGGTTCCGCAACCCTTCTGCGCCGCCGGGACACCGCTTCGTCTTCGGGCCCGTATCCGACCAGCACCGACGTCCGCCCGTTCGCCCCTTCCTGCGCGACCGCCAGATCATTGCGCACCCGGATGAGCGGCGCCCCCACCGCAACCGTCTGACCGGGCTGCGCGAGCAATTCGATCACCGTGCCCGAGAACGGCGACGGCAGCGAGACCACTGCCTTGGCCGTCTCCACGTCGGCGATCGTCTGATTCAGCTGCACGGTATCGCCGACGCCCACCGACCACGACACCAACTCCGCATCGGCCAGTCCCTCGCCGAGATCGGGTAGCCGGAATTCCAGGATATTGCCCTGATCATCCTCGGGGGCACGATCTTCCACTGGGGCACCTCTCAGCGAGCGGTAGTCAGGCGGCGAGTGAGCGATCGACCGCGGCGAGGATGCGGTCCGGATCGGGCAGGTGGTGCTTTTCGAGCTTAGCCGGGGGGTAGGGGATGTCGAAGCCACCGACGCGCAGCACCGGCGCCTCCAGGTAGTAGAAGCAGCGCTCGGTGATCCGCGCGGCGATCTCGGCGCCGAGCCCGCCGAAGACCGGCGCTTCGTGCGTCACGATCAACCTGCCGGTCTTGGCCACCGAGGCCTCGATGGTGTCGAAATCGATCGGCGACAAACTGCGCAGATCGATCACCTCGAGCGAATGCCCTTCCTCGGCAGCGATTTTCGCGGCGGTGATGGCCGAGGCCACGGTGCCGCCGTAGGCCAGCACGGTGGCATCGGTACCGCTGACGCAGACGCTGGCCCGGTCCACCGGGATGGCCTCGGCATCGAAATCGACCTCGGCCTTATCCCAGTAGCGCCGCTTGGGTTCGAAGAAGATCACCGGATCATCGAGCGCGATCGCCTGGCGGATCATGGAATACGCGTCGGCGGGATTGCTCGGCGTCATGACGCGCAGTCCCGCGGTATGGGCGAAATACGCCTCCGGCGACTCGGAGTGATGCTCCACCGAACCGATTCCACCGCCGAACGGAATGCGAATCGTGATGGGCGCGGTCACCTTTCCCTGTGTCCGGTAGTGGATCTTGGCGACGTGCGAAACGATCTGGTCGAAGGCGGGATAGACGAAGCCGTCGAATTGAATCTCGCAGACCGGCCGGTAGCCGCGCAGCGCCATACCGAAAGCCGTTCCGACAATGCCGGATTCAGCCAGCGGCGTATCGATGACGCGGCGGTTTCCGAAATCCTTTTGCAGCGTGTCGGTTACCCGGAAGACCCCGCCGAGGCGGCCGATATCCTCGCCCATCAGAACGACTTTCGGATCGTCGTCCATGGCCCGCCGCAGCCCGGCATTGAGCGCTGCGGCGAAGGTCGTGATCATGTGGGGACTCCTTCCGGTCGCGCGGCACTGTCACCGGGATCGCCGGCCAGATACGCCGCGTACTCGCTCCGCTCCTGGGTGATCAGCGGATGCGGGGTGGCATAGACGTGATCGAACAGCTGTGTCGGCGCCGGATCCGGCATATCGATGGTCGCGGTGCGCACCTGTTGGGCTACTTCGTCGGCGCGCGCATCGACGTGGCGCTCGAATGCGTTGTCCCACAGAGACTCTCGTTCCATCAGCTTGCGCAGCCGCGCGATCGGGTCGCGGCGCGCCCATTCCTCGGTCTCGGCGGCGGAGCGGTAGCGCGTCGGATCGTCTGCGGTGGTGTGCGGACCCATCCGATAGGTGAGCGCCTCGATGAACGACGGTCCGCCACCGGTGCGGGCACGGGCGGCGGCCTGCCTGGTGACCGCGAGGACGGCGAGCACATCATTGCCGTCGACCTGTAGGCCGGGAATTCCATAACCGTAGGCACGCCGCGCGATCGGGGTCGCGCTCTGGATCCGGACGGGGGAACTGATCGCCCAGTGGTTGTTCTGACAGAAGAAGATGACCGGCGCGCTCCAACTCGCGGCGAAGCCCAATGCCTCGGCGAGATCGCCCTGACTCGAGGCACCGTCACCGAAGTAGGCGATGGTCGCGATCTCCGCGCCGTCGAGGTGGGCGGCATAGGCGTAACCGGTCGCGTGCAGGCCTTGCGAGCCGACGATGATATTCGGGTTGGTCATATTGACCGCTTCGGGATCCCAGCAGGAATGCGCGACCCCGCGCCACATCCGGGTGAGTTCGGTGGGATGGACGCCGCGGCAGTAGGCGACGGCGTGCTCGCGGTAGCTGCAGAAGACGTAGTCGTCGGGGCGCAACGCGTATGCCGAGCCGACCTGGGCGGCCTCCTGCCCGATCATCGGCGCCCACAGTCCGAGCTGGCCCTGGCGTTGCAGAGCGGTTGCCTCGGTGTCGATCCGGCGGGTCACGACCAGGTCCGTGTACATCGCGCGCAACTGGGCGGGCCCGATGTCGGCGATCAGGGCCGCGTGTTCTCGGTCGAATACGCGGCGGCCGTCGGGTTGTACCAACTGAACCGGATGGTCGGATTTATTCGTCATTCGGGATCGCCTCCTGACATGAGCGCAGGGCTGGTGTGCCCTATATCACATAGCATCCACGAGTAGGCGAAGTGCGCAAGTGATCGACGCCCGAGTAAGCAGAATGCCCAAATCTTCGGGGCGAACTGATGTCATACTGCGTTGTATGACCAGTAGAGAACCCGCCGACGTGACCCTGGACGCCACCGACGCGCGGCTGTTGCTCGAGCTGGTCGCCAACCCACGCGCGACCGGTGTCGAGCTGGCGACCCGGCTCGGGTTGTCCCGCAATACCGTGCAGGCGCGGTTGTCGCGCTGGGAGGCGGCCGGAGTGCTCGCCAGCTTCGAACGTCGAGTGCAACCGCAGGCGCTGGGCTACCCGCTGGCGGCCTTCGTCGCCGTCGTCGTCGATCAGCACCGATTGGATTCGGTGGTCGCCGAACTCGCCCGGGTGCCGGAGGTGACCGAGGTGTGCGGTATGACGGGCCTGACCGATCTCACCGTGCGCGTGGTGGCGCAGGATGCGGACGATCTATACCGGATCGCCGGGCAGATCTTGAAGATTCCCGGGGTGGAACGCACCAATATGGCATTGGTTATGCAGCAATTCGTCGGACCGCGCACGGCTCCACTGCTGGATCGTCTGGCCGGCTCCGCCGATCGCTCGCTACGAGCCTGATCCGGCGGCGTGGTCGGCGAGTTCTGCGCCTGGGGCGGAAGGACCTACAGCAGGTTGAGGAATTCGGTGGCTGTCATTCCGGCCTGCCGGAGGATCGAGGCGAGCGTGCCGCGCTTGACTGTGCCATGCAGCGGCACGACCACGGTCTGCCGTCTTCGCGACGATAGACGGCAGGACTGCCTGCTGTTCGCACGTGTTCGAAATCGACTGATTCCAAGACTCGCAAGACCTTCCGCACCGGAAGGTCCGACAGCGCGGGGCTCACGCTGCCGTGCCGGGAATCTGGAACGAAGTCACCAATGGAGTGGCGGTTAGCTGGGGCTCGGGTGCCTCGGCCAGGTAGAGAGCGGCCGCTTCCCGGAGATTCGTCAGGGCCTCCTCGATCGTCTGGCCCTGACTGGCTACATCGACCTCGAGGCACTGCGCCACATACCAGTCCTCTTCCTGGTGCACCGCAGCCGTCAATACGCGCTGATCAGCCCTGGAGACAGGGTCCCACAATGTCTTCGGCGCCCGGCACGTTCAGTCTGCGACCAGGGCTGTTGCGGCGGTGCGGATTATTTCGGGGATTTCTACTGGTTTGCGGGTTTCGTTGTCTACGTAGACGTGGACGAAGGTGCCGGTGGCGGCCAGTTCCAGACCATCTTCGGATTCGCGGAAAATGGCCAGGTCGTAGGTGATGCTGGAGCGGCCGAGGCGGGAGATGCGCAGGCCTATCTGGAGTTGGTCCGGAAAGCTGAGCGAGCCGTGATACTGGCAGGAGGTCTGGGCGACCACGCCGAGGGCGGGCAGTTCGCGGATATCCGTGCCCGTGGCGTGCATGAGCCACGCGTTGACCGCGGTGTCGAAGTACGAGTAGTACGTCACGTTGTTCACGTGGCCGTAGTGGTCGTTATCGGCCCACCGGGTCGGCATCGGCCAGAGGACCGGATACTGCTGCGTCACCCGGCCGACGATAGCTCAGCCGGGGTGCTGCCCTGCCGGTGGTCGCGCGGACTCACGCCGAAGTGGCGTTTGAATGCCGTGCTCAGTGCGAACGCGCTGCCGTAGCCGACCTGGCGGGCAATGGATTCGATGGTGGCATCGGATTCCTGCAGCAGATCGGCGGCCAGGGCCAGCCGCCATTCGGTGAGGAACGCCATCGGCGGCTCACCGACCAGATCGGTGAACCGGCGAGCGAGCGCGGCGCGCGAAACCCCCACCGCCTCCGCCAAGCTCGCGACCGTCCAGCCGTGCGCCGGATTGTGCTGCAACAGCCGCAGCGCCTTGCCGACCAGCGGATCGCTGTAGGCGTGATACCAGGCGGGCGCGTCATTGCGAGCGAACCAGGCGCGCAGGGCCGCGATCAGCACCATATCGAGCAGCCGGTCCAGAACGACGCCCTGTGCGGGCTCGTCCTTGGTGGCCTCGTCGACCAGAATATCGAGCAGCCGGGTGTCGAAATCGCCGCGCTGCAAGATGATCACGGGCGGCAGGGCTCGCAGCAGTCGCTGACTCGCCGCGCCCGCGGACTCATAGGTGCCCGTGACCATCAGGGTGGCGCCGTTCGCATCGGTGCCCCACTGGCGCACACCGAGACTCAATGTCTCGCAGAGGATTTCACCGTCGGCCGTCTTGGTGACGTTGCCTGGATCGATGAAGATCTGCGGTGCGGTGGCCGGATCGTCGGCGACCGTATACGGATCCGGCCCGCGGAAGATCACGATATCGCCCGCGCTCACTTGCCGAGGCTTACTGCCCGCCGCATCGGTCATGATCCAGGCCGTGCCGCGGATCATCGACACCACCGTCAGCGGGGCCCGGTCCTGGATGCGCAGCGACCACGGCGGGTCGAGCAGTGAACACATGACGAACGCACCTCGGGCGCGTGGACCTTCGAGCAGGCTGGCGAGCGCATCCACATAACAGACAGTAGACGCTGACGCATGATCACGAGCCGCTGAGCTATGTTTCGTCGCGCGCCGCGCCGATGTACTGGAAACATGACAAACAGCACCTCCCACCAGCGCCTCATCCTCGTCACCGGCGGTACGGGCAAGACCGGCCGCCGCGTCGCGACCCGGCTCCGGCAAGCCGGTCATCCGATCCGGATCGGTTCCCGCGCGGCCGAGATCCCCTTCGACTGGGCCGACCGCAGCACGTGGACACCGGCGCTGTTCGGCGTGGACGCGGTGTACATCGCCTTCCAGCCGGATCTGGCGGTGCCGGGTGCGCCCGAGACTATCCGCGCATTCACCAATGCGGCCAAGGTCAACGGTGTGCGCAAACTCGTGCTGCTGTCCGGACGCGGCGAACCGGAGGCCGTGGCGTGTGAGCAGATCGTGCAGGGTTCGGGGCCCGACTGGACCATCGTGCGCTGCAGCTTCTTCGCGCAGAACTTCAGCGAAGGCGCATTCCTGGAGTATGTGCTCACGGGTGAGGTGGCGCTGCCCAATGGCGATGTGCCGGAACCGTTCGTGCACGCCGACGATATCGCCGATGTCGCCGTCGCCGCGTTGACCGAGGACGGGCACAGCGGCGAACTCTACGAACTGACCGGACCGAGGTCGTTGACGTTCTCCGAAGCCGTCGCGGAGATCGCCTCGGCGACCGGACGCGAAGTCGCTTTCATCCCGATCTCCCGGACGGATTTCGTTGCGGCACTGACCGAGTACCAGGTTCCCGCCGACGTCGTCAGCCTGCTGGACTACCTGTTCGGCACGATCCTGGACGGCAGGAACTCCAAGACCGCGGACGGCGTCCAGCGTGCGCTCGGCCGGGCACCGAAAGATTTCCGGGATTACGCCGACGAGACTGCGGCCACCGGAATTTGGAACATCTCGAGCGAGTAGGTAGTTGTAGGAAATAAGACCGCCGCACGGACGCTCGATCTCAATGGCGAGATCCACGGAGCCGGGTCCTCGGCCGATGATGTCCCGGGCCGGCTCTCCGTGCGGCCGCGAGATCGCGCTCGACGCGGTACCGTCGAATCGGTGGCGACCACGACGATCGATCCGCAGATACGGATAGCACGCGCCGCGGTATTCGTGGTGTTCGCGTTGAACGGTTTCCTACTGGCCATGTGGGTGGTGCACATACCGGCCATTACCGACCGGACCGGTATCGCGCATTCCACACTCGGCATGTTCATTCTGATGCTGGCCGGTGCGGGCATCGTCGGCATGCGCATCGCGGGCCCGCTGGCCGACCGATTCGGCAGCCGGACCGTGGTCGCGGCCGCCGCGGTGATCGTCTCGATATCCGTGCTCGGCCCCGGACTGGCGACCGGACCGGTCAGCCTGGCGATTGCCTTGGCCTGCTTCGGTTTCGGCAACGGCGCGCTCGACGTTTCGATGAATACCCAAGCGGTGCATGTCGAGCGGGCCTATGACCGCCCGATCATGTCGGCGTTCCACGCCTTGTTCTCCGGTGGTGGATTCCTCGGCTCGCTGCTGGGTGCGGCTGCTCAGGGCGCGGGATGGGATGTGCGCCTGAGCTTGTCGCTCGCGGCGGTGGCGGGGTTGGCGATTACCGGCGCGCTCGTTCCACGTCTGCTGGTCGACACCGGATCGGCGACACGAGAAGCGAATTCGGACGCGCCCCTGGAAAACGGGCCACACGACCACATTCCGGACAGCAGGGACCACGGTCGTGAGTCCGATGCGGCACCACATGATGGCGGAACAGCCCGGTCGACAACCGCACCGAACCGCTCCCGAAAGGTTTGGGCGCTGGCCGCGATCGCCTTCGCCCTACTTCTCACCGAGGGCGTCGCCGCCGACTGGAGCGCCCTGCAGGTCCGCGACCACCTCGACGTCGACGATGCCACCGCCGCACTGGCATTCGGCGCATTCTCCTGCACCATGACCGCAGGCCGATTCACCGCCGACCGCGTGGCGGGTGCGTTCGGGCGCGTCGCCGTCGTCCGCTACGGCACCTTGATCGCCGCATTCGGATTGGCCCTGATCATGGCTTCGGGATGGGTGCCGCTGACGTTGCTAGGCTGGGCGATGTGCGGCCTCGGCCTCTCCGGCGGAATCCCGCAAATCTTTACCGCCGCAGGCAATCTCGGCTCGACCACGGCGGCTACCGATATGTCGCGGGTATTCAGCCTCGGTTACCTCGGCCTGCTCGCGGGCCCCTCCATCATCGGCTGGCTGACCGCACTGGTCCCACTCACCGCCGCAATGGTCGTTTCGCTCATCGCGGTCCTGCTCTGCTGTGGCTACGCGGGTGCGGTTGCCCCGCAACGGACTACCGGATAGCAGCTGATTCCCGGGCAAACGCGGCGAGCTCACACCAGTGCGGCAGCGGCAGCTCCGTCGGATCGGCGGTGAGCACGTGTAGACACACGTGAGGCCCCGGCCCCGGCACTCTCTACCGACACTTCGCCAACCGGCAAGCTCTACAGGCCGCGGTACTGAACGCGCGCGTCGAAAAGCTCTGCGGCCGAGCCGAAGAACTACAGTCGAGCGAGCCGACAGCCGCACTCACCGCGTGGCTGCGCGACCTACTGGTGCATGCGCAGACCGATCACGGCCTCGGCGGTGCCGTCCTGGCCGGACCGGTCGACCTTGGGTTTCGACTGTCCGCAGGACATCCACCAGGCGGGCGCTGCTCTGCTCACCAGGGCACAGCAGGGTGGCGGCATGCGATCGGATGTCGGCATCGACGATGTGGTCCAACTGGTTGCCGGGATAGCGCTGGCAGCACGTCACGGCACCGATCCGGACCAACCGGATCGACTGCTCCGGCTCGTCACGGATGCTCTGCGTAGTCCGAGCGAACAGCGCGGGAATCGGTAAGTTCGAGAGATGTTCGACAACAGCAGACTCGAGCGCCGGATCGATAACCTCGAGCGCAAGCTGGATATGATCATCAAGCACCTCGGTCTGCCCAGCCCAGACCCGGCGACACCCTATGACGAAATCGACGAACTCATTCGGCAGGGCAAGAAGATCCACGCGATCAAGCTCTATCGCAACCTGACGGGCGCAAGCCTGAGGGATGCCAAAGAGGCGGTCGAAGCGCGCGAACGGCACCTGCAATGATGAAAGCCCGCTTCCATTCGCGGAAGCGGGCTTTCATGCAGAGGTGCTTACAGTGCCTTCAGTTCCTCGGTGACTGCACCGACGGACTTCTTCGCATCGCCGAACAGCATCGAGGTGTGGTCGGCGTAGAACAGGGGGTTGTCGATACCGGCGAAACCGGAGTTCATGGAACGCTTCAACACGATCACACTCTTGGCCTGGTCGACATTCAACACGGGCATCCCGTAGATCGGGGACGAGGAGTCCTCACGCGCGGCGGGGTTGGTGACGTCATTGGCGCCGATCACCAAAGCCACGTCGGTGCGGGAGAATTCGCCGTTGATGTCGTCCATTTCCTTGAGCGCGTCATAGGACACCTCGGCCTCGGCCAACAGCACGTTCATGTGGCCGGGCATACGACCGGCGACGGGGTGGATGGCGTATTTGACCTCCACACCCTTGGCCTCCAACAACGACGCCATCTCCTTGACCGCGTGCTGAGCCTGCGCGACGGCCATGCCGTAGCCGGGGACCACAATGACCTGATTGGCATACGCCATCTGGATCGCGGCATCCGCCGCGCTGGTGGCCTTGGCCTGCTTCTGCTCCCCACCGGATGCTCCGGGTGCGGTGCCGCCGCCACCGAAGCCACCCGCGACGATCGCGGGGATGGACCGGTTCATGGCCTTGGCCATCAGGTTGGTCAGGATCGTGCCGGACGCGCCGACGATCATGCCCGCCACGATCATCGCGGTGTTGTTGAGCGCCAAACCCGCCGCGGCAGCCGACAAACCGGTCAACGCGTTCAACAGCGAAATGACCACCGGCATGTCCGCGCCACCGATCGGCAGCACCACCGCGAGGCCCAGGACACCGGCGAGCACGAGTACCGCGATCATCCAGTACTGGGGCACACCATCATTGGTGGCGCCGATCCCGATCACCACCGCGGCAGCGATCGCACCGAGTAGTAGCAGCAGGTTCAACGGCTGCTGAAGCTTGCCCAGACCGATCGGGCGCCCGGGCAGGATCTCCTGCAGTTTGCCGAAGGCGATCAGCGAGCCCCAGAACGACACCGAACCGATGATCGCCGCGAACAGCGAGCCGATCACGATGTGCACGGTGGGTTCTTCATCGAAATGTGAAAAGCCTTGGGAGTTGATGAATTCCGACCACGCGATCAACGCGACCGTGCCACCACCGACACCGTTGAACGCGGCCACCAACTGCGGCATCGCGGTCATCTTCGTGTACTTGGCCGGCGGCACACCCAGCACCACACCGACCACGAGCCCGGCCACGATCAGGATCCAGTTGGAGGTGTGGCGGATCGAGATCAGCGTCGCCACAACAGCGATCACCATGCCCGCCGCGGCGATCAGGTTGCCGCGCACCGCGGTCTTCGGGCCGGTCAACCCCATCAGGCCGTAGATGAACATGCCGAAGGCGATGATGTAGAGCCCGTTGACCAGATAGGTCACATTGTCGAAGGTATGCATCACGCAGCTCCCTCTGAACGCTCCGCTGCGGCAACCTTCACCGGTGCGGCCTTCTTACCCTTGAACATCCCCAGCATCCGGTCGGTGACGACGAAACCGCCGATGACGTTCAGGGTTCCGAACACGACCGCGACGAACAGAATGATCTGGGTCAGGATCGAGGGATCCTGCACATTGCCGAGCGTGACCAACGCACCCAGCACGACGATGCCGTGAATAGCGTTGGTACCCGACATCAACGGCGTATGCAGCGTATTAGGGACCTTGGAGATGACCGCGAACCCGACGAACCCGGACAACACCAGGATCGCGATATTCGCCAACAGTTCGGTGTACATCAGGCATCCACCTCACGAGTAACACAGGAGTCCGCGAGCACCTGATCACCGAAGTCGGGCGACAGCTTCCCATCGACCAACATCAGCTCCAACAGTGCCGCAATATTTTTCGAGTACAACTCCGAGGCATGCTCGGGCATCGTCGCGGGCAGGTTCAACGGCGAAGCGATCGTCACCTCATGCTTGACCACGACCTCACCCGGCTCGGTCAGCTCGCAGTTGCCGCCGGTCTCACCGGCCAGATCCACGATCACACTGCCGGGCTTCATGCCCTCCACCGCTGCCGCGGTGACCAAGCGGGGAGCGGGACGCCCGGGCACCAACGCGGTGGTGATCACCACATCGAAGCCCTTGATCGCATCCTCCAACGCCTGCTGCTGTTTGGCTTTTTCTTCGTCGGTGAGCTCACGGGCATAACCACCCTCACCGGCGGCATCGATGCCCAGATCGAGCCACTGCGCACCGACCGAGCGCACCTGATCGGCGACCTCAGGGCGCACGTCGTAGCCGGTGGTCCGCCCACCCAGACGCTTCGCCGTCGCCAAAGCCTGCAAACCGGCGACACCTACACCGAGCACCAGCACGGTCGCGGGCTTCACAGTGCCTGCGGCAGTGGTCAGCATCGGGAAGAAGCGCGTCGATTCCGACGCCGCCAGCAGCACGGCCTTGTACCCGGAGACATTGGCCTGCGAGGACAGCGCATCCATCACCTGCGCCCGCGAGATACGCGGAATCGCCTCCACGGCGAAGGCCTGCACCCCGGCCGATTTCAGCGCGGGAATCTGGTTGTCGGCATTGCGCGGGGCGAGGAATCCGATCAGGGTCTGCCCGCTGTGCAGTTTCGCCACCTCGGCGTCGCTGGGCGGAGCGACCTTCACGACCACATCGGCCGACCACGGATCACCGATGGTCGCGCCCGCATCCACATAGGCCGCGTCCGGAATGAGCGCACCGATCCCGGCACCCGCCTCGACCACCACCTCGACGCCCTGCTTCAGCAGACTCGGGATGATCTTGGGCACCAATGCGACACGCCGCTCGCCCGCGTTTGACTCGCGAACGACTCCGACACGCGCTCCGCGCGGCGACTGGTCGCCTACGCTCTGCGTTGTCTCCACTTGTCAGACTTCCTTCTCTGGCTGAGCTTCAAGCAACCGGTCGACGGCCGGACGATGTTACTTTGGAGTAAGTTCGTCCAAATCTTCGCAACTGTACCCGGCTCACTGATCTTTCGAGCGACCTGGCAAGCAATCGCTAGCGGCGAGCGTAGCTGAGATGGCGGTCACAAGTTGCGGCCGGATTCCGCCGTTATGTCGGATTCGCGACCAACACCAAGGTTCGAATCCTGGTCGGCGCGGCGCAATACCTTCCCACAGTGACGTGCGTCATGCCGGGCATGTTCCCGGTGAGCGGTACGCCGTATGGTCGGCGGTGTGAACGACTGCGTCTTCTGCCGCATCGCGGCGGGGCAAGCCCCGGCGACCAAGGTCTACGAGGACGACACGCTGTGCGCATTCCTGGACATTCGCCCGATCGCCCGCGGCCACACCCTGATCATCCCGAAGCGACACGCATCCGAACTGGAGGATCTGGACGCCGAATCGGGAGCGCACATCTTCCGCGCCGGACACCGGCTCGCGCTGGCGATCAGGCGTAGCGACCTGGCCGCGGACGGCGCGAATCTCGTCCTCAATGACGGCGCCGCGGCCTTCCAGACCGTCCCGCACGTCCACCTGCACGTGATACCGCGCCGGCACGGCGACAAACTGAGCTTCGCCGCCGGACTGCTGCTGCGGCGCCCACACGATCCCGAGTCCACCGCGGCCGCCATCCGCGCCGGAATATCGGCATTGGCAAACGAAGACGAGACCAGCGCCGAGGAGCGAGAATGACCGACCCGACCCAGGACCGGAACGAGCTTACCGGCCTGCTGTCCGAGCAATGGGAGACGATCGCGACGCTGGTCGCCGATCTCGACGAAGAGCGTTGGCACACACCGTCTCCGCTGCCGGGCTGGTCGCTGTTCGATGTGGTCGCACACGTCGTCGGGACGGAATCCTGGCTGCTCGGCGAAAGCCCGCCCGCGCACGATCCGATCCGGCCCAAAACCGATGCGACCACGCTGCCGCATGTGCGCAACGAGACCGGCGTGCTCAACGAAATCTGGGTCGATCGGCTGCGGCCGCTGTCGGGTAAGCGACTGCTCGCGCTGTATCGCGATGTCACCGATCGCAGGCGCGAGGCGCTCGCATCCTTCGGTGATGCGGAATGGCAGGCCGAGACCGTATCGCCGATCGGCAAGGTCAGCTATGGCCGGTTCATGCGGGTGCGGCTGTTCGACTGCTGGATGCACGAACTCGATATCGCCGACGCGCTCGGCGTATCCGTCGACGAGGGCGGACCGCGGGCCGAGCGGGCCTTCGGCGAACTCACCGCCACCATCGGGCGGGCGGTGGCCAAGGGTGCGCAGGCGCCGGACGGATCGCGCATCACCTTCGAACTGACCGGCCCGTTGCCGCAGACGCTGCACGTCGCGGTGGACGGCCGCGCCAATATCGTCGATGAACTGGACGCGCCCGCCACCGTGGTGGTTCGGATGGGCTCCGGCCTGTTCGCCCGGCTGCGTGGCGGACGCACCACCGCGGATGCGCACGAAGGCGAGTTCCGCATTTCCGGCGATGCGGAACTCGGCAACCGACTGGTGCGCGGCCTGGCCTTCACCATCTGAGCCGCCGTGCGACTCTTCCTGTCCAGCTACCGATTCGGCGCACACTACGACCGGCTCGCCGCACTCGTCGGCGAGCCGTGCCGAGTCGCGGTGATTCCCAACGCATGTGACGCCTGGCCCGCGGCCTGGGCGGGTGCGGTCGCCAGTGACGTGATCCCGCTGCGCAAACTCGGCTACTCCCCCGAGGTGCTGGATCTACGCGAATTCGTCGGTCGCGCAACCGAACTGGAAGCCGCACTGGCACAGTATCCACTGGTGTGGGCACGCGGCGGCAATACCTTCGTCTTGCGCGCCCAATTCGCCCGCAGCGGAGCAGATTTCGTACTGCCGAAGCTGCTCGCCGCCGACGCGCTGGTGTATGCCGGGTACAGCGCGGGCGCCTGTCTGCTGACTCCGGATCTGCACGGCCTGGAATCCACCGACGACCCGGCCGAGGTCGAACCGGCGTGCGGTATCGAACCACGGTGGGACGGACTGGGTCTGGTCGACCATCGCATCGTGCCGCACCTGAATTCCGCGACCGATCCGGACGGTGCGTCCGCGCTACTCGCCGCTCGCTACCGGGCCGAGGGCATCGCGCACTGGGCGCTCACCGACGACGATGTCGTCGTGGTCGACGGCGGCGATATCGAGATCTTGCGATAGCCCGCGGAACACCACCCAGCGCATCGCGCAGTACATATAGACCGCCTCGCATGCCCCCGCCAGCAGCCGCGACAGATGGTATTCCAATCCCAGCGCGGTCAGTCCGCTGCCGACGCCGAGGATGAAGGCGACGTAGTTGATCACGACAACCACCACGTACACCACGGCCTGCCTGCCGACCGGTGCGTGCGAGTGGAAGTTGAACGTGCGATTGAGCACGAAGCTGAGCCCGAACGCGCAGATATAGGCCGCCGTGACCGATAGCCACACAGGCAGTCCCAACCAGCCGTGCAGCACCGTGAGCAGCGCCAGATCGACACCGAAGGTGAAGCCGTTGATCAGCGCGAAGCCGAGAAACGTCGGGGCGACAAGGCGATTCAGCCCCGGCGGCAGCCGCGCGACGACGTCCTCGCACCAGCGAGAGAAGCCCGCCACCAGGGACTCGGTGCTCGTCACGCCGCCAGCATGCCAGCGGCAGGTGTCCATCAGGTGATCGTCCAGGAAACAAGATCGGGTGGCACCCGATCCCGATCAGCCGATCTGGGTGAGGGGCGAACGGTGGTCCAGAGCGGACCAGGCGACCAGGCAGCGGCGGCGGGTGACGTCGTCGACGTCTTCCAGGAGGGCCTCGAGCAGGAGGCGGGGTTTGCGCTGCCACTGATCGGACAGGGTGGCGATCACGGTCTTGCCGAACATGCCCGAGCGATCCAGTGCCGTGATCCATTCGGCGATATCGCCCGCGTGTATGCGGCGCAATGAATCCGGGTCGATACCCCCGTCGAGAACTTCGTAGGAGAACACCGCAGCGACCAAATCACGGTAATCCGGCGACTCGACCTGCATGAGACCTCCTCGGCGCGCCTGCGCACCTTATGGAATCGGACAGCGCCCCGAATGGGCGCCTTGCCCGGAATTCTTACCGGCCTACGCACCCGGCACCACTGGACCGGCCCACAATCCCGCCGGGCTCCGCGTTGTAGCAAACCTCCAGGGAGAACCGGACGCGCGGCTGTTACAGTCGGGCACTCACCCTGGCCTGTACCCGCCGTATAGCGTGAGTCGTGTGGACCTGGATGACCTGATCTCCCGCCTGCCCGACGGCGCGGTACTCACCGATCCCGACCTGCTCGCGGGCTATCGGCAGGACTGGGCGCGCGATCCGAGCGCCGGCACACCGCTGGCCGTGGTCCGCGCGACCGGTACCGATGATGTCGCGGCGACGTTGCGGTGGGCGCACGAACACCGGGTCGCGGTGGTGCCGCGCGGGGCCGGATCCGGATTGTCCGGCGGTGCGACGGCCGTCGACGGCGGCATCGTGCTCAGCACCGAACGTATGCGCGCGATCACCGTCGACCCGGTCACCCGCACCGCGGTGGTCCAGCCCGGCCTGCTCAATGCCGAGGTCAAACGTGCGGTCGCCGAGCGCGGCCTGTGGTATCCGCCGGACCCCTCCTCCTTCGAAATTTGCTCGATCGGCGGCAATGCGGCCACCAACGCGGGCGGCCTGTGCTGTGTGAAATACGGCGTGACCACCGATTACGTGCTCGGCATGGAGGTGGTGCTCGCCGATGGCACGGTGGTGCGGCTCGGCGGGCCACGACTCAAGGATTCGGCGGGCCTGTCGCTGACCAAGATGTTCGTCGGCAGCGAGGGCACGCTCGGGGTGATCACCGAACTCACCCTGCGGCTGTTGCCCGCCCAACCGCCGCAGTCCACCGTGGTCGCGACCTTCGCGACGCTGACCGCCGCCACCGAGGCCATCCTCGGCATCACCGGCACGCTGCGGCCCGCCATGCTCGAGTTCATGGATGCCGTCGCGATCAATGCGGTCGAGGACGAGATGCGGATGGGTCTGGATCGCGAGGCCGCCGCACTGCTGGTCGCCCGCTCCGACGCACCGGGCGAATTCGCCAGGCACGAAGCCGAAATCATGGTCGGCATCTGCGAAAAGGCCGGTGCCACCGAGGTTTTCCACACCGAGGATCCGGAAGAAGGCGAAGCCTTCACTGCCGCACGACGTTTCGCCATTCCGGCGGTGGAGAAGATCGGGCAGCTGCTGCTCGAGGATGTCGGTGTTCCGCTGCCGCGGCTCGCCGATCTGGTCAACGGTATCGCCGCCATCGGCGCACGCAATGACGTGCTGGTTTCGGTGATCGCGCACGCCGGGGACGGCAATACCCACCCGCTGATCGTGCACGATCCCACCGATGCGCAGATGACCGAACGCGCGCACCGCGCCTTCGGCGAGATCATGGATCTGGCCATCGAGCTCGGCGGCACCATTACCGGCGAACACGGTGTCGGCCGGTTGAAGAAGGCCTGGCTGCCCGATCAACTCGGACCCGATGTGATGACGCTCACTCGCCGGATCAAGGATGCGCTCGACCCGCATGGCATTCTCAACCCAGGCGCGATTCTGTAGACGGAACATTCCCGGCCGCTGAGGAGTTTGACCCGATCATGACCACCAGGCTCGAGCACAATGTCGCCGATACCCGATTCGAGATCTATCTCGACGACACCCTCGCCGGGTACGCCGACTACGCCGAACGCGATGACGCTGATCTCACCCGCCCCGTCGGCTCCGCCGACAACCATCCCCCGAGAGTCCGCGACTTCCACCACACCATGACCTTCCCGGAGTTCCGCGGCCGTGGCGTGGCCGCCCAGGTGGTCGAATACGCGCTGCAGGATTCGCGCGCACAGGGCTTCGCCATCATCCCGACCTGCTGGTACGTCGAGCAGTACATCGCCGAACACCGCGAATACGCCGATCTGGTCGCCTAACTCAGGTAGTCCGCGAGGATCGGACCGATCACGGCCAAGGCTTGCGGGCTGGTGAGTTTGTTGTGTTCGTAGCCGACTTGGTGGTCGGCAATGGTTCCGGTGACATAGGGCCGCCAGGTTTCGGCGTTGGGAATGTACCCGGGTCGGCCGTTGGTGCTGCTGAAGAAGAGCGCGTCGCCCTCGAAGACTGCCGGGTGGTAGTCGGCGCTTTCGCGGATCAACTGCTGGTAGTCGAGGTAGAGGTGCTCGAGATCGGTGGGGGTCAGGGCCGCGAAGGTGCCGCCCGCGGCGCGCAGGAGTTCGGCGGCGCGGTCGGCGAGCGCCGCATCCCCGTCGAAGTTGTCGAGCAGCGCGGGATCGATGCCGCCGAATTCGGCGAGCAACGCCTCCGGAGGCGGCAGCTCGACGGCGCTTTCCGGTTCGACATCGGCGCGGCCGTCGATGAGGATCAGGGCCGACACTTCGGCGCCGCGGCTTTGGAGTTCGACGGCGACCGCATGGGCGAGCGGGCCGCCCGCGGAGTAGCCCAGCAGTCGGTAGGGCCCCGCGGGCTGGGTCAGCAGAATATGGTCGACGTAGCGGGCGGCGCGTTCGGTGAGGGTGCTCGCCAGTTGGTTGCCGTCGGCCACAGCCGGTGACTGCAGGCCGTAGATCGGGTGATCACCATCGAGGTATTGCACCAAACCGGCATAACACCAGGCCAATCCGATTGCGGGATGGATGCAGAACAGTCCGGGACCAGTGCCGCTCGGGCGCAGGGCCAGGACAGTGCGCAAGGCCGGATCGACGCCCGGTTGGTCACCCTCGATGATGCGTTGTGCCAGGACAGCGGGGGTCGGTTCGCCGAACATCCACTGAACCGGCACATCGAAGCCGCTGCGTTCGCGGATTTCGGCGACGAGTCGAATGGCGACCATGGAGGTGCCGCCGAGTTCGAAGAAGTTGTCGTCCAGGCCGATTCGATCCGCGCCGAGCACCGCTTCGAAGGCATCGACGACGAGACGTTCGGTGCTGGTGACCGGCGGACGGTACGGCAAATCCCTGCGCCGCAGGGTCGTTGGCGGTGGCTGATGCACAACCGTGCCCGGCGGGGCGGTGACATCGAGGTCGCCGATGACGACAGCCGGGTCCGCGGTGACCTCTTCGAGCACCTGAACGAATCGCTGTGCCAAGGTTTCCGCGGTCGTCTGCTCGAAGAGATCGCGGGCGAAAGTCAGGGTTCCGGTGATACCGGCGGGCGCGCCGTCGGCGTCGAATTCCTCGGCAAGCATCCATTCCAGATCGTATTTGGCACCGACAGCCGCGAGCGATAACGGTGTGATCACCAGGCCGGGCAACTGAATCGGTTCGCGATCGAAGTTCTGGAACACCAGAATCACTTGGAACAGCGGCGAATGCGCGGTCGATCTGGCCGGTGCGAGTACCTCGACCAGCCGCTCGAACGGCAGATCGGCATTGCCGAAGGCGTCCAGATCGGCGTCTTTGGTGGTGGCGAGGATGTTGTCGAAGGTCGCGTCGTGCTCGATCCGGGTGCGCAGGACCAGGGTATTGACGAACATCCCGACGAGATCGTCGAGTTCGCCGTCCCCACGGCCCGCGGTGACCGAACCGATCGCCACATCCGTCGTACCGGACAGCCTGGCGAGCAGGACCGCGAGCGCGGCGTGCGCCACCATGAAGACACTCACGCCGTGCCAGCGCGCGATCTCGCGCATCCTTCGCTGCACCGCGTTACCGATGTCGAACTCCACCATGTCGGCGCGATGCGTGGCCACCGTTGGCCGCGGGTGATCGGTGGGCAGCGCCGATACCTCCGGCAGTCCTTCGAGTTCATCGCGCCAATACTCGAGCTGGCGGTGCGCCACGCTGTCCGGATCGTCATCGGCGCCGAGCAATTCGTGCTGCCACAGTGCGTAATCGGCGTATTGCAACGGCAATGGTGTGAACTGCGGTGCGGTACCGGCGCGGCGCGCGGCGTAGGCCAGCAGCACGTCGCGGGTCAGCGGTGCCGATGACCATCCGTCCGAGGCGATGTGGTGCATGACGACGATGAGCACCCAGCGCTGCGGTTCGAGGCGCAGCAGCCACACGCGCATCGGAAGTTCCCGGGTCAGATCGAAGCCGTGCCCGCCGGCGCGCATGACGAACTCGGCCACATTCTCCGCGCCGATATCGGAGACCACCACCGGGACAACGGCTTCGGCTGCCGGTAAGACTTTCTGATACGGATCGCCCGCGGCATCCATCGGATAGACGGTGCGCAGTGATTCATGCCGGGCGACCAGATCCGAGACGGCGGCGCGCAGAACCTCCGGATCGAGGTCGCCGCGGACCTCGGCGGCGAGAGGCACATTGTGTGCGGGTGAGGCCGGGTCGTAACGGTTGAGGAACCACATGCGCCGCTGGGCCGCCGAGAGCGGGATGCAGCTCGGTCGCTCGCGCGGTCCGGGCCGCGGTCCGATCGGGGCGGTCGCGGTCCGGATCGCCGCGGCGAGGTCGGCGACGGTGGGTGCGTCGAACACGGTGCGCAACGGAATTCGGGTTTCGAGCGCGGCGCCGAGCCGGGCGACGATACGGGTCGCGATCAGCGAATTGCCGCCGAGGGCGAAGAAGTTGTCGTCGAGTCCGACGCGGGTGACACCGAGCAGTTCGCCGAAGGTTTCGGCGATCGCTCGTTCGGTGGGCGTCTCCGGGGCGCGATATCGGCCGCCGCGCAGATCGGGTGCGGGCAGTGCCTTGCGGTCCAGCTTGCCGTTCGCGGTTCGCGGCAGTTCGGTGAGCGCGATAATGACCGAGGGGACCATATAAGACGGAAGTCGCTGTGCCACAGCACTTTCGAGCAGCCCGGGTGCGAGTTCTGCACCGGGTACCACGTAGGCGACGAGCACTTCACCGACGGCAGCATCGGTGTGCACGCTCACCGCCGCTTTGTCCACGGCCGGGTCGGCGAGCAGCGCCGATTCGATTTCCCCGAGTTCGATGCGCAGGCCGCGCAGCTTGATCTGCAGGTCCGAGCGGCCCAGGTATTCGAGGTCGCGGCCGCGCCAGCGCACCAGGTCACCGGTTCGGTACATGCGTTCACCCGGTCGGCCGTACGGGTCGGCGACGAAGCGCGATGCGGTCTGGCCGCCGCGGCCGTGATACCCGCGGGCCAGTGCGATGCCCGCCAGATACAGCTCACCGGCGACGCCTTCGGGCACCGGATGCAGCCGATCGTCGAGCACGACTGCGGACATGCCCGCGATGGGGCCGCCGATGGTGACCACGTCGCCCACTCGCAGCGGGTTGCTCTCCGTTGCCCAGATCGTGGTTTCGGTCGGGCCGTAATCATTGAAATGCAGGCGATCCGGCGCGGACCAGCGGGCGACCAATTCGGGCGGACAGGGTTCACCCCCGGTGATGATGACGCGCACTGCGTCGCATCCGGCCGGATCGACCGAGGCGAGGGCCGAAGGTGTGAGGGCGATATGCGAAACCTGTTCGCGTATCAGCAGTTCCGCGAGTTCCGGGCCGCCGAACGCGGTCGGGCCCGCGATGACCAGCGTCGCCGCCGGGCCCACCGCAATCAGGAGTTCGAGTACCGCGGCGTCGAAACTCGGTGAGGTCACGTGCAGGACGCGGGAGGTGCTGGTGGTCGCGTCGCGTTTCTGTTGTGCTGCCGCGAGGTTGGCGAGTCCGGTGTGGGTGACGACGACGCCCTTGGGTCTGCCGGTCGATCCGGAGGTGAACAGGACATAGGCGGGGTTTTCCGGCCGCACGTTCGACAGCTCGATCGGTGCACTGGTTGTGGTATCGAGTGATTCGATGACATCCGGGTCATCGAGGGCGAACCACCGCATCGAATCCGGCAGACTCGGCTCGATCGAATTCCGGGTGATGCCGAGTTCGGCAACCGAGTCCGCGATGATCTGTTGGATCCGCTCGACCGGGTTGCCGGGATCGACCGGGACGAAGGCCGCTCCGGTCTTCGCCACCGCCCACACGGCGAGCACTGACTCGAGCGAGCGGCGCAGGGCCACCACGACCAGCGCCTCGGGACGTGCACCCGCGCGGATCAGTAAGCGAGCCAGTCGATTCGAGCGATCGTCGAGTTCGGCATAGGTCAGCGTTGCTGCGCCGTCTACCACCGCTATGCCGTCCGGGTTCGCGGCGACCGCTGCGGTGAGCAGCTCTGCCAGCACGCGCGGCGCCCGCTCGATTCGCGCCCGCCGGGACAGCAGATCTCGGCGATCGGCAGGCGCGAGCAATTCGATATCGCCAACGGGTACTTCGGGATTCGCCGCTACTGCGCGTAGCACGCGCAGCCAGCGCTCGGCCATATGCGCGACGGTTGCGCGGTCGAACAGGTCGGTGGCGTATGCGATCCGGACCGATAGGCCGGACGAGTCGGTCTCCGCCACCGTGACGCTCAGATCGAAACGAATACTCGGCTGGTCGAGATCCAGTGCCTCGGCGCGCAGGTCCGGCAGCGCGAGTTCGACCGGGGCGGGATTCTGCATCACCAGCATTGTCTGGATCAAGGGGTGCCGGGAGGCCGAGCGGGTGGGTTCGAGCAGGTCGACGAGCCGCTCGAAGGGCACGTCGGCGTGGGCGAGTGCGTCGAGGTCGGTGCGTCGAACCCGTCCGAGTAGCTCGCAGAACGGTTCCGCGGCACGAATTTCGGTGCGCAGCACCAGGGTATTGACGAACATGCCGACCACATCGTCGAGCTCGGCGACGCCACGGCCCGCCACGGGGGTGCCGATGGCGATATCGGTGGTGCCGCTCAGTCGGGCGAACAGCACCGCGAGTGCACTGTGCAGCACCTGGAATCGAGTGCATCGGTTCGCGGTGGCGAGTTCGTCGAGGCGTGCGGTGAGCGCGGCATCGAATTCGCGGTAGACCGTGCCTGCCCGCAGCGATGCAGTCGGCGGGCGGGGGCGGTCGACGGGCAGTGCGAGTTGATCGGGCAATCCGGTAAGTGTGTCTTTCCAGTACCGAATCTGCTGTGTCAGTGGCGATTCCGAATCGAGCTCGGAGCCGAGGCGCTCGTGCTGCCACAGGGTGTAGTCGGCGTACTGCACCGGAAGCGGGGTCCAGTCGGGTGCGGCGCCGGCCAGCCGGGCCGTGTAGGCAGTCATCACGTCGCGGGCAAGTGGGCCCATCGAGAAGCCGTCGGTGCTGATGTGGTGGATTACCAGCACCAGTACGTGCGTGTTTTCGGCGAGCCGGAACACGCTTAGCCGCAGTGGCACCGCGACCGTCACGTCGAATCCCGCACCGACACAGTCCATGATCGCGCCTGGCAGTTTCGCATCGGTGACCGTGATCGGATCAAGTTCCGGGACAACAGAATCCGTTGGCAAAATCATCTGATATCCGACACCGTCACGGGCCGGATAAACCGTGCGCAGCGATTCGTGCCGCTCGAGCACATCGCGCACGGCCGCCTTGAGTGCTGCCGGATCCAGCCTTCCGATGAGCCGCAGCACGATCGGCACGTTGTAAGCGCCGGAATCGGGATCATATTGGTTGATGAACCACATCCGCTGCTGCGCGGGTGAAAGCGGAATTCGTGCCGGCCGTTGCCCCCGACGAGGACCGGTGCGATCCATGGCGGCCGTGGTGCTCAGCCGCGCGGCGAGCGCGCGGACGGTCGGCGCTTCGAAGATCAGGCGGACGGGCACCGAAATCGCGAGGGCCGAGCCGAGCCGTGCGGCGACTCGGATCGCCGAGAGCGAATCACCGCCGAGTGCGAAGAAGTCGTCAGCCGCACCGACCTTTTCACGGTCGAGCACCGTACCGAAGACATCGGCGACCAGGCGCTCCCGCCCGACCGGTTCGACGTATTCGGCCACCACTAGTTCGGGTTCGGGCAGTGCGCGCCGATCGACCTTGCCGTTTCCGGTCAGCGGCAGCTCGGTCAGTACGGTGATCGTCGCGGGCACCAGATGTCTCGGCAGCCGCTGGGACAGGTAGTCCCGCAACTCGTTCGATTTCAGGACCGCATCCTCGGTCGGCACCACATAGCTGGCCAGCAGATGAGTTCCGGCCGGCCCGTGGCGCGGCACGGTGATCGTCATCTCGACACCGTGGCACTTGCGCAGCACCGCATCGACTTCACCCGGTTCGACTCTGATGCCGTGCAACTTCACCTGGAAGTCATTGCGCCTCACGTACTCCAGTCGCCGACGGGACATACGGCGAACCAGATCGCCGGTGCGGTACATCCGCTCCCCCGGCGTTCCGAACGGGTTCGCCACGAACCGCGTCGCTGTCAGTCCAGGCTGCCCGATATAGCCACGGGCAAGTCCCAGTCCCATGACATACAGCTCGCCGGTCGCACCGATCGGTACCGGACGCAACCACGAATCCAATACGGCCAGACCGGTTCCCGGCAACGGTGCTCCGAGATCCGCGGGTTCTTCCCGACGCAGTGGGCCGGTGAACGTCGCTGCCACCGAGGCTTCTGCGGGGCCATAGGAATTCAACAGCACCCGGCCCTCAGCGAGGCGGGCGATCAGCTCCGACGGGCACGCCTCGCTGCCGGAGACCAGCACTCGCACGCTCGCCAATGCGGTCGCGGGCACCGTGGCCAGTACGGCGGGAGTCGAGGTCAAGTGGGTCGCACCGGATTCGGTGATAGCCGCGCACAGCTCGGCACCGGCATTCGCCTCCGGCGGCGCGATGAGCAGAGTCGCACCGGTTCCGAAGGCGGACAACCACACCAGAATGGCCGCATCGAAACTCGGGTTCAGACAGTGCAATACGCGATCGCCCGGCCCGGCTCCGATGGCGGCCGCGGTGCCGCGCACGAGACCGTTCAGACCGGCATGGGTGACGACTACGCCCTTCGGTGTTCCGGTCGAGCCGGAGGTGTACACGATGTAGGCCGGGTGCGCGGCGAGTAGTGGCCTGCGTCGATCCACGGCTGGCAGCGGCGCCATGGTCACCTTCGGAGCGTCCAGCACCTGCCACGGCACCTCGTCGGGCAGTTGATCCCGCACCGTCGCGACAGTCACCCCGAACAACGCACCGCAGTCGGCGGCGATATCGATGATCCGCTGCGCAGGCTGGGCCGGATCGACCGGCACAAAGGCGGCCCCGGACTTCGCGATCGCCCACACCGCGACCATCCACTCCGGCGATCGCGGCACTGCGAGCAGCACAGCCGTTTCCGGTTCCGCACCCGCCTCGATCAATACTCCGGCGAGCCGATTCGACTGCTCGTCGAGTTCTCGATAGGTCAATTCCATTGGACCACAACGGATTGCGGTCCGGTCGGGTTGGATGCCGCCCGCCAGGATCTCGGGGAGCAACCGCAGTGGCTGTGGACATGCGCGCAGCACCTCCCCGGGGTCGGCTCCGTTTACTGCCATGACCGGCTGGTTCGGATCCTCGCCGAGCCGCGCGAGAATGCGGGCCAGCCGGTCCGCCAGCGCTGCCGCCTCGGTGGCGTCGAAGTACTGGGCCGAGTAGCTCATGACCAGACGCAGACCGCTGCGGCCGTGTGCGGCCAGTGCGAGTGGATAGTGCGTACCGTCGTAGGCACGGAATCCGCTCACTCGCAATGCCGCCCGCTCGGCCGCCGCCATGAGCGCCGCGACATCCATCGGATACGACTCGAACACGAGCGTGGTGTCGAAAAGTGGCCCGATACCGGCCGCCGCCTGAATATCGGTGAGCCCTGAAGTGTGATGCTCGAGCAAGCGCGCCTGCTCACGATGCACGCGCCCGAGCAGGTCCGCCACCGACTCGGCTGGTTCGAGGGTGATCCGCACCGGAATGGTGTTCACCAGCATGCCGACAATGCGTTCGGCACCGGGCAATTCGGGCGGACGGCCCGATACGATGGAGCCGAATACGATGTCGTGTTCCCCCGTCAGCTCCGCCAGCAGCAATGCCCACGCGACCTGCACAATCGTATTGAGGGTGACACCGTGCTCAGCGGTAATCCGCTGGAGTGCGGCTGCATTCGGTTGCCCCAAAGGGATATCGATGGTCCGAACGGGTTTCGACACTCGCTCGTCCGCCGACCGGCTCGCGCTGCCGTCGGCCATAGCCGGAGCCCGCCCGGCGGTCACCAAGGTCGGACCTGGTAGATCGGCCAATGCGGCCGACCATGCGGCTCGGGCGGCAGTGTGGTCTCGGTCCGCCAGCCACTCGAGGTAACGCCGATACGAGACAGCTGGGGCGAATCCCGCACTGTCACCGTCGGTTTCGTACAGCACGAGCAGCTCGCCGATGAACAGCGGCATGGACCAGCCGTCGAGGATCAGGTGATGATTCGTGATCACCAACCGGACATCGCGCTCGCCGCATCGCACGCAGCGGAAGCGCAGCAGTGGTGGCCTATCGGGGGCAAAGGGAGTCGCGAGTTCCGCGTCGGCAAGGCGATCGCATTCCGTCGCGTCCGCTTCGATGTAGCTCCATGGCACGGTTACCTGCTCGAGTACCAGCTGAACCGCCACATCATCGCCGGGCAGGAAGGCCGTGCGCAGCACCTGGTGGCGCTCGACGAGCGCGCAGGCAGCTCGCTCCAGCCGTGCGATATCCACCTCGCCGTCGAATTGGATTGCCGCCTGCACCGAGTACCCGTCGGCGCGTCCGGCGGCCAGCTGGGTGTGGAACAACAGACCTTGCTGCAGTGGCGCGAGCGGCCAGACATCCTCGAATGCCGGGTACCGCGACTCCCATTCGTCGATCTGCTGTTGTGTCACTGATACCAGTGGCAGATCCGACGGAGTGAAGCCACCCGCATCCGGTGCCCGCAGCAGTTCGGCAAGCGATGTGAGTTCCGATGTCCACTGCTGCGCAATGTCTTCCAGATCCGACGCCGAGTACCTGGAATGCCAGACCGTCTGTAGGACAGGGCCTTCAGCGGTATCCAGTGTCAAGGCATCGATCGCGATATCCCCGGCCGCAGGCAAGACCGGCCCCCCTCCCAATGACGTCACAACCGAATCCGGCAGCCACGGCTCACCCGCATCGACAGCGGGCACCCGGCCGAGATAGTTGAGCCCGACTCGCGGGCGCACGGCCGACAGCCGTTCGCACCCAATCGGATTCAGATACCGCAACAGCCCGAACGCGGACCCGCCCCGGGGCACCGCGCGCACTTGTTCCTTCACGGCCTTCAACGCCGTCAACGGATCAGCCGACCCGACATCCAACCGCACCGGGAACTGACTTGTGAACCACCCGACCGTCCGGGAAAGGTCCGCCCCCGGAACCAATCCCTCATCCCGCCCATGCCGCTCGACGCTCACCAGCATTGGGCTTCGGTCCCCCCGCCGCCGCGTAACCGCGCACGCCAAGGCACTCAACAGCGCATCCTCCACCCCACACCGCAACGCCACCGGCAGTCGCTCGAGCAGCGTCTTCGTCGCCTCGACGGGCAGCCGAACCTCGATCCGCGCACGGACCCGCGGCGTTTCGTCAGCCGGGCTCTCCGGCTCCGTGTCGAGGACATCCGGCACATCAACGGCAATGTCACCGCGTCCCGTCGGCACCTCGATCGCATCGCCGTGGCCGCCAGGCTCTCCCGGCGAGAGCGCAGCCTCGCGACGACGTCGCAACGGCGGATCCGGCGTGGCGAGGACCTCGGACCAGTAATCCAGCTCCTCGACCACCGAATCATCGGCGGCGGCCACGGCCAAAGCGTGTGCCCACGTTCGCATGGACGTGCCGACCGGCGGCAGTACCGGCTCATCTCCCGCCGCGATCTGCGTCCATGCGGTGATCAAGTCGGCGAGCACGATCCGCCAGGACACCGCGTCGATGACCAGGTGATGCGCCACGATGACGAGGTGACCGGCCCGCGTCGGCCCGGCATCGAGCCACACCATGGCCAGCATTCGGCCGCGGTCCGGATCGAGACGATCCGTCGCATCCGCGATAGCCCGAGCGGACGCGTCCGACGAAGTCTCGGAATCGACGGCCAGCAGCGCGTCCGCGTCGACCGTCCCGACCGGGCGCACCTCGAGTTCCCCATCCACCAAGGCCGCGCGCAAGATGTCGTGCCCATCAAGGATGGCCTGTATGGTGCGCACCAACGGGTTTCGCTCGATACCGACGGGCAGGGTGAGCACCATCGACTGGGCGAAGCTGCGCGCATCGGTCGACTGTTCGAGCAGCCAGGAAACGATGGGCGTGCGGGGTATCCGGCCGATGCCCGCACCCGGCAGTTCATGCAATATCGGGCGACCGGTGGGTTCCGCGACGAATCGGGCCAGGTCGGCAGGTGTCGGATGCTCGAAAACAGCACGGGCCGCGAAGATCAGCCCTTCGGCGCGGGCCCTGGATACCAGCTGAATAGCCATGATCGAATCGCCGCCGAGTGCGAAGAAGGACGATTCCGCGTCAACGCGCTGCGCGCCGAGTATCTCCGCGAATATCGCGCACAGCGCGCGTTCGGTCTCAGTACCCGCCGCAGGCACCGGTTCGGTCGCCATGGGCTCGGGTTCCGGAAGGGCGCGACGATCGATCTTGCCGTTGCCGGTCAACGGCAGCGCGTCGAGCACAGTAATCGATCCGGGTACCAGATGTCCGGGCAGCCGGTGGGCACAGAAGTCACGTATATCCGAAACATCCAGGTGCACAGGCGGTTCCCTGTGATCGACCGGAACCACATACGAGGCCAACATCGATCCGCCCGCAGCCGTGCGGCGCAGTACCGTCACGGCGATCTCGACACCTGGATGCATGTCGAGCACGGCATCGATTTCACCCGGCTCGACCCGCATTCCGTGCAACTTGACCTGGAAATCCGTGCGGCCCAGATATTCCAGTACCGGATCCGACGCCCCATCGTGCTCCGCATCGATCGGATGCTCCATCTGCCAGCGAACCAGATCACCGGTCCGATACATCCGAGATCCGCTCGGCCCGATCGGGTTCGCCACGAAACGTTCGGCGGTTACGCCCATTCGTCCCGCATAGCCCCTGGCAAGCCCGGATCCGACGATGTACAGCTCCCCCGCAACCCCGATCGGCACCGTCCGCAACCAGCGATCCAGCACCAACAGCCCGACCCCTGGCACCGGACGCCCCAACCCCGACGGCCGAGCCGGTGTCAACCGATCCGTGAAGGTGACCGCGACCGTAGTCTCGGTCGGCCCATAAGAATTCAGCAATGTCCGCCCGGATCCGAATCGTGCCACCAACTCCGGCGGACAACTCTCGCCACCGGAAGACACCGCATGCACCCCGTCCAACGCATCGGTGGGCAGCGTCGCAAGAACCGCGGGCGTCGAAAACAACTGCGTCACGCCGAAGTCCTGGATCACCCGGGCCAATTCACTCCCGGCCGCCTGATCCCCCTCCGCGACAACCAATGTCGCGCCCGCCGAGAACGCCAGCAGCAACTCCAGTAGCGAGGCATCGAAACTCGGGTTCAAACAGTGCAATACCCGCGCCCACGGCCCCGAATAGAACGAATAACGCTCTGCCGCAACCAGTCCCGCCAAGCCAGCATGCGTAACCACAACCCCTTTCGGTACGCCGGTCGAACCCGAAGTGAATACCTCATAGGCCGCGTGCTCCGGCCGTACGACCCCACTCAGGTCCGAGTCCACTGCCGCATCGGCATCGGCATCGGCATCGGCATCGGCATCGGCATCGAGCACAATCCACGTCACATCACTGGGCAGTCCGGATACCAGCTCGGACACCGTAATACCCAGCTGTGCACCACATTCCGCCGCCATCCGCGCCACCCGCTCGCTCGGATTCCCGCCCCCGATCGGCACGAACGCCGCGCCCGATCGAGCCACCCCCCAGAACGCCAGCACCGATTCGATCGATCGAGGCAGCGCGCTCAACACCGGAATATCCGGTCCCGCACCGCGCCCGATCAGCTTGCGCGCCAAAGAATTCGAGAGTCGATCCAGTTCCGCATACGACAACGTCCGGTCACCACATACCACCGCGGGTGCGTCGGCCTCCGCGGCACGCAAACCCGCATCCAGCACCTCGGGCAATAACCGCACCGCCGAAACCTTCGGCCCGTGTACTCCACGAAGCAGATGCCGCTCGTCGTCGAGGAAGTATTCGAGCTCCCGGACCGGCGTATCCGGCTCCGCGGCGAGCATCGACTCGAACAAACCGATGAATCGATAATGATGCCGGGAAAGGGAATCCGCGTCGTACAGCTGCGGATTGGCGGTGAAGTCGACGTGGATCGGACTGTTCGCGCCGTGCTGATACAGGTTGACGAACAGGTCCTCGATCGGCCCCGACGTCAATACATGCAGTGCGGTTCGGACACCGGTGAAAACGACTTCCGTCGGGAACAACATGATGTTGAATACCGGCCCGACGACCCCCCGCCCCGGTACCGCGGCATCGGACTCCTCCGCACCGTGCCGGATTTCCTCGTGCCGGTACCGCTGGTGCCGCAGTGCACCGGACACCTCGAGCCGCACCGCCGCGACGATATCGGCGACCGTACTGTCCGCGGTGACCTCGATCCGCAACGGCACCACATTGGCCAGCATGCCGCCCGAACGCCGCAGCATCGCGGTGGTCCGCCCGGATACCGGCAGGCTCAGCACCACCTCCCGCTCACCGGTCATCCGCGCGTAATACAGCGCGAGCGCCGCGATCGCCAATGCCGCCGAACCGACACCGAAGCGCGCCGCGGCGGTTTCCATCCGCGCGATCGTAAGCTCCGAGAGCTCGATGCGATGCTGACGCCCAAGCGCATGTGTGGGTGCCGCCGCATCCACCAGACTGCACCGCTGCGGCATGTCCGCCATCCGCTCGGACCAATACGCCGCATCGGTCGCGAATCGCGTCGACGAGCGATAGCGCATCTCGGATTCGTGCACCTCCCGCAGGCTCGCCGCCGCCGCTGGCGGCGGCTCGACACCTGCCAGCGCCGAGTTGTACAACTCGGCGACCCGATACAGCCCGGTCACCGAGCCGAAGCCGTCCACCACAATGTGATGGGCCCGCGAGTACATCAACACCCGGTCGGCGCCGACCCGCAGCACCGCCGTTATCGCGAGCCGATCCCGCAGCAGATCGATCGGCGCCGCCACATCGGCGCGCATCCAACGCAGCGCCTCGGCATCCGGATCCGCCGCGGCGCGGAAGTCCAGATACCGGGCCTCGGTCTCGATCCGATGGTCGACCACTTGATACGGCCGACCATCCTTCTCGATCAACCGCAGCACGCCCGATTCGAACTCGTGCGCGGCCTGGCGACCGACCCGGATCAGCAGGTCGAGATCGAGCGACCCGGACATCTCGATGTACTGCGCCTCGTAGAGCGGCACATCGGGATCCAGCTGCTGGGCGTACCACATCCCCAGCTGCGCGGGCGAGAGCGGAAAAACCTGAGTTTCAGCGGCAAGCGATGGCCGTGCCGATGAGAGGCCGTGCGACATGAGCAACCACCCGGATCAGTTACCTCGATGCCGTCCGACGGGCACCGGTTTACCGTTGGTCCGTGCGTGCGTCGCGTCGACCATAACCTCCTCGGGCTCGATGTGATACGCCTCGACATCCGTGACCAATGCGCGCGGTGCCGCATCGCCGCCCTGGGTGGGCGGCATGGACAGCGGGACCCAATTCATCCCCGACCGCGGCCCGATTACGATCTTGGTCATATCCCCACCTCGTTATGTTTACGAAGTCGAGTATCCACCCTTTGCAGGCACCTTTAATAGGAAACGAGCCACCTGATTTATTTGTTCAACTTATGGTCGAAATGGTGTTCGAAAACACGTAACACGCGCGCCTACGAAGGCGACATACTTACGAAGACCGTTTCCCAGCGCGACCTCGTCGAGCGAGGTTCGCAGTGTTAATTCGTGCCTTCTACCAGGCAAATCAATCTCTAACCGCTTCAAAGCATTAATGTGCCGCGCCATGTATCGAATTGCTCCAGTTAAGGACACGAATAAACAACCGATCGGCCTCGAGACTATTTCGCCGAACATCCGTACCCCAAAAAATGGAGGTATCGAGGGCGAAAAAAGACCGGGTGTTCACACCGCTCGATGCAGCGGCGTAAACACCCGGTCGGTATGCGTTATCAGCCCCGCAGCAGTGCGCGCGACATGACGACGCGCTGAATCTGGTTGGTGCCCTCGTAGATCTGAGTGATCTTGGCGTCACGCATCATTCGCTCCACCGGGAAGTCGGTGGTGTAGCCCGCGCCGCCGAAGAGCTGCACGGCGTTGGTGGTGACCTCCATGGCCACATCGGAGGCGAAGCACTTGGCGGCGGCGGAGATGAAGCCGAGGTTCTTCTCGCCGCGCTCGGCGCGGGCCGCGGAGGTGTAGACCATGAGGCGGGCGGCCTCGATCTTCATCGCCATATCGGCGAGCATGAACTGGGTGTTCTGGAAGTCGGCGATCGCGGTGCCGAACTGCTTGCGGTCCTTGGTGTAGGCGATCGCGGCGTCCAGTGCGCCCTGCGCGATGCCGACGGCCTGCGCACCGATGGTCGGGCGGGTGTGATCGAGGGTCTGCAGCGCGGTCTTGAAGCCGGTGCCCGGCGCGCCGACGATGCGGTCACCCGGCACCCGGCAGTTCTCGAAATACAGTTCGGCGGTGGGCGATCCCTTGATGCCGAGCTTGTGCTCGAGCGGGCCGACCACGAAGCCTTCGTCATCCTTGTGCACCAGGAATGCGGAGATGCCGTTGGCGCCCTTCTCCGCATCGGTCACCGCCATGACGGTGTACCAGGAAGACTTGCCGCCGTTGGTGATCCAGCACTTGGAGCCGTTGATGATCCAGTCGTCGCCGTCCTGCTTGGCGCGGGTGCGCATGCCTGCGGCGTCGGAGCCGGCCTCACGCTCGGACAGCGCGTAGGAGGCCATCTCGCCGTTGACGATATCCGGCAGCACCTTCTGCTTGAGCTCCTCGGAGCCGTTGAGGATCAGGCCCATGGTGCCGAGCTTGTTGACCGCGGGGATCAGCGAGGACGAACCGCAGACGCGGGCGACCTCTTCGATCACGATGCAGGTGGCGACCGAATCCGCGCCCTGTCCGCCGTAGGCCTCGGGCACGTGCACCGCGTTGAAGCCCGCGGCGTTCAGCGCGGTGAGCGCCTCCTCCGGGAAGCGGGCGTTGCCGTCGACATCCTTGGCGTACGGAGCGATTTCCTTCTCCGCCAGTCCGCGGATGGCCGCACGCAGTTCGTCGTGGAAGTCCTCGAGCTGGAAAAGGTTGAAATCGGGGTTCCCCGCCATGGGACACACTCCTGGGTTTGTCGGTCGTGATTTTGCTGGATCAGAGTTCCAACATTCGGCACTCAGTGCCATACTCCCATCGAGTATACGCCCAGAGAGCCGCGTCAAGTGCGGTTACATCATGGCACTGAGTGTCAGATACTGCATACTGTGACTCCGGTCACAGATTACCGAGCTGCCGCGTCACCAGATCCGCGACCTGTCGCGGCGGCATATCCCTGGGGAAGACCGCGACCACCATTTCCGCCGCCCCCGAGCCGCGCCCACGCGGAATCGCCGCCAACTCCTCGCGCAGATCCGTCGCACCCGCATCCGATTCGCCGCGCACCATCCGGCGCAGCAGGTAATTGTGCGTGGCCGTCACCGCGGCCGTGAACTGCACCCGCGCCAGATCCGGCACCTCCGGCAGCCGCTCACGCAGATAGTCGGTGAACAACCGCTCGTACCGGAACACGGTCACGATCTCGCGCTCGCGCAGCGCGGGCACCTTGCGCACCACCCGATATCGCCGCTCGGCGATCTCGCGCCACTGGGTGAACCGCTCGAACACCTGCACCACCGCGGTACAGACCGCCTCCCACGGATCCCCCTTCGCCGCCGCCAAGAACTCCGCCGCCCGGGCCAACTGCGACTCGTGATCGGCGAAGATCACATCCTCCTTCGACCGGAACTGCCGAAAGAACGTCCGCCGCGAAATCCCCGCCGCCTCCGCAATCTCATCCACGGTCGTCGCCTCATACCCCTGCTCGGCGAACAACCGCAATGCCTGATCCACGACGGTCAGCCGAAACCTGGCCGCATCATCCCCGTTACGCCCCCGAACGGTTTCCTCAATCGCCACCGCATCACCGTACTGACCCCGGCTCATGCGCGATCCGCATGGCCGAAAATCGACGCGAGAACTCAGCTGTGGCCGAGCTGCTCTTCCTCGAGCATTTCCTCGATTTCCTCGACGAGCTCACTGATCTCGTCCGGGAACACCCAGCGCCGCATCGACCAGAAGCGGAACGCCATCTGCAGCAGGTTGCCGATGATGAAGGCGCTGATGAAGTCCGCGATGTTCTCGACGGTGAAGCTCACATCGGGCTGGCGTAGGTCGAAGACGTAGCTGGAGATCCACAGCGGGATGAAGCTCAGCACGACACCGACGCCGCTGACGCCGAAGAACAGCAGCGCCTCGTGGTGCTTCTCGCGCCCCCCGCGGTTCTTGAACGACCACTCGCGGTTGAGGATGTAGGAGCAGATGACCGCGATCACACCGGAGATGATCTTCGCGGTGACCGGCTTGGTCTCCAGTACGGTCCACTTGAGCACATAGAAGATGCCCGAGTCGATGATGAAGGTGGTCGCGCCGACGATGGCGAATTTGATCAGTTCGTGGTGGCGGTAAGCGATCTCCCGCAGGGGCTTGGGGAGGACGTTGACCACGTCGTCGACGAAAGGCACAAGGCCCGAGTGTACCGGTAGCGATCGTGGTGCCCGGACATGACAAGATTGCACGACGTGACCCGCCGTTCATTCGATCCTGCCGCCATGCCCACCGTCACCATGATCGGTGGTGGCCAGCTCGCGCGCATGACGCACCAGGCCGCTATCGCGCTCGGTCAGCGGCTGCGGGTGCTGGCGGAGAATCCGGATGACCCGGCCGCACAGGTGAGCCCCGAGGTCGTCCTCGGCAGCCACACCGATCTGACCGCGCTGCGCAAAGCCGCCGTCGGCTCCCACGCCCTCACCTTCGATCACGAGCATGTGCCGACCGAACATCTGGAGGCGCTGGTCGCCGAGGGTGTGAATGTGCAGCCGCCGCCGCACGCGCTGGTCTTCGCGCAGGACAAGCTCGCCATGCGGACCAAGCTGTCCGATCTCGGGTTGCCTGTGCCGGCCTTCGTGCCCGTCACGTCGGTGGCCGATGCGGTGCGATTCGGTGACGAGCACGACTGGCGGATCGTGCTGAAGGCAGTCCGCGGCGGCTACGACGGGCGCGGCGTCTGGATGCCGGAGTCGGCGGCCGAGGCCGAGACGATCGTTTCCGATCAGCTCGCGCACGGTGTGCAGTTGCTCGCCGAGGCCAAGGTGGATCTGAAGCGCGAACTGTCGGCGATGGTGGCGCGTTCGCCGTTCGGTCAGGCCGCGACCTGGCCGGTGGTGGAGACGGTGCAGCGCAACGGCCAGTGCGCCGTGGTGATCGCACCCGCACCGGACCTCAGTGACGAATTGGCCACGCAGGCCGAGACACTCGCGCTGAACCTGGCCGGGGAACTCGGTGTGGTCGGTGCGATGGCCGTCGAACTCTTCGAAACCAACGACGGCGCCATCCTGATCAACGAACTGGCCATGCGCCCGCACAACTCCGGCCACTGGGGCATGGACGGCGCATGCACCGGCCAATTCGAACAGCATCTGCGCGCGGTGCTCGACTATCCGCTCGGCGACACCAGTCCGCTGGCGCCGGTCACGGTGATGGCGAATATTCTCGGCGCGGCCGAGGCGCCGACCATGTCGATGGACGAGCGGCTGCACCACCTCTTCGCCAGACTGCCGCAGGCGAAGGTGCACCTGTACGGCAAGGGCGAACGCCCGGATCGCAAGATCGGGCATATCAACGTGCTCGGCGACGATGTCGCCGTGGTGCGCGAGCAGGCCGAGCGCGCGGCGTACTGGATGTCGCACGCGATTTGGACCGACGGATGGGATCCCCACGGTGAGTAATGCGCAAGTTGGCCTGATCATGGGCAGCGACTCCGACTGGCCGACCATGGAGGCCGCCGCAATCGCCTTGGCGGAGTTCGATATTCGCTTCGAGGTAGGCGTCGTCTCGGCGCATCGCACACCCCAGCGCATGCTCGACTACGCCCGCGAGGCGGCGGGCCGCGGCCTGAAGGTCATCATCGCGGGCGCGGGCGGCGCCGCCCACCTGCCCGGCATGGTCGCTTCCGCCACCCCGCTCCCGGTCATCGGCGTCCCCGTCCCGCTCAAATATCTCGACGGCATGGACTCGCTGCTGTCCATCGTCCAGATGCCTGCGGGTGTCCCAGTGGCCACCGTCTCCATCGGCGGCGCCCGCAACGCCGGCCTGCTCGCCGCCCGCATCCTCGCCACCGCCGACTCCGCTCTGCGCACCCGGATGGAGCAGTTCCAGGCCGGCCTGGAAGGCATGGTCCTGGAGAAGGACGATGCGCTGCGCAGCAAGCTCCTCGGCTGACTAGCGCGGCTCGGGCGCCTGCGCGCCGTTTGGTGTGCGTTGTGACGCGCTCGATCCGAGGAACATCGCGAACAGCGCTGGGCGGCGGCGCTGCAATTCCAAGCGCCCACCGTCGGCCTCGATGAGTGCCCTGGCGAGGGCGAGTCCGACACCGGTCGAGCCGCCTGCGGAGAAACCGCGGTCGAAAATGTGCGGCGCGAGTTCGTCACGGACACCGTCGCCCTCATCGGCGACCTCGACCACCACCAAGGGCTCGCGCTCGCTGACGGTGCGCACGGTGCGCACCGATACCGTGCAGGTCCCGCCGCCGTGCATCAGCGCATTGTCGACCAGCACGGCGAGCGCTTCGCGCAGCCGGGAACCGGTGATCGGGGCGCGCAGCGATTCGTCGCCGATCAGCCGCAGGATCCGGCCCGCCTCGGTGAACGGATGCGACCATTCCTCGACAACGCCGCGCAGTTCGTCCATCACCGGCACCGGATCGCGATCGGCGGCATCCTCGTCGCGCGAGGCCCGGACCAGATCGTCGATCGCGTCGGTCAGCCGGTCGACCTGTGCCATTGCCTCCTCGGCCTCGTGCACCACGGCCGGATCGGAATGCGCGGACAACTCGTCCAGCCGCAATCGCACCGCGGTCAGGCGACTGCGCAGCTGATGCGAAACGTCCGCGACCAGCGCGTGCTCGCGCTGCAATCGCCCGGCGATCTCGACGGTCGCCGAATCGAGCACATCGGAAACCCGGTCCAGTTCGGAAATCCCGTGCCGCCGCGGATCCGGCCGGAAGTCACCCATGGCCAGCCGGGCGGCGCGGGCCGCCACGTCGCGGAGCGGATCGGCGACCCGGCGCGCGGTGATCATGGCCACCGACACCGCCGCGCCCAGTGAGGCGAGCACCGCGAAGGCGACCACCGCAACGGCCTGGATCTGCCGCGTATGCATCGGGCCCGACGGCACCTCCAGGCGCAATGAACCCTTGGTGCCCATCGCCAGCGATTCCACCACCGGATCGTGGACCTGCTCCGCGCCGACATCGAGCCGGGACGCATTGTCCCGCGGCGCCGGATAGATGATGGTCAGCTTGCCGTCCTTGGGGATCAGCGGCCGCACCAGCCGGGTGTCGAGTTCGCCGAGCACCGCGCCGTCGCCGTGTTCCTGGGCGATGATCTCGGAGGCGATCCGCTCGAGCCGGTTCTCCAGATCGTTGCGGGTGATGTCCTCGACCCAGAGCCACGCGGTGTAGATCAGCGGGACGCCGAGCACCACCGTGGTAATGGTCAGCACGGTGAGTATCGATCGCAGAATTCTGCGTCTCATATCAGTTGCGCCGCACCATCAATCGGTGTTCAACCGGAACCCGACACCGCGCACGGTGACGATGCGTCGCTCGGCCATCGGGCCCTCGTCACCGATCTTGCGACGCAGCCAGGACATGTGCATATCCAAGGTTTTCGAACCGCGCAGCTCGGCGTCGCCCCACACCTCGCGCAGGATCGTCTCGCGCGGCACTACCTGGCCCGCCCGATCGATCAAGACCTTGAGCAGCTCGTATTCCTTGTTGGCCAAACCGACTTCGACGCCGTTCACCAGCACCCGGCGCGCCGCCGGCTCCAGCCGGATACCGCCGACCTCGACTGCCTCGTCACCGATTCCGCTGCGCCGCAACAAAGCTCGCACCCGGGCGAGCAATTCGGCCAACCGGAACGGTTTGCCGACATAGTCATCCGCGCCCGCGTCCAACCCGACGACGAAGTCGACCTCATCGGTGCGCGCGGTGAGCATCAGCACGGCCAGATCGGCACCGCGGGCGCGCACCTGGCGGCACACCTCGAGCCCGTCCATACCCGGCAGGCCCAGATCGAGGATGAGCAGGTCGTGATCGCCCTCCAGTGCGCGTTCGAGTACCGCGGGCCCGAAGCGTTCCACGGTGACCGAATAGCCCTCGCGCCCGAGCGCACGCGACAGCGGTGCGGCGATGGCCTCATCGTCTTCGGCCAGCAGTACGGCGGTCATTGGCCCAGATTATCCCGGGATCCCTCGAACACCTGCCGGTACAGCAGTGCGTGCACCTTCTGCACGTGCGGGATGTCGTCGTATTCGAGCGGTTCCTCGGAGGACGATCCGATGATCAGGGTGCCGGTGCCGAGCATCCGATCGAACAGCCCGTGCCGGAACTGCACACTCGAAATCCGGCTCATCGGAATATCGATGCCGGTGTGGGTGACCACGCCCTGCCGGATGAGCACCCGGCGGTCGGTCACGATGAAGTGTGTCGACTGCCAGCTGATAATCCTTGCGACACAACGCCATACGATGATGCCCAGCCAGACGACCAGCACCACGATCAGCAATACCGAGCGGGTCGTGCCCTCGGTCCTGCGCCAGATCAGTCCCCCGGCGAATCCGGCCAGCGCGGTCGCGATGATGAGTGTCACGATCGGCCAGAACAGCATTTTCCAATGCGGATGACGATGGAGTATCAACTGCTCGTCCGGGGCGAGCACCTCCTCCGGATAACCCATGCCGGAACCCTACCGCGAGAACACGCCGGAAAGCGTGGACAGCGACGCGCGCCGTGCTGCACAATCGGCACCTTGCGCTGTAACCACCTCGAGAGGCTCTCGAGCAACCTCGAGATTCCGCACAGGATCGCTCCATAGCCTCGATCCGACGGCAGCCGCTCGACCCGGCTCTGCCGTAGCTCTCGTTTTGTTCTGCTCAACGTTCTGCCTGTGAAAAGACAAGTCCGGCTTGACAAGACGTCGAAAACGACCGTGGAGGCGTGTTGTGACCAAGGATCTGACCCAGCTGGAAATCCTGACCGAACTCGAACCGGTGGCCGAAGAGAATCTGAACCGCCACCTGTCGATGGCCAAGGACTGGCACCCGCACGACTACGTCCCGTGGGACGAAGGTCGCAACTTCGCCGCGATGGGCGGCCAGGACTGGGAGCCCGAACAGTCCAAGCTGAACGAGGTCGCCAAGGCCGCGATGATCACCAACCTGCTCACCGAGGACAATCTGCCCTCCTACCACCGCGAGATCTCGGAGAGCTTCTCCTCCCACGGCGCGTGGGGCACCTGGGTCGGGCGCTGGACCGCCGAGGAGAACCGGCACGGCATCGTCATGCGCGATTACCTGGTCGTCACCCGCGGCGTCGACCCGGTCGCGCTCGAGCAGGCCCGCATGATCCACATGACCCGCGGCGTGCATTCGCCCGACGCCTGGAGCGGATTCCTGGTGAATGTCGCATATGTGACCTTCCAGGAACTGGCCACCCGGGTCAGCCACCGCAATACCGGCCGGGTCTGCAACGACCCCATCGCCGATCGCATGCTGCAGCGCGTCGCCGCCGACGAGAACCTGCACATGATCTTCTACCGCAACCTCTGCGCCGCGGGCCTGGATCTGGCGCCCGACCAGGCCATGGCGGCGATCACCAAGATCCTCACCAACTTCGTCATGCCCGGCTACGGCATGCCCGACTTCCGCCGCAACGGCGCGCTGATGGCCAAGCACGGCATCTACGATCTGCGCCAGCATCTCGAAGAGGTCGTGCAGCCGGTGCTGAAGAAGTGGAATGTCTTCGACCGCACCGACTTCGGACCGCGCGGCGAAAAAGCGCGCCAGGAACTCGGCGAGTTCCTGGAGAAGCTGGAGAAGGACGTACTCAAGTTCGAGGAACAGCGCGACCGCCTGCTCGCCCGCGAGGCGGCGCGCGGCATCATGCAACCGGTCTGATCCCCTGACGCCGGAATCCCTTGTCGAGTGCCCCACAAGGGATTCCAGGTCAGTAGTCGGCGCGCAGGTGGGTTACATCGGCGGCGGAAACGACGTGCTCGCCGATGCGCAGGCGACCCGCGCTGTCGACATCGGCGGCAATCCCCTCGAGGGTCTGGCCGCCGGGCAGTTCGGCACGCACGGGTGCACCGAGGGTGGCGCAGCGGTCGCGGTAGACGCCGATCAGGTCGGTGGTGGCCCAACCGGCGTCCCGCCACGCGGTGAAGCGGCGGGCGAATTCGGTCAGCAGCGACCGCACGAGCTCGGTGCGGTCGGTGACCTTCGCGCCCGCCAGCGTGAGCGAAGTGGCATGCGGCACCGGCAGTTCCGCCTCGGTGAGACCGACGTTCAGGCCGATCCCGACGACAACGGCGGGCGCCCCACCACCGGAGGCGACTTCGGCCAGGATGCCCGCGACTTTGCGGCCATCGATCAGCACATCGTTGGGCCACTTCAGATTCGCGTCCACACCGGCGGTCGCGCGCAGTGCGTCCACCACGGCGACACCGGTGAGCAGCGGCAGCCAGCCCATTGCGGCAGGCTCGATGCCGGGCAGCCGCACCAACACCGACATCGCTATCTGTGCGCGCGGCGGGCTCACCCAGCTCCGAGCGTGCCGACCCCGGCCCTGCTCTTGGGTTTCGGCGAGCAGTACCGCGCGATCGGCGTCGAGCTCCCCGGCCCGAGCGATCAGGTCCGCATTGGTGGACCCGGTCGACTCCACCACGGCGATGTGGGAGAAGAACGACAGCTCGGGCGACTCGATGAGACTGCGCCGCAATTGCTCTGCATCCAACGGTGGCCTGTGCACACCGGCAGGCTATCCGACGAGGTCGTACTCGCGAATCGCCACCGCCACGGACATGCCGTCATCCGATTCCGCTTCGACCTCGGCCCACTCCTGCGGATCCACTACGGTCGGCTCGGTTTCCACGGTCTGCCAGCTGGTCCACGAGGTCGCCGCGGCGTGCTCGGCGACTCTGCTGCTCCATCCCCACATGATTTGCTCCTCAGCTAGGTGTGCGTCCTCCCATGCACCGCACTGCCCCCTTATCTCGAGCTGAAATGCGAACGTCCTCAGGGTATCCGGGCACCGCCGCGCCGCTCCACTGATTTTCCCGCCTCTAGCACCGCGTTCGGGTCGGCAATCGACCAGGAAGTTTGCCGCCATTCACATGTTGGAACATGATCTAGCTGCGGTTTTCTACTGACCGGTAAGCGACACTCGGTTACCGAGAGGCACTGGCACTGGTTACACTCCGGAGCCATGACGAGTGTCCAGCACCAGCCCGCATCGGAATCGGCGGGCGCCCCCGATATCCACACCACCGCTGGGAAGCTGGCTGATCTGCGGAATCGGCTGGAAGAGGCCAAGCACCCGATGGGTGAAGCCGCGGTCGACAAGGTGCACGCCAAGGGCAAGATGACCGCCCGCGAGCGCATCCTGGCCCTGCTGGACGAGGGCTCCTTCGTGGAACTGGACGCGCTGGCCCGCCACCGCAGCGTGAACTTCGGTCTGGAGAACAACCGGCCGCTCGGCGACGGCGTGGTGACCGGCTACGGCACCATCGACGGCCGCGACGTCTGCATCTTCAGCCAGGACGTCACCGTCTTCGGCGGCAGCCTCGGCGAGGTCTACGGCGAGAAAATCGTCAAGGTGATGGATCTGGCGCTCAAGACCGGCCGCCCGCTGATCGGCATCAACGAGGGGGCGGGCGCGCGTATCCAGGAGGGCGTCGTCTCGCTGGGCCTCTACGGCGAGATCTTCCACCGCAATATCCAGGCCTCGGGTGTGATCCCGCAGATCTCGCTGATCATGGGCCCGGCCGCCGGTGGGCACGTCTATTCGCCCGCGCTGACCGACTTCGTGGTGATGGTCGACGGCACCAGCCAGATGTTCGTCACCGGACCCGATGTCATCAAGACGGTCACCGGTGAGGACGTCACCATGGAGGACCTCGGCGGCGCGCACACCCACATGACGAAATCCGGTGTCGCGCACTACGTCGCCTCCGGCGAGCAGGACGCGCTGGACTACGTCAAGGATCTGCTGAGCTATCTGCCGAGCAACAACCGCGCCGAAGCCCCGCGCTTCCCGGCCACCGACCCGATCACCGGCGCCATCGAGGATTCGCTCACCGACGAGGACCTCGAGCTGGACACGATCATCCCGGATTCGCCGAACCAGCCCTATGACATGCACGAGGTCATCCGCAGGCTGCTCGACGACGACGAATTCCTCGAGGTGCAGGCCGAGCGCGCGATGAACATCATCGTCGGCTTCGGCCGGGTCGACGGCGGCAGCGTCGGCATCGTCGCCAACCAGCCGACCCAGTTCGCGGGCTGCCTCGATATCGACGCCTCGGAGAAGGCCGCACGCTTCGTGCGCACCTGCGACGCGTTCAATATCCCGATCATCACCCTGGTCGATGTTCCCGGCTTCCTGCCGGGCACGGGCCAGGAATACAACGGCATCATCCGGCGCGGCGCGAAGCTGCTCTACGCCTACGGTGAGGCCACTGTGGGCAAAATCACGATCATCACCCGTAAGGCTTACGGTGGCGCCTACGACGTCATGGGTTCCAAGCACATGGGCGCCGATGTGAACCTCGCGTGGCCGAGTGCTCAGATCGCGGTGATGGGCGCCTCGGGCGCCGTCGGCTTCGTCTACCGCAAGCAGCTGCAAGAGTCCGCGAAGAGCGGAAACGATGTCGATGCGCTGCGATTGGAGCTGCAGAACGAGTACGAGGACACCCTCGTGAACCCCTACGTGGCCGCCGAGCGCGGGTACGTCGACGCGGTCATCCCGCCCTCGCACACCCGCGGCCAGATCGTCTCGGCGCTGCGTTTGCTCGAGCGCAAGATGGTCACCCTGCCTCCGAAGAAGCACGGCAACATTCCGCTGTGATCAAGCGATAACCTCGATGGGCCGCGCACACTGGTTGCAGAGACGCAATGAGTCGATTCGAGGATGATGATCGCTTGATCCATATGTCTTCGAGTCGGGCATGGGCTCGATCGAAATAGAGAGAGGATCTGGCACTGTGACGACCGTGGCAGATGAAGATGTGTTGACCGCCGTCGAACTGGATCTCACAGTCGACCCGATCGCGGATGCGGTCGAGGCGGCCGCACCGGCGGCAGCACCGGCCTCAGTGGTGGCCGAGCAGCCATTCATCCGAGTCATCAAGGGTGCGCCGTCCGACGAGGAAGTCGCGGCGCTGGTTTGCGTGCTGTCGGCGGCCGCGGACGGCGCCGCGAGTAGCGGACCGGTCGGTCCGTCCGACTCCTGGGGTCGACCGACCCTGATGCACCGCGGCACCTCGCCGTTCTCTCCGTACTCTTTCCCGCAACTGTCACACCTGCGCGACTGATCGGATGACGAGACTCGTTCTCGCCTCCGCGTCGCCCGCCCGCCGCGCGGTATTGCGCTCGGCGGGCATCGAACCCGTCGTCCGGATCTCCGATGTCGACGAGGACGCCGTCGCCGCGGCACTGCCGCCCGGCACGGCTCCCGAGGTCGTCGTGGTAGAACTCGCACGGGCCAAGGCCCGGTCGGTGGCCGCCACGATTCCGGATTTCGCCGCGGATTGCGTTGTGGTCGGCTGTGATTCGATGCTGCTCGTCGACGGCGAACTACAGGGCAAGCCGCATACGCCCGAGGTCGCGCGGGCCCGCTGGTCCGAAATGGCCGGGCGCAGTGCGGATCTCATTACCGGCCACTGCGTCCTGCGCATGCGCGACGGCGAAATCGTCGCCGAATCCGTCGACTGCAGTTCCACCACAGTGCATTTCGCCAAGCCCGAACCCGAGGAGTTGGACGCCTACATCGCGACCGGCGAGCCGTTGCAGGTGGCCGGTGCTTTCACCCTCGATGGCATGGGCGGTTGGTTCGTCGATCGCATCGATGGCGATCCGTCGAGCGTTATCGGGATCGGACTACCACTGCTGCGCCGACTGCTTGGCGACATTGGGGTCGGCATTGCGCAGTTGTGGCGCCACTCGCCCAGCTGACGGCGGCGCGATCCGCGCCTCCGTCCCGGCCTCCGCGCCGATCGGCACCGGTGTCGCGTCGCGCTCCGGCTCCCGCCGTGCCATGAGTTCCAATCGAACCACGCAGAGCTCCGGCTCGACGAACGGTTGCAGCCGGACATTCACCTCACCGCGCACGCCGTTGCGGTCGAGCACCTCTTTGATCAAGCCCAGGTGCACGCCGCACACCACCTCGGAATGGGTGCGCGCGAGTTCGCGCAGCGGGCAGGCGGTGAGCCGGATCAGGACCTGCTCATCGGTTTCGGCGGCCGCGTCACGCTCCGGCGCGAAACCCAGTTCGGACATCAGCGTCATAGTGACGTCCTTGGCGTCCTCCAGCGATTCGACCGCATGGTCGCCCGCGTCGAGTTTGGCGCCCCAGGCACGTCCGGCGGCAATGGCCGCCTCGGAGCGACGCCGCGGATCGGGGCCGAGCTGATCGGCTAGGACCTGGGCCAGTTCCTGATAACCAACCGATCGCTGGACCGCGCTGTAGCCGATGCGTGGGCGCCCACGACCGCGCGGCGGTTGTTGGAACTGTCGCACCAGCGATTCCCTGGTAAGCACATCCAGATGGAACCGAACAGTGGTGACGTGCTGTCCGGTGATTCTGGCCAGTTCTTGGGCGTCGAGAGGTTCGCTGGCGCCACGTAGGATCGCGAGCAGTCGACGCCTCGGCCAAGAATCGGACATAGCTCACCCCTCCTCCCGGGAGACTTTATCGGATGAGGGTGCGATTTATTCGCCCATTCAGCCGATTTGTGATCTGAAACGAGTTTCACTAACGCCTCGCACCTAACATCGGCGTGAGACCCGAACCGCTGTAACCACCCGTCTACCTCGTGTGAAGGACCCATATCGTGCCCGTTGCCCCGGACTCTCATCCAGCCTTCGGTTCGTACGCACATCCTCACCGACTAGTAACCACACAGTGGCTGTCGGCAAACATCGGCACGCCGGGGCTGAAGATCATCGAGTCCAACGAAGACATCCTGCTCTATGACATCGGACACGTTCCAGGCGCCACCAAGGTCGATTGGCGGGGCGACCTCAACGATCCGGTTACGCGTGACTATATCGACGGTGCTCGGTTCACCGAATTGATGCGCGCCAAGGGAATCGAGCGCGACGATACCGTGGTGATCTACGGCGATCGCGGCAACGCGCAGGCTGCCCATACCTTCTGGGTCTTCACCCTGTTCGGGCATCCGGATGTGCGACTGCTCGACGGCGGACGGGACGCGTGGATCTCCGAGGTGCGCGACACCACCTTCGACCCGCCCTACCTGTCGCGCAGCGAATATCCGACAGTCCGGCGCGATGACAGTTCCGTGCGGGCGTTCCGCGAGGATGTGCTGGCCCACCTCGGCAAGCCGCTGATCGACGTGCGCTCCCCCGAGGAGTACTCCGGTGAGCTGATCCAGCCGCCTGCCAATCCCGAGGACGCGGCGCTGCGCGGCGGACATATTCCGACCGCGACCAACATTCCGTGGACCGAGGCCTTCCACAGCGACGGGCGCTTCCGTTCCCGGGCGGAATTGGACGATATCTATGGCGCGCTGGCGGTCGCGGACGATCTGGTCGTCTACAGCCGGGTCGGCGAGCGGTCCAGCCACACCTGGTTCGTGCTGACCTATCTGCTCGGGTTCGAAAGCGTACGCAATTACGACGGGTCCTGGACCGAATGGGGCAACTCGGTTCGCATGCCGATTGCCAAGGGGTATGAACCGGGTGACGCACCGACTGCCGGTACCCGCCAGGCGCGCGCCCGATAGCCGTGATCTGGGCGCATCACAACCGAAGGCGCATTGTGATGTGTGACCTACTGTGGAGTAGGGCTATCCGAGTGCGGCGGTTGTTGGCAGACTGCCTACACTCGCCCGAGACGGAAGTATGTCGACCACGGGGCGACCAAGAAGATTGCTAACAGGAGGCTCAGTGCCCAGCCATGCCAGCGCGCGGATATCGAAGGTACTCGTAGCTAACCGAGGCGAGATCGCCGTTCGCGTGATCCGGGCGGCCAAGGATGCCGGTATCGGCAGTGTCGCGGTGTACGCGGAGCCGGATGCCGATGCCCCCTTCGTGAAACTCGCCGACGAGGCGTTCGCCCTCGGCGGGCAGACCTCGGCCGAGTCGTACCTCGTCTTCGACAAGATCCTCGACGCGGCGGCCAAGTCCGGCGCCGACGCCATCCACCCCGGCTACGGATTCCTTTCCGAGAACGCCGACTTCGCCCAGGCCGTCATCGACGCCGGGCTGATCTGGATCGGCCCCTCGCCGCAGTCCATCCGCGACCTCGGTGACAAGGTCACCGCGCGCCACATCGCCGAGCGCGCGAAGGCGCCGATGGCGGCGGGCACCAAGGATCCGGTCAAGAACGCGGCCGAGGTGGTGGAGTTCGCCAAGGAGTACGGCGTGCCCGTCGCGATCAAGGCCGCCTTCGGTGGCGGCGGTCGCGGTATGAAGGTCGCGCACACCATCGAGGAGATTCCGGAGCTGTTCGACTCCGCTGTCCGCGAGGCCACCGCGGCGTTCGGTCGCGGTGAATGCTTCGTCGAGCAGTACCTGGACAAGGCCCGCCACGTCGAGGCGCAGGTCATCGCCGACAAGCACGGCAATGTCGTGGTCGCCGGTACCCGCGACTGCTCGCTGCAGCGCCGGTTCCAGAAACTGGTCGAGGAGGCGCCCGCGCCGTTCCTGACCGATGACCAGCGCGCGCGTATCCACGCTTCGGCCAAGGCCATCTGCAAGGAGGCCGGTTACTACGGTGCGGGCACCGTGGAGTACCTGGTGCAGGGCGACACCGTGTCTTTCCTCGAGGTGAACACCCGCCTGCAGGTCGAGCACCCGGTGACCGAGGAGACCGCGGGAATCGACCTGGTGCGTCAGCAGTTCCGCATCGCCGAGGGCCACGAGCTGGCGATCAAAGAGGATCCGACGCCGCGCGGGCACGCCTTCGAATTCCGGATCAACGGTGAGGACGCAGGCCGCGGCTTCCTGCCCGCGCCCGGTCCGGTGTCGGTGTACGAGGAGCCCAGCGGCCCCGGTGTGCGCGTCGATTCCGGTGTGGTGCAGGGCAGCGTGATCGGCGGTCAGTTCGACTCGATGCTGGCCAAGCTGATCGTCACCGGCGAGAACCGCGAGCAGGCGCTGCAGCGGGCTCGGCGCGCGCTGGCCGAATTCCACGTCGAGGGGCTGGCGACGGTCATCCCGTTCCACCGCGCGATCGTCGAGGACCCGGCGTTCATCGGTGACGGCGAGAAGTTCGACGTCTACACCAAGTGGATCGAGACCGAGTGGGTCAACACCGTCGAGCCGTACGCCCCGGCCGGTGCCGCCGCTGACGAGGACGAGGATCTGCCGCGGCAGAAGGTCGTCGTCGAGGTCGGCGGACGTCGGGTCGAGGTGTCGCTGCCGGGCAACTTCACCGTCGGCGCCGGCGCCGCGGGTGCGGGCAGCAATGGCGCCGGAGTGATCCGCAAGAAGCCCAAGCCGCGCAAGCGTGGCGGCGCGGGCGGCGGTGCGGCCTCCGGTGACGCGGTCACCGCGCCGATGCAGGGCACCGTGGTCAAGGTCGCGGTCGAAGAGGGCCAGTCGGTCGAGGCGGGCGATCTGATCGTGGTGCTCGAGGCCATGAAGATGGAGAACCCGGTCAACGCGCACAAGGCCGGTGTGGTCACCGGACTGTCCGTGGAGGCGGGCGCGGCCATCACCCAGGGCACCGTGCTGGCAGAGATCAAGTAAACAGCTGGCGAAGACCGTATCGGAGCGGGCGCTGGACACCTACGTCCGCGCCCGCTCTGTCGTATCGTGGATCGGTGACCAGCTCTGCCGTCGTGCCCACCGTCGCGGAGGTCATCCGCGGCCGACGTGAATCAGCCAGCCGCGCCGACGGATACCGCCTCGCCTTGGTCGTCGAGGGTGGTGGCAGCCGCGGCGTCTACTCCAGTGGGATGGTGCAGGCGCTCGAGGAACTCGGGCTCGCCGCGGTTTTCGATGCCGTATACGGCACATCGGCAGGCGCGATCAACGCGGCCTGGTTCTTGTGCGGGCGGGCAAAGTCGGGCATGCGGGCCTGGACCGATCCGGTGATCATGCGGCGCGCCGTCGATCCGGCCCGGCTGCTGCGTGGGCGGCCCGCCTTCGATCTGGACTACCTGGTGAACCAGGTCTACGACGGCATCGAGCCGATGGATTTTCCGGCAATTCTGGCCAATAGCACCACCTTTCATCCGATCGGCACCGATATCCGCACCGGGCACGCGGTCGATCTGCGTCGGCACATCGTCGACAAGCCCACGCTGATGACCGCGCTGCGGGCCTCGGCGGGGCTGCCGATTCTGGCGGGTCCGCCGGTGCCGCTCGGGGGCGCCGAATATCTGGACGGTGGGCTGTCCGAAACGGTGCCTATCCGCACCGCGGTACGCGACGGCGCGACGCACGCCTTGGTGCTGCGCACCCGACGCACCGATGAAAAACGCCCACCCGCGCCTCGGCTGCACCAGGTCGTCGGGGGTAGCTATCTGCGCGTCAGGGCACCGGGGGCTTACCGCGCCTGGCTGCAGCGGCCCCATCAGCAGGCCGTCGAGGACAACTTCCTGGCGGGTCTCGGGGATGCGGCTCTGCAAATCCACCCGCCCCTCGGCTCCCCGGATGTGGACAGCGCCGCGCGCGATACCGCGCTGCTCTACCAGGCATTGACGATCGGGCGGCAAGCCGTGCATGCGTCCCTGGCCGCGCTAGTTCAGTTCGACGGTGGCGCCGTTGGAGAGCATGAAGTCGTGTAGTTCGACCCGGCTCGGGGTGGCGTCCTGCGCGATGTCGAAGACCAGCTGGGTGGTGGCCGATTGGCCGGGCTGGAGTTCGAACGAATAGCCGTAGCGGCGCTGGGTGGTCTGCCACATAGTTGCGATCGCGTTGTGGTCGACCTGGCGCCCCTGGGTGTCTACGAGACGTTGCCCGACCGGCAGGAACCACTTCGCCTCGTCGGAAATATTGCGGACTTCGACAGTGACCACGGAATACGAGCCGCTCGCATTCTGCAATCCGATCCGCGGGACACCCGAATCCACCGAGGTGACCACGAATTCGAACTTGCCGTCGCGCACCGGGCTGTTCAAGCCGGCAGATACCGGCGCGGGCGGCTCGGCTGATTGCGCGGTATCGCCGTCACGCACCGCGGCAGATGGATCGGCCGTGCGCGTGCCGCCGCCGCTGCCGGTATTGCCGAAGGCGATCAGCGCGGCACATCCCGCAGCCAGCATGAACGGGGTCAGGAAGATGACCACGAGTGCGCCGACCAGCCTGGACAGGAAGGACTTACGGCGCCGACGCTGATACTTGCGTGGCGGTGGCGCGATCCATGGGCGGCGCTGTGAGACCGACCAGCGAGGGGCGAGCGGAGCCCGCTTCGGTTGTGGTGCAGCTCGTTTGGCTGGAGTTGGCGGGCGGATGACCGGTGTCGGTTGGACCGCAGCATGATTCGGTGACCACGGTGAATGCTGAGGTGCGGCAGGTCCCGCTGGTGGCGGCGCCAATCGGGTTGCTACCAGTGTCGGCGTCGGGCCGGGCTCGGGCAGGACCTTGGTGGGATTGAGCGTCTTCGGCGACTCGAGCGGTGGCGCGGGGGATTCTGCCGCTGGAGTCGGCGCAGGTGCCTCGACCATTGTCGGCGCAGGCGTGTGTGCCCGTGTCGGCGGATGCGTCTCCACTCGGGTCGGCGGGTGCGCCTCCACCTGCTGCGGCGGTTGCGACTTCACTCGCGGCGGTGTCGGCTGCTCATCCGCTACAAGCCGTCGCGTCTCAGGTAACGGCGTGGCCGACAGCGCATCCGGAAGTCGCGGTTGCGGTGGCGCCGTCCGCGATAGCGGCGCCTGCGTCTCCGCGCGCGTTGGCGGGTGCGTCTCCACCCGCGTGGGTGTCGGCTGTACATCTGCTGTCAGCCGTCGCGGCTGCGGTGCGTCTGGGAGTGGAGGCTGCGTTGGTGCCGACTGCGGCGTACGCGACTGCGACGGCGCATCCGGGCGCGCAGGCTGCGATGAAGCCGATTGCGACGCGTACGGCCGCGGTACGTCCGGGGCCGGAGGCTGCGCGGAGGGCACAGCTGGTGGCCGGGCTGACGGAGTCGGCAACTTGGGTGTCGAACGCTGATCCGAGGCGGGCGTTGATGAATGCGGTGCGGGGTGTGGGAGGCGCGCGAAGGCGGCGGCTGTGTATGCGGCGGCGGCGAATTCGCGGGCTGTGGGATAGCGGTGGGTCTGGTCCTTGGCCATACCGCGGGCGATCACCGCGTCCAATTCCGTTGGGACCGCGGGGTTCACGGTTGATACGCGGGGCGGGTCGGTCATCAGGTGGCCGTGCATCTGGCGGGCCGGGTCGGTGTCGCCGTAGGGGCGGCGGCCGGTCAGGCATTCGTAGAGGACGCAGGCCAGGGAGTAGACGTCGGAGCGGGCGTCGACGGTGCCGTTGAAACGTTCCGGCGCCATATAGGCCCAACTGCCGATAGCCATGCCGGTGGCGGTGACGGCCGTCTGGCCCAGGCTCTGCGCGATGCCGAAGTCGATCAGATATGCATGCCCACCGGTGCCGACCAGGATGTTCGACGGTTTGACGTCACGGTGGATCAGCCCGGCTCGATGCGCCGCATCCAGACCCGAGGCCGCCTGCGTCACGAAGTCGACGGCTGCGGTGGGTGTCAAAGTGCCGACCCTGGTCAGCATTTCGGCCAGGTCGATGCCGTCGATGTACTCCATATCGATGTACAACCGGCCGTCGAGTTCCCCGAAACCGTGGATCGGCACGACATGCGGATGTCGCAGACTCGATCCGAGCCGCGCCTCCCGCTGGAACCGCTTTCGATAGTCCGCATCGGCGGCCACCTGCTCCGCCAACACCTTCAGCGCGACCGTGCGCCCGGTTTCGCTGTCATGCGCCAGCCATACCGCCCCCATACCGCCCCGCCCGAGCAAACGGTCGAGCCGGTACTTCCCGAACTGTTCCCCCATCACTGACCTCCATCGCTGGGACGAGGCAGGTGGCCGCGCCATTGCGGAGTGGGGCGGCAACCCGATCGAAACCGCATCGCCCGAACCTCTCCCGACCCTAACCCCGCCACCCATTCTCGACCAGTGTGAGCTCCCCTACGTAGTCCTACTCAATCAGCGACACCCGACCGCCGCGAACGCCGAGTTGTGCCACTCGGCAATGCTTTATTTGCCCGGCTTGGCGCGGCCGCCATGGCCGGGTTTGCCGTTGTTCGGCTTGTCGTTGCCAGAGTCGCCATTGGCCGAGTTGTCCACATGCGGATTTCCATTGCCAACGATCGTGGGTTCGGACTGCTGTTCGGGTATCTCACCGAAGGGCTGCGTGGGAACCCAGTTCGCATTGCCACTACCTACAGTTCGACATGCGAGCGGTGTTCCGTCGGCAGCAGTAGTAATGCCGTCGATATCCGGATTGCACAGCTGCCCCACACCCGGAATCACCACATTCGGCGACGCCGCCTGCGCCGACTCGGGCGGCACCAACGATGCGGGAACAGTAGGCGTAGTCCTGCCAGACGATGGTGCCGCGGAACTCGTTTCGCCTCCCGGCCGCCCCAACCACAGCGCCAACCCGATCACAGCAACCAACGCAGCAATAGCAACAGCCGCATGCCCCGGACCGACTCCCCACAAACCCTCCCCCTCCCCCGACAACTCGAGATCTCGCCCCGACTCCCCCACACCCCCACCAACCCACGTCGACTCACCCGAAGTCCCAACATCCCGCGTCCGCTCAGCCGCAGCCGTGCCGCCCCACCCCAGCTGCCGCCCGGACCAGCCGCCCCACCTCGAATCACGCTCACGCATACCCTCACCCGCGGCCCCACCGCCCCGCATCGACCCGCCCGAAGACCCAGCGACCCAGGTCGGCTCAGACACAGATCCGGTGCCTTGCATCCCAGCACCCACGGCCCCACCGCCCCACACCGACTCCAGCGCAGACCCGGCATCCACCATCCCGGCACCTCCAGCCCCACCGCCCCACACCGACTGCGGCACAGGCTGGGCCTCCCACATCCTCACGCCTTCAGACGGTCCGCCCCACATCGATTCGCGCGCCGACCCGGCATCCTCGATCCCCGCTCCTTCGCGCTCTGAGGCTCGCATCGGCTCTGGCGCAGGTCGAGCCTCCTGCATTTCCGTCCCCGTGGACGGGCCGCCTCGCATCCCCGCACCCGCGGCCCCACCGCCCAACGCCAACTCCCGCACACCCCCGGCATCCCCCATACCGGCAGCTTCGACCCCACCGGCCCACATCGTCTCCGGCACAGATTGAGCCTCGCCCATCCTCGCGCCTGCAGACGAGCCGCCTCGCATCAGCTCAGCGGCAGGTTGAGCGGCCCGAATCTCCGCGCCCTCGGACGGGCCGCCCTGCATCACAGCACGCGCAGACCCGGCATCTAGCATCTGCTCCCCTGCGGACCCAAAGGCCAGCATCGAGGTAGCGGCAGACTCGGCGACCTGCATCGGCTGGACTCCGCCGACCCGTATCGGCTCATCGGCAGACTCGGCGACGCGTGGCCCGGCACCGGCGCCGAGTGACTCGGCCGCACGCGATGGCTCGGGCAGGCGATAGCTTGTCGGTACGGTTTCCGCGGCGATCTCGACTGTCGAGGCCTCGCGTCCGGTCACCGCGGCATACGCCGCACAGGCGAATTCGCCTGCGCTGGAATAGCGTTGGCTCGGGTCTTTGGCCATGGCGCGGGCGATGACGCCGTCCAGGGTTGCGGGTACGGCGGGGTTCAGGGTGGTGGCGCTGGGTGGGGCGGTCAGCAGGTGGGCGCGCAGTTGCTGTGGGGAGTCGACATTGCCGAAAGGTCTTTGGCCGGTGAGGCATTCGTACAGGACGCAGGCCAGTGAGTATTGGTCCGCAGGCGCGTCGGCGACACCGTCGAAGCGTTCCGGTGCCATATATGCCAGGGTGCCGACCACATTGCCGTGGGCCGTGATCGCGGGCTGATCAATGCGATGCGCGATGCCGAAGTCGATCAGATGGACGAACCCGGTCGGGCCCACCATGATGTTGGAGGGTTTGACGTCGCGGTGCACCAGGCCGACCCGGTGCATGGCATCGAGCGCCATCGCGGTCTGCGCGATGATCGCGACGGCACGCGCCGGATCCAGCGGCCCGGCGTCCCGCAGCAATGCGCTGACATCGGTGCCCTCGATGAACTCCATATCGATATAGAGGCGGCCGCCGAGTTCGCCGAAAGCGTGGATCGGAACCCGGTGCGGTCCCGGGGCCTGGGCCGCCAGGCGAGCCTCCCTGGTGAACCGCAGTCGGCAGGTTGGATCCGCGGCGTGCGAGCAGGCCAGCACCTTGAGTGCGACGGCGCGGTCGGCGACGGTGTCCCGAGCGAGCCAGACCTGCCCGGTGCCACCGGTGCCCAGCAACCGATCGAGGCGGTAGTGGCCGAACCACGTCTTGCCCATGTCGAACCTCCTACTACCTTCCGTTCGTCTTTTAGCTACCCGAAATCCACACCGGCATTACAGAATCCGCGAATTAGTTCCGGCGGCAGAGGCGATCATGACGCAACCGGCCCGCTCGGCGTCGCGAAATTCGACGAGCACGACGTCGATGCGGTGGCGCGGGAGCGTTCAGCAAAAGCCGCTAGCCTTGCTGTTATGAGTGACCTGCCCGAGATTCGCATCGGCACCGCGGAGCGTGAGCAAGCGATGCAGCGCCTGTCCGATCATTTCGCCGCCGGGCGGCTCAGCGTTGCGGAGTTCGACGAGCGCAGCGCCGTGGTCGCGGCCGCGCTGACCCGCAGCGACCTGGATGAAGTCTTCGTCGACCTGCCCGAACCCGCACCCGTTGCCGCGGCGCCCGCCAAACGCGACTCCGGGTTCATCGCCGAGTGGCCGGAGCGGGTGATGGCTGTAATCCCGATCCTCGCCGTCATCCTCTTCTTCGTCACCGGCAGCTGGCTATGGTTCCTCGCCATCCCGCTCGCGGGCGCACTGCTGTTCGGCGGTCGACACGAGCACCAACGTCGCCGCCCGCGCGACCGTCGCCGCCGCAGGGAGCTGGAGGACTGATGGAGCCTGTCGAAATCAATGCGGGCACCTGGTACCTGCGTGCCCTGCGCGCCGACGACCGTATCGACGACCGCCCCGCCCTCGCCGAGGGCGGTATCACCGATCCCGACTACGTCTCCCGCCGCACCGAGCAGTGGGATGACGAATCCCATTTCTCCTGGGCCGTCTGCGAACCCACCACTGCCGAACTGGTCGCCGAAATCGTCGTCACGCCCGGTGCCGGCAACTCCGCCGAACTCACCGGCTGGGCCCGCCCCGGTTACGAGCCCGCCCTCGAAACCGGTACCACCGCGGTCCGCCGCTTCGTAGAAGGCGGCCTCGGCTTCCGACTCCCTTGAGCCGGCGGCCGATTCAGCGCATCACACCGGTGTGTCCGGTGGAGTAGCGGCCCGGTTGCGGCCAGATGGTGAGTCCGTGCGCCCCACGCCCAACGGGGATGCGCGCCAACAGGTTCCAGTTCTCGATATCGATGGCGTATACCTCACCGTGGTTTCGACCCGATACCCAGAAAACGCGGCCGTCCGCGGAGAGGTTGCCCATATCGGGACTGCCGCCGCCTGGTATGAACCACTTGTGCACCAGGGCATTTGCGGCGAAATCCCAGACGGAGATGCTGCCCTCGCGGCGGTTGGTGATGAGCATCTGTTTGGAGTCGCGAGTGACATACAGGCCGTGCGTACCTTTGCCGGTCGGCACGAAACCTGTATTCTCCCAGGATGATGCGTCAATGGTGTAGATGCCGTCCGCGACCATATCGGCGATGAAGAAGGTGCGCCCGTCCGGGGACAGTTTGACGTCCTGCGGCATGCCACCACGACCGCCGGGCAGGTCGATCATCTTGACCACCTCGCGCTCGGCCACATCGAAAACCAGCATGCGGCCGATGAATTCACAACTGACCAGGGCGAATCGACCGTCGGCTGTGAAGTCCATATGATCAACGCCCGCGCAGTCGGGCACCGCGAGGGCGTGCACCTTCTGCCAGGTGTGCGGATCGTAGAAGTCCAGCGACTTATCCGCCTCGGCGACGACAAGCGCGTATTGGCCATCCGGCGTGTAGTACATGTTGTAGGGGTCACGCACCGGGAAGGGCTCGCCGGGTTTGCCGGTGCGCGGATCGATCGGCAACAGGGTGCCTGCGCCGATTGGCAGATCATTGGTGACATACAGCGTCTGCATGTCGTAGGACGGCACCACATGCTGGGGTTCGCGACCACCGGCCGGAAAATTGTCGATCACCTGGAAGGTTGCCGGGTCGATCACCGAAACCGAATGCGATTCGCTGTTCGGCACGTAGACCAGGGGCCGATGATCGGCCACCGCCGGACTCAATTCCCGGTTCGCGGCATAGACGTCGGTCGGCGACAGCGGCGGCGGCATGCCGGGTAGCAGATTCTCCAGATGCCGCGGTGCCGCGCTGGTCGGGGCGGCGACCGTGGTGGGCGGCGGAGTCGGCACACCCACCGATCCGGCCTCGCTCGGGGCGCACCCCGCGACCGTCACGAGGACGGTCAGCGAGGCGAGCAGTGGTGCGCAGGTTCGGTGATTGCGCTGTCGGTTCACGCGCTGCACCGTGCCAGGAGGTGGTGAAGACGAGATGACATGGGTGCGAAGCCTAGGCGCTGCCGCCCTGATTCCACAGCAATCGCCGCCAGGGCGCGACGGTTTGCCCGAAAGATCCGGAAATACGTACTCGGACAGTCAAATTTCCGTTTGCGGTCGGATAGCTATCCGGCGTCGTTGAGCACCCGATCGAGCGCATCGACCACGGCATCCAGCTCCGATTCGGTAACCGTGAGCGGCGGCCGGAACCGGATGCCGCGTTCGCCGGTGCCGAGAATCAGCACATGCTCGCGTTCCCGCAGCGCGGTCAGCACCTCGTCCCGCAGTTCGGCCGAGGCCAGCGTGATGGCACACATCAAGCCGCGTCCGCGTGGTTCGGTAACCCGAGGATGGTCGGCCGCAAGCTGTTCCAGACGCCGCAGCAGATGCGCGCCGAGCGGCCGTGACCGCTCGATCAGCTCATCGCGCTCGAACACCTCGAGGATGCGCCGGGTCCGCACCATATCGGTGAGGTTGCCGCCCCAGGTGGAATTGATCCGAGAGCTGACCACGAAGACGTTGTCGGGCACCTCGTCCACGCGCCCGCCCGCCATGATGCCGCAGACCTGGGTCTTCTTGCCGAACGCGACGATATCGGGCTCGAGTCCGAGTTGTTGGTAGGCCCAAGTGGTTCCGGTCATGCCGACGCCGGTCTGCACCTCGTCGAGGATGAACAGCGCGTCGTTCTCGTGACAGAGCCGCTGCACGGCCTGCAGGAACTCCGGGCGCATATGCCGGTCGCCGCCCTCGCCCTGGATCGGCTCGGCGATGAAACATGCTATGTCGTGCGGGTTTTCGGCGAAGGCGCGGCGCGCCTGGTCGAGTGCGTGTGCTTCGGCGGCGGCGATGTCGACACCGTTGGCCAGGAACGGCGCATCGATGCGCGGCCAATCGAACTTGGGGAAGCGGGCCGTCTTCACCGGGTCGGTGTTGGTCAGCGACATGGTGTAACCGGTGCGGCCGTGGAACGCTCCGGTCAGATGCAGCACCTTGGTGCCGAGTTCCGGTGCGCGCCCGTGGGATTCGTTATGCCTGCTCTTCCAGTCGAACGCGACCTTGAGCGCGTTCTCCACCGCCAGTCCGCCGCCGTCGACGAAGAACAGGTGCGGTAGCCGGGTATCGCCCAGCACCCGCACGAAAGCTTCGACGAAGCGGGCCATCTCGACGGTGTAGATATCGGAGTTGCTCGGCTTGTTGAGCGCCGCGACGCTCAGTTCCGCGCGGAACTCTTCGTCCTCGGCCAGGGCGGGATGGTTCATGCCGAGGGCATTCGAGGCGAAGAAGCCGAACATGTCGAGGTAGGAGCTGCCGTCTCGTTCGTCGACGATCAGGCAGCCATGGGATTTCCGTAGATCCAGCACCAGGTCGAATCCGTCGGCGAGGATGTGCGCCGACAGGATCTCGTGTACCCGGGAGGCGGGGGTGACCGGTGCAGTGCCACTCCCCGCGCGGGTGCGCTCCAGTTCGATGGTCACATCAGTAGGGTACGAAAATCTTTACGAAAATTCTACGTAATAACGGAGTAATTACGGCCAGAGGCTATCTGTCGTAGAATGTCTGCAAGATGATGGTGCTTCGAGTTCGCACGTTGGCGGTCGCCCTGATCTCCTGCAGCAACTGCTCGAGGTGCCGGGGAGAGGCCACCCGGACCAGCAATACGTAACTCTCGTCACCGGCCACCGAGTGGCATGCCTCGATTCCCGGGATATGTTGCAGCACGGCAGGCGCGTCATCGGGTTGCGAGGGGTCGAGAGGAGTGATGGCGACGAATGCCGACAACAGTTGCCCGAGCGCCTCTGGATCGACATGCGCGGTATAGCCACGGATCACCCCGCGCGCCTCTAGTCTGCGGACCCGCGACTGCACGGCTGAGACCGATAAGCTCGCCTTTTCGGCCAGATTCGACAGGGTGGCGCGACCATCGGCCATCAGTTCACGAATGAGCAGGCGATCGATGTCATCGAGTACGGGTCTTGCCGGTGTATCCGCCATCAGCGAAGGCTAACCCAGCGGAGGCTACTCGTGGCAAAAACTTCTGCTCGTTAACGCACCGTACCCATCCGATATTGTTCGCCGACCCAAAGCTAAAGCGGAGCAACCGATGACAGATACGCTCGACGACCACCTGACCGAGAACCTGGCAACCCGGGCAGCCGAACTGCTGCACACACTCGGCGCACCGACACCGGTCGCGGGCGAGCTGCCCGCACGGACGCCGATCACCGGCGGCACGCTCATGACCCTGCCCGCCGATTCCCTCGACGCTGCGGACGCGGCGATCGAGCGGGCGGCGGCGGCCTTCCGCGGCTGGCGCACCGTACCCGCGCCGGTGCGGGCCGGGGTGGTGCGGCGACTGGCCGAACTACTCACCGCGCACAAGGCCGAACTCGGCGAGTTGGTCACCCTGGAGGCGGGGAAGATCGGCGCGGAGGCCGTCGGCGAGGTGCAGGAGATGATCGATATCTGCGAATTCGCGATCGGTCTCTCGCGCCAGCTCTACGGCAAGACCATGCCCTCGGAGCGGCCCGGACATCGGCTGATGGAGACCTGGCATCCGCTCGGCGTGGTCGGGGTCATCTCGGCATTCAACTTCCCGGTCGCGGTATGGGCGTGGAATACCGCCCTCGCGCTGGTCTGCGGCGACACGGTGGTGTGGAAGCCGTCGGAGACGACACCGCTGACGGCGCTGGCCTGCCACACGCTGCTGCGTCGCGCGGCGACCGATGTGGGCGCGGATCCCGAAGTGCATCAACTGATTCAAGGTGGCGCGGAGGTCGGGTCCCGGCTGGTCGAGGACGAGCGGGTGGCGTTGGTGAGCGCGACCGGTTCGGTGCGGATGGGCCGTACGGTGGCGCCGCGGGTGGCCGCTCGGTTCGGGCGATGCCTGCTGGAGTTGGGCGGTAACAACGGCGCGATCGTCACTCCGACAGCGGATCTGGAGTTGGCGGCGCGCGGCATCGTATTCGCGGCGGCGGGTACGGCCGGACAGCGCTGTACGACCTTGCGTCGGCTGATCGTGCACGCCGATGTCGTCGGGCCGCTGCTGGATCGCGTGGCCGGGGCGTATCGACAACTGCGCGTCGGCAATCCGCTCGATGACGGTGTGCTCGTCGGCCCGCTGATCAACGGCCGTGCCTACGAAGGGATGCGTGCGGCGATCGATCGTGCGCTTGCCGACGGCGGCGAATTGGTCTGCGGCGGTGAGCGAGTCGACGGCTTCGGCGATGAGGCCTTCTACGTGCGTCCCGCGATCGTGCGCATGCCCGCCCAGACCGCCGTGGTCCGCGAGGAAACCTTCGCACCGATCCTGTACGTGCTCACCTACCGCGACTTCGACGCCGCCATCGACCTGCACAACGGTGTTCCGCAAGGCCTTTCCTCGGCCGTCTTCACCGCCGACCAGCGCGAGGCCGAACGCTTCCTCGCCGCCGACGGCTCCGACTGCGGCATCGCCAACGTCAATATCGGCACCTCCGGCGCGGAGATCGGCGGCGCGTTCGGCGGGGAGAAGCAGACCGGCGGCGGGCGGGAATCCGGGTCGGATTCGTGGAAGGCATACATGCGCCGCGCGACCAACACCGTCAACTACTCCGATCAGTTGCCATTGGCGCAGGGCATCCAATTCGGCTGAGCCACAAACTGTCCTGACTTGCGGCGCGTGCCTCGGCGACGGTGTCGCGGTGAACGGTGACCGCGCCGAATAGTGCGCGGCGCGGGCTTTGCGCGGCGCGCACGCATGTGCGGCAGAGCGAATAATCGCTCGCGCGGACGACCGGCATCGACGTAACGTTGCTCGTACGACGCGGGGTGGAGCAGCTAGGTAGCTCGCTGGGCTCATAACCCAGAGGTCGCAGGTTCGAATCCTGCCCCTGCCACTGAGGTCCAGGCCGGTCGGTTCCAAACCGACTGGCCTGGACCTTTTTTCGTCACGGGCGCTGTGCGGCGAGTCGCCGGGAGTGTCGGTAACGGGATGTATGCCAGGCCGATTGAGCGAGTAGCCCAGGCGCCCAAACCTTTAGACCGGCCTGGCAGCATCTCAGTAGGGGAACATGAGTAACCGCTTCAACACTCTCGTCGGCACCGGACTCGCATTCGCGGGTGCGCTCACATTGCTGCTCAGCGGCTGCGCGCCGCAATCGAGCAGCCCCGGCCTCACCGCCGCGACGGCGTCGATCACCACGTCCAAGGTCACCTCGACACCGGTCGCGACGACATCGCCGCAGCCGACCACGACCACCGCCGCTACGACGACCGCATCGCCGACCACCTTGGTGGCACCACCCGCGGCGGCCCCCGCACCGCCTGCGCCGATCGCCTCGGCACCGCCGATAGCAGCCGCCCCGCTCGCACAATCCCAGCAGACCTGCGGCGACGACTCATACCTCAACTCGGACAATCAATGTGTGCACCGCCCGCAGTCCGCACCCGCCGCCCCACCCGGAGCCACCGCGCGCTGCACCGACGGCACCTACAGCTACAGCCAGCACCGCTCCGGCACCTGCTCCCACCACGGCGGAGTAGCCGCCTGGTTGTAACTCCCGGCCACCGCAGCGGCGACTCCGCGGATGAGGTGCACCTGAGCCTCCCGCACACCGGTGATGGGCGTATCGGACACCCCGCCTTCCAAACTGGGCTCCCATACAAGGGGTGGCCAGTTGCGACAAGGGTGCCGGGGGCGCGAACTCACCTGTCCGCATGAACTCGCGTTGCCCGCACGAACTGTTGCGCTGCCCGCACGAATTCACCCAGTCCGCCCGAACTGTTGCGCCAGTTCGCTTGGCACACATGAGTCCCCCGGCGCGCATGAACTCACCTGGCGGGGCGCGAACTTTGCCCGGACCCCGGACTCCGCTGGCGCGTGAGTTTCGCCCGGCGCGGACGAACTTGCCCGGGTGACGCCCGGTGGCGTGATGCAGTTCATCGGCTCGCGTGGCCGGGGTCACATTTCACCTCGCATCCTGCACAGCTCGTGCACACCATATGAGCTGCAGATTGCGCAATCTGCTCAACGTGTCGCACATCAGTTGTGCGTTCAGCTCTTCAAGTACAGGATGGCGGCAAGAAATGCTCAACGAAGCGAAGCGCCTGATCGGTGCCTCGCGGACGGGTGGACTACATGACCGAGCTCGCGGACCGCGAACTGATCCCAGCCCCCTATGACCTGGCCGACCGCTACCGCGTCGGCGCGGGCACCGTTGTCCTCACCGGCGTCCAGGCGATTGCTCGACAGCTGGTCGAGCAGCATGTTCGCGATCTGCGCGCCGGACGCCGGGTCGGCACCTTCGTATCCGGATACCAGGGCAGCCCCCTCGGCGGCGTGGACAAGATGCTCAACGGGATGCCGAATGTGTTGGCCGAGCACGATATTTCGTTCGTCCCCGGATTGAACGAGGAACTCGCGGCGACCTCGGTGTGGGGCAGCCAAGCGGATCTGCCCGCGGGCGCGGCGACCCATGACGGCGTTGTCGGAGTCTGGTACGGCAAGGGTCCCGGTCTCGATCGCGCGACGGACGCACTTCGGCACGCCAATATGTACGGCGCGAATGCCCGTGGCGGTGTCCTGTTGCTGGTCGGCGACGATCCGGCCTCAAAGTCTTCGACCGTGCCTGCGGTGAGTGAGCGGTCGCTGGCCGCAATGGGTATTCCGGTGTTGTTCCCGCGCAACGCCCGCGAGATCATCACGATGGGGCTGCACGGCGTCGCGCTCTCGCGGGCATCGGGATGCCTGGTCGCGCTGAAAATCGTCGCCGATGTCGCCGACGGCGCATGGACAGTCGACGGCTCGGTCGGCGATATCGACATCACCGTCCCCGAGATCGAATGGGAGGGAAGGCCGTTCACCTATCTCCAGCGGCCGATGGCCGCGCCGACGGACAGCGTGCTCGCCGAGGCCGATCTGTACGGGCCGCGCTGGAAAATGGTGCAGGCCTACAGCGCACTCAATCAACTCGATGTCATCGAGGTGAATCCGGCGCGCGCCCACCTCGGCATCGCCGCCACCGGAACCACATTCGACGCCGTGCGCCAGGCGCTGATCGATCTCGGCGTCGACGATGACGCACTGCATCGCGCCGGGGTCCGACTGCTGCGCATCGGCATGCCGTATCCCATCGCACCCGAACGGGTCCGGCAGTTCGCCGATGGGCTCGAGCGGATCGTTGTCGTCGAGGACAAGACCGCTTTCATCGAAACACAGATCCGCGAAATCCTGTACGGCACTGCCGATGCGCCGCAGATAATCGGCAAGCGCGATGCCGAGAACCGGCCGCTGTTCGCGCAGGACGGCGAGCTCACTTCGGGTCGGATCGTGGCACCGTTGCGCCGCGCGCTGCAGGGTCGGCTGGAGATGAAACGACCCTTACCGCAGCCACTGTCGCTTGCGGTTCTGCCCGTGAAGCGGGCCGCCTACTTCTGTAGCGGCTGTCCGCACAACCGGTCCACCGCCGTGCCGGAAGGGTCGATCGCCGGTGGCGGCATCGGCTGCCACACCATGGTGACCATGTCCGGCCGCGAAGACAGCAAGGTGACCGGACTGACCCAGATGGGCGGCGAGGGTGCGCAGTGGATCGGGCAGGCCCCGTTCACCTCGGTGCCGCATCTGTTCCAGAACATCGGTGACGGAACGTATTTCCACTCCGGACAACTCGCGGTGCAGGCGTGTATCGCCGCGGGCGTGAATATCACCTACAAGCTGCTCTACAACGATGTCGTCGCGATGACCGGCGCGCAGGACGCCGAGGGCGCGCTCGCGGTGCCCAAGCTGACCCATAAACTCACCACCGAGGGCGTGCGGCAGATCATCATCTGCGCCGACGAACCGAAGAAGTACCGCAAGCGCGACCTCGCCGCCGGAACCCTGCTCTGGCACCGGGATCGGCTCGACGAAGCCCAGCGCACCCTACGCGACATTCCCGGCGTGACCGTGCTCATCTACGACCAGCACTGCGCCGCCGACGCGCGCCGTCAGCGCAAGCGGGGCACGCTGCCGGTCCGGCGCACCCGGGTGGTCATCAACGAGGCGGTCTGCGAGGGCTGCGGCGACTGCGGCATCAAGAGCAACTGCCTTTCGGTGCAGCCGGTCGATACCGAATTCGGCCGCAAGACCCGCATTGATCAGACCTCGTGCAATACCGACTACAGCTGCATGGACGGCGATTGCCCCTCTTTCGTAACGGTCGAGCTTCCTGCGAAAGCCGAGAAGCGCAAGGCAACTCGACGCCCCGAGCCGCCGATACTGCCCGACCTGTCGAACGACGCACCGGCGACGACCCAGAACGTATTCCTAGCCGGTATCGGCGGCACCGGAATCGTGACGGTCAACCAGGTGCTTGCGACCGCGGCGTTGCGCGCCGGGTACGAGGTGGCGAGTCTGGACCAGATCGGCCTGAGTCAGAAGGCCGGACCGGTCGTATCGCACCTGCGGTTCGCGAGTGGCGAATTGGAACCGGCGAACCGCCTGACGCCGGGTTCGGCCGACTGCATCGTCGCGTTCGACCTGCTCGCCGCCACCGATAACAAGAATCTGGCCTACGGGTCGAAGCAGACCACCATGTCCGTCGCGTCGACCAGTAAGACCGCGACCGGCGAAATGGTCTACGACAAGTCCGTCGCGTATCCCGCAGAGCGCGAACTGCTTTCCCGGCTCGAGCAGGTGTCGTATTCGGTGCGATCGTTCGACGCGCTGGCCGCGGCCGAGGTGCTGTTCGGCAATACCGCGGCCGCCAACTTCCTGCTCGTCGGCGCCGCCTACCAGATCGGTGGCCTGCGCATACCCGCGCCGGCGATCGAGGAGGCCATCGAGATCAACGGCGTTGCGGTGCATGCCAATATCGCGGCGTTCCGATGGGGTCGGGTGGCGATCGCGCGGCCGGACGAGTTCGCCGCTGTCACTGCGCGAAAGACGCACAACCGCGCCGAGATCGCCATTCCGGCAGACCTTTTCGACGGCGTGACCGCGACAGGTGAGACCAGGCGGCTACTCGAACTGCGTGCCGTCGAGCTGATCGGCTTCCAGGGCGTACGCGTCGCGCGCGACTATATCCGCACCGTGCAACGCATTTGGGAGGCAGAGCAACGCGTCACCGATCGCACCGAGTTCAGCGAGCAGGTGGCCCGCGGCCTATACAAGTTCACCGCTTACAAGGACGAATACGAAGTTGCCCGCCGCTTGACCGACCCGGCCTTCCTCGACCAGGTCAGCGAGCAACTCCCCGACGGCGCCAACCTCACCTACCGCCTGCACCCGCCGATCCTGCGCGCCATGGGCCGCACGAAGAAGATCGGCCTCGGCCCACGCAGCCACTTCGCGCTGCGTGTTCTCGCCAAGGGAAAGCGCCTGCGCGGCACCAAGTTCGACCCCTTCGGCTACGCCCACGTCCGCCGCGTCGAACGCGCCTTGCTCGCCCACTACACGGAAATGGTGACCACCCTGGCCACCAACCTCGCCCCAGCCGACTACGACCGCGCCACCCGAGCCGCCGCACTCCCCGACCTGGTCCGCGGCTACGAGGACATCAAACTGGCCAACGTCGAGCTCTACCGAAACAGCCTGCACGACCTCGGCATCGAGCCCCCACAGCTCTAGCCGCGCCCACCGGGCACCCCGTTTCCGCACCCGGCACCCGCATATGGAGTGCCCGGTAGGAGACGGGTTGCCCGGTCGGTTCATATACAGCGAGCGCCGAGGCGTGGGCGGGCGATTTCGGCTGCGGAGCGCAGGCGGCGCAGCCATCGGGCGGGGTGGTCCAGGTCTTGCCAGGCTCAGCGGATGACGATCCAGCCGAGTGCGCGTAAGGCATCTTGTCGAGGAAGTCGACCACGAGGCTGTGGATAAGTTTCGGCTATTCGGTGATCGAACGGACTTGTTGTTCGTACTGCGCGCGGGTTTCGGAGTCGGCGGGGTGCAGGGCGCGGTTGCCGTCGAGGAGTCGGCGAACGAGGCGGACCGCGCGTTCGGGGGCGGCGGCCAGGGCTATGTCGATGGGGCCCAGGTAGTTCGGGACGGCTACTTCGGCCTTGCGGGTTTCGCAGGTTTGCAGGATGGCGGCGGCGACGTCTTCGGGGTCCACGGTGGGCATGCCCTTGCCGAGTGTCAGTCCGGAGGAGAGGCGGGTACGGACAGCCGAGGGCATGACACAGCTGACGCTGACACCCTGCGGTGCGAACTCCAAACGTGTTGCGGCGGAAAGGCCCACGGCGGCGAATTTGCTCGCGTTGTAGACGGCGAGGCCCGCGACCGGGATCTTGCCCGCGAGCGAGGCGACGTTGACGACGTGGCCGCGGCGGCGCTCGATCATGCCGGGCACCACGGCGCGCATGCCGTGGATGAGGCCCCAGACGTTGATATCGATGGTGGCGCGGCCGACCGCGTCGGGCTCGTCGAGGAACGCGCCAGCGGGCATGACACCCGCGTTGTTGACGAGAACATCCACCGCGCCGAAGTCGGCGACGACCTTGTCCCACTGGTCGCGGGCACGAACGTCGAGCTCAAAGACGCGCGCACCGATAGCCGCAGCGGCGGATTCGGCTGCGGCAGTATCGACATCGGCGATAGCGATTTCAGCGCCCTTGGCCGCGAACAGTTCCGCGGTCGACTGTCCGATGCCGCGGCCCGCGCCGGTGATCAGCACCCGCGCACCCTTCAGGTCGATATCCGGATAACCGTGACCGAGAATATTCATGCGAAGACTCCTTGTTCCAACGCTCGGCGGGTGCTGCGCAGACTGTGTTCGAAGGTCTCGACCCGGCGGCGACCGTCCATGAAATTCGGGCCCATCACCGCGAGATCGGCTGCGGTGGCACCGATCACGAGGACGCGCGTACCTGCCGCACGCAACACCGCGACCTCGGCGGCGAGCTGGGCGCTCATGCGAGTGCGCAGCTGCCGCTCCAGAAAATGACCGGGACCGGTCGCGGGGACGTCTTCGACGGAGGCCATCGGCGCGAGCACCAGTACCTCGTCGAGTTGTTGTGCGGCAAGCAGATCCACCGATGCGGTCGAGCCCGCACCGCCATCGATGAAGCGGCGTCCGGCAACGGAAATGGGCGGGAACCAGCCGGGTACCGCCCACGATGCACGCAGCGCCTCACCCAACTTCGCCGACGGTGCGTCGGGCGCGCCGAATGGAACCCGTTCTCCCGTCGCATAGTCCATGGCGACCAGCCAGGTCGCGGGATGAGACACCCAGGAGCGGCCGGGATTCAACCGATCGGCCAGATGTTGCAGCCAGCTCGCATCACCACCGCCGATCGGCAGTAGGCCGCTGCCCGCGGTGAGCAACCGCTGTCCGGTCGCGGGCGCACGCAGGCTCAATGCCAACTCACCCAGCCGCGGCCGGGGCAGCGGCGGGAACCGTCCGGGCTCGGAACGCATATGCGCCGACAGAATCGGATTCGTCGAGGTGCCGCGCTGCATGGCGACGAGTTCCTCGACACCGATACCGCTGCCGAGCAGGGTGACGGTCTCGGCGCCCGCCGAGGTACCGAGCAGCACGTCAGCGTCGCGCGGATCCCAGTCGAGCACCTCGCGGGTGGCGGCCAGCGCGGCGACGATCCAGGCGAACCCGAGCGTGCCGCCACAGCCGATGGCCAGGCCGCGCCGTTGCGACCGGTTTTTGTTACCCATGGTTTCAAACACTAGCAGAATTCAAATACCTACGGTATCCGAAATCCAACGGTACGTAGAATCGGCGGTATGGCACGTCTGACCCGGTCCGAAAGTCAGGCCCGTACCAGGGCCGACCTGATCGCGACCGCACGCGATCTCTTCTTGACCGAGGGCTATGCGAAAACCAGCCTGGAGCGGGTCGCCGAGGAGGCGGGCTATTCGAAGGGCGCGGTCTACTCGAACTTCCGCACCAAGAAGGAACTCTGTCTGGAGGTGCTCGGGCTGATCCACACGACGAAGTTCGGCGAGGTGGCCGATCTGATCGCGGCGGGCGAGACGCTCGACGATCAGCTGGCGCGCTTCCACGAATGGGCCGAACACACCATCGGCGATGTCGGCTGGACCATGCTCGAATTCGAATTCGCCACGGTCGCCCGCGACGATCCGGAACTGCAGGCCGCGCTGGTCTCCAGTCTTGCCATGATGCGCGGCGCCGTCGCGGCGCAGGTGCAGGCGCTTTCGGACACGATCGGAATCCCACTGCCGATGCCCGCAGAGGATGCCGCGACGGCAATCCTGAGCATGGGCATCGGGCTCGGCATGCAGCGGGCCGTCGATCCGTCGCTTCCGGTGCGGCTGATCACCGATGCCGTGCGACTGCTCGTGACGATGGGCGATGGACCGCTGCGCGCGATGAGCCCGGATCTCACGCCGTGAAGTGCAACGTCCATTCGCCGCGGTAATGCAGCCTGGTGACGCTGCCCGGCGGAATGTCGATCCGCCAGAACGATTTCGGCGGCGCGTCCAGGGTCACCAGCAGCGCCGCGCGGATCACCGCCGGATGGGTGACCGCGATGGTGGACATGCCCTCGGAGGCGATTTCGGCCATCCAGTACCTGGTCCGCTCGACCACATCGATCACGGATTCGCCACCGTGACCACGGAACTGTGGGTCGGTCAGCCAGGCATATAGCTCATCCTGCGGCACCGACATCAGTTCGCCGCCGCGCCACGCGCCGGCATCCAGATCGCGCAGCCGGGCGTCCTCCTCGCCCGGAAGTCCCATCAGCGCAGCCGTTTCCACGGTCCGGCGTTCGGGTCCGGTGAGCACGCGCGCCGCGGTCAGGCGGCCATACGCCGCGATTGCTCGGCGACCGGCCTCGGTCAGCGATTCGTCTACTGGAAAACGTGCCTTTCGCATCGCCTCGGTCATGCCATGGCTGACCAGGTCGAGTCTGAGCACCTTTTGCACGGTTGGAAGCGTACGGTGCGGCGCTGGCGGCCGTACTTCGATTGCCACCCCTTCGCTCGGGCCGCGAGCCATTTGCCCGACTCGAGGTATTCCGGCCGCCGCTGCCGGTTGTCGGTGCCCGGGTGCACACTGATGCCATGGCCCAGTTCTCCACCGCGACCCAGGAGTGGTTCGACGGCGCATTTCCCGCGCCCACGGCCGCGCAGCTGGGCGCGTGGCAGGCCATCGCCGCAGGTGAGCACACCTTGGTCGTCGCGCCGACCGGTTCGGGTAAGACGCTGTCGGCCTTTCTGTGGGCCATCGATCAACTCGCGACCCGCCCGAAGCCAGAGGGCAAGGTCGGCACCTCGGTGCTCTATGTGTCACCGCTGAAGGCATTGGCGGTGGACGTCGAGCGGAATCTGCGCGCACCGCTGGTCGGGGTCACCCAGACCGCGAAGCGGCTCGGCCTGGACCCGCCGACGATCACCGTCGGCGTTCGGTCCGGCGATACCAGTCCGGCGGACCGGCGATCGATGCAGCGGACACCGCCCGACATTCTGATCACCACGCCCGAATCACTGTTCCTGATGCTCACCTCCGCGGCCAGGGAGACGCTGAGCGATGTCGGCACGGTGATCGTGGACGAGGTGCACGCCATCGCGGGCGGTAAGCGCGGCGCGCATCTGGCGCTGTCGCTGGCCCGGTTGGATCAACTGATAACAGCGTCGCGTAGCGACTCGATGAGGGGTGGCGGTCGGGCGACGGGTGGGCCCGAGCGGCCCGCGCAGCGGATCGGGCTCTCGGCGACGGTGCGACCGCCCGAGGAGGTCGGGCGGTTCCTGGTTGGAAATGCGCCGATCACCATCGTTTCGCCGCCCGCTCCCAAGACCTTCGATCTGTCCGTGCGTGTGCCGATCGCGGACATGACCGAACCGGGCGATTCCGATCAGCCCGGGTCGATCTGGCCGCATGTGGACGAGGCGATCGTGGATCTGGTGCTGGACCACCGGTCTTCGATCGTCTTCGCGAATTCGCGCAGGTTGGCCGAGCGGCTGACCGCACGGCTCAATGAGGCCTATGCCGCGCGGCTGGGCGAGGCCGTCGAGACCGAACACAAACCGCCCGCCCAACTCGGTGCGTCCACCGAAGTGATCCACGGCGCGGATCCGCTGCTGGCCCGGGCACACCACGGTTCGGTGAGCAAGGAGCAGCGGGCGCTGATCGAGGACGATCTCAAGAGCGGACGGCTGCGCTGCGTTGTCGCCACCAGCAGTCTCGAACTCGGAATCGATATGGGCGCAGTCGATTTGGTGGTGCAGGTGGAGGCGCCGCCGTCGGTGGCGAGTGGGCTGCAGCGGGTCGGGCGGGCCGGGCACCAGGTCGGTGAGATCTCGCGCGGGGTGCTGTTCCCGAAGCACCGCACCGATGTCATCCACTGCGCGGTCGCCTCGCAGCGGATGACGGCGGGGCAGATCGAGGCACTGCAAGTTCCCGCGCATCCCTTGGACATCCTGGCCCAGCAGACCGTCGCGGCCTGCGCGCTCGAGCCCATCGATGTCGACGCCTGGTTCGAAACCGTGCGCGGCACCGGCAATTACGCCTCGCTGCCCAGGTCAGCGTATGAATCGGTGCTCGATCTGCTCGCCGGTCGCTATCCGTCCGACGAGTTCGCCGAATTGCGGCCCCGGCTCGTGTGGGACCGCGACGCGGGCACGCTCACCGGTCGGCCAGGTGCACAGCGGCTGGCCGTGACCTCGGGTGGCGCGATCCCGGATCGTGGCCTTTTCGCCGTCTACATGGTCAGTGAAAAGGCCTCGCGGGTGGGCGAACTCGATGAGGAGATGGTGTACGAATCGCGCGTCGGCGATGTATTCGCCCTCGGCGCGACCAGCTGGCGCATCGAGGAGATCACCTTCGACCGAGTGCTGGTCACACCCGCATTCGGGCAGCCGGGGCGGTTGCCCTTCTGGCATGGTGACGGACTCGGTCGTCCCGCCGAACTGGGAGCGGCGCTGGGCGAATTCATTCGCAAGGCCGGTGTGCACGCACCGAAGGGTGCGGATCCCGACAGCGATGGAAAGAAAAGCTCCTCAACGGACCCAGCAGTCGACGCACTCCTGCGTGGTGCGGGCCTCGACGACAATGCCACCACGAATCTGGTGACGCTACTCGATGAACAACGCACTGCCACCGGACAATTGCCCACCGACAAGACTCTGATCGTCGAGCGCTTCCGCGACGAACTCGGCGATTGGCGGTTGGTGCTGCATTCGCCGTACGGCCTGCCGGTGCACGCACCGTGGGCATTGGCGATCGGCGCGCGGCTGCGGGAGCGGTTCGGCGTGGACGTCGCGCCGAACGCCTCCGACGACGGAATTGTCGTGCGACTGCCCGATACCACCGACGATCCGCCCGGTGCCGAGCTTTTCGTGTTCGAGCCCGATGAGATCGACGACATCGTCACCGAGCAGGTCGGCGGATCAGCGCTGTTCGCATCGCGATTCCGCGAGTGCGCGGCGCGGGCACTGCTGCTGCCCCGACGTGATCCGGGTAAGCGTGCGCCACTGTGGCAGCAGCGGCAGCGGTCGGCGCAATTGCTCGATGTGGCGCGGAAGTTTCCGGACTTTCCGATCCTGCTGGAGACGGTGCGCGAATGTCTGCGTGACGTTTACGATCTGCCGTCGCTGCGGGATCTGCTCGGACGGGTGGCGCGTCGCCAGGTGCGACTCGTCGAGGTCGAGACCGCTACGCCGTCACCATTCGCCAACTCCCTGCTGTTCGATTACATCGGACAGTTCATGTACGACGGGGACAGTCCGCTTGCCGAACGTCGGGCCGCCGCATTGTCGCTCGATTCCAGTCTGCTCGCCGAACTGCTCGGGCGGGTGGAGCTGCGGGAGCTGTTGGACGCCACCGTTATCGAGCAGACCGAGCGGGAATTGCAACGGCTCACACCCGAACGGTTGGCGCGGGATGCGGAGGGGCTGGCCGATCTGTTGCGGTTGCTCGGACCGCTTACTGCCGAGGAAGCCGCGCAGCGGTGCGTCGGCGTTCGAATCGACGATGCAGAGCCCACCGGTGATCCGGCGGAATGGTTCGCCGGCCTGGTGAAATCCAAGCGCGCACTCGAGGTCACGTTCGCCGGACGAGCCTGGTGGGTCGCGGTGGAAGATGCCGCGCGCCTGCGCGACGCGCTCGGCGTACCGCTCCCGATCGGCACCCCCGCCGCATTCATCGAACCGGTCGCCGATCCGCTCGGAGACCTGGTCGGGCGCTATGCCCGCACCCACGGACCGTTCACCACCGAGGCCGTGGCCGCTCGTTTCGGACTCGGCACCGCGGTCGCCGCGACGGCACTGCATCGGCTGGTTGCGGAAAAGCGCGTGGTGGAGGGCGAATTCACACCTGCGGCCAGCGGCTCGGAGTGGTGCGACAGCCAGGTACTGCGCCGATTGCGCCGCCGGTCGCTCGCGGCCGCCCGGCATGAGGTCGAACCGGTCGCCACCGCCGCCTTCGGCCGGTTCCTGCCGTCCTGGCAGCACATCGGCACCGGTGAACTGCGCGGGGTCGACGGGGTCGCGGCGGTGGTGGAACAGCTTGCGGGAGTGCCGATTCCCGCGTCCGCATGGGAATCGCTGGTTTTGCCCGCGCGGGTGCGCGACTACTCACCCGCCATGTTGGACGAGTTGATGGCCACCGGTGAGGTCATCTGGTCCGGGCACGGCGCCATAACCGCAAAGGACGGCTGGATTGCCCTGCACCTGGCCGATCAGGCCCCGTTCACCCTGACACCCGCCGACGAGATCGAACTGTCCGAGGTGCATCTGCGCCTGCTCAACGCTTTGGGCGCATCGATCGCCCCGTGGACGCCCATCGATGCCGATACCGAGCCCGGCACGGGATCAGGCCAGGTCGTATCGCTGGATGATGGTGCAGCACAGGGTGTTTCAGTGGCGCGGGGCAATTCGGCGACGCCGGGCACCTCGGTGACCACCAATGGCTCAGCGGGCCGAGACAGTTCGCCATTGCGACTTCCCCCGGTCCTGCACGGCGGCGGAGCGTACTTCTTCCGGCAACTCTCCGACGCCACCGGAGTCCTCGACGACACCAAAGTGGCGGATGCATTGTGGGAGCTCGTCTGGGCAGGCGTGGTCTCCGGTGACACCTTCGCCCCCGTTCGCGCCCTGCTCTCGGGTACCGCACGGACCACCACCGCCCATCGCACACCACGGCGCGCACCGCGCGGACGGGCCTACCTCCCACGACCGAATATGCCCACCAGATCCGGACCGCCCGCCGTCGCGGGCCGCTGGTCGCTGCTGCCGGAGCGGGTAGTGGACAACACCCTGCGCGCCCACGCAACGGCCGACACCCTGCTGGAACGGTACGGCGTGCTGACCCGCGGTTCGGTGCAGAACGAGGGCGTACCGGGTGGATTCGCGCTCATGTACCGCGTGCTCACCGAATTCGAGGATCGCGGCCGCTGCCGCCGCGGCTATTTCATCGATTCGCTGGGCGGCGCACAGTTCTCCACCACTGATGTGGTGGACCGACTGCGCTCCTTCGACACCGAGCGCACCCGCCCCGGCACCGGCGGACAACGCCGGAGCACCGCATTCGCCTTGGCGGCAAGCGATCCCGCAAACCCCTTCGGCGCGGCACTGCCATGGCCGAAGGGACCGTCCGAGGGCCCGGGCCACCGTCCCGGGCGCAAGGCCGGCGCCATCGTCGTGCTCGTCGACGGCGAACTCGCGCTGTATCTGGAGCGCGGCGGCAAAACCCTGCTCACCTTCACCGAGGACCCGAACATCCGCCAGGCCGCAGCCACCGCCCTGGCCGATCTGGTGCGCGACCGCCGCGTCGACTCACTCGTGATCGACCGGGTCGACGGAGAAACCGTGCACGGCAACACCTTCGCCGGTTTCCTCACCGAGGCCGGATTCTCCGCGACCCCACGCGGCCTCCGACTACGGAGCAAGCCGTGACCCGAGCCACGCACGACGACACCACACCCGCAGCCGCGGCAACGGCCACACGCACGCCGCAAAGCGAGGCCGAATTCTCGGTAACCCCACGCCGCCTCCGACTACGGAGCAAGCCGTGACCCGAGCCACGCACGACGACACCACACCCGCAGCCGCGGCAACGGCCACACGCACGCCGCAAAGCGAGGCCG